>NZ_CP026115.2:4800000-6190190 GCF_009883635.2 Pseudomonas putida
GCCTTCGACCCGTCGTTCACCGCCCTGACCGGCACCCCGGAAGAAATCGCCGCGGTGGCCAAGGAGTTCAAGGTGTTCTACGAAAAGGTCCCGGCCGGTGACACCTACACCATCTCTCACTCGTCCACCAGCTACGTCTACGATACTCGTGGCACCCTGCGCCTGAGCCTGGGCCATTCGCTGAATGCCAAGGAATGCGCTGAAGACCTGGCTACCCTGATGGAGATTTGCTGAATGTCGATGCAACCAATCAAGCGCGGCCTGGCCGCCCTGGTACTGATGGGCCTGGCCCTGCCGGCCCTGGCGCAGACCACCGTGAGCGACGCCTGGGTACGCGCCAGCGTGCCGCACCAGCCGTCCACTGGCGCCTTCATGACCCTGACCGCCAGCACCGACAGCAAGCTGGTCGGCGTGGCTTCGCCAGTGGCCAAGACCGTGCAGGTGCACGAAATGACCATGAACGGCGATGTGATGGGCATGAAGGAAGTGAAGGCCGTGGAACTGCCTGCGGGCAAGCCGGTGAGCCTGGACCCCAATGGCTACCACGTGATGCTGATGGGCCTGACCCAGCAGGTGAAAGAGGGCGAGAAGGTACCGCTGACCCTGACCATCGAAGATGCCAAGGGCGCCAAGGAAACCGTCGAGGTGCAGGCAGAAGTGCGCCCGCTCAACGCCGAGGCCGGCGGTGGGCATGACCACATGCACATGAACCACTGACCGACGAAAGGGCCGCATAAGCGGCCCTTCTTCATTGTGCTGCGAGCTTCAGCTACGGAAGCGTGGCAGCGGCCTTTCGAGGGTCAGTGAGGTCAGCGTCTTGCGGACCTGGGCCTCATCGGCCTCCAGCGCCTTGAGGCTGGCGCGGATCTTCCCCGCAGCGGGCACATCGCCCTGGCGGTCGATCCAGTCGGCAATTTCCTTGCAGGCACTGCTCAGGCAGGCTTGGCGCTGGTTCATCAGCGATATCAGGGTGGTGAGCTCTCTTTCGGACATGACAGATCCTCCGTTCTGCTCTGTCAGTGTAGCAGTGGCTGGCCAGCTTGCCTGAGGCCTGGCGTCGCAGGCGCTAGCTGTGCAGGCAGGCGCTGCGATAGGCGCCCGGCGTCACGCCAAAGGCCTGCTTGAACTGCCGGCTCAAGTGGCTCTGGTCGGCAAAACCCAGGGTAAAGGCCACGTCAGAGGCCGCCAGGCCGCTTTTCAGAAATTCCCGTGCCCGCGCCAGGCGCCGTTGCTTCAGCCAGGCATGGGGCGGCAGGCCGGTGGCCTGGCGGAACACCCGGGCAAAGTGGAATGGCGAAAGATTGACCGCAGCTGCCAGGGCCTCCAGTGACGGCGGGTCCGCCAACTGGCTTTCCAGCAGCTCCCGCGCACGCGCTACCGCCAGCGGTTCGTTGCCGGGGGCCGTGGGTTCGGGGCAGTGGCCGTGGCGCTGCACCAGTGCCAGCACCGCCTGGCGCCAGGCGGTCTGTTGCTCCAGGGCGCTGGCGCCGGCTTCCGACAGCTGGTGCAGTTGGCTGAAGGCCCGGGCCAGGGCCGGGTCCTGGATCACGCTGTCCTTGAAGCGCGGCATGCCGTGCCGGCCCAGTTCCAGTTCGTCGAGCACGCCGGTCACCCGCTCATGCTCCGGATAGAAACCGCGGTAGCGCCAGCCGGCTTCGTGGGCGGTGGCGCCGGTGTGCAGTTCGTCCGGGTTGATCAGCACCATGCTGCCGACCGGCGCCAGGTGCTCGCTGCCGCGGTGCCAGAAGCGTTGCGCGCCCGACTCGATCACAGTGAACACATAGCCTTCATGCACATGCGGGGCGAAGCGCTGCTGGAAGTAGCGCGCGTGCAGCATCTCGACGTCGCCGAGGGCCGGCGCCTGCCAGAGGTGGGTCTGTTCGCGCAGGGGCGTGCTCATGCCAGCCAGCTGCGCAGCAGGAAGAAGATCAACATGCTCACCAGCATGCTCAGCAATACGCTGCGGGTCAACAGCACCAGCGCAACGGCCACCAGCGCGCCGAGCAGGTAGGGGTTGAGCGGGCTCAGGTCGAGCTGGTGGCCGGGCAGGAAGATGATCGGCCCACAGATTGCAGTGAGCATGCCGGGCACGGCAAAGCCGAGGAACTGCCGGGCGTTCGAGCTCAGGCGCAAGGGCAGGCGCGGTTCCAGGAAGGCGTAGCGGTTGAGGAATACCACGGCGCCCATGGCGAAGATCAGCAGCCAGATCATGGGCGGCCTCCGGTGAGTTTCTGGCAGACGAAGCCGGCAGCCATGCCCAGCAGGCCGGCGGCGACCAAGGCGGTTTCCCAGTGCCAGTGACTGAACAGCACCGAGCAGAACAGCGACACCGCCACGCACACCACGGTGGCAAGGTTGCGCACCAGTGGCGCGATCAGCGCGACGAAGGTGGCGACGATGGAAAAGTCCAGGCCGAGCTGGTCGAGGTGCGGGATGTTCTGGCCCAGCACGATGCCGGCCAGGGTAAACAGGTTCCACGCGACATAGAAAGTCAGGCCCACACCCAGGGCGTACCAGCGGTTGAACTGCTGCTGGTCGTAGTGGCTGGTGAGGGCGAAGAATTCGTCGGTGAGCAGGAAGCCCAGCCCCAGTCGCCAGCGCAACGGCTGGCTGGACAGCACAGGGCGCATGGACAGGCCATAGAGCAGGTGCTGGGACGTCAGCAGCAGGGTCGTGAGCAGGATCGACAGCAGGTTGGCGCCGCCCTTGAGCATGCCGATGGCCACCAACTGCGCGGCACCGGCGAAGACGATCGCCGACAGGCCCTGGCCTTGCCAGGCGCTGAGGTTGGCCTCGATGGCCATGGAGCCGGCAAGCAGGCCCCAGGGGGCGACAGCCAGGGACAGCGGCAGGATGGCGATGGCGCCGTGCAGGAAGGCTTGGCGGGCGATGGGCTGACTGCTGGGCATGATGGCTGCGACACATTTTGCAAGGTAGCGCAGCATGACAGAGCCGTAGGGTGGGTGGCTTGAACGATCTTGCTTGTTTGCCGCCTGCAACGTTTAGCGCTGGCTGGTCAGCCGACTCTGCGCCGCCACACAGCCGTTGATGTCCACGGCTTTCTGCAGCAGTGCCTGGCGATGCTGTGGATCGAGATCGCCCAGCAGCCGGTAAACCTCGGCCTGGTAGTCGCGCTGGCGCCCCCATTGCATCTCCAACCCCTGCGGGTGGCTGCGGCTGCAGGCCAGACGGGTGGCTGGCTGCGGGTAGTAGGGCGCATACAGGGTCGCCATGCTCGGGATCGCTTCAAGGGCTTCGCGGTAAGCCGGACTGGCATTGTAGTTTGGGCACCAGGTCGCAATCGCTGTAGCCGGCGGTGCAAAACCTTGGCTCAGGCTGGCCTCCAGCAGCGGGCAGGCGGCATCGGCGATCTGTGCTGCAGGCAGATAGGTGGTGTAGTACAGCGCCAGGCGATACTGCGCCACCGGGTGGCCAAGCTCCACCGACTTTTTCAGCAGGGCCACTGCCGTTGGCAGGGTGTGTGCCAGCGCCCGGCCCTGGCGGTTGAGCTCCGGGTCGACGCCCATGGCGGTGCGCAGGGGGCCGTTGTCATCTGGCGTGTCGGCCTGCTCCAGCAGCGGCAGCGCCTGGCGGTAAAGCAGGTCGGCATGTGGATCGATACGTACTTCGAGTGCGTTTGCGGCCATCGGGGCCAGCGCGATGAGCAGTGCTGATGCCCGAACGACGCGGCTCACCGGCGTGCCTCGCGCAATGAACGGGGCCGGCAGGCTGCCAGGTACGGGAGAGCGGCTTGATGATTGATCACAACTTCGCGTACGCCTCGGGCGAATCGGAACGACGGGGTATTCTAGCCAAGCGTGGCCCGAAACCGAAACCCCGTCGCTCGTCTGTCAGACGAGCTTGATCGGTGTGACCTTGCGCTGGGCGTGTCGTTCCTGGGCCAGCCCCAGCTTGGCGGTGATCACCTTCGCCAGGGCATTGTTGCCCAGGTCGTTCAGGTGCAGGCGGTCGACGAACAGATCGGCACCGAATACCAGCGAGCTGCTGAGCATGCAGTTCATGTCGTAGCAGGGCACGGGGTCAGCCTGGCTCTTGATGCGACGGAAGAAAGCCATGTGCAGTTGGCTGTCGAATGCACCGTCGAGCAGGCGATCGAAATTCCCCGGTTGTTGCTTGAGGGCGGCCAGCATCGCCTGTTCACCCGCCGGCAGGGTTTCCCGGCACCAGGGCAGCAGGGGCTGGAGGATGAAGGTCAGGGTGGCGTGGCTGTCAGCCAGCATGCGTTCCCATTGGCGCAAGGTGCGGCCGATGCTGTCGGCCGCCCGGGCCAGGCGTTCTTCCGGGGCGGATAGCGACCAGTTGGGGGCAGGTTGGTGACGCCGTGGTGCCAGTGCCTGGCCCAGGCGCTGCCAGAACGACTCGCGGCGAGCCGGACCTACAGGTGGCATGCCTTCGTTGAAACTGTTCAAGTAAGCCTGGTGAGCCTTGGCCTGTTGTGGGTCGTGCGGGCCGGCCAGGACTTCGCCGAGGGCTTCATGGGCCAAGGTGTTGAGGCCGCTGAGCAGTACCACATGGCCCACTTCGCCCAGGCGGTGCTGGTGGGTCAGGAACAGCAGCAGTTCCTGGCTGGCATTGAGCCCGCAGCCGGCCAGGCTCAGCCATACCTCACCGGTGAGCATCGACAGGTGCGAGGCCACCGTATGTTCATCGGAGCTGGCGCCGATTCCCAGGGCGGTCGAACCGCCGACCAGCAGGTTGATGCGCGGTGCACTGCCGCGTTCGGCTGCCGAGTAGCGCTTGCCCGCGCAATGGCTGTAGCGCAGGCCAAAGGCATCGGTGTTGATGGTGCCGGAGCGATAGCCGCTTTCGTGCACATGCAGGGTGTGCGGTGCGCGGCGGTTGCCCAGCAGCAGAAAGCGCTGGTAGTCATGATGCAGTGGCGAAGCGAGGCCCTGGACGTGCGTGGCGGTTACGGACGGTGCCATGGGCGCTCCTTCTCGTCTGGCGTGTGGCGGTGCCGGGCGTTCAGCCCGCCAGCTCCTTGAGGTTATAGGCCAGGCCACCGGCGGCGATCAGCAGCAAGACCACCCCCGAAGCCAGGGAAATCAGGCGGTTGCTGCGCTGCGAGGTGATCTTGCCGATGGCGAAGATGTACAGGCTGAGCACGGCGAAATCGATCAGTACCCACAGCAGCGAGAGCACCACCATGCTCTTGCCGAACGACTCGGTGATCTGGATGAACTGCGGGAAGAAGGCGATGAAGAAGATGATGTCCTTCGGGTTGGAAATGCCCACCATGAAGCCTTGCCACAAACCGCCGCGGCCGGGCTTGGCCGGCTGCAGTTCGGCCTCGTCGGCGACAGGCGCCTGCAGGCACTCGCGCAAGGTGCCCACGGCGATGTAGCCGATAAACAGGCAGCCCAGCAGGCTCATGCCGCTAAGCCAGGCCTTGTCGATTGCTGCGCTGGTGAGGATGACCCAGGCGGCGGCACCGATCAGCACCAGTGATGCCCAGTTGGTGCCGACGGCGGTGAACATGGCCTTGCGCGAGCCGGAGGCCGCAGCGGTGTTGACGATCAGTGCCACCACCGGACCGGGGGTGGCGATCAGCAGCAGGACGGTGAGTGCATAAGTCAGAGTCAGGGCGGTATTCACGGTCAATTCTCGATCAGAGTGTCGGGTGTCGCGTGGGCGTGTGCATGGGCGTGAAAGGGGCAGCGCGACGGATTGAGCGAGCCTGCTTCCTGCAGTTGGTACTGCTTCCATTCGAAGTTGTCGTCCTGGCCAAAGAAGCCCAGGGTTTCGGGCATGACCCCGTCGTTGTAATGGCGTACGCGATCACGAATGCGGGCACGAATGCGTTGCCCGCTTTCGGTGCTGGCGTTGGCCACTTCGTCGAAGTTCTCCCGCGGGTTAATGACGAACGTGATGTGCGGGCCGAGATTGCGGCTCTTCATCTGCTGATGGCCGGGGAAGTTCATGTTGATGAACAGCGGCATGCCGGCGTAGCAGAACGACCAGGCGTTGTCATGCGGGTCGGTGGGAACCGCTTGAGGCCACGGATGCGGGTCGCGGGCATGGACCCCGCGCAGGACTTTCCAGGCCAGTGCCTGTTGTTCGGCCAGGCTGCTGTCGGCGGCCGTTTCGAGAAACACCACCAGTGGGCTGCCGATGCGTTGCTTGATCGGCACAGGCGTGATGATACGTATGTAGTCGGCCAGGCCCTGAGCGATATCATCGGCCAGTTGTTCGGCACGGGCGAAGAGGATATGGCAGGATGCGCCGGCTACCGCCTTGCGCCCGAACAGGCACGGAAAGTCGGGGTTGGCGAGTACGCTGCGAAAATGTTGTAAGGTTTGCCGCGTCCAGTGCTGAGTGTTCCGTACATGTTCATCGGCCAGCTCTAGCGCATCCAGGCGATAGCAGTTTCCATAAACCGTAAACATGATTTCCCCAGGAGATTAAAGTAAGAGAGAGTTCCACTCATATGCAGGCAGGTTGGTTACTTATCTTTGTTATTTACCTGCATTTTCTGAGACGCTCTTCACGTTGTAAAACGCGTGGAACTATGACCTACTATTAGTCTTACTCATGCTTCGAGGGCATCATGTCGGAACGGATTCAAGCACTGCACGCCTTGCGTGCCTTCGAGGTTGCCTCGCGCTACGGCTCGTTCACCCGGGCCGCCGAAGAGCTGGCGCTGACCCAGGGGGCGGTCAGCCATCACATCAAGACGCTCGAATCCATGTTCGGCTGCGACCTGTTCGAGCGCCGCGGCCCCAAGTTGAGCCTCACCGAGCATGGGCGGCTGCTGGCCCAGGAGCTCAAGGTCGGTTTCAAGATCATCGAGAACGCCTGTGCGCTGCTGCGCCAGGACCGCTATGGGCTGCGCCTGAAAGCCCCCTCGACGCTGACCGTACGCTGGCTGCTGCGGGCCCTGGACGGTTTCAAGAAGCTCGAAGACAACTGCAGCGTGCAACTGTCGAGCGTGTGGATGGACATCGACTCGGTGGACTTCTACTCGGAGCCCTACGACTGCGCCATCCTCCTGGGCAACGGCCGTTTCCCGGCCGACGTCGAGAGCGTCAAGCTGTTCGATGAGTGGCTGATCCCGGTGTGCCACCCGGACTACATGGCGCAGGCGCAACCGGAGCTGGCCGACCTGCGTCAGTGTGAATTCCTCCACCCGTCACCGGACCGTCGTGACTGGCGGCGCTGGCTGGCGCGCATGGATGCGCTGGACATCAGCATCGACCAGGGCCAGGTGTTCGACACCCTCGACCAGGGCATCTCGGCGGCGCAGCAGGGCCTCGGCATTTCGGTGGTCGACCTGGTGCTGGCCAGTGCCGACCTCGCGGCCGGGCGCCTGGTGACACCCTTCAAGCACGCGGTATCGACCGGCGACGGTTACTACATGACCTGGCTCAAGAGCAGCCCCAAGGCACGGCAGATGCACAAGCTGCGTGACTACCTGCTCGGCCAGGTGCCGCCGCTGAGCTACAAGGACATCAACTACCTGTACGGCTGAACACGCGCTCCAGCATGAAGTCGATGAACACCCGCAGCTTGGGCGGCATGTGGCGCCCGGACGGCCACAGCAGGTAGAAGCTGCCGCGCCGTTCGATGAAGTCGTCGAGCACACTCACCAGTGACCCTGCGGCCAGTTCGCGGCGCACACTGAAGTCCGGCAGGCAGGTGATGCCACGGTGGTTGAGGGCAAAGCAGATACGCGTCTCGACATGGTTGCAGACCATCGAGATGGGGATGTCGTAGCCCTGTTCCGGGTGCTCCTGGCGCAGCGGCCAGATTTCCAGCTTGCCGTTGCTGGGGAAACGGTAGTGCAGGCAGGTATGTGCACTGAGTTCGCGCGGGTGCTGCGGCGTGCCACGGGCGTGCAGGTACTCGGGCGAGGCCACCAGGCAATGCTGGAAGTGCCCGAGAAACTTGGCGTTGAGCCGCGAGTCCAGCGGCTGACCGCCGCGCATCACCACATCGAAACCTTCACCGACGATGTCGACCATGCGGTCGGTGAATTCCAGGTCCAGCTCCACCTGCGGGAAGCGCTCCATGAACTCGGCCAGGGCCGGCATCACCAGCCCGGTCACCTGCGGCAGGCTCACGCGCAGGCGGCCGCGTGGTGTTTCACTGGCCTGCGACAGTGCCTGTTCGGTGGCCTCGATCTCGGCCAGGATGCGCCGGCTGCGCTCGAGAAACAGCGTGCCCTCGGCGGTCAGGGTGATGCTGCGGGTACTGCGGTGGAACAGGCGCACACCGAGGCGGCTCTCCAGGCGCGCCACACGCTTGCCCACGGCCGAGGCGCTGATGCCCAGCGACTGGCCGGCGGCGACGAAGCTGCGGGTTTCGGCGACCCGGTTGAAGACCACGAAGCCGCTGAGGCTGTCCATCCTGTGCTCCTGATTGCGGACATCCGCGTCCTGGGTGAGAGGAATTGTAACCGTCTTTTTCCTTAATGGCGGGCCTTGCAGACTGTCGGCCTTGATCGAAACCACAAGGCATCCTGCAATGTCCCAGACATCGACTGTTCCCCTGACCCGCGCCGAGCGCCTGCCCGTGAGCGGCTTGCTGGCACTGGCCATGACCGGCTTCATCGCCATCCTCAGCGAAACCTTGCCGGCGGGCCTGCTCGACCAGATCGCCGATGGCATGCACATCAGCCAGGCCATGGCCGGGCAATGGGTGACGGCCTACGCGCTCGGCTCCTTGCTGACGGCCATCCCGTTGGTGACCCTGACCCAGGGTTGGTACCGGCGTCGGGCGCTGCTGCTGGCGATCGTCGGTTTTGTGCTGTTCAACGGCCTGACTGCGGTGTCGCCCTCCAATCACCTGACGCTGTTGCTGCGCTTTCTCACCGGCGCCGCTGCGGGCCTGGCCTGGGGCCTGATCGCCGGGCATGCCCGGCGCATGGTGCCAGCGGCCCTGCAGGGGCGGGCCATGGCCGTGGCCATGCTCGGTCAGCCGATTGCCTTGTCGCTGGGCTTGCCGATAGCCACCTGGCTGGGCGCCGGGCTGGGTTGGCGCGCGACTTTTGCGGTGGTCACGCTGGTGGCGCTGCTGCTGGTGTTCTGGGTGCTCAGGGCGGTGCCGGACTATCCGGGGCAGGCGAGCGGCCAGCGCCCGTCAGCGGCGCAGGTGCTGCGCACGCCGGGCGTGGCCCTGGTGCTGCTGGTGATCCTCGCCTGGGTCCTGGGCCACAACATCCTCTACACCTACATCGTGCCGCTGTTGGCGGCGGCGGGCATGGCGGCCGAAGTCGGCCAGGTGCTGATGCTGTTCGGGCTCTCGGCGCTGGCCGGGATCGGCCTGGTCGGGCTGATGGTCGATCGGCACCTGCGCAAGCTGGTCGTGCTGAGCCTGGCAGGGTTTGCCCTGGCCACCCTGTTGCTGGGGCAGGCCACGCCCTGGGCCATCTACCTGAGCGTCGCGCTGTGGGGCCTGACCTATGGCGGTGCGCCGACCCTGTTGCAGACCGCCTGCGCCGATGCGGCGGGTGAGGGCGGGGATGTCGCACAGTCGATGCTGGTGACGGTATGGAACAGCGCCATCGCCCTGGGCGGAATCGTCGGTGGCGTGTTGCTCGCTGGCGTGGGTGTCGAGGCATTTGGCAGCGTGGTGCTGGCGCTGATCGCAGTGGCCGTGCTGGCGGTGCTGGCAGCGCGCACAAGCGGCTTCGTGGCAGGGCCCCGCTAGCGTAGAATCGTCCTTTTCAGCAGAGGTCGACGCGGTGGAGTTGCAGCAGGGCTTTGTCCTCACCCGGCATTGGCATGACACGCCCGAGGGCACCTGCGTGGAATTCTGGCTGGCCACCGATGCCGGGCCACGGCTGTTGCGCCTGGCCCCCCAGGAATCGGTGGCCTTCATCCCGCAGGCCCAGACCGAGCACGCCCGGGTGTTGCTGGCCAAGGAGCAAGGCGTGCAACTCAAGCCGCTGCGCCTGAAGGACTTCGACCAGCGCCCCATGCTCGGCCTCTACACTCGCCAGCACCGCCAGCTGATGCAGCTGGAGCAACGTCTGCGCACGGCGGGTATCGACGTCTTCGAGGCCGATATTCGCCCGCCGGAGCGCTACCTGATGGAACGCTTCATCACTGCCCCGGTGCAGTTCACCGGCCAGCGCGACGAGCAGGGCGTGTACTGCGAGGCCCAGCTCAAACCCTTGCAGGGCTACCGCCCGACGTTGCGCCTGGCATCGCTGGACATCGAGACCAGTGAGCGCGGCGAGCTGTACAGCATCGCCCTGGAAGGCTGCGGCCAGCGCCAGGTGTACATGCTCGGGCCGGCCAATGGTGATGCCGATGGCGTCGATTTCGACCTGCGCTATTGCGCTGACCGCGCCGAGTTGCTGACCTGCCTCAACCAGTGGATGGCCGAGCATGACCCGGACGCAATCATCGGCTGGAACCTGATCCAGTTCGACCTGCGCCTGCTGCACGAGCACGCGAAGGCGCTGCAGGTGCCGCTGGCGCTGGGGCGCAACGGCGCGCCGATGACCCTGCGTAGCCATGCTGGCGGCGGCCACGTGTTCGCCGATGCGCCCGGGCGACTGCTGATAGACGGCATCGAGGCATTGCGCTCGGCGACCTGGAATTTCCCTTCGTTCAGCTTGGAAAACGTCGCCCAGACCTTGCTCGGCGAGGGCAAGGACAGTGACACGCCCTACCAGCGCATGGATGAGATCAACCGCCGCTTTGCCGAAGACAAACCGGCCCTGGCGCGTTACAACCTCAAGGACTGCGAACTGGTCACCCGCATCTTTGCCCATACCCGGTTGCTCGACTTCCTGCTGGAACGTTCGTCGGTCACCGGCCTGGCGGTAGACCGCAGTGGCGGCTCGGTGGCCGCATTTTGCCACCTGTATATCCCGCACATGCACCGCCTGGGCTTTGTTGCGCCCAGCCTCGGCAGCCGCCCGGATGAGGCCAGCCCCGGCGGCTTCGTCATGGATTCACGCCCAGGGCTGTACGACTCGGTGCTGGTGCTGGACTACAAGAGCCTGTACCCGTCGATCATCCGCACCTTCCTGATCGACCCGGTGGGCCTTGTGGAGGGCTTGCGCCTGCCCGATGACGAGCACTCGGTGGAAGGCTTTCGCGGTGGGCGGTTTTCGCGCAGCGAACATTGCCTGCCGGCCATCGTCGAGCGCGTATGGCAGGGTCGCGAAGCGGCCAAGCGTGAGGGCAACGCACCGTTGTCGCAAGCGCTGAAGATCATCATGAATGCCTTCTACGGCGTGCTTGGCTCCAGCGGCTGCCGCTTTTTCGACCCGCGCCTGGCCTCGTCGATCACCATGCGTGGCCATCAGATCATGCGCCAGACCCGCGCCCTGATCGAGGCGCAGGGTTATGAGGTGATCTACGGGGACACCGACTCCACTTTCGTCTGGCTCAAGGGCGCCCATGGCGAAGAGGCCGCAGCCCGGATTGGTCGTGACCTGGTGGCGCAGGTCAACGCGTGGTGGCGCGAGCACTTACAGGCGACCTTGAAGCTGGACAGCGCGCTGGAGCTGCAGTTCGAGGTGCACTACCGGCGTTTCCTGATGCCGACCATCCGCGGCACCGACGAGGGCAGCAAGAAGCGCTATGCCGGCCTTGTGCAGCGAGCCGATGGCCGCGAAGACGTGGTCTACAAGGGCCTGGAGTCGGTGCGCACCGACTGGTCACCACTGGCCCAGCGCTTTCAGCAGGAGTTGTATGGGCGGATCTTCCGCGGCCAGCCGTATCGCGATTACCTGCGCGAGTACGTGCGTCAGACCCTGGCGGGCGAACTCGATGAGCTGCTGGTGTACCGCAAGCGCCTGCGCCGGCCACTGGCCGATTACCAGCGCAATGTTCCGCCGCACGTGCGCGCCGCGCGCCTGGCGGATGACTACAACAGCCGCGTCGGGCGCCCCAGGCAGTATCAGCGCGGCGGCTGGATCAGCTACCTGATCACCACCGCTGGCCCTGAGCCGCTGGAGAACCTGCAGGCCCCTATCGACTACGAACACTACCTGAGCCGCCAGTTGCAACCGGTGGCCGATGCCATCCTGCCTTTTGTCGGTGATGACTTCGCTGCCTTGACCGATCGCCAGCTGCTGTTGTTCTGACCGCGTGGTAGCTATCTAGCCCTTGGCGCTCCAGGCCGGCGATTAGCGTCGCACCTCCAGATATTCGGAGATGCGCCATGCACGTCAGTGATAGCCAGCCACACATACGTACCGCCAACCTGGCGGCGGAGCAGGGGTTTCAGGATGGCTTGATTGCCGCTCGCCTGCCGGCCTGGATACGCAACCTGCACATCGTCAGCGACACGCCTGGCCAGCAACCGATACGTGAGTCTCTGACCGCAGAACAGCTCAGCTACGTGCTCGAAGCGCTCAAGACGAGTTACACCTGTCGTCAACGCCTGAGCCGCGACATTGGCCGTATTCAGGGTATCCGCCAATATTGTGGGCCATTGCTGCAGCGCGAATTGAGCAAAAGTCTGTATGCGTCGGTCGACAGTGAGGCGTTGTTCCTGCGCCACTTCTATTTCAGCGTTGCCCCCGAGCCTGAGCTCGCAACGGGGCGCCAGCCACAGCAGGAAAAGAACAGCTACGACATCCCATTGCTCGATGCGGCACTGGCCAACTTTACCGAGGATGAAGCCGGGCAGGGTGGACTGCCGCGCAGCGACTGCGTGGTGACGCGCGATGGCAGCACGTTCAAGCCAATGAGCGCTTCGGCGTTTGTCAGTGGCTGCCGCCAACTGGACCTGGGCCAGCGCTATCAGGAGCACCTGGACTCGATCCTGCTTGCCCCGGCCGTGGAAGGCCACAGTTTCATGGCTTCGCACAAGGCCTTGCAGGCTGCCTCGATGTTGCTCGAGGCCTGCAAGGCCAAGACTGAGGGCATATTGACGGCGGATGAGCTGGCACTGGTCATCGCAATCTGCCAGGGCGCGAGGCCAGGCACGCTGCAAGGCAAGCCGGTCATTGCCAGGCAACTGAGCGCTTATGGGTGCAAGATCGAACAGTTGGTGGTGTTCGACCAGACCACGACTTCGTTGGGAGTCAGCACCAGCCAGCGCGTGCTGGTGTACATCCCTGGTGACCCGGTCAGCCCCTGGAGCGCCGCCCGGGATCTGGATACGTTCATCCGGCGAATCCTGGGTAAACGCTTGGCAGATGAAGCCTATCAGCGCTTTTTCAGCCGGTTCATCCGTCGCCGCGATAGCGCAGCGTTCTTTGCCAAGGTTGCCAGTGAGCTGGTGGATGTCGCCAGTTGGGCGTCGCGGGACATGGACCAGCACATGGCGGACTACCCATTGCCATTGTTCGACCAACTGGCGCGGGGGTACATCGACCATATCAAGGATGACGCGGCGCTCATTGCGGTGCCCGTGCGGGCCATCGACGACCGTCAGCGCCAAGCCAGGCACGATAATCTGATCTCGGCAGCCTGGACCGTGGCCAGCCTGGCGGGTCTGTTCTTGCCTGGCATCGGCGTGATGCTTGGCGCGGTGATGGTCTGGGGCATGCTCAAGGATGTTTTTCATGCCGTCGAGGAATGGCGTGAGGGCGATACCCAGGCGGCGCTGGAACATCTGGTGAGGATTGCCGAAATCGTCGCCATGGTCGGTGTCACTTCAGCGATCGCGGGTGCAGTAACGCGGGAGTGGCACCTGGTTGACGGCTTGGCAACGGCGCGCCTCGAGGACGGCAGCGAGAAACTGTGGTACTTCGACTTGGCACCTTTTCGCAGCGCGCCACCGCCTCTGCAAGCTCTTGCCGATGCCAACGGGGTCTACCGCCTGAAAGGCCGTAGCTGGGTGACGATGGACGGCTATTTCTACGAAGTGGTGCAGCAAAGTGACGAGCAGTGGCAGATCGTGCCGAAGCAAGGGCATGGCCCGCAATTACGGCATAACGGTGCTGGCGCTTGGCGTGTCTGGTGCGAACAGCCAATCGAATGGGACGAGCCGCACCGCCTGTTTCGGCGCCTGGGTAATGAGTTCAGCCAGCTGGAGGGTGAGCAGATCGATCAGCTGCTGGTCATCCATGGCCTGGATGCCAGCCATTTGCGGGGGCTGCATATCTGTGGCCAGGCGCCGGAGGCATGCGTGGTCGATTCGGTAAGCCGCATCGCGCTGGTTGCACGGGTCCAGGCGCTGGTCAGGCAACTGCGCACGGGCGGCCAGGTGGTGGACGCCGTGTTGCTGGCCAGGGTACGTCGATGGCACGGGGCTGACTCGATGTCCGATGCCCGCCTGGCCGAGCTGGTTGAAAGCAGGCGGCGGTCATTGGTGGGGCAGCTCTACTATGAGCAGTATCCCCTGACGGCTGCTACCCAGGCACTGCAACGGGACTTTGTCAACCTGCATCGTCTCGGGGCCGAAGCGTTGCTGGATACCGTGGGCGAGGATGACTTGGGCCTGGCGGCCGCAGCGCTGGTCAGGCGCATTCGCTGCGTTCGGGTGCATGAGGCTTTGCTGTTCGATACGCCGCAGACCCTCGACCTTGCCCGTGTGGTGCTCAAGTTGCTTGAGGCCATGCCGGGGGCCGTTACGGGCCCGCAATGGCAACTGTTCGATGGCGACTTGGCGGTGCCCCTGTTGAGCGGCAGCGGGCGCGGAGGCACCCTGGGTCTTCGTTATCGGGCCGGAACGTTTGAACGCTCTGATGAGCAGGGACAGGCGCTCGGAGAGCCTGGCGAACTGTTTCAACAGTTGGCTGCCGGGTATGCCGATGGGCAACGCGATGCAGTGGGCATCGGTGAACCCTTTGCCTTGCAGCTGCGATCGCAGATGGCAAGCCAGGTCGCGCAGCGGCGGGAAGTGATCGCCGAGGTGCTCGGCATCGCACAACCAGGTGACACCTTCAATCCGCCACAGCGCCTGGCCAACGGCCGGATCGGCTATCCGTTGAGTGGTTGGCGGCAGCGTTTCCACCGCGGTCGGGGCGCGGTGAGAAACCTGGCTGCAGAACTGCGCGATCTCTATCCAGGCTTCGATGATGACGATGTCGAGCTGTGGCTGACCCATCTTCGCCAAGCGCAGCGTGATCCCGGAGTCGAGCTGGTGGAGCTGAAGCGTCAGCTCAACACCCTGCGCAAGTCCCTTGGCGTCTGGCGCCTCTCGACGCTCAAGGGCTGGCACTGGAAAGCACGCCGGGAGTTTGCGCAAGGGCTTATCGCGTGTTGGCGGTATCTGGTACCCCGGCAACTGGGGGCGGTGGAAGAGGGTACGGGGTACCTTCTGAGCACCTACCGCAGCAACCTGGACGAGTTGCCTGACATTCCACAGGGCGTGCGATTTCCCCATGTGTCGGATATGGCGCTGCGCTCGGTGCAGATAGCCCGTGTGCCTAAGAGTTTCCTGCACGCGTTTGATGCGCTTGAGTCCTTGAGCATGACCAACTGCCGCCTGACTCGCTTGCCGCTGACGCCGGCGATGGCGCAGCGCCTGCGCATCCTGGACTTGTCTGGTAACCAGATGAGCCTGAATGACGTTGACGTCGACCTGCTCGCGAGCTGCCAGCAGCTGATCTACCTGAATCTTTCGCACAACCCGCTGCAGCGGGTAATTTCCATCGCCCGCATGCCCAGCCTGAATGCATTGATGCTGCGCAATTGCCAACTGACTGCCTTCCCCGTTGGCGTGATGGAGGCCGGGAGCCTGCACACGCTTGATGTAGGCGATAACGCGATCCGTTCGTTGCCCTTCGGCTTCTATCGGTCTGCGCTGTGGCGCTCCGGTCGGGTCAGGTTATCCGATAACCCATTGCAGGGCGTGCAGGACGCCTGGAGTGAAATGCTCGATAGCCAGGTACCCGTGAAGCAGCGCTGGCTCGACCGGGTGGCGGATGATCAACGTGATCACCTGGCCAATCTGTGGGGCAAGATGCATGGCAATCACGCCTCTCGGCACTTCTTTACTTTACTGGAGCGTCTGACCACTTCGGCGGATTTCCAGAGCGAGTTTCTGTCTCGTTACCTGGCACTGCGCGTGCTGCGCATGCTCGACTACATGCACGAACGGCCCGTGCTGCAAACCGAACTGTATGAAAATGCACTGACGGAACACTGCCAGGACAACGCCACGCTGCGTTTCAGCGACCTTGAAGTGCGTGTGCGGGTATGGAAAGCCCGCAAGCGAGAATTGCCGGGGGATCAGCAGCGGGCATTGCTGACCTTGGGTGGGCAGTGCTGGCGCCTGGACATGCTCGATGAATTGGCAGGGCTGCATGCCATTCGGGTAGGCAGGCCGGAGGAGTCGCTCGAGTTTGCCCTGTCTTATCGTCTGGAGCTGGCTGACAACCTCGACCTGCCCATCGAGCACGACGAGATGCTCAACCCCGGCGTGGCCAACCTGTCGCGCGGGGACCTGCGCGCTGCCGCACACTTTGTCAGGAGTGCCCAGTCCCGGGAGGCGTTGGTGGATTATCTGGCGACGACACGCTTTTGGCGCGAATACCTGGCGCACAAGTACCCCCGGCGCTTGCAGGTGCCGCAAGCCTTGCACGATGAACGTGAGGCAATGGAGGCGCGCAATGCCACAACGGATGAATTCAATGCTCTGCAAGACCGTGTGCAGCAGCGGGAACTCAACCTGTACAGGCAACTCACCCGGGAAGCACTGGACCAACACTTGATGGCTGTCATGATTGCGCCAGTTGCACCCTGGCATCAGGGGCCCGCGTAGTGAGTCAGGGCAGCGGTTGACCGCTTTGCGCCAGGCACTGAAGCCCTGGCCTGGTGTCCATCAACCTGTCCGGCAATCCGCCGGGGCGGCCGTTCTCGTCGAGCGATTTGCCGCGCCTACGGGCATTGGAGTTGACGCTGAATGCGCTGGATGTGCGCCGCGAACGAGAGGTGTTTGACCTGTGCTGAGTACGCGGGGCGCTCGATGGACTATGCTCAGGTTCGAGGCTTGGCACTTTCTCGGGTGCCCTCTACCCAGGGGGAGACATGCGAAGTTACCTTTGTGTGAGCGATGTGGCTGATCAGTTGGTTTAGTCTCGAACGTCGGATCTTTCTCCATGATCTGTAGTCTTTGGTTTATCGAGAGAATAAGGAGATGTGCATGCTCGTCCGGTCACTGACCCTCGCCACCTTGCTCGCTGTTGCCGGCCCGCTGCTTGCGGCCGACAGTGACGCGCCGCTGGCCAAGGAACTGGGCAAGGCCAGGCCATTGGTGGTCATCGCTCCAAGCAGCGCCGACCCCACCCTGCGAGGGTTGAACGAGGCCCTCAAGGACCCCGCTACCCAGAAGGGATTCAAGGAGCGCAACCTGGTGCTGTTCAGCGTCGCCCAGATGATGGGCAAGCGCGATGACAAGAACCTCGAGCAGCAGACTACGATGGCCTTGATTCGCGAACTCAAGCTGGGCGCCAGCAAGGGCACCAAGGTGATCCTGGTGGGCCTGGACGGAGAGCGTCATGTGCTCATGGATGATGAGTCAGGCGCCAAGATCGACCCGCAGGTGATCTTCAAGGCGGTCGACGAGCTGCCCGCGACTGAAAAGGCAGCGACGGCGCCAGAGCCCGTAGCGGCTGCTGTACCCGAACCCAAGGCCAAGGACAGCAAATCCGCGAAACCCGCGAAACCGGCCAAACCTGCTGCCCCTCCAAAGCCGTTGGATGATTGAGCGGCGCCAACCCTTGGGTATGATTGCTGGGTCCTACATGAGTAGCCGAATCCGGCGATATCGGCCAGGCCTTCAGCACAGTTGAATAGCTCCACTTCCTGACCAGAGTGGAGCTTCACCATGACTCATACCCATAACAAACTCGGACTGCTCGGCGCTGCGTTCATCGGCAGCATGGCCATTGGCAGCCAGGCGTTCGCTGTCGAACCGCTTGCCCAAGGCTACCTGCTGGCTGCGGCCAAGGCCCAAGGTGAGGGCAAGTGCGGCGAAGGCAAGTGCGGTGGCAGCGGCAAGGCCGTCCAGGGTGAAGGCAAATGCGGCGAAGGCAAGTGTGGCGGCAGTGACAAGGCCGGCCAGAGCGAAGGCAAGTGCGGTGGCAGTGGCAGCCACGGCAATAGCCAGTCCTGATTCAAATCCCTGAGAAATGTGGCAACGCCCCGTCTGCTGGTCAGACGGGGCGTTGTGCTTGCTATGGAGATGCAAAGATGAACATCACGCCCATGTACGCCGGCCTTGGCCTGCGTCGCAGTCTGATGCCTGACTTGCTCAAACTGGACCCATGCGCAGTGGACTTTCTGGAATGCGCCCCGGAAAACTGGATCGGTGTCGGTGGTGCTTTCGGCCGGGATCTGGCGCAGCTGGCCGAGCGCTTTCCCCTGGCCTGTCATGGTTTGTCGCTGTCGCTGGGCGGCAGCTTGCCACTGGATCGTGAGTTGCTCGAGCAGATCCGGCAGTTCCTTGACCACCATCAGGTACGTCATTACAGCGAGCACCTGAGTTACTGCAGTGATGAGGGGCATCTCTACGACCTGCTGCCATTGCCCTTTACCGAAACGGCAGTGCGGCACGTCAGTGCGCGTATTCGCCAGGTGCAGGATTTGCTGCAGCGGCGCATCGCGATCGAGAACATCAGCTATTACGCCGCTCCCTACCAGGCGATGAGCGAGCTGGAGTTCATCCGGGCGGTGCTCGATGAGGCAGACTGCGAGCTGCTGCTGGACGTCAACAATGTCTACGTCAATGCCAGCAACCATGGCTACGACGCGTTGGCATTTCTGCAGGGGCTTCCCGTGAAGCGGGTTACCAGCATGCATCTGGCGGGGCACCATGACGAGGCGCCCGATCTCAAGGTCGACACGCATGGTGCAGCGGTAAAGCCACAGGTCTGGTCGCTGTTCGCCAGCGCTTGCGAGCGTTTCGGCATCCAGCCGACGGTGCTCGAACGCGATTTCAACTACCCGACCATGGGTGAGCTGCTGGCAGAAGTTGCGCACATTCGGACCGTGCAGCAGGAGGCGGTGCATGCACGATGTATTGCGTGAACAGCAATTCTGTCTGGCTCGTCACCTGCGAGACCCTGAACGCCATGCGCCACCGGAGGGTCTCGAAGAACGACGCCTGAGGCTGTACAGGGAATTGTTCTACGGAGGCATCGAGGCCCTGTTGGCGGGAAACTTCCCAGTGCTGCGCAAGACGCTGGGCGATCAGCTCTGGCATGCGCGGGTGCATAATTTCTATGCCAGTTACCGCTGCCGCTCGCCGTTGTTTACCAGGATCGCGGAGGCCTTCGTCGACTATCTGCAGGGTATCGAGGCTGATACTCCCTGGCAGCGGGAGTTGGCCCACTACGAGCTGATCGAGTCGCAGTTGTACCTGAGCGATGCCCAGGACCCTGACCATGATTCGCAAGGTGATCTGCTGCAAGGTGAACCGGTATTGTCGAGCACGGCAAGAGCGCTGGCCTACCGCTGGCCGGTGGATCGCATTGGTCCGGCGTTCCAGCCGCTTGAGGCGCCTGCCTCGCCCACACTGCTGCTGGTCTACCGCGATGCTGCATTGCAGGTGCAATTTGCCCGGCTCTCGCCCATGGCCTACTGCTTGCTGACGCAGGTGCAGGGCAATGGGCGGGAGCGGTTGCAAGCGTTGGCTGCTGATCAGCAAGAGGGCCTGGCATTGCTCGAAAACCTGCGTGAACTGGGTGTCGTCATCGGTACGCGATGACGGCTGAAGGGGCTGCCAGGCAGCCCCCTGATCCTTACCCCAATACACGGTTCCTGATCCAGTGGTCGAGGCTCAAGCGCCCCGAGCCTTTGAGCAGCAGCGGCAGCAGGGTGACCAGATAGATAAGCGGGAGCTTGAAGTTGCCGAAGCCCTGGTCAGTGATGGCATAACCCTGCGCCAGTTCTGCCAGGCTCGACCAGTGGCTTGGCCAGTGCACGGCCGCAATCGCCACCACGGTCACCACCATCAGCCCGGCCGAGGCCAGCCGTGTGCCCAGGCCAAGCAACAGCAGCAGGGGGAGCAGCAGCTCTGCCCACATCGACAACTGCCAATTGAGCTCCGCGGGCAGCACATTGAACGGGAACGGAAAGTTCGACTGGAGATCGCCGAACCAGTTGCTGCCATTGAATTTCTCCCAGCCGGACTCGAAAAATTCCCAGGCCAGGAACAGCCGCAACGGCAGGTCGGCACTCCAGCTGCCAAAGCGATCAAAGGTGGTGAAGGTACGGGTCAGTGTGGTCATGGGGATCATCTCGTTCAGGAAAGGGCAGAGGCCGTACGGCGTTGCTGTTGGGCCAGCTTGGCGGTGAGCTTGAAGGCGATGGCGCTGAAGATCAGGGCGAAGGCAAGCGGGTACCAGCCGCCCATGGGGATGCGTTTGTAGAACGACAGGCAGAACACCCCGGCCAGCACCCACATGCCACTACTGTGCAGGGCTTTCCAGGCGCGGCCGCCGAGCAGGCGCATCGGTGCCTTGAACGAGGTCAGGGTGAGTAGCAGCAGGAACAGGTAGCCGATGCTTCCCGGCAGGCTCGAGGTGAGCGTCCGCCCGGCCCAGAACAGCTCCGGGAATTGCTGGGCGTAGCGGTAGATCAGCAGCCCATGCACGGTGTGCGAGAAAGCGAAGGCCAGGCCCAGGTAGCGCCGCTCGCGGAGAACGCGACGGCTGCTGCTGCCGGGCAGGAACGTGACCAGTGACGAGGCCAGGAAGGCCAGCAGGAACAATGCGAAAGAACTGCGTGCGGTGGCGCGGATGGCGCTGCGCAGGCCATCCGCACCGGGCGGGTAGCTGAGCAGTACTGCGGCGGTCATGACCAAGGTCAGGCCAGCAAGGGCGGCGAACAGCTTCCAGCCAGAGGGCAGGGTGAGCGGCTTCATGGATGAGGTCTCCCGGAGTGTCGTTGTGTGACCGGGAGTGTGTGGGGGATGGGTATCTGCAGTGTGTCGGTAAAAGCAGCTATATGTATCTGACTGTAGCCCTCAGGGCTGTAGGGTGGCCCGAGGGGCCACCGTTCAGCACGTTACAGCTCGATCTGGGCGCACAATCCGCCGCTTTTGCGGTTGCTCAAGGTCAGCCTGCCGCCCATGGCCTGGGTCAGTTGCTGGGCAATGGCCAGCCCCAGGCCGGTGCCTCCGGTGCTGCGATTGCGCGAACTCTCTACCCGGTAGAACGGCTTGAGGACCTCGTCCAGTTCTTCGGCGGGTATCCCCGGGCCTTCATCGAGGACGCGAATCAATGTCTTGCCCTGTTCGCGGCTGACCTCAAGTTGAGCTTTGCCTGCAAACTTCAGGGCGTTATCCACCAGGTTCACCAGCACTCGGCGCAATGCGTGCGGGCGGGTTTCCAACAGGCTGCCGGTATTGCCGTGGCGCTCCACCTGGGCGCCGCTGTCCTGATAGTCGAACACCACGCTGTCGAGGAAGGCGTCGAGGTTGATCCGGCACGGCGCCTCGGTGTTGATGTCCATGCTGCGGGCGTAGGCCACGCCTTCGCGGACCAGATGCTCCATGGCGTCCAGGTCATGCCAGAGCTTGTCTTTCTCGACGCCATCGTCCATGACCTCGACCCGCAGTTTCATGCGTGTGATCGGTGTTTGCAGGTCGTGGGAAATGGCAGCCAGCAATTGCATGCGTTCTTTCAGGTAGGCAGCGATGCGTGCCTGCAGGGCATTGAATGCCACGGCGGCGTACTTGACCTCGCGCGGGCCGCTTTCGTCCAGCAGCACACCGGGCTTGTCCGGGTCGAGGTCGTCCACGGCCTGGGCCAGGCGGGTCAGAGGCCCGATGGCCAGGCGCACGGCGAGCCAGGTGCAGAACAGCAGCACAGCCAGCTGGATCAGCAACACCAGCGGCAGCCAGCGTGCCACCGGTACCGGGGACGGTGTGACATCGATGGTCAGCGGGGCGCCGTCAGCCAGGCGCAGGTGGGCCTGGAAGTGCGCGTTCGGGCCGGGGATTTCCTGGAAGGTCAGGCGGTACTGGTTGCCAATGGCCTTGACGATCGATTCGGCGGCCATGGGTGGGTCGTTGCTTGGCATGGCTGATCCCGGCAGGCCTTCGTCGAGCCGGTAACGGTAGGTGCGCCGTTCCAGCCGCGGCAGCCAGGCGGGGCGTTCGGCAGCAGGCAGGCGATCGAGGATAGCCACCGAAGTGGAAACGTCCAGCTCCAGGTTGCTGAGCATCATCGAGCGGCTGCTGATGTAGCGCTCGTAAGCCTGCAGGCTGAACGACAGCCCATAGGCCAGCACCAGCCCAGTGAAGAAGATCAGCGCCAGGCGCGAGGCAAGGGTACGCGGCCATTTCATAAGGGTGACTCAAGCAATTGCACGGCCAGCGAGAACACATAGCCCTCACTGCGCACGGTCTTGATGCAGCTGGGTTCGCGGGCATCGTCGCCCAGGCGTTGGCGCAGGCGACTGACCAGCAGGTCAATGGAGCGGTCGAAGATGTCTGCCTCGCGACCCTGGGTCAGGTTCAGCAGCTGCTCGCGGCTTAGCACACGCTGCGGATGGTCGAGGAACACCCGCAGCAGGCGGTATTCCGCACCGCTCAGCGCCACCAGGGTGCCTTCATTGTCGAGCAGGTGTCGGGCAGTGGTGTCCAGGCGCCACTGCCCGAAGGCGAGCAGGCGGCTGCTTTCGCTGATGGTCAGGTTCGGTGGCAGCATGCGCGTGCGGCGCAGCACGGCATTGATGCGAGCCAGCAGTTCGCGGGCGGAGAACGGCTTGGTCAGGTAGTCATCGGCGCCCATTTCCAGGCCGATG
Source organism: Pseudomonas putida (assembly GCF_009883635.2). Taxonomy (NCBI): domain Bacteria; kingdom Pseudomonadati; phylum Pseudomonadota; class Gammaproteobacteria; order Pseudomonadales; family Pseudomonadaceae; genus Pseudomonas; species Pseudomonas putida. The sequence continues at coordinate 4,822,629 of NZ_CP026115.2, forward strand.
ATGCGGTCGGTCTCGTCGTTGCGCGCCGTCAACATCAATACCGGCGTGTTGCGGTGCTTGCCGGCACGCAGTTCGCGGCAAAGCAACAGGCCGTCGTCACCGGGCATCATGATGTCGAGGACGATCAGGTCGACGCTGTTGGCTTCGAGGAAGGCGCGCATCTGCCGGCCGTCGGCAACGATGCTGGTGCGCAGGCCGTTCTTTTTCAGGTAGTTGCCCACCAGTTCGCGGATCTCACGGTCGTCGTCGACGATCAGGATGTGATCGACATGTTCCATTCGCGGCGTTCCTGTTCAAGGGAGAGTGGGCGCAGTGTACCGAGCACATGATGGCTTGCCTGCGGGGGTTTGTATTGCAGTGTATCTGGCCTGGGTAGAGATACAGGAGGAAGCAGATCACAGCATGCGGCGACACATGCGAGATACCTGGCGGACGTGAAATGGCTCTCGACCGGGGAGCACAGATCCCCACCCCTGAAAGTGATGCCAAGGAGAGATGCCATGAACTTCAAGACTATCGCCAGCGCCAGCCTGTTCGCCGTGCTCAGCCTCGGTGCCGTTGCCGCCAATGCCAGCTCCACCTCGATGAACGACGCCAGCGTCATGCAGTACCGCTATGGCGACCATCTGGATGTGAAGAAAGTCCTGTCGGTGAAAGATGACCAGAGCAATGCCTGCGGCCCGGTCAAGACGCGCATGGACTACCTTGACTCCAAAGGCCAGCGTGAGAGCGTCGAATACCGTACCTACGCCACGAGCGGTTGCCATGACAACTGATCGCCGGCTGCTGTTGAAAGTGGGGGGCGTGGCCTTGGCGCTGGTTGGTCTTGGCCTCGCGGGTGGGCAACTGATGGCTCGCGATAACTACGGCGCCATGCCGTCACTGGCTGGCGCCAGCCAATGGCTCAATTCACCGCCATTGGACGCCCCGGCGCTCAAGGGCAAGGTGGTGCTGGTGGACTTCTGGACCTGGGACTGCATCAACTGCCAGCGCAGCCTGCCGCACGTCAACGATTGGGCGCGGCGCTATGCCGACCAGGGTTTGGTGGTGGTCGGGGTGCATACCCCGGAGTACGACTACGAGCACGATGTGGGGCAATTGAAGAGCAAGGTGGCCAGCCTGGGTATCGCGTATCCGGTGGCGGTGGATAACGATTATCAGGTGTGGAATGCCTGGGGTAACCAGTTCTGGCCGGCGCATTACTTTGTCGATCGGCAAGGGCAAGTGCGGCATGTGCACTTTGGTGAAGGTGATTATGCCGGGCAGGAGAAAGTCATACAGGCGCTGCTGGATGAAAAAGGGTAAACCTGTGCTGGCCTCTTCGCGGGCTTGCCCGCGAAGAAGGCGGTGCGGTCTGTCAGGAGAAGCTGGAAAAGTGCGCCTGCATCCGCTCGGCATCCGCCTGTTTGCCACTGAACAGCTCGAACGCCTTCACTGCCTGGAACACCGCCATGTTGCTGCCATCCAGCGTGCGGCAACCCAGCGCCCGTGCCGCTTTCAGCAGTTCGGTCTCCAACGGGAAATAAATGATTTCAGCCACCCACAAGCGCGGGTGCAACAGCGCCACGGGCAGGGGTGTGCCGGGCAACTTGGCCATGCCCACCGGCGTGGTATTGACCAGGCCATCGGCCTTGGCCACCTCGACCGCCAGGTCCGTTCCCAGCACCGCCCGGCCTGCGCCGAAATGGCCATTGAGGTTGTCGACCAGCGCCTGGGCGCGCGCCGCATCCACCTCGAACAGCACCAGTTGCTCGACGCCTTCGCTCAGCAATGCATGGGCCACCGCCGAGCCAGCGCCGCCAGCGCCCATCTGCACCACACGCCGACGCGACACATCCGGCAGGCCACGGCGCAGGCCTTCGGCGAAGCCAAGGCAGTCGGTGTTGTGGCCGACCCGCTTGCCATCCTTGAGCACCACGGTGTTCACCGCGCCAATGCCGCGCGCCTCGTCTGACAGCTCATCGAGCAGTGGCAGGATTGCCTGCTTGAACGGGTAGGTGATGTTGAGCCCGGTAAAACCGGTGTGCTGGGCGGCATCGAGCAGCTGCGCCAGGGCGCTGTCCTCAAGCTGGAGCTGGTCGGCATCGATCAGGCGATAGAGGTAGCGCAGGTGCTGGGCGTCACCTTCATGCTCGTGCAGGGCAGGGGTACGCGACAGCTGGATGCCACGCCCGATCAGGCCGGCAAGGATGGCGGGCTGGCTCATGCGCGCGGCTCCTGGAACAGCTCGGCAAAGTGGCTCAGGGCCATGCGGTAGCCGTGGCTGCCCAGGCCGCAGATCACGCCAACGGCAATCGACGAGACGAACGACAGGTGTCGGAACGGCTCGCGCTTGTGCACGTTGGACAGGTGGACTTCGATGACCGGCAGTTCGCTGGCGACCAGGGCGTCACGGATGGCTACGGAGGTGTGGGTCCAGGCGCCGGGGTTGATCACGATACCGGCGCAGCGACCGCGGGCGGCGTGGATCCAGTCGATCAGTTCACCTTCGTGGTTGGTCTGGCGGAATTCGATTTCCAGGCCGTGGGCATGGGCCGTGGCGGCGCAACCCTGGGCCAGGTCGGCGAGGGTTTCGTGGCCATACTGGGTGGGCTCACGGGTCCCCAGCATGTTCAGGTTGGGGCCGTTGAGCACGAGAATAAGGGGCTTCATGGCGAGCATCGCTTTGTTGTTGTTGAATACCTCTATGTTTGTACCGGGTGGTTAATTTCGTCAATTGGATCAGGTGTCGCAGCCAGGCAAAGTGGGCGATTATCGGACTTGTTCAGGCAGCTCGCAGGATTACGGAATTGTAATGTTCGCGCCACCGCCTCGATAACCAGCCCTCCTTACAGTCCCTCGCCAATGCTTGCCGACGAGGACTTCCTAAGTGCCCACCCCCCGCAAGATCGCCTTGCTCAGCCTGTTGCTGGCCGCCACTGCCAGCGCCCAGGCCGGGCCAGGCATGAGCCTGCCCGAGGCGCTGAGCGCCGCCTTCGCCAACAACCCTGAACTGGCCGCTGCCGGTCGCGAAATCGGTATCGCCGAGGGCGAGCGGCGCCAGGCCGCGTTGATCCCCAACCCTGAACTGGCCTGGGAAATGGAGGACACCCGCCGCGATACCAGCACCAGTACCGTCACCCTCAGCCAGCCACTGGAGCTGGGCGGCAAGCGCGGTGCGCGCATCGCGGTGGCCGGTGCCGGCCAGGCCATTGCCCAACTGGGCCTCGAACGCCAGCGCAATGGCCTGCGCGCCGAGGTGGTCCAGGCGTATCACGCCGCTCTGCGCGCGCAGACTGCCGTGGAACTGGCGCAGCAGTCGCAGGCGCTGACCGAGCGTGGTCTGCGGGTGGTACAGGGCCGGGTCACGGCCGGCCAGTCGTCACCGGTGGAAGCCACCCGCGCCCAAGTGCAACTGGCCCAGGCCCAGGCCGAGGTGCGCCGCGCCGAAACCCAGCGCACGGTGGCCTACCAGGCCTTGGCGCGTTTGACCGGCAGCCCGCTTGCGACCTTCGACACGCTGTCGGCGGCCAGCCTGTCACCTGGCGTTGCACCTTCAGCCGATGCCTTGCTCGGCCAGGTCGAGCGCACCGCCGAGTGGCGCCTGGCAGCCGCTCAGGTAGAGCGCGGCGAAGCGTCGCTGGGCTCGGAAAAGGCCCTGCGCATTCCCAATCTCACTGTCAGCGTCGGCAGCCAGTACAGCCGCGAGGACCGCGAGCGGGTCAACGTGGTCGGGCTGTCGATACCCTTGCCGTTGTTCGACCGTAACCAGGGCAACGTGCTGGCCGCCGCACGCCGCGCCGACCAGGCCCGTGACCTGCGCAACGCGGTCGAACTGCGCCTGCGCAGCGAAACCCGCAGCGCCGTCGATCAGTGGCGCACGGCGATGCAGGAGGTGCAGGCCTACGACCGCACCATCCTGCCGTCGGCGCAGCAGGCCGTGGACACCGCCACCCGCGGCTTCGAGATGGGCAAGTTCGCCTTCCTCGACGTGCTCGATGCCCAGCGCACCTTGATCGACGCGCGCGGGCTGTACCTGGAGGCCTTGGCCGCGGCAACCGATGCCCGGGCACAGGTCGAGCGGATCTACGGCGACCTTGATGGTTTGAGCAAAAATTCGAGCAGCAGGAGCAACAATGACTAACCCCCGCAAACTTGCCCTTCTGGCCGCTGCCATTGCGGTTCTCGGCATGGGTGTCCTGGCCTGGACCGGCAACCTTGGCCAGGCCGGCAAAGGCCAAGCCAGTACAACAGAGTCCCGCCACGACGATCATGGCGAGGACAGCCACGGCCATGCTGAGGAAGCTGGAGAAGAACATCAGGAAAAGGAAGGCGCACTGCACCTGTCGATCGCCCAGATTGAATCGGCCGGTATCCAGCTGGCCGCCGCCGCCCCCCGCGAACTGGGCACCGCCATCAGCTTCCCCGGCGAGATCCGTTTCGATGAAGACCGCACGGCCCACGTGGTGCCACGGGTGCCAGGGGTGGTCGAGGCGGTGCAGGCCGAGCTTGGCCAGTCGGTCAAGCGCGGCCAGGTGCTGGCGGTGATCGCCAGCCAGCAGATCTCCGACCTGCGCAGCGAACAGCAGGCCGCCCAGCGCCGCCTCGAACTGGCGCGCCTGACCTTCCAGCGCGAGCAGCAACTGTGGCAGGAGCGCATCAGCGCCGAGCAGGACTACCTGCAGGCGCGCCAGGCCCTGCAAGAGGCCGAGATCGCGTTGGCCAATGCCCGGCAGAAGGTGGCTGCGGTCGGCCCGGCCGGTGCCGGTAACCGCTACGAACTGCGCGCCCCCTTCGATGCCGTGGTGGTGGAAAAGCACCTGACCGTGGGCGAAGTGGTCGACGAGACCAGCAATGCCTTCACCCTGTCCGACTTGAGCCGGGTCTGGGCCACTTTCGCCGTCGCACCCCGCGACCTGGCCCGGGTTACCAGCGGGCGCAGCGTGACCGTCAGCGCACCGGACCTCGGCGCCGAAGTCGAGGGCAAGGTCAACTACGTCGGCAGCTTGCTGGGCGAGCAGAACCGCGCCGCCACCGTGCGCGCCACCCTGGCCAACCCCAACGGTGCCTGGCGCCCCGGGCTGTTCGTCAACATCGCGGTCAATGTCGAGCGCTTCAACGCTGCCGTGGTCGTGCCCGAGAGCGCGTTGCAGAGCTGGGAGGAGCAGACCGTGGTGTTCGCCCGCACCGACGAAGGTTTCGAGGCCCGCCCGGTGAAAACTGGCCGTCGCGACGCTGGCCAGGTGGAGATCACCGCAGGCCTGGCGGCCGGCACCCAGGTGGCTGCCGCCGGCAGCTTTGTCCTCAAGTCCGAGCTCGGCAAGGCTTCTGCCGAGCACAGCCATTGATCGCGGGGACGCTTGCATGTTCGAACGCCTGATCCAATTCGCCATCGAGCAGCGCCTGGTGGTGATGCTCGCCGTGGTGCTGATGGCTGCCGTGGGCATCCACAGCTACCAGAAACTGCCGATCGATGCGGTGCCTGATATCACCAACGTTCAGGTGCAGATCAACACCGCTGCGCCGGGCTATACGCCGCTGGAGACCGAGCAGCGCATCACCTTCGCCATCGAGACCGCCATGGCTGGCCTGCCGGGCCTTAAACAGACCCGCTCGCTGTCGCGCTCGGGGCTGTCGCAGGTGACGGTGATCTTCGACGATGGCACCGATATCTTCTTTGCCCGGCAACTGGTCAACGAGCGCCTGCAGGTAGCTCGCGAGCAATTGCCCGAAGGCATCGAGGCCAGCATGGGCCCGATCTCCACGGGGTTGGGGGAAATCTTCCTGTGGACCGTGGAGGCCAAGCAGGGCGCGCTCAAGGACGACGGCACCCCCTACACGCCAACCGACCTGCGGGTGATTCAGGACTGGATCATCAAGCCGCAGTTGCGCAATGTGCCCGGCGTCGCCGAGGTCAACAGCATCGGCGGCCACGCCAAGCAGTATCTGATCGCCCCCGAGCCCAAGCGGCTGGCGGCCTACAAGCTCACCCTCAACGACCTGATCGCGGCGCTGGAACGCAACAATGCCAACGTCGGCGCTGGCTACATCGAGCGCAACGGCGAACAGTTGCTGATCCGTGCGCCGGGGCAGGTCGCCACGGCCGAGGATATCGCCAACATCGTCATCTCCAGCGTCGACGGCACGCCGATCCGCGTCAGCAACGTCGCGCAGGTCGGCCTGGGCGAAGAGCTGCGCTCCGGCGCGGCCACCGAGAACGGCCGCGAAGTGGTGTTGGGCACGGTATTCATGCTGATTGGCGAGAACAGCCGCACGGTGTCCCAGGCGGTGGCGGCCAAGCTCGCCGAGATCAACCGCAATCTGCCCGAGGGCGTGGTCGCAGTGACGGTTTACGACCGTACCCACCTGGTGGAAAAGGCCATTGCCACGGTGAAGAAGAACCTGGTCGAAGGCGCGATCCTGGTGATTGCCGTGCTGTTTCTGTTTCTCGGCAACATCCGCGCTGCGCTGATCACGGCCATGGTCATCCCGCTGTCGATGCTGTTCACCTTCACCGGCATGTTCAGCAACAAGGTCAGTGCCAACCTGATGAGCCTCGGCGCCCTGGACTTCGGCATCATCGTCGATGGTGCGGTGGTGATCGTCGAAAACGCCATCCGCCGCCTGGCCCATGCCCAGCAGCGCCATGGCCGCATGCTGACCCGTGCCGAACGCTTCCACGAGGTGTTCGCCGCTGCCCGCGAGGCGCGTCGGCCGCTGATCTACGGGCAACTGATCATCATGGTGGTGTACCTGCCGATCTTTGCCCTGACTGGGGTCGAGGGCAAGATGTTCCACCCGATGGCCTTCACCGTGGTGATGGCACTGCTGGGTGCCATGATCCTGTCGGTGACTTTCGTGCCGGCGGCCATCGCGCTGTTCGTCACCGGCAAGGTCAAGGAGGAAGAGGGTGTGGTCATGCGCACCGCTCGCCAGCGTTATGCGCCGGTGCTCGACTGGGTGCTGGGGCGGCGCAAGCTGGCGTTCGCCGCCGCTGCGGGGCTGGTGCTGCTGTCCGGGGTGGTGGCCAGCCGCATGGGCAGCGAGTTCATCCCCAGCCTCAGCGAAGGCGATTTCGCCTTGCAGGCACTGCGCGTGCCAGGCACCAGCCTGTCGCAGTCGGTGGACATGCAACAGCGCCTGGAGCAGGCGATCGTCGCCCAGGTGCCGGAAGTGGAGCGGGTGTTCGCCCGCACCGGCACCGCCGAGATCGCCTCCGACCCCATGCCGCCGAACATCTCCGATGCCTACGTGATGCTGCGCCCGCGCGAGCAGTGGGGCGACCCTGGCAAGCCGCGCGAGGAACTGATTGCCGAGGTCCAGCGCGCTGCAGCCAGCGTGCCGGGTAGCAACCACGAGCTGTCGCAGCCTATCCAGTTGCGTTTCAACGAGCTGATTTCAGGTGTGCGCAGCGATGTCGCGGTGAAAGTGTTCGGTGATGACATGGACGTGCTCAACCGCACCGCCGCGCAGATCGCCAGCAGCTTGCAACAGGTGCCCGGCGCCTCGGAAGTGAAGGTCGAACAGACCACCGGCCTGCCGGTGCTGACCATCGACATCGACCGCGACAAGGCCGCACGTCATGGCCTGAATGTGGGTGACGTGCAGGACGCCATTGCCATTGCCGTTGGCGGGCGCACGGCGGGCACGCTGTATGAGGGCGATCGCCGCTTCGACATGGTGGTGCGCCTGCCCGAAACCCTGCGTACCGATGTCGATGGCCTGGGCAGCCTGCTGATTCCGGTACCCGCCAGCGCAGCGGCCGGCGCGGCACAGATCGGCTTCATCCCGCTGTCGCAGGTGGCCACGTTGAACCTGCAACTGGGGCCGAACCAGGTCAGCCGCGAGGATGGCAAACGCGTGGTGGTGGTCAGCGCCAACGTGCGTGGGCGTGATCTTGGCTCGTTCGTCGAGCAGGCCGAGCAGGTCTTGCGCGAGCAGGTACAGATCCCGGCGGGTTACTGGACCCGCTGGGGCGGGCAGTTCGAGCAGTTGCAGTCGGCGGCCGAGCGGCTGCGGGTGGTGGTGCCGGTTTCGCTGTTGTTGGTGATGGCGTTGCTGCTGATGATGTTCAACAACCTCAAGGACGGCCTGCTGGTGTTCACCGGCATTCCGTTTGCCTTGACCGGCGGGGTGCTGGCGCTGTGGTTACGGGATATCCCGCTGTCGATTTCCGCAGGGGTGGGCTTCATTGCCTTGTCAGGTGTGGCGGTGCTCAATGGCCTGGTGATGATTGCCTTTATCCGCAGCCTGCGAGAGGAAGGGCGCGGTTTGCGTGCGGCGGTCGAGGAGGGGGCTTTGACGCGCTTGCGGCCGGTGTTGATGACCGCGTTGGTGGCGTCGTTGGGGTTCATTCCGATGGCCTTGGCGACAGGGACCGGGGCCGAGGTGCAGCGGCCGCTGGCGACGGTGGTGATTGGCGGGATCCTGTCGTCTACGGCGCTGACCTTGCTGGTGTTGCCGGCCTTGTATCAATGGGCATACAGGCGCGAAGAGGATTGACATCGCCGGGGCCGCTTCGCGGCCCTTTCGCCGGCAAGCGCGGCTCCTACAGGTACAGCATCTGCCTCAAGCATGGCGCTGTACCTGTGGGAGCCGCGCTTGCCGGCGATGGGCTGCAAAGCAGCCCCAGGGGTCTCAGCTCGAAGCGCGGACTGCCGGGCTCACATCAACCCCAGCTTCATCATGCAACGATATCCGCGATGTCTCCGGCAACGCCAACCCGCCCACAAGCGCCACCAGCGCAATCACTACCAGGTAGAACGCCGGCGCCAGGCTGCTGCCGGTCTGCCCGATCAACCAGGTCGCTACCAGCGGCGCAGTACCGCCAAACAAGGTGTAGGCCACGTTGTAGGTGATCGCCGAAGCGGTATAGCGGGTACGGGTCGGGAAGCTTTCCGACAGCAACGCCGCCGTCACCACGCCACTGCACAGAGCTCCCACCGCCAGCAGGATCACCCCCAGCAGCGCCCCCGACATCGACCCGGAGCTGGCCAGCCAGTAAGCGGGGAACACGCAAACCATCACCCACAGGCAGGTGAAGCCAATGGTCTTGCGCCGCCCGACCCGGTCCGAAAAGGCTCCGGCCAGCGGGCAGCCAACGGCCGCGAACAGCAACGCCACGGTGGTCACCAGCAACGACTGCGCCCGGGTCAGGTTGCCGACCAGTTGCAGGTAGGTGGCGAAGTAAGTGGTGAACATGTAGAACGACAGCGCTGTCAGCGAGATGAACATGCCCAGGTTGCGAATCGCCCGGCCGTGGTGGCGCAGGGTCTCCTTGAGCGGCGAATGTTCATGCTCCTTGCCTTGGGCGACGGCCTCGCGAAATGCCGGGGTTTCCTCCATGCGCCAGCGCAGGTACAAGCCCACCAGCCCCAGCGGCGCGGCCACCAGGAACGGAATGCGCCAGCCCCAGGCCGCCATGGCCTCGGCCGACAGGCTGGCCTCCAGGCCATAGGCGATCACCGCCGCACAGGCAAAGGCGGAGAAGGTCGAGACCGGCACGAAGCTGCCATAGAACGCACGCTTGTTCCGTGGCGCATGTTCCATCAAGTAGGCGCAGGCGCCGGCGTATTCACCACCGGCGGAGAAGCCCTGCAGGCAGCGCGCCAGGGTCAGCAGCACCGGAGCGGCAAGGCCGATGCTGGCATAGGTCGGCAGCAGGCCGATCAAGGTGGTGGAGCCGGCCATCAGCAGGATGGTCAGCGACAGGATGCGCTTGCGCCCCAGGCGGTCGCCGAGTGCGCCGAACACGATGCCGCCGAGCGGGCGCAAGGCGAAGGCCACGGCAAACACGGCGAAGGTCTTGAGCAGGGCGACGCTGGCATCTTCGCTGGCGAAGAATTGGCTGGCGATCAGCGTGGCGAGGAAGCCATAGACGGCGAAGTCGAACCATTCGACGAAGTTGCCGATGGCCGAGGCGGCGATGACCCTGCGCAGAGTGGCGGGGGATACCTCATGCGATGCAGACATACGGAAGCTCTCCGGTTTCCATAGGCAGCCTGGATGAATGTGGCGCGCTCAGGCGCGCCATCGTTGTTATCAGGGCCAGTAGACCGAGGAGCGCGGTGGGGCGCTTCGTTCAGGGCGACATCGGGATATCTGTTTCGACCGCAGGCGGTTATTGCCGGCCGACTCGCCACGGCGCGTACTCCAGCTCGCTGTAGCCCTTGGCCACGCCGTGCATGTCTGCCGAAAAGCCCGGCAGGCGGCTCAGGTCCATGGCCAGGCAACGGCTGTTGAGCTGCGCCTGCAACTTGCCGTCGAGGCGAAAATCGTTGGGCCGCAGCGGGTGCGGGTAGATCTGCACCAGGCAGTCTTCGACCTTGCCTTGCGCGTTGGCCTGATAGTACACCGAGACCCTGCCGATGCTGTTCACCGGCTGGTCGCGCAGCAGGTGCTGCCAAAAGTACTCGCGTTGCGCGTTGGCCTGGCGCCGCGGCGTACCGGGTGCCTGTGTGGCCGCCGGCAGCAGCACGAACATCGGTGCGCGTACCTCCACGGTACCATCGACTTCACGTAGCCCATCGGGTACCACAGGGTAGATGGTCTTCCAGCACTGCGCCTCGACCAGGCTGGCCAGTGACTTGAAGTCCGAGCGCTTCACGTCGGCGGGTAGTTGCATCTCGTACTTGAGCGGGGCCTTGCTGGCCTTGCAACTGGTAGGTGCAGAATACCGGTCGAGGAAGACCGTCAGCATAACCACACCGACCTGCTTGTCGGTGTCTGCTGTGGCGATGCCGAGTTTCAAGGCCTGCTGCATGTCGCTTACAAAGGTTTGACGGACCTGTGGATCCACTGCAGGAGCGACACGGCTTTGGCAGCCAGTCAACAGGAACATGGCTACAGCCAAAAGAGCGAGAGAAGGCGATTTCAACAAAGGGGCGTCCTTGAGTTGCCTGAGCCGGTGCTTCATGTGCCGGCGTGGATGAGGTTGCACATTATCACTGATGCCGGACTAGGACTTGAGACGCAAGTGAGGTAGGAAATTTCTTAAAGTCTATGCCGGCTCGATAGCCGGCATAGACTTGAGCGTCAGAAGCGCATGTCCACCGCCACCTCGAACGTGCGCGGTGCCCCCATGTAGTACTGCAGCCCATAGGCCTGCTTGGCATACACCTCGTCGGTCAGGTTGCGCACCCGCCCGGTGATCGTGGTGTGTTCATCCAGCCGATAGCGGGCAAAGGTGCCGAACAAGGTATAGGCAGGCGCCTTGAGGGTGTTGGCGTTGTCGGCGTACACCGAACCTACATAGCGCGCATCCACCCCCGCCGCCCAGGCCGAGGTGAAGCTGTAGGTCAGCCACAGGTTGGCGACATTGGCCGGCACGTTGACCGGGGCATTGCCCTTGCGCGATACCGACACGCCGTTGACCGCTTCGTTGAATTCATCGTACTGCGCGTCGACATAGGCGTAGTTGCCCTCGGCCAGCAGCTTTGGCGTGACCTGCAGCCGCCCGGACAACTCGACCCCGCGGGAGGTCTGCTGCCCGGCCTGAACGGTCAGGTTGGGGTTGCTCGAATCGCGCACGGCAAAGTCCTTGCGCACGATCTGGTACAAGGCCACGGTCGCCGCGCCTCGCCCTTCGAGGAAGTCGAACTTGCTGCCCACTTCCCATTGCTCGCCCTTGGACAGGTCGAAGGTGCCGACGTTGGCGTAGGTGGCCGCTGCCAGCGAACCGGCTGGCAGGTCGGCGGCGGTGCTGTACTGGGCATAGAGGCTGGCCGACGGCGTCAGTTCGTAGGTCAGGCCGACGCGACCGGACAGCGGTTCCCAGCGCCGCTCGAAGAACGCTGGCGAGGTCGGTGTCACCGCGCCGTAGTTGGTCACCTCCATGTCCAGGTAGTCGTAACGCAGGGCCGTGAGCAAGGCCAGGCGCTCGGTCAGTTGCAGGCGGTTTTCGGCGAACACGGCGCGGTTGCTGGTGACATGCCGGCGCTGCTTGGTCAGCCCGGCGTTCACCCCGGGGATGTCGTAGAAACTGCCCGGGTCGAAGTGGTCCGGGTCGACCACATCGGTCCAGCTCCCGGACGTCGGGTACACGGTCTGGCGCATGTGCGAGTAGTCCAGGCCCAGCGACCACTGGCTGGCCAGACCGAACAGCTGGTTGTCGTGGCGCAGTTCGATGCGGTCGCCCAGCACGCTTTGCTCATGGCGCTGCAGGTAAGGGCTGCCACGCTGCACATTGCCGTCGCCGGTGTAGCTGTAGCGCTCGACGTTACGGTAGTCGCGCTGGGCGCTGTAGTGGTACAGGGTGTTGTGCACGCTGGTGCTGTCGTTGACCTGGTAATCGAGCATCGAGCGCAGCCAGCGCACCCGCTGCTCGTAGCGGCCATCGGCGACGTTGTAGTTCTCGAAGCGGCGGCTGTTGTCGATCTTCATGGTGCTGCGCCCCGGCAGGATCGGCGCGCCCCAATAGGGGCTGTCTTCGCGGTCCTCCTGGTATTCCAGCGCCAGGGTGTGGGTCAGGTCGGGCGTCAGGTCGCTGAGTAGGGAAAACGCCAGGCTGTCGGTCTTGCGCTGGTTACGGTCGATGTAGCCATTGCTGCCGGTGTGGCTGAAATCCAGGCGCATGAAATGGCGGGCATCGGCCGAGTTGCTGGCCAGTGCCTGGTTGATCCCGAAGGCCACTTCCGAGTCGTCGTAGCTGCCGTAGCGTACGCGCCCATCGATGATCTGCTGGTCGCGGCTGGCGGTCTTGGTGATGTAGTTGATCGAGCCACCCACGGCGCCTGCGCCATGCAGGAAGGACGATGGCCCGCCGAGCAGCTCGACGCGGTCCAGCACCCAGGCGTCCACCGGCCGGGTGGCGCTGCTGTAGCCGAGGTTGATGCCGTTGTAGAGCTGGGTCACCTGGTTCTGGGTGAAGCCGCGGTAGCTGACGAAACCGCCATAGCCGGGGTTGGCCGATGCGTTCACGCCGGTCATGGCGTTGATCACATCCTGGCTGTCCTTGGCGCCGCGTTCTTCGATGATGCGGCGGTCCGATACGCTGACCGACGCGGGGGTTTCCCGCGCGGTGAGGCCAAGGCGCGAGCCGGTGCTGATGGGCACGTCCAGTTGCACACCGGAGGGTGCATCGCGCTCGCCATCGATGGTGGTGGCGTTGAGTTCGACGGCGGCATCGTCCGCCCAGGCAAAGGTGCAGGTGCCCATGAGGAGCACCAGGGAGGTATTGCGGAGCATGTTGTTATGTCTTCCACGCAAAGGTCATGGCTGACGGCGAGCGCGCAGGCAGGCGCGCCCGGCTGAAGTCAGGCGAAATGAGTGATGGCTGCGGGGAGGACGACAGGGGGAGCGCGGGGGGTGAGAGCAGGGCGTTGGTAACGGGGCGGCGGTTGCGCCCAGCTGCGCACGACGATGGGCGAGGTGGCAGTGGCGTGTGCAGGGCTGAACGACCAGCTGCTGCTGGCCAGCGGCACGGCCAGGCCGAACGAGGAGCACACCGGGCAGTCGAGCTGGGCCATGTGCTGGTCGCCACCGGCGCCGTCGAGGTCGATGGCCACGCCGTGCTCGCTGTTGATCGAGCAGAAGCCACCTTCCAGGCCGGCCAGGCGCAGTCCGCCCATCTGGCCATGGTGCAGGCCACACAGCAACAGGCTGAACAGGACGCTGGCATAGAGCGTCCAGGCAGTCAGCGTGCGAGTGTGCCGGGTGATTTTCATGGCGGCGAATCTATCACCCGGACGAACGGCAGGGTAGTGCCTGGCTGTGGCGTGTTGTCGCAGTTCAGGCGGCGCGTTCGAGCACGTCCAGCAGCTCGACGAACTCCTGCGCCAGCTTGTGGCGGGGCGCCATGTGCACCAGCGGCACCGAAACCTGGTGCGATTCGCGCATTTTGATCGAGCTGCTGAGGTACACCGGCAGCACCGGCATGCCCTCGTCGCGCAACTGCTCGACCAGGGTCTGGTGCAGCGCGGTGCGCCCGGCGAACTGGTTGACCACCACGCCTTCCACCTGCAGTGCCGGGTTGTGGTCCTGGCGCAGTTCCTCGACTTCGGCCATGACGCTGAGCAGCGCCTGGCGCGAGAAGCTGTCGCAGTCGAACGGGATCAGCAGACGTTCGGCGGCCACCAGGGCGCTGAAGGTGTAGAAGTTCAGCGCCGGCGGGGTATCGATGTAGATCCGCTCGTAGTCTTCGCCCAGCTCCGCCAGCAGCTTGCGCAGCTTGTTGATCTTGTACTTGCTCTCCAGCTTGCTCTGCAGGTCGCTGAGGTCGGGGCTGGCCGTCACCAGGTGCAGGTTGTCGTAGCGGGTTTCGGTGATCGCCACGCGGTGCTTCTTGCCAGCGGCGGTGACCGGCGAGAGGGTCTGGCGGAAGAAGTCGGCGATGCCGGCGGGGATGGCGTCGTCGGTCAGCCCGGTGAGGTAGTAGGTGGCGTTGGCCTGGGGGTCGAGGTCGACCAGCAATGTGCGATAGCCTTCGGCGGCACTGGCCGCGGCTAGGTTGCAGGCGATACTCGATTTGCCCACGCCACCTTTCTGATTGAAAACCACACGACGCATGAGACGTTCATCCATGAAGAGAGAAAATGTCAGGTTGGGGTCAATCCTATGACTGAAACACGACAGATTTATGACAGCTCTTGAAACAATAGTTAAGTTCATCTTTTTCGAACCGCAAGCGCTCTGTCGCGGTGTTTCTGCGGTCATGTCCGCTCGACATATCGCCGGTAGAAATCCAGGGTCGCCAGGTTCTTGTCCTTGGCCTCGAACATGATGTCGAAGCGATCGATGAACTGCAGGGCGTAGCGGTTGGTCCAGTCGTTCCACATTTGCGCGCTGTGCTGATACAGGTCTCGCTTGTTTACCTTCTCCAGCAACGCCGGGATGGTCAGCTTGCTGTCAGCGCCGAAGCCCAGTGCCTGCAAGCTCTCCGGCGGCTGCGAGTAGTGCATCGTCGGCCGCACACCTCGCCAACTGTCGATGATCCGCGCCACGCGCGGGTCGTGGGGATCGATGTAGTCGCCCTCGTGGATCCAGCAGTGGTGAATGTCCAGCACCACCGGCGCAAGGTCGGCCAGTGCAAGGCAGTCGTCGACGCCGTAGGTCTTCTCATCGTTCTCGAAGGTGATCACGTGGCGCGCCACCTGCGACAACCTTGGCCACACCTGGCGTACCCCGGCTGCGCCGAGGCGCCCGGCGATATGCACATTGCACTTGAAGTCCTGAAAGCGTTGACCGAAGCCCATCATGCGGATCATGTCGGCGTGGTATTCGAATTCGGCCAGGCTGTTCTCCACTACCTCGGGGCGGTCCGAGCCGAGCACGCAGTACTGACCGGGATGGAATGACAAGCGGATATCCTGGGCGCGGGCCAATTTGCCAATGGCCGCAAAGCGTTCGGCCATCAGGGCCTGGAACTCGCTGTCGCGACAGATCGGCCCTACGCTGGGGTGGCTGTAGAGCGGCAGCAGGTCGCTGCTCAGGCGCACCATGCGCAGCATCGGCGGCAGTTCACTGACGTAGGCCAGCAGGCGCAATTGGGCGTCGAGGTTGTGCTGCACCAGCTCCAGCAGCTTCGCTCGGGCTGCTTCCTGGGTGGCACTGGCCAGCCAGCGCAGCGTGGTGGTGCGCGGGTTGAAGGCGCGTTCGATGGCCTCAAGCTCTTTCACCGACAGGCTGCGGTGAGGGTGGCGGTACATGCAGGCGAAGCCCAGACGGGGCATGGTTGGTCTCCAGGTCTTGAATGATCGTTGGACACGTCAGCCGAGTGAACGATCAGTTCAACCTGTGCCACGAACACCGGCGCAGCCGGTACCATGCAGGCAAATCAGGAGCCCGGCTTCTCAAGCTCTTCCAGTTCATCCTCCACCTGTTGCATGCGCTGCTCGGCCAGTGCCTGCACCTTCTCATCCCGCGCCGTCTCGCGCATCAGCCCGGTGAGCTTGTCGCTCAGGCGCTTGCCTTCCTCGGTCTGTTCAAGCGCCTTGGCCTTGGCCGGGTCGCGGGTGGCGGCGACGATGGTGGCGAACTCGGCATCGCTGAAGTTCTTCTCGCTGTAGAGCTTGAACAGGTCCTGGCGTTGGTCCTCGACGGTGAGGTGCTTGCGCAGGACACTGCTGATGGTGGCTGCATCCAGCTGCGGGTGGGTACGGGTGAGCAGCACGGCCATGCGCTCGATGTTGTGGTCGTAGGCCTCCTGCAGCGGCAGGTTGGCCAGGATCTGCTCTTCGCGGGTGGGTTTCTGGTCGCAGGCGGCGAGGGCGGTAACGAACAGCAAGGGCAACAGTAACTTCTGGATGCGGGGCATGGGGTGGCCTTGGGCGCGTTTTGCAGAAGGGAGATTATAGCGGTGTCGGGTTGCCAGCCATCAGTCCCTGAGGTAGAAAACCCGTCGTTCAGACCACATTTCCACGCCCATGACCCACTGGATCATCCAACCGCCCACTCACGAGCGCATCAGCGAAGTCGTGGCCTTCATCGACAACGCCCGTCGCGGGCTGTTCCCGATGCTGGCCGGGTCGCTATTGCCGAAGGACCTGGCCCATTTTGCCGAGACTTATCTGGACGGCCAGGGCCATTTTCTGGAAGCCCGCGATCAAGGCCGGTTGATCGCAGGCATCGGCTATCTGCCCTATGACCACCGCTTCGCCCAACTCGACTACCACGGCAAACAGGTGGTCGAGGTGGTGCGCCTGTTCGTGGTGCCCGAGTACCGCCGTCATGGCCTGGCTGCGGAGTTGTTCGCCGCCTTGCGCGAGCACGCCCGTGCCGCTGCGGTCGAATGCCTGTACCTGCATACTCACCCGTTTTTGCCTGGTGCGATCCGCTTCTGGGAGCGGCAGGGCTTTGCGTTGACTGACGTGGAAGACGACCCGCTGTGGCGCACGACGCACATGGAGCACTGGCTCGCCAGGTAGGACCATTCCTACTTCCTGCGGCTGACCGTCACCACCTCGTTCATTTCAATTGCCGGGCGATTTGCTTACCGTCGTCTCCTTCACGATGAAAGAGGAAGGATGCCCATGGCACATCTCGCGCTGTACAAACTCGACCTGCTCGACGCGTTCGAGAACCGCAGGGACGACTGGACCTATGTCGATTTCGAGAAACTGCTGACCAAGGTCAGGCCGTCAGCCAATTACCAGGATGCCAAGGGCATCATCATTGCGGCGCACAAGGATGGCAGCTGGCCAAAGACCGTCAAGCGCTACCTGCTGAGCAACTATCGCGTGCACCAGAATGTCAGCTCCGAGTTCAACGAGGTGTTTGCCGCTGTCGTGGCAACGCTGACCGAGCAGGAGAAGCAGGGCTGGGGGCTGTCAGAAACCGCCTGACAACGGCCATTCCACCGCCAGGCGGATCTGGTCGCCATCAAGCTCCGCCTGCGCCGTGTTGCCCCGGTGCACGTTGTGCCGCAGCGAGAACGTGGTGCCCTTGGCCTTGCCACTCTGCACCACGTAGCGCGCCTCGAGGTCCCGCTCCCAATGCTTGCCACCCTTGCCATAACCCAGGTAGGCATAGCCGCCGTTGGGGTCGACGTGGGTGCCGTCGATATCGAAGCCGCGCACATACAGGGCAGTCAGGTTCAGCCCCGGAATGCCATAACCGCCCATGTCCAGGTCATAGCGCGCCTGCCATGATTTTTCGTTCGGTGCGTTGAAGTCGGACATCTGCACGGCGTTGGCGATGTAGATCGCCCCGCGGGTGACGTAGTCGAACGGCGTGTTGCCATCCACCTGCTGCCAGCCGAGGCTGGCGCTGTGCGGGCCCTGGCTGTATCGCGAGACCAGGCTCCAGGTGGTGTTGTCGATGCGCCCGGACAGCGCCTTGCCGGTGTCGGTGGTGCGGTACAGGTTGAGGTCCAGGCTCAGGCTGCGGCGGTCATCCAGGGCGTGGGTGAGGGTGCTGCCGAGGTAGTGCTGGTTCCAGGTGTCTTCGTAGCGCGAGGTGTACAGGCTGCCGCTGAAGGCGGCGCCGGGGTTCCACACCAGGCCGGCAAGGTCGAAGCTGTTGCCCTGGCGGCCGTCTGAGTAGTTCACCACGAAGCCCTGGTCGTGGCTGGATGCGTTGCGATCGGTGCTTTCGTTGAAGTGGCCGGCGACCAGCTTGAGGGTGTCGATCTCGCTGCTGGTCAGGAAGAAACCCGTGGCCGTTTCGGGCAGCAGGCGGCTGTCCGAGGAGCTGAACACCGGCGTCTTCACCCGCTGTTCGCCCCAGGACAGCACGGTATTGGATACCCGCAGCTTCAGCGCCGCACCGCCGCGGCTGTATTCATTCTTTGGATGGCCATCGTTGTCCACGCCCAGCAGGCGCGCCTTGCCCGCACGGCCGCCGCCGCTGTCGAGCTGCACGCCCTGATAGGCGTGGGCATCGACGCCGACGCCAATCAGTCCCTGGGTGAAACCGGACTGGAACGTGCCCATCAGGCCGTAAGCCCATTCCTCGGCCAGGCCGTTGCGTTCGTTGCGTGGCTTGTAAGCGTTGCGTGCGCTGCTGTTGCGCCCACCGTGCTTGTAGTCACGCTGGTCGTAGACGCTGCGGTTGAGGATGTTCCAATTGCTGTCTTCGATAAAACCGTTGCTTTGCGACTGCGCCGAGTCCGCCAGGGCGTACGGGGCCAGGCCTGCCAGCGACAGGGTGAGCAGCAGGTGCTTCATTGGCCTGCCTCCAGTTGCTGCAACTGCGCTGCGAAGCGCGCCTGGGCCCTGGCTGGCAGCGCTGCGGGCAATGCGAAGGCACGTTCTTCGCCTACCTGAATCAGCATCACCATGCCCATGGCCAGGTGCGGAATGCACTGGATACCGTAGAGGCCAGGCACGCTGAAGGTCTGCTCGAAGGGCTGGTTCAGCTTGCTCTTGAATGCCTCGGCCCCGGCTGGCAGCAACCCCGGTACGCTGGCAGCGTTGTGCCCGCTCTGGGTCGGCAGGAAGCGCACCGTGTCGCCCGGATCGATACGCAGATGATCTGGCTCGTAGACCATGGCACCTGCCACCCCGCGATTGAGCATCTTCACTTCATGCACTTCGGCAATGGCTGGGACGGTTGAAAGTGCAGTGGCGAGCAGCACGGCGGCGGGGCGCACAAACATGGCGGGAACTTCCTGGTTCAGGGGGCGCGAAAACGCAGGATGCGCGCGCCGTCGAAGGGGTCGGTGAGGTAGTGGGCGTGCACTCCGAAGGTGCTCAGCAGGCGCTCAGGGGTGAGCACCTCCAGCGGCTTGCCGAGTGCCACCAGGTGGCCCTTGTCGAGCACCGCCACGCGGTCGCAGGTCAGCGCCTGGTTGAGGTCGTGCAGGGCCACCAGGGTGGTGACGGGCAGTGCCTGTACCTGTTGCAACAGGCTCAGCTGGTGCTGGATGTCGAGGTGGTTGGTCGGCTCGTCGAGCAGCAATACCTGCGGGCGCTGGGCCAGGGCGCGGGCGATGTGCACGCGCTGGCGCTCGCCGCCGGACAGCGAACTCCAGACCCGTTCACCCAGGTGCGTGGCGTCGAGGTCGGCCAGGGCCTGTTCGACGATGGTACGGTCTTCCCGGGAGAATGGTGCCAGCGCCGATAGCCACGGCGTGCGGCCCAGGGCGACGGCATCGAACACGCTGATCGCATCGAGGGTGTCGGCCTGCTGTTCGACCAGCGCCAGCGCTTGTGCGACACGCCGACGCGGCAGGCGCGCCAGGGGCTCGCCGAGCAACTGCACACTGCCGGTGCCCGGCGTGCGCAGCCCGGCCAGCAACTTGAGCAGGGACGACTTGCCCGAGCCGTTAGGGCCGACGATGCCCAGGGTTTCCCCAGCCACCACGTTGAGGTCGATGTTGCACAGCACGGTGTTGCCCGACAGTTGCAGGCCCAGCCCCCGGCAGGCGAGTGGAGCGACGTGCACGGTATTCATGACGGTCATGGGCGCCCCCGGCGGCTGACCAGGATCAGCGCGAACACCGGCGCGCCGATCAAGGCGGTGACCACGCCGACCGGAATCACCTGGCCAGTTATCAACGTGCGCGACAGCACATCGGCGGCAATCAGGAACAGCGCGCCGCCCAGGGCGCTGGCCGGCAGCAGCCGGCCATGGCCGGGCCCGAGCAGCAGGCGAAGGGCGTGGGGGATGACCAGGCCGACGAAACCGATGGCGCCGACGATCGACACCATCACGGCCGTTACCAGAGCCGCGCAACTGATCAGCAGCAACTGCGTGCGGCGCACGGCGATGCCCAGCGAGGCCGCCGAGTCGGCGCCGAAGGTGAAGGCATCCAGCGCCCGGCGGTGCCACAGGCATACCACCAGCCCGAACAGCGCCACCGGCAACGCCATCCACACCGACGGCCAGCGCACGCCGCTGAGGTTGCCCAGCAACCAGAACAGGATGCCGCGCGCCTGCTCGGCGGTGGCCGACTTGGTGATGAGGAAGGCGGTGAGGGCCGTGAACAGCTGCGAGCCGGCGATGCCGGCGAGGATCACCTGGGCGTTGTTGCTGCTCGGCCCGGCCGCTCGGGCCAGCACCAGCACCAGGGCAAAGGCCGCCAGGGCACCGATGAAGGCGCCGCCGGACATGCTCAGGGCGACACTGCCCAGGCCCAGCAGGCCGACCAGCACTGCACCGGTCGAAGCGCCGGCGGACAGCCCGAGCAGGTAGGGCTCGGCCAGTGGGTTACGCAACAGCGCCTGCAGGATCACCCCGCAGGTCGCCAGACCTGCACCGCAAGCAGCGGCGACCAGCGAGCGGGTCAGGCGGTAGTTCCAGACGATGCCCGCGTCGATCGGGTCGACCGGGTATCCGGCCTGCCACAGGTGGTTGGCCAGCACCTGGAAAACCAAGTTCGGTGACAGGTTGGTCTCGCCAATGGCGGTACCGGCCAGCACGGCCGCGAGCAGGGCCAGCACGGCCAGGGCGGTGTAGGGCAGGGCGTTCATCACTGCGCTGCTTTACCGCTGGCAAAGGCCGCAGACAAGGTCTGCAAACCACGGAACAGGCGGATGCCGGCCTGCATGGCGTCGGCGTCGAGGATGATGATTCGGTTGTTCTTTACCGCGTCCATGTTCTTCGTCACCGGGTCGCTGCGCAGGAATTCGAGCTTCTTCTGGTAGTCGTCTGCAGGGAAACGGCGGCGGTCCATGCGCGCGATGATCAGCCAGGTCGGGTTGGCCTTGGCCAGGGTTTCCCAGCCCACGGTCGGCCATTCCTCGGTCGATTCGACCACGTTGCGCACGCCCAGGGTGCGCAACATGAAGTCGGCCACGCCCTGGCGGCCGGCGACGTAGGGGTCGATGTCGAGGTCGGCGCTGGAGAACCAGAACAGTGCCGAAGTCTGCGACAGGTCCTTGCCGGCCAGCTGCTGCTTCGCGCTATCCAGGCGTGCCTTGAGGTCGGTGTTCAGCGCCGCGCCACGGTCCTGCACGTCGAAGATCTCGGCCAGCTGGCTGACACTCTTGTAGATGCTCTCGACCTGGAACGCCTGCAGGCGGGTGCCGTCGGCGCCGACCAGGTTGTCCTTGCCTTCGCAGTCCGAGGGCAGCAGGTAGGTGGGGATCTTCAGCTCACTGAACTGCTCGCGGGTGGCGACCACGCCCTGAGCGCCGACCATCCACTCGAACTGCACGGCCACCAGTTGTGGGCGCTTGCCGACCACCGCCTCGAAGCTTGGGTCGTTGTCGGCCAGGCGCGGCACCTTGGCGTTCACCGCCTGGTATTCGGGGAGCACGTTGTTGAACCACAGCGAGGTGCCGGCCAGCTTGTCGCCCAGGCCCAGTGCATAGAGCATCTCGGTGCCGGCCTGGCCGATGGTGACTGCGCGCTCGGGCGCCTGGGCGAAGGTCTGCGGCGCGCCGCAGTTGTCGATGGTCAGCGGGTAGTGGGTGGCGGCAGCCTGGGCCAGGCCAGTCAGGCTCAGGCCGGCCAGCAAGGATGTGAAGCGCAGCAGCATGCGGGGCGATCTCCTATCGGTCAGTTCTGGTGAGGAACGCACGGACAGGCATCGCCGGCCCTCGCAGGCGCGAGGGCAGCACAGATGGCCATCCCGGACACCCCGCCGGTTGGTGAATGTATGCCGGCAGGTCTCCTGACTGGTGCGTCGTCACCTGGCTCCGGCCTTCCCGGATCATTGATCCAGTGGCATCGATGGAGCAGGCTCGGCACCTACAGTTGCGGGGGCAGTTCCGTTTGGCGCGCCAATGGTGGCGGGCCTGGGATTCCCTGTTAGTTCCGTGGTGGAAACCGGCGGGCCGCATGGTAGACCATCAGGTCGCCGGGTGAAAACGTTTAATCAGAAGTACTTGAGCCAGGCGATGTCACGCCGGCGGGCCTTGAGCCGGGCGAACCAGCGCACGGGCAGGTACAGCGCCACGGCCAGCAACACCGCGCTTAGCCACACCGCGCCGATGCCGTCGAAGCCGAAGTAGTCGCCGTGGTTGAGGCCCAGCAGCGCTACGCAGGCCAGGTACAGCAGCTTGAGCACATACAGGTGCAGCAGGTAGAAGAACATCGGCGCTGCGCCGAACACCGCCAGGGCGCTGATCCAGCGGGCCAGCCCGGCGCGCTCGAAGGCGCGCAGCAACAGCAGGCCGCAACCCAGGGTCAGGGCCAGGAACAGCAACGAGGGTGGGTACTTGGTGATGTTGAAGAAGCTCATCAGCGTCTGGGTGACGGTCGGGTAACCGCTCCAAGGCGCCTCGCCGTAACCGTTGTAGAGGCGCAGCACCATGAAACCGAGCAGGGCGATGACGCCGGCCATCAGCAGGCGGTGCTGGCGCTCACCGGCGTCGCTGCCACGGGCGAACCACGGGCCGAGGCCGTAGCCCAGGGCGATCACGCCGATCCACGGCAGCACCGGGTAGGAGGTGCGCAGGCGCAGGTTCTCCGAGACCTCCAGCCAGCCACGGTCATGCAGGATCGCCCACGGCACATGCAGGGCCGATTCCACGCCAAAGTGCAGACCATCGAGCAGGTTGTGCCCGGCGATGATCAGCGCGCCCAGGGCGAGCAGGGCAGGACGCGGCAGCCACACCAGCAGCGACAGGGCGATCATGCTCACGCCGATGGCCCAGATCACCTGCATGTAGACCACGCTCGGCGGCAGTTGGAAGGTCCAGGCGAAGTTGACCAGGGTGAACTCCAGCACCACCAGGAACAGCCCGCGCTTGAACAGGAACGCCGACACATCGCTGCGGCCCTGGTATTTCTCGCCATACAACCAGGCCGACAGGCCGGTGAGCAGGACGAACACCGGGGCGCACAGGTGGGCCAGGGTGCGGCTGGCGAACAGCGACGGGTCGGTGGCATCGATGGTCATCGGATCGCTGACCTGGCGGTGCAGGAAGAAGGTTTCACGCACGTGGTCGAGCAGCATGAACAGGATCACCAGGCCGCGCAGGGCATCGATGCTCTGCAGGCGCTGGGTGAGCTGGGTGGGGAGGGCTGAGGCACTGGTCATGGAAAGGAGTCGCAGGCAGGAATGAATGTCAAATGAAACGTTATCTTATAACTATTAATTGACTTCTGATAGTGGTTTTTGTGTTGGCTGTGCCGGCCTCTTCGCGGGACAAGCCCGCTCCTAAAGGGGGCGCGGAGGATTCAGGCTTGCGCATAACCTGTAGGAGCGGGCTTGTCCCGCGAAGAGGCCCTCAGGTCAGAAGGTGTAATCCACGGTAGCGAAATACGACCGCGGCGCGCCCATCACCCACTGCTCGCCACTGAACACCGACGCCACATACTCGCGGTCGAACAGGTTGTTCACCTGCAACCCCAGGCGCACATCCGGCAACACCTGCCAGCCAATGTTGGCATCGACCACGGTATACCCCGGCGCACTCTGGCTATTGGCCGTGTCGGCATAACGCTCATCCACATACCGTGCGCCAATCCCGGCCTCGACCTGCTGGCCGAAGCCCTTGCTCAGCCACAGGTTGGCCGTGCGCCGTGGCACATTGGCCGGGCGGTTGCCGGCACGGTCCTGGGCCACGCCATCGACCACCTCGTCGAAATCATCGTAGTTCGCCCGCACCAGCGCGGCATTGGCCGACACCTGCCATTGCTGCCCAAGGGCCAGTTCCAGCGACGCCTCCAGGCCATCGGAGGTCTGCTGCCCGGCCTGTTGCGCCTCGTGGGTGATCGGGTCATCCACCAGCAGCTTCTTCTTGACGATATGGAACGCCGCCAGCGTCCACTCGCCACGGCCCTCCCAGAAGCGCTGCTTGAGGCCCAGTTCGGTCTGCTTCGCTTCGGTCAGGTCGTAGTGCATCTGCGACGGGCTCAGGCTGACCAGGTTGTCCACGCCGTCCTCGCTGGTGGAGTACTGGCCGTACAGCGACAGATTGTCGTTGACGGCGAACACCAGCCCGGCGCGCCAGTTGCCGCCCTGCAGGCTGCGGTCGCTGCGGCTGCCGTCGACCAGGTTGTCGCGGTCGATGTGGTTCTGATCGCGGCGCACACCGGTCACCAGCGACAGGCGCTCGGTGAGCTGCAGGCGGTTCTCGGCGAACAGGGCGAAGGTGTGGGTGGTGGACAGCGTCTGTGGGCGGGTTGGCGAGTCGCTGTGGAACCAACCCGGGGTCGGCTGCCATGGGTCGATGTAGTCGCCGCCCACGTCGTTGTACGGCCGGTTGCTGTCGACGTTGAAACGTACCTTGTTGTATTCGACACCGACCAGCGTCTTGCTGGCCAGGCCGAACAGGCTGTGGTCGAAGGTGAAGGTCTGGCGGTCGCCGAGCTGCTCCTGGTTGTGCTTGATCTCCAGGTAGCTCTGGCGCTCCAGCAGCGCGCGATCGGCGTCCCAGCTGTAGTTCTCGGCATTGCGCCAGTGGCGGCGGCTCTTGATGTAGTAGAGCTGGTTGCTGGCGCTGAGGTGGTCGTTGATCGTCCAGTCGGTGGTGAAGCGGGTCCACTCGTCGTGGTAGCGCTGCTCGTCGTTCTGGATGTTGTAGTTCTTCTTGCGCAGGCTGCTGCGGTAATGGCCGTCGATCAGCGGCGTGCCGTAGTAGTTGGCGGGCTGGGCGTCGCCGCGCTCGTGGGCGAGGGTGAAGCTCAGGTCGTCGCTGGCATCGAAGCGCAGCGCGGCGCTGAGCGCCAGGCTGCGCGAGTCGGTGCGGTCGACCCAACCGTTACCGGCCTGCTGGTTCAGGGTCAGGCGATAGCTCAGGCGTTCGCTGAGGCTACCGCCGCTGTCCAGGCCCAGTTGTTGGCGGTCCCAGGAACCGTAGCCCAGGCGCAGGCGGTTGTGGATGTCGCCAGCGAACGGCTTTTTCGGGATCACGTTGATCACCGCGCCGGTCGCGCCTTCGCCATACAGCACCGAAGCCGGGCCGCGGATGACGTCGATCTGCTCGACCATCCACGGGTCGACCGGGAAGGTCTGGGTGCCGGCCCCGGTGTACAGGCGTGCGCCGTCGAACAGGGTCATCACCGAGCCATGGCCGGTGAAGCCGCGCGCCGACAGGCCGGTGCCGCCATCGCCCGGGTTGCCGATGAAGGTGATCCCGGGCGAGCGGGTCACGGCGTCCTGCACGGTGAGGTTGTTGCGCTGCTCGATCTGTTCGGCAGTGATGCTGCTGGTGCTGGCCGGGGTTTCCAGGGCAGTGAGGTTCAGCCGAGAACCGGCCTCGGTCGGCGTGGCCAGATCTACGTGTTGTTGGTCACGGCTATCGGTGATGGCCGTGGAGGGGAGGTTCAGCACGGGTTCGTCGGCCAGGGCTGGCAGCGTGACGGCCAGGCAGGCCGCCAGGGGGTGAAGCTTGATGAATCGGGACATGTCGTTCCACTACTGCAGGAATGAATGGATCCCGGTGGAAAACACGCAAAGGCACACCACGCATGCAGGGGCGCACGCGGAGACCGGCCTGCGCCCGCCCACCGCGGGTTGCCAAGTAGGGCTTCAGGCCGGTCTCCGGGCTTGCGAGGGGCGTGAGGCCTTCACCTTCCCATGCTGGCGCACAGTGGTGTGTCGAAGGCATCGCTCGCTTACCGTTGCGGGGGCAGCGCCGGACTTGTCGTGAACCACGACGCACCGGCTTCCCGTTTCACCCTGCGCACGGCGGCGCAGGACACCTGAAACTGGCGCGCATCTGACCATCGAATGGCCAGCACGTCAAATGCGCGTGTCAGCGCCCGCGGCGGCGCGACACCCGTGCTTCGATGTTCTTGCGCCCGATCAGCAGGGGAGGCTTTTCCACCACCGGCTCATCGGCCAGCCACTTGTACATCACCAGGCAGTCGACCAACCCCAGGCGGGCATGGCGATAGGCTTTGGGCAGGCGGCCAACGGTCTCGAAGCCGAGCTTGGTCCACAGCGCCACCGCCACTTCGTTGCTCGCCACCACCGAATTGAACTGCAACGCCAAAAAGCCTTCCTGGCGCGCCAGCTTCTGCGAGTGCTCGCACATCAGCCGGGCCACGCCACGGCCACGGGCGGCGTCGCAGACCATGTAGCCGCAGTTGCCGACATGGGCGCCAGGGCCGGCGGCGTTGGCCTTGAGGTAGTAGGAGCCGAGCAGCTCGCCATCGGCTTCGGCCACCAGGGTGTGCAGTGGCAGTTGCAGCCACAGCTGGCGTGCCTGCTCGACGTCCAGTTCGGGGTCGAAGGCGTAGGTTTCGCGGGCCTGGACGATGGCCTGGAAGGTCGGCCAGAAACGCTCGAAGTCCTCGGGCGTCATGGGGCGGATGTGGATCATGGCGGTTCCTGCAATGGCTAGGCCGCCAAGTCTGGGTGGCGCGGCGCCGTCGCGCAAGGGCGGCGACGCCGTCGGGCTTCAGCCGTTGGCCTTGCCCACTGCATCCATGGCGCGGGCCGAGTAGACCAGCGCGGCCCCGGCATTCATCGCCACGGCCACACCCAGCGCCTCGGCGATCTCTTCACGGGTGGCGCCGTGCTTGACGGCTTGCTGTGAGTGCACGGCGATGCAGCCGTCGCAGCGGGTGGTGACGGCCACGGCCAGGGAGATCAGTTCGCGGGTCTTGGCGTCCAGGTGGTTGGTCTTGGCACCCGCGCCGCTGGCGGTCATGTAGCCGGCCACGGTGTCAGGGGACAGTTGCTTGAGATCGCCGATGCCGGCCATCAACTGCTTACGGTAGGCGTCCCAGTCCATCATGCTCATCGTCTTCACCTTGGGGAGGTTGCGGGAGGAGCTTTCAGGCTAGTCGAATTTGCGCCTATCGCCGGTTGCCGGCGATAGGCTGCAGGCAGGGTGTCAGATGTAGACGAATACCAGTACCAGGGCCGCGACCACCAGCCACTTCTCCAGGTAGTAGCGCATGCGGTTGCGCTTCTTCAGCGCCTTGCCACGCTCGCGGATCTTGTAGATGCGGGTGAACAGGCGGTTGATGCCGCCGGTCTTGTCGCCGGCGTCGTTCGGCGCTGCGGCGGCGGCCATGACGTTGCGGCTGAACCAGCGATTGAACGCGGTGGCCCAGCGGTACTTCAGCGGGCGCTCGATGTCGCAGAACAGGATGATGCGATTGTGCTCGGTGGTGTTGGCGGCATAGTGGATGTAGGTCTCGTCGAAGACCACGCCCTCGCCATCGCGCCAGGAGTACTTCTCGCCGTCCACGTCGATGTAGCAACCGTCATCGTTCGGCGTGTCCAGGCCGAGGTGGAAGCGGTACGAACCGGCATACGGGTCACGGTGGCGGACCAGCTTGGCACCCGGTGGCAGGGTGGCGAACATCGCCGCCTTGACCGTGCCGATGCCTTGCAGCAGCTCGGTGGTGCGTGGGCACAGGGTCATGGCCGACGGGTGGCTTTCGCCGTACCACTTCAGGTAGAAGCGCTTCCAGCCGGTCTTGAAGAACGAATTGAAACCGACGTCGTCATAATTGTCGGACTTCTTGATCTCGCCCACGTGCAGCAGCTGCTGGCCTTCGGCACGAATCTCCTGCCAATGCTCCATGAGCGGCTGTAGCTCCGGGAACGCCTCGACCGGCAGGTAAGGCTTGGCCGGGTGCTTGGAGAACAGGTACAGGAAGCTGTTGACCGGGGCCAGGAAGCTGGAGTGGTCGCCCAGCTGACGGGTCAGCTTGTGGCGCACCCGACCGCGCAGGTGAACATAGGCGATCGAGAGGACGAAGATCAGTACGAGTGCAATTTTCATGGGCAGACACGTTTCAAAAATGGCCATTTGCAATGGCTAAGCCCGCCAGCATAAACAATCGAAGGGATGGTTTGTAGGAAATGTTGCACGGTGATGGCAGACCTTGGTGCAAGTCGAGCGTGTACCTGGCCCGCCAGCAACCTTGCGGTGACGCTACTTACCGAGGGTCACGCTGATATGGGCATTATCTACCGTGTATTCTCGGCCCAAGTGTGAAAACTTCCTTCCCGAAAGCCTGCCCTTGAGCCTGCTCGCCTGCTCATCCCATTCGAAATGACTTGAACCTCCGAGGAAATTCACAAGGCCGTTATCAATGACGAAAAACGCCCTTATGGAGTTTGTGGCCGGGTTGATGGTCATTCGCATACCCTGCAACTGGGGAGCTTTGCCTTGTCGAGCGATCAGCAGGAAACTTGAATCCCCACTGCGTTCGAGGCTGATGTCATCCGCGACCAGATCGCCGAGGCTGGAGAACAGGTCGGGGGTAATGCTAGCCCTGACGGAGTTGGTGGCCGTCTCGTTCTTGCTCAAACTCAGGAGTGTGCAGTCGAGACTGCCTTCGGCTTCCAGGCCCTCGGCCGTGAGGAAAGTGAAGTAAATTTTCAGGAGTCCGCTGGTCGCGTCCCACTGGACGATTTCCATCTGCCCGCTCTCCGCCCAGCCAGAGTAAGGGAACACGCTCGATCCAAAATAAGCACTGACCGAGGCCTTTTCACCGTCGCCGATCGCAAACTTTGCACCTTGCCTGATTTTGGACTCGGGAAGCTTCAGCACAATGTGGCTGAAGCTTGCATCGGGATCGCCTTGAATACCGTTGAACCATCGATTACCAAAGGCGGTACCCGTTTCGAATTCTGTTGCTGTGAATGTTTGTTTATTGCCGCCTTTGCGGAGCTTGGCATTCATGGTGTCTGCTTTGTCTTTCGCGTTGCTGCTTTGCATGGCTGCCTCCTGCATGTGTTGAAAACAAGCTTCAATTTATGCGCGACCGCTGTGAGGCACTACTGGCAGATTTAACAGGTGCAAGCAGTGTTGCCATATGCTTGGCGAATTGAGTCCAGGTCCAGGGAGTACGCTCGTGGCACATGAGCCGAGTCGCAATGATCAACCCTTCAAGCGGCTATTTTTCGCGCTTTCTGTAGACGAAGCCCCGCGTCGCGCCATCGCCCAATGGCGCCAGGACCTTTGCCTGCGGGTGGGTAAACCCGTGGCTGCCGACAACTTCCACGTAACCCTGCTGTTTGTGGGTGACGTGAGTGCCGATCAGATGCCGTCATTGATCGCTTCTGTGGGCGCGCTCAAGCATCCACGAGCGCTTCGCCTTCAGCTTGATCGGCTGAATGTCTGGCTGCGCCCGCAGATCCTGGTACTTGAACCCATACAAGCGCCCCCAGCGTTGCTGCGACTGGCGTATGACCTGGCGCAGACACTGCGCCCTCTCGGAATAGTTGAGCAGCCCCACGACTATCGTCCCCACCTCACGCTCTCACGCGATTTCCACCAGGAAGTGCCCGAAACGCCGCTCGCGCCGGATTTCATGCTTGTCGCCCGCCACTTCACCTTGTTCGAGTCGCGCAAGGGCCAGTATTGGCCGGTGGCTGAATGGCCGCTGGAGGACTGAGTGGAGTTGACGCAAAAGCAGTTGACGGTTATACCGGCAGGCTCTGGTAGGGCAGTTCATCCCCGGGGCTGCGGGCAAACTGGCGCTTGTACTCGCGGCTGAACTGCGAGGTACTCTGGTAGCCCACCCGATGCGCCGCCTGCGCCACCCCCAGCCCTTCACCAATCAGCATCTGCTGCGCCTTGAGCAGGCGCAGGCGCTTGAGGTACTGCATCGGTGCCATGTCGGTGCAGCGCTTGAAGTGCTCATGGAAGGTCGACACGCTCATGTTGGCGCAGGCCGCCAGCGCCTCGACACTCAGCGGCTCGGTGTAGTGCTCGCGCAAGTGCATGAGCGCCGCGCCAATGCGGGCGAAGTGCCCCTGTTGCTCCACCAACGCCCGCAGCACCCCGGCCTGGGGGCCGCGCAGGGCGGTGTAGAGCACCTCGCGAATGCGCGCCGGGCCCAGCACCTTGGCGTCGACAGGGTCCTGCAGGCAGCGCAGCAGGCGTTCCACGGACTCACGCATCGGTGCATCGAGCGCCGCCGAGGTCATCGACTGTGGCGTTTGCGCCTGTACCGCCGGGTCGGGTGCCAGGTCCATGCTTTGCACGAGTTCGCCCAGCACACCGCGGTCGATGTCCACCGCCACGCCCAGGAGTGGCTCCTCGGCGGTGGCAAAGGTCTCGCACATGAACGGCACCGACAGCGCCTGCACCAGGTAATGGCCGGCACCGTACTCCAGGGTGCGCGGGCCGAGGCGCGCCAGTTTGCTGCCCTGGGCCAGGATCATCAGGCTCGGCTCGTAGATCTGCGGGCTGCTGGCCACGTAGTGGTCCCAGCTCAGTACTTGCACCTGGGGCAGGTGCGTGGGCACGAAACCCGGGCGGGTGGCCAGGCTGCGGATCAGCGAACACAGCGGGGCGTTGGCGTCGACGTGGCGGGTCAGTTGCATGATGAACCAGGGCAGAGAATCAGACAGTTTCATGATCGCAGATTGGCTGGCCAGCGCCAGATGGCCACTGGCAGGTTCGGAGAATCAGGCATGGATGCCGGAGAATCAGCCGTGGGCCGGGAGGACGATGGCGAGCAGAATGCGCGCCCTGAATCGTTTCACTACCCCGTGAGGTCCCGCATGTACACCGCCATCGGTTACGCCGCCCAAACCCCGACCAGCCCTTTGGCCCCCATGACCTTCGAGCGCCGCGCGCCGCGCCCGGACGATGTCGCCATCGAGATCCTCTACTGTGGCGTGTGCCACTCCGACATCCACCAGGCGCGCAACGAGTGGGGCATCGCCGTCTACCCGCTGATGCCTGGCCACGAGATCATCGGCCGGGTCACCGCCGTGGGTGACCAGGTCAGCTCGCACAAGGTCGGCGACCTGGTCGGCGTCGGTTGCATGGTCGACTCCTGCCGCCACTGCGAGGCCTGCGCCAAGGACCTGGAACAGTACTGCCTGGAAGGCCCGACCATGACCTACGCCACCCCGGACCGGGTCGATGGCAGCAACACCATGGGTGGTTACTCCAGCAGCATCGTGGTCAGCGAGCACTTCGTGGTGCGCATCCCGGCCGGCATGGACCTGCCCAGCGCGGCGCCGATCCTCTGCGCGGGCATCACCACCTACTCGCCGCTCAAGCACCATGGCGTCGGCCCCGGTCACAAGATCGGCATCCTCGGCATGGGCGGGCTGGGCCACATGGGCATCAAGCTGGCCAAGGCCCTGGGCGCCGAAGTGACCCTGTTCACCCGCTCCCAGGCCAAGGCCGAGGAGGCCCGCCGCCAAGGCGCCGATCACGTGATCGTGTCCACCGACGCCGAGCAGATGCGTGCCGCCGCCGGGCGTTTCGACTTCCTGCTCGATACCATCCCGGTGCAGCACGACCTCAACCCGTACCTGGAGACCCTGAAGTTCGACGGCGTACACATTCTGGTGGGCCTGATCGAGCCGATCGACCCGGCCGTACATGCCGCCAACCTGGTGATGAAGCGTCGGGTGCTGGCCGGTTCACTGATTGGCGGCATTGCCGAAACCCAGGAAGTGCTGGATTTCTGCGCCGCCCATGACATCCGTTGCGACATCGAGATGCTCGACATCCGCAATATCAACCAGGCCTATGAGCGCATGATCGCGGGTGATGTGAAGTACCGCTTCGTGATCGACATGGCGACCCTGCAGGGCTGAACCTGGCGATAGCCTGGCCTTTTCGTGGTTGTGAGGGCCAGGCTTGACGCGTACCATGCGGGCAATCCTTCCAATAACAAACCCGTGCCTCAGCGCGGCCGATACTTGGCCCCTGACGCGCGTCGTTTCGCCTTGCCTGCGGAGAACAGATTCCTGCCCATGAACGGACCCATCCCCACCGACCTGCCCCCGACCGCAGGTGGCGGCAGCTGGCTGAGCGTGATCGCCCTGGCCCTGGCGGCCTTCATCTTCAACACCACCGAGTTCGTCCCGGTGGCGCTGCTCAGTGACATCGGCAGCAGCTTCGACATGACCACCGCGCAGGTCGGCCTGATGCTGACCATCTATGCCTGGGTGGTGGCACTGGCTTCGCTGCCGATGATGTTGCTTACCCGCAACATCGAGCGTCGGCGGTTGCTGCTGTTCGTGTTCCTGGTGTTCATCCTCAGCCACCTGCTGTCGTGGTTGTCGCAGAGCTTTGCCATGCTGCTGGTCAGCCGCATCGGCATCGCCCTGGCCCATGCCGTGTTCTGGGCCATCACCGCGTCGCTGGCCGTGCGCGTGGCACCGCCGGGGCAGCAGGCCAAGGCGCTGGGGTTGCTGGCGACGGGCACGACCCTGGCGATGGTGCTGGGTATTCCACTGGGGCGCGTGGTGGGCGAAGCACTGGGCTGGCGCATCACCTTCCTCAGCATTGCCGGGGTAGCGCTGGTGACCATGCTGTGCCTGATGAAGTCGCTGCCGTTGCTGCCGAGCCAGAACTCCGGTTCGCTGCGCAGCCTGCCGATTTTGTTCAAGCGCCCGGCGCTGGTGATTACCTACCTGCTGGTGACCCTGGTGATCACCGCGCAATTCACCGCCTACAGCTACATCGAGCCATTCGCCCTGCACGTGGCGCAGATCGGTGGCGAGCGCACCACGCTGTTGCTGCTGTTGTTCGGTGGCGCTGGCGTGTTCGGCTCGCTGCTGTTCAGCCGTTACAGCGAGCGCTTCCCCCATGGCTTCCTGGTGGGTTCGATCGGCGTGTTGGCGGCTTGCCTGCTGTTGCTGCTTCCGCTGTCGGGCAATTTCTATGTGTTCGCGGCGTTGAGCATGTTCTGGGGCGTGGCGATCCTCAGTTTCAGCCTGTCGCTGCAGTCCAAGACCCTGAAGCTGGCGTCCGATGCCACCGACGTGGCCATGGCGCTGTTCTCCGGCATCTACAACATCGGCATCGGTGGCGGGGCATTGCTGGGCAGTATCGTCAGCAGCCAGATGGGTGTGGCGGATATCGGTATGGTTGGCGGTAGCGTGGCGGTGGTCGGTCTGCTGCTGGCAGTGGCCAGTACCCGGCGGTTTCGTGAGGCTCTGAGCCACTGAATACCTGCACCGGCCTCTTCGCGGGACAAGCCCGCTCCTACAAGTAGCGCGCATGCCTGCAGGAGCGGGCTTGTCCAGCGAAGAGGCCGGCACAGGCTAGATCAGATTCAGCTCAATACCGCAGCCCAGGCCGACACCAGCAGCAGCCCCGCCAACCCCCGGTTGAACCACAGCAACCGCCCCGGCGCCTGCAACCAGCGCGCACTGCCTGCCCCCAGCACCGCCCACACCGCCATGCACGGCACGGCAATCAGCAGGAACACCAACGCCAACTGCCACACCGGCAGTGTCGGCGCGGCAAACACGCCAATGACGGCCACCGCCATCATCCACACCTTCGGGTTGACCACCTGCAACGACGCCGCGCTGACTGCCCCAAACGGCTTGCCGCCTGCGGTATCCAGCGGCTCGCCGGCACTGCGCAGCATGCGCCATGCCAGCCAGCTCAACCACAGTAGCCCAGCCCAGCTCATCGCCTGCTGGGCCCACGGATGGCGCACCAGCGCTTCACCCAGCCCCAGGCCAACCAGCCACACGATCGCCGCCGCCGCACCGCAGGCTGCCAGCATTGGCGCCAGGCTCGCGCGCAGCCCTTGCCGGGCGCCATGGGCGAGGATCAGCAGGTTGGTCGGGCCCGGGCTGATGCTCGAGACCAGGGCGAAGAGAATGAAGGGCAACAACGATTGCGACATGGGAAAGGCTCCGAATGATCAGGGCCCCATGGTCGCCATTGGCAGGCTGTCAGTCTGGAAGGTTTGAGCAGCGACGGCGGTAGTCGGCCGGGGTCAGCTGATAAGCACGCCGGAACCAGCGTCCCAGGTGACTCTGGTCGGCAAAACCCAGGGTCATGGCCACCTCGGCAGGTGTCTGGCCCTGGGCGAGCAGGCGCCGTGCGCGGGCCAGCCGCAACTGGATCAGGTAGGCATGCGGCGCCAGGCCGAAGGCGGCCTTGAAGGCCCGGGTCAGGCGAAAGCGGTCGACCCCGCAGGCTTGGGCAAGCTGCTCCAGGCCGATGTCCTGGTCGAAGTGGGCATGCAGAAAGTCACGCGCCCGCTGTGCCGTCAGTGGCAGGCGCGGGTCGGGGTTGAGGCGCTTGCGCCAGTGCAGGTGGCTGGTCAGGGTGGTCAGCAGCGTGTCCATGGCGGTCTGGCGCACGATACGCAGCTCCTGGCCATGCACCGCCTGGAACGCCAGGGCGGTGGCGTGGGCCAGGCGCTCGTCGTGGCACAGGGTGTCGGCGAAACGCGGCAGGCTGTCGCCAGGTGCCTGTTCGAACAGCGCCCGCAGCTCGGTCTCCAGCCAGTTCGGTTCCAGGTACAGGGTCGAATAGGTGAAGCCTTCGGCGGTCGGCGCGTGGCCGTCGTGCAGGTCGCCGGGTTCGAGCAGGAAGACCTGGCCTGCGGTGCTCTGGTGACGCACCCGGCGGCAGTTGAACTGCTGCACACCTTGCTCGGTGAAGCCGACCAGAAAGCTGTCGTGCCAGTGCGGGTCGTAGGCGTGCCCGACAAAATGCGCACGGACCGACTCGATGCCGGTGTCGGCGTCTTGCTTGAGGTCGATCCAGTTGCTCATGGCGCTGCGCTGCTGACGGGTAGGGCAGTTCACCTTACTCCAGATGCGTCAGCCGGTTTAGAACAATTGTGCAGGCTGCAGCGTGGCAAAACGCTCGCGCAGCCACAGGTGCAGTTGCGTCACTGCGGGCGACAGCTGCTTGCGGTGCGGACACACCAGCGTCACCGGCGTGGCTTCGCCCTGATGCTCCGGCAGCAGGATTTCCAGCTCGCCGGCGGCGATGTTGGCGCTGACGTCCAGCCACGACTTGTAGACGATGCCTTCGCCCTCCAGCGCCCAGCGCCGCACCACGTCGGCATCGTCGCTGACCAGCGGCCCGCGTACCTGCACGGTGCGGTTGCCAAGCTGCCACTTGTCGTAGACGCGGTTGTGCTGCAGGTACAGCAGGCAGTCATGTTGTTGCAGGTCATCAGGTGTGCGGGGGCGGCCGTGGCGGGCCAGGTAGCCGGGCGCGGCCACCACCACGCGGCGGTTCCAGGGGGCCAGCGGCAGGGCGATGTAGTTGGCGTCCTGGTTGAGGCCATAGCGGATGGCGATGTCCACCGGGTCACGGCTGAAATCGGCCATCTGGTCGGAGAGGAAGAAGCGCAGGCTCAATGCCGGGTGCTCGCGGCGAAAGGCGCTGAGCCAGGGCAGCAACAGGTTTCGGCCGATGTCGGAAGGTGCGGACACCTGCAACACCCCACGCAAGGTGCTGTGGCTGGCATGAAGCTGCTCGTGGCCCTGGCGCAGGGTGTCCAGTACACGCTGGGCGGTGGGCAGGTACAGCTCGCCCTCGGCGGTCAGGCGCAGGCTGCGGGTGGTGCGGGCGAACAGGCGCACGTCGAGGTCGCGCTCAAGGCGCTTGATCGCGGCGGCCACTTGCCCGGGCAGCAGGTCGGCTTCATGGGCGGCAGCGGTGAAGCTGCCCAGGGCGCTGCTGCGCACGAACAGTTCGAGGTCGGTGAAACGGAGCATTTTCACTCCAGGGGTGAAAGTGTTGCTGTATTCTGCCGCTTTTTTTGGTTTGCAGGAAAGATAAGATGCGCGACAGATCCCGTTTCGTTGATTGGAGTTGCAGCATGGATACCGTCTCCCTGGCCAAGCGCCGTTACACCACCAAGGCCTACGATGCCACCCGCAGGATTCCCCAGGCCACGGTCGATGCGCTGCTCGAACAGCTGCGCCACAGCCCGTCCTCGGTCAACTCGCAGCCTTGGCATTTCGTTGTCGCCGACAGCGCCGAAGGCAAGGCCCGCCTGGCCAAGGCCACCGACGGCCGTTTTGCCTATAACTCGCCGAAGATTCTCGACGCATCGCACGTGATCGTATTCTGCACCCGCACCGAGATGACCGAGGCGCACCTGAATGCGGTGCTTGACCAGGAACAGGCCGATGGCCGCTTCCGCGACGAGCAGGCACGGGCAGGGCAGAACCAGAGCCGTCGCGGCTATGTGGACTTGCACCGTTTTGATCAGAAAGACCTGCAGCACTGGATGGAGAAGCAGACCTACCTGGCCTTGGGTACTGCGTTGCTCGGTGCAGCGGCCCATGGGCTGGATGCCACGCCAATCGAAGGCTTCGACAGCAAGGTGCTGGATGCTGAGCTGGGGCTGCGTGAGCAGGGCTATACCAGTGTGGTGGTGTTGAGCCTGGGGTACCGTAGCGAGGCGGATTTCAATGCTGGGCTGAGCAAGTCGCGGTTGCCGGGTTCGACGGTGTTTACCTTTCTTTGAGGATGCGTCGGGCGTTGGGGTATTCGCCACGACAGTTGCAGCGCCTGTGAGACCGAGCGCCGCCCGCGCGGCGCATCGCGAGCTGCGCTCGCTCCTACGTTTGTTTCGGGCCAGTAACGCCTGTGGCATGCGCGCGCGACCGCCTTGTTTGTACGACGCGATATCGCGCCATGCGCCAAGGCGTTCGCGCGCAAATCCCACAGGAATAATTGGCCCGAAATAGACGTAGGAGCGAGCGCAGCTCGCGATGCGCCGCGCGGGCGGCGCTCGGTCTCACAGGCGCTGCAAGGCTTGAGGCATGCACATCAGCCCTACCACAATGCCCCCGCAGCCGCCGTCAAAACCCGCCCAAACACCGCGATCGCCGTGTCCACATCGGCCTCGCTGGTAAACCGCCCGATGCTCACGCGCACGCTTTTGCGTGCCCGCGCTTCATCCAGCCCCAGCGCCAACAGCACATGTGAAGCGGCGTTGCTCGCCGAGTTGCAGGCCGAGGTGGTCGAGAGCGCCAGTTCACTGGCCAAGGCCATGCTGTTGAAGCCGTTCGCTTCGATGCACAGGTTCAGGGTATGAGGTATCCGCTGCAGGGCACAGCCATTGAGGCTGACCCCCGGCAATGCCAGCAACCCTTCACGCAGGCGCTTGGCCAGGTGCTCGATACGCTGGTGCTCGCTGTCCCCCGGCTCACCGGCCAGGGCGAAGGCACTGCCCATGCCGACGATCTGGTGCGTCGGCAAGGTCCCCGAGCGCAGCCCTTGTTCATGCCCGCCGCCGTGGATCTGCGCGCACATCAGCTCACGGGCGCGAGGCCCGACATACAATGCGCCGATACCTTTGGGCCCATACACCTTGTGCGCCGAGAACGACATCAGGTCCACCGCCATAGCCTGCAGGTCAATGGCCAGCTTGCCGACCGCCTGGGCCGCATCCACATGCAGCAGGGCGCCATGGGCGCGAACCCGTTCGCCAATGGCAGCGAAATCAGTGACGGTACCCAGTTCATTGTTGACGGCCATCAGCGATACCAGGCGGGTGTCCGCGCGCAGCGCTGCCTGCACAGCGTAGGGCTGGATCAGGCCGCTGGCGTCCGGCGCCAGGCGGGTGATGGCCCAGCCCTGGCGCTCCAGTTCCTTGACCGTGTCGAGCACGGCCTTGTGCTCCAGCTGGCTGGTGATCAGGTGGCCCGGCTGGGCCATGCCCTGGGTGATGCCTTTGAGTGCCAGGTTGTTGGACTCGGTGGCGCCCGATGTCCAGACGATGTCGTCGGCGCGGGCACCGACCCGCTCTGCCACTTGCCGGCGGGCCTGCTCGACCACTTCGCGTGCGGCCTGGCCATAGGCATGGCCACTGGACGCGGGGTTGCCGAAGTTAACCTGGCGACCGAGGCAGGTGAGCATGGTTTCGATGACTCGGTCGTCGACCGGAGTGGTGGCGGCGTAGTCGAAATAGAGCGGGGCGCTAGGCATGGGGCGGGTCCGTGCAATGTTGCTGTGGTGTTGGCAATCGTTGCATCAAGCCTAAGCGCTGGGGAGAAAATGATTTTGCTTTTTGTGCTGCAGATAGCCGGTTGACGGAGAATATTTTTCTATATTAATAGATCAATTAGAAATGGTTTTTCCTCTCTGTGGGCCCAGGCGAGCCCACAGTGCCATGAACGCTTCAGGCAGGCTCCAGCGCCCGTTCTTCTTCGGCCACCACGCGCTCGCACAATTCGATGATTTGCTCGCGCATCCAGCGGTTGGCCGGGTCCTGGTCGGTGCTCTCATGCCAGTACAGGTGAGTCTCCAGCGCTGGTACGTCCACCGGTAGCGGCTGGAAACGCAACTGGTGACGGCGGGCGAAGCGCTCGGGTACGGTCATGGCCATGTCGGTCTGCTGCAACACCTGCGAAGCCATCAGGTAATGCTGGGAGCGCAGCGCGACCTTGCGTTGCACGCCCATCTTGCCCAGTGCCAGGTCCACGTAGCCCAGGCCGTTGCGGCGGCTGGAGATATGGATGTGGGTCATGCCCAGGTAGTTGTCGAGGGTCAGCTTGGTATCGGCCAGCGGGTGGCCCTGGCGCAGTGCGCAGACATAGCGATCCTGCATCAGCTTGACGTGGCGCACCTGCGGGTCGGTGTTCAGTGGGGCGTCGACGGCGAAGTCCAGGCGCCCGGCGGCCAGTTCCTTGGTGGTTTCGCGGCGCTTGCACAGGAAACTTTCGATCAGCACCGCCGGGGCCAGGCGGCGCAGGCGCTGGAACAGCGGCGGCAGGATCACCGCCTCGGTGAGGTCGGTCATGCTGATGCGGAAGGTCTTGTTGGCCTGCTGCGGGTTGAAGATGCGGCTTTCCTGCACTGAGGTGCGCAGCAGTGCCAGGGCATTGCGCACCGGGCCGATGATGTTCTGGGCCATGGGCGTGGGCACCATGCCCTGGGCGGTACGTACGAAAAGCGGGTCGTTGAAGGTTTCGCGCAATCGCGACAGAGCGTTGGACACTGCCGGCTGGGTGATGCCGACGATCTGCCCGGCGCG
The DNA here is from genome assembly GCF_009883635.2 of Pseudomonas putida. Lineage (NCBI taxonomy): Bacteria > Pseudomonadati > Pseudomonadota > Gammaproteobacteria > Pseudomonadales > Pseudomonadaceae > Pseudomonas > Pseudomonas putida. Next base: position 4,861,569 of record NZ_CP026115.2, read on the forward strand.
GGTAAGGTTGGCTTCGGTGTAGATCGCGTCGAAGACGATGAACAGGTTGAGGTCGACCTTGCTGAGGTTCATGGCGCCGCTCTTTGTTGGAATTATTGGCCGATCATATATCGGTTATGAATGTTTATACACACGGAAAATAGACTAGGTAGATCGAGGCTGGCTGCTCTAGGCTCTGCCCATGTACTTCGAACCGTGAAGGTAACCCCGATGGATTTCGCCTATTCGCCCAAGGTCCAGGCACTGCGAGAGCGCGTCAGCGCCTTCATGGATGCTTATGTCTATCCCGCCGAACCGGTGTTCGAGCGCCAGGTCGCCGAGGGCGACCGCTGGCAACCCACCGCGATCATGGAAGAGCTCAAGGCCAAGGCCCGGGCCGAGGGTTTGTGGAACCTGTTCCTCCCGGAGTCGGAATACGGCGCCGGTCTGAGCAACCTGGAGTACGCGCCGCTGGCCGAGATCATGGGCCGTTCGCTGCTGGGCCCGGAGCCGTTCAACTGCTCGGCGCCAGACACCGGCAACATGGAAGTGCTGGTGCGCTATGGCAGCGAGGCGCAAAAGCGCCAGTGGTTGGAGCCGTTGCTGCGCGGTGAGATCCGCTCGGCATTCGCCATGACCGAACCGGACGTGGCTTCTTCGGACGCCACCAACATGGCTGCCACGGCCGTGCGTGATGGTGACGAGTGGGTGATCAATGGCCGCAAATGGTGGACGTCCGGCGCCTGCGATCCGCGCTGCAAGGTGATGATCTTCATGGGCCTGTCGAACCCAGACGGTCCGCGCCATCAGCAGCATTCGATGGTGCTGGTACCGACCGATGCGCCGGGGGTGAAGATCGTCCGCCCATTGCCGGTATTCGGTTATGACGATGCGCCCCATGGCCATGCCGAAGTGCTGTTCGAGAACGTGCGGGTGCCTTATGAGAACGTGGTCCTTGGCGAGGGGCGTGGTTTCGAGATCGCCCAGGGCCGCCTTGGCCCAGGCCGCATCCACCATTGCATGCGTTCGATCGGCATGGCCGAGCGGGCGCTGGAGCTGATGTGCAAGCGCTCGGTCGAGCGCACGGCCTTCGGCCGGCCCTTGGCGCGTCTGGGGGGCAACGTCGACAAGATCGCCGATTCGCGCATGGAGATCGACATGGCGCGCCTGCTGACGCTGAAGGCGGCGTACATGATGGACACCGTCGGCAACAAGGTCGCGCGCAGCGAGATCGCGCAGATCAAGGTGGTGGCGCCGAACGTGGCGTTGAAGGTGATCGACCGGGCCATCCAGATGCACGGTGGGGCAGGGGTGAGCGGCGATTTCCCGCTGGCCTACATGTACGCCATGCAACGCACCCTGCGCCTGGCCGATGGGCCGGATGAGGTGCACCGGGCGGCGATCGGCAAGTACGAGATCGGCAAGTATGTGCCGGTGGAGATGCTGCGCGGCGGAAGGTGAGGCAAGCCGGTTCCTGCCTCTGTGGGAGATAAGTTCATCGAACTAGTAGGAAACGTCTAATTTCCCACTTCAGGCACTAAAGGCCTCTGGGCAGCTGTTAGGTTTCAAACCTGATAAATGCACAGGGGAGTATTGCCGATGCGGGTCAATCTGGATGGCAGAGGCCAGGCGGTCGATGGTGATACCACGACCACCGGGGCCATTTGCATCGCCACCGGTACCGGGTACACGTCCGATGGACGCGAGGTGCTCAGGGAAGGCGACCCCACTACGGAGTGTCCGCTTTGTGGGCAGGAGGGGATGGTTGCCGAAGGGGTTGAGTTCTTCATCTCTTCCGGCAGGCGGGTGGCGATGGATGGCGCGCTGGTCGTTTGTGCCTGTTCACCTGGCAGCAACCGGGTGGTTGCACCGTTGAATGAGGCACCGCCATCGAGGCAGGCCAGGCCAGCCGTACAAGTGTCTGAGGCTCACACTGAGCACTTTGCGCAATCTGCGATGACATCCATGCCCGGTACGCTGGAACCGGGGTTCTATGTGGTGCCCCGGCACATGTCGTTCCCGCAGGTGCTGCTGCAGTTGCAGGCGCACGACAGCACTCTGCCGATCTCGCATCTGCAGCGGCTTAACCCTACCTTCGAGCAAGGGTTCAAGGCTGGGGAAATCTTCGTTATCGGCGATCCGGACAATGGCAACGCCTGCACCCGCGAAGAAGCCCAGCTGATGGCAGCCGCAGAGCATGCGCGGCGGGCGCTGGCGGCACTCGATTTTGCCGAGTCGGATTTCATGATGCAGCACCAGGCCGAGATTGCGGGATTGCTTGCCAACGCAAGCCAATCCATGGGGGTGGGCAAGGACATGCTCGATCAAGGGCTAAAGCAAGTCAGCGGGACATTGACCAAGATCGAGCAACTGCATCAACGCGAATTCTTGCGCCATGGCCATCTGAACAGCCCGGGTTTCTTTGCTGAGCGGCGGCAGTTGTTGCAGCAGCTCGACGGGCAGCTGAAAGCGGCGTTTCTCAACAAAAAGCTCAATCTTGGGAGCTATGAACGGCTGAAGAAGAGTTTGAATATTTCGACCAAAAGCCTTGTGCATCATTGGTCGAAAGCGGGCGGGCCGGGACAGATTCCGGGGTATGCGACGCATCTGGATAAGGTGGCGAAGCTTGGTAAGTACCTTCAGTGGGGTGGGCATGCTGCGGTTGGGCTAGCTGGTACTTCGTCATACCTGAAAGTGCAAGTAGTTTGTCGTGCCGGCGAAACCGAGGCTTGTAGAAAGGTGCGGCTAACTGAGACAGGTAGTTTTACTGCTGGTGTTGCCGGGGCAACGCTTGGATCATATGCTGCGACCGCAGCGGTAGGCACATTATGCGGTGTTTTTGCAGCGGGAACAGCAGGTCTAGGCACTCCGCTGTGTGGCATCGTGCTAGTCGGGGGAGGTGGGTTTGCCGGAGGTCTCTTGGGCGCGGAATTCGGAGAGTCAGCAGGTGAGTTCATCTACGAGGTGACCAATGATTGATATTTCAACTTGGCCCTCAGGTCTTAAGCTAATCATTTTGCTTAGCCCCTTCATTGTGGGACTGCCCGGCGTTGTCATGGGCGCTTACATTACGCTGTCCAAAGACTATGGCGTTGTCTGCTCTTCAATTACCAGTAATCCATATCTAGAAGTATTGAAGAGGACTTGGGGCAATGGAAGCTTCAAGTGGCGATGGATGTTAGTGGGGGCAGTGGGCGGATTGGTTTCATTTCCTTGGTTGGTATTGCGAACTGGGAAGCTGGATGTAGAAGAGTTGAAGGCGTTTCCACTCAGCCTCAAACGAAGGCTCGTGATCTCATCTTGGCTGACTGTGAGCGGATTCGTCGGGATGGCGGCTATGTGGGCATTTGTCCGATTCAAGTAGCCAATACTCTTGGATCAGACCCGCATCTGCGGGTCTTCCTCCTTCTCACCAACCTTGTCTTTCCCGATCGTTGGCTGTTCCAACTCCGTGTCACTCACCACCTTCTCCCCCCGCGTCTTGATCAACGAAACCACCACCCCACCCAGCAACAACCCGAACGTCACCCCCAACGACAGCAACGCCGGTACCTTGCCCACCATGCCGTGGTAGAAGATCTTGCAGCCAATGAAGATCAGCACCAGCGCCAGCGCATACTTGAGGTAGACAAACCGGTGCATCAGCGCCGACAAGGCAAAGTACAGCGAGCGCAAACCCAGGATGGCGAAGATGTTCGAGGTGTAGACGATGAACGGGTCCTGGGTGATGGCGAAGATCGCCGGTACGCTGTCGACGGCGAACACCAGGTCGGCCAGTTCGATCAGCACCAAGGCCAGGAACAGCGGTGTGGCATAACGCAGGGCCTTGCTTTCGCCGGGCGGGGTCAGGTGCACGAAGAAGTGCGAGCCATGGATCTGGTCGGTCACACGCATGTGCCGGCGGACGAATTTCAAGATCGGGTTATTGGCAAGGTCGGGGTGGCTGTCCTCCTTCGACAGGGCCATCTTCACCCCGGTGAACAGCAGGAAGGCGCCGAAGATATAGAGCACCCAGGCAAAGTTCTGCACCAGCGCCGCCCCCACGCCGATCATGATCGCACGCAGGAACACCACGCCAAGAATGCCCCAGAACAGTACGCGGTGCTGGTAGCGGCGGGGGATGGCGAAGAAGCCGAAGATCATCGCCATGACGAACACGTTGTCCATCGACAACGACTGCTCGACCAGGAAACCGGTGTAGAACTCCAGCGCCGACTGCGCCCCCAGCTCATGCCAGACCCACAGGCCGAACAGCACGCCGACGCTGAAATAGCCCGAATACAGCAACAGGCTTTCGCGCATTTCGATCTCGCGGTCCTGGCGGTGCAGCACACCCAGGTCGAGTACCAGCAAACCGATGACGATGGCCATGAACACCAGCCACAACCAGGTGCTGGTGCCAAGAAACGGGGAGGTGAGGAATGTCTGCAGAGCTGTCATGAGCCCCTCCTTGAATGTCGACGTTGCCAAGTGAAGATCGCAACAGTGATCCGACATCACGGCTTGGCAGCCGTCAGAGGGGCCCGGTATCACATGGGCTTGAGCCTAGACCCGTTTGCCAGTGATGCCGAATGGTGAGCTGTTACATTTCTTTGCGTGTCAGTAGACCCAGACTTCCACCCGACGGTTACGCAAGCGGCCTTGCTCCCTGTCATTGCCGGCGATCGGCAACTCGTCGCCCATACCGGTCACTTCCAGCACCTCGACGCCACCCCGTGCCAGTTCGCGGCGTACGGCCTGGGCACGCAAGCGCGACAGCAACGCTGCACGGCCGGGCGTTTCCTTAGGGTCGCCGAAACCTACCAGCACCGCCTTGCTTTGCAGCTTGCCAGCCTGGCGCAGGTATTCGACCACCCGCTGCACATCGCGCAGGGCCTTGTTGTCGAGGCTGGCGCTGCCTTCCTGGAAGCGGAAATTGACGCTCAAGCGTTGCGCTTGCTGGGCAAGGCTGCGGTAGCGGGGCGGCATGTCGGCCTGCGCCGCTACCGGTTGCGTCTGGACCTGCTGCGAGACGAAGCCCTGTTCGGCGACGATGGCCTGGCCGGCCGCAGTCTGGGCGAAGTCGGCCAGCGCCCGGGCCTGGGGTTTGGCATTGGCTGGCAGGTAGAAGTACAGCCGCCGCGACAGCGGGTAGTCCTCGCTGGCGACCAGTGGGCGATCAGGCAGCATGGCCGGTGCATCGCCCTCGGCCACCGCCAGCACCTTGGCCCCGTGTACCGCCGCCAGGCTGCTGAAACCGATGGCGTGACGATCAGCGCCGACCCGTTCGGCGAGGGTTTCGCTGGACTCGAAGCGCTGCGCCTGCGTGGCCAGCACGCCATGGTGCGGTTCCAGTACCAGTGCCTTGAAAGTTTCATAGGTCCCGGAGCGATCATCGCGGGCATACAGGTGAATGGCCCCACCTGCCACGCCCAGTTGCTCCCAGTGCTGGATCTGCCCGGAGAAGATCTGCGCCAGTTGCTGGGTGGTCAGTTGTGGCAGCGGGTTGTCGGGGTGGACGATGACGGCCACGCCATCCAGGCCGATGACCTGTTCGGCCCTGGCCGAGCGCAGGTCGCCCAGGGCCTTGAGCTGGTTCACTTCGGCATCGCTGATGGGACGCGAGGCCGCCGCCAGGTCTGCCTGGCCCTGGCCGAGGGCGGCAAAACCGGTGCTCGAACCGTGGGCGGCGATGTCGATACGCAAAGGTTGGCCATGCGCATCGCGGGCCTTGATCACGGTTTCGTTGGCCACCGCGCCTGGCAGTTGCTCGATGTCCGTCGCCTGCTGCGCGCGCAGGTGCGCTTGCACCAATGCCGGCAGCAATGCTGCGCCAATGGTGTTGGAACCCTGCACGCGCAACAGCGCAGGGTCGGCCTGGGCCGTCAGGGTCAGCAGGAGAGGCAGCAGGAGCAGCAGGCGGCGCATGCCGGGCAACCTTTGGCATAGAGTTGCCCGGCAGATTACGACGGTGGCGTGACCGAAATGTGACAGTCAGGCGGCATTCAGTGCATCGACGATGGCCTGGCCGACCGCCTGGGTCGAGCGGCTGCCGCCCATGTCAGGCGTGGTCGCACCGCTGGCGATGACCGCCTCGATGGCCAGCAGGATTTCATCGTGTGCGGCCTGATAACGGGCGTCCGCGGTTTCCTTGCCAAGGAATTCGAGCATCAGCGCACCCGACCAGATCATGCCGATCGGGTTGGCGATGTTCTTGCCGAAGATATCCGGCGCCGAGCCATGCACCGGCTCGAACAACGACGGGAGCTTGCGCTCGGGGTTGAGGTTGGCCGACGGCGCGATGCCGATGGTGCCGGTGCAGGCCGGCCCGAGGTCGGAGAGGATGTCGCCGAACAGGTTGGAGGCTACCACCACGTCGAAGCGCTCCGGTTGCAGCACGAAGCGTGCGCAAAGGATGTCGATGTGCTGTTTGTCCCAGGTGATCTCCGGGTAGTGCGCGGCCACCGCGGCGGTGCGCTCGTCCCAGTACGGCATGCTCACGGCCATGCCGTTGGACTTGGTGGCCGAGGTCACATGCTGGCGCGGGCGATTGTGGGCAAGTTCGAACGCGTATTCGAGGATGCGGTCGACGCCACGGCGGGTGAACACCGATTCCTGCAGGACGAATTCATTGGCAGTGCCTTCGAACATGCGCCCTCCCAGCGACGAGTATTCGCCTTCGGTGTTTTCCCGCACCACCACGAAGTCGATGTCGCCAGGCTGCTTGCCGGCCAGCGGGCACGGCACGCCGGGGAACAGGCGGACCGGGCGAATGTTCACGTACTGGTCGAAGTCGCGGCGGAACTTGAGCAGCGAACCCCACAGGGAAATGTGGTCAGGCACCTTGTCGGGCCAGCCGACGGCACCGAAGTACAAGGCGTCGAAGACCTTGAGCTGGTCGAACCAGTCGTCCGGCATCATCTTGCCGTGGGCCAGGTAGTAGTCGCAGCTGGCCCATTCGAAAAACTCGAACTGCAGGTCCAGGCCATGCTTGCGGGCAGCCGCTTCGAGCACGCGGATACCTTCCGGGAGCACTTCATTGCCGATGCCGTCGCCGGGAATGGCGGCGATCTTGAACGTCTTGGTCTTGGTCATGGCCACACCGTGTGTCTGGGGAACTGATGTCGGCCATGCTATAAGGGTCCTTTGCATAAATAATCAGCTAGCTCATGCATTCTTGGTGCACGTATCGTGAATAATCTGCCCAGCCTCGACGACCTTGATATCTTCCTTCAGGTGACCCGCCGTGCGAGCTTTGCGGCGGTGGCCGAGGCCCGTGGGATGTCGGCTGCCTTCGTCAGCAAGCGCATCCGCGTGCTCGAAGCGGACCTCGGCGTGCGTCTGCTGCACCGCACCACCCGGCGGGTGACGGTGAGCGAGGAGGGTGAGCGGGTCTATCAATGGGCGCAGCATATCTTCGAGGCACTGCAGCGCATGGGCGACGACCTGGACGCCGGGCAGCGGGAGCCAGCCGGGCAGTTGCGCATCGCCAGCAGCCTGGGCCTGGGGCGGCGGATGGTGGCGCCAGCGTTGTCGGAGCTGGCGGCGCGCTACCCACGGCTGGACATCCGCCTGGACGTGCATGATCGCCTGGTGGACCTGGTGGCCGAGGGCGTCGATCTGGATATCCGCGTGGGTGACCAGATTGCCCCGAACCTGATCGCCAAGCGCCTGGCGCGCAACTGGCGGGTGTTGTGCGCGGCGCCGGACTACCTTGCCCGGCGCGGCACGCCGAAGAGCCTGGCGGATCTGGCCAGTCATGACTGCCTGGTGATCAAGGAGCGCGACCATCCTTTCGGGGTCTGGCACCTTGAGGGGCCTGCGGGCGAGGAGAGTGTGCGGGTCACTGGCGCACTGTCGAGCAACCATGGCGAAGTGGTGCACCAGTGGTGCCTGAACGGGCGCGGGATCGTGCTGCGGTCGTGGTGGGATGTGCACGACAGCCTGGCGGATGGCCGGCTGGTGCAGGTGCTGGAGGGGTATCGGCAGAGTGCCGATATCTGGGCGGTGTATACCGCGCCGCTGGCCGGGTCGGCCAAGGTGCGGGTGGCGGTGGAGTTTTTCCGGGAGTTCTTTGCCGACAGGTTTCAGATTCCGGGTTGACTGTACCGGCCTCTTCGCGGGACAAGCCCGCTCCTACACGGAATGTGCAACGCCTGTAGGAGCGGGCTTGTCCCGCGAAGAGGCCGGTACAGCCACTAACCCACCGGGATCAGTGCGCGCCGGCCGACTTGCTCAGATCACTCTCGGCCCACTCGGTATAGATGCAGGCATCCGCCACCGCCCAGCGCACCTTCACGGTATCCCCCGGCTGCATCGGCATCCCGGCGGCAGATAGCGCCTTCACCGTCAGCTCGGTACCGCCCGTGGTGACCACATGGCAGGTCTGGCTCTCACCCAGGAACAGGACCTCACCGACCTTGGCACTGACCTCGTTCCAGCCCGCAGGCAATGGCTCGCGCGCGGCCTGTTCGGCGGTCAAGGCCAGGGCCTTCTCCGGCCGCACCATGATCAGTGCATCCTGCTCGGCGCTGAGGCCTGGGGTCAGGCGAATCGCCACCGGCTGGCCCTCAAAGCTTCCCGCGCCATTGCTGCTGGCCTTGATCCGCAGGAAGTTGGAGTTGCCCAGGAACGACGCGACAAAGGCATTCGGCGGGTTCTGATAAAGGTCGTAACCGGTACCCAGGCCAACGATCTTGCCATGGCTGAAGATGGCGATGCGCTGGGACAGACGCATGGCTTCTTCCTGGTCATGGGTCACGTAGACGATGGTGATACCCAGCCGGCGGTGCAGCTGGCGCAGTTCGTCCTGCAGGTCTTCACGCAGCTTCTTGTCCAGCGCACCGAGCGGTTCGTCCATCAGCAGGATGCGTGGCTCGTACACCAGCGCCCGGGCAATCGCCACGCGCTGCTGCTGGCCACCGGACATCTGCGATGGCTTGCGGTGGGCAAACTTCTCCAGCTGCACCAGCTTGAGCATGGCATCGACGCGCTTGCTGGTCTCGGTGGCGCTGAGCTTGCGGATGGCCAGCGGGAAGCCGATGTTGTCACGCACGTTCAAGTGCGGGAACAGCGAGTAGCGCTGGAATACCATGCCGATGTCACGCTTGTGCGGCGGCACATTGACCAGCGACTGGCCCTCGACCAGGATCTCGCCGCTGCTCGGCGTTTCGAAACCGGCCAGCATTGACAGCGTGGTGGACTTGCCCGAGCCGCTGGAGCCGAGGAAGGTCAGGAACTCGCCGTCCTGGATCTCCAGGTCGAGGTTGTCCACGGCAGTGAAGTCGCCGTAGTGCTTGTTCAGGCCACGCAGGCTGACCAGGGTCTTGCCGTGGGCGTTGTCTTTGATGACTGCACTCATTGTTGTTTTCTCCGCACGCTCAGGCGTTGACTTCGGTGCGCCGGCGCAAGGCGGCGGCAATGAACATGACAAGCAGCGACAGGCCGATCAGCAGGGTAGAAGCCACGGCGATCACCGGGCTCAGGTCCTGGCGCAGGGTGGTCCACATCTTCACCGGCAGGGTCTGCAGGTCGGGGCTGGCCATCATCACGCTCAGCACCACCTCGTCCCACGACACCAGGAAGGCGAACAGGCCACCGGCGATCATGCCCGGGCGAATCGCCGGGAAGGTCACCTTGAAGATCGCCTGCAGACGCGAGGCACCGCAGATCACCGCGGCATCCTCGATCGACTGGTCGAACAGCTTCAGCGAGTTGATGATCGAAATGATGGTGAACGGCAGGGCGACGATCACATGGCTGACCACGAAGGCGAACAGCGTGCCGGTGTAGCCCAGCTTGAGGAACAGCGCGTACACCGCCACGGCGATGATCACCAGTGGCACGATCATCGGCATGGTGAACAGCCCGTAGAGCATTTCGCGGCCGGGGAAGCGGCCACGCACCAGGGCGAAGGCGGTGGGCAGGCCCAGCAGCACCGCGGCGATGGTGGTCAGCACGGCGACCTTGAGGCTGGCCAGGGCCGCGTCCATCCACTCCGGGTTGGAGAAGAACTGGCCGTACCACTTGAAGGTCCAGCCCGGTGGCGGGAACACCAGCCACTGGGACGAGCCGAACGACAGCAGCACGATGAACACCACCGGCAGCAGCAGGAAGGCCGCGATGACCCCGGTGGTCAGGTACAGGCCCGTACGCAACGGGCGACCCATGGCATTGGGAGACAGGAGCATGGCGGTTTACCTCGCGTTGCCGACCGGGGATTCCGGCTGCAGCTTCAGGTACAGGTAGAAGAGCACCAGGGTGATCACCACCAACAGTGCGGCCGCGGCGCTGGCCAGGCCCCAGTTGAGGAACGACTGCACCTGTTGGATGATGAATTCAGGCAGCATCATGTTCTGCGCACCGCCGAGCAGCGCTGGGGTGACGTAGTAACCGAGCGACATCACGAACACCATCAGCGCCCCGGAGAACAGCCCCGAGCGGCACAGCGGCAGGAACACCTTCCAGAAGTTGGTCCACGGGCTGGCGCCGCAGATCGAGCCGGCCTGCAGCACCATCGGGTCGATGGCGTGCATGGTCGCCTGCAGCGGCAGCACGATGAACGGGATCATGATGTAGCTCATGCCGATCACCACACCGGTGAGGTTGTGCACCATCTCCAGCGGGGTATCGATGATGCCCATGGCCATCAACGCCTTGTTGATCACCCCCGAGCTCTGCAGCAGCACCAGCCACGAGTAGGTGCGCGCCAGCAGGCTGGTCCACATCGACAGCAGGACGATGTTCAGCAGCCAGCGGCCCCAGCCCTGGGGCACCAGGGTGATCGCCCAGGCCAACGGGAAGCCCAGCAGCACGCTGATCAGGGTGACCACGCCGGCCACCGAGAAGGTGTTGAACAGCACCCGTGCATAGGCCGAGTTGGCGAACAGCTGCTCGTAGTTGCCCAGCCCTGGCGTTGGCTCCAGCACTCCGCGCAGCAACAGGCCGACCAGCGGGGCGAAGAAGAACAGGCCGAGGAACAGCAGGGCCGGCAGCAGGTTGCGGCTGCCTTTCCAGCGCTGGCCCAGGCTCACGCGGCCAGGGGCCGTTCCCGGGGCGCCGGTGCCCGTGGGGGCACCTTGCGCGTTCTGCAGGGCGTTGATGGCGACTTTCATTTGACCAACCACTCATTCCAGCGGGCTGCGATAGCCTGGCCGTTTTTCGCCCAGTAGGCGAAGTCCAGGGTGACCTGGTCCTGGGCGTAGGCGGTCGGCAGGTTCGGGGCGAGGTCTTTGTCGAGCTTGGCCACGCTGTCGACGTTCACCGGGGCGTAGGCGGTCTTGTTGGCGAAGTCGGCCTGGCCTTCGGCGCTGCTGGCATTGGCCAGGAACTTCATGGCCGCGTCCTTGTTCTTCGAGCCTTTCGGGATGACCAGGAAATCGGCCATGACCAGGTTCTGCTTCCAGCTCACGCCCACCGGTGCACCGTCTTGCTGCAGGGCATAGACGCGGCCGTTCCAGAACTGGCCGAGCGACGCTTCACCCGAGGCCAGCAGCTGCTGCGACTGGGCACCACCGCCCCACCAGACGATGTCTTTCTTGATGGTGTCGAGCTTCTTGAAGGCGCGGTCCAGGTCCAGCGGGTAGAGGTCCTTGGGCGCTACGCCGTCGGCCAGCAGGGCCAGTTCCAGCACGCCGGGGCTCGGCCATTTGTACAGGGCGCGTTTGCCTGGGTAGGTCTTGGTGTCGAACAGCGCAGTCCAGTCGACCGGCTTGTTGGCACCGAGCTTGCCTTCGTTGTAGCCGAGCACGAAGGAGAAGAAGAACGAGCCGACGCCGTGGTCGGAGACGAAGCGCGGGTCGATCTTGTCGCGTTTGATCTGGTTGAAATCGAGGGGTTCGAGCAGGCCTTCGCTGGCGGCGCGCAGGGCAAAGTCGGCTTCGACGTCGACCACGTCCCATTGCACGTTGCCGCTCTCGACCATGGCCTTGAGCTTACCGTAGTCGGTCGGGCCGTCCTGGACGACTTTGATGTCGGTGCTTTTGCTGAAGGGTACGGCCCATGCTTCTTTCTGGGCGTCCTGGGTGGTACCGCCCCAGCTGACGAAGTTGAGGCTGTCAGCGGCCTGGGCGGCCTGACATGCCAGGGTCAGCAGGCTGGCGGACAGCACTGCGGTTACACGTTTGCTCAACAGCATGGTTACGCCCTCGTTGCTTTTGTTATTCGAGGCGGGGCTTCTGGTGCGCCCGCCAACAGTGTTCGGGGAGCAGCTAAAACAAAGTGTCTGGTGGCCGTTTGTAATTGTAGGTGCCGGCCTGGAGATTCAAGGTCTACGGGATATCATATTATGGTATTCCAAACTTTTGGCAAGAGGTATGAGGCTACCGGCCATCACTCCGTAGTCATGTAAGGGAACGAAAGCTTTGCCTGGATCCTGTAGGAGCGGGCTTGTCCCGCGAACACGGGCGAAGCCCGTGCCATGCACCGCGTTGCCTGCTTCGCGGGACAAGCCCGCTCCTACAGGAGTGTGTATTTCAACCAACCATCCCGGGCTCGAACGGAATGCTCTGCACCACCTCCAGTTCATACCCGGCCAGCCCGGCATATTTCAGCGGCGGGCCCAGGTGACGCAGCTTGCCCACGCCCAGGTCCTGCAGAATCTGCGCCCCGGTACCGACTTCCGAGTACACCTTGGACTGCCCACGCTGATAAGGCCGCACCGGCTGAGTCAGCTGCGGTACGCGTTCGAGCAAGGCTTGTGAGGATTCGTGGTTGGCGAGGATCACCACCACCCCGGCGCCTTCCTCGGCCACTTTCTGCAGCGCCGCCCACAGAGTCCAGTTGGCGGGGCCGGCGTACTCGGCACCCACCAGGTCGCGCAGCGGGTCGATCACGTGCACTCGCACCAGGGTCGGCTGCTCACGACGGATATCGCCCATGACCATGGCCATGTGCACGCCGCCTTCTATGCGGTCCTCGTAGGTCACCAGGCGGAACGTGCCGTGCACGGTCGGCAGTTCGCGCTCGCCGATGCGCTTGATGGTCTGCTCGTTGCTCAAGCGATAGTGGATCAGGTCGGCGATGGTGCCGATCTTGATGCCGTGCTGCGCGGCGAACACTTCCAGGTCCGGGCGGCGGGCCATGGTGCCGTCATCGTTGAGCACCTCGACAATCACCGAGGCCGGGGTGAAACCGGCCAGACGGGCCAGGTCGCAACCGGCTTCGGTATGCCCGGCACGGGTCAGCACGCCGCCTTCGCGGGCACGCAGGGGGAAGATGTGGCCAGGCTGCACCAGGTCTTCGGGGCGGGCATCGGGCGCCATGGCCGCAGCCACGGTGCGCGCCCGGTCGGCGGCGGAAATGCCGGTGGTGACGCCGGTGGCGGCTTCGATCGACACGGTGAAGGCGGTGCTGAACACGCTGCCATTGGCCGGTACCATCTGCTCAAGGCCCAGGCGCTGGCAGTGGTCGTCGGTCAGGGTCAGGCAGATCAGCCCGCGCGCTTCGCGGGCCATGAAGTTGATGGCCTGGGCATCACAGCGCTCGGCGGCGATCAGCAGGTCGCCTTCGTTTTCCCGGTCCTCGTCGTCCACCAGCAGGACCATCTTGCCTTGCCGGTAGTCCTCGAGGAGTTCCTCGATGGTGTTGAAAGCCATGTTGCACGCTCACTGTGGTGGGGTGATTTTTATGGTATACCATCATACACAAATATCGTTGTAACAGGAGAGCAGCGGATGAAGGCCTATTGGATCGCCCACGTCGACGTGACCGACCCCGAGCAGTACCAGCAGTACACCCAGCGCGCTCCCGCTGCCTTCAAGGCATTCGGCGGCCGCTTCCTGGCTCGCGGCGGGCGCAGCGAGGCGATGGAAGGGCGGCCCACTCCACAGCGTAGCGTGGTGATCGAGTTCGATTCGTATGAGCAGGCGGTGGCCTGTTATTGGTCGGAGCTGTACCAGGAGGCATGCAGCCATCGCCAAGGGGTGGCCAAGGCTGAGGTGATCATCGTTGAAGGGTTCGAGCCTTGAGCTAAGTGCTGATGGCCCTTTCGCGGGACAAGCCCGCTCCCACAGGTACAGCATAGTCCTCAAGACTTGCGCTGTACCTGTGGGAGCGGGCTTGTCCCGCGAAGAGGCCGGTCCTGCTTATGGCATGCCAGGCAGCTCATGGGGTCGCAGGTCGAACACCAGCACCTCGGCATCCACCCCGTTGCCTAGCTCAAGTACCTGTTCCTGCCGTACCCGCACACCATCCCCTTCATTGAGCACCTGGCCATTGAGCTCGATGCTGCCGCGAGCCACATGCACATAGGCATGGCGGTTCGCCGGCAAGTTCAGCGTCGCGCGCTCCGCGCCATCGAACAGCCCGGCATACACCCGCGCGTTCTGCCGCACCTGCAATGACCCTTCGGCTCCATCTGGCGAGATGATCAGGCGCAACGTGCCGCGCTTCTCCTCGGCACTGAAGTGCTGCTGCTGATAACGCGGCGTCGCCCCTTTCACATTGGGCACGATCCAGATCTGCAGGAAGTGTACCGGCTGCGCCTGGCTGTGGTTGAACTCGCTGTGCGCTACACCACGTCCGGCGCTCATCAGTTGCACATCACCCGGGCGGATCACCGAGCCGGTACCCAGGGTGTCCTTGTGCTCCAGCGCGCCTTCGAGTACGTAGGAGAAGATTTCCATATCGCGGTGCGGGTGCTCGCCAAAACCCTTGCCAGGGATGACGCGGTCGTCGTTGATCACCAGCAGGTCGGAAAAACCTTGCTCGTCGGGGTTGCGGTAATGGCCGAAGGAGAAGGTGTGGAAGGATTTCAGCCAGCCATGGAAGGCCAGGCCGCGGTCTTGGGCGTTACGGACGGTAAGCATGACGAATCTCAAGTAAGGGCAGGGCACCTGGGCCCTGCCACGCGGTTGGCTGGTGTTATTGCAGATGCACGTTCAGTTCGTTTGCGGCCTGGCGCATCGCCGCTTTTACAGCCGGCACCTGGCTCAGCGGGTTGAGCAACCCATAGTCATGGATCATGCCGTTGTAGCGCACCGAGGTAACGGTCACGCCCGCCGCATTCAGCTTGCGTGCATAGGCCTCACCTTCATCCCGAAGCACATCGAACTCGGCGGTCTGCACCAGTGCCGGCGGCAGGCCCTTGAGCTGTTCGCTGCTGGCACGCAGTGGCGAAGCGTAGATCTGCTCCCGTGCCTTGGCATCAAGGGTGTAGTTGTCCCAGAACCACTTCATCATCCCGGTGGTGAGGAAGTGCCCGTTGGCGAACTGCTTGTACGACGCCGTCTCGAAGCTGGCATCGGTCACTGGCCACAGCAGCAGCTGGAAGCGCAGGGCCGGGGTGCCGGCCTCCTTGGCCTTGAGCGCGACCACTGCCGCCATGTTGCCGCCGACGCTGTTGCCGGCCACGGCCAGGCGCTTGCCGTCGACACCGATTTCCTTGCCGTGCTCGGCGACCCACTGGGTGGCGGCATAGGCCTGGTTGATCGCCGTCGGGTAGTGCGCCTCTGGTGACGGCGTGTAGTCCACATAGACCGCCACCGCGCCGGAGCCGACCACCAGGTCGCGGATCAGCCGCTGGTGAGTCGGGAAGTCGCCGAGCACCCAGCCGCCGCCGTGGAAGAACATGAACACCGGCAACTCACCTTTGACATTGGCCGGGCGCACCACCTGCAGCGTGATCGACTGGCCGTTGGCCTGGATGGTGCGTTGCTTGACCTCGATACCGGACAGGTCGACCTTCACTGAAGCCTGAGCACCGGTCAGCACGGCACGGGCGTCTTTCGGGCTGAGCTGTTCGAGCGGCTTGCCACCACCCTGTTCCAGCGCTTCGAGGAAGGCCTGGGTGTGCTGTTCGACGCCCGGGCTGCCGGCAGCAAAAGCGTTGGAGACGGACAGGGCGAGGAGGGAAGCGGTGAGGGTCTTTTGGACAATGTTCATGAGCGAATCCTTTTCAAGGTAAGTGCTGGTAATGGGCGTCTTGCCTGGCCTTCAGGGCCATCGCTGCGACCTGTGTGTAGATTAGGGAGATGCACTGACGGGAAAAAGCCGCTATAAAGCGTTTGACTGTCACCAAGAGCGAGACAATGAACCCCTACGAAGACATGCGCATCTTTGCCCAGGTCATGGAGGCCGGCAGTTTCACTGCCGCCGCCGAGCGACTGGGCATGTCCAAGCAATCGGTCAGCCGCCGCCTGATGCAGCTCGAAGAGCGCCTCGGCGTGCGCCTGCTCAACCGCTCCACCCGTCGTCTGGACGCTACGCCACTGGGCCAGCACTACTATCAGTCGGCGCTGCGCCTGCTGGGCGAGGTGCAGCAGGTGGAACACGACATCAGCGGCCAGGCCCAGGCCTTGCGCGGCACCTTGCGCCTGAGTGCGCCGCTGTCGTTCGCCATGGCCCACCTGGGCTGCCTGCTGACCGAGTTTCTTCAGTTGCATCCGCAGGTGGATGTGGAGGTGGACCTCAGCGACCGTGCCGTGGACCTGATCGGCGAGGGGTACGACCTGGCGCTGCGCATTGGCGCGCTGGAGGATTCCAGCCTGATTGCCCGGCGCATTGCCGATGTCGAGCGGGTGTATTGCGCGAGCCCGGCGTACCTTGAAGCCCGAGGCGTACCAACCAGGCCGGAAGAACTGGCCACGCATGATTGCCTGCCCTATGGGCACTCGCGGCAAGTGCAGTGGCAGTTCCACCAGAGCGGCAAGGCCCAGGTGATTCAGGTGACCGGGCGGATGCGGGCGAACAACGGCGAGTTGCTCCGGGATGCGGCAATTGCCGGGATGGGGGTGACCTATTTGCCGACCTTCATCGTCGGCCAGGCGCTGGCGGACGGGCGGCTGGTGACGGTGCTGGATGAGTGGGTGCCGCCGGCGTTGCAGTTGTCGGCGGTGTATCCGCAGCACCGGCAGGTGGCGCGGCCGGTGCAGGGGTTCGTGAGCTTCTTGCGCGAGCGGCTGACTGAACTCTGATCTTGATACCAGTGTTTGCTTCTTCGCGGCGGTTCGACGCCTCGACGCGCTCGCTCCCTCAGGAAAATCACAATACTCAAGACCTGTGGTGTACCTGTGGGAGCCGCGCTTGCCGGCGATGGGGCGCGAAGCGGCCCCGGCAATTTATGCAACAACCTTGAAATCGTGGGGCCGCTTCGCGGCCCATCGCCGGCAAGCGCGGCTCCCACAAGTACAGCGCACGTCTGCCGGAACAGGTCAACGCATCAACTGATCCACCCCAATCCACCCGCCATCGAACTCATCCATGGCATCCAGCACCGCCGCCTGGAAGTACGCCAGCGAAGCCCGGTCGAACAGCAACTGCAGGGCTGGCAGTTCATCACTCCCGACATTCACCACGATCACATTGATCCGCGCCGCCGACGTCTGCGCCACGGCCCCGACTGCAAACGCCTGCAAACGCAGGTCGACCCCGCACAACTTGGCCATCACCGCACTGCAATGCGCTCCCGACAGTTGCAACCAGGCATGGCTGTCCTGACGCGGTAGCAGATAGTTGCGCCGGGCATCCTGCACCCACGCAACCTCTTCGGCTGCTACCCGTGCACCCCGGTCGGCAAGGCTGCCCAGCAACAGATACTCGCTGGCCGACAGGCGTGCCACCCAGCCCCCGTCATCCTGGCGCAAGGCCTGGTTGGGTAGCGCTGGCAAACGGTAGCCACGCGTTTCCAGATACGCCGCACTGTCCCCGCCGCGAAACCCGACCCGCGCAAGTTCGGTCAGGTCGGTCAACGCACAGGTGTGCAACAGCTCGGCCTGCGGGCTGCGTGGAATGAAGGCTTCAGCTTTCAGGCTGGACATGGTTCAGAGCTCCTGGCGCAGGTTGTCGGGATCATGGAAGGGCAGTTGCACCACCTTGGCATTGACCATCACGCCGCCTTCCACGCGGATCGGGATATGCATGCCAGGCGTCGCCTGATGGGCGCCGGCGTAGGCCAGGCCGATGATCTGCCCCAGGGTCTGCGAATACTCGCAGGAGGTGACGTTACCGCTGATGTCCGGACCGTCCAGCACCAGGTGGCCTTCCAGCGGCTGCGGGCTGCCCTTGGGCAGGGTGAAACCGACCAGCTTGCGCTTGAGCGGCTGCGCTTCGAGGATCTCGATTGAGCGCTTGCCGACGAAGAACGGCTTCTTGCGGCCGATCGCCCACTGCATGTCGATCTCCGCCGGGTGGGTCATGCCGTCGGTGTCCTGGCTGATGATCACGTGGCCTTTTTCCAGGCGCAGCAGGCGCTGGGTCTCGACGCCGAACGGGCGGATGCCCAGCCCGGCACCGGCCTGCATCAGCGCGTCCCACAGGCGCTCGGCGTTGCGCGCGGGCACGTGCAGTTCATAACCCAGCTCGCCGACGAAGCCGACCCGCAGGATGCGCGCCGGGATGCCGGCCACCGTGCCCAGGCGCACGCCCAGATAAGGGAAGGCGTCGGCCGACAGTTCGACATCGCCACACACTTTGGCCAGCACCTGGCGTGATAGCGGCCCGGCCAGGTTGACCGCGGCCAGGGCAGCGGTAACGTTGGTGATGTCCACGTCCAGCCGCCACTGTGCGTTCCACTTGAGCATCTGCTGGTAAATGCGGTCGACGCCGCTGGTGGTAGCGGTGACGTAGAAGTACTGCTCGGCCAGGCGCGCGCAGACGCCGTCGTCGATCACCACGCCGTGCTCGTTGGTCATCAGCGCATAGCGGGTGCGGCCGATGGCCAGCTTGGCGAAGCCAAAGGTGTACAGGCGCTCCAGCAGTTCGGCGGCGTCGGGGCCGCGCACGTCCAGGCCACCCAGGGTGGAAACGTCGATCAGGCCGACCTTTTCGCGCACATGGCGGGCTTCCTCCTGCATGCAGCGCTCGCGTTCATCCGCCTTGCCGTAATAGGCCGGGCGCTGCCAGATGCCGGCCGGCATCATCTTCGCGCCGGCTTGCAGGTGGCGGCGGTGCATCGGCGTCTGTCGGTATGGGTCGAACGCCCGGCCTGCGACATGCGCGAGCTTCTCCGCCTGGAATGGCGGGCGGGCGGTGGTGACGCCGGTTTCGCTGATGCTGCGGCCGGTGGCCTGGGCCACCAGGCGTGCAGTGGGCAGCGCCGAGTGGCGGCCCTGGGACGGGCCCATGCCGACCGTGGAGAAGCGCTTGACCAACTGCACGTCGCGGTAGCCGCTGCGGGTGGCGTTGACGATATCGCGCACTTGCAGGTCTTCGTCGAAGTCGACGAAATCCTTGCCCTTGGGGTGCGGGAAGATTGGCCAGGGGAAGTTGACCTTGGCTTCGGCAACGTAGGCCGACGGCGTTGGCGCTTGCAGGCCCAGTGCCGCGAGGGCTTCGGCGGCGCCGCGGCTGGCGTCGGTGAGCACGTTGTCCAGGCAGTGCCGGCCGTTCACCGAGCCGGCGATGTCCAGGCCGGCGGGCAGGTGACTGATGGTGAACTCGTCACGGTTGACGTCGTAGGCGAGCTTGCCGCCCGCCTGGCACAGCAGTTGATACACCGGCATGTAGCCGGCGGACATGCACAGCAAGTCGCAGGCCACGCGCAGGCCGTGGTCACCCACCTTGCCCTGGCCGGTGATCGGGCGAATGTCCACGCCCGTAACGTGGCGCATACCTGCTTCGTGCAGGGCTTCATAGACGGTACTGCCCAGGTGCAGGGGAATGTCGCGACGCTTGAGCTCGCTGGCCAGCGCAGCATCGGCGGGCGCGGCGCGCATGTCGACCAGGGCGGCGACAGCCACGCCTTGCTCTTGCAGGTCGAGGGCGGCCAGGTAGCCGTCATCGTGGCCGGTGAGAATCACCGCGCGTTGCCCCGGCTTGACCGCGTACAGCTTCATCAACCGCTGCGCGGCGCTGGTCAGCATCACCCCGGGCAGGTCGTTGTTGCGGAACACCACCGGCTGGTCGAACGACCCGGCGGCCACCAGGCAGCGGGTGGCGCGTATCTTGTACAGGCGCTTGTGCTGGATCACCGGCAGGTAGTTGTCGGTGAACCAGCCGTTGCAGGTGGCCTCGCACAGCACCTGGATGTTCGGGTGGCCTTCGACGGCGGCGAGCAGTTCCTGGCGCATGCTGGCGGCGCGGGTGCCGGCGATGTCGAAGCGGGCGTAGGTCAGCGAGCCGCCGAGCACCGGCTGTTGCTCGATCAGCAGCACCTTGGCCCCGGCATTGGCGGCGTCCAGCGCGGCGCGCAGGCCGGCCGGGCCGGCACCGATCACCGCCAGGTCGACAAACAGATAGGCCTTGTCGTAGTACTGCGGCCTGAAGCCGAGGTCGAGCACGCCGAGGCCGGCCTTCTTGCGGATCAACGGCTCCCACACCTTCCACATGCCCTTGGGCTTGTAGAACGAGCGGTAGTAGAAGCCCACCGGCATGAAGCGCGAGCACTTGCCCAGGTAGGCGTCGCGGTCGTGTTCCAGGCTGCCGTTGAAGTTCTGCCCGGCGACCACCTGGCCGTCACGGGCGGCCTCCAGGTCGGCCAGCACGTTGGGCTCTTCGGGGAGCTGCACCAAGGTGTTGGCGTCCTGCCCGGCCATGCTCAGCGGGCCACGCGGGCGGTGGTACTTGAACGAGCGCGACAGCAGCCAGCGGCCGTTGCCGAGCAGGGCACTGGCAATGGTGTCACCGGCAAAGCCCGGGCAGGCCTGGCCGTCGAATTCGAAACGCAGGGGCCGCTCGCGGTCGATCAGCAGGCCCATGGGCGCGGGGAGGCGAGTGAGGCTGTTCATCCGGCGATCTCCGGGGTGGCGGCGGGGGTGAAGTCGACGCGGCGGTCGAACAGATCTTTCGGGTCGAAGGTGCGCAGCACCTGGTCGCTGACGGTGTGTCGCTCGGCCAGGAACCAGTAGCTCGAGGCGTTGTGCAGCCACCATTCGATGACCACGCCGGCCAGGTTGTCGCTGTTGAACACGTAGTCGGCCCACTCGGTGTCAGTGCAACTGGCCGGGTCGGGCATGGGCTTGAACTCGCCGCCGTAGGTGAACTCGCTGATGTTGCGCGGGCCGTTCAAGGGGCAGGTCAGGATTTTCATCGTCGTGTGCTCCTAGTGGCTGGCCGCGGTGGCGCCCATTTCGTTGACTTGCTGGAAGCGGCTGAAGCGCTCCAGGGCGAAGGGCGCGACCATCGCCGGCACCTTGCCGCCGCTGGCGACCAGCTCGGCCATGGTCTTGCCGCAGATCGGCGTGGCCTTGAAGCCCCAGGTGCCCCAGCCGGCGTCGAGGTAGTAGTTGCCGACCGGTGACAGGCCCATGATCGGGCTGTAGTCCGGGGTCATGTCGGTGATCCCGGCCCACTGGCGCATCAGCTTGGCGTTGGCCATGAACGGGAACATCTCGATGGCGTGGGCCAGCAGGCTTTCCTTGAGATCAAGGGTAGAGCGGGTGTTGTACAGCGGGTAGGGGTCGGAGCCGCCGCCGAAGACGATCTCGCCACGGCTGGTCTGTTGCACGTAGCAGTGCAGCGCCGAAGAGCTCACCAGCGGGTCGAGGAACGGCTTGAACGGCTGGGTGACCATGGCCTGCAGCGGGTAGGTGTGGATCGGCGCGCGGATGCCGGCCTTGGCCAACAGCTGTGAGCTGGCCCCGGCCACCGCCTGCACCACGCAGCCGCACTGCACGGTGCCGCGGTTGGTCTTGACCGCTTCGATACGGCCATTGCGGATCAGCAGGTCCTGCACTTCGGTCAGTTGATGGATTTCTACGCCGCGCTTGGCGGCCTGCTTGGCGTAGCCCCAGGCCACCGCATCGTGCCGCGCGGTGGCGCCGTCGATGTGCCAGAGGCCCGCCAGCACCGGCAGGTGGCCGGGGTCGAGGTTCAGGCTCGGCACCAGCTCGCGGATCTGCTGGCGGTCGATCATTTCAGTGCGCCCGCCGAAGTGCTTGTTGACCTCGGCGCGCTGGCGGAAGGCGCGCACGGTGGCGTCGGTGTGCGCCAGTGTCAGCTGGCCGCGCTCGGAGTACATGATATTGAAGTCGAACTCGTTGGACAGGTTCTGGAACATCCGCACCGATTCTGCGTAGAAGCGCACGCCCTCGGAGGTGAGGTAGTTGGAGCGGATCACGGCGGTGTTGCGCGCCGTGTTGCCGCCGCCCAGGTAGGCCTTTTCCAGCACGGCGACGTTGGTCACGCCGTGGTACTTGGCCAGGTAGTAGGCGATGGCCAGGCCGTGGCCGCCGCCGCCGATGATCACCACGTCATAGCGCGGCTTGAGTTCGCACGGTGGCGGCAGGTCGACCTCCACCGGGTAGTCGGCGCTCAGGCCGTGTTTCAGCAGGGCGAAAGGCATGGGGTGCGCTCCTGGTGGGCGGCCTGTTGCTGCAGGTCGAGGGCGAGCAGGGTGTTTTTCATCAGGTAGGCGATGGTCATCGGGCCGACGCCGCCGGGCACCGGAGTGATGGCGGCGACCTGGGGCAGGGCGGCAGCGAAATCGACATCGCCGACCAGGCGGCTGTGGCCGCCTTCCTCGATGCGGTTGATGCCGACATCGATCACCACCGCGCCAGGCTTGAGCCACTCGGAGCCGATCAGCTTCGGCTTGCCTACCGCTGCGACAAGGATGTCGGCCTGGCGGCACAGCACCGGCAGATCGCGACTGCGTGAGTGCACCACGGTCACCGTACAGTCGGCCTGCAGCAGCAGCGCGGCCATGGGTTTGCCGACAATGTTCGAGCGGCCGACCACCACCGCATGCTTGCCGCGCAGCTCGCCGCAAGCATCGCGCAGCAGGCGCATGCAGCCGCTGGGGGTGCAGGGCGTGAGCACATCACGCCCCTGGGCCAGGCCACCGACGTTTTCGCTGTGGAAACCGTCCACGTCCTTCAGCGGGCTGATCGCCTGGAGAATGCAGTGCTCGTCGACATGCTCGGGCAGCGGCAACTGCACGAGGATGCCGTTGACCTCGCTGTCACGGTTGAGCCGGTCGATCAGGGTCAGCAGCTGCGCCTGGGTGGTGTCGGCCGGCAGGCGATGTTCCAGCGAGCGAATGCCCACTTCCTCGGCGCGCAGCACCTTGTTGCGCACATACACCTGGCTGGCCGCGTCAGCCCCGACCAATACCACCGCCAGGCCCGGCTGCACGCCGCCTTGGCGCAAGGTCTGCACCTGCTCGCGAACCTCGGCCAGCACCCGCGCCGCGGTGGCCTTGCCGTCGATCAGCTTGATGCTGGGGATGGCATTCATTTGAAGATCACCGTGCGGTCGTGGTTGAGGAACACCCGGTGTTCGAGGTGGTATTTGACGGCGCGGGACAGGGCGATGGTCTCGGTGTCGCGGCCGATCGCCACCAGGTCGTCGGGGGCGTAGGCGTGGTCCACGCGCTGCACTTCCTGCTCGATGATCGGGCCTTCGTCGAGGTCGCGGGTGACATAGTGGGCGGTGGCGCCGATCAGCTTGACGCCACGCTGGTAGGCCTGGTGATAAGGCTTGGCGCCCTTGAAACCGGGCAGGAACGAGTGGTGGATGTTGATTGCCCGGCCCGACAGCTGGCGGCACAGGTCGTCGGAGAGGATCTGCATGTAGCGCGCCAGCACCACCAGTTCGGTGCCGGTGTCCTCGACGATGCGCATCAGCGCGGCTTCCTGCTCGGCCTTGGTGTCCTTGGTCACCGGCAGGTAGACGAAGCGGATGCCCTGGCGCTCGGCCATGGGCCGCAGGTCGAGGTGGTTGGAAACCACGGCGGTGATCTGCATGTCCAGCTCGCCCTTGGCGTGGCGGTAGAGCAGGTCGGCCAGGCAGTGGTCGAACTTGCTGACCATCAGCAGCACGCGCAGTGGCCGGGCGCTGCTGTGCAGGCTCCAGTCCATGTCGAAGCGCTGGGCCACATCGGCGAAGCCTGCTTCCAGCTGCGGGGTGTCGCCGCTGACACCGGTGTTGTAGCGGAACACCGCACGCATGAAGAAGCGGCCATCGTCCTCGTCGTCGAACTGCGCCATCTCGCTGATGTAGCAACCGTGCTCGGCCAGGTAGGTGGTCACCGCCGCGACGATGCCGGACACGGCCGGGCAACTGACGCGCAGGATGAAGTGATCGGGAGCGGGGTGCATGTCGGATAGGCCTCGTGATGGAGTGGGGCAGGTCTGGCACAAGGGCGAAAGAAGCTTCGCGGCGGGCGAAGTGATGTTTCTTGATGGGAATATAAATTTCCCTTGAGCGATTTATAGGCGAAGCGAGGGGCCGTGGTCTAGTTGTTTGTGAAATTTTTTATCCTGACAGGAAAGTTTTTCTGAAGCGTTTACTGAGAACGGGCCGGTGAAGCTATGCTTGCTCCATGAGCACCCCACCCCCTCTTCGCCAACCGTGCCCCCCTGGCGCCTGTGACTGCGGCCGCGAACACCTGGCCGAGCACCCGCCAGCGGCCCAGCGCATCCTCCTGCTCACCCGCCAGGAAGAAAAGCGCCTGCTCGAACGCCTGGAAAACCTCAAGGACCTGGAAGACCTGCAACGCCTGCAGCAACGGCTGTACGAAAACCTCGGCATCCGCGTGCACATCAGCCCCGGCTTCAACGAAGTGCGGACCATGCGCGGCATCGTCATCGAACTCGACGACCAGCCCGGCCTGTGCCGCAAGACCCGCCAGTCGATCCCGGCCGCGATCCGCCGGGGCCTGGAGCGCAATCCGCAGGTGGCGTTCCGCTTGCTCGACGCGCATGACTTGCTCAGAGACGCGTGAGGCTAATTTTTCCGCAGCGCCCTACGTCTACCTGAGAACCTCCCTGCGCCAGGCGCGCAGTGGCAGCCATCACTCAAGGAGACAGGCAATGACTTCCGTATTCGACCGCGACGATATCCAGTTCCAGGTAGTGGTCAACCACGAAGAGCAATATTCCATCTGGCCGGACTACAAGGCTATCCCCGAAGGCTGGCGCGCGGTGGGCAAGAGCGGCCTGAAGAAGGACTGCCTGGCCTACATCGACGAAGTCTGGACCGACATGCGCCCCTTGAGCCTGCGCCAGCAGATGGCCGCAGCTGCCGCCCAGTGACCACAATCAACCTGCTGTGCCTGCCGTATTCCGGGGCCAGTGCCATGGTCTACAGCCGCTGGCGGCGCAAGCTGCCGGCCTGGCTGCAGGTGCGCCCGGTCGAGTTGCCCGGGCGTGGCGCGCGCATGGGCGAGCCGCTGCAGACCGACATGCAGGCGCTGGCCCGGCAACTGGCCAACGAGCAACGCTTGGCCGCCAACGCGCCTTATGCCTTGCTCGGCCATAGCCTGGGCGCACTGCTGGCCTTCGAACTGGCCCACGAACTGCGCGTGCTGGGCTGCCCGCCGCCGCTGGCACTGTTCGCCTGCGGCACTGCGGCGCCCACCCGGCGCGAGGATTACGACGGCAACAATTGGCGCGACCCCAAGACCGATGAACAGCTCAAGTCCGAGCTGCGCGAGCTCAATGGCACGCCGGAGGAGGTGCTGGCCAATGCCGAGCTGATGAGCCTGACCTTGCCGACTTTACGCGCCGACTTCCTGCTCTGCGGCCGTTACCTCTACCTTCAACGGCCTGCCTTGCAGTGCCCGTTGCACGTGCTCGGTGGGGAAGCGGACCGGGCCAGCGCAGAGCAACTACATGCCTGGCGCAAGGAAACCCTCGGTGATTTCTCGCTGCAGATGTTCCCCGGCGGCCACTTCTTCATCCATGAGCATGAGGATCGGGTGCTCGGTGCGCTGACGCAGGCCCTTGAAGCACATCGGCTTTCTGCCTGATTGACGGCGCCGCTTGCCTGGGGGAGGCTAGGGCTTTTCCCAGGCAAGGGGCAGACAATGCTGATCGAACATCACAAGGCCACGCTGCTGGTCGTCGATATCCAGGAAAAGCTCATTGGCGCCATGAGCGACCCACAAGGCACCCGCGCCCGAGCGCGCTGGCTGCTCTCGGCCTGCAACGACCTGGAACTGCCGATCGTGATTTCCGAGCAGTATCCCAAAGGCCTGGGTCACACCTTGGCGGAACTTACCGAAGTAGCTCCGGCGGCCGAGGTGGTGGAAAAGACCCATTTCTCCTGCGTGGCCGCCGCGTGCCTGCCGGCCAGCCTCATGGCCCGTGAGCAGGTGATCGTCTGCGGCATGGAAACCCACGTCTGCGTGCTGCAGACCGTGCTCGGCCTGCAGGCCCTGGGCAAGCAGGTGTTCGTGGTCGAGGATGCCTGCGACAGCCGCACCCCGGCCAACAAGGCTGCGGGCCTTGCGCGCATGCGCCAGGCCGGGGCGCAGGTGGTGACCCGGGAAATGGTCCTGTTCGAGCTCATGGGCAGCGCCAGCCACCCGCAGTTCCGCCACATCAGCAAGACCTACATGGTCGGTGAACAGCCCTGAACGGCCGACTGTGGGCGGCAGGGCTGATGGCCCTGGCGCTGCTGCAGGGCTGCGCCGGGCGCCGCGAGGAAGAGCCTGAGGCCGACCCGGCCAAGGTGCGGGCCCAGCTGCTGCGCCTGCTGCCGGCCCAGGCCAAGGACCGCGAAGGCTGGGCCAGGGATATCCAGGTGGCGTTCGAGGCCCAGCGCATCGCGCCGAGCAAACGCAACCTGTGCGCGGTGCTGGCGGTGACCGAGCAGGAGTCGACCTTCAACGTCGACCCACAGGTACCCAACCTGGGGCGCATCGCCCGTGAGGAAATCGACCGCCGTGCGGCGCGCCTGCACATTCCCACGCTGCTGGTCGACGGTGCACTGAAGACGCCCTCAGGCAATGGCCAGAGCTATCAGCAGCGCCTGCTGGCGGTGCGCAGCGAGAAGCAGCTGAGCGCGCTGTACGACGAGTTCATCGCGCGCCTGCCGTTGGGCAAGACGCTGCTCGGCGGGTTGAACCCGGTGCACACCGGTGGGCCGATGCAGGTCAGCATCGAGTTCGCGGAAAAACACGCCAAGGATTATCCCTACACCTATGACGGCACTATCCGCCAGGAAGTCTTCAGCCGCCGTGGGGGCATGTACTTCGGTATTGCCCATTTGCTCGGCTATCCGGCGCATTACGAGCGCCAGCTGTACCGCTTCGCCGATTTCAACGCGGGCTGGTACGCCAGCCGCAATGCCGCGTTCCAGGCCGCGTTGAGCAAGGTCACGGGGGCGGACCTGGCACTGGATGGCGACTTGATCGCCCCGGGTTCGATCTTGCCCGGCAGCACCGAGCAGGCGGCGCGCAAGCTCGGCGTCAAGCTGGGGCTGCGTAATCCACAGATCCGCAGCCAGCTGGAGTTGGGCGACAGTCTGGCGTTCGAGGACAGCAAGCTGTACAGCGGGGTGTTTGCCCTGGCCGATGCAGCGGCAGGCAAGCCACTGCCGCGGGCGGTGTTGCCGGGGATCGAGCTGAAGAGCCCGAAGATTACCCGCAAGCTGACCACCGCCTGGTTTGCCGGGCGAGTGGATGAGCGATATGAGCGTTGCATGAACCGGTAGATTTTTGCCTGTGCCGGCCTCTTCGCGGGGCAAGCCCGCTCCCACAGGTTCAACGCGGCCCCTGTAGGAGCGGGCTTGTCCCGCGAAGAGGCCGGTACTGGCGACATCACCCTTCGCTCAAGGCCCCGACCACCTGCTCGACACTGGCCTTGAGCCCTGCCACCGCATCCTCGGAATCACTTTCCACCACCAGCAACTTCGCCCCGGCCGCCTCGATCACCTTGGCCAGTTCCGCATCCGGCTGCCGATGATCCAGCACCAGCGCCACGTCCTGCCCCTTGAGGTTCTCACCCAGGGCCTTCAGCGTTGCCTCATCCCACTTGCCATCCGCCGGCAACGGCTGCTCCACCACATCCAGGTTCAGCCCACTGGCCAGATACCCCAGGCGCTCGGACAGGCTGACCACACTCAGGTTGTCGACCTTGGCCAGCTGCGTCTGGCTACTGGCGGTCAGCTCCAGCAACTGGCGCTTGAGCCCGGCCAGGTTGCCCTGGATCCTGTCCTTGTCGGCGGGCGCCAGGCGCTCCAGGTCATTGGCCAGCACATCGGCCATGCGCCCCAGGTTGGTCGGGTTCAGCCAGGGGTAGGCATCATAGGCATCATCGCCACTCACGGCGATGCCCGGCAGTGCGCCATCGACCGGCCGCGCGGCGTCGATCTCGACGATGCGAATGTTGCTGCGCCGCGCCATCGGGTACAGCGGGTCGTCACGCCAGATCGAGCGCACGCCGATCACCGCGTCGGCCTGCTGCGCGGCCTTGGCCAGTGCTGCGCCACCGCGGCTGCTGAAGTACGAAGGTTGGCGGCTGGCCGGCAGGTTGGCCGGCGCGGCGCGCGTGAGCTGCACGGCGGTACCGTCGAGCAGCACGCTGGCCAGGCTGTGGGTCACCGGCAGGGTGGCCAGCACTTGCGTGGCCGAGGCGAGTGCGGGCAGGCCGACGAGGGCGACGGCCAGGGTCAGGTGTTTCAGGTTCATGCCGGGTTTCCTTGCAAGCGAGGGACGAGGGCGCGGGCCAGCGCGGCGAGGGCGAAGCAAATGCCGGCGACCAGAATGATCGCTGCGCCCGAGGGCACCGGCAGGTCGAGGACGATCGGCAGGAGGATGCCGAGCAGCGTGCTCAGGGTGGCGATCAGCACCGAGACGAAGAAAAACCCCTTCAGCGACTGGCTGACCAGGCGCGCCGCCGCCGCCGGGATCACCAGCAGGGCACCGACCAGTATCGCCCCGATCACCTTCACCGAGGCCACCGTGACCAAGGTCACCAGCACCACGAACAGATAGTCCAGGGTTTTCACCGCCACCCCGCGCACGGCAGCCAGTTGCGGGTTGAAGCTGGCCAGCATGATGCGGTTGTATAGCGGCAGGGCCAGGGCCAGCACCAGTACCGCGACGATGCCCAGCACCACCAGGTCCTGGGCACTGACGGTCAGTACCGAACCGAACAGCACGTTCTCGAGGATATGCACGTTGATCTTGCCGGCCAGCATCAGCAGCAGGCTGGCGCCGAGGGCCAGCGACACCGAAAGGAACACGCCGATCAGCGTGTCCGGCGACAGCCCGGTGCGGTTGCGCAGGAAGTTGAGCAGGATGCCGAACAGCAGGCAGTAGCCGAACAGGCTGCCATAGGGGCCGGTATACGGTTCGCCGAGCAGGATGCCGATGGCGACCCCGGTGAGTGCGGCATGGCCGACCGCTTCGGAAAAGAAGGCAAAGCGCTTGACCACCACCAAGGTGCCGAGGCCGCCCAGCACCGGGCCGATCATCAGGCCGGCCAGCAAGGCATTGATCACGAAACCGTAGGCCAGCGCCTCCGGCAGGTAGCCAGCGCCGGCCCATTCCTGGATCAGCTGGCGGAATGCTTCGAAGCTCATCAGGCAAGGCTCTCGCTGCGGGGGTGGACGGAGAACAGGCCAAGCAGGCGCTCCGGGGTCAGGGCCTGGGCGGGCGGGGCGTCGAACAGCACCTGGCGGCTCAGGCCGGTGACCCGGTCGGCCAGGCGCAGCACGGCTTCCAGGTCATGTTCGATCCATAGCACGGTGGTGCCGGCCTGGCGCCAGCCCTGCAACAGCTGTTCGAATACCTGGATACCGGCTTCGTCGAGCGCCGACATCGGCTCGTCGAGCACCAGCAGTTGCGGCTCGGGAATCAGGCCTTGGGCCAGCAGCACGCGCTGGCGTTCGCCACCCGACAGCGCGCCCATGCGCCGCTTGCGTTTGTCGAGCATGCCGACCCGTGCCAGCGCCGCATCGATTGCCGGCTGCACCCGGCGTGACAGGCCAAGGAACGCCGGGCGCCGCTGGCACATGGCAGCCATGAAGTCGTCCACGGTCATTGGCAGCCCGCGGTCGAATTCCAAGGCCTGCGGCACATAACCGATCACCTGCTGCGCGCCTGGCCAGTGCAGGCTCAGCTGGCCCTGATGCGGCATCTGCCCGAGCAGGGTCTTGATCAGCGAGCTCTTGCCGCCGCCGTTGGGGCCGACGATGGCATGCACGCTGCCCGCGGCAACGCTGAACTGCACCTGCTCGAGAATGCGCGTGCGGCCCAGGGTCAGGTCGATGTTGGCGAACTCGATGCGTGGACCGCCGGGCGCCGTGAGGTTGGCAGCGGCGGTCATGCGCGGTTCTCCTGGATGGCGCGGACCACGGTGTCGAGGTTGCGCTTCATCTCCACTTCGTATTTTTCCTTGGTGTATTCGCCGTAGGAAATGTGCGTCAGCGGATACAGGCGCACGCCGGATTCACGCTGGATGGTTTCGACATAGGCCGAAGGGAAGTCCATCTCCGAGAAGATCACCTTCACGTCCAGCGCCTTGAGCTGGTCGATGGTCTTTTTCAGCTGTGCCGGGCTTGGTTCGATGCCATGGGCGGGCTCGACCACCGCAGTCACTTCCAGCCCGAAATCACGCACCAGGTAATCGTAGGCAGCATGGATGGTGGCCACGCGGAAGGTGGCGCCGGGCGCCTCGGTCACCTTGGCCAACGCCTCGGCACGCAAGGCGCGCAGGCGCTTGGCGTAGGCGCGGGCGTTCTGCGTGTAGAGTTTGGCGTTGTCCGGGTCGAGCTTGCCCAGCTCGCGGGCGATGTTGTTGACCTGGGCGATGGTGGTGCTGATCGACAGGAAGGTGTGCGGGTTGACCACCTTGCCGGCGCCACGTGCGGCGATGCCGGTGGCCGCCAGCAACGGAACGTTCTGGTTGGCTTCGATGGTCTTGATGGCGGGCTTTTCGCTGGCGGCGATCATGCGGTCGGCGAAATCGTCATGGCCGACGCCATTGAGTACCACCACGTCCAGCGTGCCGATGCGCTTGATGTCTTCGGCGCGGGGCTCATAGGCATGGGGGTTGAAGCCCGCCGGAATCAGCGGCACCACTTCGGCCTTGTCGCCGACGATATTGCTTACGTAGCTGTAGTAAGGGTGCAGGGTAATGCCGATGCGCAGGGGCTTGCCGGTGTCGGCCAGGGCCAGTGCCGGCAGGGCGCAGGCCAGGAGCAGTGCGAGGGCTTTGCGGAACATGGGGAGTCCTTGGGTTCAATGACGGTGTTCGCGGGTAACCCCGGCGTCGTAGTGGCTGACAACTTGCTGCCAGCCGGCAGCGATCAGTGCGGCCTGGCCGAGGTCGTCGGGAAGCACGGCGGCGCTGTCGCGGCGCAGCCAGACGTCGACTTCGGCACTGTCGCCAGCGGGCAGAATCATCAGGAAGCTTCCTGCCACGTCCGGCGCCTGGCTGCGGCCCATATAGGCGCCGCTGGCCAGCCACTGCCACTGATGGCTGCCACGGCTCTGGCTGCCGGCGTCGACCACGAACGGTGGCAGGCCTTCCTCTGCCAGGGCCTCGACGCTGGGGGTCGCGGCGCTTTCCTCACGCAGCAGCTGGATTTCGTCGAAGGCCACGCGCAGGTCGGTATAGATACCCTGTTCGGCCGCGGTCAGGTCGCGGCGGGCGTCGATCTGGTGGCTGGCGATGGCCTGCTCGTCGTTGCGTTCGCCGCGCAACAGCACCACGCTGGCGGCGAGGGCGAGGATCAACAGGCTGGCCAGCAGCACGTAGAGGGTTTCGTGCCCGGCACCGGCCGGGCGCACCACCTGGGTATGGCTCATGGCTGGGCTGCTCATGTCTGTGCTGCTCATGGCTGCGCGATGTCGGCGTGGTCGACTTCCACGACATGGCCCGGGCCTGCGTCGAACAGCACGTAGAACTCGCCGTCGGGGCGCTTGAAGGTCAGGCTCGAGTCGTCACCGAGCTTGCCGCCGACGAGTACCTGTTCGTCGTAGCCGATCACGTCGAGGGTCACCCCTGGTGCGCCGCTGCCATCGGAAAAGCCGCCGGTGCACTTCACCTGGCCACCCGCCACTTCCTCGCACTCGCACATCGGGTTGTGGGCCAGGGCCGGGCCTGCGGTCAGTACCAGCAAGGGCAGGGCGAGCCTGCGCATCAGGTGTTTCATGGTTTGCCTCCTTGTTTTTCGAGCCAGGCCACGGTAGCCGGCGACGCCTTGGCCAGAGGGATGGATGCCTGGTGCATGCTGCCGTCCCAGCCTTCGAGGGTGATCCAGATCTGTGCATCGGCGCGGGTGCGCGGTGGAATTGGCAGGTTGGTGACCATGCGGTACGGCGCGCCGAAGAAGATGGTGCCAGCGGCGCGCAGGCTGCGCGGCTTGCCGATGCGCAGGTAGACCGCCTTGACGTCATTCACACAGGCCTTGCACAGCGCCGCATTGAACAGCTTGAAGTGGCCAGCGGGGCCATCGCTGCGCGGTGCTTCATCACGCAGTTCGGCAAGGTCGAGGCTGTATGGCCCGACCTGGATGCCGCTGACCGGGTTGGCACCCAGCCCGGCGTCACCACGGAACAGCTTGGCGTCGGCGAAGTACTTGGGCATGAACCCCAACGGGATGAGGATCAGCAGGATGTTCAGGTGGAAGCGCCATTTCAGCCACCATTGCTTGAGTGGGCGTGCGGGCAGGGCTTGGGCCTGGCTCATGGGCGGGCCTCCAGGGCGGTTTCGCGGTTTGCGTCACGGGGTGCGCGTTCGCTGCGCTTGAGCGCCGCGGCGGTGGCTTGGGCGGTGCGTTTGGTCCAGACCAGCAGGCCGCTGAACACCATCAGGGTCAGGATCAGGCCGAAGAAGAACCAGATCAGTTTGATCGGAAGGCCGCCGAAGTCGCCGGTGTGCAGCGGGCGCATGGATTCAGTGAAGAACTCCAGGGCCGAGCGGTCGCTGAGCAGGAACTGGCTGTCGACCTGGCGGGTATAGGGGTTGATCGACGCGCTCTGGAACATCAGCGGGTACCAGCCACGCCCGCCCATTTCGATGTGGCTGTAGGCGGTAGCCGGCAGCGAGACGGAGGTGATATCCAGGCTCGGGATGGCCAAACTGGCGATACGTGCGGCCTCGTCTACGTCGATGCGCGGTGCCGGGCTGCCATCGGCGGTCTGCGGCACTTGCTCACGCGCGATCACCGGGACGATCGGTTCGCTGGAAATGGTGATCTGGTTGTCGAAGAGGATCGCCCGGGTCAGGAACCAGATGCTGGTGATGGAAATGACCGCGATGAACCAGATCGACCAGACCCCGGCCAGGCGGTGCAGGTCACCCCAGAAGATCCGCGCGCCGTGGCCGGTACGTACCGGTTTGAAGAAGCCTTTCCAGAACTTCTTGTATACCACCAGCCCCGTGACCAGCGACGCCAGCATCGGCAGGCCGAGCAGCGACACCATGTACCAGCCCCAGCTGAAACCGCTGGTGAACGGCACCAGCCACCAGCCGTGCAGGGCGCGGGTGAAGGCCTCGAAGTTGAAGTCCGGCATCTTGCCCTGGATGGCCCCGGTATACGGGTTGACGTAGAGCATCGGGCTGGAACCATCGGCATAGGTGACCCGCGCCGTCAGCGCGAAATGCGAGCCGTCCGGCTGGCTGAGCGAGTTGACGGCCATGTCCGGTTCGGCCTTGTGCAGGGCATCGAGCACTTGCTGGAAGCTCAGGCGTTCGGCGTTGTCGTCGGGCTTGCTGGCACGCACGTCGGGGTTGGCCAGCCAGACGATCTCCTGGCTGACCACGGCCAGCATGCCGGTGAAGCAGACGATCAGCACGAAGAACCAGATCGGCAGGGCGAGCCAGCTGTGGACCAGGAACCACAGCTTGGACTTGGATTTTTTCGGGGATTTGGCCATCGGTCCGTCTTCTGAAAAGGTGGGCGAGCACAAGCCCAACCAAAGGGGGCTGTTCTAGTAAGGACGAATGAGAATGAAAATCCTGCTGAATTAAGTGCAAGCAAATGTTTCAGAGGGCACAAATGCCGACAGGGCGCTCAAGGCGCCCTGTCGGTGAGTGTGCAGCGCGAATCAGGCGCTGGTCAGGGCCACAGCGGGTTGGGCCTTGCCCTGCTGGAGTGCCAGGTCATGGTACAGCGCCTGGCCGATCTCTGCGGCACGGGAGGGCAGTACCGACAGCAAGGTGTCGCTGAGGCCGTGGCTGTTCTCGCAGAACCCTTGCAGGTAGACCGAAGCCTGCAGGTCCGGGCTGGCCAGTACCCGGTAGTTGCGGTCGACGCTGAAGTCTTCCACGTAGTTGGCCAGTGGAGCCAGCAGGTCGCGGTGCGAGCGGCGTTCGTAGCCGGTGGCGAGGATCACCGCGTCGTAGCGGTGGGTCTGCTGCTGGCCGGTGGCCAGGTCGCGCAGGGTCAGTTCGATGCCGTCGCGGGTGGCCACCACGGCTTCGATCTGGCGGCGGCACAGCACGTTGTGGCGGAACTGGTGGGCAACCTTCTGCCGGTAGAGGATGCCGTAGATGCGCTCGATCAGGTCGAGGTCGACCACCGAGTAGTTGGTGTTGTGGTACTCGCCGACCAGCTTGGCGCGCTGGTCGGCCGGTTCGTTGTAGACCAGGTCGGTGTAGTCAGGGGAGAAGATCTCGTTGACGAACGGGCTGTCATCGGCCGGCTTCAGGGCAGAACCGCGCAGCACCATGTCGACCTTGACCGACGGGTAGCTGTCGTTGAGGTCGATGAAGGCCTCGGCGGCGCTCTGGCCCGAGCCTATCACTGCGATGCGCATCGGTTTGCCGGCCGTGCACGGCAGTTTGTTCAGGCTGCTCAGGTACTGGGAGTGGTGGAAAACCCGTGGATCATCCTTGAACGCGCCGAATTTTTCCGGAATCTTCGGTGTGCCACCGCTGCCGACCACCACCGAGCGGGTGCGTCGGCTGAATTCGCGGCCCTGCGTATCACGCGATATCAGGCGCAGGTGCTCGACGCGCCCGGCCTTCACTTCAGGCTCGATGCGCAGCACTTCTTCGCCGTAGACCGCCTGGGTGGCAAAATGCTCGGCGGCCCAGCGCAGGTAGTCGTTGTACTCCAGGCGGCAGGGGTAGAAGGTGCCGAGATTGATGAAGTCGGCCAGGCGCTGCTTCTGGTGCAGGTAGTTGACGAAACTGTAAGGGCTGGTCGGGTTGCGCAGCGAGACCAGGTCCTTGAGGAACGAGATCTGCAGTTCGCTCTGGGTGGCCAGGGTCTCGCCGTGCCAGCGGTATTCCTTCTGCTTGTCGATGAACAGCGCATCGAGGGCGTGGCCTTGGCTCTGGGCGAGTTCTTCCAGGGCGATGGCCAGGGCCAGGTTGGACGGGCCGAAGCCCACGCCGATCAGGTCCTTGATAGTTTCCGGGTGTGCAGACTGGCTCATGGCTGCGATTCCATAATGGGTCGAATGTGGGCGCATGCCGGGGCTCCGGCGCCTGCGCTTGTACATTGGGTGGAACGAGCCAGCGGCAGGGGAATTTACTGCCTGGGAGCGTGCCTGCGGCCAACCGGGCCTAAAGGTTTTTGCCTGCCGGCCGATACGCAGGTCAACTCAAGGACCCTTTGCAAGGCAGGGAGAAAGACATGGTAGGCATCGCGGCAGTCAGCATCAGCAACACATCGGCCCCCGCGGCCAGCACTTCGCAGGTCAGCGACACCGAAAAGACTGAATCGGGCAGCTCGGCGCTGCAGGTCGACACTTCAAAGCTGCGTGGCGACGGCCAGGCCAAAGGCGCCGAGGGTGCCGAAGGCAGCAGTGGAAGTGGGGAACCGGCACACATCACGCAATTGCGCGAGATGATCAAGAAACTGCAGAAGCAGCTGGCGGACGAGCAGAAACAACTGGCCATCCTGATGGCGCAGAAAACCGACGAAACCACCAAGCTGGCTGCCGTCGCTGGCAAGCAAGCCAGCATCGCCACCCTCAGCGGCGAAATCCAGGCGGCTACTGCGCAGCTGCTGGAAGCGCTGCAGAAAACAGGTGGCAACAGTGCCGGCGGGATGGTCGATACCCAGGCCTGAGTTCGACTGCACTGGCCTCATCGCCGCCCGCCGCAGATGAGGCCAGCAAGGCCTGCCGTCATTCCGACGCCAGGCGCCCCTTGCCGTGTTTGTCCGTCTTGTACTGCATGGCCACGGCCGGTGCCGGTTTGGTCGCGCCGGTCTCCAGCCATTGACGCATGCGAGTGGCGTCGGCGAAGTGGGTGTACTTGCCGAAGGCGTCGAGGATCACCATGGCCACCGGGCGGTTGTCCATTTTGGTCAGCAGCACCAGGCAGTGGCCGGCATCGTTGGTGAAACCGGTCTTGGTAAGCGTGATGTCCCAGTTGCTCTTGTTCACCAGGTGGTCGGTGTTACGGAAGCCCAGGGTGTAGTTTGGCTTGCGGAAGGCCACGGTCTTTTCGCGGGTGGTCGACAGCTCGCTCAGCATCGGGTATTTGCGCGATGCCATCAGCAACTTGGCGAGGTCACGGGCGGTGGAGACGTTCTGCGTCGACAGGCCGGTCGGCTCGATGTAGCGGGTGTGCGCCATGCCCAGGCTGCGGGCCTTGGCGTTCATTGCCTTGATGAAGGCCGGGTAGCCGCCCGGATAATGGTTGGCCAGGGTGGTGGCGGCGCGGTTTTCCGATGACATCAGGGTGATCAGCAGGGTTTCCCGGCGATTCAGCTCGCTCCCCAGGCGCACGCGCGAATACACGCCTTTCATGTCCGGGTTGTTGGCGATGGTCATGGTGAGCATCTCATCCATGGGCAGCTTGGCATCCAGCACCACCATCGCCGTCATCAGCTTGGTCACCGACGCAATGGGCACCACACGGTCGGCGTGGCTCGAATACAGTTCCTGGTTGGTGTTCAGGTCGATCAGCAGGGCGCTGCCAGACGCCAGGTGCAGCTTGGACGGGTCGCGTTGGACCTGGGCCGGGGGTTGTGCAGCAGCGGTCGACGGAAGGGTCGCAGTACCTGTGAGCAACAGCAGCAGGCTGAGGATGGACAGGGATGTTTTCACGTTGAGGCTCACTAAAAGTTGGTATGTCGTTGGCTGTGCAAGGGTTTTCCCCCAAAAAACCGATGCATTCTGGAGTATGGCTGAACGCCTGTCGATTGCTCGTTGAGTCGACTGCCAGAAATGAAAAAACCTTCATGCTGTATCGGTTTTCCTGGCTCCGTTCGTCGGTTCGCGCAGGCAAAAAAAGACCCGCCAACGGGCGGGTCAGAAGAGGCGTAGGGAGCAACGCACAACAAATTCGGTCAAGCGATCAGGCAACCGGCCTGCAGCTGTTCAGCCAGGGCCTGGGCCGAGGCCCGGGTCGCCAGCGGGCCGCTGACGGCCTCGCCATTGCTCACCAGGTACCAGCAGGCCAGCAGGCCTTGCTCGCGCAGGGCGACGGGGACGGCAGTGCCGACGACTGACATGATCTGAATAGTGGCCATGGGGACCTCCTGTGAAACATGGCCCTACATTACGCATCAGCCGACAGGGTTTGAAATCAACACGCTCAATAGTGCTCATCAGTTTTATCAACGGTCACCAGCGTGGCGGGCCGTAATACACCGGTGGCGGGCCATAGTACGGGCGGTACGCCGGTGGTGGCGGAGCCGGTACGTAGTACGGCTGGTAATACACGGGCTGCGGCGGAGCCTGCACATAGACGGGCGCAGGCGCATAGTAGGCGGGCTGGCGCTCGACATAGACCGTGCGATCGCGGCCGCCATACACCGTCGCCCCGACCACGGCCCCGACAACGGCGGCACCGAGCAGTGGGCCTGGGCCATACCAGCCGCCACCTCCACCATGGGCAGAGGCTTGCCCGCTGATAGCCAGGGCACCGACCAGCAGGGCGATTCCGGGGAGATGACGGTTCATGAGACTTCCTCGCAAGGTAACCCCACGCTTGGGGCCTCACTACTATGACTCCGGTCTCTGTCAGCCGAGCACAGGGAAACGGTAAAGGTTGTGTAAGGGGCGACCAGTGGTTGGGTCTGGTACGCTGAGTAAACGATTCAGCTATGAAAAAGGAGCAGGTTATGGCGGCAACTCCCAGCAGAGACACCGTGCTGTGCATTTCCCTGGCCGGGCGGCCCGGCACTTTCGGCGTGCGATTTCATAATCACCTCTACCAGCAGCTCGGGTTGGACTACTACTACAAGGCCATGACCACCGCCGACCTGCCGGCAGCCGTCGCCGGCATCCGCGCCCTGGGCATTCGCGGTTGTGGCGTGTCGATGCCGTACAAGGAAGCCTGCATGGCGCTGGTCGATGAAATCGACCCGTCGGCGGCGGCGATCGAGTCGGTCAATACCCTGGTCAACGATGCTGGCCATCTGAAGGCCTACAACACCGACTACCTGGCCGTACGGCAGCTGCTCGCGGAGCACCAGGTCGACCCTGCCACCGCGTTTGCCCTGCGCGGCAGTGGCGGCATGGCCAAGGCCGTGGCCAGCGCCCTGCGTGATGCCGGGTTTCGCGAAGGCATTATCGTCGCCCGCAACGAGCAGGCCGGGCGGCAGCTGGCGGATGTCTGCGGTTATCGCTGGGTGGCCGAGCTGGGCGACCTGTGCCCGCCGATGCTGGTGAACGTGACACCGATCGGCATGGCTGGCGGGCCGGAGGCCGATCAGCTGGCGTTCAGCGAGAACGCCATCGCGGCGGCCGAGCGGGTGTTCGACGTGGTGGCGATGCCGGCGCGCACGCCGTTGATCCAGCGGGCCGAGGCGTTGGGCAAGCCGGTGATCACCGGGCTGGAGGTGATCGCGCTGCAGGCCTTGGAGCAGTTTGTGCTTTACACCGGGGTACGGCCCAGTCGTGAACAGGTTGAAGCGGCGGTAGCCTATGCGCGCGCCGCTCCTGCAACGAAATGACCATTCCGGTCAGAAGGCCTTGTGCCCCTTGTCCAGCTGCTCATCCACCAATGCCCGGCCATGGGCCAGCGACACATGCTGTGCATTCTCAAGGTCCGAGAAGAACTTCATCGGCATGGACATCCGCTTGCTGGTGTGCCCCTGTGGATCGGTGATCAGGCAACCGGCGGCATAGGGCAGGGGAGAGTCGGGGTGGGGCATCACGCTGGCGGTGATGGTGTGGTCGCGGTATTCACAGTGAAGAGATTGCATCGTCCTTACCTCGCTGTGGCATGTGAAGCAGTTACCTTCATATACCACAGCAAGGGGCCAGGAGTTCCCGGCCCGACGAGCGCGAGCTGACGGCGATCAGCCCTTCAGTTCGGTTGGCTGGATCACCTCTACCCAATAACCGTCCGGGTCCTTGACGAAGGCCAGGTGGTTCATGCGGCCATCTTGCAGGCGCTTCTGGAACGGCACCTCGAGGGCTTCGAAACGGGCACAGGCCTCACGCACGTCGGGCACCGAAATGCAGATGTGGCCAAAGCCGCGCGGGTCGGTGTTGCCGTTGTGGTAGGCGAATTCCGGGTCGTTTTCGGTGCCGTGGTTGTGGGTCAGTTCCAGCACGCCCGGGATCGACTTCATCCACTGGTGGCGCGCGGTGTCGTCGGCAGGGATCTGCGCCGGGTCGACCAGGGCCAGGAAGTACAGGCTGAAGGCCGCTTCAGGGAAGTCGCGCTTGTCGACCAGGCGGAAGCCCAGCACACGGGTGTAGAAGTCCAGCGACTTCTCGATGTCCTTGACCCGCAGCATGGTGTGGTTGAAGACGAACTGGGCGGTGGCGGCGTCTGGCTGCGCGGTGACGCCAGGCAGGGTTTGCAGATCGTGCAGGCTCATGGGTACTCCAGAGACGGGGCTGGCAACCAGGTGCCAGCGAAACAGACAAGGGGGCCATGATACGGCAGTGAAGCGTTTGCGCAAATAAAAGCGCCCTGCTCGGAGGAGCAGGGCGCCGGAATTAGAGGCCCGCATGTGCGGGCGCGTGATGGGGTCGCTAGTCCTTTAGCTGTCTCGATACTGCTGCAGCGGTTGTGAAAAAAGTGTGAAGTGGGTGTTGACGTTTCGTCAGCGCACCCAGCTCTCCACGGTAGCGGCCCCATACTGTTCTTTCCACGCCTTGAGGCCGCGGTGGTTGCCGCCTTTGGTCTCGATCAGCTCGCCAGTGTGCGGGTTCTCGTAGACTTTCACCACGCGCGGGCGGCGTTGCTGTTTCGGTGCGGTGGCAGTGCCACGGGTAACTGCCTTCGGGTCGAGAATGGCGATGATATCGCGCAGACTTTTGTCATAGCTTTTCATCAGGCCGACTAGTTTCTGCTCGAATTCGATTTCGCGTTTGAGGCCGGCATCCTTTTTCAGCGCCTCCAGTTGCGCCATCTGTTCCTGGAGCGCTTTTTCGGCAGCACGAAACTCTGCAAGTCTGGACACTGTAATCACTCCTGTACGTCTTCCGTGGCAGGGCGTGACGAACATTGATAAGGACTAAACGCCAGCCACGCGGGTGGGTAAAACTGTTCGCTGACATCGAGTGTAGACATTTGCAGGACTTCGGTAAACCGCAAACTTTTTATAAGTAATCGGGAACTTTCCAAGTTTTCCGGGCTGTAATTCAGCTGGTTTTCGATGCGTCTTCGAAGGGTTCTAGACCATGGTCCAATAGCCTGTGGCAGAGCGGTTGGGTGATGATTTCAGATGATGGTCGACTCATGTTCGGCCGCGACGCATTAGCGTGGCGCAGGTGCGTCACGATTCGTTTTTTTGCCTTACTTGTGGATGTTCCCTCGCATGTTTTCCCCCCTCCCTCTCGCCCCCGGGCGCCGTGTTGCCGGCCTGTTCCTCATGTGCGCCGGCGCGCAGGCCCAGGCCGCCGGTTTTCTTGAAGACGCTAGTGCCAAGGTCGAAGCACGCAATGTCTATTTCAACCGGGATTTTCGTGATGGCCACAGCAGTTCCAGCCAGGGTGCGTCTAAACGTGAAGAATGGGCGCAAGGCTTCATTCTGAATGTGCAGTCGGGTTATACCCAGGGCCCGGTTGGTTTTGGTGTTGATGCACTGGGCATGTTAGGGATCAAGCTCGATTCCAGCCCGGCCGACAGTAACAGTGGTTTGCTGCCATCTTCCGGCCACGACCCACGGCACTCCGCCGACCAATACGCGAAGATGGGCCTGGCGGCCAAGGTCAAGGTGTCCAACACGGTGCTGAAGTACGGCTCGATGATGCCGGACGTACCGCTGTTGAAATACAACGATGGTCGCCTGCTGCCGACCATGTTCCACGGCGCGATGCTGACCTCCGAGGAAGTGCGCGACCTGAAGTTCACCCTGGCCCGCCTGGACAAGTACACCGCGCGTGATTCCACCGATCGCCAGGATATTCGCGTGCATTGCAAGAACAAGCGCTATGCCTGCGATATCGAAGCCGACCACTTTGACCTGGCCGGCCTGGACTACCGCTTCAACGATCGGCTCAGTGCCCAGTATCAAGTCGCCAAACTGGAAAACATCTACCGCCAGCATTTCCTTGGGCTGGTCGCCAGCCAGCCGCTCGCCGTTGGTAGCCTGTCGGCAGACCTGCGGCTGATCAAGAGCGATGATATCGGCAACGCCCGCGCCGGTGAGATCGACCACCGTGCCTTCAGCGGCATGCTCGGCTACAGCCTGGGTGGGCACAAGATCAGCGCCGGCTGGCAGCGCATGTACGGCGAAAGTGCCATGCCGTATCTTGATGGCAGCAACCCGTACCTGGTCAACTACGCCCAGGTCAACGACTTCGCCGCCGCCCAGGAGCGCTCCTGGCAGCTGCGTTACGACTACGACTTCAAAGCCCTTGGCGTGCCCGGCCTGAGCTTCTTCACCCGCTACATCAACGGCGACCATATCAAGGTCCCGGGCAGCAATGCCGAAGGTAAAGAATGGGAACGCGACACCGAGCTCAAGTACCAGGTGCAGAGCGGCACCTTCAAGGATGTCAGCGTGCGCCTGCGTAACTCCACGTACCGCAGCAACTACGAGAAGTGGGCACGGGACATGGATGAGACGCGGGTCATCGTCAGCTATAACTTCTCTATCTTCTAGGTTGAGGTATCGGGCGGTGCCATGAAAGACGTTCTGTTGATTGGCATCGGCCCGGGCGACCCGCGGCAGATCACCGTCGAGGCGGTCGAGGCGCTGCGCCGCGCCAGCGTGTTCTTCGTGCTCGACAAAGGCGCCGGCAAGGGTGAGTTGGTGCGCTTGCGCAAGGCGATCCTCGAGCGTTACCGGCCCGAGGGTGGCTACCGCCTGGTGCAGGTGGCAGACCCGCAACGAGACGCCGAGGCGCACGACTACGCAGGCGCGGTGCACGACTGGCACCGCCAGCGGGCCGCGCTGTATGCCCGGTTGATCAGCGAAGAGATGCGCGCCGAGGATATCGGCGCCTTTTTGCTATGGGGTGAGCCGGGCCTTTATGACAGCACCTTGCGCATCATTGATCTCGTCCGCGAACGCGGTGTGGCGCTGCGCCTGCAGGTGATCCCCGGCATCAGCAGTGTGCAGGCCCTGGCGGCGCGGCATCAGGTGCCCCTCAATCGCATTGGCGAGCCACTGACCGTGCTGCCAGGGCGACGCCTGGCGGAGCAGGGGCGGGTGGACAATGTGGTGGTGATGCTCGATGGGCAGTGCGCGTTTGCCGCGCTGGAGGACCCGGCGCTGATGATCTACTGGGGCGCTTACCTCGGTACCGAGGATGAAGTGCTGATCGCCGGGCCATTGCAGGCGGTGAAGGCGCGGATTCTTGAAGTGCGCGAGCGGGAGCGGGTGCGCATGGGGTGGATCATGGATACCTACCTGCTGCGGCGGGAGCTTTGAGTGACTTCGGCTGGCTCAAGGCGTACCCAGAATTTCCTGCACCTTGTCGCGCAAGTGGTCGATGCTGAACGGCTTGCCGATCATGTGCATGCCCTCCGGCACATCCAAACTCTCGGCATAGCCACTGGCGAACAGCACCGGCAGCAACGGCCGCGCCGCACGGGCCTTGGCCGCCAATTCTTCACCGCGCATGTCCGGCAGGCCCACGTCGGTCACCAGCAGTGCCAGTGGCTGGCCGGCATCC
This sequence comes from Pseudomonas putida, assembly GCF_009883635.2. Lineage (NCBI taxonomy): Bacteria > Pseudomonadati > Pseudomonadota > Gammaproteobacteria > Pseudomonadales > Pseudomonadaceae > Pseudomonas > Pseudomonas putida. The sequence goes on from NZ_CP026115.2 coordinate 4,904,125, forward strand.
TCGATTATCTTCAGCGCCGCCGTGGCATTTTCCGCTTCGAGGGTGCTGTAGCCCAAATCATCGAGCACTTCGACCATCAGCATACGTACGATGTCGTCGTCTTCGACTACCAGAAGGTGCATGGCGGGTTTCCTGTTGAAAAAGTCATGTCCCTACTCTGTGCGCCAGGCAGTGACAGAAGTTCCCGAGGATACCGTCTGGAAAACATTGATGGAACGATTACGACACGCAGCCTTCAAATACTGGCTAAATGCCCTGCCGAAGCCGGCCAAGCGGGTTAGACTCGCTTGTTGACCGGTGAGCGCAGCGGCAGGCACTACAGGCTTCAGCCGCCACTCTTTTCAATGGACTTTTTACGCGCGGGCGTTTTCAGATGATTCAAGCAGCCTCGATGGACCAGCAGAGCTTTCGCAAGCTGTTGAGCCGCAATATCGGCCTCCCTCTGGGTGTGGGCCTGCTCGGCGCCGTGGCCTTCGTCGCGGTGATCAACTATCTGCTTTCGGCCATGCAGTGGGTCGAGCACACCGATCGGGTGATCGGCAATGCCAACGAAACGCTCAAGTTGTCGATCGACATGGAAACCGGCATGCGCGGTTTTCTGATCACCGGTGACGAACGCTTCCTCGACCCTTACGAGGTGGCCAAGCCGCGCATCCTCGGCAGCCTGCAGAGCTTGCGCGGGATGGTCGAGGACAACCCGCAGCAGGTCGACCGCATCGACCGCCTGGTGGCCCTGCAACAGGCCTGGAATGATTTTGCTGGCGAAATGATCAAGTTGCGCCGCACGGCTGGCGATTATCAGGCCTCGATCGGCAACGGCCGTGGCAAGCGCATCACCGACGAGGTGCGCAAGGAATTCGAGGGCCTGGTCGCTACCGAACAGCAACTGCGCATGGCGCGCAACGAGAAGGTCAGTTCGGTTACTGTCACTGCCATTTCCGCTTTTGTCCTGTTCATCGTCGGGCTCAGTGCGTTGCTGGCCTACCTGGGCCGGCGCGATCTTCTGGCATTGTCGGACAGCTACTCGGAAAACCTGCAGGCCCAGCAGCGCGCCGCCGAACGCCTGGAGCATCAGGCCTGGCTGCGCAATGGCCAGACTCAGCTGGCCGAGCAGGTGCTGGGCCAGCTGACCTTGCCGATGCTCGGCGACAACATCTTGCGCTTCTTCGCCAGTTACCTGGGCAGCGTGGTCGGTGCGCTCTACGTGCGCGACGAGCATGGCCGCCTGGTGCGCGTGGCCAGCTACGGCCTGACAGCCGAGGAGCAGGCCCGCCAGCAGGTGCTGGGCGACCACGATGGCCTGTTGGCCCAGGCCGTGCGCGAAGGGCGCCTGTTGCGCCTGGACGACCTGCCGGAAGATTACTACCAGCTCAGCTCGGGGCTGGGTAGCGGCCTCCCGCGCAGCGCCTTGCTGATGCCGGCCCGTGATGACGGCCAGATCAACGGAGTGATCGAACTGGGCTTCCTGCGCCCGCTGCAGGACCGGGATGACGAACTGGTTCAGCGGGTCGGGGAGAACCTCGGTCTTTCCATTGAAAGCGCTCGTTACCGCCAGCGCCTGCAGGAAGTACTGGCCGAGACCCAGCAGCTCAACGAAGAGTTGCAGGTGCAGCAGGAAGAACTCAAGACCGCCAACGAAGAACTCGAAGAGCAGTCGCGGGTGCTCAAGGAGTCCCAGGCCCACCTGGAAACCCAGCAGGCCGAGCTTGAGCAGACCAATGAGCAACTGTCCGAGCGTACCGAGGCACTGGACCGCAAGAACGACGAGCTCAGCCAGGCCCAGGAAGAACTGCAGGCCCGCGCCGACGACCTGCAGCGCTCGAGCAAGTACAAGTCCGAGTTTCTCGCCAACATGTCCCACGAGCTGCGCACGCCACTCAACAGTTCGCTGATCCTGGCCAAGCTGCTGGCCGAGAACGGCGAGGGCAACCTCAGCGCCGAGCAGGTCAAGTTCGCCGAGTCCATCTACTCTGCCGGCAACGACCTGCTGAACCTGATCAACGACATCCTCGACATCGCCAAGGTCGAGGCCGGCAAGCTCGAAGTGCGCCCCGAAAGCACGCAACTCGAGCGCCTGGTCGAAGGTTTGCGTGGCATGTTCCTGCCATTGGCCGAGCACAAGGGCCTGAGCTTCGACGTCACAGTCCAAGACCAGGTACCGGCCACCTTGTTCACCGACCGCCAGCGCCTGGAACAGATCCTCAAGAACCTGCTTTCCAACGCCATCAAGTTCACCGAGCGTGGCCAGGTCAGCCTGAACATCGGCTACCAGGCGGGCAGCGGCATCATCTTCGCGGTGCGCGACAGCGGCATTGGCATCGCCGCCGACCAGCAGCAGGCGATCTTCGGCGCCTTCCATCAGGTCGACGGCACCAGTAACCGGCGCTACGGCGGCACCGGCCTGGGGCTGTCGATTTCGCGTGACCTGGCGCATTTGCTGGGTGGTCAGATCAGTGTCGACAGCAGCCCAGGCAAAGGCAGTGTGTTCAGCCTCAGCCTGCCCGAGCGCTATGAGGCGCAAGGCGAAGAAATCGAAGCCCTGAGCTTGCGTCCGACCGTCGACAGCCTGCCACCGGCACCCAAGGTCGTCGCCCCGGCGGTGGTCAAGCATCCGCTACCGGCGTTCGCCGACGACCGCGAGCGGGCGCCGTTCGGCAACCGTTGCATCCTGGTGGTCGAGGACGAACCGAACTTCGCCCGTATCCTCTTCGACCTGGCCCACGAGCTGGGCTACAGCTGCCTGGTGGCCCAGGGTGCCGACGAAGGCTTCGAGCTGGCCGTGCAGTATGTACCTGACGCGATCCTGCTGGACATGCGCCTGCCCGATCACTCCGGCCTGACCGTGCTGCAGCGCCTCAAGGAGCAGGCCAGCACCCGGCACATCCCGGTGCACATCATCTCGGTGGAAGACCGCGTCGAGGCGGCGATGCACATGGGCGCGGTGGGCTATGCGGTCAAACCGACCAGCCGGGAAGAACTCAAGGACGTCTTCGCCCGCCTGGAAGCCAAGCTGACCCAGAAGCTCAAGCACATCCTGCTGGTGGAGGACGACGACCTGCAGCGCGAGAGCATCGCCCGCCTGATCGGCGACGAAGATGTCGAGATCACCGCCGTGGCCATGGCCCAGGATGCCCTGGCGCTGCTGCGCGAGAACATCTACGACTGCATGATCATCGACCTCAAGCTGCCCGACATGCTCGGCAACGAGCTGCTCAAGCGCATGACGGCCGAGGATATCCGGTCGTTCCCGCCAGTGATCGTCTACACCGGGCGCAACCTTACCCGCGAAGAAGAAGCCGACCTGCTCAAGTATTCGCGCTCGATCATCATCAAAGGGGCGCGTTCGCCGGAGCGCCTGCTCGATGAAGTGACGTTGTTCCTGCACAAAGTCGAATCGCAGTTGTCCCATGAGCGCCAACGCATGCTCAAGACGGCGCGCAGCCGCGACAAGGTGTTTGAGGGCCGCAAGGTGCTGCTGGTGGACGATGATGTGCGCAACATCTTTGCCCTCACCAGTGCCCTGGAGCACAAGGGCGCCATCGTCGAGATCGGCCGCAACGGGCGCGAAGCCATCGAGCGCCTGGAGCAACACGATGACATCGACCTGGTGCTGATGGACGTGATGATGCCGGAGATGGACGGCTTCGAGGCCACCCGCCTGATCCGCCAGCAGCCGCGCTGGCGCAAGCTGCCGATCATCGCCGTCACCGCCAAGGCGATGAAGGACGACCAGCAGCGTTGCCTGCAGGCCGGCGCCAATGACTACCTGGCCAAACCGATCGACCTGGACCGCCTGTTCTCGTTGATCCGCGTGTGGTTGCCGCAACTGGAGCGAATTTGACTAGCGAGCGCAATACCGACATCGAGATCCGACTGCTGATCGAGGCGATCTACCTCAAGTACAGCTACGATTTTCGCAACTACTCCGGCGCTTCGATCAAGCGCCGGATCCTCCATGCCTTGCGCCAGTTCGATTGCCTCACGGTGTCGGCACTGCAGGAGCGGGTGCTGCACGATCCGGGCATGTTCATGCAGTTGCTCCAGTACCTGACGATCCCGGTCAGCGAAATGTTCCGCGACCCCGGCCACTTCCTCGCCCTGCGCCAGGAAGTGGTGCCGCTACTGCGCACCTGGCCTTCGATCAAGGTTTGGATTGCCGGCTGCAGCACCGGTGAAGAGGTGTACTCGATGGCCATCCTGCTGCGCGAAGAGGGCCTGCTGGAACGCACCATCATTTACGCCACCGACATCAACCCGCATTCGCTGGACCGCGCCAAGCAGGGCATCTACTCGATGCAGAGCATGCGCGAGTATGAAGAAAACTACCGCCTGGCGGGCGGGCGCCGCGACTTTGCCGAGTACTACACCGCGGCCTACGGCAACGCCATCATGGACAGCAGCCTGCGTGACAACGTGACCTTCGCCGACCACAGCCTGGCCACCGACAGCGTGTTTTCCGAAACCCAGCTGGTGTCGTGCCGCAATGTGCTGATCTACTTCAACAAGGACCTGCAGGATCGCGCCCTCGGGCTGTTCCACGAGTCCTTGTGCCACCGTGGTTTCCTGGTGCTGGGCAGCAAGGAGTCGGTGGACTTCTCTGCCTACAGCGATTGTTTCGAGCCGTTGGTCAAGCCCGAACGGATCTACCGCAAATCATGAACGGCGTACGCGCGGTGGTCATCGGCGCCTCGGCGGGCGGCGTCACGGCACTGTTCACGGTGCTCGGTGCGCTGCCGGCCAGTTTTGCCATTCCGGTAATGTGCGTGCTGCACCTGCCGGACGACCGCCACAGCCAGCTGGCCGAGGTGCTGCAGCGGCGCTTGCAGCGGCCGGTGCGCCAGGCGTGTGACAAGGAAAGCATTGCCCCGGGGCAGATCTACGTGGCCGGGCCGGGTTATCACCTGTCGGTGGAAGCCGATTTCAGCCTGTCGCTGAGCCAGGAAGAACCGGTGCACTTCTCGCGCCCGGCCATCGATTATCTCTTCACCTCGGCGGCCGATGCCTATGGCCCCGGCTTGCTCGGCGTGCTGCTCACCGGGGCCAACGAAGATGGCGCCGAAGGGCTTGCCTACATCAAGAAAAGCGGCGGCCGGACCGTGGTCCAGGACCCCCGCGACGCACAGGTGGCGTTGATGCCGGAGGCCGCTCTGGCCCGGCACGACCCCGACCTTATCCTTTCTCTGAGTGGTATCGGGCAGTTGCTCGCGACCCTGGAACCCAGCGCATGCTAAGCCACACCCCTGCCAAACTGCTGATCGTCGACGACCTGCCGGAAAACCTGCTGGCTCTCGCCGCGCTGATCCATGGCGAAGACCGCGAGGTGCATCAGGCGCAGTCGGCGGAAGCGGCTTTGTCGCTGTTGCTCGAGCACGAGTTCGCCTTGGCCATTCTCGACGTGCAGATGCCGGGCATGAACGGTTTCGAGCTGGCCGAGCTGATGCGCGGCACGGAAAAGACCCGCAATATCCCGATCGTCTTCGTCACCGCTGCCGGGCGTGAAATGAACTATGCCTTCAAGGGCTACGAGAGTGGCGCGGTGGACTTCCTGCACAAGCCCCTCGACACCCTGGCGGTGAAGAGCAAGGTGTCGGTGTTCGTCGACCTGTACCGTCAACGCAAGGTGCTCGACCGGCAGCTACAGGCGCTCGAGCGCAGTCGCCAGGAGCAGGAACTGCTGCTGGGCCAGTTGCAGGTGGCGCGCGGCGAGCTTGAGCATGCGGTGCGCATGCGCGACGACTTCATGTCAATCGTTGCCCACGAGGTGCGCACACCGCTTAACGGCCTGATCCTGGAAACCCAGTTGCGCAAGATGCACCTGGCCCGAGGCAACCTCGACGCGTTCAGCGCCGACAAGCTGCAGGCCATGGTCGAGCGTGACGAGCGCCAGATCAACAGCTTGATCCGCCTGATCGAGGACATGCTCGACGTGTCGCGCATTCGCACCGGCAAGCTGTCGCTGCGGCCTAAAGCGTTCGACCTGAGCCAGCTGGTACGCGGCCTGGTGGAAAACTTTGCGGCCCAGGCCACGGCGTTGGAGACCTCCATCGAGCTGCAGCGTTGTGAATCATTGTCTGGAGAATGGGACGAATTTCGGATTGAGCAAGTCCTGGCCAATCTGTTGTCCAATGCTTTGCGTTATGGCGAGCGACGGCCTGTGCACGTACAGCTGTTCGAGCGCGATGGCATGGCAGCGGTGCAGGTTCGGGATCACGGCATTGGCATCAGCGCCAGCAACCAGCAACGGATCTTTCAGCAATTCGAGCGTGTGGCCACCCAGCAAGCCAGCAATGGATTGGGGCTGGGCTTGTACATCTCGGAGCAGATCGTCCAGGCCCATGGTGGGCAGATTCAGGTGGAAAGCGATGTCGGCAAAGGCTCTACGTTTACCCTGCTGTTGCCGCTGGCAGGGGTGAAAGAACAAAACGATCAGGTGCGGGCAACCTCCGCGTAAGCCTGAGGTCACATTGGCCAACGGCAAGAATTCAAGGCGTTATCATGAGTGAAGATGCACAAGATGTAGTACTGGTGGTCGAGGATGAACCGGCGATTCGGATGATCCTGCGCGACTACCTGGCGGGTGAGGGCTACCACGTGCTGGTGGCCGAAGATGGTGAACAGGCCTTCGCGATTCTGGCGAGCAAGCCGCACCTGGACCTGATGGTGACCGACTTCCGTTTGCCGGGTGGTATTTCCGGGGTGGAGATCGCCGAACCTGCAGTGAAGTTGCGACCGGATTTGAAGGTGATCTTCATCAGCGGCTACCCGGCGGAGATCCTCGAATCCGGCAGCCCGATCGCGCGCAAGGCACCGATCCTGGCCAAGCCGTTCGACCTCGATACTCTGCACGAGCAGATCCAGGCCCTGCTGCGTTAACCTGCAACGGCCTCTTCGCGGGGCAAGCCCGCTCCTACAGGATTTGCGCGGTCCTTGTAGGAGCGGGCTTGTCCCGCGAAAGGGCCTGGCCTGCCTATCGCAGGGTCCGCTCGATCCCACCGACCAGCAGGCTCTCCATCAACCCCAACCCCTGCTCCTCAGGCAAGCCCTTGAGCATCCCCGGCAGCTGGTTCAGCAATGTCGCCACCACATGCGCGGTTGCCACCAATGCCTCGCCCTGCAAGGTCGCCCGTGGCGCAATCAAGCGCAGCAACCCAGCCTCATAGCGCTTGCGCAGCAACCCCAGGCGCGCCTGTTGCTCCTCGCTCAAGCAGCACAGATCGCGCTCGGCCAGGCGAAACTGCATGGGCCGCTCGGCATGCAACTGCCAGTGCGCGGCAATCAGGCAGTTCATCGCTGAAGCCCCTCGGGCCATGGCCCGGCGCCCCTGCTCCAAGGTGGCCTGCAGTTCCTCGTACAGCTCCTCGATCAGGTCGAACAGCAGGTCCTGCTTGCTGGGGAAATGGTGATAAAGCGAACCGGCGGTCAGGCCCACATGCGCCGCCAGCTCGCGCATGCTGACCTGGCCAAAGCCCTTTTCGGCGAACAGTGCCATGGCCCGGTCGCGTCGCTCTTCGAAGTTGGCACAGCGCATGGCGGCATTGACCGGGGGCATGGCGTGCGCTCCTCAGTAGGTGAAGAAGCCGCGGCCGGTCTTGCGCCCCAGCCATCCGGCCGCGACCATTTCCTTGAGCAGCGGGGCAGGGCGGTATTTGCTGTCATTGAAGCCTTCGTGGAAGGCCTCCATGATCGCCAGCAGGGTATCCAGGCCGATCAGGTCGGCCAGGGCCAGCGGGCCGATCGGCTGGTTGCAGCCCAGGCGCATGCCGGTGTCGATGTCCTCGGCACTGGCCAGGCCCTCCTGACGTACGAAGATCGCTTCGTTGATCATCGGCACCAGGATGCGGTTGACCACGAAGCCCGGGCGGTTGCCAGCGGTGATCGGCGTCTTGCCAAGCTTCTCGGTGACCACGAGCGCGTGGGCGTAGGTGCTGTCGCTGGTCTGCAGGCCACGGATGATCTCGACCAGGGCCATCATCGGCACCGGGTTGAAGAAGTGCACGCCGATGAAGCGCTCGGGGTGCTCGATGCTGGCGGCCAGCTGGGTCACCGACAGCGATGAGGTGTTGGTGGCGATCAGGCAGTCGGCGGCCACGTTGGCTGCCACCTGCTGCAGGATGCGCTGCTTGAGTTGCAGGTTCTCGGTGGCCGCCTCGATCACCAGCTGCGCGCTGCTCAGCTGGGCGTAGTCGGTGCTGGTGCGGATGCGGGTTTTCGCCGCCGCAGCACGCTCGGCGTCGAGCGTGCCCTTGCTGACCTGGCGCTCCAGGTTTTTGCTCAAGGTGGCCACGCCACGCTCCAGCGCGGCGTCGGAAACGTCCACCAGCAGGACTTGGTAGCCGGCCACCGCACACACCTGGGCGATACCGTTGCCCATGGTGCCGGCGCCGATCACGGCAATCTGTTCAATCGTCATGGTGCAGTTCCCTCAGACGCGCTCGAAGACCACGGCGATGCCCTGGCCGCCGCCGATGCACATGGTGGCCAGCGCGTAGCGGCCCTGGATGCGCTGCAGTTCGTGAATGGCCTTGGTGGCGATGATCGCCCCGGTGGCGCCGACCGGGTGGCCGAGGGAAATGCCCGAGCCGTTCGGGTTGACCTTCTCCGGGTCGAAACCGAGCTCACGGGCCACGGCGCAGGCCTGGGCGGCAAACGCTTCGTTGGACTCGATCACGTCCAGGTCGCTGACGTTCAGGCCAGCCTTTTCCAGCACCTTGCGGGTTGCCGGGATCGGGCCCAGGCCCATCAGCTCCGGTTCGACGCCGGCGTGGGCATAGGCCACCAGGCGCGCCAGCGGCTTCAGGCCCAGGCGGCGCACGGCGTCACCGGTGGCCAGCACCAGGCCGGCGGCGCCATCGTTGATGCCGCTGGCGTTGCCGGCGGTGACGGTGCCGTCCTTCTTGAACACGGTTTTCATGCCGGCCAGCTGTTCGGCAGTCACATCGGCGCGCACATGCTCGTCGACGGCGAACTGTACGGTGCCTTTACGGGTTTTCAGCTCCAGCGGCACGATCTGGCTGTCGAAGCGGCCTTCGGCCTGGGCGCGGGCGGCGCGGCGCTGGCTGGTCAGGGCCAGTTCGTCCTGCATCTCGCGGCTGATGCCGTGTTTGGCCGCGACGTTTTCCGCAGTGATACCCATGTGGAAATGCTCAAACGGGTCCTGCAGTACGCCGACGGTGTAGTCGATGCCTTGCAGATCGCCCATGCGTGCGCCCCAGCGTGCCTGTGGCAGCAGGTACGGGCCACGGCTCATGGACTCGGCACCGGCGGCCAGGGCCACGTCGGCATCACCCAGCAGCAGGCATTGGGCGGCCGAGACGATGGCCTGCAGGCCTGAACCACACAGGCGGTTGACGTTGAAGGCCGGGGTTTCCTTGGGAATGCCGGCGTTCATCGCCGCTACCCGCGACAGGTAGGCATCGCGTGGCTCGGTAGGGATGACAGTGGCCATCACCATGTGGCCGATCTGCTCGGCGGACACACCCGAGCGCTCGATGGCGGCGCGGGTCACGGCGGTGGCCAGGTCGGCCAGTGGCAGGTCCTTGAGGGAACCACCGAAACCACCGATGGCGGTACGGACGGCACTGACGACGTAGATTTCTGCGCTGCTCATAGAGGCTCCGATTGCGAAGGCATGGCGGGAGCGGGCCAAGCTCTGCGAGAATGGCCGGCGATCCCGAGGTGGGTTCGAGTCTAGGCAAAGGCTCTGTTGCAGCCTATGCCGGATCTGTTCAGTCAACCTGGCTTTTTTTGCCACTCAGCATAGACAGCGAATTCCGCCATGCGCGATAGCGATTCGGTCGCGGTGTACTTTCTCAATGCCATGCTGCATGCCTTGCGCGACCAGCCTGAAGTGCTGGAGGCGCGGCTGCGTGGGGTGGGCATCGACCCGGCCGTGCTCGGCCAACCCCAGGCAAGGGTGCCGGCCAAGGCCTTCGCGGGCTTGTGGCTGGAGCTGATCGAGTTGCTGGACGACGAATTCTTCCGCCTCGACAGCCATGGCATGCCGCTGGGCAGCTTTGCCCTGATCTGCCGTGGCTTGATCCAGGAACCCAATCTGGAGAAGGCCCTGCGCCAGTGCATGGGCAGTTTCGCCCTGTTCCTGCGCGACCTGCGTGGCAGCCTCACGATACGCGGCGGGCGCGCGGTGATCAGCGTGCAGTCGGTGATCGCTGACCCGCTGACCCGGGTGTACGCCGAGGAAACCTACCTGGTGCTGATGATCGGCCTGCTGTGCTGGCTGGCCGGGCGGCGCATCTCTATCGACCGCACGGAACTGGCGGTGGCGCGCCCGGCCCAGGACGACGACCCGCTGCTGTGGGGGCCGGACCTGCGCCTGGGCAGCGGGCGCACCGAGGTCGAGTTCGACAGTGCCTGGTTGCGCCTGCCGGTGGTGCAGGACCTGGCGGGCCTGAAGACCTTCCTGCGTAGCGCGCCGCAGGGCCTGGTGATCCGTTTTCGCAATCAGAACGGGCTGGTGGCGGAGGTCTATCGGCATTTGCGCGCACGCCGCTATGGGCAATGGCCGACGCTTGCGGCCATGGCCGAGCAGCAGGGCGTCAGTGCCAGCACCTTCCGCCGCCAGCTGGAGCGCGAAGGGCGTTCGTACCAGCAGATCAAGGATGAAGTGCGCCGGGCGATGGCTTTCGAGCGCCTGCGCGAAGGCATCTTGAGCATCGCCGAAATTGCCGAGCAGGCCGGCTTCCAGGAGCCCAGTGCGTTTCACCGGGCGTTCAAGAAGTGGACCGGGCAGAGCCCGGGCAGCTATCGAGCCAGGCTGGCCGGGCTTGCACACCTCAATCCTGCAGGTCGGCAGCCAGAGCCTTGACCCGCTTCAAATCACCACCCGCAATTTTTGTAACCCTTGTCCCGTAATCGGCATCGGCTTTGTACAGGAACGACAGGATGATGTGCTTGCTCTGCTCATCGGCGACGGCCAGCGACTGACCAAAGCTGCTGACCAGGTCGCGCTGCTCGCTTTTCGAATAAGCGCGGTAAAGGTCACCGGCCTGCTTGAAGTTCTGCTCCCGGGTGATGCCCCGTTGCTGGGTGGTGCCGCTCAAGGCCAGTTCACTGTAGCGTGCCGAGTCGGTGGTGCTGCGCGGCTGCAGGCGGCTGGGCTGGTAGTTGACCATGTCACGGGTGCGGTTGGGGTTGAGTGCACCATCCTGATTGCCATTGTTGACCGCCGCCCGCGGCTGGTTGATCGGCAGGCTGCCGGCGTTTGCGCCGACCCGGTACATCTGGGTGTCGGCGTAGGAGAACAGTCGGCCCTGCAGCAAGCGGTCTTCGGAGGGCTCTATTCCCTTGATCAGGTTGGACGGTGCCAGGGTGACCTGTTCGGTTTCCTGGAAGAAGTTGCCGACATTGCGCTTGAGCACCATCTGCCCGACCAGGCGCTCGGGCACATCCGGCCAGACCTTGGTGGCGTCCAGCGGGTCGAAATCGAAGGTTGCCAGCTGCTCGGGCCGCAGTGTCTGGATATAGAGGTCCCACTTGGGATAGTCGCCACGAGCAATGGCAGCGACCAGATCCTCGGTCATGTGACTGAAGCTTTTGCCCTGGATCTGCTCGACAGCCTTGGGGTCAAGGTTTTCCTGACCTTGCAGGCTTTTCCAGCGGAACTTTACGTAGGTGGGTTCACCGTTGGCGTTGACGAACTTGTAGGCATGCACGCTGTTGCCATCCATGTGCCGATAGCTCTTTGGCGTGCCTTCGTTGGAGTACAGCAGGGTCAGGGTGCGGGTAGCCTCCGGCATGTGCGAGAGCAGGTCGAAGCGCCGGGCGTCGTTGCCCAGGTTGGTGCGCGGGTCGGGCTTGAAGGCGTGGACCATGTCCGGGAACTTGATGGCGTCGCGGATGAAGAACGTCGGGAAGTTGTTGCCGACCAGGTCCCAATTGCCTGCCGTGGTGTAGAACCGGGTGGCGAAGCCTCGCGGGTCGCGCAGGGTTTCCGGCGAATGTCGGCCATGCACAACCGACGAGAAGCGCACGAACACCGGGGTTTTTTCGCCGGGGGTGAACAGCGGCGCCGAGGTCAGCGCGGACAGGTCTTCGGACGCGGTGAACTCGCCATGGGCGCCGGTGCCGCGGGCGTGCACCACACGTTCGGGGATGCGTTCGCGGTCGAAGCGTTGCAGCTTCTGGATCAGCTGCACGTCCTGCAGCAAGGTCGGGCCAGCGTTGCCGGCGGTCTGGGAGTGCTGGTTGTCGCCGACGGCCGCGCCGTTGTCGCGGGTCAGGGGCATGGCCAGCAACGCAGGGCTGGCAAGCACGGTTGCGCACAGCAATGTCAACGCAGGGCAGTTGGGGCGGGTCAGAAGCATGACAATGGCACTCGCTTGATCAAGGGAGTGCCGATGCTAGTCATGCTAGAAGCGCCTCACAGTAAGGTTGTTCGGCTCCTGCTGTAAGACATTTCAATGCTCCGACTCAGTGAATGGCCACCGGGTTGATGTTGACCTGGGTCGAGCCCTAGTACAGCGGTTGGCCTAGCACGAACAGGAGCTCGAAGGCCTTGTCCTTGCCGGTCAGTTCGAGCCAGCAGGTGTTGAACAGCACTACATCGCCTTTGCGCAGGGTGATGCCTTGTTGTTTCAGCACCGCCTTGTTGCCGTTGTAGTAGACGTTGTCGATACCGATATGGCCGATGCCGTTTAGCTGGGTGCCGACGCCAGTCCAGCCGTTGACCAGTTCGTCGTTGAAGGTGAACTTATTGCGGCCCAGGGTCTGGCCGGCCTGTTCACCAGGCTGGATGTTGTACAGGTGGAAGCTGCGGTGGCGGAAGGTTTTGCCTGCCGGTCAATAACCGTCGTCGTTCAGGGCCAGGCTCTGGCGCAGCTGTTCGACCATTGATACGCGCAGCGTTTCTGGCGCCTTGACCCGGATCGAACCGGCCTGGGACAGCAGCCAGCCCATCAGCGCGCGGCTGTCTTCGACCGTGGCCGCGAGCATCGCGCCGCCATTGTCGTGGCGGGCAAGGCGCATGTCGTCGGACAGCGGCTGGTCCTCCAGGCGGCGGGCAAGGCCATCGTCGACCCAGGCGTGCAGTTCGATCTGCTGCGAAGGGGAGAGCGCATCGGGCTGCAACTGCTCGGCCTGACCGAGGCTCAGGCCCGGCTGCCAGTACCAGCCGTAGGGCATGCCCTTGCTGTTGCAGTGCAATGGGAACAGGGTTGCCAGTTCGTTGAGGTCGCGCTCGACCGTGCGCTTGCTGGTGTTGTGGCCGGCCCTGGCCAGTGCGCCCTGCAATTGCGTGGAGCTCATCCCGGGATGGCGGTCGGGCAGGAGTTTCAGGAGTTGCCATTGTCGGGCGATGGTGTGGCGGGTCGGGTGGCTGGGCACGGGATTCGTCCTTGAGTATCAAACGCGTGTGGTGCTTGATTAGTGGCACAATGATAGCGCTCAGCATACTCCTTGAAAGGATCGGATCCAAGTTCACCCGCCAGCCGGTGTCCCTCGCCCTTGTATCAAGGTGTAATGCCTTTCGGCATCGGCAGGATCTTGTAGCAAGCTTTTGCCGTGGCCACCGTCCTGTCGTCACCGTCCAGCAACATGCCTTTGGTGTAGCAATACTTGCCGCGCCGCCGATAAAGTGTGCCAATACCCTGGAGCGGGCCAGGCGAGGCGGGTAGCAGGAAGGTGGTGGACATGCGCAGGGTCACCGCCACTTCATCCTCGTCCAGCAATGCATAAATGGCGGGCCCCATGCAGTCATCGAGCATTGCGGCCAGCATGCCACCCTGGACCTTGCCGAGCGGGTTGGTGAATGACTCCGAGGCATGAAAGCGCACCTGTATCTCGCGCTTGCGCTCCTGGTAGGTATCGACGAACCAGCCGAGCAGCGTGGTGACATTGGACAGCCTGTCTTCCGCGACCCGACGCCAGAATGGGTTGTCTTTGTTCATGTGTTCAGTCCTCGTTATCCCTGTGCCCGAACCAACAGCACGCAGATGAATCCCAGGCAGCTCAAAACTGCTGGCAGTACGGCGGCCATTAGCAGTGGTGAAGCGCCAGTTCTGCGTTTGACCAGGCAGATGAAAAGGATCACGGGTAGGGTTGCCAGCAGGCAGAAACTCTGGAACAGCACCCATTGACCGAGGGGCGAGTTTTGCACGGATAGCAGGTTGAAGATGAGCGCGCCTGCGCAGGCGATGGCCAACCAGGCCCACCCAAGCAGGCGGATGATCGTGAGCAAAAGGTTTTGCATTGCCGGATCGACCTCATGCCAACTTCGACCGACGGCTTCTGCGTGGTAGGGCATGAACTGAGAGCGTGTCAGGTAGAGGACGGAGATACCGGTTATGATCGCCAATGCCAGGTAGTAGCTCAGCAGATGAAGCCAGATCAGGATGCTCATGCGCATGACCCCTCTTGATTTGTCTGACGCGATGATGGATCGCGCCAGGAAATGGGTCTACTGGCAGAAATATCAGGTGGCGGGATGATTGGGCCTAGCTCAGGGACGCCACCCATTTCCCGCCAAGCTTGCTGGTCTTCAATTGGTGCAGCGCTTCGGGCAATCCCTCGAAGGCGAACTTCCGGCGCTGCGGTGCGAGCAGCCGGCCATCGGCGACGGCATGCAGCAACTGCTCACCTGCCACGCGCAAGGCCTGGCGATCCTGCAGGCGGCCATGGGCGTGGATGCTGTTGAGCGCCACTTCATGCAGCGAGATCGCCGTGCTGAAGGCGGCCAGTGGCGCAGCTTCCTGGCGGTCCTGAATGCACACCAGATGGCCGTTGTAGCCGAGTAAATGGGCCAGGTTGCCCGCGTGGGCGCCGCTGACCGTGTCGAACACGGCATGCAGTGGGCGCTCGCCGAGGGCTGCCTGCAATCGGGCCTGCCAGTCGCCGTCGTGGTAGTCGAACACGCCGGCCACCCCGAGTGCCTTGAGCGCAGCGTGGTGGCGTTGGCCAGCTGTGGCCCAGACGCGCAGGCCGCGTTGTGCAGCCAGTTGCGCCAGATAGAAGCCCACTGCGCCGCCAGCACCAATCACCAGCACATCACGACTGGCGCCGTCGGGCACCTTGGCCAGCGCCTGCCAGGCGGTGAGGGCGGGGCATGGCACGGCGGCGGCAGCGCTGTCGTCCAGTTGGGCGGGGATGTGCATGACCAGGCTGGCGTCGAGCAGGCAGTGTTCGGCGAAGCTGCCGTCACGGGCGAGGGACTGGTGATAGGCGACGCGGGTGCCCAGCGGCAGATCCACGCCAGTGCCGGCGGCGACAACGACACCGGCACCATCGACGCCGGGCACCGTGCCATGCTGCCAGGCCGGGTGGCCCCATTCGCAGATCTTCCAGTCCACCGGGTTGAGGGCGATGGCGCGGTTGGCCACCAATACTTCGCCGGGGGCGGGTTGGGGCAAGGGCTTCTGGATGAGTTGCAGGCCGGAGAGGCCGGCGTTCGGGGTCCAGGCCCAGGCTTGATGATGGGTTGGCATGCTGCGGGTCCTTGTGAGACAGGTGTGGGCGGGAGGCTAACGGGTCTCGTCAGGGGGAAACAGGCGGGGTTGGGACAAGGTGTCTTGACTGGAAGGCAAAAAAAGGGGCTGCAAAGCAGCCCCCGATCACTCAGCCCAGGGTTTTGGCCAAGGCTTCCAGGCCACCTTCATAGATGCCCTTGAACAGTGCCTGCGCCTCGGCATCGCTGACCCCGGCCGGGGTGAACTCGCCGAACCACTCGATCAGGCTGCCCTGGCCATCGGCCTTGACCCGCAGGGTCGACAGGTAGCCGGTCACCGGGAACGGGCTGGTGAGAATCGCGTAGCTGTAGCTGCGCTGCTGCTCATCGAAGGCCATCAGGCGCTCGACGATGCTGTTGCCGTCCGGGTCTTTCAGCGAGCGCACGCGGCCGCCTTCGCTGGACAGGCTTTCAGGGATGAACGCCAGCCAGTCGGGCAGGCTGTCGAAGCCACCGATCAGGGCCCAGACGTGGTCGGGGCTGTGTTGGGTGTGCAGGGAAGCGTAGGCAGTTGCCACGGTGCAGATCTCCAGTTGGATTCAGATAGCGAGGCTGTCGACCACACCGCCGTCGACCCGCAGGGCCGCGCCGGTGGTGGCGGAGGAGTAAGGGGAGGCCAGGTACACCGCCAGGTGAGCGACTTCGTCGACCTCGGCGGCGCGCTGGATGATCGAGCTTGGCCGTGCGGTGCGCACGAAGTTATCGGCTTCTTCACGCACGCTGCGCCCGGAGGCCTTGGCGGCATCGGCCACCAGCGCGGCGACGCCGTCGGTCAGGGTCGGGCCGGGTAATACGGCATTGACCGTTACCCCAGTGCCGGCCAGGCGCTTGGCCAGGCCATGGGACACGGCCAGATTGGCGGCCTTGGTGACGCCGTAGTTGATCATGTCGGCGGGGATGGCGATGCCCGATTCGGAAGAGATGAACAGGATTCGCCCCCAGCCTTTGCTGACCATGCCAGGCGCATAGTGGCGGGCCAGGCGCACACCTGACAGCACGTTGACGTCGTAGAAACGCTCCCATTCGCTGTCGGGCACATCAAAGAAGTCGACGTCGTCGTAGATGCCCAGGTTGTTGACGAGAATGTCGGCTTGCGGGTGGGCGGCGAACAAGGTTTCGGCGCCTTCAGCGGTGCCCAGGTCGGCGACCACGCCGTGTACCTGGCCACGTCCACCCTGGGCGCGCAGTTCCGCCAGGGCAGCGTCGAGCGACTTCTGGCTTCGGCCGGCAATGACCACGTCGGCATGGGCGCGGGCCAGGCCGCGGGCGATGGCCAGACCAATACCGCCGGTCGAGCCGCTGATGATGGCGGTGCGTCCGCCGAGGTCGATGTTCATGGAATGGCTCCTGTGGATGAGTTGCATCGATGGGAGCCATCCTAGTGATGCGCTGTAAGACTGTAAAAGACTTGATTCGACTGAGTTCAGACCTGTATCGACTGATCAGGTTCTTTATCGGCCAGGGCCAGCACCCGCTCGCGGAAGATCCCCACGATCGGCCGCAGGTCCACCTGGTGCCAGGCCGCCCACAACTGCACGCAGGGCTGGAACCAGTCCAGCTGGCGCAGCACCACGCTCGGCCCGACGCTACCTGACAGGCTGCTCTGCACCATGGCCAGACCCAGGCCGGCGGACACCAGGCCGAGCACACTGAGTGGGTCGGTGGCCTCCAGCGACAGGCGCGGGGTGAAGCCTGCATCACCGCAGCGGGCGATGAAATCGTCGCGCTTGTTGACCTGGTCGGGCTGGCCGCCGGTGATTATCCATTCCTGTTCATGCAGGTCGGCCGGCGTCAGTTCGGCCTTGCTGGCCAATGGGTGCAAGGCCGGGATGGCCAGCAGCATCGGGTCATCCAGCACTGGCTGGGCGCGCAGGTCGGGGTCGTTCTTCGGGGGTGGCTCGCAGACCAGGGCGATGTCCAGGCTGCGCTGGCGCAACCCTTCGAACTGTTCGCTCGGGGTCATGTTGTACAGCGCAATGTGAATGTTTGGCCGCTCGCCACGGATCGCCCGCACTGCGCCGGGCAGTACGCCGGCATGGATGGCGTGGTTGACGTAGCCGATGCACAGGCCACCTTCTTCGCCACGGCCCAGGCGCTTGCCCAGCGACTCCAGGCGTTCGGCATGCTTGAGCAGGCCGCGCGCTTCGGCCAGGAAGGTGCGCCCGTCGTTGGTCAGGTACAGGCGCTGGTTGCGCCGCTCGAACAGCGCCAGGCCCAGGTTGTCCTCGAGCTGGGCGATCTGCCGGCTCAGAGGCGATTGAGAGATATGCAGCTGCTCGGCGGCCCGGCCAACGTTCTCGCATTCGGCGACGGCCACGAAATAGCGCAACTGACGTAGATCCTGCATGAGACCTCCAGGGACTTAACTGTGTCGAATTATGACTTGGACGGTCTTGTCTTGGGAAGCCTAGGATGCGCTCACGTCGTCGGCTGACGACCTTTCACACCTTGCTGGAGAAGATTCCATGAACCTGAAAGACCTGATCGCCAACCCTCTGGGCTTCGGTACCGCGCCACTGGGCAACATGTTCCGCAACGTGCCGCAAGACGAAGTGCAAGCCTCTGTGGATGCTGCCTGGAACAATGGCGTGCGCTACTTCGATACCGCGCCGTTCTACGGTGCCGGCCTCTCGGAAATCCGCCTGGGCAAGGCCCTGGCCCAGCGCCCACGCAATGAATACGTACTGAGCAGCAAGGTCGGCCGCGTCATCCTCGACGAACTGGAAGACCCCGCTGCCCGTAAACTGGGCGAAAAGAGCGGCCTGTTCGAGCATGGCAACCGTAACCGCATCGTCAACGACTACAGCGCCGATGCCACCCTGCGCTCGGTCGAAGACACGCTCAAGCGCATGGGCACCGACTACCTGGACATCGTCTGGATCCACGACATCGCCCAGGACTTCTACGGTGATGAATGGCTGACCCAGTTCGAGATCGCCCGCACCGGTGCCTTCCGCGTGCTCAGCCGCCTGCGTGAGGAGGGCGTGATCAAGGCCTGGGGCCTGGGGGTAAACCGCGTCGAGCCGATCGAACTGACCCTGGACCTTGAGCAAGCCCGCCCGGACGGCTTCCTGCTGGCCGGCCGTTACAGCCTGCTGGATCACGAGCGTGCCTTGCAGCGGGTGATGCCGGGTGCTCTGGCGCAAGGCCTCGGCATTGTCGTCGGTGGCCCGTACAACTCGGGTGTGATCGCCGGTGGTGACCACTACGAGTACCAGAAAGCCAGGCCCGAAATCCGCGCACGGGTGCAGCGCCTGAACGAAGTGGCGGCGCGCCATGGCGTGGACATCAAGGCCGCAGCGCTGCAGTTCTCGCTGGCCCATCCGACAGTGGCAGCGGTAATTCCCGGGGCCACCCGGCCGCAGCATGCCGACCAGGATCTGGCGGCGTTCAACGCAGTGATTCCGGCTG
Organism: Pseudomonas putida; assembly: GCF_009883635.2. NCBI lineage: Bacteria > Pseudomonadati > Pseudomonadota > Gammaproteobacteria > Pseudomonadales > Pseudomonadaceae > Pseudomonas > Pseudomonas putida. Next base: position 4,922,990 of record NZ_CP026115.2, read on the forward strand.
CCTTCTGGGCCGAGCTGCGTGAGCTGGGGCTGATTGCCCAGCATGCGCCAGTGCCCAACGCCTAATCGCGCAAGGGGAGGGCTATGCCCTCCATTCGCGGGTAAACCCGCTTGTATGGTTAGACTTGAAGGGGTGGTGGTCGTTTCAGTTGGCAAGCGTGAGCGTGGCGAGGTCTATCGCGCGGCGCAAAAGCGTTAGGCCAAGCTCTGCTGCAACGCCTCGATAAACACCTCTTCAGCCCGGCTCAACCGCTGTTCCCTGTTCCACAACAGGTGAATATCCACATCGGCAATCCCTTCCTCCGGCGGCAGCTTCCACAGCAGCCCCGCCGCTACATCCGGCGCCACCACATGCTCGGGCAGGCAGCCGATGCCGAAACCGGCAATCACCAGCCGGCGAACCTCCTCAAGGCTCGGCGATGACGCCACGATCCGTCCGGAAAATCCCTGCTGGTCGCGGAAGATGGTCAGCGGCGACAGCATGCCGCCAATCTGGTCGCTGGTAAAACTGACGAAATTCTCCCGCTGCAGATCGCCCTCGGCCTGGCCGAACAGGGCATGGTGCTTGCCGCAGAAAAACGCATAGCGCTGGCGCAGGAACAGACGCTGTTCCAGGCGTGGCTGGGGCCGGCGATTGAGGCTCAGGCCTGCCGTGGCGGTCTTTTCCTGAAGCGCGGCGACTATGTCCGAGCTGCGCATCACGTCGATTTCCAGGTCCACCCGTGGATGCTGGCGATGGAAGTCCGCCAGCAGATCATCGAACCCCTCGCTGACAATCCGGCTGATCATCAGCAAGCGCACCTTGCCCACCAGCTCGTCCGCCGGCTGTTCCAGTAATCCGCCGATCTGCGACATCTGCCCATACACCTCACCGGCCAGCTGGAACAGCTGTTCGCCCATGTCGGTGAGCACGAAACGTGGCCCGCGGCGGGCGATCAACTGGCGGCCAAGCTGTTCCTCCAGCCGCTTGAGCGCCTGGCTTACGGCCGGTTGGGTCAAGTGCAGGCGCGCGGCGGCGCGGCTGATGGACAACTCCTGGCCGATCACCCGAAAGGTGCGCAGCAGGTTCCAGTCGAGGCGGTCGTTGAGCAGGCGGTCGGACATGGCAGGCTCGATGATAAGCAGGGCTAATAGTGCGAATAATAAATAGAAAATTGACTAATCATAGCCCCGGGACGATAAATCGCAGTCAGAGCGCCGCCAGAGCGCCACCGTGACCCCGTCAACTCCTGCCAGAAAAACAAGCAAAGGAGCCAACATGAAGCCCACCGCTTCGCCCCAGCCGCGCCGTGCTGCCGCCGCCGCGTTCATCGGCACCATGATCGAGTGGTACGACTTCTACATCTACGCTACTGCCGCCGCCCTGGTGTTCGGCGCGTTGTTCTTCCCCTCCGACGACAGCCTGTTCAGCACCATGGCCGCGTTCGGCACCTTTGCCGTAGGCTTCTTCGCCCGGCCGTTGGGTGGCATCGTCTTTGGCCATGTGGGCGACCGCATCGGCCGCAAGAAGTCGCTGGTCATCACCCTGTTGATGATGGGCATCGTCACCGTGTGCATCGGCCTGCTGCCAACCTACGCGCAGATTGGCGCCGCCGCGCCGGTGCTGCTGATCATCCTGCGGGTGGTCCAGGGCATCGCGGTGGGTGGCGAGTGGGGCGGGGCGGTGCTGATGGCCGGTGAACATGCGCCCAAGGGTCGGCGCAACTTTTTCGCCTCGTTCGCCCAGCTAGGCAGCCCGGCTGGCCTGATTTTGTCGCTGCTGGCCTTTGGCGCGGTGACTCGCCTGCCCGAGGAAGACCTGATGAGCTGGGGCTGGCGCGTGCCGTTCCTGGCCAGCGCGCTGTTGCTGCTGGTGGGCCTGGCGATTCGCCTGGGGGTCAACGAGTCGCCCGAATTCATTGCCAGCCGCGAGCAGGCGGCCAGGGCCCAGCGCAAGGAGCAGGCGCCGGTACTGGAAGTGCTGCGTACCGCGTGGCGCCCGCTGCTGCTGTGCATCGGCGCCAACACCCTGGGCATCGCCGGAGTCTATTTCACCAACACCTTCATGATCAGCTACACCACCCAGCAGCTGCACTTGGAGCGCTCGTTGATCCTCGAATGCCTATTCTTTGTGGCGATCATCCAGTTCTGCGTGCAGCCCTTGGCCGCGTGGTTGTCGGAAAAGCTCGGCGCCACCCGTTTCCTGGCCCTTGTCGCAGTGCTGGCAATGGCCTCGCCATACCCGATGTTCGTGCTGGTCAGCTCCGGCCAAGGCCCGCTGATCGTGCTCGGCATCGCCTTGGCGGCGGCCTGCATGGCGTCGTTCTATGCGGTGATCGCCGGCTATGTCAGCGGCATGTTCGAAACCCGCGTGCGCTACACCGCGATTTCCCTGGCGTACCAGGTGTGCGGCGCCATCGCGGGCGGCCTGACCCCGCTGATCGGCACCTGGTTGGCCCATACGTTCACCGGCCAATGGTGGCCGATGGCAGTGTTCTACACATTGATCGCCACCATTTCGCTGGTCTGCGTGCTCGCCCTGGCGCGCCAGTACGCCCGTAGCCAGCGCCTGGAACTGGCCTGATCGATCCCCTGATTCTGGAGTACCCGCACATGTTGAAAAGCAATGGCGAACGCCTGTGGGCGAGCCTGATGGCCATGGCCGAAATCGGCGCCACCGCCCGCGGCGGCAGCTGCCGCCTGGCCCTGAGCGACGAGGACAAAGCCGGTCGCGAACTGTTCAGCCACTGGTGCCGCGAGGCCGGCCTGACGCTGAGCGTGGATGCCATCGGCAACCTGTTCGCCCGCCGCGCCGGCAGCGACCCGGCTGCTGCCCCGGTGATGATGGGAAGCCACCTCGACACCCAGCCTGAGGGCGGCCGTTTCGATGGCGTCTATGGTGTGCTGGCCGGCCTTGAGGTGGTACGCCGCCTCAACGACCTGAACATCCAGACCCGCAAGCCGCTGGAAATCGCGGTGTGGACCAACGAGGAGGGCGCCCGCTTCACCCCGGCCATGTTCGGCTCGGCGGTGTTCACCGGCACCCTGGCGCTGGACCAGGCCCTGGCCATCCGAGATGCCGACGGCATCAGTGTCGCCGACGAACTGCAGCGCACGGGTTACGCCGGTCAACGCTCATTGGGCGGCCAGGTCGATGCCTACTTCGAGGCGCATATCGAGCAAGGCCCGATCCTTGAAGACAACGCCAAGGCCATCGGCGTGGTCAGCGGTGGCCAGGCGATTCGCTGGCTGGACGTGACCGTCGAGGGCATGGCCGCCCACGCCGGCACCACGCCGATGCCGCTGCGCAAGGACGCCCTGTATGGCGCAGCGCGGATGATCCAGGCGGTCGAGCAACTGGCCGCCGATTTCGCCCCGCAAGGCCTGACCACCGTCGGTGAGCTGTCGATTGCCAAATCCTCGCGCAACACCATCCCCGGCGTGCTGCGCTTCACTGTCGACCTGCGCCACCACCGCGACGAAGCCATCGAGGCCATGGAGCGCGACCTGACCCTGAAGCTGCAGGCCATCGCCAACCAGCGCGGCCTGCAGGTGCGCATCGAGCGCCACTGGGTCAGCCCGGCCACGCCGTTCGACGCCGACTGCGTGGCCGCCGTGCAGCAGGCGGTGGACGGCCTTGGCTATGCCCAGCAGTCCATCGTCAGCGGTGCCGGCCACGACGCCATCCTGCTGGCCCGCTACTGCCCGACGGCGATGGTGTTCATCCCCTGCGTTGGCGGCCTGAGCCACAACGAAGCCGAAGACGTGCTGCCCGAGGATGCCCTCCAGGGCGTCGACGTACTGCTCAACGCCGTGCTGGCCCGCGCCGGCCAAGTCGAACAAGGAGAAGCCTGATGCGTTGCTATTTTCACCCCGAACAGCTGCTGCACCATCCACGCAGCTACTACTCGCGCGGCGCCATGCGCACCCCGCAGGAAGTCCCCGAACGCGCCCAGCGCCTGCTGCAGGCGGCCAAGGACCTGGGCTTCGAGATCTGCCAGCCCGCCGATGCCGGCCTCGCGCCGCTCAAGGCGGTGCATGGCGAGGCCTACCTTGCGTTCCTCGAAGAGGCCCATGCGCGCTGGAAGGAAGTGCCCGAGGACTGGGGCGACGAGGTGATGTCGAACATCTTCGTGCGCGAGCCCAACGCCTTGCGCGGCATCCTCGCCCAGGCTGGCCGCTACCTGGCCGATGGCAGTTGCCCGGTGGGTGAGCACACCTGGCATTCGGCGTACTGGTCGGCGCAGAGCGCGGTGGCTGCGGCCCAGGCCATTCTCGATGGTGAACCCGCAGCCTATGCGCTTTGCCGGCCGCCTGGGCACCATGCGCGGTTCGATGCGGCGGGTGGGTTTTGCTACATCAACAATGCCGCCGTGGCGGCCCAGGCCCTGCGCAGCCGTTACAGCCGGGTGGCGATTCTTGATACCGACATGCACCACGGGCAGGGGATTCAGGAGATCTTCTACGAGCGTAGCGACGTGCTTTACGTGTCGACCCATGGTGATCCGACCAACTTCTACCCAGGGGTGGCCGGGTTCGAGGACGAGCGCGGCAGTGGTGCGGGGGAGGGGTATAACCTCAACCTGCCGATGGCCCATGGGGCCAGCGAGGCGGATTTCATGGGGCAGCTGGAGATTGCGCTGGATGCAGTGAAGGACTTTGGGGCCGAGGTGCTGGTGTTGTCGCTCGGGTTCGATATCTACGAGCTGGATCCGCAGAGCAAGGTGGCGGTGACGATGGCAGGGTTTGCGGCGCTGGGCGAGCGGATTCGGGCGTTGCGGTTGCCTTGTGTGATTGTGCAGGAGGGGGGGTATCACCTGGAGAGTCTGGAAGTGAATGCTCGGGCGTTTTTTGGACAGTAATAGTTGTAACAGTGAGGGGGCTTGCTACTTACGCACCCCCTTTCTTTTTTAGAGCAAGTGTTTTGATAAGCAAAAGTTTGAGGCATGCTCAGGGATTGTCTGGGAAGCTCAATGTAAATCTCGAAATGTCATGTGCTCTAATGTAGAGTTTTCCATTGCGTGATAATTGTAATTCGCCAAAAACTAGTACGTATGCACCCGCCAATTCTTCCGTGTCCTCGAAAGGGAAACGAGCTAAAAAATCATCAGACTGCTCATCGCCTACAACGATGCTGACGTTGTCCCTACCGCCAGTGTTCAACCAAAGGCTAGGAGGGTCGTCCCTTGATAATGCTGCATCTGCGATGATGCCCCAGTAGCCGCGATACTGATCTTCATGCTCCTCCTGAACATCTGAGAATGGTACGAAAAAATTTCTAACTCTGAATTCACCCTCAGGCATGGCAATCAGTTGGTCAGAGATTCTAAAGTCTTCGCTATGTATAAGGTTTCGAAGAATTGTACTCAGCCTTCGATGCATAACGGCACCTCGTCTGCCGTTCCCTCCTCGATATCTGCCCCCTCGGCCCCCCGGATCTGCTGGTTCAAGAGGATCAGGATTAACTCGCGGATTGGCACCATAGTCGAAATCTACTTCGATTCTTTCTCCGAGATTAACAAGCTCTTCTTGGCCGGCTCCCATGGCTCCTCCACGGCGGGCTTCGGCTGCAGCCATGGCGCAATTTTCGGCGTGGGGGCGAGCTCCAAAGCATGCGGCCTGACCGCTTCGGGACTCTCTTCTGTAAAATCCTGGGCCAGCACATTCAGGGCATACCAAGTGCCTTCTGTAGTGGCCTACCAGCTGATTGCCTAAGGATTCAAACGCAGGTATGTCATAGTTTCGATTGTCGATGGTGCAGCGTGCTACATCCATGTGTACCCCCGCAGATATCAAATAGTGTGTAATTGATATCATCTTGAGCAGCTTTATCGCAACCACGCGGGTTTCCGTTGGGCCAGCTGTGCACGGGAGGCTTTCGGGCCTGCCGGGTTCACCATACGCCTGGTTTTCCACCCCGTGTGCAGCTGTCACCCTAATGTGTGGAAACGGACGGGTGACAGATCATCAGTATGGTGTCGATATGAAAAAGCTCGTTCCAGATCCACCTCACACTTTCGGTCATCCGGGTGACAGATCCCTGTCCCGCGCAATCAGCGATGACATCGTTCCCATGGAATATGTGCTGCTGAATGTCTCCAATTACCTGACCTTCGCTTATAGCGACAGTCGCCGGGCGCTTGAGCGTGTCGAGGATGAAGAGACTCGGCAGTTGTTGCTGCATGGGCTAAGGGCGATACAGATTGCCTGGGGGCAGGCGGATGCGCTTGCTTCGGCGTTGGAGCGCAAGGGAGGGCGGGGGATTGCATAACGGCTGAGAGGTGTTTGTCACGACATCTTCAGCGCCTGTGAAACCGAGCGCCGCCCGCGCGGCGCATCGCGAGCTGCGCTCGCTCCTACGTTTGTTTAGGGCCAATTATTCCTGGGGGATTTGCGCGCGAACGCCTTGGCGCATGGCTCAATGTCGCGTCGTACCAACAAGGCGGTCGCGCGCGCCTGTCACAGGCATTACTGGCCCGAAACAAACGTAGGAGCGAGCGCAGCTCGCGATGCGCCGCGCGGGCGGCGCTCGATCTCGCAGGCGCTGAAAGTGCCAAGGCGAACACCCCGGCCACACCCCAATCCCTAAATCCCACCCCGCCGCACATGCTTCACCAGCACTTTCTCCAACAACTCCCACATCGCCGGATCAGTACTGAATGCCACATTGAAGCGCATCCACCCGGTTGCCTTGGCATCGACCATGAACAACTGCCCAGGCCCAAGCATGATGCCCTTCTCCAACGCATCATCCAGCAACGCTGCGCTGTCCGGAATCGCCGGGTGGCGGGTCCAGATATACATTCCTTCATCCGATTCGATGAACAGTTCAAAGCCCAATCGATGCAGATGCCGGCCAACTTCCTGATGCGCCTCGGCCAGGCGCTGGCGCAGGCGTTTGAGGTGCTTGCGCCAGCGCCCGTCGATGATCGCCGCATATACCACCCGCTCCATCACCTGCGAGGTGGTCAGCCCCGAGCGCATCTTCAGGTGCAGCAACTTCTGCATCAGTTCCGGGTTGGCCAGCAGGTAGCCGACCCGCACGTTCGGCGAAATGCTCTTCGAGTAGCTGCCCACGTACACCACCTGCTGCAGGTGGTCGAGGCTGGCCAGGCACGGCTGCGGTTCGGCGACCATGTCGGCGTACAGGTTGTTTTCCACCAAGCGGAAGCCGTGCTGGCTGGCCAGCTGCAGCAGGCGGTGCAGCTGCGGCAGCGGGGTGCGTGAACAGGTCGGGCTGTGCAGGTGCGGCTGGGTGAAGAAGGCAGTAGGGCGGTGGTGCGCCAGCAGTTGCTCGAGGTGATTGAGGTCATAACCGTTCGGCGTGCGCGGTACGCCGATCAGCGTTGCGCCCTGGGTGCGCAGGATGCTCATCAGGTTGGGGTAACCCGGATCGTCCACCAGTACCACGTCACCGGGCCGAACCAACGTGCGCACGGCCAGGTCCAGTGCCTGGCTGGCGCCGTGGGTCAGCATCAGCTGCGCCGGGTTGCAGACGATCGACAGCTCCTGCTGCAGGTTCTGCGCGGTCAGCGCGCGCAGCTCCGGCAGGCCCATCGGGTCGCCGTAGCCAGATAGCTCCAGCGGGCTGCCGGCGACCTGGCGCAGACCGCGGCGCAGGCCTTCTTCGTACATCCAGTCGTTGGGCAGCCAGCCGCAGCCGGGCTTGTACGGCAGTTGGCGGGTTTCGAAGATCTGCTGCAGGTACCACTCGGAATTGAACGTCGGGCGGCCGCTTTCGGCCTCGCTGTTCTGGCTTTCCAGCAGCTCGTTCGCTGCACGATTGACAAAGAACCCCGCATTGCCCTTGCTCACCAGCAACCCCTGGGCGACCAGGCGGTCGTACGCCTCGACCACGGTGAAGGTGCTCACCGAATAGCTTGCCGCGAAGGCGCGGATCGACGGCACCTTGGCGCCCGGCTTGAGGGTCTGGTTGTCGATCAGCTCGCGCAGGCCGTCGATGATCTGGTTGACCAACGGCGTGGAAGAGTCTGGATGTAATTCGAACATTCGGGGCCTTCAAGAGTGCGGAACGCCAGGCGCAGCGGGGTGTATTGCATCGGCGACCTGTACAGTGCAGTGCGAGATTCATGCCACTGTGCATGGCTCTCTACGTCGGACATTTTTACATTAGGTGTCAGATATCGCCACATAAAGCATGTTCAGTTCGCCCCAGGTGCCAACCCTGGGGCGCGTCAGCAGGCCGCCACGGAAGGCCTGCGTGTGTTTGCGCACACCATCCTGCCCGCATTAGCACTGATGTACAGGTGAAACCGAGAGCCATCGGGGTTTCACAGTTTTCCTTGGATAAAAAGAAGCACGGGGTACACAACTGATGGACGCAACATCCACAACCACCACCGCGAAAAGCGGGCACGAGAGCAAGCTCAGTGCCTCGCTCAAGTCGCGCCACCTGACGATGATGTCGATCGCCGGGGTTATCGGCGGCGCCTTGTTCGTCGGTTCCGGCAGCGTGATCCACAGCGCCGGCCCGGCCGCAGTGCTGGCCTACCTGGCTGGCGGCATCCTGGTGGTGCTGATCATGCGCATGCTGGGTGAAATGGCGACGTCCTCGCCCGACACCGGCTCGTTCTCCACCTACGCCGACCGGGCGATCGGCCGCTGGGCCGGTTTCACCATCGGCTGGCTGTACTGGTGGTACTGGGTCATCCTGATGGCCTGGGAAGCCTATGTGGCGGGCAAGATCCTGCATGGCTTTTTCCCCGACGTGAGCGTCAACGTGTTCGTGCTGGCCACGACCCTGCTGCTGATCACCGTCAACTTCTTCAACGTCAAGCACTACGGTGAATTCGAATTCTGGTTCGCGCTGATCAAGGTGGTGGCGATCGTCTGCTTCCTGATCGTGTGCGGCGCTGCCGTGATGAACATCTGGCAGTTCGGTGAAGTGCGCGGTATCACCCATTTGACCGCCGAAGGCTTCATGCCCAACGGCATCACCACGGTCATTGGTGCATTGCTGGGTGTGATGTTTGCCTTCCTCGGCGCCGAGATCGTCACCATCGCCGCCTCCGAAGCCAAGGACCCGGCCACCCAGATCGTCAAGGCCACCAACTCGGTGGTATGGCGTGTGTGCCTGTTCTACGTCGGCTCGATCTTCCTGATCGTCTGCCTGGTCCCGTGGAACGATCCGCAACTGGGCGTTTCCGGTTATGGCGCCTACCGCCGTACCCTGGAGCTGCTGGGCGTGCCGCACGCCGAGCTGCTGATGAACTTCGTGGTGCTGACCTCGGTGAGCAGCTGCCTGATCTCGGGCCACTACACCGCTTCGCGCATGCTGTTCTCCCTGGCCCAGCGTGGCGACGCGCCGTCGTTCTTCAAGATCACCCGCGCCGGCACCGGCGTACCGGTGTACGCGATCATCGGCTCCTGCGCCGTGGCCGTGGTCTGCGCGCTGATCAACTTCAGCGAGACCCTGCGCCCGAAAGACGTGCTGGAAACCCTGATGAACACCACCGGCATGATCGCCCTGCTGGTGTACCTGGTAATCGCCTTCTCGCAGCTGCGCATGCGCCGCAAGCTGATTGCCGAAGGCAAGGAAGTGCGCCTGCAGATGTGGCTGTTCCCGTGGCTGACCTACCTGGTGATCGGTTTCATCATCGCCGCCCTGGTGACCATGGCCTTCATGCCTGACTACCAGATCCTGGTGATCTCCACCGGCATCGCCGCGGCTGTCGTGGTGGCCATGGGCGTGGTGCACCAGATCCGCTCTGGCAAGCAGCAGCACTAAGCGTCACCTGCTGTTGGAAACGGCCGGCTCCCTTGGGGACCCGGCCGTTTCGCGTTGTTGGGGCGGGTGTTTTTCCTCGGGCATGTGAAAGCGCTGGTTCATCCACGGCGAACCCAGCAGGGCGGCGGCGGCGATCAGGGCCAGGATGGCGAGGGCCAGGGATATCTTCATCGGCATGCGCATGTAGGGACTGACCTGAAGCATAGGCTGACAGTTCAGGTTCATGGGAAACGGTACATGGCTTATGCTCAAGCCACTGCCCGCCAGAAAGGAGCCGCCCATGGCCTGGTCCGCCACCCAGTATTCCCTCTTCGAAGATGAACGCACCCGCGCCGTGCGCGACTTGCTGGCCGCCGTACCACCTCGGCCGGTGCGCCATGCCACCGACCTGGGCTGTGGCCCCGGCAACTCGACCGAAGTGCTGCTGCAGCGCTGCCCGGATGCCCAGGTAACGGCGCTGGACAGCGACAAGGACATGATCGACAAGGCCCGCGAACGCAAGCGCCTGCACATTCCACGGGTACGTTGCGAAATTGCCGATATCAGCCACTGGACGGCGCCCGAGCCGCAAGACCTGATTCTGGCCAACGCTTCGCTGCAGTGGGTGCCTGACCACGGCTCACTGTACCCGCACCTGGTACGCCAGCTGAGCGAGGGTGGCAGCCTGGCCGTGCAGACCCCGGACAACCTCGACGAGCCGGCCCATCGGCAATTGCGCGAAATCGCCAGCCAGGGCCCGTGGGCGGCCAAGTTCGCCGACTTCCAGCTGCCGCCACGGCACAACGCAGCGTTCTACTACGACCTGCTCACGCCGTTGTGCGCACGGGTGGACGTGTGGCGCACCACCTATCACCACCCCTTGGCGGGCGGTGCCGAGGCGGTGGTGGAATGGTTCAAGGGCTCGGCGCTACGGCCTTATCTGGCCAGGCTGGACGAGCAGGAGCGGGCGGACTTCCTGCAGATGTACCTGCAGGCCATGCAGCGTGACTATCCGCCTGCCACCGACGGCAAGGTGCTGCTGCCGTTCCCGCGGCTGTTTGTCGTCGCCACCCGCTAAGGGCGACGCCACCGCCAGATGACGCAGGCGTAGATGGCCAGGTTCAGCACCAGCACGACGCCGCCCAGCAGCAGCTGGATCTGTGGCGTCAGGCCGGCGGGGTAGATCAGTGGCCAGATGTAGTGTTCGACGAAGCCGCCGTGGTAGCCCGCGTCACCGGCGGCCAGGCGCATGCGGTTTTCCCAGTCGGTGAGCGGGCATTGCAGGTGCAGGCCTTCCACCGCCAGGCCCCAGGCCAGGGCGGGGAGATGCAGGAGCAGGGCGGGGCGCCACTTGAGCACCAGCAGGCCGCCGAACAGAACCAGCAGGATGAAGGCCAGGTGCAGCAGGACCAGGGCGTCGGCGGCCAGGCGGAAAAACATGATGGCGAGCGTCTGGAAGTAGGGTGTTGTCAGCATAGTCGTGTTGCCTGTACCGGCCTCTTCGCGGGACAAGCCCGCTCCTACAGGACAGCGGGGTCTCTGTAGGAGCGGGCTTGTCCCGCGAAGAGGCCGGTACAGGCGCTACAACTCTTCCTGAACCATCTGCAGGAAGGTGGCCACCACCCGCCGCGATCGCTGCTCGCTCAGGCACACCAGTGTCTCGGTCAGATGCCGCTGACAATCGACGATCGGCAAGGCACACACCCGCGCATCCGCACCAAACTCGGCCGCCGACACCACCCCCACGCCAATCCCCACCACCACCGCTTCACGCGCCGCCTCGCGGCCTTCCACCTGGATCGCCGGGCGAATCCGCAAGCCAGCGCGCTGCATCTCTTCCTCCAGCGTCTGCCGCGTCACCGACCCCGGCTCACGCAGCACCAGTGGGGTGTCGTCCAGGTCTGCGAGGCTGATCGACCCGCGGCTGGCCCATGGGTGGTTGTGCGAGACGAACGCCACCATCGGGTCGCGGCGCAGCGGCACGCAGAACAGCCGCTCGTCATCGACATCGCGCCCGAGCAGCGCCAGGTCGGCCTGGTAGCTGAACAGCCGTGCCAGCGACTCATCGGTGTTGCCGGTCTCGACCTTGACCTGGATGCCCGGGTAGCGCTGGCAGAAGCGCGCAATCTGCGGCAGCACGTGCACGGGCGCATCCACCGCCAGCACCAGGCTGCCGGTATGCAGGGCACGGGAATCCTGCAACAGGTCATGGGCTTCGGCCTCGCAAGCGAACAGGCGCTGGCTGATGCCCAGCAGGCGCTCGCCCAGGTCGGTCAGCTGCACCGAGCGCTTGTTGCGCTGGAACAGCAGCACGCCGAAGCGTTCCTCGAGCTTGCGCACCTGGTCGGACACCGCTGGTTGGGTCAGAAACAGCTTTTCCGCCGCGCGGGTGAAGCTGCCGTGCACGGCCACTGCATGGAACGCCTTGAGTTGAGCGTGAGATACCGACATGCCGACTCCAGTAACAAGCTGAACTTATGTGTGAAATACGATAAATCGATTTTATTTATCAGTCAGCAACTGTTTCCATACGTTTCAACCCGAAGCCGTCGCCACAAGCAGCGGCCGGGCCATGGCCCGCACACGGTGCCATCTGACCAGATGACGAGCCTTCGTCATGCAGTGCGCAACACAACAACAAGACAGGCGTTTTTTAACAATCTGCCGGCACACTTGAGCAAGAGGTCAGAGTCAATGAATCAATCACTAGCCGCGTTGAAACGCTGGCGCATCCAGATTTTTGCTATCACCTGGCTGGCCTACGCCGCCTTCTACTTCACCCGCAAAGCCTTCTCGGTGGCCAAGCTGGGCATCGCTGAAGACCCGACGTTCATGCTCGACAAGGCCGCCATGGCCAACCTCGACGCCATCTACCTGGCCGCCTATGCCGTGGGCCAGTTCACCTGGGGCATGCTCGCCGACCGCTTTGGCCCGCGCGTGGTGGTACTGGGCGGGCTGCTGATTTCGGCAGTGGCTGCGGTGGTGATGGGCAGTTACGCGACCTTCCCGATCTTCGCCACCTGCATGCTGATCCAGGGCCTGGCGCAATCCACCGGCTGGGCAGGGCTGTGCAAGAACATCGGCAGCTTCTTCCCTGCGTCGCAGCGTGGGCGGGTGCTGGGGCTGTGGAGTTCGTGCTATGCCTTCGGTGGCCTGGTTGCTTCGCCGTTCGCTGGCTGGTGGGCCTATACCCTGGTCGGCACCTGGCATGCCGCGTTCTTCTCCAGTGCCGCAGTGGTGACCGGCGTGGCGGTGCTGTTCTTTTTCCTGCAGCGCAACAAGCCGGAAGACGTTGGCCTGGCAGCGGTCGAACCGGAGCCGCAGAGCATGGCCCCGGCCGGCAACCTGTGCAGCGTCTGGGCGCCACTGCGCGAGATCCTGCGCAACCGCACGGTGCTGACCCTGGGCATGGCGTACTTCTTGTTGAAGCCGGCACGCTACGCCATCCTGCTGTGGGGCCCGGTGATCGTCTTCGAGCAGATGCCTTCGGTCGGCAAGGTCGGCGCGGCGATCATCCCCACCGCCTTCGAACTGGCGGGGCTGCTGGGCCCGATCATCATTGGCCTGGCTTCGGACAAGCTGTTCGGTGCCCGGCGCATGCCGGCCTGCGTGATCAGCCTGGTGCTGCTGACCGTGACCCTGGCAGCGTTCATGGGGGCGATGCACAGCGGCAGCATCGTGCTGGTAGTCGCCTTGCTGTTCGTCATGGGCCTGACCCTGTACGGGCCGGACTCGATGATCAGCGGCGCGGCGGCCATCGACTTCGGCACGGCCAAGGCCGGCGCCACTGCGGCAGGTTTCGTTAACGGCTGCGGCTCGGTGGGGGCAGTGCTCGGCGGCCTGCTGCCAGGCTACTTCGACAGCGTCACGGTGTTCATCGTGTTCGCTGGCTGCGCGTTGTTCTCGGCCCTGGTGCTGCTGCCGCACTGGAACAGCCGCCCGGCCACTGCGCCCCAGGCCGAGGACGTGGCACCCAACACCAGCATGGCGATCAAGCCATTGCGTACCTGAAGGAAAGCGCGCAAGGCCGACAAACCGTGAGATTACTTGTCGATCCACTGCCCGAGGGCGTATAAACTGCTCCCACTTTTGGCCGGTCGCTTCCTGAACCGGCCGCTGAAACAAAGAGAGTCGACATGGGCGCACAGTGGAAAGCCAAACATAGAGAAACAGCTGCCAATGCCAAGGGCAAGATCATGGGCAAGCTGGCCAAGGAAATCCAGATCGCTGCCAAGTCCGGCGCCGACCCGGACATGAACCCGCGCCTGCGCCTGGCCATCGTCCAGGCCAAGAAAGCCTCGATGACCCGCGAGACCCTTGAGCGTGCCATCAAGAAAGGCGCTGGCCTGGACGGTGAGGCCGTGCAGTACCATGCCGTGAGCTATGAAGGCTTCGCCCCGCATCAGGTGCCACTGATCGTCGAGTGCCTGACCGACAACGTCAACCGCACCGTGGCGCAGATTCGCGTGCTGTTCCGCAAGGGCCAGCTGGGCGCCAGCGGCTCGGTGACCTGGGACTTCAACCACGTCGGCCTGATCGAAGCCACCCCGGAAGGCGATGCCGACCCGGAAATGGCCGCCATCGAAGCCGGTGCCCAGGACTTCGAGGAAGGTGAAGAAGAAGGTTCGACCCTGTTCATCACCGACACCACCGACCTGGATGCCGTGCAGAAGGCGCTGCCAGATCATGGTTTCACCGTGACTTCGGCGAAGATCGGTTACACCCCGAAGAACCCGGTGAGCGCTGCCAGCCTGAGCGCTGAAGCACTGGCTGAGGTGGAAGCGTTCCTCGAGGCGATCGACGAGAACGATGATGTGCAGAACGTCTACGTTGGCCTGACTGACTAAAAAGCTGGGGCCGCTTTGCGGCCCATTCGCGGGACAAGCCCGCTCCTACAGGAATACGCGTTTGTCTGTAGGAGCGGGCTTGTCCCGCGAATGGGCCGGCAAAACATATAGAAGGGAGCCTGCATGAACCCCACCTTCGCCTCCCTCAGCCTTGCCCACCTGCGTACCCTCGACTGCCTCCTGCAGCTGAAGAACCTCAGCCACGCCGCCGACCGCCTGGGTGTCAGCCAATCGGCCCTGAGCCGCCAGCTGGCCCATCTGCGCGAAGCCTTCGACGACCCACTGCTGGTACGCCAGGGCCGCGGTTATGTGCTCAGCGAACACGCCGAAGCCCTGGTCGAACCCCTGCGCCAGGTGCTCGAAGAACTCCAGGCCCTGCGCCAACCCGCCGCCTTCGACCCGGCTCGCTGCGAGCGGCGCTTCTGCCTGGCCGCCTCCGATTACGTGGCCGAGCACATGCTGCCGCTGCTGGTGGCTGCCTTGGAGCAGGAAGCCCCAGGCGTGTCCATCGACTACCGCACCTGGCAGGCCGGGCAATACGCCTTGCTCGCCAGCGGCGAGATCGACCTGGCCACGACCTTGTTCGACGAGTCGCCGCCCAACCTGCATGGGCGACTGCTCGGCGAAGACCGCGCGGTGTGCCTGATGCGCCAGGATCACCCGCTGACCGCGCTGGACGTGCTTGGCCAGGACGACTACCTGGCCTGCAAGCACGTGCGCATTTCCGGTGGTGGCGACAAGGACAGCTTCATCGACCGCCACCTGCGCGCACAGGGCCTGCAACGGCGCATCAGCCTGGAAGTACCGTTCTTCTCGGCCACCGTACAGGTGATCGGCAACAGCCAGGCGCTGGCCACGGTGCCCGAACACATCGCCCGCCAGCTGTGCCGCCTGCATGGGCTGGCGTGGCGGCCATTAGGGTTTGTCGAACATACCCAGCGCTATTGGGTAGTGTGGCATCAGCGCTTGCAGGCCTCGGCCGAGCACCGCTGGTTGCGCAACCGGGTGTTCGAGCTGTGGCGGCAGTCGCAGTTCGGGGTGCAGGGCGGGGTTGCAGGTTTGCCATAACAGGTATGCGCGAAGCGGGGTTATTCGCGCGGGCGCAGGCGCCTAGACTGGGGGCATTGGACAATCCTCAGGAGAGCGCGCGTGACCCCAGAACAATTCCGCCAGTATGGCCACCAGCTGATCGACCTGATCGCCGACTACCGTCAATCCGTCGGCGAACGCCCGGTCATGGCCCAGGTCGAGCCCGGTTACCTCAAGGCCCAGCTGCCCCAAGGCGCCCCGCAGCAGGGTGAGTCGTTCGAGGCGATCCTCGACGACGTCAACCAACTGGTCATGCCCGGCCTGTCGCACTGGCAGCACCCGGACTTCTACGGCTACTTCCCGTCCAACGGCACCCTGTCGTCGGTGCTCGGCGATTTCCTCAGCACCGGCCTTGGCGTGCTCGGCCTGTCGTGGCAGTCCAGCCCGGCGTTGAGCGAACTGGAAGAAACCACCCTCGATTGGCTGCGCCAGTTGCTCGGCCTGTCGGACCAGTGGAGCGGGGTGATCCAGGACACCGCGTCCACCAGTACCTTGGTGGCGCTGATCAGCGCCCGTGAGCGCGCCACCGACTATGCGCTGGTACGCGGCGGCCTGCAGGCCGAGGCCAAGCCGTTGATCGTCTATGTCAGCGCCCATGCCCACAGCTCGGTGGACAAGGCCGCACTGCTAGCCGGCTTTGGCCGCGCCAACATTCGCCTGATCGCCACCGACGAGCAGTTCGCCATGCGCCCGGAAGCGCTGCGGGCGGCCATCGAGCAAGACCTGGTCGCCGGTAATCAACCGTGTGCCGTGGTCGCCACCACCGGCACCACCACCACCACCGCCCTCGACCCACTGCGCCCGATCGGCGAAATCGCCCAGGCCAACGGGCTGTGGCTGCATGTCGACTCGGCCATGGCCGGCTCGGCGATGATCCTGCCGGAATGCCGCTGGATGTGGGACGGCATCGAGCTGGCCGATTCTGTCGTGGTCAATGCGCACAAATGGCTGGGCGTGGCGTTCGACTGCTCGATCTACTACGTGCGTGATCCGCAGCACTTGATCCGGGTGATGAGCACCAATCCGAGCTACCTGCAGTCGGCGGTGGATGGCGAGGTGAAGAACCTGCGTGACTGGGGGATTCCGCTGGGTCGCCGGTTCCGTGCGCTGAAGCTGTGGTTCATGTTGCGCAGCGAAGGTGTAGAGGCGTTGCAGCAGCGCTTGCGCCGGGACCTGGACAACGCCCGCTGGCTGGCGGAGCAGGTGAGTGCGTCGGCGGAGTGGGACGTGCTGGCGCCGGTGCAGTTACAGACATTGTGCATTCGCCATCGGCCAGCGGGGCTGGAGGGGGAGGCGCTGGATGCGCATACCAAGGCGTGGGCTGGGCGGTTGAATGCGTCCGGGGTGGCGTATGTGACGCCGGCGACGCTGGAAGGGCGGTGGATGTTGCGGGTATCGGTGGGGGCCCTGCCGACCGAGCGGGAGCATGTCGAGAAGCTTTGGCTGAACTTGCAGGAAGTGGTTAAAGGCTGAAAATGTTGGGGCCGCAAAGCGGCCCCCAGCAATCTATCAGTTGCTCACCGCCTGAAAGCTACCTTTACGGCTGGCCTCGAAGGCCTCTTTCTCCATCGGCTTGGCATTCGGATTACCCAGGTCTTCCATCGCCATCCGGTGAGTCTCCGGCGCAATGTAGGCCGCCAGGGCACACACGCAGGTGATGAAGAACGCCAGGCCACCGATCACCAGCGGAATGTTCTCCGAACCCGGTGGCGCCACCAGGGCGAACAGCGCTGGCAGCATGGCGGTGAGCATGGTGCCGATGTTCTGCGCGATGGCCATGGCCGATACGCGGTAGCGGGTGTGGAACAGCTCCGGGTAGAAGCTTGGGAATACCGCGTTATAGCCCTGATAGACCATGCCCCACATCACGATCGAGGCGGCGAAGGCCAGTGGCACGTTCTGGATGCTGATCGCGTACAGGTAGACAAAGGCCAGCAGGCCAGAGCCCAGGCAGCCGGCGATCATGGTCGGGCGGCGGCCGATCTTGTCGGACAGGTTGCCCACGAACGGGATCACCAGCACCGCGACGATGTTGCCCACTACCGGGATCCACAGGTACACGCTTTTGTCGAAGCCGATGCCATAGGCCGGCTGCACTGCGTAGGCCGCGCCGAAGATGGTGGCGACCACCGGGATCACGTTCATCAGGGCCATGAACATCACCAGCACCATGTGCTTCCAGCTGTGGCGGAAGGCCTCGCTGATTGGCGACTTGGCAACCTTGTCCTGCTTCTCTTCCTTCACGAACGCCGGGGTTTCGTGCACTTCCTTGCGGATGATGAAGCCCGCGATCAGGACGAAGGCGCTCATCAGGAACGGAATACGCCAGCCCCAGTCATTGAAGGCGTCGCTCGGCATGAAGTAAGCCAGTGGCAGGAACACCGCCGCTGCCAGCACCTGGCCGGCCTGCACGCCCTGCAAGGTGAAGCTGGCGTAGTAACCCCGCCGCCCGAACGGGGCGTGCTCCATGATCATGGAACTTGCGCCGGAGATTTCACCGGCCACGGCAAAGCCCTGGACCAGGCGCAGCACCACCAGCAAGGCCGGGGCCAGCAGGCCGATGTCGTGGTAGGTCGGCAGCAGGCCCACGGCCATGGTCGACAGGCCCATCAGGAACATGCACAGCAGCAATACGTTCTTGCGCCCACGGGTGTCACCCCAGTGGCCGAGCACGAAGGCGCCGATCGGGCGTGCCAGGTAGCCCACGCCGTAGGTGGCCAGCGAGGCGATGATGGCCATTTTCGGGTCGGTATTGGGGAAGAAGATCTGCGGGAAGATCAGCGCCGCAGCCTGGGCATAGATGAAGAAATCGTAGTATTCGAGTGCCGAGCCAATCCATCCGCTGGCGGTCGCTTTCTTGGCTTGAGAGCTTGAGTGAGCCATCGTTGTCTCCGTTGTTCTTGTAGGTCGCCGCACGGCTGGCGTCGCCCGGGGGCGGCCAGAGGGGTGCGATCGCTTGTCGGGAGTAGGGCGTTATAGCGCTGACGATCGCAGGCGGTGTCTGCAAAGGGAGGACGAACGAGCAGGTGCGGATCGCAAGGCGATGGAGGTGTGCATAGGTCGGTACCCGGTTTATTGAACTTATTATGTCGTGACGTTGGGCTTGTCTGCGCAGGTGCTGCCGAACGCCCGTCTGGGCAGAAGAGGGCGGTCGGTGTGCCTGCGTCTGGGTTCATGTTTGCCCAGGGTTGGCAGTGAATCAATTCGCCAGAATCGGTTTTGTGCGGTAATCGAACGCAAAACTAACCATTTCGTACAAACAGATTGCCGGGCCGACTTTACCTGCGAATAATCGACAGTGCCAGGAACCTTGAGAGGTTTTCGGCCCGTCGTCCTTCCAATAACAAGGAACTTCCCCATGCAGCGTTCGATAGCCACCGTGTCCTTGAGCGGCACCCTGCCGGAAAAGCTCGAAGCCATCGCCGCCGCCGGTTTCGACGGCGTCGAGATCTTCGAGAACGACCTGTTGTATTACGCTGGCAGCCCCCGTGAAGTGCGGCAGATGTGCGCCGACCTCGGCATTGCCATCACCCTGTTCCAGCCGTTCCGCGATTTTGAAGGCTGCCGCCGCGACCGCCTGCAGAAGAACCTTGACCGCGCCGAGCGCAAGTTCGACCTGATGCAAGAGTTGGGCACCGACCTGGTGCTGGTGTGCAGCAACGTCCAGGCCGACGCCCTGGGCGATGAACAGCTCCTGGTGGACGACCTGCGCCTGCTCGGCGAGCACGCTGGCAAGCGCGGCCTGCGCATTGGCTACGAAGCCTTGGCCTGGGGCCGTCACGTCAATACTTACCAGCAAGTTTGGAACCTGGTGCGCCAGGCCGACCACCCGGCGCTGGGCGTGATCCTCGACAGCTTCCACACCTTGTCGCTCAAAGGCGACCCAGCGGCGATCCGCGACATTCCCGGCGACAAGATCTTCTTCGTGCAGATGGCCGACGCGCCGATCCTGAACATGGACGTGCTGGAGTGGAGCCGCCACTTCCGCAACTTCCCGGGGCAGGGCGAAATGGACCTGGCCGGCTTCCTCGCGCCGATCCTCGCCACCGGCTACCGCGGGCCGCTGTCGCTGGAAATCTTCAACGACGGCTTCCGCGCCGCACCGCCACGGCAGAATGCCGCCGACGGCCTGCGCTCGCTGCTGTACCTCGAAGAGCAGACCCGCCTGCGCCTGGAGCAGGAAGGCACCGCGATCGAGCCGGGCGTGCTGTTCACCCCGCCGGCCGCCAGCGCCTACGACGGCGTGGAGTTCCTCGAATTCGCCGTCGACGAAGCCGTCGGCGCGCGCCTGGGCGGCTGGCTCAAGCGCCTGGGCTTTGCCGAAGCCGGCAAGCATCGCAGCAAGGATGTGCGCCTGCTGCGCCAGAACGACATCAACATCGTGCTCAACGCCGAGCCATACTCCTTCGGCCACAACTTCTTCGAGGCCCACGGCCCGTCGCTGTGCGCCACCGCCCTGCGGGTCAAGGACGAGCACGCCGCGCTGCAACGCGCCACGGACTTCCGTGGCCAGCCATTCCGCGGTCTGGTCGGCCCCAACGAATGCGAAGTGCCTGCCGTGCGTGCCCCGGACGGCAGCCTGATCTACCTGGTGGAGCAGGGCAAGGAAGGGCCGTCGCTGTACGACACCGACTTCCGCCTCGACCCGGCCGCCAGCGCCACCGGTGGCCTGCAGCGCATCGACCACATGGCCCTGGCGCTGCCGGCCGAGTCGCTGGACAGCTGGGTGCTGTTCTACAAGAGCCTGTTCGACTTTGCCGCCGACGACGAAGTGGTGCTGCCCGACCCGTACGGCCTGGTCAAGAGCCGCGCCTTGCGCAGCCAGTGTGGCAGCTTGCGCTTGCCGCTGAACATCTCGGAGAACCGCAATACTGCCATAGCCCATGCGCTGTCCAGCTATCGTGGCTCGGGCGTGCATCACATCGCCTTCGATTGCGCAGACATCTTCAGTGAAGTGGCGCGGGCGAAGGAGTCCGGGGTGCCGCTGCTGGAAATCCCGCTGAACTACTACGACGACCTCGCGGCGCGTTTCGATTTCAACGACGAGTTCCTAAGCGAACTGGCGTACTACAACGTGCTGTACGACCGTGATGCCCAAGGTGGCGAGCTGTTCCACGTGTACACCGAACCGTTCGAGGAGCGCTTCTTCTTCGAGATCATCCAGCGCAAGGGCGGCTATGCCGGGTACGGCGCGGCGAACGTCGCGGTGCGCCTGGCGGCGATGGCCAAGCGCCGCAGTGGAGCGGCGCGCAAGCCGGTGTTGTGATTACAAAGCGTTCGCCGACAGGTATTTAGCGCCTGTGAGATCGAGCGCCGCCCGCGCGGCGCATCGCGAGCTGCGCTCGCTCCTACGTTTGTTTCGGGCCAGTAACGCCTGTGACAGGCGCGCGCGGCCGTCTTGTTGGTACGACGCGATAGCGCGCCATGCGCCAAGGCGTTCGCGCGCAAATCCCCCAGGATTAACTGGCCCGAAACAAACGTAGGAGCGAGCGCAGCTCGCGATGCGCCGCGCGGGCGGCGCTCGATCGGATAGGCGCTGCAAACCTTTCGGCATGCACTACCGGCCACACCCCTGAACCAAGCTGCGGAACCCTCTCATCTATGCTCATGAGGCTCTTATCTTCGAAGCAAGAGGGCAATCATGAGCAAGGTATTCATCAACATCGGCCTCAGCCTTGACGGCTACATGGCCCCGGAAGGCATGGACATCGCGCACTGGGACAACCCCGGGTACAAGCACTGGGGCGCCAGGTGGGGCGAGCTGATGAGCTGGATCCTCAAGCAGCAATACTTCCGCGAGCACCTCATGTTCGCCTCGGGCGGCGAGACCGGCCCGGTCAACGACATGCTCCGCCACACCCTGGAGCGTACCGGCGCCGCCATCATGGGCAAGCGCATGTTCGAGCAGGGCGAGCTCAGTTGGCCGGAGGAAGCGCCTTTCCATTGCCCGGTGTATGTGCTCACCCACGAAAAGCGTGAACCGTGGGTGCGCCCGGGCGGCACGACGTTCCACTTCTGCAACGAGGGGCCGGCGAAAGCTCTGGAGCTGGCCAGGGCGGTTGCAGGCAGCCGTGACATCCGCATCTCCGGTGGCGCGGACGTGATCCAGCAGTATTTGCGCATAGATGCCATCGACGAACTGGAAATTGCCCTTGCTCCGGTGCTCTTTGGCTGTGGACGACGCCTGTTCGCCAACCTCCATGAGCCCGTGGCCAAGTTTCGGGTCGAAAAAGCATTCCATACACCCGATGCTACGCACCTGCGCTATGTGCGAGCGTGAGGGGATATCGAGCCTGGCTATCCGCGTGTTCGCGCTGGTCGCCCTGTTGACGATGGCTACGCCTGCAAGCGCGGATTGGCGCGCGTCACTGCCCGCCGCGCAGGTGGCAGGCAGTGGCGATTTCACCTGGTTCGGCCTGCGCCTGTACACCGCCCGCCTGTGGCACGCCAACGCCTCGTGGAGTTGGGACGAGCCATTCGCCCTCGAACTGGTCTACCACCGGTCGCTGTCACGGAACACGCTGGTGCAGGCGAGCATCGATGAAATACAACGGCTGGCGAAGCAGCCACTGCCCACCGACACCGTCAAACGCTGGTCAGCCGTCATGGCTGAAGCCTTCGTGGACGTGCGCCCGGGCATGAACATCACCGGCCTGTATCTGCCCGGCCAGGGTTGCCGTTTCTACGTCGATGGCCAGCTCAGCCTGGAGGTGGCCGACCCGGCATTCGCCCGTGCGTTCTTTGCCATCTGGCTGGATCCCCGGGCCCGCGATGCACAGCTGCGCGAGCGTCTGCTAGGGGTGGGCGGGAGCGAACGAGGAGGTTGAGGCATGTACAAGGCAATCCTGTTGATCGCCTGCCTGCTGTTGGGCAGTTGCAAGGTCGGGGTCGAGCACTACGCCCAGGAACAACCGCACCTGGACCTGGCGGCGTTCTTCTCCCAACCGGTGCAGGCCTGGGGCATGTTCCAGAAGCGCTCGGGCGAGGTGGTAAAGCGCTTCCATGTGCGTATCGACAGCCGCCGCGAAGGTGAGCGACTGATCCTCGACGAACACTTCGTGTACAGCGATGGCACACGCCAGCAGCGAACCTGGACCCTCACCCCCGACGGCCCCAACCGCTGGCGCGGCACGGCAGGCGATGTGATCGGCGAGGCCACTGGCGTCTTGGCCGGCAACGCCCTGCAATGGCGCTACCAACTGGACCTGCCGGTCGATGGCCGGCACTGGACCATGGACATGGATGACTGGATGTACCTGATGGACCAGGACACCCTGATCAACCGCACGCGCATGAGCAAGCTGGGTGTGGAAGTCGGGCAGATCACCTTGTTCTTCCGGCGCATGCCGCAGGGCATTGGCGCGTCTGCAGCATCCGCTGAGGGGCCCGAGTAGGCGTACCTCACCTTGGCACCCTCGAAGCCGATGGCGCTGCGCTAGAACGCAAAGGCCAAGGTGGCCGTGGCACTGCGCGGAGTACCATACCAGCCCCGTGAACCGATAGCGGTGTAGTAAGTCTTGTCAAAGACGTTATTCAGGTTGAGCGAGACGCTGGTTTGCGGAGTGAAGGCGTATTGCGCCATCAGGTCGACCACGCTGTAGGGATCTTGGGTGAAGGTCTCGTCGTTGGGTCCGGCGTCTTTGTAGTATTCGGTACCCTGCCAGCGCACACCGCCACCCACTTTCAACTGCTGCAAGGACTGCAGACGGTAGGTGGTGAACAGTTTCAGTGTGTCTCGCGGTACCTCAGTGTTCAGGCGGTTGCCATCGGAATCTTTGCTAACGGCGTAGGTATAGCTGGCCGATACCTGCCAGTCGGGCAGGATCTCGCCGGCCACTTCCATCTCGAAACCGCGCGTCTTGGTACCCGATTCGGCACGGTAGGCCTGGTTGCCGTCCGGCGCCAGGTTGCTGCCATCGGCCACTGCCAGGTTGTCCTGATGAACCTCAAATATGCTGAAAGCTGTGGTCAGACGCTTGTCCCAGAACTCGCTCTTCAAACCCAGTTCGTAGTTCACGCCTTCCAATGGATCGAGGTAGGTGCCCCCGACATCTTTGTTGCTCTGGGGTTTGAAGATGGTGGTGTAACTGGCATAGGCCGACCAGTTCTCATTGAGGTCATACACCAGCCCCAGGTATGGGGTCACGACCCCGGTTTCGCTGCGCGAGGTTCGGCTGGTTTCGCCCGACGACAGGGTGGTGGAGGTCTCGTCACGTTGCCAGTCAATCACCCGGACCCCGGTGATCAATGACAGGTCATCGGCCAGGCTCCAGCGCACCGAGGCGACCAGGCCATCCTGGGTTTCATCCAGGGCATCCTCCGACGACTTGGTGTAGATGGCGTCCGGGATCGCCAATGAACCGTCCCAGGTGTTGATGTTGTCGATGTCCTGGAACGACCAC
This sequence comes from Pseudomonas putida, assembly GCF_009883635.2. Classification (NCBI taxonomy): domain Bacteria; kingdom Pseudomonadati; phylum Pseudomonadota; class Gammaproteobacteria; order Pseudomonadales; family Pseudomonadaceae; genus Pseudomonas; species Pseudomonas putida. Next base: position 4,947,033 of record NZ_CP026115.2, read on the forward strand.
AGCGGATAGCCGTCGTTACGGTAATAGGCCCTGTAGTGACTGGCCCCGAGATAAGCCTGATGCTCGCGAGAAAACAGTTCGAAAGGGCCTGCTGCGGACAGGTCGAACGAGGTCTGCCGGGGCTCGCCCGCCCAACGGCCTGTCCAGGTATTGATGCCACTGCCATCGGGGTTGACTGTGCCGCTGGCGGCAGTGGCAAAGGCGTCGTCATAGCTGCGGCGGTTGTGCTCGGCATTGAGTTTCAACTGCCAGCCGTTGTCCAGCTGATGCTCCAGGGTGGTGAACACCGTCTTGGTGCGACGCTTGTGATAACTCCAGTCCGAGGCGGAGTTGAACGAGCGGGAAGGGCTGAAGTGGCTACCGTCTGACTTGTACATTGGGAAGCCATGGTTGCCGGCACCTTCGTTGTCCATCTCCTGGTATTCCGCACCGACCGTGAGCATCGTACTGTCAGTGATGTCCCATTCCACCACCCCGTAGAACGCTTGCTTGTCCAAGGACTGGCGGTCGACGTAGCTTTGGCTGTTGGTGTTCGATGCTACGAAGCGCCCTCGCACGTTACCGCTGTCGGACAACTTACCGGACACGTCCAGTTCCTGGCGATAGTCGTCCCAGGAGCCCGCCTTGAGTGTCAGCTTTCGCTGCGTTTCCAGCGTAGGCTTCTTGCGAATCAGGTTGACCGTCGCACCCGGATCGCCCGTGCCAGACATCAGCCCGGTGGCGCCACGTACCACTTCTACCCGGTCGTAGGACACCATGTCGGCGAGGTCGTCCCGAAACCCGTAGGTATCGGGTCTGTTGATGCCATCCACCTGAATGTTGCCTACCTCGAAGCCGCGCACGTAGATATGGTTGGCGTCACTCCCGGCAGGGCCCATGCTGTCGACGACGACGCCAGGGGTTTGTTCAAGAACCTGGGCAACACTGTTCAGGTTCTGGTCTTCGATCTGCTGGCGGGTGACCACGCTGACCGACTGTGGTGTTTCACGGGTCGAGAGTCGTAGCCCGGTCGCGGTATTGGCCGAGCCGGTGGTGTAGCTGCCAGTGCCTTCGGTGGTGGCGCCCAACCCCGTGCTGGAGACGGTTGTTTCAGCGAGCTCCATTGGTTCATTCTGGGTGATATCGAGGGTGGGGGAGCCTGTCCGGTGAGGGGCAGTGGTTTCGGCCGTGGCAGTGGCACTGGCCAGCAATGGGCCGGAGACGGTCAGCGCCAGTGCGGCTCTGCGCATACCGGTGGCGGAAGCGGTGAAACGAGCAAACATCCTTGACTCCTGTTGGCGGGAAGATACAGAACGCCAACAGAGAACGATTTACAAAGGCGAATATTTTGCAAAAAACAGCTCAATGGACAACGAAGCGCCGCGGGAGCGGCGCTCGATGTCTCACGGTCAGCAATCAGCGTCGCAACAGACGGCTGACCACCAGTGCAAGCCCCGCAGCCACTGCAAGCGCTGTCAGTGGCTTCTCTCTGACAAAACCGGACACGTTGGCCAGGGCATCACCATAGCTTTTAGTCAGTTGTCCGGACGCCTGACGGGCATCACCTTCGGCTTCCAGTGCCGGGTCTTCCAGCCACTGCCCAGCCGCGCTCTGCGCCTTGCCAGCCAGTTTCTCTGCCGCACCTTCGATCTGTTCGCGCTTCATGATTGCTCAAACCTTCCTTTGGGTTGCAATGGGCAGAGGGTTAGGGCGCAATGACGTTGAAATAGTTCAAACCGGCTGCGCGCGGCTGACCCCGGCTGCACAATGACTTCCCTGCACCTGCCCACTCACGGATAATCCTTCTCCAATTCCAATAAACACCCCGTGAGCCCCCATGACCGACCCCGTAGCCCCCCTCAGCCCGCCTGAACCCTCGGCTACGCGCCAACCGCGCAAGAACAACCCCGAGAAAACCCGCGAGGACATCCTCCAGGCCGCCATCAACGAGTTCGTCCAGCAGGGCCTGGCCGGCGCGCGCGTGGACGCCATCGCCGAGCGCACGGCCACGTCCAAGCGCATGATCTACTACTACTTCGGCAGCAAGGAGCAGCTGTACGTCGAGTGCCTGGTCAAGCTCTATGGCGACATCCGCAAGACCGAGCAGAGCCTGGACCTCGAGTCGCTGCCGGCCGAGCAGGCGATTCGCCGGCTGGCCGAGTTCACCTTCGACCACCACGACCGCAACGTCGATTTCGTGCGCATGGTTTGCACCGAGAACATCCACTACGGCGAGTACGTCAAGAAGTCGCCGGCCATTCGCGAGATGAGCAGCCTGGTGCTGCAGGCATTGGGCAGCACCCTGGCGCGCGGCGTGGAAGAGGGCGTGTTCCGCGAAGGCATCGAGGTCATCGACCTGCACATGCTGATGAGTTCATTCTGCTTTTACCGGGTGTCCAACCGCCACACCTTCGGTGACATCTTCCAGATCGACCTGGCCGACGAGCAGGTCAAGCAGCGCCACCGGCAGATGATCTGCGACGTGGTGCTCAGCTACATCCGCGCCTGAACCCGCTTATTCGCCCAGCCGTTGCTCGCGCGACGGCGGGTAGCCAAAGTAGGCGGCATAGCACTTGCTGAAGTGCGACACCGAGACAAAGCCGCAGGCCACTGCCACCTCCATCACCGACAGGTCGGAGTACTGCAACAGGCGGCGGCTCTTGGTGATGCGCAGTTCCATGTAGTAGCGCCGCGGCGAAGTGCCGAGCTGGGCCTGGAACAGGCGGTCGATCTGCCGACGCGAGCGGCCGCTGTAGGCCGCCAGCTGGTCGAGGCTCAGGGTCTCTTCGAGGTTGTTTTCCATCAGCTCGACGATGGTGCGCAGGTGCAGGCTCATGGACTTTTTCGCCCCGGGGCCGACCTGGCGGTAGCGAGCGCCGGAGAACGACAGGATTTCTTCCACGCCTTCGGCCAGGCCGTCGCCATACAGGCGGCGCACCAGGCCGAGCATCAGCTCCATGGCGCCGTTGGGGCTGGCGGCGCTGAGGCGGTCGCGGTCGAGGGTGAAGCTGGCCGGGGTGATGCGGGTTTGCGGGCTGCGCTCGGAAAGGCTGGCGCGCTGTTCGGGGTGGATGCTGCAGCCGTAGTCGTCGAGCACGCCGGCCCGGCCGAGGAACCAGGCGCCATTCCACAGCCCGCCCAGGGCCATGCCGTGGCTGGCGCAGTCGTCCAGCAGGCGGTCGAGTTCGGGGTATTTCAGCGGCGTGCGCAGGCCGCCGCAGACGATCAGCAGGTCGAGTTCCTTGAGTTCGCTGGCAGACAGTTCGCTGGCGACCAGTTCCAGGCCCAGGTCGCTGAGCACCCGGTCACCCTTGAGTGACAGCGGAGTGAAGCGGAAGCTGTCGGCGCGCAGCAGGTTGGCGGTGACCAGCACGTCCATGGCCACGGTGAAGCTGGCCATCGAGAAGTGCTCGAGCAGGATGAAGTCGACGCGGTAGGGGGCCTCGGGGCTACCGGCGCTGGCCTTGAGCCGCAGCATGTTGCTGGTGCTGGTCTTCTTGCTGAACTGACGTGGGGTGGGCACTCTGGACTCCGCTTCCTGGCTGGCCAGCAGAGTGTGGCGGGAGCGTGCGGGAAAGACAACTTCCCGTGGGCGCGTGTCGTATTGCAGGTCGTGTTGAGGCAAGTGGGCTAAGCTGGCGGCCCTTTTCCGGAGAACCTCGATGAAATACGCCGTCGCATTACTGTTCGGTCTGCTGCCGTCGCTGGCCCATGCCCTGGAGACAGGCGAGCGGTTGGCACCCTGGACACTGCTTGACCAGAACGACCAGCCTTATAGCCTGAGCGCCGATACCCACCTTCTACTGGTGGCTCGCGACATGGATGGCGCCAAGCTGGTCAAGGCCGCCCTGGCCGACACGCCCAAGGGCTATCTGGAGGCGCGTGATGCGGTGTTCGTCGCCGATATCCAGCGTATGCCGGCGCTGATCAGCAAACTGTTCGCCATCCCGGCGATGCGCAATTACAGCTATCGGGTGATGCTCGACCGCGAAGGCCGCGTGGCCAGCCGCTATCCGGGGCAGGCAGGGCAGGTGTTGTGGTTGCAATTGCAGGATGGGGTGTTGGTGAGCCAGCAGGCATTTGCCGATCCCGAGGCACTCAAGGCTGCCTTGGCCAAGGCACCTGGCCATTGAGTTTGCCTGCACTGTATTTCGCCGTCTGCCCGCCGCTGGTCCGGCTTCAGCACGCGGCGTTCGGGAAGTCGCCACGCAGGTTCTCCCGCAACCAGGCCATGAACCACAGCGCATCTTCGCCGGGCGCGGGTGTCGGGGTAAGCACCTGGTAGCTTTCAAGTGGTACCCCTTGTGCCACGCAGCGCACCAGGCTGCCTGCGGCCAGCTCGTCTGCCACCAGCACCTCGGTAGCCAAGGCGATGCCGTGCCCCGCCTTGGCCAGGTTCAGCACGATGTCGTTGCTCACATGGGAAGTGTCTGCCTTGACGCATTGCCGCACGCCCTGGGCGGCAAACCAGCTGCTCCACCAGCCGCCGCTGTCGACGTGGATCAGTTTGCACCCGGGCAGGTCGGCCACCGTCAGCGCCAAAGGCAGCGTCGCCCTGAAGGCGGGTGAGCAGACGGCAAACACCTCCGGGCGGATCAGCACTTCATGCACACCCGACAATTCCCCCGGCAAGCCATAGGCGATGGCCAGGTCCGCCTGGCGGGCGTCAACGCTGGTAAAAGTGGCGTTGGGCTCGATGGCGATCTTCAGCTCTGGCCGCAGGGCTTTCAGCGCCCCGATGCGCGGAGTCAGCCAGCGCGAGGCGAAGGCCGGCACGCACAGGATCCGCAGCCAGCGCTCGGGCACCCGGCGGCTGACCACCTGCCCGGCATGGGCCAGCATCTTCAAGGCTTCCGAGGCGCTCTGGTAGTAGTAGGCGCCTTCCTGGGTCAGGCTCACGCCCCGCGGCGAACGGTCGAGCAGGCGCACGCCCAGCCAGTCTTCAAGGATCTTCACATGTCGGCCGATGGCGGGTTGGGTGACGTGCAAGGCCTGGGCGGCAGCAACGTAGCTGCCCAGGCGAGCGGCAGCCTCAAAGGCACGCACGGCGTTCAGGGGCGGGAGCCGGTCAAGGGTCATGGGCAACCTTGCCTTGTTAGTTTTTTTAATAGTGGCTGCCAATTTATTGTGCTTTTCCGGGCCTGGCAAGTTGTCCAGACTCGCTGGGCGTACTTCCACACCTTGCGAGGAGCGGCCCATGCCGGCATTTCCAACAATAAGAACATCCCTGACTGCCTTGGCCATCGTGGCCACCCTGAATGGTGTGGCTCACGCCGAAGAGGGCAAAGGACCGTGCGGCGTGCCGGGCCTGAAAACCTGCCCGCAACCGTTCGACAAGACGCTGCCTGCAGCCAAGGACATGCTCAGCTGGGACCAGGCCACCCGGGTGATCGGTTTCCGCAATACCTACCGCCTGTATGGCGGCGATGTGTTCAGCACCCGGGGCGCCAAGCCGTACCCGCTGCCCGAAGCTGCCCACCCGCTGGCCGAGGTGCGCTACACCGTGGATGGCAAACCGCAAGGCATCGCCGACTATGAGCGCAACCAGAGCGTCACCGGCCTGCTGATCCTCAAGGACGGCAAGATCGCCTACGAGCACTATGCCCAGGGCAATACACCGCAGACCCTCTGGACCTCCCGCTCGGTGGCCAAGTCGGTAGTCAGCGTGCTGGTCGGCGTGGCGATCAAGCAGGGCAAGATCCATTCGGTGGACGACAAGATCACCCGCTACATTCCCGAGCTGGAAGGCACCGCCTGGCAGGACGTGACCCTGCATCAGTTGCTGCAGCACACTTCGGGCGTGGTCTGGGACGAAAACTACGCCTCGAAGGATTCGGACTTCTCCCACATGACGCAGTGCGAAGCAACACCAGACCCGTACACCTGCGTGTTCAACCTGGTGAAGTCGGTGAAGCGCAAGCCTGGGGTGAAACCCGGCGAAGTCTGGTCATACAACACCGGCGGTGCCTGGCTGGTCGGTCGGGTGCTGGAAAATGCCACCGGCCAGACCCTGGCGAAGAACCTCGAAACGCAGATCTGGAGCCGCTACGGCATGCAGCAGGACGGCGTCTGGCATGCGCTGGTGCCGGGCAAGGTCGACATGGGCGGGCACGGTTTCAACGCCACGCTGCGGGATTGGGGCCGCTTCGGCCAGTTCGTGATGAGTGGCGGGCAGCTGCCAGGTGGCGAAAAGCTGTTGCCGGATGACTGGATCGCCCGCTCCACCCACTGGACACAGGCCAAGGGCTCGGTCACGGAGGCAGCGCCGAACGGGCAGTACGGCTACCAGTGGTGGTACAACGCACCGGCACCGGCAGCGGATGCTAAGCTTGAACCGAAGAAGACGGCGACCAGCGACCAGACGTTCTGGGCGTTGGGTATCTACGGTCAGACCATCGCAATCAACCCGGCGCAGAAACTGGTGATGGTGCAGTGGTCGACCTGGAAGAACGCTGAAACGCCAAGCTCCCTGTACGACGAGCAAGCCGTCTTCGTGAACGCGGTGTCGCAGGCGCTGGGCGGTAAGTAGCGGCAAGCAACCAATTGAAATGAACCCTCACGGCCGGCAACAACCCAAACCAGTACATGCCAACGGGAGAATGCTCATGGAAATCGGAACGATCTGGATCATTGTCGCGGCCTTGATCATCCTGCTGGAGATCTTCGCCATCTGGCACATCATCGGCAGCGAACGGCGCGCAGAGCGCAAGATGCTGTGGATCGTGTTCGTGGTCTATGCACCGTTCCCGGGGCTGCTGTTCTGGGCCTGGCGGGGACCGCGGGCGGTGAAGGGCAGGGCGGTGCTGCAGGAGAAATGACCGGGGACGTATCAGGCACATTGCGCCTGATACGTCGCAACGCCATCAGGCTAGGCTGAAGCCGATGGCTTCGCCCAGTCCATCGACCATCAGGCTGCCACGGAACTTGATACGCGACAGCACTTTCAAGTCGCGCAGCTCATCTTTGATACGCTCGCTGACGAGCTCTTGAGCCTGGCTGATTCTACCGGGCAAGGTACTTCGTTGAGTTCCACCTCGCCCAGCAGGGTGGTTTCGATGTGTTTGATGGTTTCCCATTCAACGTTTCTCAAGCGCCGGCGTGCATCTCTTGCGGCGTCGTCATCAAGATCGCCGCGTGGGCTTATGGTATAGGCGAGCTGAAATGAATACAGGGCCATAGTGACTCCTCGTGTAGGTGCCTGATACTGCTCAGGCTATTGCTGGCCTCCTTGCCGGGAACTTGAATCTAACGAACTGCGCGGCTTAGGCCTACATACGCGGTGTTGGGCTTCTGTACTTCAATCAAGAAATTTCCTACAAGCGCTTGACCTCTACCTAACTCGAGCCAACAGACTCGGACGCTCATTCACACGAAGGAGCGTTCCATGACCCGCGCATTCCAGCTGTCCAATTCACAAGGCCTGTACGACCCCAGCGCCAACGCCTATTCCCATGTTGCCGAGGTGACCGCCGGTAGCCGTCTGCTGTTTATCGCCGGGCAGGGTGGGGAGGATGCCGACGGGCAGCTTTCGTCTGAATTTGCAGGGCAGGCCCGCCAGGCGTTGGCCAATCTGCAGACTGCGCTGGCTTCGAAGGGGGCCGAGTTGGCACAGGTGTTCAAGCTGACGTTGCTGATTGTCGATCACAGTGAAGATCGCCTGGCGCAGTGGGTGGCTGAGGCGGATCGGGCCTGGGGAGGGCACATGAAGCCGACCTGTACGCTGATACCGGTGCCGCGCCTGGCGCTGGATGCAATGCTGGTGGAGATCGAGGCTGTGGCGGCTATTGCATAAGCCTGCCCCGCGAAAGGGCCAGTACAAGCACTACAAAAGCCTTAGAATGACCTTTTCCCCGAGCCATCCCAGCCATGCTGCCCATCCAACTGCTGCCCACCACCCCCGACCAGGCCGACCTGATCCGTAACCTCTATCAGTTCTATGCCTACGAGTCCTCCGACTGGGAGCAGGAAGATGTCGAGGTGGACGGCCGTTTCTACATCCACGAAGAGCACCTGCAGCGCTACTGGCAGTCCCCAGGCTGGAGCGCCAGCCTGGTGCTGGTGGACGGTTTCATCGCTGGCTTCGTGCTGGTCGAACGCAGTGAGTTACCCGGCATCGAGGCGCTGGAACTGGCCGACCTGTTCATCCTCAAGCGTTATCGGCGCCAGGGCATCGGCCGTGCCGTGGCCAATGAATGCCTCGCCAGCCCAGGTGACTGGCTGCTGCGCTGCTACGCTCTGGACCCGGTCGCAGTGGCGTTCTGCAAGGCGGTGGTGGCCGACCTGCATCGGCCAGTGCAACAGATCTTCCCAAACGATGATCCGGACCTGCTCACCTACCAGGTGACCGCCACCCGCCACTGAGCGCCTGTCGATGCAGCAAAATTTTGTGACCTACTTCACAAAATCCGCTCGCAAGGCATAATGCCAGCACTGCTTTACAAGACCCGGCCGCTCTGGCCCGGGGTTCCTTTCGTGCGCGTCGAAGGTTCAGGTAAATTTCATGTCGCTAGTCGCAAGCCCCGACATCATGTACCGGCTGTTGATCCAGAGCGTGGTGGACTATGCCATCTACCTGCTCACCCCCGACGGTATTGTCGCCAACTGGAACCCCGGCGCCCAGCGGGCCAAGGGCTACCGCGCCGAGGAAATCGTCGGCCAGCATTACTCGTTGTTCTACAGCGAAGACGAACGCGCGGCCGGCCTGCCCGAACAGAATCTGGAGCAGGCGCGCAGCACCGGTCGTTTCGAAGAGATCGGCTCGCGCCTGCGCAAGGACGGCTCGGCTTTTGATGCCCATGTGGTGATCGATGCGGTTCGCGATGACAACGGCCAGCTGGTCGGCTTCGCCAAGGTGACCCGCGACATTTCCGAGCGCCGTCAGCAGGAGCTTGAGCTGTTGCAGGCCAAGGAACTGGCCGAGCAGTACAGCCAGGAAATGGCCAACCTGTCGCAGTTCCTCGACTCGGTGATCGCCAACATCCCCGCCAGCGTCATCGTCCAGGACCTGGAAAGCCAGCGCATCCTGCTCGCCAACCAGCAGGCCGAGCGTTTGTTCGGTGGCGGCGGCAAGCCGATGATCGGCCATACGCCTGGAGAGTGCCTGGCACCGGCCGCCGCTGATTACCTGGAAACCCAGCTCAGCCGAGGCGCGCGCAGCAGCAAGGGTTTTGCCGCCGAAACCCGGGTCGACACCGCCTGTGGCCCGCGCACCTTGCGTAGCCGCGCGCTGCTCAGCCAGAACTGCGAGGGCCAGGCCGATTACGTGCTGTTCGTGGCCGAAGACGCCACCGAAGAGCTTGCCGCCCACGCGCAGATCCACCACATGGCGCACCACGACGCGCTCACCGGGCTGCCCAACCGCACCTTGTTCCACGAGCGCCTCAAGCAGGCCCTGGTGCGCGGTCACGAGAACGAAAAACTCACCGCCGCACTGTGCCTGGACCTGGATAACTTCAAGAACATCAACGATTCCCTCGGCCATGCCTTCGGCGACAAGCTGCTGCGTGCGCTCGGCAAGCGCCTGCGCCGTGAGCTGCGCGAGCACGACACCCTGGCCCGGCTGGGTGGCGACGAATTCGCCGTGGTGCTGACCCACCTGGACAGCCGTGAAGCCGCCTGCAACACCGCCAGGCGCCTGATCGAGGCCATTTGCCCGCCGTTCCAGATCGAAGGCCACCAGTTTTCGGTGGGCGTCAGCATCGGTATCGCCATCGCCCCTGACGACAACGACCAGGCCGAGCAGCTGCTCGGTTACGCCGACATGGCCCTGTACGAGGCCAAGCGCAATGGCCGCAACCGTTACGAGTGCTTCCACCTCGAACTGGATGTCGCCGCCCGCCAGCGCCGCCTGGTGGAAACCGACCTGCGCACCGCCTTGCACCTGGGGCAGTTGCAGCTGCACTACCAACCCGTGGTGGATCAGCAGACCAGCAGCGTGACCGGCTACGAAGCGCTGTTGCGCTGGGAGCACCCGACCCGGGGCATGGTCATGCCCATGGACTTCATCCCGATTGCCGAGGAAACCGGGCTGATCCACGAGCTCGGCACCCGTGCGCTGAACCTGGCGTGCCAGGAGGCAGCCAGCTGGGGGACCGAGCAGACCGTGTCGGTGAACCTGTCGCCGGTGCAGTTCAAGAACGCCAACCTGGTCCACACCGTGACCCTGGCCCTGGCCGACTCGGGGCTGGCACCGCAGCGCCTGGAGCTGGAGATCACCGAGTCGGTGCTGCTCGGCAACAGCGAAGAGAACGTGCGCACCCTGCGGGCGCTGAAGGACCTGGGCGTATCGATCTCGCTGGATGACTTTGGTACGGGCTATTCGTCGCTGGGCTACCTGCGTTCGTTCCCGTTCGACCGAATCAAGATCGACAAGTCGTTCGTGCATGACATGTGCGACAGCCGCGAGGCGATGTCGATCATCCGCGCGATTACCGAGCTGTCCAACAGCCTGATGATCAAGACCACGGCCGAAGGGGTGGAGTCGGAGGAGCAGATGCAGCGGCTGCGGGCGGAAGGGTGCTCGCACTTCCAGGGCTATCTTTATGGGCGGCCGGCGCCGGCCAGCGAGCGCCTGAAGCAGGTCTGCGTGTAACCGTTCGAGGGCCCTGGGGCCGCAAAGCGGCCCCCTGGTTTCTCAGCTGTTCCAGTCAGGCGCGAAGTCCGGGCTGACCACCCGCTGATCCTTCGGCAGCCCGGCTATCAATGCCCGGTCGGCATCATCCAGTTGCACCTCCAGCGCCGCCAGGTTGGCCAGCTGGTTCTCCCGGCTGCTGGCCTTGGGAATCACCGCCACCCCATCCTGGTCCAGCAACCACTTCAACGCCACCTGGCTCGGCAGCACACCATGCTTGCGCGCAATCTCGCGAATCACCGCCTGCTCCGCCGCACGGCCCCGGGCCAACGGGGTATAGGCGGTCAGCAGCAGGTCATGCTGGCGGGCGTAGTCGAGCAGCGGTTGCTGGCTGAGCAACACGTGGTACTCGACCTGGATCGCCGACAGCGGCGCGCCCAGCTCCTCGATCACCCGGCGCAGCAGGCCAAGCGGAAAGTTGGCCACGCCAATGCTGCGCGCCTTGCCTTCATCACGCAGGGCTACCAGGGTTTCGATGCTGCGGGCCAGGTCCCAATCCTTGCCGGGCCAGTGGATGTGGAACAGATCGACCTGTTCGGTGCCCAGCGCGCGCAGGCTGTCTTCCAGCGACTGGCGCATGGCCTTGGGCGCCAGGCGGTCCCACCAGACCTTGGTGGTCAGATGGATCTGCTCGCGGGGCACACTGCTGTCGCGCAGGGCCTGGCCGACGGCAGCCTCGTTGTCGTAGGCAGTGGCCGTGTCGATGTGCCGGTAACCCAGTTCCAGCGCCTGGTGCACGGCACGGGTGCAGGCATCGCCGGTCATCGGCCAGGTGCCCAGGCCGATGCAGGGCAGGTCGAGGCCGTTGCGGGTGGTGAGCCGTTGCATGAAAACTCCTTGTTCGAGGTCGAGGGTCCGCCATCGATGGTGCGCGCTTTGCCGGGCACGGACCATGCAGCCGGGGCGCAAAGTGGTCGATCAGCGAACGGAATGGCAAACGTGCCATGCAAAGCCTGGAAATGAACTTCCTCAAGTTGTCGTATCTCTTCTAGAATTCGTGCTGTCGCACCTTCCCCTGGCGCAGCATGCAGCCGCGCCGCCGTCGAGAACGCCATGAGTTCCAGCACACCGCTGTCCGGAGTCAACCAACCCCTGCGCGGCATCGCCCTGGTGGTGGTGGCGACGTTCCTGTTTGCCAGTCACGATGCCTTGTCCAAGTTCCTCGGTGGGCTGTACCCGATCGTCATGGTGGTGTGGGCCCGCTACGTGGTGCACACGCTGCTGATGGCCGGGATCTTCCTGCCCAAGTCGGGCCTCAATGTGCTGCGCACCCGCCGCCCGGTGCTGCAGACCTTGCGGGCGCTGAGCCTGCTGAGTACCAGCCTGCTGTTCACCACCGGCCTGCAGTACCTGCCGCTTGCCGAGGCGACCTCGGTCAACTTCCTTGCCCCGGTGCTGGTCACCGCGCTGTCGGCGCCCTTGCTCAAGGAGCGGGTGACGCCTGGTCAGTGGGTGGCGGTGGTGCTGGGCTTCATCGGTGTGCTGGTGGTGGTGCACCCCGGTGGCGCGATGTTCACCCCGGCGATCCTTTATCCGTTCGGTTCGGCACTGGGCTTCTGCTTCTATCAGCTGCTCACGCGCATCCTGGCAGCCTACGACAGCCCGACCACCAGCAACTTCTACGCCGGGCTGTGCAACACCCTGGTGATGAGTGCCTTGGTGCCGTTCTTCTGGGAAGTGCCGCGCTGGGAACATGCGTTGTTGATGCTGGCCCTGGGCGGTTTCGGCATGAGCGCGCACCTGCTGCTGACCCAGGCCTTCCGCCATGCCGCACCGGCGCTGCTGGCGCCGTTCAGCTACTGCCAGATCGTGTTTGCCGGGTTGCTGGGGCTGCTTATCTACGGCCAGGTGCCCGACAGTGCGAGCCTGCTGGGTATCGCCATCATCTGCATGAGCGGCCTGGGCGCTGCGTGGATGCAGCGCAAGAAGTAAAAGGGCTTGAGATGGCCGGGGCTGCTGCGCAGCCCATTCGCGGCGCAAGGCCGCTCCTACAGGAGGATGCAGTTCCATGTGGGAGCCGCGCTTGCCGGCGATGGGCCGCGAAGCGGCCCCATGGCCCTGTCAGGCTAACTGATAGGTGGTCTTCACCCGGGTAAAGAACTGCCGCGCATGGGTGCCTTGCTCCCGCGACCCCAGGCTCGAAGCCCCATTGCCACCAAACGGCACGTGGTAATCCACCCCCGCCGTCGGCAGGTTGACCATCACCATGCCCGCCGAACTATTTCGCTTGAAGTGCTCGGCATGGCGCAGCGAGGTGGTGACGATCCCCGCCGACAATCCGAATGCCGTGTCCTCGGCAGCGGCAAAGGCTTCGTCGTAGTCACTCACCTTGAGCACGCTCAGCACCGGCCCGAAGATCTCTTCGCGGTAGATGCGCATGTCCGGCGTCACCTCGGTGAACAGCGCCGGGGTGAACAGATACGCCCCTGCAGCGTTCTCCACCGTCTCGCCACCGCACACCAGTTTTGCCCCTTGCTCACGGCCGCTGGCTACGTATGCCAGGTTCTGCTCCAACTGCCGGCCATCGACCACCGGGCCGATATCGGTACTGGCCTGCAGCGCGTCACCTACCGTCAGCGCACGGGTACGCTCGGCCAGGCGGGCGACGAAGGCATCGTGGATGCCCGCGGTAACGATCACCCGCGAACTCGCCGTGCAACGCTGCCCGGTGCTGAAGAACGAACCGTTCAGCGCCACGTCCACAGCCTGTTCCAGGTCGGCATCGTCGAGCACGATCAGCGGGTTCTTGCCGCCCATTTCCAGCTGCACTTTCTTCATGCCTTCCGCCGCCAGCCGGGCGATCTGCCGGCCAGTGTTTTCCGAACCGGTAAAGCTGATGCCATCGATCAGCGGCGAGCGGATGATCGTGTCGCCGACGCTGCGCCCCGGCCCGATCAGCATGTTGAACACACCCGCCGGCAGGCCGGCGCGGGCGATGATCTCGGCCAGCGCCCAGGCCGAAGAGGGCACCAGTTCGGCGGGCTTGAACACCACGCAGTTGCCGAAGCACAGCGCCGGGGCGATTTTCCAGGCCGGGATGGCTATCGGGAAGTTCCACGGCGCAATGATGCCGACCACACCCAGCGGCTGGGTGAATACGTCGATGCCCACGTCCTGGCGCACCGACTGGTATTTCTCACCCTCGGCGCGCAGCGCCTCCTGGGCGTAGAACTTGAACGAGCGCCCGGCGCGGTCCACTTCACCCAATGCCTCGCGCACGATCTTGCCTTCCTCGCGGGCGAGCAGGGTGGCGAGCTCCTGTCGGCGGGCGAGGATCTCGCTGCCGATGAAGTCCAGCGCATCAGCGCGCTGCTGCGGGTTGCTGCGTGCCCAGCCGGGCGCGGCGCGGCGAGCGGCGGCGAGGGCTTGTTCGGTCAACGCCTGGTCGGCGCGCACGAAGCGCTCGATCACTTCAGCGGGGTTGGACGGGTTGCGGTTTTCCAGCACGTCGCTGCCGCTGTCCAGCGCGACGAAGGCGCCGTCGACGTAACTGCTCTTGGTTACCAGGGTCATGCGCTACGGATCCTTTTGGCGGAATTATGGCGGGCGACGAACTCGCTGATGTTGTCCACGGCGCTGTCCATCAGTTGCTGCATGGCGTCCTCGCTGCTCCAGGCGATGTGCGGGTTCAGCAGGAAGTCGTCGCGGTCGATCAGCTGGAACAGCGGGTTGCTCGGGTGCAGCGGCTCGACTTCCACCACGTCCAGCGCCACGCCACCCAGGCGTCCGTTGCGCAAGGCATCAATCAACGCGGCCTCGTTGACCACGCCACCACGGCCAGTGTTGACCACGATGGCATCCGGCTTCATCAGCGCCAGGCGGTCGGCGTCGATCAGGTTGTGGGTTTCCGGCGTCAACGGGCAGTTGATCGACAGCACGTCGCAGCTGCGCAGCAGTTCGGCCAACGGTCGGCAGTCGGCACCACGGCGCTTGCCACCACGGTCCTCGAACAGCACCTGCATGCCGAAGGCCCGCGCCAGCTCGGCCAGGCGCACGGCAATCGGGCCGCTGCCGATGATCGCCAGCTGCTTGCCGCGCACATCGCGGATGCGGTGGTCGAAGTAGATGTTCTTGTACTCGGCCTCGCCGGCATGCACCTGGCGCATCAGCCGGGTGAATGCGGCCGGGCGGCGGAACAGTTCGAGGATCATCGCCAGGGTGTGTTCGGCCACGGTGTTGGCGGCGTAGCCCGGCACGCTGGCCACTTCGATGCCATGGGCATTGCAGTAGTCGACATCGACGATGTCGCGGCCGGTCAGGGCCAGCGAGATCATTTTCAACCTGGGCAGCTGGCGCAGGTGCTCTTCACGCAGTGGCACGCTGCAGGTGAAGGCGATGGTGGCATCCTTCAGGTGTTCCAGCATCTGCTCCGGGTGGGTGTAGGCAAACTGCTGCCAGGTGTGTTCGCAGTCCGGGCGCTTGAGCCGGGTGGAGGGCGCCAGGCCCTCGTCGTCGAGCAGTACGATATGTTCGCTCATGCTGTGTTCCTTATTTTTTTTGCGCCGGCACGTAGCCGGCCGGGGCCATGCTGACCAGCTGGCGGGTAACGAAACCGGCGTCCTGGTCGTGGTCTTCCAGCGACTCCTTGCGCACCAGCGCATCGCGCACCATGTGCGCGCCGAAGAAGCGGAACGGCTCTGGCGGCAGCAGCTTCATCTTCTGGTTGACCAGGCCGCAGTTGGCCCACTCGTCATTGGCGTGGGTGGCCAGCGACTTGATGATGCGACTGGCGAACACGGTGGTAGCCACGCCGTTGCCCGAGAAGCCGATGCCGTAGCTCACCGTCTGGTGATGGTCGAGGTAACCGAAGTTGGGCAGGCCCTTCATGGCCCGGTCGATCGGGCCGGTCCAGCTGCTGACCACCGGCACGTCCTCCAGCTGCGGGTACAGGCGGCGCAGTTCGGCGGCGACCCTGTCGGCAGCCGGCGAAGGCTTTTCATAGAGGTTGCCGATGCGTCCTGCATAGGCGAACTGGCCCAGTGGCTTGCCGAACACCACACGGCCATCCGGGGTGTTGCGCCAGTAGTTGAGCACGGTGCGCGAGTCGGTCATGCACTCGCCACGGCTGAAACCGATGGCATCGAGCTTGGCCTTGACCGGCGCGGTGGCCACCATGTCGCTGGACATGATCGCGATCATCCGGCGCAATTCCGGGAACTGCGCGCCCCAGGCATTGAGCGCCAGTACCACGTGGTTGGCCTTCACGTGGCCTTTGGCGGTGTGCACGACGGGGTGCTTGCCACGTACCAAATGGGTGAACGGCGACTTCTCGAAAATCTTCACTCCCAGCTTCAGCGCCACCCGGCGCAGGCCACGGGCGAGCATGGCCGGCTGCACGGTGGCGGCGTTGGGGTCGAAGATGCCGCCGAGCACCAGCGGCGAGCCGACGCGGCCGCGAATGGTTTCGCGGTCCAGGTCCTGGAACGGGTTGACGTCGAGCTTCTGCAGCCCGTCGGTGAGCACCCGCCAGGAGTTCATCTGCCGCTGGTTGGTCGCGGTCCACAGCCAGCCATCCTTGCGGTACTGGGCATCGATACCGTGCTCCTGGCAGAAGCTGCCGATCTCGTCGATCGCCGACTCCGCCGCCTCGCAGATGCGCCGCGCCTCGACGTCGCCGCAGATGGTGCGCACCGACAGGTACTTGCCCCACCAGTTGGTGGCGATGCCGCCATTGCGGCCGCTGGCGCCGGAACCGCAGCGGTCGCGTTCGACGATGACGATGGTCTTTTCGGGATGTGCCTGTTTCAGGCGGATGGCCGACCACAGGCCAAGGAAGCCACCGCCGACGATACACACGTCGGCTTGAATCGAGTCCTGCAGGGCAGGGGCCAGGTCGCTGTCCAGGTCGAGTGCCTGGGCATACCAGAATCCGCGGTACATGAGGGGTGCCTCTGAGCATGTTGTTGTGGCTACATGATGCTCAGCGCGCCCGGCGGCCCGATATTACAGCCATGACAATTGATAGAACGGCGGCGCGTTTTGTCATGGACTTACTATTTGTCGTGCGGCATATGATATGCCGGACGCCAGTTGCGCCCTACAATGGCGCTATTCAGCATGTCATGAGGCCGACTTTCATGGTTGCGCAACTACAAGAAGAACAACAACTACAACCCCCGGCACAGATCAAACCCGAACTGCGCGTCGGCTTCGTGCTGCTCAACCAGTTCACCCTGGTGCCCGTCGCCGGCCTGGTGGATTCGCTGCGCTTCGCCGCCGACAAGTCGTTCCGCAGCCAGCAAGTGTATTGCCAGTGGGACTGGATGACCCTCGACGACCAGCCGATCGCCGCCAGTTGCGGCATGCCGATTTCGCCGACCAAACCCCTCAACCTGTTCGCCCAATACGACTACATCGTGGTCGCCGGCGGCCTGCTCGGCGAGACCCGCAATCCGCCAGACTGGCTACTGGATGCCTTGCGCGACGTGCATGCGGCCAACATCCCGATCATCGCCCTGTGCTCGGCTTCGTTCGTGCTGGGCAAGGCCGGGCTGCTCGACGGTCGCCGGTGCGCGGTGCACTTCACCCTGCGCGACGAGTTCCGCGAGCGCTTCCCGCTGTCGACCATGGTGATCGACAAGAGCTACGTCGATGACCGCGGCATCATCACTTGCCCGGGTGGCACCGCCATCGACCTCGCCGCCAACCTGATCCGCCGCCACTGCGGCGCGGTGCGGGCGCAGAAGGGCCTGGAATACCTGCTGGTGGATGAGCGGGCGGAGGAGGAAAGCGACAAGGCTGCCAGCGAATGCGTGTACCAGAACGACCGGGTGCAGCGGGCAATTGCCTTCATGCGTGCCAACCTCGATGCGTCGATGACGCTCAAGGCGGTGGC
Source organism: Pseudomonas putida (assembly GCF_009883635.2). Lineage (NCBI taxonomy): Bacteria > Pseudomonadati > Pseudomonadota > Gammaproteobacteria > Pseudomonadales > Pseudomonadaceae > Pseudomonas > Pseudomonas putida. Next base: position 4,964,477 of record NZ_CP026115.2, read on the forward strand.
CGAGGCGGTAGGCACCCACCCGCGGCAGCTGCACCGCGAGTTCGTTGCCAACACCCAGGAGGCGCCGGCCAACTACTGGCGCAAGTTGCGCCTGGACCACGCGCGGCGCCTGCTGGTGAACACCAGCCAGAACATCACCACCATCGCCTTGGCCTGCGGGTTTTCCGATGCCTCGCACTTCATCCTGTGGTTCCGCAAGCAGTATGGCGAGACACCGTACAGTTTCCGCAAGCGCCGGCATGAGGTGGAGCGGTTTGACTGGCACGGTGACAAGGTGGGGTTGGACCCGGAGTTGTAGCCTTTTGAAAGCGCCGATTTTTGCATACCCGCCGGCCGCCCGCACCTGACATTTCTACCAGTTTCGCAGTTGCAGTAGCCCAGTTAACTTTCTCCCGACGCCGTATCACCGAGCAGGACAACAGGCGTGTAATCGGGAGAGGACAATGGCAAAACGCAGATCGACCAAAGCTGTATCGCTGTTCGAAAGGCTGCTCGGTACCGAGCCCGGGATCAAGCTCAATCTCGAAGCGGTGCCGCTGTCCGACGATTTGCTGACCGGCCTGCAGCGCATGCGCCCAACTGCGCTGATGGCGCAGTTCCCGTCCCTGACCCACGCGCAAGCGAAGCAGCTCAAGGCGCGCCTGGATGTCACCACTGCAGCCATGATGCGGGCGTTCCGCGAGAAGCGCCTGAGCGACGGCGGCAGGCGTTCAGCGGAGGAACTCAAAGGCCCCCTCGCACAGTCGACCGGGCCTACATTTGAAAACCAGTTTGACCCGACCTGGGGCAACAACGCTGATCCCCAGGCGGTAGACGCCTCCATGTCCCCCGCCGCCTACCTGATCGACTTGCTCCTGTTCATCGAGCAACATCTGGAGCCCGAGGCCGTTGCCGAGCGCGCGCTGACCCTGCGAAATCGCCGGCCAGATGTGTTCAAGCTCATGCTCGATGCGCAAACCATGAACCAGGAGGTCACTCAGGTCGAGGTTGTTATCCGGGCGTTGCAGCACTTGATCGAAACGCAGCGCCAGCAAACACCGCAAGACCTTACGCAAGTCGAAGACAGACTGCTTGAAGTTCGCTATCCACCCCGGTTGTTTCCCTACGAAGCCTACTGGCAGCAAATCCGTACCGTACTGGCACACAACAAGGTGCACCTGAGCGAAGTCTCACGCCTCAGTGACATCCAGGCCCCGTACTTCATCCGCCCAGGCGCCCATTCATCGCACTCTGACGATGCCCTGCTGCAAGACTCTGCAATGGGGCCGCTGCTGCGCAAGCTTCTGCTTGAGCCGCCGTATTTCCAAGAAGGCACAGCGGTTCAATTTACTCGGCTGACAGCTGAGCTGCAGGCCCTGACGACGCGTGGGGAAGGGCAGGCTGGCCTGAGTGATGCCGAGGCTGAAGCAGATTTCTTTCAGCACAATTTTGGTGTCCAGGGGTACCCGGACCTGCAGAACGTGGTCATTTTCTGCCAGGCATTGCAAGTCGACCAGGCAGGCATGCAGCGGTTGTTTGCCTTGGCTGAGCATACGCCGCTGCGCTCTGCCAATGTGCCGGAGGCCACGGTGAAATGGGCCAGCGCCAGCCTGGCCGGTGCTCGTTTCATCAACAGTGGTGGCACTGATCCGGTTGCGGTCGGCAATCAGGACGGGGATGAGAAACAGCACGAGTTCCTCTTCCTCACGGCTGCCCGGTGCGACCGGGTCAACCGCCTGGTGCGTGTGGCCAATGCCCTTGGCCTGGAATACGCGGACGCTGACCGGCTGCTCTGCGCCGCCATCGACGGCGAGACGCATACCGTGATCGAACGCAGCCGAGGGCGCCTGAGCAGTGCCGACAGGCCGATGGTGATCACGTCCGATACGCTGAGGAGCCTGGGGCTGTTCCAGTTTCTGCGCGAGCGTTTTGCGCTGGTGGACACGCCGGAGCGCCTGGCCCGTTATACCGACGACTTTTCCGTTCTGCTTGCTGACATGTCCATCTATGGTACCAGCAAGGCACCCAGCCAGTTCGATCAGGTGTTCAACAGCAACAGCCCCAACGTTCTGTGGCTGGATCAAGAGCCACTCAGCCTGACCGATAACGATGAAAAAAGTAAACGTTTCATCGACCTGTTGTGCAGTGGCCTGGGCATCAACATGGAAACCTTCCGGCCCCTGGCGCGCGTGATCATGCAGGCCCAGGGAAGCCTGACGCGTTCGCTGCCGGTGGTTTCGGCTTTCTTCCGGCTGGTATGGCTGGCCCGCCTGCTGGCGATCACCCCCGTAGAGCTGCTGTCGCTGCTGGAAGTGCTCAACCCGGAAGGCCTGTACGCGCTGCGCTTGGCTGGCAAACCGCAGGTTGCGACGTACCGCAGCGATACCACACAGACCGATGTGATCAACGTCGTTCATGCCCTCGCGACGAGCGTGCTGTGGTGTCGGGAGCAGGAAATTCCGATCGCCTGGCTGGTGCGGCAATTACTGCCCCACGAGCGTTCGGATGTAGCCTCCATGGAAGTCAGGACCCTGCTGACCGAGCTGGCGAGCAAGCTGCAGCCCTTCCGGGCGTTCAACGCCCTGCTCGAGGAATCCGGAGTGACCCCGCTCAACAGGGGCAACTGGCAAAGCTATCTGCTGCAGATCGTTGACGGTGACGGTTTGATCACTGACAGCGGTAACCCGGAAGAGGACTTCGACCCTGCGCTGTATGAAGACTTTGCCAGGCGGGAAATCGTGGCAGTGATCGAGCAGTTGCAGCCGCAGGAACCGGACCGTACTGCGGTATCGAAGGTCCGTGCAGCCGAGGAGCCTGAACTGCCTGCATTGACCGACGATGAAGCCGAGCGCTTGGCCAGTCTGATTCTTGGGGTGGTACTGCGTGTGCGCTCGCAACAGTGGGGGGCGGTGCAGGAGCAACTGGCGCAGCTGCTCGAACTTGAGTCCAGCATGGTCATCCCGGTGATCTACTGGGCCGAGTCCAATGTGCATAAGTGGATGCAAAGCGCCATCGGCTTCGACCCGCAACAATTGGACTCGATACAGCTCAAGGCCATCCTGCCGCTGGAGCGGCAAATGCAGCGCCGCGCCGAAGTGGTCAGGCAGTTTGCACTGAGCCCGGCGTTATTCTCCAGCCTGTTGGTACGCACCCAGCGCCAGCGCTTCAGTATCCAGACCCCTGAACTGACCTTACCGACGCTGTACTACCTGGAGCGCTACACGCGCCTGCTGCGTATGGCCAGGCAGTCGGAAGCACAATTGCTCGGCTACTTCTCGTTGGTCGAAGCCTTGGGTGAGATGAGCGACAACGAACGCCGACTGGTCAAGGATGCTGCCGCCGAGAAGGTTGCCAATCTTCTCGGGTGCGGCATTCGCGAAGTACTGGATGTGGCGAAACTGGTGTCGGCCGACGGCATCATCCGCAACCTGGCCCAATTCTGTGCGCTGCTCGATACCCGGGAATTGTGCAAGAAGACCGGCTTGAGCGCAGCCTCGCTGATGAAGCTCAGCCAGCTTGGCCCTGGCTCCGATACCAGTGCCTATCGGGCGACGGCGGAAGAAATGCTCAGCAGCCTCAGGCATACGGTCGAAGCGCCCAGGGACGATGAGGAACTGCGTCAGAGTTTGTCCACACGCTGCATCGCCAGTTCTCTGCGGCTGATTGCCAAGGCAGCTGATGAAGACCAGTACGAGGAGCATGAAAAGCGCTCGATTCTGACGCTGACCTTGCTGGACATGGACAACCAGCCCGTGCCGGGCATCCGGGTGAACTGGTCCACCGATCAGGGCGATTTGCTGGATCGCTTCAGTTACACCGATGAACAGGGGCGAGCCAACGTGACCTTGCAGGCGGGAGACGCGCAGGGCGTGGCGAATGTCAAAGCCAGTTATCTGCTCGACAGTGAGGCCTACGCCCCACCGGTAGTGATCGATTGCGATGACTTGACGTTCGACCTTTGGCGGCTGGGTAACAAGCCCGAAGAGCCCTGGCTTCCAGCGGGCAACCAGGGAACCTACACCCTGAAGTTTCAACTCAGGGATCAGCTTGGAAACCTGGGGGGCGATCGTCTTGTGTCCTGGTCTACCAGTATTGGCCACCTCGTCGACAGCGATGGCAACAGCACGACCGATCGTGACGGCATCAGCACCATGAAGGTGCGGAGCATGGAGGCGGGCGAGGGACGCGTGTTGGTCTGGTTCGGCAATTTGCCCCCGGTTGTCGGCAGTATTGGTTTCGCCAACAGACCCTTCATCAGCGCATTGAAGCTCACTTCTGCGGCAGTGGCCGGCCAGCCCATCAGCGTCACCGCCTGGGTATTCGGCCTGGACGGCAAGCCGGCCGCCAACCAGCCGCTGCTCTGGAATTGCGAGGAGGCCGTGGAGGACCAGGCGGATGAACAGACTGATGAAAAGGGCATGGCCCATGCCACCTTCAAGGATGCCGGCACTGGTCTCATGCGGGTCACTGCTCTGCTGACCACCGAAGGCCAGGACTATGTCAGCAAGGAACTGGAGTTCAAGGTGTTGGCCGATGCCGATCAGTACGTAACCCACCAGTCCTGGGACTGGCCAATGGCTGACGGCGTCATGGCTGCGGAGTTCGAAGTGACAATCTGCAGTTCCGAAGGAGAGCCGGTGGCGCGTTATCCGGTGACCTGGAAAGTGCAGGAGGACGACACCTTGTCCCAAGTCGTGGTGACGGGGGAAGAGGGTGTCAGCCGTTTCGCGCTCAAGAGCAAGGAGCCGAAAACCTTCAACGTGGTTGCCAGCTGGGCGGGTAATACACATCCGTTCGAGGCCGTCCAGTTCATGCCGGCACTGGCAGTTGATATCGAATTCGATGGCAAGCGCGTGGAGGAAACCATCGAGATTGTTCAGCCGTCGTCAGGGAGAACCCAACATACCCTGACCTATCACCTGACAGACCATCCACTCCTGAACATGCCGGTGCACCTGCGCTATTTCGGTCGCCATTCGGCCTATTCGCTGGGGCTGTCAGTCGACCCTGCACTCGGGAAGGAGCAATCCTTTGACGGTGGCAAGGTGCAATGGACCATCAATTGCGAATCCACGGCGCTGATCCAGCCCGGCAATGGTGAGTTCAGGCTGATGTACGAACACGCCGTTGACGGTATCCAGACTCCGGTCAAGGTTCATCCACCCCGTTAATTCTTTTCCAGAACGTACTTACATCGCCGTTAGCGAGGTGATCATGAACGCTGCACTGAGCAATCAACTGGCCGAACAATGGCGGGATGCGTTGTCTGCCTACAGCATTCACCATGTGTTGCCCGATGTGCTGCAGGCTTCGGCCCTGAACATGGTGACAGCCGAACACCTGAGCAAGTACCTGTTGCTGGATACTCAGGTCACCTCGGCGGTGACCACATCTGGCCTGGCTGAAGCGCTGGCCTGTGTACAAACGTATATCAACGGTATTTTCAATAATATCGAGCCCGGTTACGACGCGCCGTGGCCATCGGCACTGCGTACGTTCTGGCAACAGGGCATGGCCAACTACTCGATCTGGGCGGCCTACCAGATGCTCGAAGACTACCCGGAGAACTACATTCGGCCGGAGCTGCGCCTGGACAAGACCGAGCTGTTCCAGGGGCTGGAAAACGAACTGGCGCAGGGCAAGATCACCGACGCGGCGGCGCAGAAAGCGCTGGTGAACTACCTGAACGGTTACGAGTTCCAGAACAGTATCCGCGTGCAGTCCGCTTACATCGACTATGCCGGCCCACAACAGGATGAAGGCAAGTTCCCCGGCTATACCTTCGCCAACTCGGATTATTACCTGCTGGGGCACGATGCTGCCTCACCGCCGAAGTATTACTGGCGCAAAGTCAAGGCACGCCTGGACCAAGAGTCCACCTACATGCAACCCGATGCCTGGAGCGAATGGAAAGCCATCGGCATGCCGGCGGCTGCACAGGTGGTTGAGGCCAGGTTGGTGCTGCTCTGTGGGCGCCTGCATCTGGTGTGGCTGCAATACGAGGCACCGCGAGAAATCCAGCAAGTTGACGAGGAGGTTGACAAGGAGCGCTATGCCTTCAAAGTGCAGTTGATGTATCTGGGGCTGGACAACCAGTGGTCGACACCGGAGCTGTTGATCAGCAAGGACTCGGACGTCGATAAGGGCAAGGACCCCTTGGAGAATACGACGCATCGTTTGTTGGCCTTGGCCGTTGGCAAGGCGCATGGCAGTGACGACCAGTTGTATGTCGCATGGGTGAACGACAAAACACTGATCGGGCAGGTGCAACGTGATGTCTTGAAGCGCGCTGCGACTGAAGCCATTGATACGGATGACCTTGAAAAGCTGCTCGATGTCTTTGCAGACCCCGACGGCGGTTTGGCTTTCCAGCGCCGAATCACCAATGCGCGCAAGGAGCCCGTGTCGGTCAAGCCACAACCTGGCAACGACCCCTATTTGAGCGTGGTCGTATTGCTTGAGGCCCACCCTGGGGAGACTTACACACTTCATGTGCGAGGCCGCAGTACGAAGGTCCTACCCGTTCCGGTGCCTGCGGCGGTCTATCTTTCCAATGGTGGAGCACTCGTCAACTTGAATTGGATGCGCGTGGACGTGCGCACCGGTCCTTCAGGCGCGTTGTTGCTGCGTTGCATTACTGCTTCAAAGCCAACGTTCGAGGAGTTGGCGTTGCAGCACGAGGGCAAGCCGGTCACGTCCTTGTTGAGTAACGCTTTCAAAATGCGCAATTTTGGCTGGTACGAGGCGCAGGTTGATCTCGCCGCATTTGATATCCAATTACTCGGCTATGAAGCCAGCACTATTCGCCAAGGTGCCGGCTTCACCTTCAGCGTCGATGGCAGTTCAACCCGGGCGCTGGCGTACCCTGGCAACTTCATCACCGGGCTGGCCGAGAAAATGGCCACCAGAGATATGACGGTTACCATTGGGGACACCGCCTTTGCTGCGCAGCAACTGACGCTGAACGGGAGAGCCACCAGTGCCTGGCGAAGCCTGGAGCTGGATAAAGAGGCCAGCAGCATCAAAGTCAAGTTTGCAAGTGCCAGCGACGAATCTGCGCAGTTTGAGGTCGGACTGGGCAGCATGATCAATGACGGTAAGCCGCCGACTATCGCTCGGCAGACCAGCGGTACGGATTTCCTGGTCGTCAACTTGCACAAGGCGGGGAGTGAATATCGTACCGTTACCTCACGCTTGAATTCCCAGCATGTCACCGACCTGATCAACCGGGCGCAGGCCTCGCCCCAGGCTGTTTTTGCCTGGGATGCCCAGCTGCTGCAAGAGCCAGCCTTTGACCCCAAAGGCGGCAGTGGGATCTATCAAGGATGGCAACGTGCGGACGATGATCCCAAGCTGGAGTTTTTCGACGCCAATGGCCTGTACCTGCGCGAACTGTTCTTCCATGTTCCGCACCTGATCGCCTCACGGCTCCAGGAAGAAGAGCGCTTCGAGGACGCACGCCGTTGGCTGGGGCTGGTGTTCGACCCGCAAGGCAAGCAGGCGCAGACCGAGCAGGCCGGTGTCGACTACTGGAGTTGTGCCTGGCTGCTGCAGGACGACACCCAGGCCGCCGGCCTGGAGCACGAATTGGCCGACCCCCACGCGATTGCCCTGCATGCACCGTCCCACTACCGCAAGGCGGTGTTCATGCAGCAGGTGCAGTTGTTGATCGGCGAGGCCGATCTGCTCTATCGGCGTCAGACCCGTGACAGCCTGGCCAATGCCTGGTTGCTCTACAACATGGCAGCCGACCTGATGGGGGAGGCGCCGACCGCCAGGGCTATCGATACCTGGCAGCCCAAGCCCGTCGAGGAGCTGCTGCAAGGCTCGCGAGCCGGTGAATTGAGGCTGCTCGAACATGCCCACGTCGTGCAGCCGGCCGACCTGCCCAAGCAGCTGGAAACGTTCGTCTGGGCAGGCGTCGCGGCGCACCCGGCCTTCCGTGCGCCGGTCAACCAGCAACTGTTGGACACCTGGGGCGTGCTGGCTCGACGCTTCCATAATCTGCGGCATTTTCTGACCCTCGAAGGCAACCCGATGCAGTTGCCGCTTTACGAGGCGCCAGCCAACCCCTTCGACCTGCTGCTCGCGCGCATGGGCGGCAACGCCAGCCTGGCGCACCTGCAGGGCTACCGCACGGTTGTGCCGCCGTACCGCTTCCGCACCCTGGTCGCCAAGGCACAGGAAACGGTGGCCACTCTGATCCAGTTCGGCGAGCAGTTGCGCGGTTTCATGGAAATGCGAGACCGCAGCGAGCAAGAGGAGCTGCAGTTCAAACACGCAGCGAACATCGCCATCTTCGCCATCAACATACAGCAGCAGCTGCATCTGCAGCAGTCGAAGAACCTTGAAGTGCTGACGGAGCAGCATGCTGCCAGTGAACTGCGTTGTAAGCATTATAAGGCGCTGTATGACGAGAATGTCTCGGCCAGGGAGATCTCGGCGATGGTTGTGCATGGCGCGAGCTCCATTGCTACCACCGTCGGCAGCGCGTTGATAGGGTCAGGCTATCTGGCGAATACCCCGCCGGTTATTTACGGCATGTCTAATGGCGGCCATCAGCCGGGCAATCCAATGATCGCGTTAGGGACCAAAATGTACGCGGCAGGAAGTGCAGGGGAGCTCATCGCGAAAACCATTCAAGACTCCGAGATGTACCGCCGTCGCCGTCAAGAATGGGATTTGCAGTACAAGCTGGCCATGAAGGAAAAGGATGTGCTGGACAAGCAGCTCGAAGCCCAGATACACGCCACGTCGGCAGCCTTTGCAGCGGAGCAACACAGCTGGAAGGTCATGGCCCAGGCCCTGGAGATGTATAGGTTCTACCAGACCAAGTCGACCAGCGAAGACCTGTACAGCTGGCTGCGATCCCAAGCCCGCGCTTGGCTTGCGACCCTGTTCGATGTGGCCGTCAGCCTCTGCAACAGCGCCGAAGCCTGCTGGCAGTATGAAACCGGCAACTACGACAAGCGCATCATCCGCACGCCTGTGTGGCAGGCCGACCGCTGGGGCCTCAATGCAGGCGCAGAATTGCGCCTGGACCTGCAACGCCTGGAGGCCGAAGCACTGCTACGCAACGAGCGGCACCTTGAGATACGCAAGACCGTCTCGTTGCAGGCACTGTTGGTGGGCGATGAGCCGCTGCTGTTCGATAAACGCGGCGAGCCGATCAAGAACTGGCTCGACTTGCTCGACGTGTTGGGCGAAGACGGCGAGCTGGCGTTCAACCTGTCGCAATCCCTGTACGACCAGGACTACCCCGGCCATTACATGCGCCGCCTGCACAGTGTGGCCGTCTCGCTCCCAGCGCTGCTGGGGCCCTATCAGAATATCCGCGCCACCTTGACCCAGACACAAAGCAGACTGCTGATCAGGCCTGACATCGAGGGCGTGTACTTCCTGACACCGCAGGCCCAACGCAACGGTGACGGCAGCAACGTGATGATGAGCCTGCGCCCGCACCAGCAAGTGTGCCTGTCTACTGGCAGCCAGGACCTGGGGCTGGTGACCGCCGCCGAGGCGGATGATCGCTACCTGCCGTTCGAAGGCACCGGGGCGGTTTCAAGCTGGCGCCTGCAGTTCCCGCTTCCCAAGATGCAAACCCAGTTGCTTGAAGGGCTCAGCGATATTGTCCTCGACATACGTTATTACGCCCTGCCGGGTGGTGCGCAGTTCGCACGTGAGGTCCAGGCGCTATTGAGCCCGGTAGGCAATGAACATTCGCCTTCCTCTTTTTGAAACGGCCTCAGGCTGGAGATGATCATGGTCAAACGTAACGAACCGGGTGCAGGCAGCAAAGCGCAGGAGTCCAAGAGCCATGATCTGGTCAAGGAACCCTCTTTCCCACTTGGCAGTATTGGTAAGGGCAAGTCCTGGCAGGTCGAGGGCGACTACGAACATTACGAGGAAGACGGCCACCCTTATGTGGGGCTGGCGCCCGGGGCGTCTCTCTGGCAAGACATCACCTTGCCGGTGACGGCAAACCCAGTCGAGAATGGCCGGCCCGATTATTGGCTGGGCTGCGAGTACGATACCGGCCGCCTGACTGACTGCTGGCTGCATGTCTATGACATCACCGGTGATGAACCAGGGAACCTGCTGCATTCACGTGCAATGGAAGGGATCCAGCCGGAGGAGTCGGAGGCGTCTGACGCACTGGTGAACTGGACCACCTTGCCCTTGCTGCGTATCAAGGATCTGGCCAGCACGATCAAAGTTATTCGCATCAAATTCATTGCGGGCAAAGGCAGCAATCGCCTGAATTTGCGCAATACCGATCTGGATGTGCGCTTACCCGCGTTGGCCGCCACGCTGAGGCTGGTCGTTGATCCGGACGGTTTGAAAATCGAGCAGACAGCCCCCCCTTACAAGTTCTGTCATGGGGCAGTGCATCGGTTTGGCATTTCAGAGGTAGAGACTGACAGTTGGCTGCACCAGAAAGCGAGCTTGAGCTGGCATGGCGAGACGTTGCCCCGTGAATACGCATTACAGGCAAATCCACCCTTTAACCGGGGAGCACCGGATGAAGAAAGCTTCCAGCAACTCGAGGACGCCACGGCCTGGTTGGTGTCTTCTACCGCCAAACCGGACACGAACTCAGGCGTTTTAGCGCTAGGCATCAGTAGCTATTGGCAAGCGGAGATACGGGAGGTTGCTGCGAGTGTTGGCGACTACGTAAATGACTTGAGCGCGATCGTGGGGGGCGATAGCGCGCTGATCATCGACGACGAGAGCGCCAACAAGGCGACGCTCACCACTACCGTGTCCAACCATTTCGCACCTGAGCGAAAAGTGGAGAAGATCCCGGTCGAGTGGTGGGTCAATGGCCGTTTGCTCGGCACGGTCCCCGTCGATCAGCAAGGGCAGTCGCAGATTGATTACAAGCCCGAGAAGGGGGACGAGGGGGATGCCAATCAGGCCGAGATCACGGCAATTGTCAAGAATGAATTGGGCGAGGCCAGTCGGCAGGTCAAAAACCTGAGGGTGTTCACCACCAGCCCTTGGTTGGATCAGGTTCAGGTGTTGCTTGATGGCAAGGAGGTGGACCTCAAGAACCTCGGGCTGCACCTGAGTCGCGGCGACAAGGCGCGCAAGCTGGTTTTAAAACCCAAGGCGATCCCGGGGAACTTCTTTATTGGCCGGGATGTGATGCTGGCTTCACCGGGGGACAGTGCTGGGAAGCTGGGCATCAGTTTTGAGCCTTCAACAGCGCGAAAAATGCCTGAAAGTGGCTTGGAATGGCTGATAGAGGGGGGAAGCACCAGCGGACTTTTTACCTTCGAGGCCAAAGCGACAGGCTTGAGCGCGCCATTCGTTTTGAAAGGTGTGCAGATGTCGCAAAACCTGTCGGATGAGGCTGACCTGACAGTATCGGATGCCACCCCGAGCGGTGCACCACTGTTCTGGCGTACACAGGCCGGAAGCGTCGCCCTCTTGCCCAAAAAGGAAAGTCCTTTGGCTGACCTTGGGCTTGAAACCTGGTTGAGATTCGTCAAAGTCAACCTGGAGCAAAGCAGCATACCTGCGTCTCCGGCCTATGAGGCTAAGCGTTCCTTGATGGCAGCGGGCTTGCAATGGTCGTTGACGGGATGGGCGGCATCCAGCGGGGTCTTTGGCCTGGAGATTCATGTCGAAGGTTTCACCAAGCCGTGGGTTGTGTCGAAAGCCGTCTTGCTGTCGAAAAACTTGAACGATGAGGCCGAGATACAGTTACTTCAGTCGCCGATGTTATTTGAGCGTAAGGTCTATCAACTGGTCACTGTCGCTGTGAAGGATGGTAGTCCGTTGACGGGGCTTGGATTCAAGGGGGTCATGGAGTTTCTTGATGGCACTGTCAAGCAGGCGAACATGTCCGCTCAGCCTGGGTTCGGCAGTTTGAACCCATTGACATCCGATGGAAAACTAACCTGGGTGCTAACAGGGGGCGATGTCAGTGGCACCTTTGGGTTTGAGATTTCTGTAAAGGATTTCAACTGGCCATTACGGCTAGACGTCGGAAAGGCACTGCTGATGTCGACTACGCTCAGCGATGAGGCCGATATTAAGATTGAGGGTTCGGTACCCGACGACACGGTGGTGTTCAATCGGAAAAAGACTTACAAAGTCGAACTCGTACCCAAAACCGGCAGCCCTCTCGGTCTTTCCCGCTTGAAAGGGTGGTCAGGCACCTCCCTGCCTTCTGAGCCCGAAGTATCGGTCGAGCGAGAGATAACACCCAATGGCCTGAAATGGGAGGTGACCGCCCCTGACTCAAGTAGAAAATTTGATTTGCAGCTGTACATGAGAGGGTTCCGCGATCAAGGGTTGATCATCAAGGATTGCCTGGTTCTAGCGGAAGACTTGAGTGAAGAGGCTGAACTTCAAGTCACAGGTTCCAGCGCTGGCGGAGTGGGGCATTTCTGGCGTAAGACGTCTGGGGAGGTCCGGCTTGTGCCCAAAAGTGGCAGCCCATTGGCGGGAAGTGCGCTCAAAGCCACGCTGATGTTCGTTCCGGTCGCAGGTGGTATTACGCAGGCACAGTTGCCTGCAACACCAAACTACAAGGAGCCACAGCCCATTGCAGTGTCAGGGAGCAAGTGGAGCTTGTTACCGGCGGATGTCAGTGGCGCTTTTGCATTAGAGATAAGTGTGGGCAAGTTTTCCGGGTCGCTGAAGTTGGAAGTGGGGATAGTCCTTTCCAAATTGCTGGCGGATGAAGCGGAACTCAGGCTGAGTGGAAATGTGTGGTCAGCGCCTTTTGTGCTTTATAGAGATTACGGATATGACGACTTGATGCTGCAACCCAAGCCGGGTAGCCCACTCGGGAAAGCAACCAATTTTAGCGGGACCTTGACGTTCAAGAGCGCTGGAGGCTTAGCGCAATCCGACGTTTCATTTACCCCGGCATTCAATACGTCGCAGCCTATGACAGAAAAGGGGTTAAAATGGAGATTGAATACATCCGGCAAGAGTGGGAAGTTTGGGATAGAGGTCAAGGTTGAAGGACTGCAAGGCGTGCTGGATGTGCCTAAATGCTTCCTGATATCCAGTAATCCGGCGGACGAATTAACCTTGGTGGACCCGGGTTCCTCAAATAAGCTGATGGTACGAGGCGAGTCAGATACCAGTTCTTTCGTGGTGAAGTGGTCAGCTAGCAGTCCATTGATTGAATTGGGAGATGAACTTTTTCTCGATGCATCGGGTAATGTTGATTGCCTGGCAACCGCACCTCAGGTTGGTCAGAGAATTAAAATGACTTCGGCGGGAAGTGCGGCGTGGCAGGTGACTGCCTCTGGCACTAATAGTGGTAAACGAAGTATCAGTGTGATGTCGAAATTCATGCGCGGAAACGGCAAATCTGTCTCCTACAGGGTCCACTCAAAGTCTGCGAAGGATGAGATTCGCATTCGTTTTGGAGGGCAGCTTATCCCTGCTGATCAGTGGGGTTCGGAGGCAATGTTTAATGCCCAGAAGGCGTTGGCTATAGAGGCTGTCTCGTCGGCGCTCACGGGGAATGACTGCAAAATAAGTTACACCGTCGAAGGGGAGCAAGATAAAATTTATATATTACCTGCTGCTCCTCGTGTGTTTGGCGGGAGCGTCTCTTACTCGGTGGCTTCAGATATATGGAGGATCAGGACCTGGACTATTAATTTCTCTTTTTCTATCGATGGGCAGTCGGTCAATTTTTCGGACAAGGCATTTTTACGAGTCAAGTATACCGGTTGACACTTCAGGACACGCCGAGGGCTGGCTTTGGCTTGGCGAAAAGGTAAGTGTAGGAGTGGTAGTCACTAGTTGAATGGAGTGTTTCAATGTTTGAACCATCATCTTCCTCAACCCCATCGCCAGATGAGAGCCGCACTCCGTTTTTCTCTTCGCCTTCGCTACCCAAAGGCGGCGGCACCGTCTCCATCGGCGGCGGCATGCTCAGCGCCGGTGGCCCGGACGGCGCCGCCGGTTGGCAACTGCCGCTGCCCTCGCCAGCAGGCCGCGCCCTGTCCGCCGAACTGACCCTGCAGTACTCCTCCGGCGGCGGCAATGGCGCGTTCGGCGCCGGCTGGGACTGCGCGTTGCCGGCCGTGGTGCGCATGACCCGTTTCGGCTTCCCGAAGTACGACGCCAGCGACCGCCTGGCCGGCCCGTCGGGCGAGGAGATCCTGCGTGCAGGCGCGCCTCGCCAGGCCAGCCGCTTGCCGTTGGCCGATACCCCGGGAAACTACACCGTGACGCCGTGGCAGTCGCGCCGTGGCAGCGCGGCGGAGCGCCTGGAGCACTGGGTGGAGGACGCTGGCGACCAGCCGGCGGGCTTCTGGCTGCACTACCCCGGTGACGGCAGCTTGTCGTTGTACGGCTGGTCGCCGTCGGCCCGGCTGCAAGACCCGGCCCAGGCCGGGCATGTCGCCTGCTGGTACCTCGAAGAGACGGTTTCCGCCCGGGGCGAGCATGTGGTGTATCGCTATCGCGGTGAGGATGCCGAGGGCTGCAGCGACGATGAGCTGGCGGCCCACCCCGTGGTCACTCACGTCTACCCCGCGTCAGTGCATGCCATGAATGTCACACCCTCGACCGCCTTGCTGATCCCGCAGGGCGCCTTCGAGGAAAGCGACTTCCTCAGCTTCACCCTGTTCGACTACGGCGAACGCGGCGCCAACCCCGGCACACCGCCACCGCTCGATCCCCAAAAACCCTGGCCGCTGCGCGAGGACCGTTTCTCGTTCTGGCGCTACGGCTTCAACGTGCGCGTTCGCCGCCTGTGCCGCGACGTGTTGCTCTGGCACCGCACTGCACGCATGAAAGGTGAGGGCGACGACACACCCACCCTGGTGGCCCGCGTGCACCTGGATTACGACAGCAGTGCGGTCACCAGTGTGCTGGCGTCGGCGCAACAGGTTACGCATGAAACCAGCAGCCACATGCCGCCGCTGGAGTTCGAGCTGAGCCGGCCAGGCCGTAACGAGCCGGCTTGGCAGGCGCTGGAGGAACTGGACGGTTTCTGGTCGCCGGCCTGGCAATTGGCGGACCTGTATGGTGAAGGGATCCCCGGCCTGCTGTACCTCGATCAGGGCGCCTGGCACTACCGGGCACCGCAACGGCGCAAAGGCGGCGAACAGGACGCGATCACCTGGGGCAAGCCTCAACCCCTGCGGATTCAACCAGACAGCACGACTGGCAGGCTGATGGACCTGGACGGCGATGGTCGCCCGGAGTGGCTGGTCACCGCGGGCTTGTGCGGCAGCTTCACCCTGGCCCCCGATGGCACCTGGGGCGGCCTTGTGCCTTTGAGCGCCTTGCCGACCGAGTTTGATCACCCCCAGGCGCTGATGACCGACCTGACCGGCGATAGTCAACAGGATGTCGTGCTGTTGCGTGCCCTGGGGCCAAAGAGTGTGCGCCTTTACCCCTCGAACGGCACCGCAGGTTGGTTGGCCGCGCTCACGAACGAAGGCAGCGAGCCATTGCCTTCCGTTGAGCCTTCCGAGCGCCAGCTGGTCGCTTTCGCCGACCCCGCCGGCAGTGGCCAGGCCCACCTGATGCGCATCACGGGCGAGGGGGTGACCCTGTGGCCTTCACTTGGCTATGGCCGTTTCGCCGACGCCATCGCGATCCCTGGCTTCGAAGTCGAAGACTTCAATGCCTCAAGGGTGTTCCTGGCCGACACCGATGGCGCCGGTACCACCGATATCCTTTATCTGCAGCCTGATGGCATTCGGGTGTTCGTCAGCCAAAGCGGCAACCGCTACCAGGAGGGCGCTCTCATCCCCGCACCACACGGGGTGACGCTGGATGCGACCTGTTTCCTGCAGGTCGCGGACATGCTCGGCCAGGGCACGGCGGACCTGCTGCTTACCAGCCCTCATCATGGCCCGGGCCTGCGACCGTGCAGCTGGCTGTACCGCTTCAACGAAAAGCGCCCCTGGTTGCTGGACACCGTGGTGGACAACGCCGGTGGCCGTACGCAGCTGGCCTATCGCAGCTCGGCGCAGGCCTGGCTGGACGAGAAGGCGGCGGTGATCGCAGCCACCGGCAAGACCCCGGTCAGTTACCTGCCGTTCCCGGTGCACACGGTCAGCCAGATCACCCGCTACAACGACACCACCGGCTTGTGCCTGGGCAGCCAGACCACTTACCTGGGGGGGATATGGGACGGCAAAGAGCGCGAGTTCGCGGGTTTCACCCGGTTGCTGCAGACCGATACCCATGCACTGGCCAGCAAGGGCGCCGCGCACCTGTCGCCGCCTGCGCGCACGTGCAGCTGGTTCCATTCCGGCATCGAAGCGCATGATCAATTTGCCCAAGGGGCCCATACCGAGGCCGAGCACGGCTTCGACCCTGGCGCGGTGCGCTTCACCCAGTGGCAGGCAGAAGGTGAGCAGGCGTTCGAGCCCGAGCCGGCCGAGCGTGCCTGGTTGTTCCGCGCCCTGCGCGGGCAGCTGATGCGCGTGGAAGTCTACGGTGAGGACGGCCATGAGCGCGCCGACCGGCCCTACAGCGTGGCGCGGCCACGTTTGCAGGTGCGCGCCTGTGCGACGGCCGACCCACAGCGCCCGGCGGCGCTGGTGACGCCCGTTCAGGCCCTGACGGTTAGCTGCGAACGCATATCCGAAGACCCGCAGATCAAGCAGGACATCGTGCTGCGCCAGGATGCCTACGGCACGGTGCTGGAGAGCGTCAGCATCCATTACCCGCGGCGCCTCTCGCCTGAGGCACTCGAGGCAGAAGAGCGAGACCGGGCGATCTATCCGAAGTCGCTGCCGGAAGGGCTGATCACCGCCAGTTGCGATCCCCAGCAATACGATTGCTGGGTCAACCTTACGCGCACCACGGTGCACAATCTGGTCGACGACGACAGCTGGGTGATCGGCTTGCCCGATACCCAGCGCAAGGATGTGGTGCGCCTTGCGCTCAGCGATGAGCCGGCCGCTGGTTTCACCCTTGAGTACCTGCTGGAAAACGGGCTGCCGCTGGCCGACCCGGGCAAGACCACCCTGGCCGGCTACGAGAAAGTGGTCTGGCGCGATGCCGACGGCAGCGGTGTCGCCAACATGCCGTCACCCCAGGCGTTGGTGGCCTATACCCGCACCGCGATGCTCGACAAGGCCTCGCTGGATGTCTTGCGCCCCACCTTCGAGCAGACCTTGCAGGACCTGGTGGAGCAAGCACTCAAGGCGCCTGACAACCACCCGGAGGTCTTGC
Organism: Pseudomonas putida; assembly: GCF_009883635.2. NCBI lineage: Bacteria > Pseudomonadati > Pseudomonadota > Gammaproteobacteria > Pseudomonadales > Pseudomonadaceae > Pseudomonas > Pseudomonas putida. The sequence continues at coordinate 4,981,631 of NZ_CP026115.2, forward strand.
AGCGGGTGCGCCAGCGCTTGCCAGCCCTGGATAAGGATGAGTCGCTTTATCCGGTGTTGCTCGCTTACCTGAAGACTGCGCCAGACGATCAAGCCGCCAGTGGCATATTGCGTGAAGCCTTGAAATCGGTGATTTCGGTGGATGCACTACGCCTGCGTCTGCTCTATGCCGACCCGGCTCACTTGCCCGACGGCCTGCAAGAAGCGGTATACAAGCAAAGCCGCGTAGCGGATACGGCGCTGTGGGCGGTGCTGACCTGGTTTGCCAGCTATGAGGAAGAAGGCAGCACGGACCTGGCCCTGTTGCACGGCAAGGTCGATGAAGCCCTGGGTCGCGCCAATGCCTCATCTGTGTTCTGGCGTGCTGTACTGAACGCCTTGCAACCACGTGTCGATGACGTGCAATTGCCGCAGGCCAACCAAGCCTGGCTGGGTGCAGTCCAGACGTTGCTGAACAGCCGCGTGCAAGCCGAATCGCTGGCTGAGCTGCTCAAGCGCGGTGGCTATGTTGCCATGCATCGCGCTCCTGATGCGCCGGAGCTGGCCGACCCCCACGACCCGGAGGGTATCGGTACGCCGGGTATCCTGGGCGAACCCTTGGTCGAGGAGGCCTATTGCGGGCACCACGGTATCAGCCTCTACCACGGTGCCGCGCAGTTCTGGCTGGCCAGGACGGTACAGGAGAACACGGTCACCGGGCCCATCCAGCTGGAATACACCGCCCATGGCCTGGCGCTGCGCCTGGTCACCGACGCTGCAGGCCTGACCACGACGGTCGAGGCGCATGACTGGCGTTTTCTCATGCCGATCCAGATCAAGGACGCCAACGACAACACCAGCACCGTCGAGCTTGATGCCCTCGGCCGGGTACGGCATACGCGCTTCTACGGCACCGAGACGCCTGGTGGCAGTGATGAAGCGGTGATGAGCGGCTACACCCCGGAGGTGCCCTTCGACCCACCTGTCTCGGTCGAAGCTGCGGTTGCGCTGAACCTGAGCAAGAAGGTCCCGGTGGCCCAGGCGTTCACCGTCATCGCCGACAGCTGGATGCCGCTGGCGCTGAACGCCGATGGCAGTGTCGATGGCACACGACGGTGTGGCGAAATGGCCTGGCGCCGCGTTGCCCGGCACCTGAGCCGTGATGGGCTGGCCGTGCCATCGATCATGGATGGGCGCACGCCGCCCCATGTGATCCAGATCCAGACCGACCGCTATGACAGCGATCCCGAACAGCAGGTCAGGGTCAAGGTGGTGCTCAACGGCGGTGGCCAGATCTTGCAGACCGCCATTCTCAACCCGCCGGGCGAAGCCTTTGTGCGGACTGAAAAGGGTGGGTTGGAGACCGACGACAAGCAGCAGGCCGTCACCCGCGACACCGAGGTGCGCTGGGCGGTGACCGGCAAGACCGAGTTCGACAACAAAGGCCAGGCGGTGCGCGTGTGGCTACCGTTCTATCTGGACGACTGGCGTTGGGTCAGCGACGACAGCGCGCGCGAGGGCATCTACGCCGACACCCACTACTACGATGCCCTGGGCCGTGAGTACAAGGTGGTGTGCGCCAATGGCGAAGATGTGGAAGGTGAGTGGGCCAACTACGAACGGCGGGTGCAGGTGTACCCGTGGTTCACCGTGTCGGAGGACGAGAACGACACTTGGGCCGAGGTGATCGAGCTGGCGCGGGCCAGGGCCAGGCGGACGTTGCACTGAAGGCAGGAGGCCCTCTATGGTAGTCACCTCGTTAGCCCTCCAGCATGACGGCACGCCGGAGTTTTGGTCAGGTAGTAACAAGGGGCCGCAAGCGGCCCCGGGAATCTCAAAGCTGCCCGAAAGCCTGAATCTCGATCCGATATTCAGGCGTCGCCAACGCAGCACCCACACACGCCCGCACTGGCGGCTGACTCCCCACCCAGGCGTCATACACCTCGTTCATGGCCGCAAACTCGCCCATGTCCGCCAGCCAGATCTGCATGCGCGTAAGGTGCTGCTTGCCTGCCCCGATCTGCGCCAGCCATTGCTCCAGCTGCGCCAGCACACAGCGGGTCTGGGCAGCGATATCACCCGATTCCAGCGCAACGATCCCCGAAGTCTCGATGCGCCCATCCACCAGCACCATCTGGCTGGCCCGTGGGCCAGGGTTGATCCGTTCGATCATCTGCCGGCTCCTCAGAACAGCACGTAGGTCTTGCGCAGGGTTTCGTGGATATGCCACACGCCCTCGCAGTTTTCCGGAAACAGCACCGCATCGCCGGCACGCAGCTCCACCGGTTCGCCACCATCAGGGGTGAAGGTGCAACGACCGCTGACGATATGGCTGAACTCGCGGTTCTTGAGGAAGCGGCGGAATACCCCCGGGCTGCTTTCCCACACGCCGATGCTGGCGCCCACCGCTTGATCGGTCTGGTCCTGGGCAGACGCGGCATGGGCGACAGGTTCGCCAATCGGCAGGCGGGCAGGGGCCGGCTCGCCCAGCAGCGAGGCAGGGGCATTGCGGACAACAGTAAGGACTTGGCTCATGACGGGTTCCTTCAGGCTTTACGAGCGACAGATTTATAGGTTGGCGAAGCCGATGCGGCTTGCCCGCCGAGGGCAGCGGCCTGCTGCAGGTCGAGCTTGCTGGTTTCGGGGGCCAGCCACCAGGAAATCAGCGCACCGAACAGCGAGATCAGCGCAGCGGCGAACATGGTGTTGGCCACGCCATAACTGGCCAGGGAGATCGGCACCAGGTAGGTGCCCACGGCGGCGCCAATGCGCGACAGCGACGTGGCCAGGCCTACAGCAGAGGCACGGATCTCGGTAGGGAACAGTTCGTTGGGGTACACGTATTCCAGCACCTGAGCACCGCCGATCAGCACCGCATAGGCGCCGAACAGGACCAGCACGGTGGTTGGCGACGCTTCGGGGAACACGCCCAGCAGCACCAGCGACAAACCCGACCAGAGGAAGCTGTGGATCAGCATCTTGCGCCGGCCCAGGCGGTTGATCAGCAGGGTCGCCAACAGGCAGCCGAGGGTGAACAGGAAGGTGATGGCGATCGAGCCGTAGGCGGCCCAGTCGCCGGTCAGTTTCAGCGCCTGCAGCACCTTCGGTGCGAAGGCATAAATGGCGAACAGGGGCACGATGGCGCAGGTCCAGAACAGCGTGACGAAGGCCATGCGCTTGCCGTAGCCGGAGTGGAACAGCGACCACAGCGACACCGGTTTGCCGCTGCTCTGCTCAGGCAGGTCGGCAATCGAGTAGTCCGGGCCGTAGACCTTCTTGATGACCGCGTCGGCTTCGGCCTTGCGGCCCTTGCTCAGCAACCAGCGTGGCGATTCCGGCGTGCCGCTGCGGGCAATCAGGAACAGTGCTCCCGGCACCAGCGCACTGGCCAGCACCCAGCGCCAGCCGTCGTCACCGCCCACGCGCAGCAGCAACTCGCCGACCACGTAGGCTACGGCAGCACCGGCAAACCACATCAGCACCATGGCTGCCAGCAGCGGGCCGCGCTGCTTGCGCGGGAGGAACTCGGCCAGCAGCGACGTGGCGATCGGATAGTCGGCACCGACCGCGACACCGATCAGCAAGCGCCAGGCGAACAGCGCCCAGGCTGACTCGACCCAGAACTGCGCCACCGAGAATCCGACGATGGCGATCAGGTCCACCAGGTACAGCACCTTGCGCCCGTACTTGTCGGTGAACCAGCCACCGATGAAACCGCCGAGGAACACCCCAATCAGTGCCGAAGCCGCGATCAGGCCTTCCCAGAAGGCCGACAGCTGCAAGGCGTTGGTGATCTGCAGCATGGCCACGCCGATGATACTCAGCACATAGCCATCGAGGAACGGCCCGCCTGCGGAGTAGACGGTCAGTTTGCGATGGAAGGCATTGAGCGGAGCATCTTCGACAGAGCGTTTGGATGTGGTCATTCAACTTACCTCTTGTTGTTATTCACGCATCAGCGTCGCGGCACTATGGCACTGGCTTCGCGGGGCTCCATATAACGGCTGGGACGAGTCATGGGATGCGCTGGCGGGGCTTGCTCAGGGCTTATGCAAGTTGTCCTGGATGTTCTAGAGGCGAGGGTGGGGGCTTTTCTACTGTGTGCAGGTGGCTTGGTTTTTCGCTGCAGAACAATCACAAGAACCTGGAACCGAACTCATGATCCGTCCTCCCCTGGAATCCCTCGACGGCGACCACTACGACGTGGTGGTCATCGGCGCCGGTGCGGTCGGCTGTGCCGCCGCCCGGCAACTGGCCGCGCGCAACTTCCGTACCCTGCTGGTCGACCGTGGCGACATCGGCGCCGGCACCTCGTCGCGCTCCAGCCGCATGCTCTATTCGGGCCTGGGCTACCTGGCCACGCGCTACCCGCTGTGGCAGATCCCGTTTCGCCCGCTCGACATGTGGCAGCGCCTGCGCTACACCCGCGAGGTGATGCGCTGCCGCGCCGAGTTGGTCAAGGACATGCCCGGGCACCTGACCAAGCACCGTTTCCACTACCCGTTCCGCAAGGGCGACCGCTACCCGCCATGGCTGGTGGACATGGGCTTTCGCCTGGTCGAGGCGCTCGGTGGCTGGAAGGTACCCCTGGCCTACCGCCGCCACTCGGCCCAGCAGGCGGCCAGCGACAGTGCCATGGCTGCCGGCCTGGGCGGCCCGTTGCGTGGCGTGGGGGTGTTCGAGGAATACATGTACGCCTGGCCCGAGCGCATCTGCGTCGATACCGCGCTGGACGCGCAATGGCGCGGCGCGACGGTGCGCACCTATACCCGCGTCAGTCAGCTGCAGCGCAGCGAGGGTCAGTGGCAACTGACCCTGGACGAGCAGGCCCCCGAGGCGCTCGGCCAGGCGCACGTCACGGCCAAGGTGGTGATCAACGCCGCCGGGCCCTGGGTCGATCGTGTGGCCGGTGCGGCCGACCGTGGCCCGCGGGTGCTCGGCATCAAGGGCGTCAATGTGATGGTGAGGCTGCCAGAGGCCTACCGTGGCCAAGGCCTCGAAGCGTTCTCCAGCAAGGGCGAGCCTTACTACGTGTTCCCCTGGCGTGAATTCCACTTCATCGGCCCGACCGAGTCGCACTTCACCGACGACCCGGACACGGTGCGCGTCGAGGACGGCGAGATCGACTACATCCTGGCCGAAGCCAATCACCTGTTCCCCGACCTGCAACTGACCCGCGCCGATGTGCAGCACTGCTGGTGCGGCGTGCGCCCGACCTCGACCCTGGATGGCCGCAGCACCTACTTGCCGGTGCGCCTGAGCGAGGCGGCCGGCAAGCCCGATCTGCTGACCCTGACCGGCTCGACCATCATGCTCCACCGCCATGCCGCGCGGGTGATCGCCCGTGGCGTAGAGGCGCGCCTGGGCAAGCGGGGCAAGGCGCCCAAGGGCATGATCGAGCGCGAGCGCATCGATGGCGAGGACATTGCCCGCATCGTTGGCCGCGAGCATGTGGTGCGGTTGGTGGATCTGGTGCGCCGGCGTTTGCCGTGGGGGCTGGACCCGGACCTGGGGCGCGAGCGGGTGGAGCAGTTGTCACACCGTGCGGCGGCGGCGATGGGCTGGTCAGAGGCGCGGCGCCAGGAGGAACTGAAGCATTTCGAAGAGGACACTGCCCGGGTTTATCGCCAGCTTTAGATCTTCATCAAGGCCGCTGGCCCTTTCGCGGGGCAAGCCCGCTCCTACAGGCCTGTGGTGATCCTGTAGGAGCGGGCTTGCCCCGCGAAGAGGCCGGACCAGGCAACCTCTATCGCCCAGGCAACCCCGACCGGGTCAGCAAGGCATCCAGCACCACCTCGCAAGCCGCCCCCCAGTTGGCACTCACCGGCTGATGCATCAACACCGCCAAACCGTCGGCAGTGAAGGTCCCAGGCGTGGCGATCGCCTGCCCCAACGCCTTCAGGGTGTACTCCGGCTGCTGCTGCGCGCTGGTCACGCAATCCTGCAGGTTGCCCAGCACCAAGGCTCGCGCTTCGGCCGCCGGCAAGCCCTTGTCGGTCAGCCACTGCTGCAAGTCATGCAGCAGGAAGTAGAACCAGCCATTCATGCACGCCGCCACCGTGGCCAGCTCGAAGGCCGGCTCATCCTGCACCACCACCAGGTTGCCCAAGGGCCCCAGCCACTGTTCGGTCAGCGCATCGGCCGGGCATACCACCACGGTGGACTGGTTGTACTGCGCCGCATACGACAGCATCACCCGCACGCAATGCGCACCCGGGAAGGCCGTACCCAGCAGTTCCAGGCTGACCCCGGCCGCCAGCGAGATCAGGCGCTGGCCGGGGCGCAAGCGCACTTCGCCGGCCAGCTGGGCCAGCGATTCCGGGCGCACGCCGAGGATAACCAGGTCAGCCTGATCGACCACCGCCTGGTTGCTCGACAACACCTCGCACCCTTGTTCCACAGCAAGCACCTCGGCCCGCTGAGCGTTACGTGGCGACAGGTAGAGCGCGCCCTCGAAACCACTGCGGCGCAGGCCGACCACCACTTTTTCGGTCAGCTCGCCGACCCCGAGAATACCCAGGCTGTGCATGTTGCCTCCTTGTCAGCTTTCCAGGCCGGCACGGCGCTGGCCCCAGTGCAGGTTCAGGTTGACCCCCACGCTCAGCAGCGGTTCCGGCGGGTTGCGGTTGGGGCCATCGGAGCCGAGCAGGAAGTCGATCAGCTCGTCACGCTCGCCGCTCAGCCAGTCGGCCAGCAGGGTGCCGGTGGCAGTGCCACGGGTGATGCCCAGGCCATTGCAGCAGAGCGCTGCGTGCACGTTCGGCGCCAGGGTGCCGAAGTGCGACAGGTGGTTGCGCGACAGGCACATCGAGCCACCCCAGGTGAACTCGAACGGCAGGCCCGAGAGCATCGGGAAGCGCCGCTCGAACGATTCACGGTGCTGACGCCCGGCGCGGTCCAGGTAGCGCTGCTGGGCGCGGCCGTTGGCATTGAAGCTGAAGCTGTTGCGCACCAGCAGGCGCTGGTCCGGGGTGCGCCGCAGGGTACTGCCGAACGGGTCGGCGGGAATGATGCCCCAGGTCGCCTTGCCGCCCAGGCGCGCCTGTTCTTCTTCGGTCAGCGCACGGGTCATGCTGGCGTAGGTGAAGATCGGCAGCAGCCGGCCCGGCAGGAAGCCGAAGTACGAGGCGAAAGCGTTGTTGGTCAGCAGCAGCTGGTCGGCGACGATCTCGCCGTGGGCATGCTTGAGGGTGATGCGCCGGCCCTGTTCGAGGCGGGTGATGGTGGTGCCTTCGTACAGCGTGACGTTGCCCGGCAGGCTTTCGGCCAGGCCCTTGGCCAGCGCGGCGGGCTGCAGCAACTGGGTGCCCGGGGTGTACAGCGCCTTGCGGTAGAAGGCGGTGCCGAAGTGCTCGGGCAGGTCGCGGGTGTCGATCATTTCATAAGGTTGGCCGAGCTTGTCGAGGCCGCTGCGGTAGGCCTCGAGCACGGCCAGGCCTTTGTCCTCGACCGCCGCCTGGTACTTGCCGTCCGGGCGGATCTGGCAGTCGATGCCGTGCTGGTTGATCAGCCCGCGCAGGATCGACTGGGCGCGCAGGTTGAGCTTGAGGTTCATCCGCGCCGTGGCCAGGTCGCCGATGTAGTCGGGGGCGCCGATGTCGTGGGGCAGGTCGATGGCAAAGCCGGAGTTGCGCCCCGAGGCGCCGAAACCGACCTCCTGGGCTTCGATCAGAATGATCTCGTCGTCAGGGTGGTGAAGCGCCAGTTGCCGCGCCGCGGCAAGGCCGGTGAAGCCCGCGCCGAGCACCACCCAGCGCGCCTCGCTCCGCCCCCGGTGCGCGGCGCGTGGCTGGCGCTTGGGGCTGAGGTGGAACCAGCCGCAACCGTTGTCGTCCGCGGGGGTAGAGGTGTTTCTGTACATGGGATTTTATCCGTGTTGTTTTCTTCACTATCGCATCGGGGTTTGCGGCGGGCATATAACGGGAGGGACGGGTGGTGGGATGTTCGGGCTCACCTGTGCCCGGCAGGTGCACGGCGGTAAAGCGGCCGCGGGGTGCTGGGGTCAATTTCGGTCAAGTGGCTGCCGGCCGCGACGAACCCGGCATGTTCGGCCAGGCGCTGGCTGGCCAGGTTGTCGATGTCGGTGGTCAGCCACACCGGGGCATCGACATTGTCCAGCAGGCAGGTCAACGCCTCGCGCATCAGGCCCTGACCGCTGCTGGCCTGGTTTGCCCAATAGCCTACTTCATACTCGTCATTGCCCGGGCGCAGGCCGATGCAGCCGATGACATCCCCAGAGCCCGGAGCAAGCACGAAATAGCGCTTTTCCTTGACCGGGTCGAGAAATTCCTCGGCGCTCAGTTGCAGCGTTTCCTGCACTTCCTTCAAGGTCCAGTCGGGCTTGGCCCAGGCCAGGAACGGCTCATGCAGCGCGTAGCTGTCGAGCAGTGCCTGCCGCAATTGCTGGGCGAACGCCGGCGCGGGGCGGACCACCAGGGTTCGGGGCGTGGACAAGGTGCGGGGCAGATCGGGGTAGGGCATTACAGGCCTTCCAGGGCGGGTTGATCGGGCAAGCTAAGCACATTTTTGTGTAATCTGTGCGAGCCGTTTCGCGGGTTTGCCGTGAACGCCCAAACCGATCATTCAAAGGAAACTGAAGGTCCGCCCATGCCCGAATACACGCTGCATTGCTTCGCCGAATCCGGCAACGCCTACAAAGCTGCGCTGATGCTCGAACTCACCGGCCAGGACTGGCAACCGGTGTTCGTCGATTTTTTCAACGGCCAGACCCGCGACCCGCAATGGCGCGACGAGGTCAACGAGCAGGGCGAGGTGCCCGTGCTGGAGCACGCCGGGCAACGGCTCACCCAGTCGGCGCTGATTCTTGAATACCTCGCCGAGCGCACCGGCCAGTTCGGCTCGCGTGACGACAACGAGAAACGCGAGATCTGGCGCTGGATGCTGTTCGACAACCACAAGTTCACCAGCTACTACGCGGCCCTGCGGTTCCTGCTATGCCTCAAGAAGACCGGTGAGACCGAGGTGACTGGCTTTCTGCGCGAGCGGGCCACGGCGGCGTACCGGATTGTCGATGCGCACCTGGCGAAGACACCGTTCATGGTTGGCGGGCGCCTGACCATCGCCGACCTGTCGCTGGCAGGGTATGTGTTCATGCCGGAGGATACCGGGATCGTGCTGACCGAGTTCAGCCATATCGAGGCGTGGAAGCAGCGGATTCAGGTGGTGCCGGGGTGGAAGCTTCCCTATGATTTGATGCCCCGGACGGCGTAAGCCTGTACCGGCCTCTTCGCGGGACAAGCCCGCTCCTACAAGGACCGCGTCGCACCTGTAGGAGCGGGCTTGTCCCGCGAAGAGGCCGGTACAGGAAAAACAGATTTCAGTAGCGGACCTCAACGCCTACATAAGCCCCGATCCCATCACCCGGCCAGAACGATGCGGTATCCAGCCCGCGCGCGTTGTACACCGGCGTCACCGCCGTCACGTAGGACTTGTTCGCCAGGTTCTTCAGGTCCAGCGACACCTTCCAGTTGCCTTTCGGAGCCTCATACCCCAGGTTCGCCCCCCAGATCGTGTAAGACGGCGCATACAGGCTGTTGGCGTAGTCCACCGCCGTACGCGATGCCGATTGCACGTTGACCCCGGTGTACCAGCCGCTGTGGTCCTGGTACTGCAACTCGCCCTGGTAGATATGCTTGGGCACGCCCGGCAGATGGTTGTCGCCGAAGGTGTCGTCATGCCGGTAGTAGAAATCGTTGTAGGTGTACGACTGGCGCCAACGGACCAGGTCGCCCTGGGGGTTGTCCCACAGGCGCGTGTTGAGCCCGGCCTCGACGCCCTGGTGAATGGTGGGCGAAGCGTTGAACGCGCCGGTGACCGCTGCTGCAGTAGAGGTGGCGGGGATGATCTGCACGTTCAGCAGTTCGTCATGGATCCACGAACGGTACAGCGCCAGGCTGCCGTCGAAGATGCCGTGCGAACCCTTGATGCCGACCTCGAAGGTGTTGGCCTTCTGTTCCACCAGCGGGCGGATGTACGGCAGGGTCGGGCCGGAACCGGAGTATTCCCAGGAGGCGGGCGGGTCGATGCTGCGGCTGAAGTTGGTGAACACCTGCAGCTCGGGGCTGAACTCGTAGCGCAGGCCGATGCGCGGGGCGACGCTCCAGTTGTCGTAGTCGACATGCTGCGGGAAGGTGGTGGTGTTGGGGTTCACCGCGTAGTCGATGTTGACCTTGCGCCGCACGTTGATGAACGACACGCCACTGGTGAGCCACAGGTTGTCGATCAGGTTGATGTCGTTACCCAGGGCGATTACCCGGTCGAACGAGTCCTTGTAGTTGACCTGCTTGAGCGACACCTTGTTGCCGTTGGCCGAATCGACCCCACCGCGCAGGTGCTGGGTCGAGGTGAAGGCGATGTTGCTGCGGCTCTCATGGCCGAACAAATAGTCGACGCGGTCGTAGCCCAGCAGCAGGCCGAGGTCGTGCCAGTCCCAGTAGCTGGGGTTGCTCGGGCTGCGCGGGCTGTTGGTGTGGCGGTAGTCGTGGTACGACAGGCCGAAAGTCAGCCGTGCATCGTCGTCGAAGGTGTAGGTGGTTTTGCTGCCGACCCAGATGCTGCCCGGGCGGCGCGCCCCGGCGCCGCTGCTTTCGGCGGTGGCGCTGGCCCGGCGCGGGTGGTGCAGGGCGTTATCGAGGGTGGTGGCGCTGGGGTCGTTGTGGGTTTCGTCGCGGTAGCGCAGCAGCAGGCGGGTTTCCAGCTTCGGGGTGAAACGGTAGCCGGCGTTGGCGACGATGCCGGAGCTTTTCGACAGGCTGTAGTCGCGGTAGCCGTCGTTGCGGTAGTTGTCGGCCTGCAGGTAGTAGTCCAGGTCGCCTTCGACTCCGCCGTAGCTGATGCTCTGTTTCTGGTAGTGGTAGCTGCCGGCTTCGGCGCGCACGCGCAGGCCGGGGGCGCTGTAACCGCTGTGGTTGACGAAGTTGACTGCGCCGCCGAGGGTCAGCGCACCGTACTGGAAGGCGTTGGCGCCGCGCAGTATCTCGGTGTAGTTGACGCCGCTGGCGTTGAGGAATTCGTACGGGGTGCCGCCGGGGCCGGTCAGCGGCAGGCCATCGAAGAGAAACTTGATGCCTTCGCGAAAGTAGCCGGGCGAAGTGTTGGCACCGGAGCCACGGATCGAGATTTTCGCCGCGTCGTTGCCGCCGGTAGACTGCACGAATACGCCGGGCTGGTAGGCGAGGGTGTCCTGCAAGGTGGCGGTACGGCCTTTGGCGACCTCTTCGCTGTCGACCACGCTGGTGCCGCCAGGCACTTCGGCGAGGGCGCTGGCGGCCTGTTGCACTTCAGTCTGCTTGGCGGCCTGCACGGTCACCGTGCCGAGGGTCGGGTCAGCGGCCAGTACCGTGACCGGGGCCAGCAGGGCCGTGGCCGCGATGGCCACGCGCAAGGGATGGGGATGAATCACACGCATCGTTGTATTCCTTGAAAGTCATCTTGGGTCCTCGGCGTTCTATGGGAATAGTCAGGCCTGTCGAAATCGGTTAGAGCAGTTTTTGTGCCAGCTGGCAAAAGGCCGTAAGTTGGGTTTTTGACCGGTTCTAAAGTGTGCGCTGATGAACGAAACAGCAAGTTTTGTTGTGGGTGTGTTGGAATTTAAACAGTGCCGGTTATATACAAATATCCAAGTCCAACAGTAAGCCCGCTCCCGCAGGGCTGCAATGCCTGACTGTCTGCAGTCCAACAGTAGATGGGCAGTTTGTCTGGTTGGCGTGTCTGGACGGTTGCTGGCGTCCAGTAAATACGTGGAAAAAAAGGCTGGCACGACAACTGCAATAGCACTTTATGTAGCCGTCTATATAAAGGGCCTGCTGTGCAGCGATATTCCCGATTATTCAATGTATACCTGTTGGCCAGTGCGCTGTTAGTTGCCGCCTGCTCGCCCGCCACGCCCCCGCAAACCCAAAATGCCCTCAAGGGCGAAGCAGTCGGCGAAGTGAACGGCGTTATGCGCTACCCAGCCAGCGACTTCGTCGAACAGCAGGCCGGACAGCGCGGCGGCACCTTGCGTGTGTCGGCAGCGACCGACGCTGGCAGCTTCGATATCCATGCGCTGTCCAACGGCAACATGCAGTGGATGGGCCGCATCCTGTTCGATTGCCTGGTCTACCAGGCCGAGGACGGCACCCTCACACCGTGGCTGGCCAAGCGCTGGGAGATCAGTGCCGATGGCCTGACCTACACCTTCCACCTGCGCGAAGACGTCACCTTCAGCGACGGCGAGCGCTTCGACGCAGAAGCGGTACGGGTCAACCTTGAACACATGCGCGACCCGAAAACCAAGTCGCCTCTGGCGGCAGCCTACATCGCGCCGTACCTGCAGGGCAGGGTGGTCGATCAATTCACCTTCGAGGCCACCTTGCGCGCGCCCTATGCGCCATTTCTCGATGTGCTGTCGCAAGCCTGGCTGGGGATGATCTCGCCACGGCAGATCATCGAGGCGCCCGCGACCATCGCCAGCCAGCCGATCGGCACCGGGCCGTTCGTATTGACCGGCTGGGTGCGTGACCAGCGCGCCAGCTTCGCCCGTCGCCCGGGCTACGACTGGGCGCCTGCAGCGATCAACCACCAGGGCGAGGCCTACCTCGACGGCATCGAATTGAGCTACGTCCCCGAGGCGATGATCCGCTACACCTCGCTGGAAGCCGCCGACAACGACATGGCCCTGGACGCCCCGGCACAGAACGCCACGGCGATCCGTGGCAACCCGCAGCTGATCCTGCGCAACCGTATCCGCAAGGGCAACCCGATGCGCAGCATCACCTTCAACGTAGAGCGCGTGCCGTTCGATGACGTGCGGGTGCGCCAGGCCGTGGCCAAGGCCATCGACCGTGACGGCCTGGCGTGGATCTCCGGCTTCGGCGAGTACCTGGCCAAGGGCGATTTCCTCGCCGTGAACACCCCCGGCTATGACCCCGTGGCACGCAATGCCCTGGCCTTCGACCCGGCCGAAGCGGGCCGCCTGCTGGACAGCGCCGGCTGGACCGGACGCGATGCCGAGGGCTACCGCACCCGTTACGGCCAGCGCCTCGGGGCGACCTTGCTGACCTACGACAACCCGGCGTTCCCGGCCAACGTCTCGGTGGCGGCCCAGGCGGACCTGCGCAAGGTCGGCTTCGACCTGCGTATCGAGCTGCTGCCGATCAGCAAGGTCATGGAGCTGCGCTACCGGGGCAATTTCGATGCCCTCGGCGGCGGCTACTGGCACACCAACACCGCTGACGGGCTGTTCATCCTCTACCACAGCCAGTCGATCCCCAGTGCCCGGATGATCGGCCAGAACGTTGGCCACTTCCGTGACGCCAGCCTTGACCAGCTGCTCGGCGACGCCCGACGCAGCACCGACCCGGCACAACGCCGCGCACTGTATCGCCAGGCCCAGCAGCGCCTGGGCGAGACTGTGCCTGCCGTGCCCTCGGTGGAGAGCCAGATGCTCCTGGCCTATCGCAATGCAGTCGGCGGCGTGCTGTTCGACGGTTCGCACAACGTTCCCCTGTTCACCAGCGTGTGGCTGGCGAAGGAGCAACCATGAAACTGCTGGCCACCTTGCTGCGTCGCCTGCGTGACGGCGTGATCGTGCTGTGGGCGGCAGCCAGCCTGACCTTCCTTGGCATGCAGCACAGCGGTGGCGACACCGCCCTGGCGATTCTCGGCGGCCCGGATGCCATGCCGAGCGAAGCGCTGCTGGCCCAGGTGCGTGCCGAATACGGCCTCGATCAGCCCTTGTGGGTGCAGTACGGCCATTACCTGCTGCGCCTGGCCCAGGGCGAGCTGGGCGAGTCGTACCGGCTGCGTATTCCGGTCGGCCAGGCGATAGCCGAACAGGCCGGAGCGACCCTGGCCCTGGCCAGCAGCGCGGCGGTACTGGCGGTGCTGCTGGCGCTGGCTTCGGCATTGCTTACCGCCAACCGTGGGCGCCGTTTGCGCGCGCTGGTGTCGGGCATCGAACTGGTGCTCTCGTCAGCCCCCAACTTCGTGATCGGCACGGTGTTGCTGCTGGCCTTCGCCTTTTACTTCCACCTGCTGCCACCCTCTGGTTCAAGCGGCTGGCGCTCGCTGGTGTTGCCGAGCCTGGCCCTGGCGCTGCCCATCGCAGCGGTGCTGGCCCAAGTGCTGCGCCAGTCGCTGGAGCAAGTGCTGGAACAACCCTTCATCACCCAGGCCCGCGCCCGCGGCATGGGTGAGACCGCCGTGCGCCTGCGCCATGCCTTGCGCCACGCCCTGGTGCCGCTGGTGACCCTGGCCGGCTACGTGTTTGCCAGCCTGCTCGGTGGTGCCGTAGTGCTCGAACTGCTGTTCGGCCGCCAGGGCATCGGCCGGCTGATGCTCGACGCCACCGCTATCAAGGATGTGCCACTGGTGCTCGGCGTGACCCTGCTGGCGGCGGCCCTCTATGTGCTGGTCAACCTGCTGGTGGACCTGGCGACCCAAGCCATCGACCCGCGCACCGCGCGCCCCTGAATTCAAGAGAAAGGAACTGTCATGAGTCAAACCCCGATTACCGACGCCGAACTGGATGAGCGCTTTGCGCCGCTCTACGCGCGCATTGCTGAAGGCGCGGTGGCCCGCGAGCAGCAGCGCACCCTGGCCCATGAGCCGGTGGCCTGGCTGCGCGAGGCCGGCCTTGGCGCCCTGCGCGTGCCCCACAGCCACGGCGGCCTTGGCGCGACCTTGCCGCAGTTGCTGCGCCAGCTGGTGCGCCTGGGCCAGGCCGATTCCAACCTGCCGCAGATCTTCCGCGCCCACTTCGGTTTTGTCGAAGGGCGTCTGTCGTCCAACGACGCCGCTTCCCAGGACTACTGGTTCGCCCGCGTGGTCGCCGGTGAGCTGTGGGGTGCGGCCATGGCCGAGCGCACCGACAGCACCGGCAATACCGTGCAGCTCAGCGAGGGCGAGGGCGGTTACCGCCTGGACGGTGAGAAGTACTACTGCACCGGTACCCTCTACGCCGACTGGGTCGCAGCGGTGGCCAACCACGGTGATGACTTCGTCAGCCTGGCGGTGCCGACTCGCGCGCCGGGCGTGGAGCGGGTCGATGACTGGGATGGCTTCGGCCAGCGCCTGACCGGCAGCGGTACCACGCGCTTCACCCAAGTGAAGGTGCAGCCTGAGCATCTGCTGCGCCGCTTCGCCAAAGGGGAGTTGCGCGCAGAGTCGTATCTCACGGCGTTCTACCAAGCGGTGCACCTGGCGACGCTGGCCGGCATCAGCCGAGCGGTGCTGGCCGATGCCGTGGCCTTCGTCCAGGGGCGCACCCGCGCCTTTGGTGTGCCCGGGCAATCGCAACCGGCCGCCGACCCGCTGGTGCAGGCGGTGATCGGTCGGCTGTCGAGCCTGGCCTTCGCCGCCGAGGCCCAGGTGGCTGCCGTGGGCCAGAGCCTGCAGGTGGTATTCGAAGCGGGGCAGCACGGCGAGGTGCCCGAGCAGCTGTACACCGACGCCGAAATCCATGCCTTCCAGGCCCAGCAGATCGTCCTGCCGCAAGTGCTGCAGGCCAGCACGTTGCTGTTCGAGGTCGGCGGCGCCTCGGCCACCAGCAACACCCGTCGCCTCGACCGCCACTGGCGCAATGCTCGCACCCTGGCCTCGCACAACCCGGCGATCTACCGCGAGCAGGCACTGGGCGATTACTACCTCAACGGCATCAGCCCGGCCCAGGCCTGGCGCGCCCGACATGCTGCCGCCAGTGAAGGGCAGGGCAGCGGCGACGAAGCCAGCGCAGTCTGATCAGGAGAACCTGCATGACCACCAAACAGATGAGCCTGGGCATGAACATCCTCGGCTTCGGCTCGCACTCCGGTGCCTGGCGCCAGGGCGAGGCAGCACTCGATGCTTACATCGACGTCAACTACTACCGCGACATCGCGCGCATTTCCGAGCGTGGCTGCCTGGATGCGATCTTCCTTGCAGATGGGCCGGCGCTGCCGCCGGACGTGTCCGCGCAACCCGGCGGGCGCCTGGAGCCGACCGTGCTGCTCACCGCGGTGGCCGCCGCCACCGAGCGTATCGGTGTTATCGCCACCTGCTCCAGCACCTACAACGAACCGTTCAACCTGGCCCGGCGTATCGCCTCGCTGGACCATATCAGCGGCGGTCGTGCGGCCTGGAACGTGGTTACCAATGCCGGTGATGCGGCCGCGCAGAACTTCGGCCTGGCCGGCGCGCCGCTGCATGTCGACCGCTACGGGCGCGCCGAAGAGTTCGTCGATGTGACCCTGAAGCTGTGGGACAGCTGGGAAGACGACGCGATCATCGGCGACCGCGCTGCTGGCCACTTCGCCGACCCGCGCAAGGTTCACACCCTCGACTTCCAGGGCAAGCATTTTCAGGTCAAGGGCCCGCTGAACCTGCCACGCTCGCCCCAGGGGCGGCCGGTGCTGGTGCAGGCCGGTTCCTCCGAAGGCGGCAAGGCACTCGGCTCACGCTATGCCGACGCGATCTTCACCACCCAGACCACCTTGGCCGACGGCCAGGCGTTCTATCAGGAGATGAAAGCCCGCGCCAAGGCCTGGGGGCGTGACCCGCAGCACCTGAAGATCATGCCCGGCCTGTCGACCGTGATCGGCAGCACCGAGGCCGAAGCCCATGCGCGTTTTGACGAGCTCAATGCCTGGCATGGCGAGCATGGCCTGTTGCAGCAGGTGGCGGGGCGCATCGGCATCGACGCCCGCGAGCTGGACCCGGATGCGCCGTTGCCGTGGCAACGGATTGGCGCGGTGGCGGATTTCGAGCGCGGTTCGCATGGCTTCCTGGAAGCCCAGCTGAACCTGGCGCGCAGCGAGAACCTGACCATCCGCCAGCTGTCGCGGCGAATACTGGTCGGGCATCGCCTGGCTGTCGGCACTCCGGAACAGGTCGCCGACACCTTGGCCGAGTGGTTCCTGGCCGGGGCAGGGGATGGCTTCAACATCATGCCCGACATGTTCCCGTCCGGGGCGCGGGTGTTCGTCGAGGAGGTGGTGCCGTTGCTGCAGAAGCGCGGCTTGTTCCGTACCGAGTACACCGGCACCACCTTGCGCGAGCACTTGGGGCTGCCCAAGGCCGTGAACCAGTTCGCTGCGTAATCAAAAAAACTTTGATCAGGAAAAACCAATGCGCTACCGCCCCCTCGGCCACACCAACCTTCAGGTCAGCCTGCTCAGCCTCGGCACCATGACCTGGGGCCACCAGAACACCGAACAGGACGCCCACCAGCAACTGGACGCCGCCATCGCCGCCGGCATCAACTTCATCGACACCGCCGAGATGTACCCCACGCCCACCCGCGCCGAAACCTGGACCACTACCGAGCGTTACCTTGGCAACTGGATCAAAGCCCGCAGTAACCGCGACAGGCTCATCCTCGCCAGCAAGATCGCCGGACCCGCCCGCGATCCCGGTGGCCAGGCGCACATTCGCGATGGCCTGTCGCACCACGACCGCAAGAATATCGTCGCCGCTCTGGAAGGCAGCCTGCGCCGGCTGAACACCGACTACCTGGACCTTTACCAGCTGCACTGGCCCGACCGCACCAGCAACTTCTTCGGCATCCGCGAATACCCCTATGCCGATGACCACCCGGAAACTGCCGCCATCGAAGAAACCCTGGCGGTGCTCGACGAGCAGGTCAAGGCCGGCAAGGTGCGCCATATCGGCGTGTCCAACGAAACGCCGTGGGGTGTCGGGCAGTTTCTGCGGCACAGCGAGGACCAAGGGCTGGCGCGTATCGCCAGCATCCAGAACCCGTACAGCCTGCTCAACCGGCTGTATGAAAACGGGCTTTCGGAGTTCAGCCATCGCGAGGGGGTCAGCCTGCTGGCCTATTCGCCACTGGCGTTCGGGGCGTTGACCGGCAAGTACCTGAACGGCGCAAAGCCGGAGGGTTCGCGGTTGTCGTCGGTGTATCGCACGTTCAATCGCTATGGCAGCGAGGAGGCCAACAGCGCTATCGGCCGCTATGTGCAGATTGCGCGCGAGCATGGGCTGACACCGGCCCGGCTGGCCCTTGCGTTCGTGATCCGCCAGCCGTTCGTGGCCAGTGCGATTACCGGGCAGACCACGCTGCTGCAGTTGCAGGAGAACCTGAGTGCGTTGGATGTGCAGCTGACCGAAGAGGTGCTGGCTGCGGTCCAGTCCGTGCACCACCGCATTCCCAACCCGGCACCATAGCCCGCATGGCAAGGGCTTCGCCCTTGTTCGCGGGGCAAGCCCGCTCCTACAAGGGTACGCGATTCCCTGTAGGAGCGGGCTTGTCCCGCGAAGAGGCCGGTACAGGCGACACAAGAAGGACAGACATGAACGCGATCGCTTTGACACCCAGCACCTCGACCCTCAACTGGCGGCTTCGTCCAGGCCTGACGCTGGCCTGGGCCATCCTGGCCCTGCTCCTGCTGGCCGTAGCCTGCCCCAGCTGGCTCTCCCCCAACGACCCTCTGGCCGCCGATGCCCGCCTGGCCTACCTCCCACCCAGCACCACCTTCTGGCTAGGCACCGACGAAAACGGCCGCGACGTCCTCAGCCGCCTGATCCACGGCGCCCGCCCATCGCTCTACATCGGCCTGGCCGCCACCCTGGTCGGCCTCGGCCTGGGCACTTCGCTCGGCCTGCTCGCAGGCCTGGCACCCGCTTGGCTGGACAACCTGCTGATGCGCGCCGTCGACGTCCTGCTGGCGTTCCCCGACCTGCTGCTGGCGCTGGTCATCATCGCCCTGTTCGGCCAGGGCACCAGCAACCTGATCCTCGCTGTCGGCATCGCTTCAGTGCCGCGCTACGCCCGCCTGGTCCGCGCCCAGGCCCTGACCATCCGCCACGCCGGCTTCGTCGAAGCCGCCGTCACCCTGGGCCGCAAACGCTCGGCGGTGGTGCTGGCCCACGTGCTGCCCAATGCCGTGCAACCGGTGCTGATCCTGGCCTGCATCGGCCTGGGCGGCGCCATCACCGCTGCCGCCGCGCTGAGCTTCCTCGGCTTTGGTGCGCCACCGCCCGCGCCCGAGTGGGGCGCGATGATGGCGGTGGCGCGCAACTTCATGGCCAACGCACCCTGGCTGATGGCCTGGCCGGCGTTGGCGATCACCCTGACTGTCATTTCCATCACCGTCATCGGCCGAGACTGGCTGCGCCGTAGCGAGGGCAGAAACCCATGAGCATCTTCGAACAGCACCCGGCACCGTTGGCGGATATCCGCGACCTGCGCGTGAATTTCAACGGCGTGCCGGTGGTACGCGGCGTCGACCTGCAACTGCACGCCGGGCAGTGCCTGGCACTGGTGGGCGAATCGGGCTCGGGCAAGAGCGTGACTGCCCGCACGCTGGTTGGCCTGACCGGGGCCGGCGCTCAGGTGCAGGCACAGCGCCTGGCCTTTGCCGGGCAGGACCTGCGCCGGCTTGGCGAGACGGACTGGCAGCGCTTGCGCGGTGGGCGTATCGGCTTTGTCATGCAGGATGCGCTGGGTTCGCTCGACCCGTTGCGGCGGGTGGGTGCCGAGATCGAAGAGCCGCTGCTGTTGCACACCGACCTGCCTGCCGAGCAGCGTCGCTTGCGCGTGCTCGAACTGCTGCGCCAGGTCGGCGTGCCCGAGCCCGAAGTCCGCGCTCGGCAATATCCATGGCAGCTGTCCGGAGGCCTGCGACAGCGCGCCCTGATCGCGTCGGCCATCGCCTGCCAGCCACGCCTGCTGATCGCCGACGAACCTACCACCGCACTGGACGCGACGGTACAAGCACAGATCCTCGACCTGCTGGAGCACCTGCGTGCACGTGACAATAGTCTGCTGATGGTCAGCCATGACCTGGCCGTGGTGGCGCGCCTGGCCGACCGGGTGGCGGTGATGCGCCATGGTGTGGTGGTGGAGCAGGGCAGTGTCGAACAGGTCCTGCAAGACCCGCAGGACCCATACACCCAACGCCTGCTGAGCGCGGCGCGGGCGGTGCATTTCCAGCGCCCGGCAGTGCCGGCGCTGGCGCTGCTGGAGAATACCGTGAACGAGCGACCGGTGGTACTGGAGGCGCGTGGTTTGCACAAGGCTTTCGTCGGGCCGGATGGCCAGCCGCGTCAGGTACTCAAGGATGTATCCCTGCAATTGCGTGCCGGGCAGACCCTCGGTGTGGTCGGCGAGTCCGGTTCCGGCAAGAGCACGCTGGGCCGCATCCTGATGGGCTTGGAACGGCCGGAGCTGGGGACTGTGCAGCTGGCCGGGCAGGACTGGATGGCGCTTTCTGCTGCCCAGCAGCGCCAGGCCCGGCAGGGCATTCAGGTGGTGTTCCAGGACCCGCTGGCCTCGTTCGACCCGCGTTACACCGTGTTGCGGGTGCTGGCCGAAGCACTGGCCCAGGCTGGCGTGCCCCGAGGGTTGCAACGTACCGAGGCGGTTGCGTTGCTGGAGCGGGTGCAGCTGCCGACGGGGCTGCTCGACCGTCGTCCGCTGGAGTTGTCGGGGGGGCAGCGCCAGCGCATCGCGATTGCCCGGGCGCTGGCGATGAAACCCAAGGTGCTGGTGCTGGATGAGCCGGTGTCGGCGCTGGATGTGTCGGTGCAGGCGCGGATACTGGGGTTGCTGGCGGAGCTGAAGGCAGAGTTGAACCTGGCGTGTCTGTTCATCTCACATGACCTTGGGGTGGTTGAGCAGGTCAGTGATCAGGTGCTGGTGATGCAAGGGGGAAGGGTGGTGGAGCAAGGGGCGGTGGCGCAGGTGCTCGGGCAGCCACGTCATGCCTATACCCGGGCATTGCTCGATGCAGTGCCGCATCTTCCGGCGGCACGGCCTCGCTGGGTTGAGCGGATTGCCGTCTAGGGGTCGTCGACAACGTTGCAGCGCCTATCAGATCGAGCGCCGCGCGGGCGGCGCTCGATCTGATAGGCGCTGCACATCTGTCGGCGAACACTGTTGCCCCCCAAACACTCCCCAGACATTTTGCCCCCGCCCCAGCACCCAATCCCCGTCAAGCCCAACAAAATCAACCCCTTGAACCCGGCACAACTCCTGCAACAGGCCTCCCAAAGCCCAGTCCCCGCAGGAGCGCCCTTGAACACACCCATCCTCCCCCTGATCCCGCTCTGCACCGCACTGGCCTTGCTCGGCTGCGAAAAAACCGAGCAGCACGCCGCGCAAAGCACTACGCCCCAATCGGGCGGCACCCTGGTCTACGCCACCGACCGCGAGCCCACCTGCCTCGACCCGCACGTGGCCGGCGATATGCCCCAGGTGTTTGTCGCCCAGCAGTACCTCGACTCACTGGTGTCGATGGACAGCCAAGGCCAGATCGGCCCCTGGCTCGCCACAAGCTGGGAGGTCTCCCCGGACGGCCTGCGCTACACCTTCCACCTGCGCCGCGATGTGCATTTCACCGATGGCACCCCCTTCAACGCCGAAGCGCTCAAGGCCAACCTCGACCACATCACCAACCCCAAGACCCAGTCCAGCACCGCCGGTGGCTACATCCGCCAGTACCGCGGTACCAAAGTGCTCGACGCCTATACCGCCGAGGTGACGCTGGCAACCCCCTACGCAGCCTTCCTCGAAGTGCTGGCCCAGGGCTTCCTCGGCATCCAGTCACCCACCGCGCTGCTGCGCAGCCGCGACCAGAACTGTGAAAGCCCGGTGGGCAGCGGGCCGTTCAAGGTGGTGCGCTGGGACCGGCAGAACCAGGTGGAGCTGGTGCGCAACCCCGAGTACAACTGGGCGCCACCGACCGCGCAGCATCAGGGCCCGGCGTACCTGGACCGCATCGTCTGGAAGTTCATCCAGGAACCGTCGGTACGCTTTGCTTCCTTGCAGGCCGGCGAGGTCGACGTGATCGAGGCCGTGCCGCCTGAATCCCATGAAGCGGCGCGCCGCAACCCGGACGTCGATCTGATCATCGCCCAGCGCCCCGGCAACCCCACCAATGGCACCTTCAACCTGCGCCGCGCGCCGTTCGACGACATCCGCGTGCGCGAGGCCTTCGTGCGCAGCGCCGATGTCGAGGGCGCGCTCAAGAGCGTGTACTTCGGCGAGTTCCCCCGCGCCGGTGGCCCGCTGAGCATCGCCACGCCGTTCTACAGCGGCGACTTCGAACACAGCCAGGATTACGACCCGGCCCGCGCCGCCAAACTGCTCGATGAAGCCGGCTGGACCCGCCGCGACAGCGAGGGATATCGCACGAAGAACGGCCAGCGGCTGCGCGCTGTGGTGCTGATCGGCGCGCGTACGCCACCGTCGGAACTGACCCTGTGGGAACAGGTGCAAGCCACCACTCGCCAGGCCGGCCTGGAACTGGTGCTCGACCAGATGAGCGACGCCCAGGTCACCGCCCGCCAGGCCGCCTGGGACTACGACATCCGCACTGGCTACTGGAACACCAACACCCCCGACGTGCTGCGCATCATTTTCACAACCGCGTTCGTGCAGCCGGCCGGGGTCGGCGGTTATCACCAGAATTCCTCCGGCTATGCCGACGAAGGCTACGACGCATTGCTCGACAGTGCCCTGGCCACCCAGGACGCCGACCAGCGCCGCCAGCGTTACTTCAAGGCGCAACAGCAGGCCGCCGCGCAGTACCTGCAACTCACCACCTACCCGCAAAGCACGCGCCTGGGCATCTACAAGACCGCCCACGGTGTGCGCCTGGAGCCTTCGCTGGCAGTGACCTACCTCTATGACGCATGGGTGAACAAATGAGTACGACGACACGCGCGGTGACCGACCCGGGCCGCGAACGCCTGGCCGCCCTGGGCCGGCGCGCCGCCATCCGCCTGGGCGGCGGCGTGCTGGTGCTGTGGGCGGTGGCGACCCTGACGTTCTTTGCCCTGCGCCTGATGCCGGGTGACCCAGTGCTGGCCATTCTCGGTGGCCCCAGCGCCAACCCAACACCGGAAGCCATCGAGGCTGCCCGTGTGGAATTCGGCCTCGACAAGCCTTTGGCCACGCAATATCTGCTTTACCTCGGGCGCCTGCTGCAAGGCGACCTCGGCGTGTCCTACTCGCAGCACCTGCCGGTCACCCGCGTGCTGGCCGAGCAGGGAGGGGCGACATTGGAGCTGACCATCGCCGCGTTGGTGCTGGCCTGGCTGCTGGTCCTGCTGCTGACGGTGGTCACTGCCGGGCGTGGCCGGGTGGTGGGCGGCATCGCTTCGCTGGCCGAAACCCTCAGCGCGGCGTTGCCGCATTTCTGGCTCGGCGTGGTACTGCTGGCGGTGTTCGCCTTCGGCCTGCGCTGGTTCCCGCCCGCTGGTAGCGACAGTTTCGCCAGCCTGGTGCTGCCGGCGTTCTCGCTGGCGATTCCGTTGGCCGGCTTCATTGCCCAGGTCACGCGCGAGTCCCTGGAGCTGACCCTCGAACAACCCTTCGTACTGACTGCCCGCACGCGGGGCCTCAGCGACCTGGCCGTGCGCTTCCGCCACGCCCTGCGTCATGCCTTGCTGCCCGGCGTTTCGCTGTCGGGCTGGGCCATCGGTGCACTGATCAGCGGCGCTGTGGTGTGCGAGGTGATCTTCTCGCGCAAAGGTATCGGCCGCCAGCTGTACCAGGCGGTGCAGGCCCAGGACATGCCCTTGGTGATCGGCGTCAGCCTGGTGGTGGCGGCCGGCTATGTACTGGCGAACATTCTGGTCGACCTGCTGTACCAGTGGATCGACCCACGGCAACAGGAGGCTGCAGCATGACGGACCTGACCCTTGATCGAACCCTCGCGCCTTTGCGTCGGCAACGCCAATTGAAGCTGCCGCCACTGGGCGCCAGCCTGGCGATCCTGTTCCTGTTCGCCCTGGTGCTGGCCGCGCTGCTGCCGGGGCTGTTTACCCGTATCGACCCACTGGCCATCGTCCCCCGTGACGCCTTCCAGCCGCCAAGCTGGGCGCACTGGCTGGGCACCGACCAATCGGGCCGCGACATCTTTGCGCGGATCATCCACGGCGCGCGGCAAAGCCTGCTCATCGGCGTGGCGGCCACTGCCATTTCCATGGCCATCGCCATCACCCTCGGCTTGCTCGGTGGCCTTGGCGGTGCCCGTATTGATCGTGCGCTGGGCTGGCTGCTGGAAGTGCTGTTCGCCTTCCCCAGCCTGGTGTTGGCGCTGCTGTTCGTGGCGGTGTTCGGCAGCGGCGTCGGCCCGCTGATCGTCGCCACCGGGCTGGGCGGTGCACCGGGTTATGCGCGCATGGTGCGTGGCCAGGTGCTGGCGGTGCGCAATGCCGGTTACATCGAGGCGGCGCGGGCATTGGGGCATCCGCCTTCGCGCATCGTGCTGCGCCAGCTGTTGCCCAACGCGATGCGGCCACTGGTGGTGACGCTGACCATGGGTGTCGGCCAGGCCATCGTCTGGGCTTCGGCGCTTAGCTTCCTTGGCCTCGGAGCACGGCCTCCGGCGCCGGAGTGGGGAACCATGTTGTCCATGGGCCGCGACTTCATCGCCAACGCCTGGTGGCTGACCTTCTTCCCTGGCCTGTTCATCGTCCTCACCACCTTGGCCACGACGGTGACTGGCCGCTACATCCAACAACGCCTGGAGGGCCGCCTGCCATGAGTGACAAGACCTTGATCGTCGAGGGCCTGAGCGTGGCCTTCGAAGGCCGCAGCGTGGTGCGTGACTTGTCCTTCACCTTGCAACCAGGCCGTTGCGTAGCGCTTGTCGGTGAGTCGGGTTCGGGCAAGAGCGTCAGTGCCCGCAGCCTGGTCGGCCTTGCCGGTGCCAAGGCTCAGGTGAGCGCCCGCCAGCTGAGTTTTGCCGGGCATGATCTGCTCGACCTGAGCGAGCGCCAGTGGCGAGAAGTACGCGGCAAGGACATCGGCTTCGTGCTGCAGGATGCGCTGGTGTCACTCGACCCGTTGCGCCCCGTGGGCAAGGAAATTCTTGAAGTGCTGCAGACCCATCGTTACGGTGACCGCCAAAGCCGCGCCGCACGGGTGCATGAGTTGCTTGAACGGGTCGGTGTGCCCGACGTCGAGCTGCGCGCTCGCCAGCGCCCCGGGCAATTGTCCGGTGGCCTGCGCCAGCGTGCGTTGATCGCCAGTGCCCTGGCTATGGACCCCGCGCTGGTGATCGCCGACGAGCCGACCACCGCGCTGGATGCCACTGTCCAGGCCCAGATCCTCGAGGTGTTTCAGCAGATCAAGGCCCGTGGCGCCTCGTTACTGATCATCAGCCATGACCTGGCGGTGGTCGCGCAACTGGCCGACGACGTGGTGGTGCTGCGCCATGGCGAGGTGGTGGAGCAGGGGCCGATGCTGCAGGTGTTGCGCCAGCCTCGGCATCCTTACACCCAGGCCTTGCTGGCGGCAGTGCCAGCCGAGCATCCGCGTGGCAGCCGGTTGTCGCCGGAGCGGGCTGGTGTGCGCCGTGAGCCGCGTGCACGCGTACACAGCGACGTGCTGCTCGAAGGCCGTGGCCTGGGCAAGCGCTACCTCGGCCCGGACGGGCGGGTTCGCCAGGTGGTGCAGGGCGTCGACTTCACCCTGCGTGCCGGGCGCACCCTGGGCGTCGTTGGCGAGTCCGGCTCGGGCAAGACCACCGTGGCGCGCATCGCCCTCGGCCTGTTGCAGCCCGACCAGGGCGAGGTGCTGTATCGCGGCCAGCCGTGGAACCGCCCGGCCAATGCCGTGAGCGAAGCGGCGCGCCGGCCGCTGCGCCGCGACATCAGTGTGATCTACCAGGACCCATTGGGCTCGTTCGATCCGCGCTGGAGCGTGGCGCAGATTCTTGATGATGCCTTGCAAGTGGCTGGTATCGAAGCGGCGGCCCGGCCGGCGCGGATTGCCGTGCTGCTCGAACAGGTGCGCTTGCCGGCGGACCTCGCCCAGCGCCGGCCGTTGCAATTGTCTGGCGGCCAGCGCCAGCGGGTGGCGATTGCCCGGGCGATTGCCAGCGAACCGAAGGTGATCATCTGCGACGAGCCGGTCTCGGCGCTGGATGTATCAGTGCAGGCCCAGGTGCTCGACCTGCTGGCGGATCTGCAGGACCAACTGGGCCTGGCCTACCTGTTCATTTCCCACGACCTGGGGGTGATCCGCCATGTCAGCGACGACGTGCTGGTGATGCGCCACGGCCAGGTGGTGGAGCAGGCACCGGTCGAGCAGCTGTTCGACCGGCCGGCTCACGCATACACCCAACGTCTGCTTGGTGCGGTACCGCGCCTGCCTGGCAGCGGCGCCGAATTGGTGGTGCCGCCGCTGGACCTCGAACACGAAGCCTTCGACCTGTTCGACGAAAACCGCCTCTGGAAAATCGCCATTTAAAGGACTGAACAATGACCACATTCCAACGTTTCCCCGCCCAGTCTCCCGCCATCAGCATTGTGCAGCTGAAGGCCCGCATTACTGCCCTGTTACCCGCTATCGGCGCGGGCGCCGCCCAGCGCGAGCGCGAACGCCAGCTGCCCCATGAGGCAATCGCCCAACTCGCGGCAGCCGGGCTCTACACTGCGCGTATCCCGACCCAGTACGGCGGCCCCGGCGGTACCGTGAGCGATGTGATCGAACTACTGCTGCAGGTCGCCTCAGTCGACTCCAACGTCGCCCAGGCGCTGCGCCCAGGCTTTGCCTTTGTCGAAGGGCTGCTGGCCGCCCAGGCCGAGGGTGCCGAGCAGGAGCGCGAGCGCTGGTTTGCCCGTTATCTGCAAGGCGCCGTGATCGGCAATGCCGGCTGGGAGCTGGGCGGTGCCAACGGTTCCATCGCGGCACGGCTGGTGCGCGAGGGCGAGCATTTTCGCGCCAACGGCAGCAAGTTCTACAGCACCGGCGCATTGTTCGCCGACTATGTCAGCGCCGTGGCGCTGGATGAGGACGAGCAACCGGTGTCGTTCATCCTGCCACGCGACCGCGAGGGCCTGGAGCTGGTTGACGACTTCGACGCCATGGGCCAGCGCCTCACCGCCAGCGGCACCACGCACCTGCACAATGTGCGGGTCGAGGCCAGCGAGATCCGCACCCGTACCGTCGAGGAGGGCAAGCGCACAGTCGTCACGCCGTTCCTGCAGCTGTTCCTCGGCACAGTGCTGGCCGGCATCGCCCGCAACGCGCTGCATGACGCCACGCGCTTCGCCCGCGAGCATGCCCGGCCGATCAAGCACAGCACGGCGAGCCGTTCGGTGGATGACCCGTATGTTGAGCTGTCGGTAGGCGATATCGCTGCTCGCGCCTATGGCGCCGAGGCGCTGGTACTCAAGGCTGCGGCGACGATCGACAGGGCATGGGCCGCACAGCTGGACGAAGCGGCCGTGGAGCAGGCCGCGATCGAGGTGGCGCAGACTCAGTACCTGGTCGCAGAGCTTGCGCTCAAAGCAGCGGAAACGCTGTTCGATGTTGGCGGTGCTTCCACCACTGGCCGCCAGCACAACCTTGACCGACACTGGCGCAACGCCCGCACCGTGGCCAACCACAACCCGCGCCAGTGGAAGGCGGCCGTGGTCGGTGCCTGGCAGCTCAAAGGCACCCGTCCGCCTGTTTCGGGGCTGTTTTGACCGCCCAGCCGGCCTTGCTGGCCGGCCACCTGCAAAGCCCCAAGGTGCCGGTGATCATCGGCGCTGCGCTGTTCATGGAGCTGCTCGACAGCACGGCGGTGATGACCGCCCTGCCGCAGATGGCCGTCGATTTCGGCGAGCCGGGGCTGCGCATGAACCTGGTGGTGTCGCTGTACATGCTCGCCCTGGCACTGTGCGTGCCGGTCAGCGGCTGGGCCGCCGAACGCTTTCGCCCGCGCCGGGTGATGTTGCTGGCGATGGGTTTGTTCACC
Source organism: Pseudomonas putida (assembly GCF_009883635.2). Classification (NCBI taxonomy): domain Bacteria; kingdom Pseudomonadati; phylum Pseudomonadota; class Gammaproteobacteria; order Pseudomonadales; family Pseudomonadaceae; genus Pseudomonas; species Pseudomonas putida. The sequence continues at coordinate 5,009,304 of NZ_CP026115.2, forward strand.
GCGGCCTCGCTGGCCTGCGCCTTGGCCGAGACACTCTGGCAGCTGTGCCTGGGGCGCATGCTGCAGGGCGCGGCGGGGGCGTTGATGACGCCGGTGGGCCAGGTGATCATCCTGCGTTGGTCGAGCCGTGAACAGCTGCTGCAAGCCATGTCCTGGTTGGCCTTGCCGGCCCTGATCGGTCCGTTGATCGGGCCACTGCTCGGCGGGCTGCTGGTGACGGTGCTGTCGTGGCACTGGATCTTCCTGATCAACCTGCCGATCTGCCTGGTCGGCTGCTGGCTGATTCTGCGCCATGTGCCGGACTACCCGGCACGCCCGGTGCCGCCGTTGGATGTGCGCGGCTTGCTGCTCAGTGGTGGCGCGTTGGCGATGCTGGTGTTCGGCCTGGAGTCGCTGGGGCTGGGGCAACTGCCTCGGGCCTGGGCCCTGGCGCTGGTTGCCGCTGGCCTGGCATGCGCCTTGGGTTACCTGCTACATGCGCGGCGCCACCCCAGCCCACTGGTTGATCTGTCGCTGCTGCGCCTGCGAAGTTTCGGCGTGGCCCAGGCCGGCGGCGGGCTGTTTCGCCTGGGTTCGGCGGCGCAGCCGTTCCTGATCGTGCTGCTGTTGCAGAACTGCCTGGGCATGAGCCCGCTGGCGGCCGGTTGGCTGGTGGTCAGCGGCGGCGTGGGGGCCCTGTTGATGAAGTTGCTGGCGGTGCCATTGGTGCGGCGCTATGGGTATCGGCGGGTGCTCAGTTGCAACGCCGTGCTCAGCGCTGCGGGGATTGCCCTGTGTGCCGGCTTTGATCGCGATACCGCGGTCTGGCTGATGGCGGCGGTGCTGTTCGCGGCAGGCCTGGTGCGTTCACTGCAATTCTCGACCTTGGGTGCTGCCAGCTATCAGGACGTGCCCGGAGAACGCTCAGCGGCGGCCAGCTCGCTGTCGGCAATGTCGGTGCAGCTGACCATGGCCATGTCGGTGAGCCTGGCCGGGGTGATGCTGGGGCTGTTGGCCGGGCTGGACGGGCGCAGTGAAACCTCGGTGGCCGACATAGCCACGGTGATGCTGCTGTGCGCTGGGGTCTGTGGGGCATCTGGCCTGGTGTTCCGGCGTTTGGCGGGCTAATTGTTGTGTTGCCTGTGCCGGCCTCTTCGCGGGACAAGCCCGCTCCTACAGGTACGACGCGGTCCCTGTAGGAGCGGGCTTGTCCCGCGAAGAGGCCAGTGCAGACACATGTAAATTTCAGATAGAAAGACGCACCACCCGGTTATCCAGCACCTGCGGCGCCTGCGCCCGGCGCTTGTTCACCACCAGCTCCCCGATGGCGATCAGTCGAGTTCGCGTGACGTTGCGCGACAACCCCAGCAACTGCGCGGTATGCACCTGGTTGTAATGGCAGAAATGATACGCCGAACGCAGCAGGGCATTCTCGACCTTCTCGTACAGATCGCCAGGCTGTTCCTCATACAGCCGACCGAACGCCTGCAATAGCAGATCGTCCACACCATGGCTCGTCGGCTCCTCCTCCCGGCGCTCCAGGCGCAGGTTGGACAGGCGCAGGTCCTGGGCCTGTACCAGCCCGTCGCCGCAGGTCAGCAGGCTGTGGTGAATCACGTTCTCCAGCTCGCGGATATTGCCCGGCCAGCTGTACTCGACCAGCTTGGCCTGGGCCTTGGGGCTCAGTTCCACCGGCCCGTAGCCCAGCCGTTCGCTGTAGCTGCGGATGAAGTGCCGGGCCAGCGGCAGGATGTCCCCCGGCCGGTCGCGCAGAGGGTGCAGTTGCAGGGTCACCACGTTCAGCCGGTAATACAGGTCTTCGCGGAAGTGCCCGGCATTGATGGCTTTCTCCAGCTGCACGTTGGTTGCCGCCAGCACCCGCACATTGATCGGGATGCTCTTGCGCGAGCCCAGGCGCACCACTTCGCGCTCCTGCAACACGCGCAGCAGCTTGACCTGGATCGGCAACGGTAGGTCGCCGATCTCGTCGAGGAACAGCGTGCCGCCGTTGGCCTCTTCAAACCAGCCGGCCTTGGCCGCCAGGGCGCCGGTGAAGGCGCCCTTTTCATGGCCGAACAGCTCGGCCTCGACCAGCGATTCGGCGAACGCACCGCAGTTGACTGCGATGAACGGGCCGTTGCGCCGGCCGCTGAGGTTGTGGATATGGCGCGCGACCAGCTCCTTGCCCGTGCCGGTTTCGCCAATGATCAGGACGCTGGCCTCGCTGGGGGCGACCTGTTGCAGGTGGGCGAGCAGCGCCTGCGACCTGGGGTCTTCGAAGACCTGTGCGGTCGCCCTGATCGAGGTAGCCAGTGTCGGTGACGGGGGGAGGGTCAGCAGTTGCATGGGCGATACTCAGGAATAGAAGGATGGGACGGGGCGCTTGCCGCCGAGGGCCCACTCGCCGAGCTCGTGGAGGCGGTAATCCACCGGGTCGTGCAGGGTTTGCGTCCTCAGGTTGCGCCAGTGACGATCGAAGCGCAGCGAGGCGTGGGTGGCGCGGGCGCCGGTCACCTCGAACAGGCGGTTGCAGATGTCCAGGCCGTGGCGCGTGGCCGCGACCTTGGCGGTGCCGATGGCCAGGGCCAGGTCGCCGCGCTCCTCGGCGCTCAGCGACTGCTCCTTGGTCCAGGCGCTGTCGAGTTGGCGGGCGGCGCGGGCGATCAGCAGGCGCACGCTCTCAAGGCCCACCCAGAACTCACCGTAGTGGCGCAGTACGTAGGGGTCTTCGGCGCTGCTGGCAGCGCTGGAGCGGAACCACGGCCGGCTTTCCTTGAGGCTGTACTGGCGTGCTTCGTCGAAGGCTCCTTCGGCGATGCCGAGGAACAGGTTGGCGAAGTGCAGCTGGGCGATCAGCGGGCGCAGCGCGGCGAAAGGCGTGCTCAACGGGCCGGGGTCGAGCAGCAGTTCATCGTGTTCGACCCGAACTCGTTCGAAGCTGGCGCTGCCACTGTCGGTCTGGCGCTGGCCGATGTTGTTCCAGTCGTTGTGCAGGGTGATGCCGGTGCGCCCGCTGGGGATCGCGGCGATCAGCAGCTTGCCGCCGGCGCGCTCGTCCACTGCCGAGGCGATCAGCATTTCCGAATCGCTGGCGCCGGAGCAGAAGCTCTTCTTACCGGAAAACTCGCACCAGCCGTCGAAGTGCTTGACCACGGTGCGGGTGTCCAGTGGATTGAGGGCGTTGCCCCAGAACCAGTGCTTGCGTGCGGTCTGCTCGAACCACGGCTGCCACTGCTCCGGGCGTGAGAACAGGCGCACGGTAGCCAGCATCAGGTGGTGGAAGCCGAACACGTGGGCGATCGAACTGTCGACCCGGGCGAACTCGCGTACCACCTCGAAGGTGTCGTGCCAGTTCGCGCCCTGGCCGCCGAACGCCTGCGGAATCACCAGCGACAGTAAACCGCTGCTGCGCAAGGCATCGCGTTCGGCCTTGGGCGTGCCGCCGCGCTCGTCGCGCTCCACCGCGGTCTGGGCGAACTGCGTGGCCAGTTCGCGTGCTATCGCCAGCGCTGGTCGGGCCGCATTCAAAGGTGCATTCATGGCGGCTCCTCAGGCGCTTTCACGGAGTGCGTGATGGGCGCCGAACAGCGGCACGGCGCGCTCTGCAGCCAGGCGAATGCGCGCGCCTAGGGCATCGCTGGAAACCCGGTAGTCGGCAAGCTCGGCCTGGCTGGCGTAGACGCCTATTGGCAAGGTCAGGGCCTGCAGGAAGCTGAACAGCGGGCGCAGTTGATGGTCGAGTACCAGCGCATGGCGTTCGCTGCCACCGGTGGCGGCGAGCAGCACCGGGGTATCGACCAGGGCGTCCTGACCGATCAGGTCGAACAGGTGCTTGAAGTGGCCGGGGAAGCTGCCGCGGTAGACAGGGGCGGCGACCAGCAACAAGTCAGCCTTTTCCACCAGGCGCAACTGTTGCTCCACCGCGTCGGGCAGTTCGCTGCGCCACAACGCGGCTCCCAGTGGCCGGGCGATTTCACCCAGTTCGATCAGGTGCGTCTTGATGAGCAGGTGCTGGCCCAGTTCGGCGAGGATGGCCTCGGTCAGGGCCAGGGTACGAGAGGGGCGGGTAGTACCGCCAGACAGTGCTACGACGTTCAAGGGGGTGCTCATGGGCTGGTCTCCGGATGAATAAGCGGGACTTTGCTTGAGCAATCGTCGTGCCTGTTTGAACTTTGTTGAAAATCAACGCCTGGCAGCCTTGATGCGCACTGTGGGTGTTGGCCTTTGCCTGTTTGCTGTTGATCGACTGTTGCGCTGCAGACAGTTGGCCAAGTGTTGGCGGCTGTACAGTGAGAGCCTTTATAGCGAATGACGGTTAGCCTTTAAAATAATAATAAAGGATATTTATATTCCATTTGGTTATTAGTGGTGATGAGTATAGAGTTCCTGCTTAGCGGATTGTGAGAACGGACTTTAAATCGTTTGGCGCACGCGTCAGTGCAACGCCAATAATCGAGTCTGAGGACAATCAACGATGACAGCTGTCAAGGGTTATTTAATCTGCGGGATCGCGCTAACGACCGCATTGTCGAATGCTGTTTCGGCTGAATCTTTAATCGACGCATTCGCACTCACGCCCGGAGATAAGGTGATTGAAACCAGTGTCAATGACTGCCTGGGTGTTTATCACACCATGAACGAGCGCATGCTCGATAAATTATCTGGTTTTGATGTGGGCATAGGCACCGGGGTACGGCTCTATCCCAAAGAACACAGAGAAGCAATGGACGCATTGAAAGATTTCTGGGACAGAAACGCTCATCGTTACTCCCCCAATGACTCCGCCTTGAATAGTGAGCTGCAGACGTTGAGGGATGCGCTGAACGCAGCCAATCAGAGGTATCTGCGCACAGGCGCGGATGAGTGGTACATGAAATCTCTAAGTAGATCGCATTCGGATTTTATATCGGAACGTTTCAGGCTTCGTGAACAGCTGGATGACGTTACCTATGCGTGGGCTCAGTGCCCGGCCAAACCGGCGGAAGCAGCGGCTTGCCGGGGCGAGGCTATCAGGCAGCTTGAGGCATATTTCCAGGATGCTCATAAACAACTTGGGCAATTTTTGCCGCGCATGATAAATGCCTATGTACCGATGGAGAACGAATGGTGGGTTGCATGCCGGGCGCCAGATTTTACAGGTGCGCGTTGAGGGTGAACATTGACCGGATAGATTTCCCGATTATTAAAGGTATTGCTGGGCACTAACATTTGTCCGCTATTCAATTTCTGTTTATTGGGGTTTCAAGCTCATGTCGAACGTCATTTCTATTACTGATCGTAATGTCCTGTTGGATAATGATATCACTAACGAGGTTGCTGAGATCATTGGGCAGGAAAAACTGCAATTGCCGACAGCTCAGTCGCCCTTGGTCGACAGATTTGTCAGTAAGATCGAAGGTAACTACGACACGTCACGGGCGAAGACGGATACTGATCATGCAATCAGTCTTTTGTACATCGCCTATAACACGACGCCGCAGGAACACGGCGACATTCGGGTCAAGATAAGTCGCATCATGAGCCAGTTGGTCGAGGCTCAGCAAGACAGTGAGCGCCGGATCAAGGATTCGGTTCGCATTGCCGCTATGATCGGCAAGCAGCTGGCGTCACTGCTGCCGGACTGGCTGGATGTCCGCGACAGTGCCGATCCTGAAGAAATCAAACAGTTCGTCAAGGCAGAGCTGCTGGACATGGCCAAGCGCATCAGCACGGCTGCCATGGACGTGCGCAGCAGCCTGAATACGATCATCGTCAAGTACGACAGTATTCTCAAGGACATCAAAGACGTTACTGACAGCAGCGAAATCGCCCTGAGCGAGACCATCGCAGCCAACAAGGCAATCGAGGAAGAGATTGTTCAGGCCACGGCGCGTAAAGAAGAACTGGATTCACTGGTCAGTGCGCTGCAGGAGCAGATAGCGCGATTCGAGAAAATGGCCGTCGAGTATGGCAAGCAAGCCCAAAGTGCCGAGCAGAAGTCCTTCTGGGCCTCGGTGGTCAAGTCCGTCACGCAAGTGGTGTCTGCTGTACTGCCGATTGCCGCCATGGCGGCGACGGGCGGGGTTGGTGGAGCGCTCGGGGCTGCCGCTGCAGGTACACCGGGGCTGCTCGGTAACAGCAATGTCGACCCGAAGCAGGTGGTGGAAAAGTCCAACCTTGAAGCGGCGCGCAATGCTCAAGCAAAGATTGTAGAGGCACGCCAGCAACGCGCGGATGAACTTGAGCAGCAGCAGGCGGCGGCAACCACCGATGCCGAAAGACAGGAATTGAGCAGTGCGCTTGAAAAGGCTCAGGGTGAATTGCGTGAGGAGCAGAACCAGCTGAGCCAAGCTGAAAATCAATTGGGCGCTTTTTTGCGTCAACTGGGCGCTGCGGCAGATGAGGCAGGCGCAGAGCAGCAGCGTCAAGGTGCATCGCTGCGCGAACTTGAGCGGCAGATGCTCGACAATGTCGAGAAGTACGAAGAGGTCAAGCGCGGCCAGGTTGCGGAGTTGGCCAAGATTACCGTGCTGCTCGATGCCAAGCGCAGTGAAGAGCAAACCATCGAGCTTGCAGTCAGATCGCTGAACCTGAGTGTTTCGGCACTCAAGCGCAGCAAGGAAATCGTCGAAGAGATTGCCTTCTTCTTCAAATCCTTCGCGGACTTCATGCAGTGCATCGTCGATGAAGCCACGGTTCGCATGGAAGAGTACGAAAAGGCAGGCAATAGTGAAGTGTTGCGCAAGAGCCGCCTGGAAGCGATCCGGCTCAGTACCGATGAATTCTTCGTCTCCCAGGCTGCGGAATGGCTTGCTGTAGGGGTTGTTTCGGAGCGTTTCGCGCAGTTGTTCAACGATGGCTGGAGCAAGTTGAACAAGCTGTCGGGTCAATACATTACAGGTGATGAGCTTCAGGCTTACCTGGTACAGGCGTCGCAGCAACTCAAGGTGATCATCGAGGAGCGTGAGGCCGCGAGCAATCAGCGTATCGCCTCCCTGCAGAACTATCGCCAGGAACGCGAGGCAACTGCTTGACCTACCGTTACCCCTGAGCGCACGGGTGGAGCCCTGGTTGGCCAGGGCTTCATGTACGGGCGAAAAAAAGCCCGCTGACCGAGCGGGCGAAAGGTACAACGCTTGCGTGATTCAGTGGGAGCGCACAGTCATCGCAGTGTGCCGCCCGACCCAGCGCGGCGATTTGGCCAGCGTGACATTCTCTTGAGGCTGCCTGACAAAACGTCGTGCGGGGCTGGCAGGCGGGTGGGCGGGCGTTTGAATATCGCTCGGCACACCTTCTTGCACTGCCATCCAGGAGTCATGTCATGAGCGATATCCAGCTGTTACCTGCCGTGGTCGAGTTCCTCGCCAGGCCCCATGGCCATTTCATCGAGGGCCAGTACCTGGCGGGCGAGGCGGGGCCGTCGATCGCCATCCATGACCCGTCCAGCGGCACGGTCATCGCTCAAGTGGCCGAGGCCAGCGTTGCCGAGGTCGAGCGCGCGGTGCGCAGTGCGCGGCAAGCCTTCAAGGGCGCCTGGGCCGAGGCTTCGCCGTATCACAAAGGCGTGGTTCTGAACCGCCTGGCGGACCTGATCGAGGCCAATGCCGAAGAGCTGGCGCAGCTCGAAACCTTGTGCTCGGGCAAGTCGATCAACCTCACTCGCGGCCTGGAGATCGCCCAGAGCGTGGTGTTCCTGCGCTACTTCGCCGGTTGGGCGAGCAAGATCACCGGGCAGACCATGACGCCGTCGATCCCATCGTTCGCCGGCGAGCGCTACACCGCGTTCACCCTGCGCGAGCCGGTGGGCGTGGTGGCCGGCATCGTGCCGTGGAACTTCTCGGTGATGATCGGCATCTGGAAGATCGCCTCGGCGCTGGTCACCGGTTGCACCATCGTCATCAAACCCAGCGAGTTCACCCCGCTGACGCTGCTGCGCATCGCCGAGCTGGCGATCGAGGCGGGTGTGCCGGCAGGCGCGCTCAACGTGCTGAACGGCCGGGGGCAGGCCGGGCAGCGGCTGATCGAGCATCCAGACGTGGCCAAGGTAGCCTTCACCGGTTCCGTGCCGACCGGTATAGCGGTGGGCAAGGCGGCCATGGCGGCCAACCTGACCCGCGCCACCCTGGAACTGGGCGGCAAGAATGCCGCAGCGCTGCTGGCTGATGTCGATGTCGATGGAGCCGTGGCCGGTATCGTGCAAACGGCTTATGTGCACCAGGGGCAGGTCTGTGCATCGCCCGAGCGGCTGTATGTGCACCACAGCAAGGTCGAGGAGTTCACCCGCAAGCTGGGTGTGGCGCTGGGGCAGATGAAGATCGGTTCGGCACTGGACCCCGAGGCGCAGTTCGGGCCCTTGGCCAATGCCGCGCACCTGCAGAAGATTCTTGGTTTCTTCGAGCGGGCGCGGGCCAACAACACGGTGGTGTGTGGTGCCAGGGCAGTGGACCGGCCGGGCTACTTCGTCGAGCCGACCGTGGTCTTGGCCAACGGTGCCAGCGACCCGCTGCTGCATGAGGAAACTTTCGGGCCGATCGTCTGCGTGCTGCCGTTCGACAACGAGCAAGAGCTGGTCGAGCTGATGAACGACAGCCCTTATGGCCTGACCGCCAGCCTGTGGACCAACGACCTGTCCAAGGCATTGCGGCTGATTCCGCAGATCGAGGCCGGCACGGTGTGGGTCAACATGCACACCTTCCTCGACCCGGCAGTACCCTTTGGCGGGACCAAGGCTTCGGGTGTGGGGCGCGAGTTCGGCAGCGCGTTCATCGAGGACTACACCGAGCTGAAGTCGGTGATGATCAGGTATTGAGTCAATCCAGGTTTGTGAGCGCGCCTAGCGGCGGGTGCGCCCATACGCCTGGCTGATTCGGTCGATCACCATCGCCAGCGCAACGATGGCTAGCCCCGCTTCGACCCCTTGGCCGACGTTGAGGGTCTGGATCCCTGCAAGCACATCCTCACCCAGCCCGCGGGCACCGATCATCGACGCCACCACCACCATCGACAGCGCCATCATCACCGACTGGTTGAGCCCGGCCATGATGCTCGGTAGCGCCAGCGGCAGGGCGATGCGACGCAGCCGCTGCCAGCGGCCGGCACCCAGGCCGTGGGCGGCCTGCAGCAACGAGGGGTCGATCTGGCTCAGGCCCAGCTCTGTCAACCGCACCAACGGCGGCAGGGCATAGATCAAGGTGGCGAACACCGCCGGCACCTTGCCCAAACCAAACAGCATCAGTACCGGGATCAGGTAGACGAAGGCCGGCAGCGTCTGCATCACGTCCAGCACCGGCAACAGCAGGCGCCGGGCCAGCGGGCGGGTGGCCAGGAGGATGCCCAGCGGCACGCCGATCAGCACGCACAGGCCGGTACTGACCAGCACCAGGGCGAGGGTCTGCAGCAGTTTGTCCCACAGCCCGAGCACGCCGATGAACGCCAGCAGCGCGACCAGCACCACGCTGCGCAGCAGGCTGCGGCTGGCGTGCCAGGCCAGCAGGCCGACCAGCAGCAACAGCAGCCACCAGGGCATCAGGCGTAGCAGGTTCTCCAGGCCGACCAACAATTGCAGCAACTGGTCGGAGACACTGCGCAGGTGGTCGCCATAGTGCAGCACCAACCAGTCGACCAGGCGGTTGATGGTGTCGGCGAAGGACAGTTGCAGGGCTTCGGGGAAGCCCGTACTCACAGGCTAGCCTCGACCTTGCCGGCCACGTCGGCGGGTAGCCAGGCCTTCCACACATCCGGGTTGGCACGCAGGAAGGCCTTGGCGGCATCAGTGGCTGGCAGGCGCTTTTCGTTCATCTCTGCCAGGGCCTTGTTCAGCCGGTCGATGGGCAGGTCGACTTTCTCGAACACCGCCACCAGCTGCGGGTAGCCATCGCGAAATGCCTTGGACACGCCGATCGAAAGCTTTGCCGGCAACGACTGACTGCCTTTGGGGTTGGGGTTTTTCGCGTCGGTCAGGGTGGCCCAGGCTGCTGCATCGAACGGGGGTTCCTGCAGGCGCACGAGGTCGTAACGACCAATCAGCGCCGTGGGGCTCCAGTAGTAGAACAGCACGGGTTTCTTGCGGCGGATCGCCGAGTCCACCTCGGCATCCAGCGCAGCGCCCGAGCCTGTGCGGAAGTTGGTGTACAAGCCTTCCAGGCCGTAGGCCTTGAGCTTCTGGCTATTGACGATCTCCGAGGTCCAGCCGCTGGGGCTGTTGAGGAAGCGGCCTTTTACTGGGTCTTCAGGGTCCTTGAACACAGACGAATAACGCTTGAGGTCTTCGACACTACGCAGGTCAGGGGCAGGGGCCTTGTCGCCCTTGACCACGTAGGCGGGTACCCACCAGCCCTCTTCAGCGTGCTTCACCGTGTCACCCAGGGCGAACACTTCGCCGGCCTTTTCGGCGTTGACCCAAGCTGGACTGCGCCCGGCCCATTCTTCGGCGATCACCTGCAGGTCGTTGCGCGCCAGTGCCACTTCCATGCTCACGGTGCTGCCGGGGAGCGTGTCGGTGGGGTAGCCGTAACCGTGCTCGACGATGTGGCGCAGGATTTCCGTGGTCAGGGCGCCGCTTTCCCAGCCGAGCGCGCCGAAGTGGATGGGTTTGCTGTTTTCCGCCGATGCGGCGCTGTCGGTGCTGGCCAGGCCGAAGGTGAGCAAAAGGCCGGCCAGCAGCGCAGGGATCTTTTTCATGAGGAGCCTCGTCGATTACTGCTTCTTGCGTTGCGGGCAAGTGTAGACGAGGAGGTTTTCGGGGCCGCGAGCGGCCCCGGCAGGTCAGACGCGGAACTGGTCCATCAGCGCCTGCTGCTGGTTGGCCAGGCTGTTCAGCGACTGGCTGACCCGCGCCGATTCGTTGGCCTGACCCGACAGCGATTCGGTGACATCGCGGATGGTCGCGACGTTGCTGTTGATCTCTTCGGCTACCGCACTCTGCTCTTCGGCGGCCGAGGCGATCTGCAGGTTCATGTCGGTGATCACGCTGACCGCCTGGCCGATGCGCTGCAGCGCGGTCACCGCCTGGCCGACCTGCTCGACACCGCCTTGGGCCTGGCGATGGCTGTGGTCCATGCTGCCGACCACATCGCGGGTGCCGGTCTGCAGGGCCTCGATCACCTGGCGGGTTTCTTCCACCGACTCCTGGGTGCGTTGGGCCAGGTTGCGCACCTCATCGGCGACCACGGCAAAACCACGGCCGGCCTCACCGGCACGGGCCGCCTCGATGGCGGCGTTCAGCGCCAGCAGGTTGGTCTGCTCGGCGATAGAACGGATCACTTCCAGCACCGAACCGATTTTCTCGCTGTTCTGCGCCAGGCCTTCGACTTCGGCCATGGCCTGGCTCATGTTGGCGGCCAGGGCATCGATGCTGGTGGTGGTGCGGTCGATCACCGCCAGGCCCTCGCGGGTGGCCTGGTCGGCCTCGCGGGCGGCTTGCGCGGCCTGGGCGGCGCTGCGGGCGACGTCCTGGGCGGTGGCGCTCATTTCGTGGGAGGCGGTGGCCACCTGGTCGACCTGGCGGTACTGCTGCTCCATGCCAGCACTGGTTTCAGTGGCAATCGCTGAGGACTGGTCAGCGGTGCCGCGGGCGGCCTGCACCGAGCGCTTCACCTCGGCGATGGTCGGTTGCAGCTTGTCGAGGAAGCGGTTGAACCAGCCGGCCAGCTCGCCGAGTTCATCGCGCTTGTCGTAGGTCAGGCGGCGGGTCAGGTCGCCTTCGCCGCTGGCGATGTCCTTGAGCATCGCGGCCACGCCGAGGATCGGCTTGGTCACGCCACGGGCCATCAACCACACCAGCAGCAGGCCGGCGATCGCCGCGGCCAGGCCCAGGCCCAGCTCCAGCAGGGTGCCGCTGGTGTTCAGGGTGTCCAGTTCTTGCTTGAGCGCTTCGGCCGGGCCGGTCAAGGCATTTTCCGGCACATCCAGCAGCACGCCCCAGGGCTGGGCGCCAGGGATCGGTTCGAAAGCGGCCAGAACTTTCAGGCGTGCCTGGTCGTGGAGGATGCTCAGCTTGCCAGTGGCCAGCTTGCGCACCAGTTCGGCACCCTGGCGCGGGTCGACCTGGTCGAAACGCTGGGCCAGCTTGCTGGCGTCGGCGCTGTAGCCGGCCAGCAGGCCGACCGGGCTGAGGATGCCGACCGTCGTGCGGCCTTCGTAGAGGCTGCGGCTGGCGTCCTGGCTCAGGGCCTGCAGGCTGTTGAGGTTGATGTCGATGGACAGGGTGGCGATGATCTTGCCGTTGACCGCCAGCGGGAAGACGATGCTGGTCATCAGCACGCGCTGGCCGTCGATGTCGTAGAAGTACGGCTCCACCACGCAGACCTTGCCGGTGCTGCGCGGGCAGCTCCACCAGGTGTTGGCCGGCTGGCCGCTGGGGCCGATCTCGGTATTGGCCATGTCGTGCTCGGGCAGGGCCATGGCGGTCAGCTGGCCAGCGCGCGGTTGCGACCAGTACAGGGCGAAGCGCCCGGTTTCGTTGCTGCCCAGCTCGGCTTTGCCGGCGAACAGGCTGTCCTTGTTGTCCAGCGCATTGGGCTCGAACACCAGCGACAGGCCGAGCAGGTCAGGGTTGGCCTGCAGCGCGGCGCGTACCTGACGGGTCAGGTCCTCACGCAGGTCGAAGGCGTCGAGGAAGCGTTTTTCTGCCTGTTCACGCAGGAACAGCACCTGGCGCGAGAAGCCCGCGCCGTACTGGTAGGCATCCATGAACTGGCGGCGAATGTTCAGGGCCTGGACTTCACCTTGCGACTCGATCCGCGACTGCGCAGCTTCGGTGAGCATCTGCATGCTGCTGGCCTTGACCAGGTCCGAGCTGTGGTCCATGCGGTACAGTGAAAGGCCGACGAGCAGGGTGACGATGCCGGCGAGGCAGAGACCGGCGAGCAGGGTGATCTTCCACTGGATGGAAAGTTGTCGCAAAGGCATGGGGGTGAATCCCTTTTTCTGGCAGTAAGGGTTTGGTGGTGGAGCTGAGAGGTGTTTGCCTTGGGGTTTTTGGCGCCTGGGAGATCGAGCGCCGCCCGCGCGGCGCATCGCGAGCTGCGCTCGCTCCTACGTTTATTTCTGGCCAGTAACGCCTGTGACAGGCGCGCGCGACCGCCTTGTTCGTACGACGCGGTCTCGTGCCATGCGCCAAGGCGTCCGCGCGCAAATCCCACAGGAATGATTGGCCCGAAACAAACGTAGGAGCGAGCGCAGCTCGCGATGCGCCGCGCGGGCGGCGCTCGATCTCACAGGCACTGAAGACCTAAAGGCAAGCACCTCTGAGCCTCCCCCTATATCGGCTCACGCCTATTTTTCTTTATTCAAACATTCAATTTAAAATTCCAGCGAAATACGCCGAAATATGGCGCTTTTGACATCTCCCTCCCACTCCGTCAGAGTGCGCGGTTTTTGTCTGCCGTTACGAGGAACCCCAAACCATGAACGCAGTGATCGCCGCCGTCGGCATCATGCTCATACTCAGCCTGTCCCGCGTGCATGTGGTCATCGCCCTGATCATCGGCGCACTGGTCGGTGGCCTGGTCGGCGGGCTGGGCATCGAAGGCACGCTCAAGGCCTTCAACGGTGGCCTCGGTGGCGGTGCCACGGTGGCACTTTCCTACGCGTTGCTCGGCGCCTTCGCCGTGGCCATTGCCAAGTCGGGCCTGGCCCATGCCCTGGCCGACCGCGCGCTGAACATGATCGACCGCCAGGGCCATGCCAACGGCGGCAAGGTCAAATGGCTGCTGATCGGCCTGATGCTGGTGGTGGCGGTGTCGTCGCAGAACATCCTGCCCATCCACATCGCCTTCATCCCGCTGCTGGTGCCGCCGTTGCTGTACGTGCTGACGCGCCTGCGCATCGACCGCCGGCTGATCGCCTGCGTGATCACCTTCGGCCTGATCACGCCGTACATGTTCCTGCCGGTGGGCTTTGGCAACATATTCCTCAACGAGATCCTGCTGGCCAACGTCGCCCGTGCCGGGGTCGATGTCAGCGGGGTCAATGTCACCCACGCCATGGCCATTCCGGCGGCCGGCATGTTCGTCGGCCTGCTGCTGGCGGTGTTCATCAGCTACCGCAAGAAGCGCGACTACGACCTGGCGCGCATCGAGCAGGTCGAGCAGGTCAGCGTGCAGTACAACCCGCTGACCCTGCTGGTGGCGGGGCTGGCAATCGCCGCGGCATTCATCGTGCAGCTGTGGCTGGACTCGATGATCATCGGCGCCATGGTCGGTTTCCTGATCTTCTCGCTGTCGGGCATCGTGCGCTGGAAAGACACCGACGACCTGTTCACCGAAGGCATGAAGATGATGGCCATGATCGGCTTCATCATGATCGCAGCGTCCGGCTTTGCCGATGTGATGAAAGCCACCGGCGAGGTGCAGAGCCTGGTCGAGACCTCGGCGCAATGGATCGATCACAGCAAGGGCATTGGCGCCTTGCTGATGCTGCTGGTGGGGTTGCTGGTGACCATGGGCATCGGTTCGTCGTTCTCGACGGTGCCGATCCTGGCGGCGATCTTCGTGCCGCTGTGCGTGCAACTGGGCTTCGACCCGCTGGCCACGGTGTGCATCGTCGGTACCGCAGGTGCCCTGGGCGACGCTGGCTCACCGGCGTCGGACTCGACCCTCGGCCCGACCTCGGGGCTGAACGTGGATGGCCAGCACCATCACATCTGGGACACCGTGGTTCCGACCTTCCTCCACTACAACTTGCCGTTGCTGGCATTCGGTTGGCTGGCGGCAATGACCCTGTAAGGCGTCAGCCCTTGTCGGGCGGTGGCGAGATGCTGTTGAGGACGGTGCTGCCGTCCTTGCTGCGGGTCAGGTAGATCGGCAGCACCTTGGGCAGGTTGTCCACCAGCCGCTCGACTTCGCGGGTGTTGTAGATGCCGCTGATGCGAATGCGCCCGGTACCGGGGTCGGCCAGCAGCAGCGGGGCGTCCAGGTAGCGGTTGATCACCGGCAGGGCCTGTTCCAGGCTCAGGTTGTCGAGCACCAGCTTGCCGTTGCGCCAGGCCAGGCTGTTGTCGTAGTCGTCGTTCTCGGCCAGCTGCGGTTCGAAATCCCCCGTGTGGTAGCTGGCCTGCATGCCAGGGCCCAGGCGGTAGCCACCAGCACCGCCGTCGCTGCTGACCAGCACCGAACCCTGCACCAGCGTGACCTTGACCTGGTCCTGATACTTCCAGACATTGAACTGGGTACCGGTGACGCGGGTCTGGCCGCGGCCGGCGCGGACGATGAACGGGTGGCTGCTGTCGTGCTGCACCTTGAAGAAGGCTTCACCACGCTTGAGGGTGACCTGACGTTGGTCCTTGTAGTTGAGGTAGGTCAGCTCGGTATGCAGGTTGAGCTCGACCGTGCTGCCGTCGCTCAACTGCACGGTCCGCGTGTCATTGCCTGCTTCGAAATGCTGGTAGTGATTGGGCACCCAGCCTTGCTCCCAACCCACCCATCCGGCCAGCGGCAACGCCAGCAGGACCAACGCCGCTGCCGACGCCAATGGCCGCCAGTTGCGTGCCCGTGGCGCGTGCCGTGCAGGTGGATTGAAGTCGATGACCGTGGCGGTGCGGGGCAACAGGTCGGCGGTTTGCCAGATTTCCAGCATCGCCTGGTATTCCTCGGCGTGACGCGGGTCGGCCGCCAGCCAGCGGGCGAACGCTTCACGTTCGACCTGCGTGCAATCGTCGGCGTGCAGGCGCATGCACCAGTGCGCGGCGGCATCGGTGATGGCTTCGTCTGGGCTGGGATTGAGGCGGTCTTGGTTCATCATGGCTCCGGGTTTTGCGCATTCTACCCCTGCAAAGGGGCTCCCGAGAACCGAGGTAATGGCGAATGACTATCAGTTATGTGTGTTTTTCGTCGGTTGCGCAAGGGATTTCCAGCGTTTGAGAACGCTTCGCGGCAAGCACGAAGCGCTC
Source organism: Pseudomonas putida (assembly GCF_009883635.2). Taxonomy (NCBI): domain Bacteria; kingdom Pseudomonadati; phylum Pseudomonadota; class Gammaproteobacteria; order Pseudomonadales; family Pseudomonadaceae; genus Pseudomonas; species Pseudomonas putida. Next base: position 5,025,151 of record NZ_CP026115.2, read on the forward strand.
CCTTGCCGCCTCAGAATTGCTCGGCCGTCATCGCGTACAGGCTGGCGCTACCGGCGCGGATGCTGGCATCCAGGGCCAGGCTGCGCGGCAGCAAGCGCTGGAAGAAGAACGCCGCACAGGCCAGCTTGGCGCCATGGAAGGCCGGGTCTTCGGCGTGCCTGGCCTGGGCCACCGCCGCCATGCGCGCCCACATGTAGGCATAGGCGGTCAGGCCGAACAGGTGCAGGTATTCCACCGCCACGGCGTTGACCAGGTTGGCGTCCTCGCGTGCTCGTGTGCGCAGCCATTCGCTGGTGGCTTCCAGGCGTGCCAGGCTGGCCTGCAAGGCTTCGCGGTGCAGCGGTGCCCCGGCGCTGAAGGCCCGCACTTCAGCCGCAAAACAGGCCAGGGCCTGGCCACCATCGGCCAGTACCTTGCGCCCGAGCAGGTCAAGGGCCTGGATGCCGTTGGTGCCTTCGTAGATTTGCGCGATGCGCACGTCGCGCACGCGCTGCTCCTGGCCCCACTCACGGATGTAGCCATGGCCACCGTACACCTGCTGGCCGAGTACGCAGCTTTCCAGGCCGTTGTCGGTGAAGAACGCCTTGGCCACCGGGGTCAGCAGCGCGACCAGGCGCTGGGCATGCTCGCGCTCACCACCGTCCTCGGCGTAGCGCGCCAGGTCCAGCTGCTGGCCGACATAGGCGGCGAAGGCGCGGCCGCCTTCGGTGAGGGCGCGCATGGTCAGCAGCATGCGCCTTACATCGCCATGTTCGATGATCGGGTCGGCGGCTTTCTCTGACGCCTTTGGGCCGCTGGCGGCGCGGCTTTGCAGGCGCTCGTTGGCGTAGCGTGCGGCGCTCTGGTACGACGCTTCGGCGCAGCCGATGCCCTGGATGCCGATGGACAGGCGCTCGTAGTTCATCATGGTGAACATCGCCGCCAGGCCCTTGTTCGGCTCACCGACCAGGTGACCGCTGGCGCCATCGAAGTTCATCACGCAGGTGGCCGAGGCCTTGATGCCCATCTTGTGTTCGATCGAACCACAGTGCGCGGCGTTGCGCGGGCCGAGGCTGCCGTCGGCCTCGACCTGGTATTTGGGCACGAGGAACAACGAAATGCCCTTGGCCCCGGCAGGGGCGTCCGGCAGCTTGGCCAGCACCAGATGGACGATGTTCTCGGTCAGGTCCTGCTCGCCACCGGTGATGAAAATCTTGCTGCCGCTGATGCGATAGCTGCCGTCGGCCTGGGGTTCGGCGCGGCTGCGGATCAGCCCCAGGTCGGTGCCGGCGTGGGGCTCTGTCAGGCACATGGTGCCGGCCCAGCGGCCTTCGTACAGCGGTGGCAGGTAGGTGGTCTTGAGTGCTTCGCTGGCATGGGCATCGATGGCCAGGCAGCTGCCGGCGCTCAGCGCCGAATAGAGGCTGAAGCTGCAGTCGGCGGCGTAGAGCATCTCTTCGAACAGCACACCCAGCATCTTCGGCATGCCCATGCCGCCATACTCGGGGTTACCGCCCAGGCCCACCCAACCGCCTTCGCGGTAGGTGCGCCAGGCGTCGCGAAAGCCGTCCGCAGTGGTGACGTTGCCGGCGTCGAAGTGCACGCCTTGCTCATCGCCGTTGCGGCTGAGCGGGGCGATCAACTGGCTGGTGACCTTGGCGGCCTCCTCAAGAATGGCATCGGCGGTTTCAGCGTCGACACGCTCGGCCAGGGCGGGCAGGCGCGCCCACAGGGCAGGGCCCTGGAACACGTCATGGAGGATGAAGCGCATGTCGCGCAATGGAGCGGTGTAGTCGGTCATGTCAGGCTCGATAACGGTTCACAGGGCCTTGGCGCGGTCGCGCAGGACGTATTTCTGGATCTTGCCGGTGGACGTCTTGGGCAGCTCGCCGAAGACCACGGTCTTGGGCACCTTGAAGCCGGCCAGGTGTTCGCGGCACCAGCTGATGATGTCGCTCTCGCGGGTCTGCTCGTGGCCGGGCTTGAGGGCGACGAAGGCGCAGGGCGTTTCGCCCCATTTGTCGTCGGCGCGGGCGACCACGGCGGCTTCGAGTACGGCGTGGTGCTTGTACAGGGTGTCTTCGACTTCGATGGTCGAGATGTTCTCGCCGCCGGAAATGATGATGTCCTTGAGCCGGTCCTTGATCTCGACATAGCCATCGGCGTGCCACACGGCCAGGTCGCCGGTGTGGAACCAGCCACCGCGGAAGGCCTCGGCGGTGGCTTCGGGATTTTTCAGGTAGCCCTTCATCACCGTGTTGCCGCGCATGAAGATCTCGCCCAGGGTGTTGCCGTCTTGCGGTACCGGCTGCAGGGTCTGCGGGTCGGCGACCATCAGACCGTCGAGGGTGGGATAGCGCACGCCCTGACGCGACTTGATCCGCGCCCGCTCCTCCAACGGCAGTTCGTCCCATTCGTCATGCCAGGCACAGACGGTGACCGGCCCGTAGACTTCGGTCAGGCCATAGGTGTGGGTGACCCGGATGCCCATCTGCTCGACCGCACCGATGACCTTGGCCGGTGGTGCGGCGCCGGCGACCATGGCTTGCACCGGATGTTCGATGGCGGCCTTGGCGGCTTCGGGCATGTTGACCAGGGCGTTGAGAACGATGGGCGCGCCGCACAGGTGGCTGACCCGGTGCTCGCGGATCAGGGTGAGGATCTTCTGCGGGTCGACCCGGCGCAGGAACACGTGGGTGCCGGCCAGCGCGGTGATGGTCCAGGGGTAGCACCAGCCGTTGCAGTGGAACATCGGCAAGGTCCACAGGTACACCGGGCGGTGGCCCATGGCCCAGGTCATCTGATTGCCGATGGCGTTCAGGTAGGCACCACGGTGGTGATAGACCACGCCCTTGGGGTTGCCGGTGGTGCCCGAGGTGTAGTTCAGCGAAATCGCCTGCCATTCATCCTCGGGCCATTCCCAGGCAAAGTCCGGGTCGCCTTCGGCCAGCAGGGCTTCATAGTCGAGGTCGCTGACCGCACGGCCTTCGCCGTATTCGGGGTCATCCACATCGACCACCAGCGGCGGGTGTTCGAGCAAGGCCAGGGCCGCAGCGATCACTCCGTGGAACTCGCGGTCGGTGATCAGCACCTTGGCCTCGCCGTGCTGCAGCATGAAGGCGATGGCTTCGGCGTCCAGGCGCACGTTGAGGGTGTTGAGCACGGCGCCGATCATCGGCACGCCGAAGTGCGCTTCGAGCATGGCCGGAATGTTCGGCAGCATCACCGCCACCGTGTCGCTGCGGCCGACACCACGCCCGGCAAGGGCGCTGGCCAGGCGCCGGCAGCGCTGGTAGGTCTCGCGCCAGTCGCGGCGAATGGCGCCGTGGATCACGGCCGGGTAATCGCCGTACACGGCGGCGGTGCGTTCGATGAAGCTCAGCGGGGTGAGGGCGACGTGGTTGACGGCAGCGGGCATCAGGCCCTGGGCGAAGATCGACATACGGTAATCCTGTAGGGGAGGCAGACGCAGGTTGTGCGTGTGGCCCCCCGGTGGCTGATTGTTAGCTCTGATCAGGGTGCGGGCAGCGCGCCGATGGCCGCTTGCCCCTGTCGCAGTTTTACGCGAACCGCTATCGTAGATGGAATATCGACTATAGCAATATAGTAAAACTACTAGATTAAAGAGCGCCGACAGTGGATCAGACCCTTTCACCCTTGCTCGCCAAGGACCCACAACCCAGTGTGCTGCTGGCTGCCGATGCCAGCGTACTGGCAAGCAACCCGGCCCTGCAGGCGTTGATCGGCGCGGGCGCCACGCTGGGCGACTGGCTGCCGAGCAATGCCGCGGCGCTGGTGCGAGCCTGCCTGCGCCAGCACCGGGCAATCGCCGATGTGGAAAAACAGGTCGGCGAACGCATTCTGCTGTGGACCTTCATTCCCGATGACCAGGGCCAGTGGGTGCTGGCACGCTGTCGCGATGCCAGCGAAGAGCGCCAGGGCGCCCGTGAGGCCAGCCGCGCCCGGCGCCTTTATCGGCTGATCATCGAGAACACCACCGACCTCATTTCCCGGCACAGCCCGGACGGCCGCTTTCTCGACGCCTCGCCGGCTGCCTACCGCCTGCTTGGCCTATGGCCGGAGCAACTGCGCGGCATGCCGGTGCGGGCGCTGCTGCACCCGCGCGAGCGGCGCCAGGTACTACGCCAGGCCGCCGCCGCCCTGGATCAGGACGGTTACCACACCACGACCTGTCGTGTTCGCCATGCCAGCGGCGCCTATCGCTGGTTCGAGATCGCCAGCCGGGCGATCCGCGAGACCTACACGGGCGCCGTGGTGGAAGTGGTCAGCGTGTCGCGTGACATCACCCTGCGCATCGAGGCCCAGGAGAACCTGGCCCACAGCGCCCGGCTCGCCACCCTGGGCGAACTGGCGTCGGGGATCGCCCACGAGATGAATCAGCCGCTGGCGGCGGTGGTCAACTATGCCAATGCCAGCCAACGCTACCTGCAAGGCCTGGAGCGCGACCCGCAGGCGCGTGAGCGGGTCGGCCAGGGCCTGCAACGCATCACCGAGCAGGCGACCCACGCCGCCGAGGTGATTCGCCGCCTGCGTGCGTTCCTGCGCAAGGGGCCGCGGCGTCTGCAGGCGGTGGAAGTGGCCGAAGTCGCGGCCGAAGCCATGCGCCTGTGCGCCTGGGAGGCCGCACGTGATCAGGTCACTGTCGAACTGCGCCTCAGCGGGCAATTGCCGGCGGTGTTCGCCGACCGGGTATTGCTCGAACAAGTGCTGCTCAACCTGCTGCGCAATGCCATCGAGGCCAACCGCGAGCAGCATGGCGCGCAGCCGTCACGTATCCTGCTCGGCGCCGCGCGCGAGGGCGATGGGGTGCTGATCGAGGTCGCCGACCAGGGGCCGGGCGTGGCTGCCGAGCGCCTGGATGAGATCTTCACCCCGTTCAGTACCAGCAAGGCCGATGGCCTGGGCCTGGGCCTGAGCATGAGCCGCAGCCTGATCGAAGGGTTTGGCGGCAGCCTCTGGGCGCGTGCGGGTGAGGTGGGCGGGTTGGTGTTGTGCTGCCGCCTGGCAGTGAACCGGGGATAAGGAGAGAGCAGGGTGCTAGCGAAGGTGTATGTGGTCGACGACGACCAGGGCATGCGTGATTCGACGGTGTGGTTGCTGGAATCGGTTGGCCTGCAGGGCGTGCCGTTCGCCAGCGGCCAGGCGTTTCTCGAGGCCTGTGTGGACGATGGGCCGGCCTGCGTGCTGCTCGATGTGCGCATGCCCGGGCTGGGTGGCATGGCGGTGCAGCAGGCCCTGCGCGAGCGCGGCCTGCAGATCCCGGTGATTTTCGTCAGCGGCCATGCCGACGTGCCGATCGTGGTACGGGCGTTCAAGGCCGGGGCGAGCGACTTCATCGAAAAACCCTACAGTGACCAGCTGCTGCTCGACAGCGTGCAGGCGGCACTGGAGCGGGCAGGGCAGGCACGTCAGGACGACCTGGTGCTGGCCGCGGTGCAGGCACGCGTGGATGCCCTCACACCCCGTGAGCGCGACGTGTTCGTGCCGCTGGCCCAAGGCTTGAACAACCGCGAGATTGCCGAGCGCCTGGGCATCAGCGTGAAGACCGTGGACCTCTACCGGGGGCGGGTGATGAAGCGCCTGCAGGCCGGCAGCCTGGCCGAACTGGTGGGCATGGCGATTGCCTGCGGGGCCGTGCAGGCGCTGGGTTTGCGCGCCCTGTGAAACGTCGCCGGCAACGGCCGTTTCATGAATATTTGCATAGCCCCCTAATCAAAGCTTTGACATTCACTGCCTAGGCAGTAATATTTTTAAACAATTGCCCGAGCCGACCCCGATGTCCCATTTCAACCCGGAAAACTTCCAGACCTGCGCCATCGGCATGCTGCTGGGCCGTGCGGCGATCCTCAAGGACCGCATTCTCGACTGGCACCTCGAATCGGAGGGCGTCACCGCCGCACAGTTCAAGGTGCTGATCATCGTCACCCAGTACCAGGTGGATACCCCGGCTGAACTGTGCCGCTACCTGGGCCTGGACAGCGGTTCGATGACCCGCATGCTCGACCGTCTCGAGCAGAAGGGCCTGATCCTGCGCAACCGCTGCGCCGATGACCGCCGCCAGGTGCGCCTGGCGCTGACCGCCGATGGCCAGCGCCTGGCCGACCGCCTGCCGGAGATCGGCGCGGCGGCGATGAACGAACTGGTCGGCGTGTTGCAGCCAGACGAGCTGAAGACCCTCGAAGGCCTGCTGGCCAAGGTTCTTCTTGGCGCCGGCGACCCTCTGACGATCCGCCGCTTCGGCGATCGTTGATCCCTGTTACGCATATTCCAAGGTATTGTCATGGCCACTCCCACAGACACCGCAACTCCCTCCGCCGACGCGCCAGCGTCGGGCAAGCGCAAGGCCTGGCTGCTCGGCCTGCTGTTGCTGGTGCTGCTCGCCGGCGCCGGCACCTGGGCCTGGTACAGCCTGGTCGGGCGCTGGCACGAAAGCACCGACGATGCCTACGTCAATGGCAACGTGGTGGAGATCACCCCGCTGGTGACGGGTACCGTCACCAGCATCGGCGCCGATGACGGCGACCTGGTGCATGCCGGCCAGGTGCTGTTGCAGTTCGACCCGTCCGACAGCGAAGTGGCTTTGCAGTCCGCCGAAGCCAAGTTGGCGCGCAGCGTGCGCCAGGTGCGCGGGCTGTACAGCAACGTCGACTCGCTCAAGGCCCAACTGGAAACCCGCCAGGCCGAACTGCAGAAGGCCCAGCAGAACTACAACCGGCGCAAGGTGCTGGCCGACAGCGGTGCGATTGCCGCCGAGGAAATCTCCCACGCCCGTGACGACCTGACCGTGGCCCAGGCCGCCGTCAACGCCGCCCGCCAGCAACTCAACACCAGCACCGCGCTGGTCGACGACACCGTGGTGTCCTCGCACCCTGAGGTCATGGCGGCCGCAGCCGACCTGCGCCAGGCCTACCTCGACCACGCCCGCACCACCCTGGTGGCGCCGGTGACCGGCTATGTCGCCAAGCGCACCGTGCAGCTTGGCCAGCGCCTGCAGCCGGGCACCGCGACCATGGCGGTGATCCCGCTGAACGAAGTGTGGATCGACGCCAACTTCAAGGAAACCCAGCTGCGCGACATGCGCATCGGCCAGCCGGTGGAAATCAGCGCCGACCTGTACGGCAGCGCGGTCAAGTACAGCGGCACGGTCGACAGCCTCGGCGCCGGTACCGGCAGCGCCTTCGCCCTGCTGCCGGCGCAGAACGCCACCGGCAACTGGATCAAGATCGTCCAGCGCGTACCCGTGCGCATTCACCTCAGCCCCGACCAGCTCAAGGACCACCCGCTGCGCATCGGCCTGTCCACCGTGGTCGAGGTCGACCTGCACGACCAGAGCGGCCCGACCCTGGCCCAGCAGCCACCGCAGCAGGCCAGCTACACCACCCAGGTGTACGACCGCCAGCTGGTCGAGGCCGATAACCTGATCGCCCGGCTGATCCATGAGAACAGCGCCACCGGCAAGACGGCGCAGCGATGAGCAACAACGCCCCGGCGCAGTTCACCCCGCCGAGCCTGCTGCTGACCACCATCGGCCTGTCGCTGGCGACCTTCATGCAGGTGCTCGACACCACCATCGCCAACGTGGCGCTGCCGACCATTTCCGGCAACCTGGGGGTGAGCTACGAGCAGGGCACCTGGGTGATCACCTCGTTCGCGGTGAGCAACGCCATTGCCTTGCCGCTGACTGGTTGGCTGAGCCGGCGCTTTGGCGAGGTGAAGCTGTTCATCTGGGCCACGCTGCTGTTCGTGCTGGCGTCGTTCCTCTGTGGTGTCGCCCAGTCGATGCCGGAGCTGGTGGGCTTCCGTGTCTTGCAAGGTGTGGTGGCCGGGCCGTTGTACCCGATGACCCAGACCTTGCTGATTGCCGTGTATCCACCCGCGAAAAGGGGCATGGCCCTGGCCTTGCTGGCGATGGTCACGGTGGTGGCGCCGATTGCCGGGCCGATATTGGGTGGCTGGATCACCGACAGTTACAGCTGGCCGTGGATCTTCTTCATCAACGTGCCGATTGGCCTGTTCGCTGCGGCCGTGGTACGCCAGCAGATGCGCACGCGGCCAGTGGTCACCAGCCGCCAGCCGATGGACTACATCGGCCTGCTGACGTTGATCGTTGGCGTGGGCGCGTTGCAGGTGGTGCTGGACAAAGGTAATGACCTGGACTGGTTCGAGTCGTCGTTCATCATCATTGGCACGCTGATTTCGGTGGTGTTCCTGGCGATCTTCATCATCTGGGAACTCACCGACCGCCACCCGGTGGTCAACCTGCGGCTGTTCGTGCACCGCAATTTTCGCGTCGGCACCATCGTGCTGGTCGGCGGTTATGCGGGGTTCTTCGGCATCAACCTGATCCTGCCGCAGTGGCTGCAGACGCAGATGGGCTACACCGCCACCTGGGCGGGGCTGGCGGTGGCGCCGATCGGTTTGCTGCCGGTGATCATGTCGCCGTTCGTGGGCAAGTACGCGCACCGCTTCGATCTGAGGGTGCTGGCGGGGCTGGCGTTCCTGGCGATTGGCACCAGTTGCTTCATGCGCGCGGGGTTCACCAGCGAGGTGGACTTCCAGCACATTGCCCTGGTGCAGTTGTTCATGGGGATTGGCGTCGCGCTGTTCTTCATGCCGACCTTGAGCATCCTGCTGTCGGACCTGCCGCCGCATCAGATTGCGGATGGTTCGGGGCTGGCGACCTTCCTGCGGACGTTGGGGGGGAGCTTTGCGGCGTCGTTGACAACGTGGATCTGGATTCGTCGGGCGGATCAGCATCATGCGTACCTGAGCGAGCACATCAGCCAGTTCGACCCGGCGACGCGACATACGCTGGAGCAGTTGGGCGGGGCGAGTTCGCAGAATTATGCGCAGCTGGAGCAGATCGTCAATGCACAGGCGTACATGATGTCGACGGTGGATTACTTCACCCTGATGACCTGGGTGTTTGCCGGGTTGATTCTGCTGGTGTGGCTGGCAAAGCCGCCGTTTACCGCCAAGGCAGGGCCGGCTTCGGCGGGGCATTGAGGCAGTAACGCTGCTCTTGCTCTTGCTCTTGCTCTGCTTTTGCTTTGGCTTCTAAGCGCGCGGTAGTTCAGTCGACGCAAATTGCGCTCCGGGGTTCCCTCGCTCCGGTCTTGCTCCCGGGAGGACCGCGCTGAACGGCCCATCCTGGGCCGCAGTGACGGGCATCCATGCCCGTCACCTCCCTTCGCAAGATCAGAGGCCCAGGTTGAGTGCAGCGTCCTTGATCCAGAAACGAGCACCCTGAGCGCCGGCGCGTGCCTGCAAGGGCGTGCCTGGCGGCAGGCGCATCCAGCTCAGCGGCTGAAGGCTAAAGTCCGCGCCGTCCAGGCTGCCTTGCAGAAGCATGCATTCCAGTCCACGCGCGTTGTTCAGGTCGACAGGGGCGCCGGGTAGCACGTGCTTCAGATACACCTGTTCATGGGCGTTCGAGAACAGCAGTTGATTGCCCAGCGCCGATAACGTTGCGACCAGCTGTTGGCCGTCTTCAGGATGTAACTGCTGCAGGCGAACGAAGATCGTGCAGCCCTCGCCAGACCGTGGCGCGTGAGCACTACCAGGCGGGTTGCGCACATAGCTGCCCGCGGGGTACTGGCCGCGCTCATCTTCGAACACACCTTCCAGAACTACAAATTCCTCGCCGCCAGGGTGTTGGTGAGCGTTGAAATGGCTGCCGGGGGAATAACGCACCAGGCTGGTGGCCCGGGCCTTCTCGCCGCCGATGCGAAACAGCGGGCGCCGCTCGACGCCGGGCAGCGGGCTGGCCAGCCACGGCAGGTCGGCACCGTGCATGATGGCGGGCAAGGTCAGGTCGGCGTTCAGGCGGTCCGGGAGCATGGCGGTTTTCCTGATGTTGAAAGGCCGGGACAGGTACCCACCTATGATCAGCTGTTGTGGGATCTCGATAAAGGCTTTAAAACGCCCACAAATAAGAAATTCCATCTCAGAGGTGACCACACCATGAGTGCCCGCACTACCGCCATCGCCGGTCAAGGCAACAATCCCTGGCTCTGGCCAGCGCTGTTCAGCCTGGTGGCCTTCGCCGCCAATTCGATTTTCTGCCGCCTGGCCCTGCGCGATGGCGCTATCGATGCCGAGTCGTTCACCGTCGTGCGGCTGGCCAGCGGGGCGGCGTTCCTGCTCATGCTGATTCGCCTGCGCAAGCCGGGCATGGTCCTGGGTGGCAGCTGGAAGGGCGGGCTGGCGCTGTACCTCTATGCCTACCTGTTTTCCGTGGCCTACCTGCAGCTGGGTGCCGGCGTCGGTGCCCTGGTGCTGTTCGGTGCCGTGCAGATCACCATGTTCGCCGTCGCCTGGCTCAGGGGCGAACGCCTCAGCGCACGTACCTTGCTGGGCATGCTGATCGCGTTCGCCGGCCTGGTCCTGCTGCTGTTGCCCGGTGCTGAAGCGCCCCCGCTGCTCAGTGCCCTGGTGATGGCGGCCTCCGGCGTGGCCTGGGGCGCCTATTCGCTGCTGGGTAAAGGTTCGCCCAACCCGCTGGCCGACACCGCTGGCAACTTCGTCCGCAGTCTGCCCCTGCTACTGGTGCTGGGCGTGGCCATGCTGGCACTGGCGCGCACCCATGTCAGCCCGGCCGGGTTGCTGTATGCCCTGGCTTCGGGGGTGCTGGCCTCCGGTGCGGGCTATGCAGTGTGGTACGGGGTGGTGAAGCAGGTCAGTGCCCAGCAGGCGGCGACGATGCAGCTCAGTGTGCCGGTCATCGCCGCGCTGGGCGGTGTGGTGCTGATCGGCGAGCCGATGTCGCTGCGCCTGCTGCTTGCCTCGCTGGTGGTGCTCGGTGGCGTGGCGCTGGCTCTGCTGCCGGTCAGGCCACGTTAGAAGAAGCTGCGCTGGGCCTTGAGGGTGACCATGCTTTCGCAGTAGGTGTTGATGCCGGCATAGGCGTCGCAGCCGCTGCCGCTGAGGTCGGAGTTGCTGTAGATCAGGTTGAGGTCGATGCCCAGCCATGGCCGCGACAGCTCCAGCGACCAGTCGGAAAACCCGTTGATCTGGCTGCCGTCACCGATGGTGAAGGGGGTGCCCAGGCGGTGGTGGGCGAGCTTGACGGTCAGGTCGATATCGAACAACGGCAATTGGCCAAAGTCGGCGAACAGCGTGCCGGTGCGGTTGTCCGGGTTGTCGCGCCAGGCGCCGCCGAAACGGCTGCCCAGTACCGAGATGCCGCCGTACAGGGCAAAGCTGTCGGCGCCGGCGATATTCGGCTGGCTGTAGTGGATCAGGCCCACTTCGTAGCCGAGGGTGCTGTCGAAGTGGTGCTTGTAGCCGGTGTAGCTGTCCAGGCGCAGGGTCGAGTCGGGCGTCACGCCCATGCTCGGCGCGTACTGGCCGAGGTACCAGCCGTTGGGATGGCTGAGGTCGATGCCGCCGTGGAAGGCGCCCACCGCGCTCGGCGAGATCAGCCCCTGGGCCATGCTGCGCGAGGGCGTGGTGCCGAGCTTGAAGTCGAAATCGCCCAGTTGGCGCTGGATCTGTTGCGCGTGAAGTGGCGGGCTCGAGAGAAGGGCCACCGTCAGCAACAGCAGGGGCCTGGTCATGGTCACCGTCCTGGAAGGCTTGCGCTTGAGCGGCCGAGGATACCTGTGTTGGCTGCCAGGAGGCTACCGGCGGTGGCCATTACTCGACCATTGGTCAGGGCAGTTCATACCCCGAGGGGTTCGGCGATTTCGATCAGGTTCAGGTCAGGGTCACGTACGTACACCGAACGGATCGGGCCAGTTGCGCCAGTGCGTGCAACGGGACCTTCGATAATTGGCCACTGCACCTTCTGCAGGTGAGCGATCACCTGTTCCAGGCTGACCTGGCTGATGAAGCACAGATCCAGGGCGCCGGGTACCGGTAGATGTGCCTTGGGCTCGAACTCATGGCCGCGGACATGGATGTTGATTTTCTGGTTACCGTAGCGCAGCGCCAGGCGGTTATTGCCGAAGGTTTCCAGCTGCATGCCCAACACGCGCGTGTAGAAATCGGTGCAGGCTTCGACATCGGTGGTGGTGAGGACCAGATGGTCCAGGTGATCTATCATTGGCCAGCCTCGGTGACAGGGACTGAAGGCGATCAGTCCGGGCAGGGCCATGATAGTGCGCTGATCCGCTCTTTCAACTCAGCCTTTGATCGCAGGCTGAGCCTCGGCGACATCAGTGACCGCTTGCTGGCTCGTAGAACGCTCGATGACGCGTTTGCGCAGTTCGTACTCGTCAAGTGACAGGCTCTGGCGCTGGATGGACTCAAGTTGTAACTGACGGGTCTCTTCTGCGGTGTAGGGGCGCAGTTCGGGATGGCTGGCGCAACCGGTGAGCACGGCGATCGCGGTGGCGGAGAGTGCAGCGAGCAGCAGGCGGGCCGTGGTGTTCATCGGGGGAAGCTCCAGGATTCGGGCGGTGGGAATCGATGGAGCTAGGTTATTGATTGCTGGCGATCGGTAGAAATTGGTGTTGTCGATAGTGACTATCGAGGCTGCTGCAAGTTGCAGCGCAGTGGTCGAAAGCTGCCCCTTTGCTACCCTTATCGCACTGCGTCGACTGCCCGCGTTGCAAGTCATTCATTTCACGTATCTTGGCCAGATGGGGAACTGCGATGCGCCTGCCATTGTTATGCGTCCTGTCGTTGGTGTTGTGCCTTGACGGTGTTACCAGCCTGGCGTTGGCCGACGACCCGCCAGCACCTGACCCTGCACCTGCCGAAGCCAAGCAGGCGGTGTTCAACCAGGAGCAGCTCGACCAGATGCTCGCGCCGATTGCCCTGTATCCCGATGCGCTGCTGGCCCAGGTGTTGATGGCTTCGACTTATCCAGGCGAGGTGACCGAGGCGGTGGCCTGGTCCAAGGCCAACCCCAAGGCCCAGGGCGATGACGCGGTCAAGCAGGTGGCCAAGCAGACCTGGGACCCGAGCGTGCAGGCACTGGTGGCGTTCCCGCAGGTACTGGTGGTGCTCGGCCAGGATCCGGTCTGGGTCCAGCGGCTGGGCGATGCCTTCCTGGCGCAACCCGATGACGTCATGGCCGGCGTTCAGCGCTTGCGCCATCAAGCCCAGGCGGCTGGCAACCTGACCAGCAACCAGTACCAGAACGTCACGGTGCAGGCCGCGCCCGCAGCGGCTCCGGCTCCGACCAGCTCGGGCGGTTCGCAGGCTGCACCTGCCAGCAGCTCATCGACCAGTACCATCATCATTCAGCCGGCCGACCCGCAGGTGGTGTACGTACCCACCTACAACCCGACCACTGCCTACGGAACCTGGGCCTACCCGGCCTCGCCGCCAGTCTATTACCCGCCGTCGCCGATGTACTACGCGGGCACCGCGCTGATGGCCGGGCTGGCATTCGGTACCGGCGTGGCAATCGTCAACTCGCTGTGGGGCGATTGCGACTGGGGCCACGGTGACGTCGATATCGACGTCAATCGCTACAACAACATCAACGCCAACAACCGCATCACCAACAACCAGAACAAGTGGCAGCACAATGCCGTGCACCGCGATGGCGTGCCATACCGCGACAACCGCAGCCGCCAGCAGTATGGTCGCCAGCTCGACGGGGCCACCCAACGCGCCGCGTTCCGTGGCGATGATGCTCAGCGCACCCAGGCCCGTGACCGCGCCAGGGCCTCAATGGACCGCGCAGGTATCGAACGCCCTGCCACCAGTAACCGCGAAGCCCTCAACAGTGCGCGCGAAGCCCGGGCCGAAGGCGGCGTGGGCAACCGCATGCAGGGTGGCGCGAACGACTCGCGCCTCGCCGATCGCCGTGCAGAACCCCGCAATAGCCGTGACAGCCAGCAGGCGCGCAACCAGCTCGAGCAGCGCCGCCAGGGTGAAGGCCAGGCCAGGCAGGCCATGCAGAACCGCCCGGGCAACAGTGCAGGCAGGGCCCGCAACAATGCCTTCGACGGGGTACGTTCACCGTCGCGCACCCTGGCCCAGGCCAACCGCGGTCGCACCAGCCAGTCGTTCGCCCAACGGCCCAACGCCTCGCGCGCAGCGGGGCATCAGATATCCCGGCCCAGTGCGCCGATGCGTCGCGGTGGTGGAGGTGGCCGTCGATGAACATCAAGGCAACGATTGCTGCGTTGCTGATCGGCCTGGGCCTGGCCTGGGCAAACCTGGCCACGGCGCAGGAAGCATTCCCGAGCCCGGAGAAAGCGGTCGAAGCGTTCGTCCAGGCATTGGGCGTCGAGCACGCCGACGAAGCGCGGCTGGGGCAGTTGCTCGGAGATGACTGGCGCACGTACATACCACGTGGCGGTGTGCAACGCAGTGATGTCGATACCTTCCTGGCGCAATACAAGGCCGAGCATCAGATCGACAAGCAGGGCGACAACAAGGCCATCCTGGCCGTTGGCCCCGATCACTGGACCTTGCCCATTCCGCTGACCAAGGTTACCAACGGCTGGCGCTTCGACCTCAAGGCCGGCAGCGCCGAAATCCGCGCCCGGCGTATCGGTCGTAACGAACTGGCGGCCATGCAGTCGGTGCTTGCCTATCACGACGCACAGATGGACTACGCCTCCAAGGACCGCAACGGCAACGGCGCACTGGAATATGCCCAGCAGATCTTCAGCACGCCCGGCAAGCATGACGGCCTGTTCTGGGCGGACGAAGAGGGCGGCGATATCAGCCCGCTGGGGCCGCTGTTCGGCAAGGATGTGGTGGGTGATGCCTGGTACGGTTATCACTTCCGCATCCTCGATGCCCAGGGCCCGTCGGCACCGGGTGGCGCCTACAGCTACCTGATCGGCAACCAGATGAGCCGCGGCTTCGCCCTGGTCGCCTGGCCGGCGAAATACGACGATAGTGGTGTCATGAGTTTCATGATCAGCCACGACGGGCAGGTGTTCGAAAAGGACCTGGGGCCGCAGGGGGACAAGATTGCCAAGGCCATGAAGCGCTTCGACCCGGATGACAGCTGGAAAGAGGTAGACGTCAACGCCAGCGAATGACGGCCAGCGCGCACCGCCAGCGGCAGGCTGGGTGAAAACTACCCAGTGCTGTTCCGCTTTGGTGCGCGTGCGCCTCAAAACAGGTCTTGACGCACAGATTGCATTCTTCAAATCGATAAAAAGTGTGCAGAGCGAACAGGGATGGTTGTGCCGATTGCCCGCAAATTTTCCGTTTTTTGCGCTTGGCAAAAGCGGCTCGCATATTGCTCCCCCTTGTCGCAACGACAACCCGGAGCACCGTGCCATGAGCTCACCTACCGAATTCCCGCTATGCGAAGCCCCGCCATCCTCGCGCAAGGGGCTGCTGCCCATTGCCATGGTGCTGTTCAGCTTTACCTTCTTCACCGGCACCATGTTTGCCGGTGGCAAATTGGGCATGGCCTTCAACTTTGTCGACATGCTGTGGGTCGCCGCCGTCGGCAACACCTTGCTGGCACTGTATGCCGCAGCCCTGGCCTTCATCGCCTCGCGCAGCGGCTTGAACACCGTGCTGATGGGGCGCTTCTGTTTCGGCGAGGCGGGCAGCCGGCTTTCCGACTTCCTGCTGGGTTTCGCAGAACTTGGCTGGTACGCCTGGGGCACCGCGACCGTGGCGATCGTGCTGGTCAAGTTGCTGGGCCTGGCGGGCGGCTACACGGTGCCGTTGATGGTGCTGTTCGGCCTGGGCTTCAGCATCACCGCGATCATCGGCTTCAAGGGCCTGGACCTGCTGTCGCGGGTGTCGGTGCCGCTGATGTTCGCGCTGCTGCTGGTGTCGATGTACATCGCCACCGCCGATGCCGGGGGCTTTGCCGGCCTGGCGGCAGTGGTGCCCCATGAAACCATGACCTTCTCGGCTGCGGTGACCATGGTTTTCGGCACCTTCGCCAGCGGGGCCACCCAGGCCACCAACTGGACCCGGCTGTCGCGCAGCGGCCGGGTGGCGGTGGTGGCCAGCATCGTCGCCTTTTTGCTCGGCAACGGCCTGATGGTCGTCGCCGGCGCCTGGTGCGCGATGGTCTACCAGCAGGCCGACATCGTCGAAGTGATGATGCTGCAAGGCCTGTCGTTCGCGGCGGTGGTGATGCTCTGCCTGAACCTCTGGACCATCCAGGGGCCGACCATCTACAACGTCTCGGCAGCTGCCTGCCACTTGCTGCGCAGCGAGCGCCGGCGCACCGCCACGCTGGTCGCCGCAGCGGTGGGCATCGTGCTGGCGATCGGCGGCATGTATGAATTGCTGATCCCGTTCCTGGTGCTGCTGGGCTCGATCATTCCGCCCGTGGGCGGGGTGATCATGGCCGACTTCTGGTATCGCCACCGCGGCAAGTACCCGGCGTTGGCCTCGGTGCAGCTGCCGCGCTACAACCTCCTGGGCCTTGGTGCCTATGCGCTGGGTGCGGTGCTGGCCTATGCCTCGCCGTGGGTCGCGCCGCTGGTGGGTATTGGCGCCTCGGCCCTGTGCTACATCGTCCTGCTTGAAATCAGCGGCCGGCGCCGGGCGCTGGGCCAGGCGGGTGTCGAGCCGTGAGCCTGGCACTGGACGAGATCCTGCACTTGCCTGGCCTGCAGGAGATGACCGTGCGCGCCGGTACACGCAACCTGCAGCGGCGTGTGCGCTGGCCCTACGTGGCAGAGAACGAAGGCATCGCCGAGTGGGTGATGGGCGGCGAACTGGTGTTCGTCACCGGCATTAACCACCCGCGTGGCGAGGCCAACCTGCTGAGCCTGGTCGAGGACGGCGAGGCGGTGGGCATTGCCGGGATGGTGATTCTCACGGGCGGCAGCTTCATCCAGAGCATCCCGCTGGCAGTGATCGCCCGTGCCGAGCAACTGGGCCTGCCGCTGATCGAGCAGCCCTATGCCCTGAAGATGGTGATCGTCACCCACCTGATCGGCACGGCCCTGGTGCAGATGAGCCAGGTGCGCCGGTCGCGCAACGACATCCTCGGCCAGTTGCTCAGCGGCGACTACCCGAGCCTGGCCATTGCCCGCCAGCGGGCGGCGCACCTTGAACTGGCACTGGATGAGCCGCGTCGCGTGGTGGCGCTGCGCTTGCTGCACGTCGAGCCGCTGTTCGAGCGCCATGGCCTGGCCGAGGGCGAGCGCCTCTGGCAGGCTACCCGCCAGGCCCTGGAAGACCAGCTCGAAGCCTGGTGCCGCGAACGACCGGGGACGGTCACGGCGCAACTGCCGGGCGACCTGCAGGTGCTGCTGCTGGCGGATGCCGCCGACCTGCCGGTGACCCTGGCAACACTGCACCGGCAACTGAGCACGATGGTGGGTGAGCTGGCGCTGTACATGGGCCTGTCGAGCCTGGCTGCCGACTGCGCCCACTACCGTCAGGCGCTCAGCGAGGCGCGCCAGGCCCTGGAGGTGGCGCAGCAGCTGCACCCGGCCAACGGCTTCTGCGACTTCAGCGAGCTGGGCGTGCTGCGCCTGCTGCAAGGTATCGTCGACCGGTCGCTGATCGATGACTTCGTCGCCCAGACCCTGGGCCCGCTGATCGCTCCAGGGCGCAAGCAGCCACACGTGCTGGTGCACACCCTCGACGCCCTGCTCAAGGAAAACGGCAACGGGCTCAAGGCAGCCCAGCGCCTGGGCCTGCACCGCAACACCATCAACCAGCGCATTCAACGTATCGAACAACTGAGCGGGCAGTCCCTCGACGACCCGCTGTTTCGCATGAACGCTTCTGTCGCCATGCTTGTGTGGCGCATGAACGAAGCCCAAGGTAAGGAGTAACGCCATGAACATCATCAACGCCCGCCTGCGTGGCAAGAACGGCCTGTTCCGCATCGAACTGGACGGCGAGCGCATCGCCGCCATCACGCCACAGGCTGACGTGGCCGCACTGGCCATCCCGGATGACCTGGACGCCCAGCAGAACCTGGTGGTGGCGCCCTTCGTCGAGCCGCACATCCACCTCGACGCCACCCTCACTGCCGGCGAGCCGAAGTGGAACATGAGCGGCACCTTGTTCGAAGGCATCGAACGCTGGGCCGAACGCAAGGCAATCACCACCCACGACGACATCAAGACCCGCGCCAAGAAGACCATCGGCATGCTGGTGGACCATGGCATCCAGCACGTGCGCACCCATGTCGACGTCACCGACCCCAAGCTCACCGCGCTCAAGGCCATGGTCGAAGTGCGCGAGGAAGTGCGCCATCTGATCGACCTGCAGATCGTCGCCTTCCCCCAGGAGGGTATCGAGTCGTACGCCAATGGCCGGGCACTGATGACCGAGGCGGTGGCCATGGGCGCCGACGTGGTCGGAGGTATCCCGCATTTCGAGAACACCCGCGACCAGGGCGTGTCGTCGATCAAGTTCCTCATGGACCTGGCCGATCGTACCGGCTGCCTGGTGGACGTGCATTGCGATGAAACCGACGACCCACAGTCGCGCTTCCTCGAAGTGCTGGCCGAAGAGGCGCGGGTGCGCGGCATGGGCGCGCGGGTGACCGCCAGCCATACCACGGCCATGGGCTCGTACGACAATGCCTACTGCTCCAAGCTGTTCCGCCTGCTGAAGATGTCGGGCATCAACTTCGTCTCGTGTCCCACCGAAAGCATCCACCTGCAAGGGCGCTTCGACAGCTACCCCAAGCGCCGCGGGCTGACCCGCGTGGCCGAAATCGACCGCGCCGGGATGAACGTGTGCTTCGGCCAGGACTCCATCGTCGACCCGTGGTACCCGCTGGGCAATGGCAACATCCTGCGCATTCTCGAAGCCGGGCTGCACATCTGCCACATGCTCGGCTACGAAGACCTGCAACGCAGCCTGGACCTGATCACCGACAACAGTGCCCGCACCCTCCACCTTGGCGAGCGTTATGGCATCGAGGTCGGGCGGCCGGCCAACCTGCTGCTGCTGTCGGCGCCGGATGACTACGAGATGGTCCGCAGCCAGGGCCATGCGCTGGTGTCGGTGCGCAACGGCAAGGTGTTGATGCGTCGCACGCCAGCGCAGGTCGAACGCTTTGCCTGACAGCTGGCGCGAGCGGCAGTCAAACACGCATTGGTGAAATACACGAGCGGCGAAGCCTGTGATAATGGGGGGCAATCACAAGGGCCACGCCATGCTGACCATCTCCAACAACGTGCATCTGCCCGATGCCGAAATCGAACTGAGCTACATCCGCGCGCAGGGCGCCGGTGGGCAGAATGTCAACAAGGTGTCCAGCGCCGTGCACCTGCGCTTCGACATTCCCGCTTCGTCGCTGCCCGCGTTCTACAAGGAGCGGCTGCTGGCGCTGCGGGACAGTCGCATCACCGGCGACGGCGTGTTGATCATCAAGGCCCAGCAGTACCGCACCCAGGAGCAGAACCGCGCTGACGCACTGGCGCGTCTTGCCGAGTTGATCATCACGGCTGGCAAGACCGAGAAGAAGCGCCGCCCCACCAAGCCGACCCTCGGCTCGAAGACCCGCCGCCTCGAAGGTAAAGCCAGGCGCAGCACGGTCAAGGCGGGCCGGGGCAAGGTGGAGTTCTAGGCGCGTCAGGAAAATCCGGCGAGCTCGCCTAGCGCCCCAGCAACTGCCCTACCAGCCACTGCCCGGCGGGCCCCAGCGCTCGCTGGCGCGACCAGGCCACATCCATGGCCACCCGCCGCGGGTAGCCGGCCATGGGCAACTCCACCAGGCCATTGCCGAAGCGCGCCACCAGCGCCTTGGGCAGTTCAGCCCAGCCGAAGCCGCGCACGGCGAACTCCAGCAAGGTCAGGTAGTCCGGTGCCGACCACGCTTGGCCGTGGCCATGGGGCAGGCTTGGGGCGTAGGTCTTGATGTACAGCTGGCGTTCGTTTTCGAGGTGCTGCGGTTGCAAGGCCGGCAGCTTTGCCAGCGGGTGTTCGCTGCTGACATAGAGGCAGAACTCCGCCTGTTCGGGCAGCCGCGCCACGCTGACATCCGCGGGGTAACGGTCCTGCGCGGCGAGGATGCCGATATGCGCCAGGCCCTGCTGCACCAGGTCGATCACGTCAGCGTCTTCGGAGGGGCCGCAGCGCAGCTCGGTGTGCGGGTAGTGTTCGGCGAAGCGGCCCATCGCCGCGCCCTGGAAGGTCACGCTGTAGCTGTCGGACATCACCACTGACACCAGCGGTTCGACCTGGTCAGCCAGGCGCACGGCCAAGGCATCCAGTTTGGCGCTGGCATCGAGGATCGCCTCGACGTGATTCAGCACCTGATGGCCGGCCGCATTGAGCGTGGGGTGGCGGCCAGCGCGGTCGAACAGCGGGCAACCGATGTCGGCCTCGAAGTTGGCGATGGCGATGCTGATGGTCGACTGGCTCTTGCGCAGCTTGCGCGCGGCGGCGGAAAAAGAGCCGAGGGCGGCGGCTTCGACAAAGGCGACGAGGGCTTCGGGGGAGTAGCGCATGGGTATCGATAAAAGCCATGGAAGATTTGCGTGAGTATCGACTCCATCTAACTGACCAGCAAGCCTGAACCGTATTCCAGCAGTTGCGCCAGCGCTTGGCTGGCGGCAGCAGGGCCTTCATCAATCGGCTGTATCACTCAGATCACTGGGGTCAATCATCTTCCCGCATTGTTCACTGGCCAGCCGGCTGATGATCCGGCTGACGCTCCTCTTGGGGCTGGCTGTAGACCTTGATCCAGGCGTAGAGGCTGTGCACGGACATGCCCAGGCGCTGGGTGACATCGGCGACAGGTTTGCCTTTCTCGGTCACTTGCTTGGGCGATCCACGCGTTCTTCGCGATGACGCAGCGGCGCGCGTGTAATGCGCCAGTCCTCGTGGAGCCGATCACCGTCAGCGCTCAAGTTCATGGACTAAAATCTCAGTCTGACGTCTGGTGATGAGAGCTGTCATTAATCCGAACTGAGGGAAATCCCTCATTGCTGGTGCTAGGGCACTCTCCTAGCATGAACTCGAATTTTGCCGAAACTGTGGAGTAAGTTATGACTCATGCACAAGTCGACGACAAGCGTCCAACCGCGGATCCAGCTGAGGACAATGCGTTTTTCCCCTCCCCATATTCACTAAGCCAATTTACCTCTGCGAAATCCGATCTCAGTGGTGCCGACTATCCCGATGCCTACACGGGCGGAAGGTGGAAAGTTCTCGTCATTGGCGCAGATGAGCGATACCTGTTGACGGATAATGGCACCATGTTCTCTACCGGAAACCATCCCGTAGAAACACTGCTCCCGATGTATCATCTGGACAAAGCAGGGTTCGCTTTCGACATCGCGACGTTGTCGGGCAACCCGGTGAAGTTTGAGTTCTGGGCGATGCCATCCGAAGATGTCGAGGTAAAAGGGTTATATGAAAAATACCGCGATGAATTTAAACAGCCTAAGAAGCTGTCGGAGGTGATTGACCAGGCATTGGGTGATGATTCTGACTACATTGGGGTTTTCATCCCGGGTGGCCACGGAGCACTGATTGGTCTGCCGGAAAGCACTGACGTGAAGAAGGTACTGGAGTGGGCGGCAGATAAGGATAAATTCGTGATTTCTTTGTGTCACGGCCCCGCTGCTTTAATCGCCGCAGGTATTGGCCAGAGCAAAGACTCCTATATTTTCAACGGATACGAAATCTGCGCGTTCCCCGATGATCTCGATGCCAAGACCCCAGACATTGGCTACATGCCAGGCCATTTAACCTGGAAGTTTGGTGAAAAACTTTCTGCCCTGGGCTTAAAGATCATCAACAAGGATATTTCCGGTGCGGTCCATAAAGACCGGAAGTTGTTGACCGGGGACAGTCCGCTGGCGGGTAATGCATTAGGTAAGTTAGCGGCAGCAGAGTTGTTGAAAGAGGTCGCTAAAAAGTGACTACTGGTGTAGCCGACGCTGCCTTGAAAACCGTCTTGGAGCTAGAGAGGGTCTCACAACTTTCTTTGCTTCAGGACGCTGTTCGCGCCTTTGCCAAGCGCTTCGGCTACGATCGTTTCGTTCTGTTTTCTGCGTCACCGGTACAGGACGATGTGGTTGACCGCATTTATTGGGTTGAAGGCAATTGGTGGAGCGACGGCCAGACGGTCGATGCTGAAACCTATGTGCGCAGGTGTCCTGTCACGCGTCACATTCTGGAGGCCCGCGAACCGTTCTTCTGGACGAAAGCCCAGTGTGAAAATGGAGGTAGTTATCGCGTGGTCCGACGTCCTGTTGGACCCGGCCCACACGGCCTGCAGGTGCCGGTTTTTGGCCCCTTGGGTCTTGAGGGCGCCATGAGTCTGGGAGGGGACCAGGTCCATAGCAGCCCCGATGTTCGTGTGCTTCTGGGTGTCGTGGCCACCGCCGCATTTTTTTCCGCTCGCCGGTTGCTGGAGTTACCCGCCGGTGACGTGGTCAGGCAGTTGTCAGCCCGAGAGCGCGAGGTGTTGACCTGGACGGCTGCTGGTCGACGTCAGGCCGACATCGCCGCAGCGCTCGGTTTATCGGAACGCACCGTGGAAAATCATTTGCGGGCGGCACGCCGCCGCCTTGGGGTGGTAACGACTGCGCAAGCCATCAAGATCGCCATTCGCAATGGCGACCTTGGTGAACTTGGCGACTGAGGAGGGCCGCGTGATGAGTAAATCCGTGCTGGTGACAGGTGCGGCAACCGGCTTGGGCAGAGGTGTAGCGTGGACGCTGGCTGAGCGAGGACACAAGGTCATCGCCGGATGCCAGATCTGGCCCCAGGTCTGGGAGCTGCGCAACGCCGCGATGGCGGCAGGGGTCCAGATGCAGGTCATCAAGCTCGATGTGCTCAACGAGATTGACCGAAAGCATGCATTGGCAATCGAGATCGATGTGCTGTTCAACAACGCGGGCATCATGGAGTCAGGGCCGGTCGTCGAGATACCGATGTCAGTGTTTCGCTCGGTTTTCAACCCAGGGGCCTATCGCACAGGCTTCAACGATACCGGAATGCAGACCATGGATCAGTGGTGGAGTCTCGGTGACCGTATTGTCGCTCATTGGCCATTGCGTGAGCTCGATCGCCAACATGATCCCGCCGAGATGATCAACGCCATTGCAGCGGTGATTGAAGAAGACAAACCTGCCTACCGGACGGTGCGACCGGCCAGCGCCGAAGCCATGGTCAAGAAAGAGCAGTCAGATGTATGGAGTCGACGCGTCTAGGCAGGATATCGCGCCCCTCACGCTGGCTGATGACGGGCTCATTCGCTCAATGAAAGCGTATTGGGACAATGTGTCGTGGTTCCAGTCTTTGGGTAGAACACAGCTCGATTAGTAGACCGTCGCAGCGCTCAGTCGAGTCGGCTTTGCCGCCGTGATGATGTCGGTCTGTGCGCAAAGTTGGCAGTTTCGAATCAATCTATCAGGGGAAATAATGATGAATTGCCCAGTTGATCTTTCGCGCAGACAAGTTTTACTCACGGCGGGTATTACCATCCTCGTGTGGGTCAGAACAATGAGTCCTATGTCGGCACGCTCGAGTATGACGGCACCGTGGTCGCCCGGGCGAGCATGGCGTACAAGTACAAAGAGGTCGACCTGGCCGAGGCAACGAAGTCCATGCGCACGCCCGGGGTGGTGCTCAAGGTAATTCCAGATGTCGACGGCAAGACCCCACGCATAGCCGAACTGGTGAGATTCGAGTACTCGACCGTGGAACTCAAGGAGGCCTGGACGGGGGCCGCGAGCCTTGATCTGTTCGACCACCAGGCAGTACCGATCGCCGCGCTACCCGTTCGTGAGATCGTGGCGGTGCGTCATACGCTTGGCAACTTCATGTTGGCGCCGGGCAAGGTCGTTCACGACTACCTCAAGTAGGCGTGGATGTCGGCGCGCCTTTGCAACTTTTGACGGGGAGTGACCCGCAGATGTCTACGTTGTATGTCACCGCCAGCTTCATGGTCAAAGCCCAGGGGTTGGAAGAAGTGCTAGCGGTGTTGGCTACCCTGAGCCAACACACCCTGCTGGAGCCGGGGTGCCTGGACTATGGCTACTATCAATCGCTGGAAGATCCGTTGCAGCTGACGTCTTTTGAAGTATGGCAAGACGAAGACAACGAGGCGGCGCATTGGCGATCCGAGCACCTTGCTGCTGCGCTTTCCCAGGTTGCGGGATGGTTGCAGGGCGCACCGCAGGTCAGCAAGTATCGGCGCGTGTGCTGAGCAGGCTGAACAGTTGACCTGGCTGACGGCGTCGGCCAGGTCATCGGTATTACTGGAACGAGAAGGTGTAGCCAAGTATCAGTCGGTTATCGTCCAGGTCATTGCCGAAGTGGCTGGCCGAGGGCCCAGGCGCACCAGAGAGTGGGAAAGCCTCATTTTCACCGTCAGTCCCAGTTCGGCGTACTCGTCTTGAGCCCGTCGGGTTTCCCGGTCCTGCTTGAGCATTTGCGTGCCGCTCCTGCCTCCCCCTGAGTCCAGTTTCAAGCCCAGTAGGCCGAGACCGTCCAGTCCAAATCCTAGAGCCCCGTCACTGAAGCCTGATTGGTAGCGCATCGGGAAACCCTGAGCCCACTCCTGAGCTTTGGCCTGCGTCGCAGTGCTCTGGCGAAAATCACGATTCATGTAGAAGTTGCGCAACTCCAGTGATGCGGTCGAGTCTTCGAGCATCTTGGCTTCGGTTGAAAAAACCGGGGCCAGTATGCTCGCGCCCCATAAAAGGTACGTTGTCAGTGTGGTTCTTGGCACGTCGACTTCCTCTTGTTGTTATTGATGGCACAGTCGGGTCTGCGGCGGGCAAGTGCCCGTCGGGAAATGAAGAACAGATGGTTAGCGCGCTGATCGAGCCGGCGCGTGGGGCGTGTGGGTCATGCGTCGGGGTAAAAAGAGCGCGGCCCCAAGGCGCATGGGCCGCGCAAAGTCCAAGCGTCAGAACTGATTGGCGTCCAGCACGTAAAGGCAGGCGCTACCGGCGCGCGCCGCGCTGATCAGGGATTCGATACGCGGAAGGAGGCGGTCGAAATAGAAGTGTGCGGTGGCCAGTTTGGCTTGATAGAAGTGCTCTGCCTTGCCGCCCGCGCTCCGTGCCATGCGTGCCCACATGTAGGCGTAGGCGGTGTAGCCGAATACGTGCAGGTAGTCGACGGCAGCGGCACCGGCTTCGTATGGGTTTGCGCCGGCCGTTTCCAGCAAATGGTGGGTGAGGGCTTCCAGTTGGCCCAGCGCTTCCAACAGGCGGCGACTGAATACGTCGTGTGGCGACGCGTCTACGAAGGTGCGGATCTCCTGCGCAAACAACGAGAACAGCTCACCGCCGTTTGCCAGGACCTTGCGCGTAACCAAATCCAGCGCCTGGATACCGTTGGTGCCCTCATAGATCTGCGCGATGCGCACATCGCGGACCAACTGTTCCTGGCCCCACTCGCGAATGTAGCCATGGCCGCCAAACACCTGCTGGCCGTGCACACAAGATTCCAGGCCGGTATCGGTGAAGAACGCCTTTGCGACTGGGGTGAGCAGCGCCACCAGCGCCTCGGCACGGGCGCGCTCTTCGGAGTGGACGGCGTACTTGGCGATATCAAGGTGCTGTCCGAGATAGGTCGCGAAGGCACGGCCGCCTTCGTTAAAGGCCTTCATGGTCAGCAACATGCGGCGTACGTCGGGGTGCACAATGATCGGGTCGGCGGCATCGTGCTTCAGTTGCGCGCCCAGTGGCGACCGGCTTTGGCGACGCTCGCGCGCGTAGTCCACGGCAGCCTGGTAGGACCGTGCGGCACAACCGATGCCCTGGATACCAATGGACAGGCGCTCGTAGTTCATCATGGTGAACATGGCTGCCAGCCCCTTGTTCGGCTCGCCCACCAGCCAGCCTGTGGCACCGTCGAAGTTCATCACACAAGTGGCTGAAGCCTTGATGCCCATCTTGTGCTCGATGGCGCCGCAGGTCACTGCATTGCGCGCGGCGAGGGTACCGTCGTCCTCGACCAGCACTTTGGGCACAAGGAATAGCGAAATGCCTCGGGAGCCGGGCGGTGCGTCAGGGAGCTTGGCCAACACCAGGTGGATGATGTTCTCGGTGAGATCCTGTTCTCCACCGGTGATGAAGATCTTGCTGCCGGTAATGGCATAGCTACCGTCGGCGTTTACCGTTGCCTTCGTGCGGATCAGTCCCAGGTCGCTGCCTGCCTGTGGTTCGGTCAGGCACATGGAGCCTGCCCAGCGACCTTCATACATTGCCGGCAGGTACTTGGCCTTGAGCGCCTCGCTGGCGTGAGCGTCGAGGGCCAGGCAGGCACCTGCCGACAGTGTGGAATACAGTGCGAAACTGGCGTTGGCCGCATAGGCCATCTCCTCGAACTGCACCGAGAGCATTTTAGGCATGCCCATCCCACCATACTCAGGGTTGCCGGCCAGGCCCACCCAGCCACCTTCGGCATACGTGGCGTAGGCTTCACGAAAGCCCGCAGGCGTTCTTACCAAACCGTTTTCCCATTGCACCCCTTGTTCGTCGCCGCTGCGATTAAGGGGCGCGATCAGGCCTGCGGTGAGTTTTGCCGCCTCCTCGAGGATGGCGTCGGCCACCGTGCTGTCAATGCGCTCGGCCAGGGCCGGCAACGTCTGCCAGAGACCAGGGGCATCGAATACCTCGTTGAGCAGAAAACGCATATCACGCAGGGGCGCCTTGTAGTCGGGCATGGGCTGAACCTCTTGGAAAGTGTGTGGCTGAAGGTACGGCGAGTGTGCAGACATGGCCGATACGTCAGTGCTCGTGGGCACCCTCGGTCCCCAGGCCGGTCTGGGCTCGGACCAACTGATCATCGAAGCCGTCCCGGTCTTTTGCCGCTCTTGCGCTGCGGTCGAGTCGGGAGACCACGACGATGACCAGGAACGTCAATGGCATCGAGAACAATGCCGGGTGGTCATAGGGGAAGATGGCCTGCTCGTGCCCAAGGACCGTGACCCAGACCGTCGGGGACAGGGTCACCAGGCCCAGCGCCGACACGAGCCCAGTCAGGCCGCCGTAGATGGCACCTCTGGTGGTCAGGCCCTTCCAGTACATGGCCATGAACAGCACCGGGAAATTGGCAGAGGCCGCGATGCCGAACGTGAGGCCGACCAGGAAGGCGATGTTGACCTGCTCGAACAGAATGCCCAGCGCCATGGCCAGCAAGCTCAGGAGCACCACCGCGGCTCGGGAAACGCGCATTTCCTGGGCCTCGTTGGCCGCCCCGGACTGGATGACCATCGCGTAGAGGTCATGGGAGATGGCCGAGGCACCGGCCAGCGTGAGCCCTGCGACCACGGCGAGAATGGTGGCGAATGCCACCGCAGACAGGAAGCCGAGGAACAGGTCCCCACCCACCGCCTTGGCCAGGTGCATGGCGACCATGTTGCTGCCACCGAGCAGCGCACCCCCGACTTTGCCATCGACGAAGTAGCTTGGATCCGTGCCGACGATGACGATCGCAGCGAAGCCAAGTACGGCCACCACCAGGAAGAAGTAGCCAATGAGTCCCGAGGCATAGAACACCGACTTTCGCGCCTCGCGCGCATTGGGGACGGTGAAGAAGCGCATCAGGATGTGTGGCAGGCCGGCCAGGCCGAACACCAGGCCCAGGGCCATGGACGCAACGTTCACAGGGTTGGCCAGCATGCTACCGGGCCCCATGATTGTCCAGCCAGCGGCATGCGTTTCTATCGCACGCTGCGCCAAGCGCTCGAGGCTGAAGTCAAAAGGCGCCAGCGCAAGCAGCATGAGCGCCGTCCCGCCGACGAGCAGCAAGACTGCTTTGGTGATCTGCACCCAGGTGGTGGCCAGCATGCCACCGAAGATGACGTACACCAGCATGAGCAAACCC
Organism: Pseudomonas putida; assembly: GCF_009883635.2. Classification (NCBI taxonomy): domain Bacteria; kingdom Pseudomonadati; phylum Pseudomonadota; class Gammaproteobacteria; order Pseudomonadales; family Pseudomonadaceae; genus Pseudomonas; species Pseudomonas putida. The sequence goes on from NZ_CP026115.2 coordinate 5,052,811, forward strand.
ACCACGACCACCGCAACGGTGTAGTCCAGGCCGAACAGCAGCTTGATCAACTGGCCCGCACCTACCATCTGTAGAAGCAGGTAGCAGCAGACCACCGTCAGCGAGCCACAGGCGGCAAGGACTCGAACGCGTTTGGGGTCGAGCCGGAACGAGACGATGTCGGCAAAGGTATAGCGCCCCAGATTGCGCATGCGCTCGGCCATGAGGAACGTGAGAATTGGCCAGCCGACGAAGAAGCCGGTCACGTAGATGATGCCGTCATAGCCTTTGGCAAAGACCATGCTGGACAGCCCCAGCAATGTGGAGGCCGACATGTAGTCTCCGGCGATCGCTAGGCCATTCTGCAGGCCGCTGATCCCGCCGCCGGCCGTGTAGAAGTCACTGGTGGAGCGGGTTCGCCGGGCTGCCCACCAGGTGATCAGCAAGGTCATGGAGACAAACAGCAAGAACATGCCGATGGCGTGCAGGTTGATGCCGCTCGGTTGCGCAGCGTCGGCCGCTGCGGCGAAGGCAGGCTGCAGGCAGACGAGACTGAGCAGGGCGCAGGGACGCTTCATGCCTGGCCCTCCTCGACGATGCTGGCACTGAGGCTGTCGAAATGGGTGTTCGCGCGATACACGTACCAGCCCGTCAGCAACCAGGTGCTCAGGATGAGCATGACCGCGACAGGAATACCCCAACTGAGGTGGCTGCCTTGATAAAGCTGTGAATGAAGCAGGCCGGGCCAGCACGCGGCGACACCCATGAAGGCGAAATAGGCGCAAAGCACCAGCAGGCTCAGGCGCCACGTCAATATCGACCGAGACTGGACAAGCACCTTGAATCGGGGGTTTGCGAATATGCGCTGACAGTGGCTTGCATAGGCGTTGGACGAGATGTTCATGCTGGCTCCGCTTGTTTTTGTTGTTGAAACCGTCCCGTGACCCACTCAGGAGCGAGTCATCGGGGCAATGCGCCAGGGATGGAGTCGGTCAGGGCTGTACGTAGGTGGCGAAGCGCTCTCGCAGCGTCTTCTTGCTGACCTTGCCGGTCGCGGTATGGGGCAGTTCGTCCAGGTACTCACAGCCGTCCGGCATCCACCATTTCGGTATCTTGCCGTTCAAAAACGCCATGAGCTCTTCATGCGTGGGGGCTGTTTCGGCGTGCCGGGGGACGATGACCAGTAGCGGGCGCTCACTCCAGCGAGCGTGCGGGATAGCAATGACGGCCGCCTCGGCAACTTGCGGGTGTGCCATGACGGCGTTCTCGATTTCTACCGAGCAGATCCACTCTCCGCCGGACTTGATCACATCCTTGATGCGGTCGGTGATCAACAGGTAGCCGCAGGGGTCGATGGTCGCCACGTCGCCGGTGTCGAACCAACCCTCGCAGGGCGCTTCGCCGAAGTATCCACTGCGAACCCAAGGGCCTCGCACTTGTAGCGACCCCGCACTCTGGCCGTCGTGGGGGAGGGGGCGCTGGCTTTCATCGACGATGCGCATCTCGACGCCGAACAACGACCTGCCTGATTTGAGCAGTTGCTTGTCGCAGAGGTCATCCGCGAGCTCGTCATACCAAGGTTGGTGTCGGTTGTAGCTGCCCATTGGGCTCAGTTCGGTCATCCCCCAGCCGTTCTCCAGGGCAACGCCATAGCGGCGCATGGCCTTGATCAATGCAAGCGGGCAGGCGGCACCGCCACTGACGGCGCGCTGCAAGGAGGGGATCGTGCCGCCCTGGGCATCGAGGTATTGCGAAATGTTGGCCCAGAGCGTCGGCACGCCCAGGGAGAAACTGACCTTTTCATCATTGATCAATTTGACCATGGTGCCCGCATCGCCGACCCAAGGGCCTGGCAGCACCAGCTTGGCACCCACCATGGCTGCGTTGTAAGGCATGCCCCAGGCATTGACGTGAAACATCGGCACCATGGGCATGACGACATCGAGTGCCCGCAACCCTACGTTGTCGGCCATGTTCTGGGCCATGCCGTGCAGAACGGTGCTGCGATGGCTTGCCAGGACGCCCTTGGGGTTGCCCGTCGTCCCCGAGGTGTAGCACAACCCACTGCTTTGGTGTTCATCGAGGTCGGGCCAGTCATAGTCGTGATCGGCCGCCTGGAGCAACGCCTCGTAGCTGAGCAGATTGGGTAAGGTGCTGACGGGCAATGCGTCCGCCGCGCAAAGCACGATAAACCGACGCACGCTGCTGATTTCATGCTGGATGCTTTCCAGCAACGGTACGAACTGGGGGTCGACGAAGAGCACATCGTCTTCGGCGTGGCGAATGATGTAGCTGATCTGTTCAGGGAATAGCTTGGGGTTGATGGTATGACAGATGCGCCCTGAACACGGGATCGCATAATGCAGTTCGAAATGCCGATGGTCGTTCCAGGCCAGCGTGCCGACCCGCGCATTCATGGGGCAGTCCATTGCATCCAGCGCATTGGCCAGGCGACGTGCGCGAGCGAATGCATCGGCATACGTGTATCTATGCACCTGACCGCTGGAGAACAACGAGACGATTTCGGTTTCGGCAGCAACCATGAGGGCCTGCCGCATGATGGCGGTGATACTCAGGTTGAAGCTCATCATCATGCCTAGCACAGGCACCTCCTGCCTTGTTTTTTATTGGAGAGGGCTGCGCACGTGAGGGTGGCAACCCTGAAACAGGAGGGAGCAAGCGCTGTGCCAAGTGCCTTAAACTTTTTTCTTTATAAATAAAACCCTTTTAAATCAGTGAGGTGGCGAATTTTGGATGTCGGCGGTCAAGACGGAGAAGGGCAGTGGTGCTGCATTTGCATTTCATTTCTGAAATAAAATTCAGAGATGAAGCGATGTGTCTGCCGCTAGTTGGCCTTTGCGCTACGCAGACGCCGCCAGAGCGTGGTACGGCTTATGCCTAGGCGCCTGGCCGCTTCATCCATGTCGCCTTCGCAAAGCGCGACCATTTCACTGACACGGGCGCTTTCTTGTGCTCGGCTGAGGCTTCGCAAGTCCTGGCCTATGTGCGGCGCAACCGCTTGGGGGGAGTGGGCTGATGGCGGCTCGAACAACTCGTCGAACAGCGCGTGCAGCTCCAGGTCGGTGTTCGTGTCCTGAAGCACATTGGCCGACAACACGGCGCGTTCGATAATGTTCTCCAGCTCGCGGATGTTGCCTGGCCAGCCGTGCTGCTGAAGGTAAGGCATGAGCCGATCGAGCAGCGCGTGGGGGGCCGCGCTGGTTGGCATTCGGGGTGATAGCTTCGTTAACAAGGCTCGCGCGAGCATGGGGATGTCTTGGGGGCGTTCTCGCAGTGGAGGGATGGCCAGTCGCAAGATGTTCACCCGGTAATAGAGGTCCTCTCGGAACTCGCCCTCGCGGACCCGTGCGCGCAGATCACGGTGCGTGGCGGCGATCACGCGGATATCGACAGGCGTGGGTTCGGCCGCCCCCAGGCGCAACACTTCACGCTCCTGCAGTACCCGCAGAAGGCGCGTTTGCAGCGTCACTGGCATGTCTCCGATCTCGTCCAGGAACAAGGTCCCGGTGTGGGCATTTTCTATCAGGCCCGCCTTGCCCCCTTTGCGCGATCCAGTGAAGGCACCTTCTTCGTGGCCAAAGAGTTCGCTTTCCAGCAATGACTCGGGAAAGGCTGCGCAGTTGATGGCGACGAACGGCCCGGACTGGCGAGGGCTGGCGTTATGGATGCTTTGTGCCAACAGTTCCTTGCCGGTGCCACTTTCACCCTGGATGAGCACGGTGGCGTCGGCGATGGCATAGCGCTGGGCGAGGTCCAGCATGACGCGAAAGCCTGGGGCTTGGCCAAGCATCTGCTCGAAGCGGTAGCGAGCGGTGAACTGCCGTGGTTTGACCTGGCTACGAATACGTCGGTCCGCTCGCTGGATCGCGTTTGCTTCCTGGCAGGTGATCACCAACCCGTCAGGCTTGCCGTTCTCGATGATGGGGGTGACGTTGGCGGCCAGTGTGCGGGCACCGATCTTGAGTATGTGGCTTTCCTCGCCTTCGTCGCTGTAATGGATATGGGTGATGTCGAGGCCGGGAACGACTTCGTTGACGAGGCGTCCGCGCGCCCAGTCGCTTGTGATGCCCAATAGCGTCGCCATGCGCGGGTTCAGCGATTGGACGGCTCCCTCGGCATCCACGGCGATCACGCCATCGGATAGATTGCGCAACACTGCATTGAGGCGCTGTTGCTGGACGAGGCTCTGTTGGCGGCTTCGACAGATCGCCAGGGCATCCTCCAGGGCTCGGCGCACCGTATCGGCGTTAAGCGCCAGGATGCCCTGCGCACCTGCGGCCTCGGCAATCTCCACTGCGGTGGAGGACCCCACCACCACGTGATACCCGTCATCGACCAGGTCATGGATCTGTTGGCGAGCCCCCTCGTAAGTGCTGTAGGTGACCTGGCGGATGTCGACGGTGAACAGCGACGACATGGCTTGAAGCTCGGGGTGGACATGCTGGAAGCTGACGATACCGACTTTGGTGGCGCGTGCCCGGGCAAGGTCGAGGGCGCGAATGAGGTCGTACTCGCCCATGCGAATCGACAGGACGGCTGTCGAGAGGTGCCGCCTGAGGTATTCGGAGGTCGCGCCAGAACAGATGATCACATCGACGTCCTCCCTGGCCTCCAGGGCGTGCCCGGTATCGAGCAGTTGGCTGATCGTCGTCTCGACGACCTCCACTCGGGCCCTGCCGTAATAGTCCGGGATCACCTGTTCGACGATCCGCGCCATCCGACTAGGGCCGTCAGGCAGGCGAAGGTGAGTGATCAGCGCAACCACTCTAGGTAGGTACTCTTCGGTGTGCATCTCTGGCTTCCGCAGTTTTTTCTATAGTGAAACCGATATTTCAAACCTGCAATAATGCTGCAGAGATACGTGCCGTATTTGTCTTGTGAAATGCATCCAAGTAGTTGATTTGTATTGAGTAAATTTTGTTTTTTAAAGCTGGCGCGGGTCTTGCTCAAGGGGTTGTGAACCCTTTCTAGCGAGTTTGAAGACGCGATGCACAGCACGAGTTCCTCAAGATCCGCCTCCGGGCGGGTCAGCATCCCGGATGCCCTGTCTTGCCTTGGCGAGTACGTGCGGCGGCAACTAGGGGCAGACGATGTATCAATCATGGATTGTCAGCGCCTCTCTGGCGGTGCAATCCAGGAAAACTGGCTGTTGAGCGGCACGGTCCGCGACGGTGAGCGGCAATCCAGCGACTGCTGGGTCCTGCGCACTGACGCAGCGTCCTCCGTGGCGGTCAGCATGAGTCGAAGCCAGGAGTTCGCGGTCCTCTCAGCGGTGAATGCAGCGGGCGTCAAGGTGCCGGAGCCGCTCTGGCTTTGCAGCGATCCCGCGGTGATTGGCCGCGACTTTTTCATCATGCGCAAGCTAACGGGCATCTCGAGCGGACACCGCTTGACCACGGATCCGGCTCTGGAGCCCCAGCGCGATGAACTGTGCCGAGCGCTAGGAGAAAATCTCGCTCGACTTCATCGCATCGTGCCCGAGCATCCGGGCCTGGCGTTCTTGCCACCGCCCACGCGCGACCCGGTACAGGCGAGTATCGAGCAGTACCGAGGCTACCTGGACGAACTGCCTGAGAAGCACCCGGTGATCGAGTGGGGGCTGCGTTGGTGCGAAGTGCACAAGCCGGCTCCTTTGCCCGTACGGCTGTTGCACCGCGACTATCGGACCGGCAACTACATGGTCGATAACGGGCGCCTGAGCGGTGTCCTGGACTGGGAGTTCGCCGGTTGGGGTGACCCACGCGAAGACATTGGCTGGTTCACCGCGCGCTGTTGGCGCTTCGCCCGGGCTGACCGGGAAGCGGGAGGGGTGGGGCCGTTGAGTGCGTTCCTGGAGGGGTACGCCGCGATATCCGGGTACCGCATCGGCGAACAGGACCTGCGCTTTTGGCAATTGATGGCGCACTTGCGCTGGGCAGTGGTGGCACTGCAGCAAGTACAGCGGCATCTCAGCGGCCAGCAACCGTCCCTGGAGCTGGCCCTCACGGGGTATCTGCTGCCAGAGCTCGAACACGAAATCCTGTTGCTCAGCGGAGGACACGCATGAACACGCGTCATGTCAGCACGACCGACCTTCTGACCACCGCCAGGGCCACGCTGATCGAGGTGGTGCTCCCCGAACTCGGTGGAGCGCGCCTCTATGAATGCCGGATGATCGCCCGGGCGATATCCATCGTCGAACGGGAGCTCGAACATGGCGCAGCGTTGGCCAGCATCGAAGCGAAATCCCTGTCTGAAATCATGGCCCGGCATGGCCTGGCGCAGATGACGCCAGGACATGCGCGCAGCCTGCTGGCGGGCTTCATCCGCAAGGGTGTCTTCGATGGCGCTGATACCGCGCAATTGCAAATGCTTGATGCGTTGAGGCGCATCACCAAGGCACGTTTGGTCATCAGCAATCCAAAGGTGCTGCGCGATGACCAGTGACCGTGCCGGTGTGCCGCGCCGTCGCCGCTGTTATCTGGTTCGTCATGGGCATGTCGAGTATTTCGACACTCAGGGGCGGCCGCTGGATCCTCGCACGGTGAGCCTGTCCCCTCGCGGTGAGCAGCAGGTCGCGGCGCTCGGCGAAGTGTTGCAGGACACGCACTTTGACCGGGTGCTGGTCTCCGATTACCCGCGAGCGCAACAGACGCTGGAGCGTTTGCTGAGCGGGCGCAATGTGCCGATCGAGATCCGGACCGAACTCAGGGAGATTCGCGCCGGACGCTTGCGCGACATTCCGCCGGTGAGCCTGCGTGAAACCGTAACGGACGCTTATCGGGGCGCCTCCGATCCTGGGGCGACCTTCCTCGGCGGTGAGTACTGGTCCGATTTCAGCCAGCGTGTGCTGGGGACCTTACTGGAACTGCTTGAGGATGACTCGTGGGAGTCGGCACTCATCGTCAGCCACGATGCGGTCAATCGCATCGTGCTGGCCTGGGCCACAGGTACAGGCCTGCCAGGCATCGCCGCATTCGAACAGGACAATGCCTGCCTGAACGTCATGGACATCGATCCCCATGGCAAGCACAGGTATTGCGCCACCCTGCGCACACTGAATTTCACGCCTTACAACCCCCACAAGGCAGGCCTTCATGACACCGTCCTGGAGTCTCTGTACCACGCCATCGCACCGAGCAAACCGTCTACCTGATCTATCACCTACCAAGGAATCAGACATGAACTTTGCACTCCCTGATGATTTGATCGCGCTGCAGGCGCGAGTCCGGAAATTCATTGCCAACGAGATCGTCCCAATGGAGAGCGATCCTCGCCAGACGCCTCACGGGCCTTCTGCCAGCCTGCGCGAGGCGCTCGTTGCGAAGGCGCGCGCGAATGGGCTGTTGACCCCTCATGCCTCCCGGGAAATGGGAGGGCTGGGCCTGACGCATGTAGCCAAAGCCGTCATCTTTGAAGAGGCGGCGTATTCGCCACTGGGGCCAACGGCGATGAACATCCATGCGCCGGACGAAGGCAACATCCACTTGCTGGAGGCCGTCGCTACCGAGGCGCAAAAGGACCGCTGGCTGCGTCCGCTCGTACAGGGGCAGATCCGCTCCTGTTTCGCGATGACCGAGCCTGCACCAGGGGCGGGTTCTGACCCTTCTATGCTGATGACCACCGCGGTACGTGATGGCGACGACTACCTCATCAACGGTCGCAAGTGGCTGATCACTGGCGCCGAAGGCGCGAGCTTCGCGATCATCATGGCGCGCACCGAAGACGGTAACGCGACCATGTTCCTGACCGATACCGACCAGCCCGGTTTTATCCTTGAACGGATGATGGACTCGCTAGACACCTGTTTCACAGGGGGGCATTGCGTGCTGCGCTTCGAGAATCTTCGCGTTCCCGCGAGTCATGTGCTTGGCGAGGTGGGTAAGGGCTTTCGCTATGCGCAGGTGCGCCTGGCGCCGGCTCGCCTGACCCATTGCATGCGCTGGTTGGGGCAGGCACGTCGTGCACACGAGGTGGCGTGTACCTATGCCAGCCAACGCGAATCCTTCGGTAAGCGGCTCGGTGAGCATCAAGGCGTGGGCTTCATGCTCGCCGACAACGAGATGGACCTGCTCACCACGCGCCTGGCTATCTGGCATTGCGCGTGGATACTGGACCAAGGAGAGCGTGGCAATTTTGAGTCGAGCATGGCCAAAGTCATCAGTTCGGAGGGTATCTGGCGTGTCATTGATCGTAGCGTGCAGATCTTGGGGGGGCAGGGCGTCACCAGTGAGGCAATTGTCGACCGAATCTTCCGTGATGCCCGCGGTTTTCGCATCTACGATGGCCCCAACGAGGTTCACCGCATGAGCCTTGCGCGCAAAATCGTGTCCCGCATGGAAGGAGGTGCACTGTGAGCGACTTTATCAGAGAGCTTTTCGACCTGACTGGCCAGCGCGTGCTGGTGACAGGCGCTTCGAGCGGGCTGGGACTTCATTTCGCCAAGACGTTGGCCGCAGCCGGCGCCCGCGTAGCGATGGCTGCCCGAAGAGTTGACCGCTTGCATGAAGTGGTCAGTGAGCTGGCTTGCGAAGGGCATGAGGCCAGGGCCTATGCGCTGGACGTGACTTCGCGTCAGTCAGTCATTGAATGCCTGGATAACATCGAGCGAGATTTCGGCGGCATGGATGTAGTGGTCAACAATGCCGGGATTAGCGATACCAAGCGGGTACTGGACTATGATGACCAGGACTGGGACCGCATCGTCGATACTAACCTCAAAGGCGCATGGGCTGTAGCGCAGGAGTCTGCCAGACGCATGACCCTGGCGGGTCGAGGGGGCAGCGTGATCAACGTCACCTCTATTCTGGCAAGCCGCGTCAGTGGGGGAGTTGGCCCATATTGTGCGGCGAAGGCAGGGCTAAGTCATTTAACCCGTTCAATGGCTCTGGAGTTGGCGCGACATGGTATTCGTGTCAACGCCCTTGCGCCCGGCTATGTGGTTACCGAGATAAATGACGCGTTCCTTTCCAGTGAAGCCGGTGAGCGCTTGCGCGCTCGGATACCCAGCCGTCGGTTCTGTGCGAGTAGCGATCTGGATGGTGCTTTGCTGTTGCTCGCTTCGCGGGCAGGGAGCGGCATGACAGGAGCAGAAATCATCGTCGATGGTGGGCATGCCTGTGCTGGCCTTTGAATCATGCGACTTCGAACCTGAAATAGCCTGGGATGAGCTGACACTATAGAAAATGGGCGAAGCTTCCAGGGGCTTCGCTTGCTTTCAATCCATTAATGCGAGGTGCATCAGGTGGAACTGTTTCATGCGATGCAGATTTTTGTACGAGTCGTCGAGCAGGGCAGCTTTACTGCTGCTGCCGACTCGTTGGGCTACTCCACACCGCATGTCTCTCGAAGCATCGCTGAATTAGAAAGCCATTTGAAAGCACGCTTGCTCAACAGGACGACCCGAAAGCTGGCCATGACGGAGGTAGGGCAGCGGTATCTCGAGCGGTGTCGAGGGATAATAGAAGAGGTAAAACTCGCCGAGCTTGAGGCGACCGGGGCGCATCTGGAAGCATTTGGAAAATTACGAGTGCACTCACCAAATGGGATTGGACACTATCATGTGATCCCTCTAATTGCACAGTACTCTGCGCTTAACTTGGATGTCGACTTTGATTTAAGTCTCTCGCAGGTGGAGCCAGACATGCTGGCTGAGGGATATGATGTACTGATATCAGCCAATGCGCGCTTTGCTGATTCAGGCTTCATAGCTCAGCCATTGGGTTCAACCTACAGTGTACTTTGCGCGGGCCGCAATTATTTAGAGGAGCGTGGCAGCCCGGAGTCGCTCAAGGATTTAGCGAGACATACCTGCCTGATGCTTCGTGACCCTGCTTTCCCCAAGGGGTGGGAGATCGATGGGTTCGACATTGAGGAAATAATCCCCGCTCGGCAAATGTTTTCAGTGAATGTTGCCGATTCGATTGCTCAGGCCGCCAAGGAAAACATGGGTATTTGTCTGATTCCAGGTTATGTAGCGGCGGCGTCCATACGCAATGGCGACTTAGTCCGGGTGTTGCCGCAAATCCGCGCCAATCAACGAAATATTTCTGCTATCTACCCGTCTCGCCAGTTTCTGGATGCCAAGGTGAGAACGTGGATCGACTTTTTGAAGAAATGGTTGCCAGAGCGGTTGTTCGTTGATGAGCGGATCTTGCAAGGCCAGGCGAGCGAAGTGCTCGCCTCCAAGCCTTGATCATCCATTTTCACCCAGGCAAGCGTAGGATTGTTTATGATATTTGATCGCATGAACTTGACCCTCATGATCAGCGTATATCAAGGTGGCCGGTATGATGCCGCAGTCAGTAGCTCCCTCCGAAGTCATGGAAATAACTTTGGCAATGTCAAGATCCATGCTGTATGAATAGTCCTGTGGTGCCGAGGGGAAGGAGCTATTCATGTTGCTCACTGGCTGACCAGCAAATACCTGACCAGCCAGTGTGAGTGCGGCGATCGCAAGTAAGGTTTTCATTTGTGTCTCCTGATTGAAAGTGACCTTTGATGTGTGTCAGCCTTGAGTAGGCTGATGCACTAAAGGTGTGAGTTGATTTTTGCACTGTGCAGCTTGTGATTAAATGTTGATTCAGTTAAAACATTGTTGCTGCCTGCTTAATAATCGCTTAGGGGCAGGCAATTTGCAGGTCGAACTTTTAAGCGGATTGCGCTGCGATGAGCACATATCGCTTTAGGCGTTTGTAGCTGAAGTGCGAGGTGGTCCTGGTCTACAGAGGCTGTCGATTCGCAACTCTAGTGCTCGCCTGATCTGATGCTCGAAGTAACGTCAGAGCGATGTCTTTAAAGCAGTACTCTGTTAATAAACCGTCACGCGGTATCGTGGATGAATCGGTTTCTGCCCTTGCTCCAATAAGTGGTGGGCTGAGCACTGATACCTCTGGACTGATATCACCGATCCCCGTGCTAGCGGTTGAGCTGCACTACCGCTGCTTTACACAACCTTGAGCCTTCGCTCAACCGTCAGTAACCGGCCTCTGCGGATGCTGGATTGAGTCGGCGGCGGCCGGATCGTATTGTTGGTAAGGGGCGGTAAGGAGGTGGGGAATTGGGCTGATCAGGTACGTCCGCTGGGGTACAAGGCGAAGCTGGGCAATTATGCTCCGGGTCGCTATGGATCGAAGATGACGGCTGCACTGGGTCGCCACTTTCAAACGTTACTGCTTGGCTGATCATGATTCTTCCTGCTCGGCACTGTAGTGGCGATCGTGAAAGGTGAGGGGCTTGTATACCACCTCACCGCTGCTAATCGAATTAATGCAGCAGGGTCAGAACCACCTTGCCAATATGCTGTCCGGACTCCATCAGCGCATGAGCCTGTGCGGCCTCTTTAAGAGGGAAAGTTCTGTGGATCAGCGGCTTAATGCTTCCGCTGCGGACATGCGGCCAAACGTTTGACTCAAGTTCGGCAATGATTTTGGCCTTATCGTCCTGACTGCGTGACCGCAGTGTAGAACCGATGTGGGTGAGGCGTTTAACCAGCATTGGGAACAAGTCGACTTGCGTGGCAGGTCCCTTGATCACCCCGATTTGGACGATTCGGCCATTCATGGCTGCTGCTTGAAAATTACGTGATACATAGTCCCCGGCAATGATATCGACAATCACGTCTATACCTTGGTTGTTCGTTCCCTGCATGACCTGTTCGACGAAATCCTGTTCGGTGTAGTTGATGGCAACGTCGGCACCAAGGGCCAAGCTAGCTGCCTGTTGCTGTGCATTGGCGACGGTTGTAAATACCTTCGATGCAGAGAACGCTTTGGCCAGCATAGTTGCCGTGGTACCGATGCCGGAAGCGCCACCATGAATCAAAACGGACTCCCCTGCTTTAAATTGGCCTCGTTGGAAGAGATTGACCCAAACGGTCATGAAGGTTTCGGGTAGCGCAGCGGCCTCGGCCATTGACAGGCCATCGGGCAGGTGCATGGTGGTGCGTTCGTCTGCCACGGCATACTCGGCATAACCACCACCTGGAATTAGGGCCATTACCCTGTCACCGATCGTGAAGTGCGACACCTCGTTGCCAAGCGCGACTACTTCCCCAGCTACCTCTAGACCTGGAATGTCCGACGCACCTGGCGGCGCATCGTAAAGCCCTTTACGCTGAAGCAGATCAGGGCCGTTGACGCCAGCTGAGTGAACTCGGATCAGGATTTCCCGTGGACTCGGGGTAGGAATCGGACGTTCGGTGGGCTGTAGTACTTCGGGACCGCCTGATTGAGTAATCTCAATGGCAATCATTCGTTTGTCATGCATATTGCGGGTGCCATTCATGGAATAATCCTTGGAGAAAGTGAGCGCCAGCTGTTTCCGCTGGATGACACAAGGGTACGCAAGCATCGGAGCGTTAGCGCGCGGCGATTTTGCGATGCTCTGTCGCAGAAATTCTTCATGAGAGTATTCAGATGAACTGGGATGATGCACGGGTACTGCTCGCGTTGGGCCGCGAGCTGACATTGCGGCGGGCGGCTCGGGAGCTTCGTGTAGACCAGGCTACAGTGGGACGTCGCATTGCTGCTATGGAGGCGGACCTAGGATCGACCTTGTTCCTGCGCACTCCCGCCGGCTATCAATTAACCAGCGTTGGAGAGATGGCATTTGAAATGGCCGAGAAAATGGAGCTCGCGGCCTTGGAGCTGGCTCGACGCACACGTGGTGCGGACAATGAATTGGCTGGCGACATTCGGATATCGACAACCGACTCCTTAGCCTGTGACTTTGTGATACCAGCGTTGAAGGCGCTGCATCTTGAATATCCTGACATCAGGGTATTCCTCAGCAGCACCTCCGAAGTGGTCAATCTGTCAAAACGTGAAACGGACATTGCTATCAGGAATCAACGTCCGGACAATCCTGATCTGATTTTACGGAAGTTGGCAGACTGGCCAATGGGGCTCTTTGCGTCCTCTGAATACCTGCAACGTCATGGCGTACCAGAGGAGGGTAATGGATTTAAAGGGCATGATTTGGTCATGTACGAGCCATACTGGCGCGACCGGCCAAGCCCAACCTTAGTTGACGAACCTATAGATCAGGCCAGGGTGGTGGTAGCGGTGAACTCCAGCATGATGGTCCGGCGTTCGCTAGCTGAGGGTCTGGGGATCGGTGAGATACCGGTTGTACTGGGGCTACGTGACGGTCTTCAGAGGGTATGGCCCTCAAGGGAAAGAAGCAGGCCATATGAAGTCTGGCTGATCACGCATAAGGATCTACGTCATACAGCGCGCTTACGCCTTGTCATCAGGTACTTATCGGAGTGCTTCACCGGATCAAAGGTTAGCTAAGAATCAATTGTGTGATATAGCACCGCTAATCAAGGTTGAATTGACCACGAGGAAGAAAATTTACTCCTTGGGTGTTGGTTTTTTGCAGGGTACGTATTTCGTTTCAGCTTAAGAATAGTAGCGTCGCATAATATTTAATTATCACGCATAATAAGTCGAAGAGTTCATCGCCTGCTGTTAAGCCTTAGCCGGAAGACTACGTCCTTTCGCCAGGTAGGTGTTGAACTCATCGTCCGGCACCATGCTGCCACCCGTTCCCCAGACCAGGTGGGTAGCCTGCTGCAGCTGGGCAAGGGTGTAGCCCAGGCGAGCCAGATAGTCGCTCGCCTGTAGCACCCGGACCATCCCGGGTACGCCGGCCAGCGCCGAGGGCTCCAGCTTGACCTTGTCCTGTTCGAAGGCAATCACCATCAGACGGTACAGTTCTTCGTCGGTCACCGTGTAGTAGCCATCGATCAGCCGCTGCATGGCTTTGCCGACGAACCCGGACGGTCGCCCGACCGCCAGGCCGTCGGCGGCGGTGATGTTGTCGATGCCGAAGTCTTGCACGCTGGTTTCATCGTGCAGGCCGGTGTACACCCCCAGCAGCATGCAGGGCGAGTGGGTGGGCTCGGCGAAAACGCAGTGCACGGCATCGCCGAATACCAGCTTCAAGCCGAAGGCGACGCCGCCAGGGCCGCCGCCAACACCGCAGGGCAGGTAGACGAACAGCGGGTGATCGGCGTCCACCTTGATGCCGGCCTGGTCGAATTGTCGAGCCAGGCGCTCGGCGGCGACGGCATAACCCAGAAACAGTTGTGGGGAGTTCTCGTCGTCAACGAAATAGCAGCTGGGATCGGACGCTGCCTGTTGGCGGCCTTGCTCGACGGCAACGCTGTAGTCCGAGGCGTGCTCAACGACCGTTACACCGTTGGCGCGCAGCTTGTCCTTTTTCCACTGCCGGGCGTCGGATGACATGTGCACGCTGACCTGGAAGCCCAGCTTCGCGCTCATGATGCCGATCGACAAGCCCAGGTTACCGGTCGAACCCACGGCGATCTTGTACTGGCTGAAGAACGCGCGCGCCTGCTCGCTGGCCAAGAGGGCATAGTCATCGGAGGGCGTGATCAGGCCGGCTGCCAAGGCCAGGTCCTCAGCGTGCTTGAGCACCTCATGAATGCCGCCACGGGCCTTGATGGAGCCTGAAATGGGCAGGTCGCTGTCGGCTTTCAGCCACAGACTACCCACATGCTGCAGTGATCCTTCTTCGATCAGTTGCTGGCGAAGCTGCGGCAGTGGGGCGATGTGCGACTCGATAACCCCGCCGGTAGCGGCCGTTTCGGGGAACACGGTGGCGAGGTAGGGCGCAAACCGCTGCAGCCGCTGGCTCGCGGCCTGTACATCTTCAGCGGTCAAGCCCACGTCGCTCAACGCTTCTGACGCCTTGGCAATAGCAGGGTTGAACCAGCTGGTTTCCTTCAGGGCGACCAGCTCGGCAATGATCGGGTGGCTTTGTTGCCAGGCTTGCAAGGTTTTTCCGTGAATCATGATTTCACCTGTAGCGCAGTCTGTGCACAGTAGATCAGACAATCTTCGAAAGCAGCAGGGTCAGGCACAAGGCAATTATCGAGGCCAGCACGGTCGCTGCGGCAAATTCTTGTTGGTTTCCAACCATTAGATTTCAGCGATTTGATCGACTCAAACGATCGCTTTTCAATGCATAGGTGAACCCATGTCACCTATGGCATTGAGTTGGTATTCAGAGTGGGGGGCGACTCAATACGAAAATGCTGAAGATCGTCGCCCTGGCGAAGAAGTCCACCGTATCGAACCAGTCATCCCTTGCCAGCTCGCCCGAGAGCAGGCTTCGGAGTTGATGGGTGATGGCCAGGACCTTGATGGATGGCGCCGAGGTAGGCATGGGGGCTGCGAAAGGCCAGGTCTGAGAACGCATCACGGCTGCCAGGTGTTCGTCGACAATTGTGCAGCGCCTGTGAGTTCGAGCGCCGCGCGGGCGGCGCTCGGTCTTACAGGCGCTGTCTGTTCAACGTCGAACACCTTTTGGCCATCACGCCATCAATCTGGCGATAACGACCCACCGCTGCACATCACTGAATCAGCGGCACGCCACTGAGCGCCTGCAACTGCTCGAAGTCGATGTCAGCGCAGATCTCTACCACTTTCAGTCCATCGGCGGTCACTTCCAGCACGGCCAGGTCGGTGTAGATGCGGCTGACGCAACCGATGCCGGTCAGCGGGTAGGTGCACTCGGGCACCAGCTTGCTTTCGCCGGACTTGGTCAGGTGGTCCATCATCACGAACACCTGGCGGGCGCCGGTGGCCAGGTCCATCGCACCGCCCACGGCGGGGATCGAACCTTCGGCGCCGGTGTGCCAGTTGGCCAGGTCGCCCTTGACCGAGACCTGGAAGGCGCCCAGCACGGCGATGTCCAGGTGGCCGCCACGCATCATCGAGAACGAGTCGGCGTGGTGGAAGAAAGCACCGCCGGTGAGCAGGGTCACGTGCTGCTTGCCGGCGTTGATCAGTTCATCGTCTTCCTCGCCCGGCGCCGGGCTTGGGCCCATGCCCAGCAGGCCGTTCTCGCTGTGCAGGAACACTTCCTTGTCGCCCAGGTAGTTGGCCACCAGGGTCGGTGCGCCGATGCCCAGGTTGACGTACGCGCCTTCCTGGATGTCCGCGGCCACGCGCTGGGCCATCTCGGTGCGGGAGAGCTTTTTGGTGATGGTCATGGCAGGCCTCAGACAGCGTTGGCGATCGAAGAAGCGGCAGCGCCGGAAACGGCGACCACGCGCTGGACGAAGATACCCGGGGTGATGATGTGTTCCGGGTCCAGTTCACCGAGCTCGACGATCTGGTCGACCTGGGCGATGGCGGTCCTGGCGGCCATGGCCATGATCGGGCCGAAGTTGCGCGCGGCCTTGCGGTACACCAGGTTGCCCCAACGGTCACCCTTGTGCGCCTTGATCAGCGCGAAGTCGGCGTGCAGCGGCATTTCCAGCACGTACTGGCGGCCGTCGATCTCACGGGTTTCCTTGCCTTCGGCCAGCAGGGTGCCGTAGCCGGTCGGCGAGAAGAATGCACCGATGCCCGAACCTGCGGCACGGATACGCTCGGCCAGGTTGCCTTGCGGTACCACTTCCAGTTCGATCTTGCCGGTGCGGTACAGTTCGTCGAAGACGTAGGAGTCAGACTGGCGCGGGAAGGAACAGATCACCTTGCGCACGCTGCCGGCCATCAGCAGAGCGGCCAGGCCGATCTCGCCGTTGCCGGCGTTGTTGCTGATGATGGTCAGGTCGCGGGCACCGGTGGCGATCAGGCCATCGATGAGTTCGGACGGCATCCCGGCGGTGCCGAAGCCACCGACCATGATGGTCGAACCGTCGGTAATCCCTTCCACCGCGCTGGCGATGGACTCAAACGTTTTATTGATCACAGCGAGCTCCTGGTTCTTCCTGGAGTATGGATTGTCGACCTGGCCGCGTGTTTACGCGGTGGGGCCATTCAGCGCGTTGGCGTTGTGTGCTGACTTGTCCATAGCGTGCCGCAATGCGGTGCAACAGTAGAGAGGGTGGAGAGGAATTCGTGCGATTACCGAACAATTGTGCGATTTCTGACCGGCCCGGATGACGTGCGTTCACTCGGATGCAAACGACGGTCGTTCCGCGAACCAGGCCACCGCCAGCGCCTTGAACGCTTCAGCCGAAGGCGTCAGCGGATAGCGCTGGTCATGGGCCAGGACGATGCTGTGGGTGGGCAACTTTTCCTCGGTCGGCCGACAGACCAGCGCTTGGCCATCGTAGCTACGATCACCAAATGGCCGGGTGTAGATCAGCGCCACGCCAAAGCCATTGGCGACCAGGCTGCGCTGCAATTCGAAGGTGCGCACGCGGTGCACAACGGCGGGGGTAAGGTCGTAAAAGCTGAACAGGTTCAGCACATGCTGCCAACTTTGCGCCTGATCGGTGACCACCAAGGTGTATTCGGCCAGCGCCTTGAGGCTCACACGTGGCTCCTTGGCCAACGGGTGATCGGCTGCCAGCAGTACCTGAGCGGTCAGTTGGCACAGCTCGGTGGTTTGCGTGTTCGGCGGCAAACCCAGGTCGTAGGTGATTGCCAATTCGATCGCCCCTTCACTGAGGCGCTTGCCCACGTAATCGAAGCTACCATCGCGCATGTCGACTGTGACCCTTGGGCAGGACTCCTGCATCCGCCGCACGATTTGCGGCAGGCAATAGGGCGCCAGGTCCTCAAAGCAGCCGACCACCAGTTCGCCGACGCACTCGCCTGCATTGGCGTGGATTTCGGCAAAGGTCTGGGCCTCTGCCAGCACGCGCCGGGCCTGGACCATGACGGTACGCCCGAACGGGGTCAGCGATATGCCCAGGCCCCGCTGGCGGATGAAAATCGCTTGCCCCAGCACCTCCTCCAGCTCGGTGATGGCTGCCGAGATGGACGGTTGTGAAACATGAAGCTCCATGGCGGCAGTGGTCAGGTTGCCGTGCTTGGCCGCTGCGAGCGCATAGCGAAGTTGTCGCAGGGTGAACTTCATAGCTTTTTCCGTTGTGATGCATCAGGACTTATTATTTTATCCTTTTTTTTTGTTGTGAAATATTTCTCCTGCGCAGTGATCATCATGTTTGGGAGCGTCACAATGACAATTACAAAGGCTCTGCTGACCACGACTCTTTCTTTCGGGCTGCTGGCGTCCGCAGGCGCTAGCCAGGCGGCCGGTTGGTGCGAGTCTGGCAAACCGGTGAAATTCGCCGGTTTGAACTGGGAAAGCGGGATGTTGCTCACGGATGTGATGCAGTTCGTGCTCAAAAATGGCTATGGCTGTGATACCGACAGCTTGCCGGGCAACTCCATTTCCATGGAAAACGCCCTGAGCAGCAACGATATCCAGGTGTTTGCCGAAGAGTGGGTAGGGCGCAGCGAGGTCTGGAACAAGGCCGCGGCCGCCGGCAAGGTCGTCGGCGTCGGCTCGCCGGTGGTCGGCGCGGTCGAAGGCTGGTACGTACCGCGTTATGTGATCGAAGGCGATGCCAAGCGCAAGCTCGAAGCCAAGGCGCCGAACCTCAAGAACATCGCCGATCTGGGCCAATACGCCCAGGTGTTCAAGGACCCGGAAGAACCAGACAAGGGCCGCTTCTACAACTGCCCGGCCGGCTGGACCTGCGAGCTGGACAACAGCGAAATGCTCAAGAGCTACGGCCTGGAAAACACCTACACCAACTTCCGCCCAGGCACCGGCCCGGCACTGGATGCCGCCGTGTTGTCGAGCTACAAGCGTGGCGAGCCAATCCTCTTCTACTACTGGTCGCCAACCCCGCTGATGGGCCAGGCCGACCTGGTCAAACTGGACGAGAAACCCGGCGTGGACAAGTCCGTGACCATCAAGGTGGGCGTATCGAAGACCTTCCACGAGCAGGCGCCGGAGCTGGTGGCGGTGCTGGAGAAGATCAACCTGCCGATCGACCTGCTGAACCAGAACCTGGGGCGCATGAGCAAGGAGCGTATCGAGTCGCCGGAGCTGGCCAAGCTGTTCCTCAAGGAACACCCCGAAGTCTGGCACCGCTGGGTCAGCGAAGACGCAGCCAAAAAGGTAGACGCGGCACTCTGAGGGTGTGAGCGGGTCCGGCGCCTGCCGGGCACGCCATACAGCAGTCCGCTTCATGCACTTGCTCGAGAGAATTCCATGTTTCCCAAGAATTTCACGTTTTCCATTGCCGACTGGGTCAATGGCTGGGTCGACGCGTTGGTCACCAACTACGGCGACGTGTTCCGGCACATTTCCGAGACCCTGCTGTGGGCCATCGTCAGCCTCGAAGGCCTGCTGCGCGCAACCCCCTGGTGGCTGATGCTGGCTGTCGTCGGCGGTATTGCCTGGCACGCCACCCGCAAGATCGTACCCACGGCGGTGATCGTCGGCTTGCTGTTCCTGGTTGGGGCAGTAGGGCTCTGGGACAAGCTGATGCAGACCCTGGCGCTGATGCTGGTGGCCACGCTGATATCGGTGCTGGTCGGCATTCCGCTGGGCATCCTGTCGGCGCGCAACGATCGCCTGCGGGCGGTGTTGATGCCGCTGCTCGACATCATGCAGACCATGCCCAGCTTCGTGTACCTGATTCCGGTGCTGATGCTGTTCGGCCTGGGCAAGGTGCCGGCGATCTTTGCCACCGTCATCTATGCCGCGCCACCGCTGATTCGCCTGACCGACCTGGGTATTCGCCAGGTGGACGGCGAGGTCATGGAGGCGATCAATGCCTTTGGTGCCAATCGCCTGCAACAACTGTTCGGTGTGCAGCTGCCACTGGCGTTGCCGAGCATCATGGCCGGTATCAACCAGACCACCATGATGGCCCTGTCGATGGTGGTCATCGCCTCGATGATCGGTGCCCGTGGCCTGGGTGAAGACGTGCTGGTCGGCATCCAGACCCTGAACGTAGGCCGCGGCCTCGAAGCGGGCCTGGCCATTGTGATTCTGGCGGTTGTGATCGACCGCATTACCCAGGCCTATGGCCGGCCACGGCATGGGGTGGGCAAATGAGCGCCAAGCAGATGATGAACAAGATCGAAGTCAAGAACGTCTACAAGATTTTCGGGGCGCGCGCCGAGGATGCCCTGAAGCTGATCCGCCAGAAAAAACCCAAGGATCAGGTACTGGCCGAGACCGGCTGCGTGGTTGGGGTCAATGACCTTTCGTTGTCCATCGGCAGCGGCGAGATTTTCGTGATCATGGGGCTGTCGGGCTCGGGCAAGTCGACCCTGGTGCGCCACTTCAACCGCCTGATCGACCCCACCAGCGGCGAGATCCTGGTCGATGGCGAGGACATCCTGCAGTACGACATGGACGCCCTGCGCGAATTCCGCCGGCACAAGATCAGCATGGTGTTCCAGAGCTTCGGCCTGTTGCCGCACCGCACGGTGCTGGACAACGTCGCCTATGGCCTGAAAGTCCGTGGCGAGAGCAAGGCCACCTGCACCGAGCGCGCCCTGCACTGGATCGCCACGGTGGGCCTCAAGGGTTACGAAAAATCGTACCCGCACCAGTTGTCGGGCGGCATGCGTCAGCGCGTCGGCCTGGCCCGTGCCCTGGCGGCCGACACCGACATCATCCTGATGGACGAAGCCTTCAGTGCGCTCGACCCGCTGATCCGCGCCGAGATGCAGGACCAGTTGCTGGAACTGCAAAAGACCTTGCACAAGACCATCGTCTTCATCACCCACGACCTGGATGAAGCAGTGCGCATCGGCAACCGGATCGCCATTCTCAAGGACGGTCGCCTGATCCAGGTCGGCACGCCGAAGGAAATCCTCTACCAGCCTGCGGACGACTACGTCGATCGTTTCGTGCAGCGCCGCGTAGCTTCGCATTAAGGAACCGCGTGTATGTCGTTTGCCGAAAAAATCATCATCGCCGATACCCCCGTTCGCTGGCAGGACGTGGTGGCCGTGGCGCGACACGGGGCAAAGCTCGAGCTGGCCCCATCGGCTTGGGCGCGGATCGACAACGCCCAGGCGATCGTCCAGCGGATCGTGGCCAGTGGTGAGCGTGCCTATGGCGTCAACACCGGGCTGGGCGCCTTGTGCAATGTCTCGTTGCAGGACGAACAGCTCAGCCAGCTGTCGCGCAACACCTTGCTCAGCCATGCCTGTGGCGTGGGTGCCGCACTGTCGGACGAGCAGACCCGGGCGATCATCTGCGCGGCGATCATCAATTTCTGCCAGGGCCGTTCCGGCCTTCAGCGCAAGGTGGTCGAGGCGCTGCTGACCTTGCTCAACCAGCACATCACGCCGCAGGTGCCGAAACAGGGGTCGGTGGGTTACCTGACCCACATGGCCCACATCAGCATCAGCTTGTTGGGGGTCGGCCAGGTCAGCTATCGCGGCCAGATCATGCCGGCGCAGCAAGCCCTGGAGGAGGTGGGTCTGGCACCGGTCAAGCTGGGTGCCAAGGATGGTCTGTGCCTGGTCAACGGCACCCCATGCATGACCGGCCTGAGCTGCCTGTCCCTGGACGACGCCACGCGCTTGAGCCAATGGGCGGACGTGATCGGCGCCATGAGCTTCGAGGCCCTGCGTGGCCAGCTCGATGCCTTCGACCCTGAAATCATCGCGATGAAGCCGCACCCCGGCATGCAGCGCGTGGGCAGCAACTTGCGGCGCCTGCTCGACGGCAGTGAAATCATTGCCAGCAGCCATGGCATTCGCACCCAGGACGCCTTAAGCATTCGTTCGATCCCGCAGGTTCACGGTGCCGCGCGCGATCAGTTGGCACACGCGGCGCGGCAGATCGAAACCGAGCTCAACTCCTCGACCGACAACCCGATGTTGCTGGGTACGCCCGAGTCGTACCGAGTGGTGTCCCAGGCCAATCCCCACGGCCAGTCCGTGGCCATGGCGGCCGACTTGCTGGCCATCGCGGTGGCCGAGATCGGGGCGATTGCCGAGCGTCGCCTGGATCGCCTGATCAACCCGTTGGTCAGCGGCTTGCCGGCGTTCCTGGTCAGCCAGCCGGGGGTGAATTCGGGCATGATGATCGTGCAGTACGTGGCCGCTTCGCTGTGTGCGGAAAACCGTCAGCTGGCACAACCGGCCGTCATCGACAACTACGTCACCTCCGGCCTGCAGGAGGATCACCTGAGCATGGGCACCAATGCCGGCTTGAAGCTGCACCGCGCCCTGGAGAACTGCACGCAGATCCTCGCCATCGAATACCTGTTGGCGGCCCAGGCATTCGAGTTTCTCAAGGAGCAGCGCTTCGGTGCCGGCACCGGGGTTGCCTGGCGGTTGTTGCGCGAACGGGTCCCGGCCTATGCCCAGGACCGTTGGCTGGCCCCGGATATCATCAGCAGTGCAGCGATCTTGAAGGACCCCGGCGTGCTGGGTGTTGCGTTCCCTGATTTGCTATGAGAGCTGTCCGTGGGGGAGGGCCGCTCTGCGGCCCATCGCCAGCAATGAATACGCAACCTTTTTGTCGACCCTCCAGGTATGGGAGGACAAGGACGGTCAGCCCGATTCAGAGGCGCTAACCGACCCAAATATTTTGTAACTTCCGGTACGATGATTTTACATAGACATCATACCCACCACTCTTTAGCCTACGGCCTCCGTTGAAGTGGGGGACGCAGTGTGAAGCAGCAGCCTGGTAAACGAAAGCTCGCCCTGTGGGGCTTTATTCTCCTAGTGGCGAGTGCATTCGCTCAGGCCGTGGACACTGGGCAACCAGGTCCGACACTGGTGTACTCCTGGCCCGTCAACGCCGGCCCCCTTGATCCCCGCGGTTATTCACCCAACCAGATGTACGCCCAGGCCATGGTTTATGAACCTCTGGTGCGCTACACCCACACAGGCTCCGTTGAGCCGTGGCTGGCCACGGGCTGGAAGGTCTCCGAAGACGGTAAGACCTACACATTCACCCTGCGCGACGGCGTACGTTTCAGCGATGGTACGCCGTTCGACGCTGCGGCCGCCAAGGCCAACCTGGACGCTGTCCTGGCCAACAGCCAACGCCACCGCTGGATGGAGCTGGTGACCACGCTTGATCACGTTGAGGCCCCTGATCGCCTGACCTTGCGCCTGGTGCTCAAGCACCCTTATTACCCGACCCTGATGGAGCTGGCCCAGGTCCGCCCGCTGCGCTTCGGTGCTCCTGCCGCCAAGCCCGGGCAGCCCGTTGGTACCGGGCCATGGATGCGCGCCGAGTCGCGCCTGGGCGAATTCGATCGTTTCGTCCGCAACCCCTTGTACTGGGGACCAAAGCCGGCCTATGGCGAAGTCATGGTGAAGGTCATTCCCGACCCCAACAGCCGCGCCTTGGCCCTACAGGCCGGAGAAGTCGAGCTGATCCAGGGGGCCGCCGGTGAGATCACCGCTGGCACGTTCGTCCGCCTGCGTGACCAGGGCTACGCCACCGCGCTTTCAGCGCCGCTGGCCACACGAACGCTGGCCATGAACACAGGCCGTGGCGCTACTCGCGACCTGGCTGTGCGCCAGGCGATCAATGAGGCGGTGGACAAGCAGGCAATTATCGACAAGATCCTCTACGGCCTGGAACCCAGGGCTGATACCTTGTTTGCCAGCAACATGCCGTATGCCGATATCGGACTGAAGCCTTATCCGTACGACCCGGCCCAGGCGAAGCAGATGCTGGACTCCGCAGGCTGGACCCTCGCCCCCGGAGCCAGTGTGCGCAGCAAGGCCGGCGAGCCGCTTTCGATCGAACTGGTGTTCCTCGGTACCAGCGCCTTGCAGAAAAGCCTCGCCGAAGTACTGCAAGGCGAACTGGCCAAGGTCGGCATCCAGATCGCGCTGCGTGCCGTGGAGGAAGGTGCGCTGGTACGCCGGCAGCGCGACGGCGATTTCGGCATGATCTTCGCCGACACCTGGGGCGCACCCTACGACCCCCACTCATTCGTAAGTTCCATGCGCTATGCCGGCCACGCCGACTACATGGCCCAGCGTGGACTGGCGATCAAGGACGAGCTGGACCGCCGTATTGGCGAGGTGCTGGCAAGCACCGACGAGCAACAACGCGCCGAGCAGTACCGCTTCATCCTGAGCACGCTGCATGAGCAAGCGGTGTACCTGCCCATCTCGCACCTCACCGCCATCAGCGTACGCCGTGATTCGGTCGCTCACGTCGAGTTCGGTAGCACGTTGTTCGATGTGCCGTTCGAGGCCATGACGCCGAAGCAGGACCGCTGACATGCTGCGCTACATTCTGCTGCGCCTGATACTGCTGGTGCCGGTGATGTTCGGTGTGTCACTGCTGGTATTCGTCCTGTTGCACCTGGGCAGCACGGACCCGGCGCTGGATTACCTGCGCCTCTCGCATATCCCGCCCACCGATGCCGCCATCGCTGAAGTCCGCCACGCCCTGGGCCTGGATCGCCCCTTGTACGCGCAGTACCTGACATGGCTGTGGAGGGCCCTGCACCTTGACTTCGGGATTTCCTATCTGACCGGTCGGCCGGTACTGGATGACCTGTTGTACTACCTGCCTGCGACCCTTCAGCTGGGCGGGCTGGCACTGGCCTGTACCCTGTTGCTGTCGATTCCACTGGGGCTGTTGGCCGCACGCTGGCAGGGGCGCTGGCCCGACCATGCGGTGCGGGCGGTCACCTTTCTTGGCGTGTCGATGCCCAACTTCTGGCTGGCGTTCCTGCTGATCGCACTGTTTTCGCTGTGGCTGGGCTGGCTGCCGCCGCTCGGGCGCGGAACGGCCGGGCATCTGGTGATGCCGGTGCTGGCCATCGCACTGATGTCGATGTCGATCAATGCTCGCCTGCTGCGAGCCAGCCTGCTTGAGGTCAGCGGCCAACGCCATGTCCTCTTTGCCCGCGCCCGCGGCCTGCCCGAGCGCCTGGTGTGGCGTGACCATGTCCTGCGTAACGCCTGGCTGCCCTTTGTCACGGCCACCGGCATGCACGTAGGCGAATTGATCGGTGGTGCGCTGGTGATCGAAACCATCTTTGCCTGGCCCGGCGTGGGGCGTTTCGCCGTTTCGGCGGTGCTTAACCGCGATTTCCCGGTGATGCAGTGTTTCACGCTGCTGCTGACCGGCCTGCTGATGGTTTGCAACCTGCTGGTGGACGTGTGCTACGCCTGGCTCGACCCACGCAGCCGCCTGGAGGGCGCAAGCGCATGACGGTTCTCGCGACAATTCGTCGGCCGGCGTTTGCTGGCCATGCTGGCCTGATTCTGGGCCTGGTTCTGGTTGGGCTGCTGGTTGTACTGGCAGTGTTTGGCCCTTGGCTGGCCCCGCACGATCCCGACCTGGTCGACCTCAGCCAACGCCTTATGCCTCCCGACGCCAGCCACTGGCTGGGCAGCGATCACCTGGGTCGCGACCTGCTCTCACGCTTGATCGTCGGCACTCGGCTGTCGCTGGGCAGCGTGATGCTGACCCTGGCGATGGTGCTGGCCCTTGGGCTTGCCGTGGGTGGCCTTGCAGGCTTCGTCGGCGGGCGTACCGATCTGCTACTGATGCGTCTGTGCGACATGTTCATGACCTTCCCGACCTTGGTGTTAGCGTTCTTCTTCGTCACCCTGCTGGGTACCGGCCTGACCAACGTCATCATTGCCATCGCCCTCTCGCACTGGGCCTGGTACGCGCGCATGGTGCGCGGCATGGTGATTGCCCAGCGTGGTCGCGAGTACGTGCTGGCCTCACGGCTGGCCGGTGCGTCGCGCTGGACCCGTTTGCGCCAGCACGTGCTCCCAAACATCGCCGGTCCCCTGCTGGTGCTGGCGACCATGGACATCGGCCACATGATGCTGCACGTCTCGGGCCTGTCCTTCCTCGGCCTGGGCGTGACACCGCCAACCGCCGAGTGGGGCGTGATGATCAACGATGCCAAGGAGTTCATCTGGACGTATCCACACCTGCTGCTGTTGCCGGGGTTGATGATCTTTTTCTCGGTGATGGCCTTCAACCTGCTGGGCGATGCGCTGCGTGACCGCCTCGACCCAACCCGGGAGCACCACTAGATGAGCCCATCGACCCTTGAAGTGCGTGATCTGCGTATCGAAGCCAATGCCGGTGCGCTGGTGCATGGCGTGGATCTGCAATTGCATCGCGGTAAAGTCAGCGCCTTGGTTGGGGCCAGTGGTTCAGGCAAGTCACTGAGCTGCCTGGGCATGCTTGACCTGCTACCTGCGGGTGTTGTGCGCACAAACGGGCAGTTGCTGCTCGATGGCCAACCGTTGAGCGCCACCCAGGTGCGTGGTCGCTTGGCTAGCCTGGTCCTGCAAAACCCGCGCAGCGCGTTTAACCCGGTACGCGACATGGCCAGCCACTGCTTGGAAACCCTACGCCAGTGCGGCATGACCGGTGCCGCTGCCCGCGAGCGCATGGCCCATTGCCTGGAAACCGTAGGCCTGACGGATCATACCCGGGTACTTCAGTCGTTCGCCTTCCAGCTCAGTGGCGGCATGCTCCAGCGCCTGATGATAGCCCTGGCGCTGATGGCCGAGACGCCGTTTCTGCTGGCTGACGAACCTACCAGCGACTTGGACTTGTTGAGCCAGGCACGCTTTCTCGATCTTCTCATGGAACTGGTTGAACGGCAGGGTCTTGGCGTGCTGCTGGTGACCCACGACATGGGCGTAGTCGCACGCTGCGCCGACCAGGTCGCGGTGATGGAGGCTGGCCGTATCGTGGAGCAGCAACCCGTGCATTCGCTGTTCTCCCATCCCCGCAGTAACACCGCGCGCACGCTGCTTGAAGCCCATCAAATCCTCTGCGGGAGCCAACCATGAGCCTGTTGCATGTCCAACACGTGAGCCACCGTTACCGCACGGGCGGCCTTCTGCACAAACGTGGCTGGCTGCAAGTCCTCGACAATCTGGACCTGACGCTTGCGCCAGGCCAATCGGTCGGCTTGCTGGGCAGCAGCGGCAGCGGCAAAAGCACCCTTGCTCGTCTGTTGCTCGGGCTGGAAGCACCAAGCCAAGGCCAGGTGACCTTCGCTGGGCAAGCCGTCAGTCAATTGCGTGGCGAACAAGCGCGAGCCTTCCAGCGCACCGTGCAACTGGTGTTCCAGGACGCCCCCGGCGCCTTCAATCCGCAACGCAGCATTGGTTGGGGCATTGCCGAACCCTTGCGTCACTTGAGCGACCTGGATAATGAAGCCCGGCACATGCGGGCTGTTGAGTTGCTGGCCCAGATGGGCCTGTGTGCCGAGCATGCTCAGCGCCTGCCGCAGCAGCTGAGCGGTGGTCAGCTGCAACGCGCCAATATCGCCCGAGCACTCGCGATCTCGCCAAAGCTGGTGGTGCTCGATGAGGCGTTATCGAACCTGGACCGTGTACTGCAACTGCAATTGCTCCAACGGCTCGACACCCTTCGTCGCGAGCACGGCACGGCTTTCCTGCTTATTACCCATGACTTGAGCCTGGTACGTTACTTTTGTCAGCGGGTCGTCGTGCTCGATGCTGGGCGCATTGTCGAGGACCGCGCAGTGAGCGGTGACCTGTCGTTCGATCACCCCGTTGGGCAGCAACTGCAAGCGGCAGTGTTGCCTGAGCGTCCGGCAAAGCGAAAGCGGTCAGTCATGAAGGTCATACCGCCTGAATTGTGTTCGGGGCATTGAGAAAACCGATAGGACCTATGTCGCGTGTATCAGTTCCATCAAAGAAAATGTGAGCCACGACGCAACCACATGATGGAATCAATTATGAAAAAGGTTTCTTTCACCGAACGCATGGTCCATGCCGTTGGCTATGAAATCTTCGCCGTGCTGCTGTGTGCGCCTTTGCTCTCGTGGATCATGGGCAAGTCGCTGGCCACGGCCGGTACCCTGGCGGTCACCCTGTCGCTGATCGCGATGATCTGGAACATGGTCTACAACGCCCTGGTCGACCGTTTCGTGGTGACGCCGCGCATCCAGTGGAAAGCGCTGGCGCGCTTCGTTCATGGTCTGGGCTTCGAGGCCGGGCTGGTGGTCTGGTGCCTGCCGGTGGCGGCCTGGATGCTGGAGATCTCGCTGCTGCAGGCATTCATGGTCGAGCTGGGCTTCTTCGTGATCATCCTGCCCTACACCGTGCTTTACAACTGGGCGTTCGACCGGGCCCGGCACTTCATCCTGCAGCGCCGGGCCATGGCCTGAGGCCTCAGAAGTGCTTGCTGACACCGGCCACCACGGTGGCGCTGCAGACATCGTCGAAGCCATAGCCGCTGGCGCATTCGGCCTGAGACAGGTTGGTATCCATATAGCTGAGGCGCCAGGTGAGGCCGAGGAAGTCGCGGGTCAACCTGGCTTCCCATTCTCGGTAGGAATCGCGTGACTGGCCGCTCTGTGACCAGTAGCTCGGGTCCTTGAAGTCGGCGCGGCCGTAGCGCAGTTCCAGGCCGATCTCCAGCGGCAGCACCGTGTGGTAGCCCACCCAGGTGTAGAGGCTGTCCTGATCCTTGCCGTACTGTGACGTGGCGTCCGTGGAGTAGTAGGCCGCCAGCTTGAAGCCATGCACATCGAGGATGGCGTACAGCTCTGACTGGTTGTACCGGCTTTCCTTGGGGTAGGTGTACTTCAGGTACCCCAGGTCCAGGTTGGCGTGCTCACTCATCTGCCAGGCCCAGCCGCCGTAGTAGTCGACCTCCTGGCGGGTCTTGCTGTCGAAGCCGAAATCGACGTTCGAGGTCCAGGCGCCCAGATACAGGCCGCTGGCATGGCTGAACATGACGTCGGCCTGCGCGGCCGGATCGCCCTGGGTTTGCGAGATGCCGCGGCTGCGGTAGTCACTGACCGCGGCCAGGTCGAGGTCGAGCGCGAAGTCATCGTTGATCGGCAAGGCGATGGCGGCGGGGGCGAGCGCGGCCCAGCCGAGTGCGCACACGGCTGCCAGGGTAGCGTGCTTCATGGTCATCCCTATCTTGTGTTGTGGTTGTTGTGGCAGATAGAAAAGGCGGCATGCCGTGCAGGCATGCCGAGGTGCGGGGGCTTAGTAGTGGGCGTAGACCTGCTGGCCGCCGAAGTAGGTGGCCAGCACCTGGGTTTCGCCCAGCTGCTGGTCGTTCACCGCGAGCACGTCACGGTCGAGGATGACGAAGTCGGCCTGCTTGCCCGGGCTCAGCGAGCCGATCTGCTGCTCCAGGCCCAGGGCCTTGGCGGCATTGACGGTGTAGGCATAGAGCATGGTCTGGCGGTCGAGGCGCTCATCGGCATTGAGCACGCCTTGCGCGCCTTTGCGCGTTGCCGCCTGGGCGATGGCCAGCCAGGGGCTGGGTGACGACACCGGCCAGTCGCTGGCGCCGGCGATGGTCGCGCCATTTTTCTGCAGCGAATGGGCCGGGTACTGGTAACGGAACGCGGAGTCATCGACGTAGGGCTTGACCATGTCGACGGTGTAGTCGTCGCCGGCGGCCCACAGCAGCTGCATCGAGGCGATCACGTCGAGGGGCTTGAAGCGGGCGAAGTCCTGGGGGTTGACCAGCTGCAGGTGGGTGATCGAGTGATGGGTGCCGCTGTTGCCGGCCTTGCGTGCCTGTTCGATGCCGTTGAGTGATTCACGCACCGCACGGTCGCCGATGGCGTGGATGTGCACCAGCCAGCCACGCTGGTCGGCGGCGCTGACCAGTTCACCGAAATGCTGCGGGTCGATCAGCAGTTCGCCAGGTTTGTGCGTGTTGTGGTACGGCTTGAGCAAGGCGGCCGACTGCGCGGGGTACTCCAGCACGCCGTCGGCGAACACCTTGATGCCGGGCAGGGTCAGGTTCGGCACGCCAGCGAACTGCTTGCGCACGTTGTCGATGGTCTGCAGGTCGGCGGGGGTGCTTTTCGGGTTGACCACCAGCAGCGCCGCGACATGCGCGTTCAGCCCGCCCTGCTCGGCGAGGGCCTTGTAGGCGGGCAGCACGCCGACGGTCTGGTCGGTGGGTTTGATATCGAACAGCGCCTCGCCGGGCATGCTGTTGGCTGCCGGGTCCATCCAGGCGGTGATGCCCAGGCTGTTGTTGAACTGCACGGCGGCCTGTGCACCCTTGAGCAGGGTGGCGGCATCGGCCTTGGGCAGTACGCTGGCAACCCGGTCCCAGCCGGCGTCGACCAGGAAGCCGCTGGGCTGGCCGTCTTCGAAGGTGCCGATGGTGTCTTTTTCCTGCTTGCTCAGGGTGGCCAGCAATGCCTTGTCGATGCCGGCGCGCTTGAGCATGGCCGGGTTGGCCCAGGCGGTGTGGTAGTCCTCGCCGATGAACACGATGGGCGTGGAGGCCCACTCGCCTTGGCCGAAGCGCTCGTTCAGCGCCTTGGCCTGGGCCCAATAGGCCGAGCTGACCCCCAGGACCTGCAGCACATCGCCGTTGCGGGCACGCCCGTCATCCCGCCAGCCGCGCAGGCGGGCTTCGAACGCCTCCAGCGGTACTGCCTCGCCGCCCATGTCGGCACCACTCAGTTGCAGGCCGCCGAAGATGGCGTGGGAGTGGGTGTCGATCAGGCCCGGGGTGACGCGCTTGCCTTGCAGGTCGATGACTTGGGTCTGTGGGTCAGCGAGTGCCCGCGCCTGGGCGTCGGTGCCCACGGCGACAATCTTGCCGCCTTCGACGGCAATGGCCTGCGCCTGCGGGTTGTTGCGGTCGGCGGTGAAGATCTTGCCGTTGACCAGCACCAGGTCGGCAGCGGCCAATACCTGCCCCGAGGCAAAAGCCACGGCCAGCGCCAGCAAACCAGGTAGACATCTCGACATGTGTAGCCTCTTGTATTTATGGGTGTGAGTCGAGCCTACCCAGCCCGGGCTTGGCATAGAATCGCCAGAACGCTAAAAAGCCTTTTGCCATTCAGGAAAAACCGCATGGACACTTTGGGTGCGATTTCGATGTTCGTCGCCACTGCCGAGCACGGCAGCTTCAGCCGCGCGGCCGAGGCGTTGGGCAAGACGCCTTCGGCACTGACCAAGGCGGTCACCCACCTGGAGCGCGAGCTGGGCAGCCAGCTGTTCGAGCGCAGCACGCGGCGTATCGTGCTGACCGAAGCAGGCCGGCTGTACCTGGAAACCGCCCGGCAGGTGTTGAAGAGCCTGCATGAAGCTGGTGAAGAGATCAGCCAGCTGCAAGGGGTGTCCGGGACCTTGCGCCTGACCGCGCCGCTGGCATTTGGCCGGGCGTTCCTGGCAGATGCCTGTGCCGGTTTCATGCGTGACTACCCGCAGATCCAGCTGCGGGTGGAGTTGTCCGACACCTTCGTCGACCTGATCGAAGCCGGTTACGACCTGGCCCTGCGCGAAGGGCACAGCGACCTGCCGGGCCTCATAGCCCGGGTCATCGGCAACAACCGCATCTTTCTCTGCGCCAGCCCCGACTACCTAGAACGCAACCCTTTGCCGGTGACGGCGCACAGCATCGGCCAGCACCAGTGGCTCAAGTACATTCATCCGGCACTGGATGCCAAGTTCTGGTGGATGCAGTGCGACGGCGCGCGCATGCGCCTGCCGTATCCACAGAAGGCCCGGCTGGAAAGCGACAACTATGACTTGCTGCTATGCAATGCGCTGGCGGGGCACGGCATCCTGCACACGCCGGAATGGAGCGTGCGCCGCCACTTGCAGGAAGGGCGGCTAGTGCGGGTGATGGAGCAGTGCGAGATCGAGCCGGATGCATTCGGTGAAGATATCCTCGCGGTCTACCCCAGCCATCGCCGCGCCAGTGGCAAGGTGCTGGCATTCATCGACTACCTGCAGGGCTACTTGCAGCGGCTGTGAGGTTTGGGCCGAGGCTACCGTCGATCGGCGTTTGCAGACAAACGAGCAAGTCGCCGCTGCCTGTGAGAGGATGTCCACCACCCCAGCCAGGACCCCGAACGCAGCCTGATGAAGACACCAAAACGAATCGAACCACTGATCGAAGACGGCCTGGTCGACGAAGTACTGCGGCCTTTGATGAGCGGCAAGGAAGCGGCCGTCTACGTGGTGCGCTGCGGTGCCCAGGTACGCTGCGCCAAGGTCTACAAGGAGGCCAACAAGCGCAGTTTCCGCCAGGCCGCCGAATACCAGGAGGGCCGCAAGGTCCGCAACAGCCGCCAGGCCCGGGCCATGGCCAAGGGCAGCAAGTACGGCCGCAAAGAGGCCGAAGACGCCTGGCAGAACGCCGAAGTGGCGGCGCTGTTCCGCCTGGCCAGTGCCGGCGTGCGGGTGCCCAAGCCGTATGACTTCCAGGACGGCGTGCTGCTGATGGAACTGGTGACCGACGGCGACGGCGATGCCGCCCCGCGCCTGAACGACGTGCACCTCGAAGCCGAAGAAGCCCGTGAATACCATGCCTTCGTCATCCGCCAGATCGTGCTGATGCTCTGCGCCGGCTTGGTGCATGGCGACCTGTCCGAGTTCAACGTGCTGCTGGGCCCGGACGGCCCGGTGATCATCGACCTGCCGCAGGCGGTGGATGCGGCGGGCAACAACCACGCCTTTAGCATGCTGCACCGTGACGTGGCGAACATGGCGCATTACTTCGGGCGCTTTGCTCCGGAGCTCAAAGCCACCCGCTACGCCGACGAGATGTGGGCGCTGTACGAAGCCGGCGAGCTGCGCCCGGACAGCCCGTTGAGCGGGCAGTTCGAGGAAGATGACCATGCCGCCGACGTGGCTGGGGTGATGCGCGAGATCGATGCCACCCTGCGCGATGAAGCCCGCCGCCGTGCGGCGCGGGATGAGGCCGAGCATGGGCCAGCCAAGGCAGAGGAACCGACTCCGCCGTGGATGCAATAAAGGCCTGACCGCGCGTGCTGCTCTTTTCAGGGCTGCGGCTTCGTCTGAGTATGGAGCGGCCCTGAAGAGATGCATAATTTCCTACCATGCCAGTAATAAATTCCTACGCACTACTTTCACTATTCCGAGTAGTGATAAGTTTGCTTGGATTATTCCTACAGAATAAGTCTGAACTATGTAGGACTATTGTCGTTTAATCAGGCGCTAACATTCGCCCATGTCTATTGCACATGGGGTAGGTAAGTGTCCGATCAATCTGAAACCGGTGAGCACCACTTAATTGATAGCGGCCTGGCCTGCTTGGTCATGCTCGCGCGGTATCACGACGTAGCGGTTTCTCCCGAACAACTGAGTCATGAGTTTGCAACCGATGGCAAGCCATTTTCAGTTGCCCAGATTCTGCAGGCATTCCAGCGCTTTCACCTGAGAGCCAAACATCGACGCACTGACCCAAAGCGTCTGGCGCACATGCCGCTGCCGGCCATCGCGGTGGACCGGCAAGGTGGCTGTTTCATCATCGCCCGGATGGAGGGCGAGCACGTGCTGGTGCAAGACCCGCGGGTTTGTGCGCCGCAAACCTGGACGCTGGCCGAGCTTGGGCAGCGCTGGGCCGGGGAGCTGATTCTGGTTCGCTCGGACGCTACCTTGCCTCGTGGGCTGGAGCGTTTTGACCTGACCTGGTTCATCCCGGCAGTGGTCAAACATAGGAAGTTGCTCGGCGAGGTATTGCTGGTTTCATTCATCATCCAGGTCCTCGCACTGCTGACGCCGTTGTTCTTCCAGGTGGTAATGGACAAAGTGCTGGTCCACCGGGGCCTTACCACGTTGGATGTCATCGCACTGGGCCTTTTGACTATATTGATATTCGAAAGTCTGCTCAGTGGATTGCGTGCCTATGTGTCTGCGCATACCGCTTCGCGCATCGATGTCGAACTCGGTGCCAAGTTGTTTCAGCACTTGATAGCACTGCCGATCGCATATTTTCAGGCACGGCGAGTGGGGGATTCGGTTGCCCGCGTGCGAGAGCTGGAGAACATCCGAAGTTTCCTCACCAGTAACAGCATCACGTTACTGTTGGATGTGTTGTTCGTAGCGGTATTCATCGTGGTCATGTGGCTGTACAGCGGTTGGCTGACGCTACTGGTCATCGCTTCCCTGCCGCTTTACTTGCTGGTTTCGGTGCTGGTCACCCCTGTGTTGCGTGCCCGGATCGACCAGAGTTTTCAGCGCGGGGCGGAAAACCAGGCGTTCCTGGTAGAAGCGGTCAATGGCATCGACACGTTGAAAGCCATGGCCGTCGAGCCGCACGTCACGCGTCGCTGGAACCAGCAGCTGGCGGCTTACGTTGCCGCCAGTTTCAAGACCCAGAACCTGTCCAACATCGCCCATGAAACGGTTGCCCTGATCGGCAAACTGGTCACGGTCGGCACCTTGTGGCTGGGTGCGCGGCTGGTCATCGACGGGCAGCTTACAGTGGGTGAGCTGATTGCCTTCAACATGCTCGCCGGCCGTGTGGCGCAGCCGATCATGCGCCTGGCGCAGCTGTGGACCAGCTTTCAGCAGACCGGTATCTCGATCCAGCGGCTGGGCGACATTCTCAACAACCGTACCGAGGTCAGCCAGGGCGCGCAGTTGCCCGTGCTGAAAGGGCGGATCGAACTCGATCGGGTGTGCTTCCGTTACCGCCCGGGTGGCAACGAGATCCTGCGTGACGTCAGCCTGAGGATCACCCCTGGCGAGGTGATCGGCATCGTCGGCAAGTCAGGTTCCGGCAAGAGCACCTTGACCCGTTTGATCCAGCGGCTGCACTCGCCGGAGAGAGGGCGGGTATTGCTCGATGGGGCCGACCTGGCACTGGCCGACGTCACGTCGCTGCGTCGGCAGATCGGCGTGGTGCTGCAAGAGAACATGCTGTTCCGGCGCACCGTGCGCGAGAACATCGCATTGGCCAACCCTGCCGCTTCCCTTGAGGAAGTCATTGCAGCGGCGACGCTGGCTGGCGCCAATGAATTCATCCTCGAACTGCCTGACGGCTATGAAACGCTGGTTGGCGAGCACGGCGCCAGCCTGTCGGGTGGCCAGCGGCAACGGATCGCGATAGCACGTGCGCTGATGGGCAACCCGCGCATCCTCATCCTGGACGAAGCCACCAGCGCGCTGGATTACGAGTCCGAGCGGATCATCCAGCAGAACATGGCGCGCATCTGCGCCCAACGCACCGTGATCATCATCGCCCACCGGCTTTCCGCCGTGCGCCATGCCGACCGCATCGTGGTCATGGACTGTGGGCAGATCATCGAGCAGGGCGCTCACGATGAACTGCTGGGCAACCCACAAGGCGCCTATGCCTACCTGCATCGGTTGCAGCAGGGGGCGGCAGCATGAGTGCGCCGATCCTCGACTTGCTGGAGCGCTACCGCGAGACATGGCGCAACGCCTGGAGGCGCCGCCGCGCCATGCAGGGGGCGCCACGTGAGCCCGATGAGCTGGCGTTCCTGCCCGCAGCTCTGGCCCTGCAGGAAACCCCGGTGCATCCGCTGCCGCGCCGTCTGCAATGGAGCTTGCTGGCACTCATAACGCTGGCCTTGCTGTGGGCATGCTTAGGGGAAATCGATGTGGTCGCCAGTGCCGAGGGCAGGATCGTGCCCAGCGGCAGGAGCAAAGTGATCCAGGCCAGTGAGGTCGCGGTGGTGCAGGCGATTCATGTGGTGGACGGTCAAACCGTTGGCAAAGGTGACCTGCTGGTCGAACTCGAAGGGCAGCTGACCGCCGCCGACATCAAGCGCCTGAACAGCGAACTGCTGGCCGCCCGGATCGACCTGGCCCGCGCCGCTACCTTGCTCGAAGCACTCGATGGCCACACCGCGCCCACCTCGCTGGCGCCCCGTATTCCCCAGGCCACGGCACAACAGCAAGCGGCCGCGCAACGCTGGCTGGAAGGGCAGTACCAGGAACTGCGTACCTCGTTGCAACAGGCCGATGCCGAAATTGCCCAGCGCAGCGCAGAGATCCGCTCGGCACAAGCCCGCGCCGATGCACTGCAGCAATTGCTGGTGATCACCCGCCAGCTCACGGCTGACTATCAGCAGCTGTTCAGCGAGTCGGCGGTCGCCAAGCACACCTACCTGGAGAAGGAACAGGCCCGCCTGGAGGAGGAGCGCGAGCTGGCCATTCAACGTTCGCGCATCGAAGAACTGGTCGCTGCCCGCCTGGCGGCCCAGCACCGCCGCGAAGGCGTTATTGCCCAACTGCGCCGGGCAATGCTCGACCTGCATGCCGAGGCTGAACGGCAGATCGCGACCCTGAGCCAGGAACTGTACAAGGCCGAACAACGCCACCGACTCAGGGCACTGACTTCCCCGGTCGACGGCACGGTGCAGCAATTGGCCATCCATACCCAGGGCGGCGTTGTGACGCCGGCGCAAACATTGATGGTGATTGTGCCGAGTGATCAGCCGGTTGAAGTGGAAGTGCAGATCGAGAACAAGGATATCGGCTTTGTTCGGGCGGGGCAGGCGGTGGAAGTGAAAGTGGAGACGTTCACGTTTACCAAGTATGGCGTGGTGCCGGGGGTTGTTCAGAGTGTTTCCAATGATGCTGTTGAGGATGAGCGGCGGGGATGGGTTTATAACGCTCGGATTCAACTGGAGTTAAGTAGTTTGCGGGTTGGGGATAAGGACATGCCACTTGCTCCGGGTATGGCGGTGCGTGCTGAGTTGATTATTGATAAGCGCAAGGTGATTAGTTACTTCCTGAGTCCGTTGCAGCGGCATGTTAAGGAAAGCTTAGGGGAACGTTGATTAGGGGTGGTTTTATTGGGGGCGAAAATGCTGAAGAGTTATGCTGTTCGGCTATATGTTATTGCTTGGCAGGCGCTGAGGGTCTGTGCTGGTTTGCTCTTGATGATGCGGGTCGTTTTATATTCTTGGGCTTTGTATGGTATCCATACAAAGTCAGCGCAATCCTATGAGCCACCTCCTGTTGCCTGCGGGAAAATGGCGGGTGAGGTGTATGAGTTCTCCCGTCTCTATTTTCCGTTTTGGCCCGAGTATGAGGAGGAACGTACAGATGGTTCGTATTATGTGGAGAGGCATGACTGCGATAGCAATATTAAGTTACTTGTCCTGGCGATGATATGGCCGGCGTTGGAGCCCGCAGAGAATCTACGGGTTTATGAACGGCTTTTGGATAATCAAGGCTTGATGGTTGCAGTTACTCCGGTTGAGGCGACTCAAAACGACCTGAGGCAAGTGCGAGATCATTTATTGGATAAATTTTCATCTCAGGGCGCGTCAGTTGTTACATACGACAATTCGCTACGCCTCTATAGAACCGTGGGGAGCGATTATTCTTGGGGTAGGAGAAGCAGAAAATTTTATTGGAGCGAAGAGTTAGGGGTGGTTACGTCGGTGAGCCTTTGCAACTGGCAAGCGCAGGAGCCAGATTTTTATGCTTGTGAAATGACCTTTGTGATGAGCGGGAATTTGATGGTGAAAGTTACGATGTCGCCGGAAAATTTTGTGCACTGGTTCGAAGTGCTGCGTGCGCTGGAAGCGTTTCTTGTCAGCAGCAAGAAGAGTGGCTGATGTTTGATTGGCTTAGGAGGCTGCGTGAAAAAGTCCTTGGGTATGTATGCGTTGATCGTGGTGTGGAACGTGCTGAGGGTTTTGTTTTTGATCTTGATTTTTCTCCCGATGGCAGGTGTTGGCTTTGCTGCAGATGTTTGTGATTTTCATCAATAAGATATGAGGTGATATATGTCTGGTTTGCTTCAGGAGGATGTAAGGCGTGCACGTGAACTCTTCGAGTCTCAGGGAGTGGGCGCAATGTATGATTATTTGGAAAGCAAAGGTGATCGTTATGCTACCCTCGCGAATGGCGTGGCAAAGGGGAACTCAATAGCAGGTATTGCGGCGATCGACTTCATGAAGCGCACGGAGCAGGGAGCCGGCCGTCCTATGCAGGAGGAGGATGTCGAGCACGTGCGATTCAAAATGGCCGAGGCCTATCTGGATTTGCTGAGTGAAAAGGTCAAAGCAGGAACTATCGGTGTTGAAGTCAATCATTTGGAAGTCTGGGATTTTCACTCTGATGTTTTCAAAGACTTGGGGCGATCAAAAGATGCTTGGACGCTGAATACCATTTTTGATCTGCTTCATCCCGACAATCGGCAGGCCTACTGGGAAGGTGTTCTGGACGCAGCAGGTAGTCCTGGCTGGGAACTCTTGTTAGCGGTTCGAACTGATGCGAGCGTTGCATTTTCTGCAGCGATGGCGCCTGAGGATTTGCGTGCAAGAGCAGCATCTTGGAAAGCGAGGATCGATTCACCTGGAGGACTAGGGGCGGTTGTGCTGGGCGTAGGTGCCGTCACAGCAAATGGTATCTATGGCTTGATTTCCGACCTTGTTCGATCAGATGAGCCCGCACCTTCCCAACCCATCCAGATCGAAATTACCCCAACCTCAGAATCCCGCCGCGACCTGCAAGGCCAGGACGACATCCGCAACGATGTCTCCGCCGGCTACGTCAACCGCCGACTGACCCACAGCATCGCCTTCACCGACAACACCCTGAACAACACAGACTTCACCTCCGCCCAACTGGGCAGCCTGGCCACGGGCGGCATTCGCCCCGGCGAGCTGCAGCTGGACCCCAACGTCCGCCCCAACCAGCACCTGGCCCAGTTCTATCAGGACGCCACTGACCAGCCCGACTTCAGCCTGCGCAACGCCGCCGTGCTGAACGGCCTGGCCGCAATGACCACGGTCAATACCTTCGTCGACCCGCTGCTGTTCGACCTCAGCGGCCAAGGCGCAGGGCTGACTGGCATCGAGGACGCGGTGCTGTTCGATGTCGACAACAGCGGCCAGCTGCGGCGCACGGGCTGGGCCGATCGGCAGACCGGGATGCTGGTGCACGACGATGGCAGTGGCCAGGTCGTCAGCATCCGCCAGCTGTTCTCTGAATACTTCGGCGGCCAGCCGGGCAGCAATGGCGCCCCAGGCGAGGCGCCGTTCAAGGATGGTTTCGCCGCACTGGCCAGTGTCGATGCCAATGCCGATGGCTTGATTACCGCCGACGATGCGGCGTGGGCACAGCTGAAGCTTTGGGTCGATGCCAACCACGACGGCCGTGCCGATGCCGGTGAACTCAGGGCGCTGCCGGAACATGGCATCACGCAGATCGACCTGCGTCAGGTCCAGCCGCTGAACGAGGTTCGCCAGGGCAATGAAGTCATCTCCCGCGGCGCGTTTGTGGCCAATGGCGTGGAGCGAGAAGTGCTGGCGGTGAAGTACCTCGCCGACACCGTCGGCAACCTTGTCGAGCAGCAAGACGGCGCCACCGTGCTGACCTCCATCAGCGGAGCGACCACGCGCCGATCCTATGTCAGCAACAGCCCGCAGGGCGCCGAGCTGGATGCCGCCGTGTTGGGTGTGGATACCGTGCAGGGCGGGGCGGGTGACGATGTGCTCAAGGCCGCGACAGGTGGCAGCTGGCTGGTTGGCGGCGGTGGCAGCAACACGTATGTGGGCGGCGCCGGTGATGATGTGCTGGTGATCAGCGCCAGTGACCAGGCGGCGAACATCCATGGCAATGGCGGGCGTGACACTGCTCTGATCGTCGGTGAGCACGGTGTTGGCCTGAACATGGCCGAAGCCGGGCTGACCATCGCGCAGGGCGGGCGTGGCAAGGACGTCATCGTCAGTGGCGGGCAGCGTGGTGTTTTCATCAAGGGCGGATCGGGTGACAGCCTGCTGATCGGTGGCGGCGGTAACGATGTGCTGGTTGGCGGCACGGGCCGCAACACCATCATCGGCGGCACGGGCAAGGCAGTCATCTATGCCGGCCCCAATGGCGACCGCATTCAGGCTTCGGCCGCTGGCAGCATCATCCATGCCGGCGGCGGTGCAGACCAGATTACGGGCGGTGCGGCGGACGACGTCATCGAGGCCGGGCGCGGCAATGCCACCATTGACGGCGCAGGCGGGATCAATCTGGTCACCCTGCATGGCAACCATGATGAGTACCTGATTACCCGCACGGCGACGGGCTATCAAGTAAGCGATCGGCAGGCTGAGCGCGATGGCAGCCTTACCCTGAGCAATGTTCAGAAAATCAGTTTCGCCGATATCGCGGCGGTCGACCTGCAGGGCCCCGGCGCACTGCCGATTGGCGATACGCTTGCCCCGGAACAGATGGCTACATTCACCACCACGCCAACCGCCCTGGTCATTCCTGCCTCGGTGTTGCTGGCCAATGACCAGCCACTCAATAGCACTGGCCCGCTGCGGATTGCCTCGGTCGGCGACGGCAAGGGCGCGACCGTTCGGCTCAATGATCAGGGTGATGTCGAAGTCACGCCGATGCCCGGCCATGACGCGGATGTGACCTTCCGCTACGACCTCGTCGATGCTGCCGGCAACCCATCGGTGGGCGTGACAGAGGTCGCCAGCGGCGCATCGGCCTCCTTGCGCGCCACGGTGACCTTGCGTCACGAGCAGTCACCTGTCGATCCTTTGGCATCGCGTCAGTGGTACCTCAATGAGATCGATGTTCAGCCGGTCTGGCGTGACTTCTCGGGCAAGGGCGTGAGGATCGGCCAGTTCGAGCCCGGGGGTGAATTTGCCGTTGCGCCGGAGATCTTCGACATCCAGCACCCGGACCTGCAAGCCAACATCGACCCCATCTGGCTACAGACCCAACGCAGCAATGGCACGCTTCCGGCCCTGGCTTCCCATCATGCGACGCAAGTGGCGGGGGTCATGGTCGGTGCGCGCAATGATCAAGGCGGCATCGGTGTTGCCTACGATGCGAAACTCGGTGGGCACTACCTGGCCAACAAAGGCGATGACCTGACCAACCTGGGGCAGATGGTCAATTACGACATCGCCAACCACAGTTGGGGCTTCAAGACCGATTTCGCCATCGGCAACGTGCCCGAAGGCAGGGTCGACACTGCCCTGGCCCTGGCCTTCAGCGCAACGCTGGCGGCCACCAACGGGCGCGGCGGGCTGGGTACCGTCATCGTCACCTCGGGTGGCAACCAGCGCGAACAAGGCGGTAGTGCGCAAGGGTCGCTGATCAACAACAGCCGTCACGCCATCGAAGTGGCGGCCGTCAATGCCAAGGCCGACCTCTCGGTACTGCAGGTGGCCAGTGCGCCGTTTTCCAACCCCGGTTCGAGCCTGCTGGTGGCGGCGCCCGGTAGCCATGTGCTGTCCAGCGGCATCAACCTGGAGGCCGAGCGTGGTGCCAAGGTTGGCAGTGCCTATGGCACGACCCAGGGCACCAGCTTCGCCGCGCCGATCGTCTCCGGTGTGGTGGCGTTGATGCTGCAGGCCAACCCCGGGCTTGGTTACCGCGATGTGCAGCAGATTCTGGCGTTGTCCGCACGCAAGGTCGAAGACCCGGCTACGGTCTGGCGCGACAACGCCGGGTCCAACTGGAATGGCGGTGGCATGCGCGCCAGCCATGACTACGGCTTCGGCATGGTCGACGCTCGTGCTGCCGTGCGCCTGGCCGAGTCGTGGGCCGGCCAGGCGAGCAAGGCCAACGAGCAGCAGTTGACGGCCGCTAGCGAAGCGCTTGCACAGGTGATTGCGCCGGGGCAAGTCAGCACATTTGCCTTGAGCATGCCGGCCGGGGTGCTGGTGGAGCATGTCGAAGTCGATTTTCACTCCCAGGTTGGCCGCCTCGGTGACATGACCCTCACGCTGATATCGCCTGGCGGGACACGCAGTGTACTGCTGGACCGCGCCGGCAAGGCACCGGGTTCGGCTGACGATGATCAGGGCAATCCACGCTCGGGCGAGTTCAAGTACGGCTTCATGTCGACCCATCAGCGCGGTGAACGCTCGGTCGGCGAGTGGCGGCTGGAAGTCAGCAATGCCGGCAACGGGCTGCCACTGACGCTTGATCGCTGGGCACTGCGCGTCGTGGGCAGCCCTAGCAATGCCAATGATGTCTATTACTACACCAATGACTACGCCGATGCCGTTGCCCAGAACGCAGCGCGTGCCGTGCTAGACGATGCAGTCAATGGCACTGCAGGCGGGCGCAATACCCTCAATGCCGCGGCGCTGAGCCGGAGTATTTCGGTCGATCTGGTCAGTGGCATAGCCAGCATTGGCGGGACCGCACTCACCCTCGCACCTGGCGCGGTGCATAACCTGATCGGTGGTGACGGTGACGACACTCTCATCGCTGGGGCGGACGGTGCATGGCTCGATGGCGGACGTGGTTACAACCTGCTCAAAGGCGGCGGCGGAACGGATCGCTATGTCATTCACAAGCGTGCGGAGGGCCGTGATGAGCTCGAACAGTTCGAGCGCTCCCGAGAGGTCGTCGATCTGATTGGTTTTGGCAACAAGGCCTTTACCGATTTGCAATTGAGCCAGGATGGCGAGACTGCCGTGGTTGGTCTGGGTAATGGGCAGACTCTGCGCTTTGCACAACAGACTGTCGCCGACCTGCAGCCGAGCAACTTCCGTTTTCTGGACACGCTGATTACTGCGCCGGGATATTTCGACGGCAGCCCTGAAGGGCAAGTGCAGGAGCCATCCAGCGGTACCGTGCTGCTCAGTGGCGGTTCTGGAGGGGTGTCACTGACATCGGATGCCTCGGGGCAACTTGTCGCGTCGTTGACAGGCACGATCTATGGCCCGGCAAGTGTCGCGCCCAGTGTCTTCGTGGTGGAAAAACAGGACGGTGTGACCAACTACAAGAACACGGTGCGTGGCTTCCGGCACGGTATCGACAAGATCGACCTGAGCCAGACCGGCATCAGCCGCTACGAAGACTTGCAGCTCACCAAGGACGAGCGGTTCCAGTTGAATGGTTTTGCCCAGATACACGGTGTGACCGTGGCGGGGCAGGACAGCACGGTGCAGCTGCTGTATCTGGATGCGCTGGAACTGGCCCAGGTAACGGTTGACGATTTCATCTTTGCCCCACCAGCAGCGGCGACCTTGCCCGGCATGGCACCCCTGGAGGCACCCAACCTTGCCAACTTGGTGGATGCGATGGCGGCATTCGCCCCGGAGGCAGCCAGTACAAAGCTGCTTGCCGAGGCGCCCACGCCGCGCTGGGAATCGACAATTGCCGTCGCAGCATGATCCAGCTCAAGCGCCGGGCGGCACAAAGTCATTGCGCTGGTAGAACCGCTCCAGCTCATGTGTCGCCGGCTCTTCACCAGTAAAGATGCGCAGGTACTCCGGTATGAAGCGCATGCGGTATTCCAGCGGCTCGACGGTCTTCATGCTGATGTAGCCGATCTGCGCCAGGTAGATCGAGCGGGCGCGGGTGGCGGCGGCGTCTTCGCTGAAGCCGAAGCGGTCGAACATCGCCTTCAGCGCCGCCATGCGCAGGTTGTCGGCCTGCTTTATTTCCTCGGCTACCTGCTCCGACTGCAGCGCCCAGCTGCGCATGGCGAATTCGCACTGCGAATCGAACAGCTCGCTGTTCAGCCAACAGTCGAACACGTTGAGGATCGCCTCGGTGATGGACGCCGCGTAGGCCTGTGACTGGCTCACCAGGTTGCGCGTGTTCTTGTTCTTCCACTGCTCGATCAGCGCCGCGAGCAAGGCTTCGCGGTCTTCGAAGTACCAGTAGAAGCTGGTGCGGGCGAGGTTGAGTTTCTTGGCCAGCGGCAGCACGCGCACGGCATCCACCCCCGACTCCTTGAGGGTTTCGAAGGCCGCGTTGAGCCAGCTCTCGATCGAGCCGCGGGTGGCGATTTCCGGGTGGTTCGAGGTCATGTTCATAGGCGCATTGTTCCGTATCCATGGGGGCCTGACAAGCTCAATGTACACCACTGTCGAATTTATTGACACTGGTGTACATGGGGTCTAATGTCGATTTTGCCTGATGCCCTGAACGCGAGAACAATCATGTCAAATGACCCGTTGCTTCAGCCGTACCAACTCAAGCACCTCACCTTGCGCAACCGCATCATCACCACCTCCCACGAACCCGCCTACCCCGAAGACGGCATGCCCAAGCAGCTGTACCGCGCCTACCACGTCGAGCGCGCCAAGGCCGGCGTGGCCATGACCATGACGGCCGGTTCCGCTGCCATTTCCCGCGACAGCCCGCCGGTGTTCAACAACGTGCTGGCCTACAAGGACGAAGTGGTAGGCTGGATGAAGGACCTCACCGACGAGTGCCACGAGCACGGTGCGGCGGTGATGATCCAGCTCACCCACTTGGGCCGCCGCACCCGCTGGGACAAGGGCGACTGGCTGCCGGTGGTGTCACCGTCGCACAACCAGGAGCCGGCGCACCGGGCTTTCCCCAAGCGCCTGGAAATCTGGGACATCGAGCGCATCGTCAAGGATTACGCCGATGCCGCCGAACGCATGCAGGCCGCCGGGCTCGATGGCATCGAGCTGCAGGCCTACGGCCACCTGATGGACCAGTTCTGGTCGCCGCTGACCAACGAACTGCAGAACGTCTACGGTGGCTCGCTGGAAAACCGCCTGCGCTTCACCTTCGAGGTGCTCACGGCCATTCGAAAACGGGTCGGCGATCAGTTCATCGTCGGCATTCGCTATACCGGCGATGAAGTGCTGGCCGGCGGGCTGACGAAAGCGGAGGGCCTGCAGATCTCCCAGCTGCTGAAGAACAGCGGCATGATCGACTTCCTCAACGTGATCCGCGGCAACATCGCCACCGACGCCGGCCTGACCGACATCATCCCGATCCAGGGCATGCGCAACGCGCCGCACCTGGACTTCGCCGGCGAGATCCGTTCGCTGACCGGCTTCCCGACCTTCCACGCGGCGAAGATCCCGGATGTGGCCACTGCCCGCCATGCCATTGCCAGCGGCAAGGTGGACATGGTTGGCATGACTCGCGCGCACATGACCGACCCGCACATCGTGCGCAAGATCATCGAAGGCCGCGAAGACGACATCCGCCCCTGTGTCGGCGCCAACTATTGCCTCGATCGCATCTACCACGGCGGTTCCGCCTATTGCATCCACAACGCCGCCACCGGCCGCGAGACCACCATGCCGCACCAGATTCCCAAGGCCGGGCGCAAGCGCAAGATCGTCATCGTCGGGGCTGGCCCGGCAGGCCTGGAGGCTGCGCGGGTGGCGGGCGAACGGGGCCATGAAGTGGTGGTGTACGAGGTGGCCGACAAGGCTGGCGGGCAGATCCGCCTGAC
This sequence comes from Pseudomonas putida, assembly GCF_009883635.2. Classification (NCBI taxonomy): domain Bacteria; kingdom Pseudomonadati; phylum Pseudomonadota; class Gammaproteobacteria; order Pseudomonadales; family Pseudomonadaceae; genus Pseudomonas; species Pseudomonas putida. The sequence continues at coordinate 5,097,451 of NZ_CP026115.2, forward strand.
TGCGCAGTCGGAGCGGCGCAAGGAGATGATCAGCATCATCGACTGGCGTCTGGCCCAGTGCGAACGCCTGGGCGTGACCTTCCACTACAACGTCTGGGCCGACAGCCAGATCCTCCTCGACGAAGCCCCCGACGTGGTCATCGTCGCCACCGGCGGCCTGCCGCACACCGAGGTGCTGGAGCAGGGCAATGAGCTGGTGGTGTCGAGCTGGGACATCATCTCGGGCGACGTCAAACCCGGGCGCAATGTGCTGGTGTACGACGATGCCGGCGACCACGCCGCGTTGCAGGCCGCCGAGTTCATCGCCCAGAGCGGTGCGCGCACCGAGATCATGACCCCCGACCGCACCTTCTCGCCCGAGGTCATGGGCATGAACCTGGTGCCCTACATGCGCGCCTTGCAGCAGCTGGACACCACTTTCACCGTGACCTGGCGCCTGAAAGCGGTGAGCAGAACCGCCGACGGCCTGCTGGCAACCATCGGCACCGACTACAGCGAGCTGCGCCAGACCCGGCTGGTCGACCAGGTGGTGGTCAACCACGGCACGCGGCCGCTGGACGACCTGTACTTCCAGCTGTGCCCGCTGTCGAGCAACGAAGGCGCGGTGGAGTACATGGATCTGATCGCCGGCCGCCCACAGGCTGTGGCGCGGCGTGACGACGGCCGCTTCCAGCTGTTCCGCATCGGTGACGCGGTGGCCTCGCGCAACACCCATGCCGCCATCTACGACGCCCTGCGCCTGGTCAAAGACCTCTGAGCCACGCGCCACAAAAACCATAAGAACAGCAGCACCCGTTTCGCGCTTCCTTGTTACTGCCCTGGCTCCAACAACGACAACGATATCCAGTGGAGAGTGTAACCATGCACATCGGTACCCGACCGAGCCCCGCGCCATCCCTGCAGTTTCGTGACGACGTCAGCGTAACCGGCCACGCCCTGGCCCCGGTGGACAGCGAGCTGCTCGCTGCCCAGGCCGCGATCGACCGCAAGGCCCTGCGCCGCTATCGCCTGGAGCGCATCCGCCAGCAGCTGCGCGCCCATGACTACGGCGGCATCCTGCTCGCCGACCCGATCAACATCCGCTACGCCACCGACACCAACAACCTCGGCCTGTGGGTCATGCATTCGCCCAGCCGCTATGTGTTCGTGCCCACCGAGGGCCCGCTGGTGCTGTTCGAGTTCACCAGCAGCCGGCACAACAGCGAGCACGTCGAGACCATCGACGAGATCCGCCCGGCGCTGCCATGGCTGTACTTCCTGGCCGGCCCGCGGGTCGACGAAAAAGCCGCGTTGTGGGCGGCTGAAGTGGCCGAGCTGATGGTCCGCCACAGCGGTGGCAACCGTCGCCTGGCCGTGGACCGCTGCGATCCATGGGGTGCCGAGAAGCTCAAGGCCAAGGGCATCGAGCTGTTCGATGCGCAACCGCTGATGGAGCAGGCGCGGTTGATCAAGTCGGTTGAAGAGGTCGCCAGTCACCGGGTGTCGATGGCGGTCTGCGACCTGGCCATCGCCCGCATGCGCGCCAGCCTGCAGCCGGGCATTACCGAAAACCAGCTGTGGAGCATCCTCCATGGCACCAACGTCGCTCAAGGTGGCGAGTGGGCCGAAAGCCGCCTGCTCAGCTCCGGCCCGCGCACCAATCCATGGTTCCAGGACGCTACCGACAAAGTCATCGAGGCCGGCGAGATGGTCTGCTTCGACACCGACATGGTCGGCCCCGGTGGCTACCTGTCGGACATCTCGCGCAGCTTCGTCTGCCCCGGCAAGCCGGTGACGGCGGCCCAGCGCGAACTGCTCGACATCGCCAGCCAGCAGATCAGCCATAACGTCGGGCTGCTGCGCCCGGGCCTGTCGTTCCGCGAGTTCGCCGAGCGCTGCTGGCCGGTGCCGCGCCAGTTCGAGCACAACCGCTACATGATGATGTTGCACGGCGTCGGCCTGGTCGACGAATACCCCAGCGTGGCCTACGCCGTGGACTTCGCCGAGTGGGGCTATGACGGCCTGTTCCAGGAAAACATGGTGGTCTCGGTGGAAAGCTACATCGGCGAACGCGGCGGGCGTGAAGGCGTGAAGCTGGAAGAACAGGTGCTGATCACCGCCCAGGGCGCGCTCAAGCTGTCGAGCACGCCCCTGGTCGATGACCAGCGGTCTTGAGCGGAGGGCCTGCCCATGAACCCGATGAGCGTTCCGCTGCGCCAGGTTCCAGCCGTGCCTGAGCCCAAACCTGCGTTCCTGCGCCTGGAGTCGATCCACAAGCAGTTCGGCCCCTATGAGGTGCTGCACGACGTCAATTTCGAGATGCGCAAGGGCGAGGTGGTGGCCATCATCGGCCCCAGCGGCTCGGGCAAGAGCACCTTGCTGCGCTGCATCAACCAGCTGGAGCCGCCGACCCGCGGGCGCATCCGCCTCGACGAGCTGGACATCGACGCGGCCACGCCACTGGCACGCGCCGACCTGCTGAAGCTGCGCCGGCGCATCGGCATGGTGTTCCAGTCGTTCAACCTGTTCCCGCACATGACCGTGCTGCGCAACGTCAGCCTGGCGCAGGTGCGCACCCTCGGTCGCAGCCAGCGCGAGGCCGATGCGCGCTCGCTGCAGTTGCTGGAGCGGGTGGGCCTGGTCGACAAGGCCGGGCACTACCCGGCGAGGTGCTCCGGTGGCCAGCAGCAACGTATCGCCATCGCTCGGGCACTGGCGCTGGAGCCTGAGTTGATGCTGTTCGACGAGCCGACCTCGGCGCTGGACCCGGAGCTGGGGCTGGAAGTGCTGGCGGTCATGAAGGAGCTGGCTGCCGAGGGCATGTCGATGATCGTCGTCACCCACGAGATGCACTTTGCCGAGACGGTGTCCGACCGGGTGGTGGTGATGGCTGACGGGCGTATCCTCGAACAGGGCCCCAGTGCCCGGGTGATGCGCCAGCCACAGCATGAGCGGGTGGTGAAGTTTCTCCAGGCCGTGAGGGACCGCTGATGAACGACATTCTCTCGATGTTGCTCACGGGCGTGCCGTGGACGCTGGGGGTGACCCTGTGTGCGTTCGCCACCGGGGTGGTGCTGGGCTTTCCGCTGTGTGCGCTGCGCATGGCCCGCTCACGGGGGTTGGCGGCGCTCGGTGCGGCCATTGTGCTGACCTTGCGCTCGATCCCGCCGATCGTCTGGCTGTTCTTCATCTTCTTCGGCATTGGCGGTGGTTATCTCACCCTGTCGCCGTTCGTCGCGGCGGTGGTCGGCCTGGGCCTGATCACCGCCGCACAGATGGCCGAGGTGTACCGCGGCGCCTTTGCGGCGATCCCCGATGGCCAGTACGAGGCGGCCCATGTGCTCAACCTGTCGCCACCGCAACGCTTCTTCGATGTGGTGTTGCCGCAACTGACACGCATCTCCATCCCGACGGCGGCCACCTATGCCATCGGCCTGCTCAAGGATTCGGCGGTGGCGTCGACCCTGGGGGTGGCAGACATCAGCTTCCAGGCGTACCAGGTGTCGCAGCAGACCTTCCAGGGGTTGGGTGTGTATAGCGCTGCCGCGTTGGTGTACCTGGTGCTCAGCGTGCCGGTGGCGCTGGCCTCGCGCTGGGTGTCGGCGAGCTTGCAACGGAGGATCAGCCAATGAACGAGATCCTGAGCCAATGGGCCGAGTGGTTCCCGGAGCTGTGGAAGGGCTTCGTGCTGTCATTGCAGGTGACCGCCATCAGCCTGTTACTCGGCGTGTGCCTCGGCCTGCTGCTGGCCCTGGGCGTGAGCGCGAAGGGCAGGGCGGTGCGCTACCCGGCGTTGGTGATCGTGGAGCTGGGGCGCGGTGCGCCGGCCTTGATCCTGTTGCAGTACTTCTACTTCGGCCTGCCGTCGGTGAACCTGACCCTGAGCTCGTTCTGGGCGGCCGTGCTGGCGCTGGCCTACTGCACGGCGGCCTATACCAGCGAGATCATCCGGGGTGGCCTGGAGGCGGTGGCCCGGGGTCAGCATGAAGCGGCCGAGGTGATCGGCCTGGACCGGGTCGATGCGCTGCGCTATGTGATCCTGCCCCAGGCACTGCGGGTGGCGCTGCCGTCGCTGCTGGGCTTCTCGATCATGATGTTCCAGGCCTCGTCGCTGTGTTTCACCATCGCCTTGCCCGAAATCGTCAGCCGCGCCTCGGCCATCGGCTCTTCGACCTTCCAGTACATGCCGGTACTGGTGCTGGCCGGGCTGATGTATGCAGCGGTCTGCGCCCCGGCAAGCCTGGGCGTCGCCGCCCTGGAAAGAAGACTGGCGCCCGGCCAGCACGCAACACCCTGAACCCTGCCTGCCCCTTACATTGCCTGCCCCTTACATTGCAAAGGTACCCGTGATGAAACCATTCAAGCGTATTACCCGTTGCCTGGCCTTCTGTGTCGCCGTGGCCGGCAGTGCCCAGGCCCTGGCCGAATGCAAGCCAGGCCACAGCTTTACTACCTTGACCCCCGGCGTCCTGACGGTCGCGGCCTGGGTGTTCCCGCCATACTCGATCCCTGGGCCAAACCAGGAGCTGGGCGGCGTGGACGGCGAGATCATCAGGCAGATCGCCGCCCGCGAATGCCTGACCATCAAGGCCAGCGTGCTTGACCCGGCGGCGGCGATCCAGTCGGTGGTCACCCGCCGTGCCGACGTGGTGATCGGCGACTGGTACCGCACCGTCGAGCGCGGCAAGGTGCTGGGCCTGTCGGCACCGCTGTACCTGGATGTGATGGGCATCATCTCCAAGCCCGGCTATGTCACGGTCGGCGAACTGGAAGGCAAGCGGGTCGGCACCGTGCAGGGTTACCTGTGGGTCAATGACCTGAAGAAGGTGTTGGGCGATAACCTGGTGCTGTACCCCAACCCGGTGGCCATGGCCCAGGACCTGGCGTCCGGGCGCATCGAGGCGGGTATCGACAGCCATGCGGTGGCAATAGCGTCGCAGCAGAAGGGGGCCTATCAAGGCGCGAGCATCAAGGTGTCGGCGCCCGACCCGCGGGTGAAGGCCACCGAGCAGCCGGGGCAGACGGCAATTCCGTACATGCGGAGCAATGCCGAACTGGGCAAGGCGCTCGATGCCAACATCCAGGCGTTGCATGGCAGTGGCGAGATTGCGCGGATCCTCGAGGCCCATGGGCTGGATCGACAGGCGGCTGAAGTGGGGGCGCCGCGGCTGGTGGATTGAGTCTCTCCTGTGCTGGCCCTTTCGCGGGGCCAGCACAGGAAAAAGCTTAATACTTTTGATGCAAGACATAATCTCGTCATCTGGCCTTTTCACTGGCGCCCGACAGGCATAAGGTATACGCCGTTAAAAAATGCCCTGGAGCTGTCATGTCCAACCGTTTCCCTTCCGTTCGTCCTCGCCGCCTGCGCCAGAACGAATCCCTGCGCACGATCTTCCAGGAAACCGAATTCCGTCTGGAAGACCTGATCCTGCCGATCTTCGTCGAGGAAGGCATCGATGACTTCGTGCCGATCACCAGCATGCCGGGTGTCAACCGCATTCCGGAAAAACTGCTGGCCCAGGAAATCGAGCGCTATGCCCGCGCCGGCATCAAGTCGGTGATGACCTTCGGCGTATCGCACAACCTGGACGCCACCGGCAGCGACACCTGGAACGAGAACGGCCTGGTCGCGCGCATGTCGCGGATCTGCAAGGACACCGTGCCGGAAATGGTCGTGATGTCCGACACCTGCTTCTGCGAATACACCAGCCACGGCCACTGCGGCGTGCTGCACGACCACGGCGTGGACAACGACGCCACCCTGGCCAACCTGGGCAAGCAGGCGGTCATCGCCGCCGCTGCTGGTGCCGACTTCATCGCCCCGTCGGCAGCGATGGACGGCCAGGTGCAGGCCATCCGCAGCGCCCTGGACGGCGCCGGCTTCCACGACACCGCGATCATGGCTTACTCCACCAAGTTCGCCTCGTCGCTGTATGGCCCGTTCCGTGAAGCAGGCGGTACCGCGCTCAAGGGCGACCGCAAGAGCTACCAGATGAACCCGATGAACCGCCGCGAAGCGGTGCGCGAGTCGCTGCTCGACGAGCAGGAAGGGGCCGATGTGCTGATGGTCAAGCCGGCCGGTGCCTACCTCGACGTGATCGCCGACATCCGCGCCGCCTCGCGCCTGCCGCTGGCGGCGTACCAGGTGAGTGGCGAGTACGCAATGATCAAGTTCGGCGGCCTGGCCGGTGCCATCGACGAAGGCCGGGTGGTGCGTGAAAGCATCGGCGCAATCAAACGTGCCGGTGCCGACCTGATCCTGACCTACTTCGCCATGGACCTGGCCCGCGAAGGGGTCTGACCCAACGAAAAAGCCGGCATTTTCAAAGAATGCCGGCTTTATGGTTTTAAGTGGGCGGCCCAAGGTCAGACGATGAAGTTCACCAGTCGGTTTGGTACCACGATCATTCTTACCGCGCCTTGCAGATACTTGCTCAATGCCTTGTCGCAGAGCGCTTGGCCCCGGATCGTGTCATGGTCGGCGTCGGCTTGGACGAAAATCTCCCCGCGCAGCTTGCCGTTGACCTGCACCATCATCTTCACTTCATCTTGTTTCAGGGCTTCGCTGTCCGGGGTCGGCCAGGCACTGTCATGGATCGCGCCAGGGAATGCCAGCGTTTCCCAGAGTAGTTGGGTGATATGTGGCGTCACCGGGTGCAGTACCTGCAGGAGAATAGACAGGGTTTCCCGGCAGGCCTGGCGGCCAGCGTCGCGGGCGCCTTCGAGCACCTTGAGCATCTTCATTGCGCCCGAGACGACGGTGTTGTACTGCAGCCGCTCGTAATCGTTATTGATCTGCTGCAGCAAGCCATGGGTCTCGAAACGCACGCGGCTGGCTTGCGTGGCATCCGTCGCGACGTCGCCACCTTCATCCCAGCGAGTTCTCTCGTCAACGGCAACGTTCCAGAGACGGCGCAGGAAGCGATAAGCTCCTTCGACTCCGCTGTCGCTCCAGATCGTGCTCTGGTCGGGAGGCCCTGCGAAGATGGTGAACAGGCGGGCAGTGTCCGCGCCAAACCGGTTGATAATGTCCTTGGGCTCGACCACGTTGTTCTTCGACTTGGACATCTTCTCCACCCCGCCCAGGCTAACGGGCAAACCATCCTCGATCGCCGTGGCGCTGACCGGGCGGCCCTTCTTATCGTAGTTAACCGATACTTCGGAGGGGTAGAACCAACGGCGGCTGCCATCTTCGGCCTTCCGATAGTAACTCTCCCGCAGCAGCATGCCTTGGGTGAACAGGTTCTTGAACGGCTCATCGAAGTCCACCAATCCTTCGTCGCGCATCGCCTTGGTCCAGAACCTGGCATAGAGCAGGTGCAGCACCGCATGTTCGATACCGCCGATGTATTGGTCGATGGGCATCCAGTAGCGATTGCCAGGCCCGACCATCGAGGTGTGGCAGTCCGGGTCGCAGTAGCGCATGAAGTACCAGCTTGAGTCGACGAAGGTATCCATGGTGTCCGTTTCCCGAAGCGCGGGGGCGGCACATCGCGGACATGTGACGTGGCGGAACGCATCATGCTGCTGCAACGGATTGCCACTGCCGTCGGGAATGCAGTCTGTCGGCAATACTACCGGCAGGTCCGCATAAGGCACCGGTACATCGCCACAGTGTTCGCAATGGATGATTGGAATCGGTGTTCCCCAGTAGCGCTGCCGGGAGATGCCCCAGTCTCGCAAGCGCCAGGTGGTGGCTTGCTCGCCGCATTGGCGCTCGGCCAGGGCATCGAAGATCGCTACCGACGCCTGTTCCACCGTGAGGCCATCGTATTCGCCAGAGTTGATCAGGCGGCCTTCCCGGCTGGCGTAAAGATCCGACCAGGCGGCAGGGTCATGGGGCGCCCCTTCGAATGCGATGACTGCGCGCACGGGCAAACCGTACTGGCGGGCAAAGTCGAAATCACGTTCATCGTGGGCCGGTACCCCCATCAAGGCGCCTTCGCCATACTCACCGAGTACATAATTGGTGATCCAGACGGCGACCGGTTCCCCGGTCAATGGATGCTCGACATGCAAGCCGCTCGGAATGCCAACTTTCGGCTGTGCGCCGACAGCAGGGCTGGGATGTGCCGACTGCCGGCACACCTGCACCTGTGATTCAAGACCGGCTTCGAGCTCGATTGCTCGCTTTGCCAGGGGATGATCAGGGGACACAGCGCAAAACGTCACACCCATCAGCGTATCGACGCGCGTGGTGAACACCCACAGCTTGCCCGCGTCGATCAACTGCCCGCTGGCATCTTCGACCCCGTGGAGGAAGGCTACGCGCACGCCACTGGTCTTGCCAATCCAGTTGCGCTGCATGCTGCGAACCATATCTGGCCAGCCGTCCAGGGTATCGATGGCCGACAGCAGCTCTTCGCCATACTGCGTGGTACGCAGGTAGTAGCCCGGAATCTCGCGTTTTTCCACCAGTGCCCCGGATCGCCAACCCCGCCCATCCACCACTTGCTCATTGGCCAGCACGGTCTGGTCGACAGGGTCCCAGTTGACGACCTGGGTTTTCTTGTAGGCCACGCCCTTTTCCAGCAGTTTCAGGAAGAACCACTGGTTCCACTTGTAATATTGCGGATCGCAGGTGGCGATTTCCCTTGACCAGTCGAACGCCAGGCCGAGCGGTTGCATCTGCGATTTCATGTCGGCGATGTTCATCCGTGTCCATTTGGCCGGAGGCACACCCGACTGCATAGCGGCATTTTCTGCTGGCAGGCCGAATGCGTCCCAGCCCATCGGCATCAGGACGTTGTAGCCCTTCATCCTTAAGTGGCGGGCCAGCATGTCATTGATCGTGTAGTTGCGCACATGGCCCATGTGCAACTTCCCTGACGGGTAGGGCAGCATGGAGCAGGCGTAGTATTTTGGCCGACTTTCGTCTTCGACAGCCTTGAAGACTTCATCGCGAAGCCATTTGGCTTGAACCGTGCTCTCAACCCAGACTGGATCATATTGCTGTCGCATAGACGCTCCTCGATGTTACTGACGCTGAGTGGCAATCAACCACTCGACTCTTTCGTTATTGTTGGATTTCAATCGGGCTGTTGAGCTCATCTGCTACCGGTGCTAGTTGCTTAGGCTGATCTCGATGAAGTCGGATTAGAGCAGCCTTGGTGCTCCTTGCTACCTCCTGCCAGCCAGCCACGGGGCCAGACAGAAGATTCATGGCGGGCCGAGTCGAGATGATCGACATGCACCTGGGCCTCGGCCAGTAACCACGGGTCGATCTCGCATGCGGCGGGCGTGCTGCCACCCACCGCGTTGATATGCGCGAGCGGCTTGAGCATGTCCGAAGTGATCAGTGGCGTTGGGCTGGCGTGGGAGGTGGTGGTACAGACGATGTCTGCGTCGGCCAGCGCCAAATGCAGGCTGTCGACCGCATGGATTGGCAAGCAGAGCTCGATGGATAATCGTTCGGCCAGCGCAGCGCTCTGCTCCGCCCGCCGCGAATAAATCCGCACCCTCCCAAGTTCGCGGACGGCAGCCATGGCCCTCACATGTGCGGCGGCCTGGACCCCGGCACCGATCACGGCAAGGTTGAGGCGCCGCAGCGGGCACAGCTTGTTGGTGGCCAATGCGCTCATCGCGCTGGTGCGTATCGCTGTCAGGACCGCGCTGTCCAGCATTGCCAGCAGCCGTCCGGTTTCTGGTTCGATCAACAAGACGGCGCCGTTTACTGCCGGCAAACCCCGCACGCCGTTGCCGGCGTGAAACGACGATACCTTGATTCCCAAGGTGGATTGCTCTGGCAAAAGCGCTGGCATGAACAGGGAAAATGCGTTTTCGCGTTGGTGGGTGATCATCAGCCGATCGGGAACCACCGGAGGCGAAGATATAAAATTTCGATGCGCATCTTCCAACACGCGAACAAGCCTCGGCAGTTCGACACACTGTTCGATGTCTTGGCGATTGAGAAGCAGCATGCCTTCTTCCTCCCTTCATTGATCCTGGTGCGAAGTGGGTAGGGGGCCTACGGCGAAGCTCAGGCTTGAGTTCCGCCATCCACCGGCATCGCGATGCCAGTCACGAACGAAGCCTCCTGGGAGGACAGCCAGTAAACTGCACTGGCTACCTCCTCTGCTTCGCAGATGCGATTGAGTGGGTGGGCGCTGGCTGCTGCCGGCAGGGCACCACCAAGAACCCCTTCCGAGCCGAAGATAAGGCCATCGGCTGTGTCGGCGATTTCGTAGATATCGCGCAGGCAGGCTGACGTCTCGACCGTGACCAGAATCTTCGGACTTGCACCGTCTCGGCACAGGTTGGCCCGGACCACATCGATCTCGGCAGCCGCTTCGGTCATGGCCATCACGATAAATTCAGGTCGATATTCCAGCGATTGAATGAGCAAGAGGTCGAGTAACCCTTCGTTATCGCGCAGCGGGTTGATGCGCAGAGCCGTTCGCTGCACCACCCGCGAGCGATAAAACTGCTCGACACAGGCGCGCGCGTGGGCTTTTTGCCCCTGGGGTACGCCGTCCTCCAGATCAATCACCATGACATCCGTCGAGGTACTCTTTGCGTACTGCTCGGGGTGCAGCGCGGAACAGTAAAGCAGGCTTCTCGGAACAGGCTGGCCCATCGTCATGCGCTCAACCATGGGCAACCGGCAAACCCTGACGGGCCCGCTCGACCTCGGCGCGTACGGCCGCACAGAAACCATGGATGTCCGCATGGGACATATCGGCACGCATCATTACGCGCAGCCCTGACTTGTTCCTGGCGACAATCGGGAAGAACACGGCGGAGGTGTAGTAACCGCGTTTGAACACACCCTCAGAAACGCTGACCGCCAAGTCGGGGTTGTCCAACGGGACAACGCGAATCGGCAAGCCAGAGCCCGCATGCTGGGTAGGGAACAGACTGTCGAACAGTTGGATATTTGTGTTTAGCTTTTTCTGCAGTTTGCCAAGTTCGGGAGACTGGTGAATGTCCAGCGAAGCCATCGAGGCACCGATGGTGGCTGGATTGACATACTGTGAGTAGGACATCGGTCCACCGAAGCGGCGGAAGACCTGCTGGTAATCTGCTCGTTCAGACATGAAGATTCCACCACCATTGGCCCCGAAAGCCTTGGCCTGGGAGTACACCAGCATCGTCCGTGTGTTGATTTCCGGCATGAAGGTGCGGATATAACCCTCGCCCCGTTCGCCATATGCGCTCAGTGAGTGCGAGTCGTCGAAGTACAGGAATAGCCCGTACTTGTCCTGCAGTTGCAGTAGGCGCTCGATCGGTGCGCTGCCGCCCATGCTGTAGGCCCCGTCGGCGACATAGGCGACCAAAGGGTGGCGTTTGCACATGTCTTCGATGAAGTCGACATCATTGTGGTTGCATGTAACCACATGGGTCTCATCCCCACAGACCGCCTTGACCTGGTTCAAGGCAAAATGTGCATGTTTGTCGAAGATCATGAACGGGCGTTGCCCATCCGTAAAAATACCGCCTGCCAGCAAAGGCAGCGATGCAACAATCCCCGCGCTGCATGAGGTTGCGGTGAAGGCGCTGCACTTGAAGTGTGCAGACATGGCCTGCTCCAGTTCATCCAGCTCTTTAAGGCGGATCCGGATGCGGGAGGTCGGCAAATTGACGGTTCTGCTTTGCAACACATAGTCCGCCGCGCGTCTGGCAAGACGTGGGTCGATTTCCAGCCCGAGGTAAGAGCAGGAGCACATATTCATGAAGGTATGTCCGTTCTGATCGGCCATGCGGCTGCGTTCTACATGTCGGACGCTCAAGTCGGTCAACCCGGAGTTCTGCGCGAGTTGCCAGGAGGGATTCCCAATTTCGACCGTCCTAGCAGTATTTATATATTGATTCTTCAAGTCAGACATAAGCCTTCCATTTGCTTGGGTTAAGCATTGATAAAAGTTGTCTTTGCATGTGCGCTGACTGTTGCAACTCATCTATAGGGACTCATTGCGGAGATTGCTGACCTGTTTTTTTCAAGTGTTGGTCATTGTCAAGAGAGATGATTGCTCGGTTGGTCAGTGAGACAGAATATGGCCAAGACCTAACTTTCATGTCAAGCGTTTCTTTCAGAAAGGAACGATGAGCTTTCCATAGTAATGCCGGGAGTGATTATTGATCGAATATCTAATCCTGCCGCTTGAGTGGCGGTCTTGAGGCTTTGGTGCGTCTCATTTGAGCGCGGTGAGAGCCAATATTTGCTTCGTAGAGAGAGTTCGTCGGTGCGTATTTAATGATGTCTGATTAATTTGTAGGAAAAGTCGCTAAAGCGTGTAGGAGTAAATTTTAGTCTAATTGGTTGCTGCGGTTCCGGATATCGTCATGGCGTCAAAAATAGAGGCCAGTTAGTTTGTGCAACCATATAGGTGTCTGTTGATTTATTGGCATGCACTGCGAGGGATGCTGTCGGTAATGGATGATCGCCTGGCGCTTTCCGTCGATAACGTGGACGAGATCCGGTAGAAAATCTATAAGCTTGGACCACTCTTATTGTGTGAGCTTTACCCTTCTTGCTGATGCATGGGGGCGCTGGACAAGGGTGCGTAGGCGAGGATCGACACACCCGGCATAGGACGCCAGATCTGAATGGATAGCCGCTCGGGATGTCTAAGGCCGCAGCAAGCCGCTAGCTGGGCATGCTTCACTCACTCCTGCATCCGGGATGCGAATGAACGTCAAGCCTTCAAATTGGTAGAATTGGCGGGGGTGGGGCACTGTGAGGCTGCCAGCCCCGTTGCTGCATGGGCGTCCACGCCGGCTAAGAGCTCTACCCAGCTGTTTAATCCCGCTACATATTCTCTTCAGATTCTCTCGCGATTCGGCATCAGTGCCTGTTCTATCTGGTGACAGATGCGGCGTGCGCTACTGCGTCCCATGTGTAGTACGCAGAAGGCACACACCATCGTCACCAAGGAGCCTGGCTGGGTCTGGCTGACGGCGCGCCTGGGCCTCGGCTACCTCGCCGACCTGCGCTGGCGCCGACGTACCGCGCGGGACCGCCGCTTGACGCTGGGCAAGGCGCTGATGGGCAAGACCTACCCCGGCCCAGGGTCGATCATTGGGCCGGCCATGACATCTGGCTATATCGCGGCTAATCATCTGGCTTGGCGGGTAGAACAGGGGCGGGCGGAGGTCTTCGTTGATGCTGGCTTGCACTGATGCTGGTGTGGCACAAAAAGGCCGCTGCGAGTGCAGCGGTTTTTTGTGCGCGAAAGGTGGCAGCTTACAGCGCTGCCGCTTCCTGCAGGCTCATCGACCTGGTCTCCGGTGCCAGCACCAGCGAGACCGCAAGGCCGAGCATGGTAATCGCGCTGGCCGCGAACATCGTGTTGGCAATGCCGAACTGCTCCAGCGAGATCGGTACCAGCCAGGTGCCGATGGCCGAGCTGAAGGCAGCCAGCGAGGCGCCCATGCCGACTGCGAAGGCGCGGATCTCGGTGGGGAACAGCTCGTTCGGGTAGACGAACTCCAGCACCTGGGCGCCGCCGATGAACAGTGCATAGGCGCCGAACAGCGACAGCACCACCCAGCCCTGGGCATCCGGGAACAGCCCCAGGCCCAGCAGCGCCAGGCCCGACCACAGGAAACTGTGGATGATGATGGTGCGACGGCCCAGGTAGTTGATCAGCCAGGTGGCGACGCAGCAGCCGATCACCAGGATCAGGGTGATGCCCATCGAACCGTAGGCGGCCAGGTTGCCGGTCAGCTTCAGGGCCTGGAACAGCTTGGGCACGAAGGCGTACACGGCGAACAGCGGGATCACCGCGCAGGCCCAGAACATCACTACGAAGAAGATGCGCTTGCCGTAGCCGGCGCGCAGCGCGTCGAGGAACGACATCGCCTTGCCCGAGGCGGTGTCATCGCTGATGTTGCGCAGCGAAAACGCCGGGCCGTAGACCTGGCGGATCACCTGTTCGGCCTCCTGGCGGCGGCCCTTGTTCAGCAGCCAGCGCGGCGACTCCGGGGTGCCCAGGCGGGCCAGCAACAGCAGGCCGGCAATGATCGCCGGGCTGGCCATGACCGTGCGCCATTGTTCGGGGCCGGCGTCGGCCAGCATGAAGTTGCCGGCGATGTAGGCCAGCGCGGCACCAACGAACCACAGCACGGTCAGCAGCGACAGGCGCGAGCCACGGGATTTCTGCGGGATGAACTCGGTCAGCAGCGAGCCGGCAGCGGTGTATTCGATGCCGACGGCCAGGCCGCAGCACAGGCGCAGTAACGACAGGGCCAGCGGGTCCTGAACCCAGAGCATGGCGATGGACGACAGCAGGACGATGGCCGGGGCGACGAAGAACAGCTTCTGCCGGCCCATGCGGTCGGTCAGCCAGCCGCCGAAGAAGCCGCCGGCGAACACGCCGAGCAGGGCCATGGCGGCGACCATGCCTTGCCAGAAGCCGCCCAGTTGCAAGGCTGCGGACATGGGAAGGGTGGCGACGCCGATGATGCTGAGGATGTAACCGACCATCACCCAGCCCAGCCCGGTACGCAGGGTGAGCAGTTGATGGAAGCGATTGATTTCAACGTCGTCGATCAGGACGGGTGGGGCAGTGGAACGCATGAGTCTCTCTTGAACGGTAGGTGATGCAAGAACGTGTGGATGCGGGCCTGGCGGCCCGCTTGGGTCAGACTTCCAGGCCGGCGCGGAACTGGCCCCACTTGAGCACCGAGTTCACGCCGATCGACAGGAACGGTTGCGGCGGAGTTTTGTTTGGCCCTGGCGACGACAGCAGGAAGTCGATGTGCTCGTTGCGCTCGCCCACCAGCCAGTCGGCCAGCAGCTTGCCCGTGGCGGTGCCACGGGTGATGCCCAGCCCGTTGCAGCACAGTGCGCCGTAAACGTTCGGTGCCAGCTGGCCGAAGAAGCCTTCGTGGTTTTCCGACAGGCAGATCGCGCCGCTCCAGGAGTATTCGAACTCGACGTTGCCGAGCATCGGGAAGCGCCGCTCGAACGACTTGCGGTGGGCCGGCAGGTGGCGCTGCAGGGCCTTGGCACGCGGGCGGCCGTCCGGGTAGAAGTTGAAGCTGTTGCGGATCAGGATGCGGTTGTCGGCGGTGCGTCGCACGGTGCTGCCGAACGGATGCGCCGGGATCACGCCCCACACCGGCTGGCCGCCCAGGCGGGCCTGTTCTTCCTCTGTCAGTTGGCGGCTGAGGCTGGCGTAGAGGAAGGTCGGCAGCAGGCGGCCCTTGAGGAAGCCGAAGGCCGAGGCGAAGCCGTTGTTGGCCAGGATCAGCTTGTCGGTGACGATGCTGCCGCGCGCATGCACCAGGGTGATGCGCTCGCCCTGGTCGATCGAGGTGATTGCGGTGTTTTCGTACAGGGTGACGTTGGCCGGCAGGTGGTCGGCCAGGCCCTTGACCAGTGCCGATGGCTGCAGCAGCAGGGTGCCGGGGATGTGCAGGGCCTTCTTGTAGTACGAGGTGCCGATGTGCGCGGGCAGGTCCTGCTCGTCGATCAGGGTGGAGCTGCAGCCGATCTTCTCCAGGCCGCTGCGGTAGGCCTCGAGGATGGCGATGCCCTTGGCGCCGACGGCTGCCTGGTACTTACCGGAGTCGGACATCTGGCAGTCGATGCCGTTGCGCTCGACGATGTCGCGCAGGTAGTCCTGGCCAAGGGTGTTCAGGCGCAGGATTTTGGTCGCGGTGGTGACATCGCCGATGTAGTCCTTGGCCCCGATGTCGTGGGGCACATCGATGGCGAAACCAGCGTTGCGGCCCGCGGAGCCGAAGCCGACTTCCTGGGCCTCGACCAGCACGATCTCTTCATTGGGGAAGTTCAACGCCATCTGGCGCGCCGCTGCCAGACCGGTCAGGCCGGCGCCGACGATGGTCCAGCGTGCTTCCTTGCGACCCGAATGGCCTGGACGGGGCTGACGCTTGGGGCTGGTGTGATACCAGCCCGGACGGGCGTCGTCGCCAGGCAGCGAAGTGACTTTTTGCAATTTTTATACTCCGGTTAACGATCAGGCTCGCAGGCATGCCACGGTTGGCACACCGGCCTTCGAGTGCGACATTTTGTCATTGTCTATCTCAATAATACAATTTGTCTACTATTCGTCTTTCCGGTTGTGGATTGTTCATGTCGAGAAAAAATCAGTGAGTGCTGAATTATTTAGTGTCCCGTTGTATCTGATCCCTTAGAGCCTTCAGCGACAGGGATACAGGAATGAAATCTCGCAAGAAAAGCGTCCAGCCGATCGGCCTCAAGGACATCACCATCGTCGACGACGCCAAGATGCGTAAGGCGATCACCGCCGCTGCACTGGGCAACGCCATGGAATGGTTCGACTTCGGCGTGTACGGCTTCGTCGCCTTCGCCCTGGGCAAGGTGTTCTTCCCCAACGCCGACCCCAGCGTGCAGATGATCGCGGCGCTGGCCACGTTCTCGGTACCGTTCCTGATCCGCCCGCTGGGCGGGCTGTTCTTCGGCGCCCTGGGCGACCGTTTCGGGCGGCAGAAAATCCTCGCCGCGACCATCGTGATCATGTCGCTGAGCACCTTCGCCATCGGCTTGATACCGTCCTACGCCTCGATCGGCATCTGGGCGCCGATCCTGCTGTTGCTGGCGAAGATGGCCCAGGGTTTCTCGGTGGGCGGGGAGTACACCGGGGCATCGATCTTCGTCGCCGAGTACGCCCCGGACCGCAAGCGCGGCTTCCTCGGCAGCTGGCTGGACTTTGGCTCGATTGCCGGCTTCGTGCTGGGGGCGGGTGTGGTGGTGCTGATCAACACCGTCATCGGCGAAGAGAAGTTCCTCGAATGGGGCTGGCGCCTGCCGTTCTTCCTGGCCTTGCCGCTGGGCATCATCGGCCTTTATCTGCGCCACGCGCTGGAGGAGACCCCGGCGTTCCAGCAGCACGTGGACAAGCTCGAACAGGGTGACCGCGAGGGCCTGGCCTCGGGCCCGAAGGTGTCGTTCAAGGAGGTCGCCACCCAGCACTGGCGCAGCCTGGTGACCTGTATCGGCGTGGTGATCGCCACCAACGTCACCTACTACATGCTGCTCACCTACATGCCCAGCTACCTGTCACACAACCTGCACTACAGCGAAGACCACGGGGTGCTGATCATCATCGCGATCATGGTCGGCATGCTGTTCGTGCAGCCGATCATCGGCTTGATGAGCGACAAGTTCGGCCGCCGCCCGTTCATCGTGGTGGGCAGTGTCGGGCTGTTCGCCCTGGCCATTCCGGCGTTCATGCTGATCAACAGCGGCGCGCTTGGGCTGATCTTCTCCGGCCTGCTGATCATCGCCGTGCTGCTGAACTTCTTCATCGGCGTGATGGCCTCGACCTTGCCGGCGATGTTCCCCACGCACATCCGCTACAGCGCCCTCGCCAGCGCCTTCAACATCTCGGTACTGATCGCCGGCCTGACCCCGACCCTCGCCGCCTGGCTGGTGGAAAGCAGCGGCAACCTGTACATGCCGGCGTACTACCTGATGGTGATTGCCGTGATCGGCCTGGTCACCGGCCTGACCATGAAGGAAACCGCCAACAAGCCGCTGCGTGGCGCAGCGCCCGCCGCGTCGGACATCGAAGAAGCGCGCGAACTGCTGCAGGAGCACCACGACAACATCGAGCAGAAGATCGAAGACATCGACGCGCAGATTGCCGAGCTCGAGGCCAAGCGCCAGTTGCTGGTGCAGCAGCACCCGCGCATCGAGTGAGGGGTCGCCTCAGCGCGGTAGTTCGCGGGCCAGGGTAGCCTTGATGGTGCGCTCTACCACGTCCACCAGCACCATGGTCTGGTGGTCCACCTCGATGTTCAGCAACTCGCCGGCCTGGTAGCGGGCGAAGGTGGTCTGGCGCAGGGTTTCCGGGATCAGGTTGATGGTCACCACGTTGTCCTCGACATCGGCGACGGTCAGGCTGCAGCCGTTGACCCCGATGAAACCCCGTGGAAACACGTACTTGCCCCATTGCGGGGGCATGCGGAAGGTGATGAAGGCGCCAGTTTCCTTGATCGACAGTTCGACCACCTCGGCGGTGGTGGCGATGTGGCCGGCCATCAGGTGGCCGCCGACTTCGGCGTTCATTTTCGCCGAACGCTCGATGTTCACGCCCTGGCCAGCCTTGAAGCAGCGCAGGTTGGTGCGTTCGAGGGTGGCGGTCATGGCGTCGAACTTCACCTGGGTGCCGTTGATTTCCGTAACCGAGAGGCAGGTGCCCTCGACACTGACACTGGCACCGATCTTCAGCTCATCGAGCAGTTCCGGGGTGAGGTCGATGGTGAACTGGTTGTGGCCCGGGTAGGTGGTCACATCAAGGAGAGGGCGGACGGCTTGGACGATGCCGGTGTACATGGAGTTGCTCCTGGGCACAGATAGGAAAACATCAGGAAACTATGCCCGTGGCGCCGTAAATGCAAGCTGCCTGTACCGGCCTCTTCGCGGGGCAAGCCCGCTCCTACAGGAGGTCGCGTTGCCCTGTAGGAGCGGGCTTGCCCCGCGAAGAGGCCGGATCAGGCAGTGAAGCTCTAGAACTTCAACTGCCACTGCCCGACAACCGCATGGTTGCGACTATTGCTGCCCAGCTCCCCGCTATACCCCACGCCAATGCTCTGCCGCGCACTCAACCCCAGATCCAGCCCGGCCTCGATCAGCAAACTGTCGCGGTCGATCGCACTGCCTTCGACACTGAACGCATCCCCCCCGGCAATGAACGCCTGGCGCGTGCGGGTATCGATGCTGCCGTAGGTGTGGCGCCAGCCCAGGGTCGCCCGTGGCGTCAGGCTCATGCCGTTGTCCAGCTGCCCCAGGTGCGCCAGGCGCACGCCGAAGGTGCTGCTGAAGTTGTCCTGGGTATCGGTATCCACCGCAAGAGCCGCGTCACCGCCTTGCTCGCGGTAGCTGTCACGGTGGTAGCGCTGGTAGCCGAGGTTGGCGAACGGCTCGGTGCTCAGGCGGCCGCTGCCCATGGCATAGCCCAGCTCGACGAAAGCCTGCTGGCTGTCGGCATCGTAGTCACCCTTGAGGCGTTCGTTGAAGCCGCTGAAGGCCACGTCACGCTTGCTGTCGCCGTCATGGCTGCTGTAGGCCGCGCCCAGGCGCACGGCCAGCGGGCCACTCTGGTGCTGGGCGTACACGCCGACGTGCCAGCTGCGCACGGTGCCGTCCAGGCCGGTGCTGTCCAGGCGCGTGCGCGAATATCCACCCAGCACACCCAGGCGCCAGTCGCCGCCGAGCGCCCAGTCCACCCCCAGCACGCCACCGCCGGTGCGTTGTTCCAATGCGCTTGCGCCGTGGCTGCCATCGACCTTGCCGTAGCTGCCCAGCGCCTGCGCCCAGACCCGCCCTTGAGCGTTCGGGTCATTGAGGTTGCGCGCTTCGCGTGGCACGCCAGTGGCGGCCAGGGCAGGGCCGTCCTCGTCGTTCATGCCCACCAGCAGGGCGCCTGAGCTGCCCATGGCCTGCATGGCGCCCAGCATGGAGCTGCCAACCTGGCTGGCGCCAGCCATCGTGGCGGCCGCCAGGTTGGCGGTATTGCTGCCGGACAGTTGCTCGATGGCGCTGCCAGCACCGGCCGTGGTGGTGCCGAGCACGGCGTTGTACAGGTTGCTGTTCTGCCCAAGGCTGGCCAGGCTGCGTGCGGCCCCCGCGCCATTGCCGGACTGCGCGTAGTGCTCGAAGGCGACGTCATTGCGGGTGTAGTCCAGGCCTACCGAGGTGCTGCTGTAGCTCAGGGTCGGGGTGAGGAAGGCATAGTCGCTGGTGACCTGGCCGAAGCGGCCATCGACCGAGCCTGCGGTCAGCACGGTGTAGTGGCTCTGCCACGGGTATTCGCCGGCGCTAGGCTGTACGCGCAGGGTGGCGCCGTCGAGGCTTGCCGTACCACTGACGCTGAGCGGGGCGCTGCTGCCATCGGCGTTGACACCGTAGACCAGGGTCGAGCCTTGGCCAAAGCTCAGGTCACTCGCGATTGTCGCCACGCCCAGGCCGGTATTGGTCAGCAGGGTGCCGTTCACTTGCAGGCCACCGACCGAACCGCCACCGGCATAGGTAGCGCCCTGTTCGATGAGCATTTCACCGAGGATACTGCCCTGGTTGATCAAGGTAGCGCCAGCGGTCACCACACCGCCCTGGCTGAAGTCGTCGAGGCTGGTCAGCGTCCAGCTGCCGCCGCTGACCTTGAGCGTTTCGAAGTTGGCGCTGTTGCCGAAGCTGCCGGTGCCGTTCAGGGTCACGCTGTCGACGCCATCGCCACCATCGACCCGGCCGTTGAACACGCCGCCGGTCTCCACCACCAGGCCGTCGTTGCCCGCGCCCATGCTCAGCGCCAGGCCATTGCCGCCGCTGATGGTGCCGCTGTTGATCACGGTGTCGGCGAAGTCGCCGATCAGCTTGATGCCGAAGCCGTTTTCGCCTTCGATGCGGCCGGCGTTGGTAATGTGGGTCGCGGCCACACCGGAGCCTTCGGCGCCGTCGTCGACCAGGATGCCGTTATCGACACTGCGGATCACCCCGCTGCTGGTGTTGATCACGGTGCCGCCACCCATGGCGATGCCTTCGCTGCCGTTGGGCCGGCCGCCGCTGTCCACGCCCTTGGCGCCCAGGCCCTGGATGGTACCGGCGTTGTACACATAGCCGATGTTGTCGATGTCGACCCCGTCGCCGTCACCGTTGATCTTGCCGTCGGCGATGGCGCCGGTGATGGTGCCCCAGTTGTATACCGTGCCGCTGCCGTCGGAGCCAAAGCCCGAGCCGTTGCGCCCGGTGACACTGGCTCCGGCATAGTTGTAGAGAGTGGCGTCGCTTTTCAGGTCGATGCCATGGCGGTCGGCGCTGATGATGCCGTAGTTGTACACCGTGACGCCGGTGGAGGTGCCGATCTTGATGCCATCCCACTTCTGGTCGAGGCCGTTCTTGTCCTGCGGCGCAGTGTCGGTGTAGATCAGCCCGTAGTTGGTGATGGTGGCGTTGGAGCCGGTCTTGATCGCATCGTTGCCGACCGCGTGGATCACGCCGCTGGCCTGGTTCACCAGGGTGGTGGTGAAGGCCGGGTTGTTCAGGGTTTCCAGGTCGATGGCCTGGCCTTCGACGGTGGACTCGATGGTGCCGGCGTTGACGATGCTCAGGCTGCCACCCGCTGCAGGGTTGGTCTGGAAGCGCAGGCCGTCGTTGGTACCCTGGATCAGCGCACCGGCCTGGTTGGTGATCACATAGTGGCTGAGGTCTTCACCCGCGTCCTTGGTGTCGATACCGCGGCCATCGGTGGAGCGGATGATACCGGCGTTATCGACGGTGAGGGTGGCGCCGCTGGTGTGCTTGGGCAGGATCACGCCGTCGTCGTCGCTGGCCACGATGCTGCCATTGGCGGTTACCTTGAGGGTGTCGGCCTTTTTCAGCTCCAGGGTATCGGTGCTGGCGCTGTCGATCAGGTAGTCCTTGGAAAAGGCGGCGGGGGCGAAGGCGGCACAGGCCAGTGCGACGCACAGGGCCAGGCGATTGGGCGTGAAATGCATTGGGCGTCCATGAGTGCTTGTTCAGGGCCGCCCAATATGGCCATTCGATATTACGATTTTATTGAATACCCGACTGTTTTTATCGCCAATCAGACATGCCCGCTGCTGTTGACGATGCGCAGACACAGCGCCTCGTAAGGGTCGAGATTGACGGTCAGTCGGCCATCTTCGGTCAGGTCGCCTTCGACCGTCTCGTTGATCATGTCCACCACCGGCCCCGGGCTAAAGCCGGTCAATTGCAGTTGCTCGGCGATTACCTCATGGCCGAAGTTCAAGGCACTGATCTGGATGCCACGCCCGGCTGGCAGCTCATGCACCATCACCAGCAGGCCCGGGCTGCTGACCTCGGGCACCAGCACCTGGCGGCTGGTGGCGATGCCATAGGCCTGACGCACGGCCAGCAGCTTCTTCACCTGGCTGGCGAACGACTCAGGGTTATCCAGCTGGCTGTCGAGGCTGCCGTACAGCGAGCGGGCACGGGGCATGCCGCGCACCGAGGCTTGTGCCTGCGGGTCGAGCCCGGCCAGGTCGTAGCCGCCCCGGTGGATCCAGCGAGTATCGCCGTCGAGCATGCGCTCGGCCACCGCCTCGGCCGGCAACGGCAACGCACCGACCAGGTCCCACCCGGACAGCGCGACCACGCCCGGTTGCATGGCGTTGTACATCACCAGCAGCAGGTGCACCTTCTGGATCAGCGCGATATCTGCCGGGCTGAGCTGTTCGAGGTCACGAATGCCCAGCGCCGCGGTGATCAGGCTGGCGGTGGTGCAGGCGATGCCGTTGGTGACGAAGCGCAGGTTGTACGGCGCATGCTCACCCGACAGGCGTTCGTAGATCTCTTCGCGGATGTGCTCGCGCAGAATACCGCCGGGCAGGGTCTGGCCCTTGTACAGGTACATGTCGTGGGCGTGCAGGGTCCAGAAGTGCACCAGCTCGACGGTCAGTTCATCGTGGTTCTGCAGGGCGTGGATCAACGACGCCGGGTCGATGCCGAAGGCGTGCATCTCCTTGAGCATCAGGCGCAGGAATTCGGTGTCGCCGGTCAGCAAGGCATGCTGGCAGGCGGGGCGGGTGATGAAATCGTAGGACAGGTCGGCACCGCCCTTGGACATCTGCGCGATGTCGTCGAGGGTCAGGTTGAGCTCCTGGAAGCTGAAGCCACCGGCCTTGCGGATCATGCCGCCAATCAGCTGGTTGCCGACGATCGACAGCGGATGGCTTTCCGACCAGGCACTGCCGCTGGCGCGGGTCTCCACGCCGAGAAAGCCGTTGGCATCCAGGCGCAGGCCGCGGGCGCCCAGGCAGTCCAGCGCGTGCAGGGCGTCGCCGATGATCATCTGCTGAGCGGCGAAGCTGGGGTCGAGCCAGTTCAGTGACGGCTGGCCGTCCTTGAAGTAGTGCAGGTACACCCAGCGTCGGGTCTTGCCATCGACCCCGGTGATCGGTGCGGTGGCGCTCCAGTCGGTTTCCTTGACCCCGGGCTCGAAGAAAATCACCCGCTGCAGCTGGCCGACGATGTAGTGGCGCAGCTTGAGTTCATCGCACAGCGCCGGTGCCAGGTTGACCGCATCGCGGCCCTCGGGCACGTCGGGCAGCAGCGGCCAGTCCTCCTCGCGGATCTCGACCATGTGGAAGAGCCCGGGATAGGCGCCATAAGCCAGTTCGGCCAGGCGGAAGTCGGCGCCCTTGCCGGTGTGCGAGGGGATCAGGTCGTCAATGGTCACGGCATTGTGCGCGGCGGCCATGCGGCTCATCTGCACCAGCTCCTGCTCGTTGCCGTAGAGCGGGTCGATGTCGAAGCTGATGCGGTCGAAGTTGCCGTCGATGCTGGGGGTGAAATCACGTCCGCGCACACCGCCAGATTGCTTGATCGGGCCAGTGTGGATGCCTTGTACACCGATCTCCGACAGGCGCTTCCACAGCGTTTCGTGGCCGAGGGCAGACAGTACCGAGCAGCCTTCGGGGGCGATGATCGCGTCGGGGTAGACCGTCAGCCACACCGAGGCAATCTCGGTGGCCCGGCGTGGCTGGGCTTCGGCGTAGGGGTTCTGCCACAGGCGTGACTGGCCGGAGTACAGCTTGGCGCGCTCCTGCGAGGCCTTGAGCATCGAGCGGTCTTCAAGCCATTTGAGGTAAGACGGGTCGGGCTGGGTCATTTCGCGTCCTCTTTGCGTGGCGGCACCGGCCCAAGTTATGACGGCATCGCGGGCGGATCGTTCGGCTGAGAATAGCGATGGCTATTTCGCGGGTAATCTCACTCCATGGCGGGATTTCAAGGTGAGCATCGATGGCCCCTCACCTGACTTCAGGCATGCACCAAGGCGGCCCCTGTTGGCGGCACAGGAGAGATTGGCCCGAAACAAACTGTAGGAGCGGATTTATCCGCGATGCGCCGCGCGGGCGGCGCTCGATCTTGAGAGCGCTGCAAAGCTGCCGTCATGCACCTGCGGCCCTCATGCGATCCCATGACAGGTGCTCGGGTGTCACAAGCGCGAAGCATGGCGCAGGCGTGGGTGGCCGAGCAGCAGCACCAGCAAGGCCGCTCCCACAACAGCTCCCACAACCGCTCCCATAGGGCGCTCACACGGGTATCGAATTCAGCGCCGGGCCGAGAGTTGCTGCGGTGCCAGGAAGGCATCATGGAAGTAGGTGCGCAGCGCCTGCATCGCCGGGCTGAAGGCGCGCTCGCGGTGCCAGGCGAGGCCGACGCTCATCGGTGTCACCGGGTCAGTGATGGTCACCGTTTCGATGCGCTTGCCTTCAAGCGACCAGGGGCGGTGCACCAGGTCGGAGAGGATCGCCACACCACTGCCGTTGGCGACCATGCTGCGCACGGCCTCCACCGAGCTGGTGCGTACCCGCACATTCGGCCGTTGCCCGGCCTGCTGCCAGTAACGCATGGCGCTTTGTTCGGCCTCGTCCACGGTGAGCAGGATGTACGGCTCCCGGGCCACGTCGGCCAGGCTCACCGCCGAACGTTCGCATAACGGATGATGACCGGGCAGCCATAGCCGGCGCTCTGAGTTGAACAGGGTTTCCGAGACGATATCGGGGTGGGTGAGGTTGGCGGTGAGCACCACTGCCATGTCGAAACGGCCTTCCAGCAGCCCCTGCTCGATGGCGCTGCGCTCCTGTTCATGCACTTGCAGGGTCACGTCCGGATGCCAGTGCTCCAGGCGCTGCAAGTGGTGCGGCAGGAAGTAGCCGATCACCGTGTAGCTCGCCGCCAGGCGCAGCAGGCCGCTGGCGCGCACATCGGGCAGCGGGCTGTTCAGGGCATCGTCGACGCTGCGCAGGATCACATAGGCGCGGTTGAGGAAGTGCCGGCCGGCTTCGGTCAGGCTCATGCCCTGGGCCGAGCGCTGGAACAGCAGCACCCCCAGCATCGCCTCCAGTTCCTTGATCGCGGTGGTCACCGCCGACTGGGAAATATTGAGGTGAATCGCCGCCTGGGAGATCTGGCCGATCTCGGCGGTGGCGACAAAATAGCGAACCTGGCGCAGGGTCAGTGACACAGTGGGCTCCTGGGTATCTGATTTTCAGAAGACACCCTATCTGTTTATAGATCTTCCCAAGGGGGTCGGGAGAATCTAACGTGGCTTGCATGCCGTCACAAGCCAGGAGAACAGCGATGCGCGCAGTGGATTTCAACTCTGACATGGGCGAGGGCTTCGGCCCCTGGACCATCGGCGATGGCGTCGACCACGAACTGATGGCCTTCATCAGCTCGGCCAACATCGCCACCGGCTTCCATGCCGGCGACCCCGGCACCATGCGCCGCACCGTCGAGCGGGCCAAGGCGCTGGGCGTGGGCGTGGGGGCTCACCCCGGTTTCCGCGACCTGGTCGGCTTCGGCCGCCGCCACATCAATGCCCCGGCCCAGGAGCTGGTCGACGACATCCTCTACCAGCTCGGTGCGTTGCGCGAGATTGCCCGGGCGCAGGGCGTCAGGCTGCAGCACATCAAGCCCCATGGTGCGCTGTACATGCACCTGGCCCGTGATGAAGAGGCCGCACGCCTGCTTGTGGAAAACCTGCGGGTGATCGAACCCGAGCTGTTGCTGTATTGCATGCCCGGCTCGGTGATCTGCCGCATTGCCCAGGACCTCGGCCAACCGGTGGTACGCGAGTTCTACGCCGACCGCGAGTACGATCTGAGTGGCTCCATCGTGTTCACCCGCCATGTGCGTGGTTACCAGCCGCAACGGGTCGCCGAGCGGGTGCTGCGGGCCTGCCAGGAGGGTGTGGTGCGCACTGTGGAAGGCCAGGACCTGGCGATCGAATTCGATTCCATCTGCCTGCACAGTGACACCCCGGGCGCGCTCGACCTGGTCGAGGCCACGCGTGCCGCGCTGGACGCCGCCGGCATCGAGGTGCGTGCACCGCGCTGAGTTTCGACGACTGCTGGCGCGAAGTCGCCGCAGCCGGTTGCACCTGTTTTGTTTTGCCTGCCGTTCGATAAAGATTCCAAAAAAGGAGCAGACATGGCCAGTACTCCCATCCGCTACAGCTTCGGTGCCGACGAGCACCTGTTCGCCGAAGTCAGCGACAGCATGTCGCTGGAGGCCTTCTTCAAGGGCATGGCGGTGACCCGTGCGGTGGAGCGCCTGGCGCTGGAGGGCGTGCTCGACATATGCCTGGCCAATGCCTCGTTCCAGATCCGCTTCGACCCGGACCGCATCGCCCCCGAGGCGCTGCTCGAAGCCGTGCGTGGCGCCGAGGCCGAGGCGGTGTCCGAGCGGTCGTTGAGCACGCGGATCATCGAGATTCCGGTGCTGTACAACGACCCCTGGACCCACGAAACGCTCATGCGTTTCCGTGACCGCCACCAGGACCCCGACAGCACCGACCTGGAGTACGCCGCCCGCATCAACGGCCTGGCCGACGTCGAGGCGTTCATTGCCGCGCACAGTGGCGCGCCATGGTTCGTGTCGATGGTCGGCTTCGTCGCCGGCTTGCCGTTCATGTTCCAAATGGTCGAGCGCGAGCGGCAGTTGCAGGTGCCCAAGTACCTGCGCCCCCGCACCGACACGCCCAAGCTGACCCTCGGCCATGGTGGCTGCTTCGGCTGCATCTACTCGGTGCGCGGGGCAGGGGGCTACCAGATGTTCGGCGTGACCCCGGCACCGATCTACGACCCGCAGCAGTCGCTGGCTTACCTGAAGGAACACATGGTGTTCTTCCGCCCCGGCGATATCGTCCAGTTCAAGCCCATCGACCGGCAGGCCTATGACCAGGCCGTGGCGGATGTCGAAGAGGGGCGCTTCGACCTGCGTATCCGCCCGGTGGAGTTTTCCCTGGATGCATTCCTCGCCGACCCGGTCGGCTACCCCAAATCGCTGCAGGAGGCGCTGGCATGATCAAGGTCATCAAACCCGGGTTGGCCACCTCGGTGCAGGACATGGGCCGCGAAGGCTATTACCACCTGGGCATCCCGCCTTCCGGTGCGCTGGACCAGTATGCCTTGCAGGCCGCCAACCACCTGGTCGGTAACCCCGCGGGTGCGGCGGGCCTGGAATGCACGTTGGTGGGGCCGGAACTGGAGTTCCAGCATGACGCGCTGGTGGCGGTGTGCGGTGCGCAGATGCCGGTGTTGCTCGATGGCCGTGAACAGCGCCCGGACACCGCCTTCGCGGTGCGTGCCGGGCAGGTACTGCGCTTCGGCTTCCCTACGGCGGGCGCGCGGGCGTACCTGGCCGTGGCGGGCGGCATTGATGTCCCCGAGGTGCTTGGCAGCCGCTCGACCTATGCGTTGGGCGCGCTGGGCGGCTTGCAGGGGCGCAAGCTGGTAGCCGGTGACCTGTTGCCGGTCGGCGTGCCGAGTGGCAAGAGCCGCGCCGGGGCCAGTCTGCCCATGGCCTTGCGCCAGTCGCTGGGCGGCGAAGTGGTGCTGCGGGTGGTGCCGGGGTTGTACTTCCACCGCTTGACCGAGGCGGCGGCGAAAAGCTTTTTCACCGATGCCTGGACCGTCGGTTCAGAGGCCGACCGCATCGGCTATCGCTACAAGGGCGGCGGTGCGCTGAGCTTCCAGCCGCGTGAGCAGCCGTTTGGCGCGGGGTCGGACCCCTCGAATATCGTCGACAGCTGCTACCCGATCGGCTCGATCCAGGTGCCGGCGGGGCTGGAGCCGATCATCCTGCACCGGGATGCGGTGTCGGGTGGTGGCTACGCGATGATCGGCACAGTGATCAGTGCCGACCTGGACCTGATCGGGCAGATGCAGCCGAACCAGCAGGCGCGGTTTTTGGCGGTGAGCCTGGAGGATGCACTGGCGGCCCGGCGCTCTTACAAGAAGAAGCTGGGCTGCCTTGCCAGGTTGTTTGGCTGATTGAAGCAACAGCCTGTGCCGGCCTCTTCGCGGGCAAGCCCGCGAAAGGGCCAGTGCAGGTTACGAAGAACCAGGCTCCTCAAGGCTGAACCCCTCGACCCCGAATTCCGCTTGCAGCGCCAGCAGGTATTCCCGCAGGGCCCGCCGTGTGGCCTCTTCACGCAAACACTGCGCCACCCGCTCGGCAACCTGCCGATAAGGCAACTGCCTGCGCTCGACCCGTTCATCGACGCATAGCACATGCCAGCCATACCGCGATGCCAGCGGCCGGTCGTGCATGCCCACCGGCAAGCGCTGCAGCACTTGGTCCAGCTCGGCCACGGTCTGCCCCGAACTCAGCCAGCCCAGCTCGCCACCCTGGTCTTTCGAAGGGCAGGCCGAATGACGCTGGGCCAGCTCGGTAAAGCGCTCCGGGTGTTCACCCAGTTCCTTCAGCAGCTGCTCGCCCAGGCGGTAGTGGGCATCCCGCGCGCGGGCATCTTCGGGCGCCGCAGGCAGCAGTATATGCCGCACTTTCATCCGCGCCGGTTCGCAGAAGCGTTCGCGATGGCTGTCGAAATAGCGAAGGCTGTCGGCGGCGTTCACCTGCGGCACGTTCAGCTCGTTTTCAAGCAAGCGGGCCGTGCCTTCATCCCCGGTCTGCAGCCCCAGCATCGCCGCACGCTGGTTGAGCAGCTCACGTATCACCAACGCACGGGCGGCGCTGCGTTGGGCTTCGAGCAGCGAGGCTGAGGGGTGAAAAGGCGTTTCCTTGGCAATGTCAGCCTCGCTGAGCAACGTATCGCCCACGCGGATCACCACTGCTGGGCCGTCGGGCAGGTTTTCGACCGCAATTCTTTCCATGCTCGCTACTCCTCAGCCACGCCGCCGAACGATCTGGTAGTTGCGCCCCAGATACCCCAGGGGAATGCTCCACACATGCACCAGCCGGGTGAAGGGGAACAGCAGAATGATGGTCAGGCCCAGGAAGATATGAAGCTTGAAAATGATCGGTGCATCGTTCAGGTAATTCGCGGCATCGCCGCTGAACAGCACGATCGCCTGCGCCCAGTTGGCCAGGGTCAGCATCATGGTGCCGTCGAGGTGGCCATAGGAGAAGAAGATCGTCACCAGCCCCAGGCAGGCCTGCAACAGCAGCAGGAAGATGATGGCGTTGTCCATCAGGCTCGACGAGGCGCGCACCCGCGGGTTGAACAGCCGGCGCCAGAGCAGCATGGCGCCGCCGATCACGCACAGCACACCGGCGAAACCGCCGATGACGATGGCCAGCAGCTGCTTGTGGCCGGCGGAGAGGAATGGCCCGTATACCCAGTGCGGGGTCAGCAGGCCGAACAGGTGGCCGAAGAAGATGATCAGGATGCCGATATGGAACAGATTGCTGGCCAGGCGCATGTGCTTGCTCGACAGCATCTGGCTGGACCCGGTTTTCCAGGTGTACTGGCCGTGGTCGTAGCGGAACAGGCTGCCGAGCAGGAACACGGTGCCGGCCAGGTAGGGGTAGTAGCCGTAGACCAGATGGAGCAGGTATTCCTCGAACATGATGCACCTCCGTTCATTGGCCGCTGGGCGGCATGACCTGGATGACCTGGGGAATGGCCTCGTACTTGCGCTCGGCCAGGCGCCGGCCTTCGGCCGATTGCAGGCTGCAGTCCTGGGCGGACTTCGCCTCGAAACGCACCGCTTCTTCTTCCCACACCGCATCCAGCGCCTGCGGTGTGTTGTCGGCCGGTTCCGCGTTGGCAACCGGTCGCTGGGCGGCGATGCTGTCGCTGGCACCAATCAGCGTAAGCAGAGCGCGGGGCACCAGGGCGTAGCGGCTGTCACGTTCTTCCAGGCGGGCGCCAAGCAGCGCCAGGATCGGCTCGATCTCGCCCAGCCACTGACCGATCTCGGCCTCTTCACGGGTGGACAGATACTCCAGGAACAAGGGCAGGTGGTCCGGCAGTTCGCGGGCATCCAGCGTAAAGCCCGCCGCCGAATATTCCGCCAGCAGGTTGACCATCGCCTGGCCACGGTCACGGGACTCACCGTGCACATGCTCGAACAACAGCAGCGAGACGGCGCGGCCACGGTCGAACATCTCGACGTAGGCCTCTTCAAGGTCGAGCAAATCGCTCTCGGCAAGTTCCCGACACCATTGCGCAAGGCTGGCGCGCAGGGGCGGTGGCCATCGCGTTTCACGCTCGATCAGCGTGATCAGCTCGGGGCTTGCGGCCAGCAACTCGGCGCTGGGGTAATCCAGCAGGCGCGCCAGCACGCGCAGGCTCAGCAGGCACTCACTCACGGCGGCTGTCCTCCAGCGGGTCGAAGGTCTGCACCGGCTTGACCAGCGTGGTGGTCTGCTTGCGCCCACCGAACAGGCTCAGCTCGTTGCGCCCGCCGTTGCAGCCATCGCCAAAGGTGAAGCCACAGCCACTGCGCTCGGCGTACACGTCCGGTATGCGCTCGCGGTGGCCGGTGGGGATGACGAAGCGGTCTTCGTAGTTGGCGATGGCCAGGTAGCGGTACATGTCCTCGACCTGTTGCTGGCTCAGGCCGACCTGGTCGAGCACGGCAGTGTTCAAGGTGCCGTCGACATGCTTGGCACGCATGTACACGCGCATCGCCATCAGCCGCTTGAGGGCCAGCACCACCGGTGCTTCTTCGCCGGCGGTGAGCATGTTGGCCAGGTAGCGCACGGGAATGCGCAGCGACTCGATCTTCGGCAGCACGCCGTCGAACTCGACATGGCCGGCCTCGGCGGCGGACTGGATCGGTGACAGCGGTGGCACGTACCACACCATCGGCAGCGTGCGGTACTCCGGGTGCAAGGGCAGCGCCAGTTGCCAGTCGATGGCCAGCTTGTACACCGGCGAGGCCTGGGCGGCGCTGATCACGCTGTCGTCGATACCGTCCTTGCGCGCCTGGGCGATCACCGCCGGGTCGTGCGGGTCGAGGAAGATGTCGCACTGGCGATGATAGAGGTCACGGTCATCGGCCGAGGCGGCGACTTCTTCGATACGGTCGGCGTCGTACAGCAGCACACCCAGGTAGCGGATGCGCCCCACGCAGGTCTCGGAGCACACGGTCGGCTGGCCGGTCTCGATGCGTGGGTAGCAGAAGATGCACTTCTCGGATTTGCCGCTCTTCCAGTTGTAGTAGATCTTCTTGTAGGGGCAGCCGCTGACGCACATGCGCCAGCCGCGGCACTTGTCCTGGTCGATCAGCACGATGCCGTCTTCTTCGCGCTTGTAGATCGCACCGCTGGGGCAGGAGGCGACGCAGGCCGGGTTCAGGCAGTGCTCGCACAGGCGCGGCAGGTACATCATGAAGGTGTTTTCGAACTGGCCGTAGATGTCGGCCTGGACCTGGTCGAAGTTCACGTCGCGGCGGCGCTTGGCGAATTCGCTGCCGAGCAGTTCCTCCCAGTTGGGCCCCCACTCGATCTTTTTCATGCGCTGGCCGGAGATCAGCGAGCGCGGCCGCGCCACCGGTTGGTGGTCGCCGCTCTTGGCCGTGTGCAGGTGTTCGTAGTCGAAGGTGAAGGGCTCGTAGTAGTCGTCGATCTCCGGCAGGTCGGGGTTGGCGAAGATGTTCGCCAGCACCCGCCACTTGCCGCCGATGCCGGGGTTGATCGAACCGTCGGCATTACGTATCCAGCCGCCTTTCCACTTTTTCTGGTTTTCCCACTCCTTGGGGTAGCCGATGCCGGGCTTGGTCTCGACGTTGTTGAACCAGGCGTACTCGACGCCCTCGCGGCTGGTCCAGACGTTCTTGCAGGTGACCGAACAGGTATGGCAGCCGATGCACTTGTCGAGGTTGAGGACCATGCCGACCTGGGAACGGATCTTCATTTTACGGTCTCCTGCTTATAGTCGTTGCCTTCACCGTCGAGCCAGTCGACCCGGTGCATCTTGCGCACGATGACGAACTCGTCGCGGTTCGAACCCACCGTCCCGTAGTAGTTGAAGCCATACGAAAGCTGGGCGTAGCCGCCGATCATGTGGGTCGGCTTGGGGCACACGCGGGTCACCGAGTTGTGGATGCCGCCGCGGGTGCCGGTGACCTCGGAACCGGGGATGTTCACGATGCGCTCCTGAGCGTGGTACATCATCGCCATGCCCGGGCGCACGCGCTGGCTGACCACCGCACGGGCGGCGATGGCGCCGTTGGCGTTGAACAGCTCGATCCAGTCGTTGTCGGCCACGCCGATGCGCCGGGCGTCGTCTTCGCTGATCCACACGATCGGCCCGCCGCGCGACAGGGTCTGCATCAGCAGGTTGTCGCTGTAGGTGGAGTGGATGCCCCACTTCTGGTGCGGGGTCAGCCAGTTGAGGGCGATTTCCGGGTTGCCGTTGGGCTTGGGCGCGGCGACGCTGGCAGCGGCCTTGGTGTCGATAGGCGGGCGGTACACCATCAGGCTCTCGCCGAACGCCCGCATCCACGGGTGGTCCTGATAGAACTGCTGGCGCCCGGTCAGCGTGCGCCAGGGGATCAATTCGTGGACGTTGGTGTAGCAGGCGTTGTAGCTCACGTGCTCGTCTTCAAGGCCTGACCAGGTGGGGCTGGAGATGATCTTGCGCGGCTGCGCGACCAGGTCGCGGAAGCGGATCTTTTCTTCTTCCTTGCGCCGGGCCAGGTGGCTGTGGTCGCGGCCGGTGACCCTGGACAGCGCTTCCCAGGCCTTGACCGCCACGTGGCCATTGGTTTCGGGGGCCAGGGTGAGGATCATTTCCGCAGCATCCAGGGCCGAGGCCAGCTTCGGCCGCCCGGCTGCCGAGCCTTCGTGCTTGTGATAGTTGAGCTGGCCGAGCAGGTCGACTTCCTCCTCGGTCTTCCAGGCGATGCCCTTGCCGCCGTTGCCGAGGCTGTCGAGCAACGGCCCGACCGAGCTGAAGCGCTCGTAGGTTTCGGGGTAGTTGCGCTTGACCTCGATGAGCGAGGGCATGGTCTTGCCGGGGATGGCCTCGCACTCGCCCTTTTTCCAGTCGCGCACCTCGGGCTGGGCCAGTTCGCCGGGGCTGTCGTGCTGCAGGGGCAGGGTGACCAGGTCGGTCTCTTCGCCCAGATGGCCGACGCACACGCGGGCGAAGGCCTGGGCGATGCCATCGTAGATCTGCCAGTCGCTGCGCGCTTCCCAGGCCGGGTCGGTGGCGGCGGTGAGCGGGTGGATGAACGGGTGCATGTCGGAGGTGTTGAGGTCGTCCTTTTCGTACCAGGTGGCGGTGGGCAGCACCACGTCGGAGTAAAGGCAGGTGGTGGACATGCGAAAGTCCAGGGTCACCACCAGGTCGAGCTTGCCTTCGATGGCATCGTCCTGCCACACGACTTCCTCGGGCTTGTGCCCGCCGACTTCGCCCAGGTCCTTGCCGAGCACGCCGTTGCGCGTGCCGAGCAGGTACTTGAGCATGTATTCATGGCCCTTGCCGGAGGAGCCGAGCAGGTTGGAACGCCAGACGAACAGGTTGCGTGGGTGGTTCTGCGGGTTGTCCGGGTCTTCGCTGGCGAAACGCAGGTTGCCGCTCTTGAGCTGGCTGACGGTGTAGTCGGCGGTGCTCTGCCCGGCGGCTTGCGCGGCGGCGGCCAGGCGCAACGGGTTGATGCTCAACTGCGGCGCCGAAGGCAGCCAGCCCATGCGCTCGGCGCGCACGTTATAGTCCACCAGGCTGCCGCTGAAGTTTTCGCTGCGCGCCAGGGGTGACAGCAGTTCCTTGACCTCGAGTTTCTCGTAGCGCCACTGGCTGGAGTGGTTGTAGAAGAACGAGGTGCTGTTCATGTGCCGGGGCGGGCGATGCCAGTCCAGGGCAAAGGCCAGGGGCGTCCAGCCCGTCTGCGGGCGGAGTTTTTCCTGGCCGACATAGTGCGACCAGCCGCCCCCGCTTTTGCCCACGCAGCCGCAGAGGATCAGCATGTTGATCAGCCCGCGGTAGTTCATGTCCATGTGGTACCAGTGGTTCATCCCGGCACCGACGATGATCATGGAGCGGCCGTGGGTCTTGTTGGCGTTGTCGGCGAATTCGCGGGCGATGCGGATCATCTGCTCGGCCTTGACCCCGGTGATCGCCTGTTGCCAGGCCGGGGTATAGGGCTTGAGCTGGTCGTAGGCGCTGGCGCCGTCGTCCGTGCCGCTGCCGCCAACCGTGGCGGCGAGGCCACGGTCGATGCCGTAGTTGCCGGCAGTCAGGTCGAAGACCGTCACGGCCAGTACTTCGCGGCCGTCGGCGAGGGTCAGGCGCTTGGCCGGGATGTGGTGATACAGCACGTCACTCACCGGCACATGGGCGAAGTGCTCGCGTTCGATACCGCCGAAGTAGGGGAACGCCACCCGTGCCACTTCATCGTGGCGCCCCAGCAGCGACAGGCACAGCTGCACTTCGCTGCCTCCGGCCTCGACGGTTTCCAGGTTCCAGTGGCCGGTTTCGCCCCAGCGAAAACCGATCGAGCCCCGTGGCACCACCAGGCGCTCGCCCTGTTCGTCCCAGGCGATGGTTTTCCATTCGGGGTTGTTGGCCTGCTCCAGGTTGCCGGCAAAGTCGCTGGCGCGTAGCTGCTTGCCAGGCACCAGTTTGCCATCCTCGCGTTGTTCAAGCTCGACCAGCATCGGCATGTCGGTATAGCGGCGGATGTAGTCGGTGAAGTAGGCACTGGGGTTATCGAGGTGGAACTCCTTGAAGATCACGTGGCCCATGGCGATCGCCAGGGCCGCATCGGTGCCTTGCTTGGCGCTCATCCATTCGTCGCAGAGCTTGGCGATTTCGGCGTAGTCGGGGGTGATGGCGATGGTCTTGGTGCCCTTGTAGCGCACCTCGGTGAAGAAGTGCGCGTCGGGGGTGCGGGTCTGCGGTACGTTCGAGCCCCAGGCGATGATGTAGCCGGAGTTGTACCAGTCGGCCGACTCGGGCACGTCGGTCTGCTCACCCCACACTTGCGGCGAAGCCGGCGGCAGGTCGCAGTACCAGTCGTAGAACGACAGGCACACCCCGCCGATCAGTGACAGGTAACGGGTGCCGGCAGCGTAGCTGACCATCGACATGGCCGGGATCGGCGAAAAGCCAGTGACGCGGTCGGGGCCATATTGCTTGACGGTGTACACGTTGGCCGCAGCGACCAGCGTCTGCAGTTCGTCCCAGTCGCTGCGCACGAAACCGCCACGGCCGCGGATCGATTTGTACTGGCGGGCCTTGGCCGGGTCTTCGACGATGCTGGCCCAGGCCAGCACCGGGTCGGGCTGCGCTGCCAGCGCCGCACGCCACAGCTGGATCAGCGCCTTGCGTACCAGTGGATACTTGAGCCGGTTGGCGCTGTACAGGTACCAGGAATAACTGGCCCCACGCGGGCAGCCGCGCGGTTCGTGGTTGGGCAGGTCGGGGCGGGTGCGCGGGTAGTCGGTCTGCTGGGTTTCCCAGGTCACCAGGCCGTTCTTCACATAGACCTTCCAGCTGCAGGAGCCTGTGCAGTTCACCCCGTGGGTGGAGCGGGCGATCTTGTCGTACTGCCAGCGCTGGCGGTAGCCGTCCTCCCAGGCGCGGCTTTCGTCGCGGGTTTCTCCATGGCCGTCGGCGAACTCGGGCGGGCGTTTTACCAGGTAGCGGAGGCGGTCGATGAAGAAACTCATGGTTTTGCTCCGTGACGTTTAGCAGCGGTGACGGTTAGCAGCGGACTTCGGCGTTGCCCCGGGTGTAGTAGAACCAGGTCAGGACGATGCACAGCAGGTAGAACACGATGAAACCGTACAGCGCCCACTCCGGCCCACCGGTAAGGTCGAACGCGCTGCCGAATGACTTGGGAATGAAGAACCCGCCATAGGCGGCCACCGCCGAGATGAAGCCCACGGCGGCGGCGGACTCCTTCTCGCTGGTCAGCGCCTGTTGCTCGGCCGGCAGGTTGGGGAACAGGCGCGGTGTCTGGATGCGGAAGATCGCCGGGATCATCTGCGTGGTGCTGGCGTTGCCGACACCGGAGAACAAGAACAGCAGCAGGAACATCGCCAGGAAGCCCCAGAAGCTGCCGGTCGCGATGAAGAACAGCACCCCGGCCACGCAGGCGGCCATCGCCACGTATACCCACAGGCTGATGCGCCCACCGCCGAAACGGTCGGCCAGGCCACCCGAGAAGGCGCGGGAGAGGGCTCCGATCAGCGGGCCGAGGAAGGCGAACTTGAGGATGTCGACGTCCGGAAACAGGTGCCCGGCCAGCAGCGGGAAGCCTGCCGAGAAGCCGATGAAGCTGCCGAAGGTGCCGGTATAGAGCACGCTCATCAGCCAGGTATGCTTGCGCTTGAAGATCGCCATCTGGTCGCTGAACGACGACTTGGCGCTGGCGATGTCGTTCATGCCGAACCAGGCCGCCACGGCAGCGGCGATGATGAACGGCACCCAGATGAAACCGGCGTTCTGCAGCCACAGCGGCGTGCCTTGTGCGGTGCTCTGCGGCTCGCCCCCGAGGCTGCCGAACACGCCGGCAGTGATCACCAGCGGTACCAGGAATTGCATCACGCTGACGCCCAGGTTACCCAGGCCGGCATTCAGCCCCATGGCGCCGCCCTTGGCCTGCTTGGGGAAGAAGAACGAGATGTTGGCCATGCTAGACGAGAAGTTGCCGCCGCCCAGGCCGCACAGCAGCGCCAGGATCAGCATCACCAGGTAGGGCGTTTGCGGGTTCTGCACGGCAAAGCCGATCCACAGCGCCGGTAGCAGCAGCGAGGCCGTGGACAGCGCGGTCCAGCGTCGGCCACCGAAGATCGGCACCATGAAGCTGTAGAAAATCCGCAGTGTGGCGCCTGACAGGCCGGGCAGGGCGGCCAGCCAGAACAGCTGGTTGGCGCTGTAGTCGAAGCCGGCCAGCGGCAGCTTGGCCACCACCACCGACCAGACCATCCAGATGGCAAAGCCCAGCAACAGGTTGGGGATCGAGATCCACAGGTTGCGGGTGGCGATGCGTTTGCCGGTGGCCTCCCAGAATGTCGGGTCTTCCGGGTGCCACTCGCGCAGCACGAAGCTGCTGGGGGTGGACAGCTCCGGCAGGTCGTGGCTCTCGCGGCTCTGCGCCCATTCCACGCGTTCGGCCATGCGGATCGCGTAATGCATCCAGGCCAGCGCACCTGCTGCAATCAGGAACAACAGCATGAAGCAGCTCTGCCAGATGCCGATCACGTCGTTGAGCATGCCGAAAGTGAGTGGCAGCAGGAAACCGCCGAGCCCGCCCATCATCCCCACCAGGCCGCCGACCACGCCGACGTGCTGTGGGTAGTAGGTGGGGATGTGCTTGAACACTGCCGCCTTGCCCAAGGACATGAAGAAGCCGAGCACGACGATGATGGCGGTGAAACCGAGCAGGCCCAGGCTCATTGAAAAGTCGATTTCGCCGCGCACGCCGGTGATGCTGTAGCGGGTGGGTGGGTAGCTGAGCAGGAAGGTACACAGCACCGAAACCGCCAGGGTCCAGTACATCACCTTGCGCGCGCCGTGGCGGTCCGACAGCCAGCCGCCGAGGATGCGGAACAACGAGGCCGGCACGGTGTACAGCGCGGCGACCACGCCGGCGGCGGCCAGGCCCAGGCCATACACCTGCATCAGGTAGTGCGGCAGCCACAGGGCCAGGGCGACGAAGCCGCCGAAGACGAAGAAGTAGTACAGCGAGAAACGCCACACCCGCAGTTCGGCCAGGGGGGCCAGCTGTTCGCGCAATGGCACTGGATGAGCGAGGCGCGTTTCGCTCTGTGGGTCATTCTTTGCCAGCAGGATGAACAGCACGCCCATGATCGCCAGTACGCTGGCGTACACCAGTGCCGCACCACGCCAGCCCAGGGCCAGCAACAGCAAGGGAGCGGCCAGGTTGGTCACCCCGGCGCCGACGTTGCCGGCACCGAATATGCCCAACGCCGTGCCTTGCCGGGCAGGTTCGAACCAGGTGGCGGTGTAGGCGGTGCCGACGATGAAACCGCCACCGGCAAGGCCCACGCCCAGCGCGGCGAGCAGCAACAACGCAAAGCTGTTGGCGAAGGTCAGCAGGTAGACGCACAGCGCCGACACCAGCATCAGCAGGCCGAACACCCAACGGCCGCCATAGCGGTCGGTCCACAGGCCGAGGAATATGCGCGAAATGGAGCCTGTCAGCACCGGCGTGGCCATCAGCAGGCCGAGTTGGGTATCGGAGAGGGCGAATTCGTCCTTGATCTGCAGGCCGAGGATGGAGAACAGCGTCCACACCGCGAAGCACAGGGTGAAGGCCAGGGTAGACAGACCGAGGGCGCGATACTGGTCGGAGGCTGAAACATGCGTGGCCATGCAAGCACTTCCCTGTGGGATGCCAGAGCGACGGATGTGCATCAGCCGAGAGCGTACCGGGGCCAGGGTGTTCATACGCCCTGAATCATGCCCTGCAAACGCCACTCGCCAGCTGGATCACGGTTGGTGTTGCGCTTTCTCGTTATAGGTGTACGGGTAGCTGCCGGGTACAGGCTAGATGGCGTTTGTCTAGAGTGCCAGTTTGCTGTGCCGTGGCAGGTTGTCGTGGGGGGACTTTGAGGGAAGGGCGGCAGTTGGAAAGCTGGCAGTTTTGATAGCTGCAGGGGTTGGAAAGGTGTTTGCGCGGCAAGGTGCCAGCCGGTGGATTTTTAGCGCCTGTGAGACCGAGCGCCGCCCGCGCGGCGCTCGGTTTCACAGGCGTTGAAGATCTGACGGCGAACAGTCAGAAACTGTACTTGGCCGTCAACATCAGATTACGCGGCGCCCCCCAGGTATCGCCGGCATAGTCCACCGAACTGGCAATGGCCGAGTAGTACTTGCGGTCGAACACGTTGTTGGCATTGAGCTGCAGGTCGAGGTTCTGGTTGACCCGGTAGCCGGCCATCAGGTCGGTGACCGCGTAGGAGCCTTGAACCAGCCGGTACTCGCTGCCGTCGGCCACGGTGAAGTCGTTGTAGATGCGGCTCTGCCAGGAAATGTTGCCACCCACGCGCAGCTTCTCCAGCGGGCCCTGGAAGTGGTAGACCGTGTTCAGCTTGAACATGTGCTCCGGGGTGTCGGTGTCGAAACGCTGGTTGATGTTGGCGGGGTTGGCGGCGTCCTTGATGGTGTGCGCCCGCGCATAGGTGTAGCCCGCGCCGACCTGCCAGTTCGGTGTCAGAGCACCTTGCAGCTCCATGTCGATACCCTGGCTGCGCACCTCGCCCGAGGCCTCGTAGCAGGAGGTTTGCGGGCAGTCCGCGACGAACACCTGGGTGGCACGGTTTTCCTGGTCGATGCGGAACAGCGCGATGCTGGCGTTGAGCGCGCCGCCGAAGTATTCGCCCTTGATACCGACCTCGTAGTTTTTGCCAACGATCGGTTTCACCGGAGTACCGGACGTGTCCTTGGAACTTTGCGGGGTGAAGATGTCGCTGTAGCTCACGTACACCGAGTGATGGTCGTCGAGGTCGTAGATCAGGCCTGCATACTTGGTGACGTTGCGGGTGACCTTGTAGTCGCCGTCGCCATCGCGGTTGTCGTAGTCGTACCAGTCCAGGCGCCCGCCGAGGATCAGCTTGAGCGGGTCGGCCAGGTTCAGGCGAGTGGTCATGTAAACGCCATCCTGGGTGGTGACTTCACGCTGGTTGCCGGTGTGCACGAAGTCCGGCTTGCCGCCGTTGAGTGGCCAGTTGGT
This sequence comes from Pseudomonas putida, assembly GCF_009883635.2. Lineage (NCBI taxonomy): Bacteria > Pseudomonadati > Pseudomonadota > Gammaproteobacteria > Pseudomonadales > Pseudomonadaceae > Pseudomonas > Pseudomonas putida. The sequence continues at coordinate 5,136,802 of NZ_CP026115.2, forward strand.
GTCGTACGGGCTGTAGTTGCGCGTGTCCATGTCGTAAATGCGCTTGCTCGCGCCCACCACCAGCTCGTGGCTGCGCCCGAACAGCTCGAACGGGCCGCTGACGAAGCCGTCAAGCCCGGCCTGGTTTTCCTGATGTTTCGACTGGTACACCGTGCGTGACAACGGCGCCTGCAAGCCAGCCCAGCGTGACTGATAGGAACCGGTGAACGTGGCTTGCTGTTGTGCGTAGTTGGCGTTGAGCTGCAGTTTCCAATCGTTGGCCAGGCGATGGCGCAGCTCGGCGAACACGGTATCGATCTCCTGGTCCTTGTTCTCCCAGTCGGTGCCCGGGTTATAGGAGCGCGAGAAGCCCATGTGATGGCCATCGAGGGCAGTGGGCATGGCGCCCCAGAAGTAGTTGGTCTTGTCCTTCTGGTGGGAGAAACCGAGCATCAGGCTGGTGTCATCGGACAGGTCCGCCTCGGTCACCGCATAGAACAGGCCGTGGTCTTCCTCGACGTCATCGATGTAGCTGTTGGCATCACGATAGGACGCCACCACACGCCCACGCAAGGTGCCGCTGTCATTGAGCGGGCTGGACGCATCGACCTCGCCGCGGTAGTCGTCCCAGCTGCCAGCGGCGCCGGTCAGGGTGACCTTCTGTTCGGCCAGCGGGCGCTTGCGCACCAGGTTGATCGCGGCCGACGGATTGCCGGCACCGGTGACCAGGCCGGTGGCGCCGCGCACCACCTCGACCCGGTCGAACATCGCCAGGTTCGGCTGGGCACCGACCACCCAGCCGGTGTAGCCGCTGGGGATGCCGTCGTACATCAGGTTGTCGATGTCGAACCCGCGTGCCGAGTAGCTTTGCCGGCCCGGGCCGTTGGAGTAGTCGAGGAACAGGCCAGGCGTGGCCTTGACCACGTCGTTGATGCTGGTCATGGCCTGGTCGTCCATGCGTTGGCGGGTGATTACGGTCACCGCCTGGGGCGTTTCACGCATGCTCAGCGGCAGCTTGGTGGCAGTGGACATGGAACCGGTGGTGTAAGAGCCCGAGCCCTCGGTGGTGCTGCCCAGCGCGTCGGAGCTGATTTCAGTGGCGCCCAGTTCCAGTGTGGTTGGGGCGTCTTCAGCCAGTGCGGGAGTGGCGATTGCCATGTAGACGGCCATGGCGAGCAGGTTACGAGCGGCGAGGGGGCGCGTGTGCGCGAGAGGCGACAACATGTAGGGTGGGCTCCTGACAACTGCTAATGTAAGTGTATATGAGAACGATTAGCAGTAAGTTTGTCAGGATGTGTCGCACCTTGGGAAGGTGGTATACCGAATCCATTACAAAATTTTCACAAATTACCCGGAGCGGGTGATCTTCTTGCCGCGCTGGCTGGCCACTTCCGGCGCCTGCCCGTCGCGCTGCTTGCCTTGCCGCGCCAGGCCTTCCAGTTGCGGAATCAGCATGCCCTCCGGCAAGTGCCGCCAGAAGCGCCCCGGCATGTGCAGGCGCAGGGCGTCGGGGTTGAGCCGGGCCGGGTTGAAGGTGTGCCGGTAATAGGTACGCCACAGCTCGGCACCGGGGTCGTCGGCATTGTGTGCCCATTGCCGCCAATCGTCCGGGCAATGGCGGTGATATTCGAATGCCTGGCCGTCGAAGCGAATGCCATCCTTCGGCGTTGCGATGAGCCAGCGCTGGCGCCCCAGCCGGTCGGCGAAGTGCGCGCTGGCGCTTTCCAGGATGTCGTGAGCAGGATCGTGATAGGCCACCAGGTCCAGCTGCAACTGTTCGGCCAGCGCCTCTGGCAGCGGCACGAAGCGCACGAACGCATGCAGGTGGTGCGCTTCACGGCTGACTTGCTTGATGCGCCGCTGCAATTCACTGCCCAGCCGGTCACCGGCCAGCATGGCGGTGCGGTCGCCGTGGGCCACCCGCCAGAGCACTTCATACAGCAGGTTCCAGCGTTGCTCGCCGCGGTAGCGGGCCGCCTGCTCCAGTTGCGTCAGCAACGCGGCAGGCACCTTGGCGCGAAACGGGCCAGGGCCTTCGGGCAAAGGTGTGGGCATGGCCAGCAGGTCCTGGATCGGGCCTTGCGCCCAGGTCACGTCGGCGGGGTCGATACCGTGACCGAGCAGGGTTCGGGCCTGGTTGCGCCAGGTGCCGAACTGGTCATCGCAATCGAGCGCAATCACCCCCACAACCCCATCTGCTGCGGCGCCTGAGGTTCGCGCAGGCGTGCCCTGAGCAAGCCACTGCGCAGCTCGCCATCGGCGGGGCGGTAATCGCTGGTGACGATGAACGGCCGCGCTTTTTCCAGCACGCAGCGCAGCTGGATCAGGTCGTCGTAGCGCACCCGCCGCTCGCGGCGCAGGGCCACCAGCCGTTGCACGCTGCGCAGGCCAATGCCGGGAATGCGCGCCAGCAGCGCCGGCTCGGCGCGGTTCACATCCAGCGGAAACACCTCGCGGTTGGCCAGCGCCCAGGCCAGCTTCGGGTCGATGTCCAGTGCCAGGTTGCCGGCGTCGCCGAGCAGTTCACCGGCCTTGTAGCCATAGCCACGCAGCAGGAAGTCGGCCTGGTACAGGCGGTGTTCGCGCAGCAGCGGCGGGGCGGCCAGCGGCACGCTGCCAGGGCTGTCGGGTATCGGGCTGAAGGCCGAGTAGTACACGCGCTTGAGCCCATAGCCCTGATACAGCGACTCGGCATTGCGCAGCAGGGTGCTGTCGTCGGTGGCATCGGCGCCGACGATCACCTGGGTGCTCTGCCCGGCCGGGGTGAAGCGCGGTGCTTTCGGTTCACCGGCCACGGCCTGCTGGCCCTGATGGATCACGCCCATGGCCTGGCGGATGGTATGCGCCTGCTTTTCCGGGGCCAGGCGCTTGAGGCTGGCATCGGTGGGCAACTCGATGTTGACGCTGAGGCGGTCGGCCAGGCGCCCGGCTTCTTCGATCAGCAGCGGGTCGGCGTCGGGGATGGTCTTGAGGTGGATGTAGCCACGGAAGTTGTGTTCTTCACGCAGCAGGCGCGCCACTCGGATCAGCTGCTCCATGGTGTAGTCGGCCGAGCGGATGATCCCGGAGCTGAGGAACAGGCCGCTGATGCAGTTGCGCCGGTAGAAGTCCAGGGTCAGGCGCACCACTTCCTCGGGGCTGAAGCGGGCGCGCGGCACGTTGCTGGAACGGCGGTTGACACAGTACTGGCAGTCATACAAACAGAAGTTGGTCAGCAACACCTTGAGCAGCGACACGCAGCGGCCATCGGGGGTGTAGCTGTGGCAGATACCCATGCCATCGGTTGCGCCCAGGCCATCGCTGCCACGCGAGCTGCGTTTCGGCGCGCCGCTGCTGGCGCATGAGGCATCGTACTTGGCGGCATCGGCGAGAATGCCGAGTTTGGCGATGAGCTGCATGGGGATGTCTCGCGATACTGAATATTCATACAGTATTTAGAGACTTCCCCAATTGCAAGTGCTAAGGGCTGAGAGGTGCAGGTCTCAGGACCAGACGAAGTGATAGACCCGCGCCGGTGCTGAGGGCTGGCACTGGCCGTTGTCGGCATCGGCACCGACCACGTACCACTCGGCACGCGAGGTATCGCCCAGCCGGTGGGCCTTGTCGGCGTTGAAGCAACGGCCCAGCTCCGTTTCCGGGATCAGGGCGAAGGCCGAAGGGTTTCGGCGTAGCCAATACACGGCCGTTTCCGGCTTGGACTGGTTGGCGAAACCGAAGTGGACGATGGGTTGACGAGCAAACAGCCAGTGCCCTTCACGCCAGTTGACCAGCACCAGTTCGGCGCCACCGGTGGCGCGTGCGGCGTCGACCATCAAGGTTTCGTGCGGGTTGCGGCCTTCCTTGAGCGGCTCGACGAAGCCGCGGGCGAACCACAGGCAGAACCAGGCTACGGCAATGCCGGTGAACACCTTGTGCCAGCCGGGGCGGCGCTGCAGCCAGCGCTTGAGCATCCACGGCACCAGCGGGGCGATGGCCAGCACCAGCCCCGGCAGGGCCGGGAAGATATAGATTTTGCGCTTGCCGCTGCTCAGGCTGAAGAACAGCAGCACCAGGGCCACCCAGCCGAGCAGCAGCAGGAAGCGCCCATCGCGTTTGTGCAACTGCCGGCGCCAGGCCGGGACCAGCCACGGCAAGGCCAGGATCAGGGGCAGCCAGTACTGCGGGATGACCTTGACGAAGAAGTACCAGAAGGGCTCGCGATGGTCCCAGGCATTGGCATAGCGGTTGGCGGTCTGGCGCAGCAGGATTTCCTTCAGGTAGGCCAGTTCCGCCGCGCCGCCGCCGTGGGCGATCGAGACCAGCAGCGGCAGCAGCCATACCGCGCAGCCTGTCAGCAGCCAGACGAAACCCAGGCTCCAGCGCCCACCCTGGCCGGGGTAGGCCACCACGCCGCGCCAGCCCTTGCGCACCGCCCAGGCATAAGGCAGCAGCATCAGCGCCGGGACAAACCCCACGCCCTTGCTGATGATGCCCAGGCCCATGGCCGCGCAGGCCAGGTAGAACCAGCCCCAGGCAGGCCCGAGCAGCAGGTGGCGGACCATGCCGTAGAGCCCCAGCGCTACCCACAGGCACAGGTAGCTGTCGATCTGCCCGGTGCGCAGGATGCTGTAGCTCTGGTAGGTCGCCAGGAACAGCAGTGCGGCAATCACACCGATGCGCGGGGTCCACAGGCGTCGCCCCAGGTCATGCAGCACCAGGGTAATGGTCGCCGCAGACATCAGCCCTGGCAGGTACAGGGCGACCTTGGGCGAGCCGGTCAGGTAGCTGAACAGGGCCACGGTCCACATGAACAACGGTGGCTTGTCGCCGTAGATTTCTGCAGCGCGGTGGGGGATGAACCAGTTGCCGCTCTGGAGCATTTCCAGGGCAACGCCGAGGAAGCGCTCCTCATCGACGTTCATCGGCTGGCGCCAGCCGATACCGGCACCGACCAGCAGCACAGCGAGTACAACCAGGGCCAGGCGTTCGGCCCCGAGCGTCTTGAACCTGGGCAAGGGCTATTCCTTCTGCTCTTTGTGGCGGGCAAGCAATTGCAGGTTGCGCAGGTAGACCACCAGGCCGAACGACTGGCCGATGATGAACACCGGGTCTTCGCGGTAGATGGCGTAGATCAGCAGCAGGGCGCTGCCGAGCATGCTCAGGTACCAGAAGCCCACCGGGATCACGCTGCGCTTCTTGAATTCGCTGTACAGCCACTGCAGGACGAAGCGGCCGGTGAACACGACCTGACCGGCGAAGCCGACAATCAGCCAGAGGGTTTCGCGGGTCATCCTTCGAGCTCCTGGGGTTGGCTGTCGAGGCGCGTGCGGCGGATCAGCCACCAGACCCCGACCAGGTCGAGAATGCCGACCAGGGCGCGGTCCAGGTTGCCGTACTTGGAGACCCCGGCATGGCGCGGGCGGTGGTTCACCGGGTGCACCAGCATGCGGCCCTTGTGGCGCAGGATCAGCGCCGGGATATAGCGGTGCATGTGGTCGAAATAGGGCAAGCGCAAGAAGGCGTCGCGGTCGATCAGCTTCAGGCCGCAGCCGGTATCTGGCGTGGCGTCCTTGAGCAGGCGGCTGCGCAGGCCGTTGGCAAAGCGCGAGGCCCAGCGCTTGCTGGCGGTATCGCGACGGTTGACGCGGTGGCCGGCGACCAGCTTGATGCCGCCGCCGAGGTCTTGGTTGCCGCGTACCAGGGCGAGCATGCCGGGGATGTCGGCCGGGTCGTTTTGCCCGTCGCCGTCGAGGGTGGCCAGCCAGCGGCCGCGGGCAGCCTGGGCGGCATGCCAGATCGAGGTGCTCTGGCCCAGCGAGCGGTCGTGGCGCAGGATGCGCAGCTGGGTGAAGCCCTGCTGCTTGAGCTGGCGCAGCCTGTTGAGTGTCTGGTCGGTGCTGCCGTCGTCAACCACCAGCACTTCGTAGTTTTCATTGGCCAGTGCCGTGCGGATTTCCGCCAGCAATGCCGGCAGATTATCGACCTCATTCTTGGCGGGGATCAGTAGCGAGAGGTCAAGTGGATCAGTCATTGAGGCTACCTATGTTCTTGTAATGATTGCGTGGTCAAACCCGGTAGAAGTCCCGGTACCAGCCAACGAAAGCGGCGACGCCGTGCTCCAGCGGAGTGCTCGGCGAAAAATCGATCCAGCGCGTCAGTGAGTCCACATCCGCCCAGGTTTCCAGCACGTCACCCGCCTGCAAGGGCAGGTACTCGCGCCGGGCCTTGATGCCCAGCGTGTTCTCCAGGCACTCGACGAACGCCAGCAGGCGCACGGGCTGGCCACGGCCGATGTTGAACAGCTGGCAGGGCGGTTGCCCGGCTTCAGGCCGTGGCGGCTTCTGGCGCAGGCGCAGGATGCTTTCGACGATGTCGTCGATGTAGGTGAAGTCGCGTGCCATCTGGCCGTGGTTGTAGATTTCGATCGGCTGGCCGTCGAGCATCGCCCGGGTAAACTTGAACAGCGCCATGTCGGGGCGGCCCCACGGGCCGTAGACGGTGAAGAAGCGCAGGCCGGTGATCGGCAGCTGGTACAGGTGCGCGTAGCTGTGGGCCATCAGCTCATTGGCGCGCTTGCTCGCGGCATACAGCGAAATCGGCTGCTCGACCGGGTCATCGATGCTGAACGGCTGTTTAGTATTGGCGCCGTACACCGAACTGCTGGAGGCATAGATCAGGTGACGCGGCGGGTGCTGGCGGCAGGCTTCGAGGAGGTTGAGAAAACCGGTCAGGTTGGACTGCCCATAGACCGCCGGGTTGTCCAGCGAGTAGCGCACACCGGCCTGCGCCGCCAGGTGGATCACTTCGCTGAACGGCTGCCCGGCGAACAGTTGCTGCAGGTCGGCGGCGTTGGCGATGTCGACCGTCTGGAAGTGGAAATTGGGGTAGGCGAGCAACTGTTGCAGGCGCGCCAGTTTGAGCTCGACGCTGTAGTAGGCGTTGAGGTTGTCGATGCCCACCACTTCGATGCCCGCCTCGCACAGGCGGCGGGCCAGGTGGAAACCGATGAATCCGGCCGCGCCGGTGATCAGTACGGGCATGATGGTTTCACCTGGCCACGGCCAATGCCGTAGTACGTGAGACCGGCGGCGGCCATGTGCTCGGGTTCGAACAGGTTGCGGCCGTCGAAAACCACACGGTCAGCCAGTTGCTGCGGGACCTTGTCCAGGTTCAGCACGCGGTAGTCCTGCCACTCGGTGACGATCACCAGGGCATCGGCACCTTCCAGCGCATCGTCCTTGCACGGTACCAGCGTCAGGTCGGGGCGAGTGCCGTAGTGCCGATGGATCTCCTGCATGGCTTGCGGGTCATGGGCCTGGACGCTGGCGCCGGCGGCCCACAGTGCTTCGAGCAGCACCAGGCTGGAGGCTTCGCGGATGTCATCGGTGTTGGCTTTGAACGACAGCCCCCACACGGCGAAGACCTTGCCGTGCAGGCCGCCGGGGTAGTGGCGCTGGATCTTGCTGAACAGCCGGCTCTTCTGCCGCTGGTTGACCGCTTCCACCGCGCCCAGCAGCAGCGGGTCGAGGCCTTCGGTCTCGGCTGTCCTGCGCAGCGCCTGCAGGTCCTTGGGGAAGCACGAGCCGCCGAAGCCGCAGCCGGGGTAGATGAAGTCGTAACCGATGCGCGGGTCCGAGCCGATGCCGCGGCGGACCATTTCGATGTCGGCACCCAGGTGCTCGGCCAGGTTGGCCATTTCGTTGATGAAGGAAATCTTGGTCGCCAGCATGCAGTTGGCGGCGTACTTGGTCAGCTCGGCGCTGCGCGCGTCCATGACCATGACTTTTTCGTGGTTGCGGCTGAATGGCTGGTACAGCTCGCGCAGCAACTCGACCTCGGCCGATGCGGCGCCGCCGATGATGATGCGGTCCGGGCGCATGCAGTCTTCCACTGCCGAGCCTTCCTTGAGGAATTCGGGGTTGCTGATCACCTGGTAGCGGTCAGCGTCGGCGACCGCCTGGCTGATCCGCGCCTTGATACGGTCTACCGTGCCGACCGGCGAGGTGGACTTGTTGACGATGACCTTGGGGCCATCGGCATGTTCGAGGATGCTGTCGACCACACTGAACACATAGCGCATGTCGGCGCTGCCATCGGCTTGTGGCGGGGTGCCTACAGCGATGAACTGCAACCTGGCGTACTGCGCAGCCTCTGCGGCGTCGGTGGTGAAACGCAGGCGGCCGCAGCCCAGGTTCTTCTCCAGCAGGGGTGCAAGGCCTGGCTCGAAGATCGGGCAATGCCCTTCGCTGAGGGCCGCGACCCTCTCGGCGTTGATATCCATGCACAACACCGAATGTCCCACCTGGGCCAGGCAGACTGCCTGGGTCAGGCCGACATAGCCGGTACCGAAAACCGTGACCTTCATTTGACAGCTCCTGGATTAGAAAGCTGAAAAAAAATGTCACAGTGTTGTTTAGAAATTGTTACCTGCCAGTGGCATCGCCCCAAGCAAACAATCCCGACTGTTCGAGCTACGCTGCGCCTGCCTCGACTAGACTTGAATGGCCCGTGGCCGATCAAGGCAGCGGGCTCACATCATTCAATCGACCACCGCCTGCCTGGAGCGGACGTTCTCGTTGGCGATGGCCTTCTTTGCAGAGGAGGGCAGGTCATGGATGAGGCAAGGCTTCAAGCGTTCATGGGCAAGCTGGTCGGTGACATGGGCGCTGCGGCGACCCTGGCCAATGTGATCCTCGGCGATGAACTTGGGCTGTACCGGGCCATGGCCGACAGCCAGCCGACCAGCCCCGAGGCGCTGGCGGCAAAGACCGGTTGCCACCCCCGGCTGGTGCGCGAATGGCTCAACGCCCAGGCGGCCTCCGGCTACATGGTGCATGACAAGGGCATGTTCGTTCTGCCTGAAGAGCAGGCCCTGGCCCTGGCTCTGGAAGATTCGCCGGCCTACATGGCGGGCGGCGCGGCGGTCATCGCGGCGCTGTTCCATGACAAGGACAAGCTGGTGGCCGCCATGCGTGGCGACGGCGGGTTGGCCTGGGGTGACCACCACCCGTGCATGTTCAGTGGCACCGAACGCTTCTTCAGGCCCGGTTATCGCACCTTTCTTGTGGCGGACTGGTTGCCGGCGCTTGAAGGCGTGGTGGCCAAGCTGCAGGCCGGGGCCAAGGTGGCGGATGTCGGTTGTGGCCATGGTGCTTCAACCCTGGTCCTGGCGCAGGCGTTTCCGGCTTCTACCTTCACGGGCTATGACTATCACGCACCCTCCATCGCTACGGCCAGCGAGCGTGCGCGCGAGGCCGGGCTGGCGGGGCGTGTGAGCTTCCAGCAGGCATCGGCCAAGGACTATCCGGGGCATGACCACGACCTGGTGTGCTTCTTCGATTGCCTGCATGACATGGGCGACCCCGTGGGCGCGGCCAAGCATGCCTATCGGGCGCTGAAGGCGGATGGCACGGTGATGCTGGTGGAGCCCTACGCCGAAGACTCGCTGGAGGGCAACCTGACGCCTGTCGGGCGGTTGTTCTATGCGGCGTCGACGTTCATCTGCACGCCCAATTCGCTGTCCCAGGAAGTGGGGCTGGGGTTGGGTGCGCAGGCCGGGGAGGCACGGTTGCGGGCGGTGTTCGAGGAGGCGGGGTTCACACGGTTCCGGCGGGCTACGCAGACACCGTTCAACTTGATCCTGGAGGCCAGGAAGTAGGTGTAATCCCGTGCCGGCCTCTTCGCGGGACAAGCCCGCTCCTACACGAAACCTGTAGGAGCGGGCTTGTCCCGCGAAGAGGCCGGGCCTGCAAAATGCAGAAGGGGCGCCTGATTGGCGCCCCTTCTGGCTTACGGCTTAGGCTTCAGCGTCCCAAGGACGATCGCCATTTTCATCTTTCACGCGGGTCGGCAGGCCCATCACGTCCAGCGCCTTGAGGAACGGCTCGGCTGGCAGCTCCTCGACGTTGACCATGCGCTTGGCATCCCACTCGCCACGGGCGACCAGCAGGGCCGCAGCCACTGGCGGTACACCGGCGGTGTAGGAGATACCCTGGCTGTCGGTCTCGGCGTAGGCTTCTTCGTGGTCGGCCACGTTGTAGATGAATACTTCACGCGGCTGGCCGTTCTTGGTGCCCTTGACCAGGTCACCGATGCAGGTCTTGCCGGTATAGCCTGGGGCCAGCGAGGCCGGGTCAGGCAACACGGCCTTGACCACTTTCAGCGGTACCACTTCCAGACCTTCGGCGGTCTTCACCGGTTGCTCGGAGAGCAGGCCGAGATTCTTCAGCACGGTGAACACATTGATGTAGTGCTCGCCGAAGCTCATCCAGAAACGCACGTTCGGCACATTGAGGTTCTTCGAGATCGAATGAACTTCGTCGTGGCCAGTCAGGTACAGGTTCTGCGAACCTACCACCGGCAGGTCGTCGGTACGCTTGACTTCGAACATGGTGTTGCTGGTCCACTGGCTGTTCTGCCAGCTCCACACTTGCCCGGTAAACTCGCGGAAGTTGATTTCCGGGTCGAAGTTGGTGGCAAAGTATTTGCCGTGCGAACCGGCATTGACATCGAGAATGTCGATCGAATCAATGCTGTCGAAGTATTGCTGCTGCGCAAGTTTTGCGTAGCTGTTCACCACACCTGGGTCGAAACCGACGCCGAGAATGGCGGTAATGTTCTTTTGTTGGCACTCTTCGAGGTGTTTCCACTCGTAGTTGCCGTACCACGGCGGGGTCTCGCAGATTTTGCCCGGCTCTTCGTGGATGGCGGTGTCCAGGTAGGCGACACCGGTATCGATGCAGGCACGCAGCACCGACATGTTGAGGAAGGCGGAACCGACGTTGATCACGATCTGCGATTCGGTCTCGCGGATCAGTGCCTTGGTCGCCTCGACATCGAGGGCGTTGAGCGAGAAGGCCTGGATGTCGGCGGGTACCTTGAGGCTACCCTTGGCCTTGACGCTGTCGATGATGGCCTGGCATTTGGAGATGTTCCGTGACGCGATAGCGATACGACCCAGTTCGTCGTTATGCTGCGCGCACTTGTGGGCCACCACCTTGGCGACACCTCCTGCACCAATGATAAGAACGTTCTTCTTCAATTTACCTTTTGCTCCTTACTTGGAAAGCCGGTCTTACGACAGGCTGGAAACGTAGTCTTCAAAGCCGAAATCGCGGACCACCTCGACGCTGCCGTCGAGCTGCTTGACCACGATCGATGGCATCTTCAGACCGTTGAACCAGTTTTTCTTGACCATGGTGTAACCGGCGGTGTCGATGAACGACAGGCGGTCGCCAATGGCCAGCGGACGATCGAATTGGTACTCGCCGAAGATGTCACCGGCCAGGCACGACTTGCCGCAGACCATGTAGGTGTGCTCGCCGTCGTTGGGGGCCATCTTGGCGTTGAGGCGATAGATCAGCAGGTCGAGCAGGTGCGCTTCGATCGAGCTGTCGACCACGGCCAGGTTTTTGCCGTTGTACAGGGTGTCGAGTACGGTCACTTCCAGCGAGGCGCTGTTGGTGATGGCGGCTTCGCCCGGCTCCAGGTAGACCTGCACGCCATACTTCTCGGAGAAGGCTTTCAGGCGCGCGCAGAAGGCGTCCAGCGCATAGCCTTCGCCGGTGAAGTGGATGCCGCCACCGAGGCTGACCCACTCGACCTTGTGCAGCAGGTGGCCGAAGCGTTCTTCGATGTGCGACAGCATCTTGTCGAACAGGCCGAAGTCACCGTTCTCGCAGTTGTTGTGGAACATGAAGCCGGAGATCTGTTCGATCACCTGTTCGATCTTCGCCGGGTCCCATTCGCCGAGGCGGCTGAACGGGCGGGCCGGGTCGGCCAGCAGGTAGTCGGAGCTGCTCACCTGCGGGTTGACGCGCAGGCCGCGAACCTTGCCTTCGGACTGTTCGGCGAAGCGCTGCAGCTGGCCGATCGAGTTGAAGATGATCTTGTCGCAGTTCTCGAGCATTTCCTCGATCTCGTCATCGGCCCAGGCCACGCTGTAGGCGTGGGTTTCGCCAGCGAACTTCTGGCGGCCGAGCTTGAGCTCGAACAGCGAGGACGAGGTGGTGCCATCCATGTACTGCTGCATCAGGTCGAACACCGACCAGGTGGCGAAGCACTTGAGGGCGAGCAGCGCCTTGGCACCGGAGTTTTCACGCACGTAGGCGATCTTCTCCATGTTGCTCAGGAGCTTGGTTTTGTCGATGAGGTAGTACGGCGTCTTGATCATTTAAAGGCCCCCGGCCAGGCCGGCCAAAAAAAAGACCCGCATTGTGCCTTCACTTGCCGCAGATCGAAAGGGCGGATGGTGTATTTCGTCTGCGTGGGGACAGTAATACAGGGGGAAATGAACATCCTGATGACAGGCTGACCAATAGTGGGTGTTCGTCATGGCGTTTTTGGCGCCTGTGAGATCGAGCGCCGCCCGCGCGGCGCATCGCGAGCTGCGCTCGCTCCTACGTTTGTTTCGGGCCAGTAACGCCTGTGGCAGGCGCGCGCGACCGCCTTGTTCGTACGACGCGGTCTCGTGCCATGCGCCAAGGCGTCCGCGCGCAAATCCCCCAGGAATGATTGGCCCGAAACAAACGTAGGAGCGAGCGCAGCTCGCGATGCGCCGCGCGGGCGGCGCTCGATCTCACAGGCGCCAAAAATGCCGGGTCGAACTCAATCGACCTGTTCCAACCACGCCCGAATCTGCTCCAGGGTCGCTGTAGCCCCGCCACACACCACCACCAGCACGTGCCGATACCCGGCCAGCGCACCCTCAGCATAAGCCACTGCCAACGCCGCCCCACACGCAGGCTCCACCAGCACCCGATGGTCCAGCAGGAACCGCTCGCAGGCCTCCAGTGCCGCCCGGTCACTGACCAGGTGGCTGTGCACGGGATGTTGCCGGGTACAGGCAATAGCCTGTTCGGCCACGCGCTTGGCGCCCAGCGAACTGGCCACCGAGGCAATGCGTGGCAGTTCCACCGTGTGCCCGGCCTGCATGGCCGCATGCAGCGAAGCGGCGCCAGTGGTTTCCACCGCCAGCACCGGCACATCGCCCCAGCCATGGCGCTGCAAGCCTTCGACCACACCGCTGAGCAGGCCGCCGCCGCCCACCGACAGCACCACCGCATCCGGTTTGAACCCGGTTGCCGCCACTTCGTCGACCAGGCTGGCATGCCCGGCCCACAGCAGCGGGTCGTCGAACGGGTGGATGAAGGCATCGCCGGCACCGACCAGGGTCAGTGCCAGCTCGTTGGCCTCTTGCCACGAGCTGCCATGCACCACCACCTTGGCGTCTTCCAGGCCCAGCAGCTGCCTGGCCCGCTCGGTGGTGGTCTCCGGCACCACCACGGTCACCGGCACCCCCAGCTTGCGTCCGGCATAAGCCACGGCCAGCCCGGCATTGCCGCCCGACGAAGAGACAAAATGGCGCGCGCCACGAGCGTGGTGCACCTCGCAGGCATGGCCGACCCCGCGCAGCTTGAACGAGCCGCAGGGCTGCAGGGCGTCGAGCTTTAGCCAGACCGAACGGCCAGCGGCCAGCGACAGCGGGCGGGATTCGATGAGGGGCGTCTGGATATGGAGGGACATGAAAGCCTTCTGATTGCGCAATACAAAGGAAGGATGTCATACCAGCTGGCCCCAACGCCGGCAAGTCGGCGTCGGGGCCAGTGTGATCAGCCCAGGGCTGGCGTGCGCGGTGGAATCATCCGCCGCGAGCCGGTCGCCTCGAAGGCCGCAGCAAAGCTCAGCAGCGCATTGTCGCTATAAGCCTTGCCGGCAAAGGTCAGCCCCACCGGCATGCCGATATCGGCCATCACGCCCATCGGCACGGTCACGGTCGGCACGCCCAGGTGGCGGATGGCCAGGTTGCCGTTGGCCACCCAGATGCCGTTGCTCCAGGCGATGTCGGCCGAGGCCGGGTTGACATCGGCATCGGCCGGGCCCACATCGGCCACGGTCGGGAACAGCACGGCGTCCAGGCCCTGCGCGTCCATCCAGTCCTCGAGGTCCATCTTGCGGGTCTTTTCCAGCCCGCGCAGGCCATCGGGCAGGGTCTCGATCTGGTCCCAGGTCTTCAGGCCGCGCTTGGCCATGTTGACGTATTCGTCCATGCCGGCGGCCAGGTCGTCCTCACGATTGGGCAGGGTGCCCGGGTCGTGCGGGAAGATCTGCGGGCCGTCGACATCGGCCAGGCGATTGAGCTTGGGGTCATCGTTGGCGCGCAGGAAGTCGTCGAAGCCCCAGCCCGACAGTTCCCACAGTTCGTCATGCAGGAATTCCTTGCTGACGATGCCGCGATTGTAGACGGTCGGCGCGCCCGGGCGGTCGCCTTCGCAATTGGACACCAGCGGGAAGTCGACTTCCAGTACTTCGGCACCGGCCGCCTCCAGGGCCTGGCGAGCCTGTTGCCAGAGGGCGATGACGCTGTCGCGGGTGATGACGCGCTGGCCGGTCGGGCCGCCGATGCCTGGCTTCTCGGAGGTGCCGGCTTCGGCGTCGGCATTGATGTACATGCGCGGTACGCCAAAACGCTTGCCCTTGAGCGAGCTGGCGTCGACGGCCAGGTCCAGGTAGGAAGCAGGGCGCACGGAGGAGGCGGCCGGGATCGGCACCCACGGCTGCAGGCGCCACAGGTCGCCGCGCTTGTCGGCATCGTCGGCAACCACCACGTCGAGGATTTCCAGCAGGTCGGCCATGGTCCGGGCGTACGGCACCACCACGTCCATGGTCGGGGTCAGTGGCCAGTTGCCACGTACCGAGATCACGCCGCGCGAGGGGGTGTAGGCGCACAGGCCGTTGTTCGAGGCCGGGCCGCGGCCACTCGACCAGGTTTCCTCGGCCAGGCCGAAGGCGCTGAAGCTGGCGGCGGTAGCGGTACCGGCGCCGTTCGACGAGCCAGAGGCAAACGGAGCGGTCAGGTACTTCGCGTTGTACGGGCTTTCGGCGCGGCCGTAGACGCCACGCTGCATGCCGCCATTGGCCATCGGCGGCATGTTGGTCTTGCCCAGGCACACGGCACCGGCGGCGCGCAGGCGCTCGATGGTGAAGGCGTCGCGCTGGGCGACCAGGTCCTTGAACGCCGGGCTGCCGGAGGCGGCAGTCAGGCCTTTGACCAGGTAGCTGTCCTTGGCGGTGTAGGGGATGCCGTCCAGCGGGCTCAGGGCCTGGCCCTTGGCGCGGCGGGCGTCGGAGGCCTCGGCTTCCTTGAGCGCTTCAGGGTTGCGTACGACCACGGCGTTCAGCGCGGTGGCGGTGTCGGCTCCATCGTAGGCGTCGATGCGCGCCAGGTAGGCCTTGACCAGCTCGACCGCCGTCGTGCGGCCCGTTTCGAGTGCGTCGCGCAGCTCGGCAATGGAAACCTCGGTTACCTCGATCATGCTTTCACCAAAATTTGTGCAGGTTGGGGCTAGTGCGAGGAGTGTACAAGAAGGGATCAGGGCTGGGAGGTTTGCGCGGGAGAAATGGTTTTTTGCAACGGGGCATTGTCGGGGCCGCAGAGCGGCCCCGTCAGTCTCAATCCAGGTCGGCCGCCGCGTGCCGTTCGGCCACCTGGCTGGCTTCATCGCCCCAGGTGCGGTTGACCCGGGTGCCACGCTGCACGGCCGGGCGCTGGGCAATGGCCTCGGCCCAGCGCTGCACATGCGGGTACTCGTCCACCGCCAGGAACTCGGCCGCGCCATATAGGTTGCCGCGCACCAGTTGGCCGTACCAGGGCCACACGGCGATATCGGCGATGCTGTATTCGTCGCCACCCAGATAGCGGCTGACCGCCAGGCGGCGCTCCAGCACATCGAGCTGGCGCTTGGCTTCCATGGTGAAGCGGTTGATGGCGTACTCGAACTTTTCCGGCGCATACACATAGAAGTGACCGAAACCGCCGCCCAGGTAAGGCGCGGCGCCCATCTGCCAGAACAGCCAGTTGAGTGTCTCGGTGCGTGCGGACGGGGTTTTCGGCAGGAACGCGCCGAATTTTTCCGCCAGGTGCAGCAGGATCGAACCGGACTCGAACACCCGCACCGGCGGCTCGACGCTGCGGTCGAGCAGGGCGGGGATCTTCGAGTTGGGGTTGACCTCGACGAAGCCGCTGGAGAACTGGTCGCCGTCACCGATGTGGATCAGCCAGGCATCGTATTCGGCGCCGCTGTGGCCCAGGGCGAGCAGTTCTTCGAGGAGGATGGTGACCTTGACGCCGTTGGGGGTGGCCAGGGAGTACAGCTGCAGCGGGTGCTTGCCGACGGGCAGGTCCTTGTCATGGGTTGGCCCGGCGATCGGCCGGTTGATGCTGGCGAACTGGCCGCCGGACGCGGCATCGTTGCGCCAGACCTTGGGCGGGATGTAAGGGTGCTTGCTCATGCAGGGTTCTCCTGAGAAGGCGCGAAGGCAGTCAGCCAAAGACGTTGACCTGCATCTATGCCATGGGTTCGGAGAAAAGCGCAAATGCATCGGGCGCAAGCGTGGGCTGCATGGCGTAGCGGTGAGAGTGCATTCGCGGGGCAGGCCCGCGAATGCGCTGGGTCAGGCCACGGGAATGGTCGGGTCCGCCGCCGCCAGGGCAGCCGTACGGTCCGCCGTCGGTGGATAGATCCAGATCGAGTTGATCTGCGATTTCAGCAGCTTGGCCTCGGCCTTGTCGGTCGGTGGCGACACGGTGCGCTCCCAGCCCTCGGTGTACACCGCGCCCCAGGCGCCAAGGTCGAGGCAGGTCACGTACTTGGGCTGGCTGTAGGTCATCGGCGCCACACCGATCAGTTCGGCCGCTGCGTTGTTGCCGGCATAGCGCCCCAGCGGAATGGCATGCTGGCAAGACATCACGGCGAAGTTGCCCTGGTTGTCGCAGGCGGCATAGGCTACGTCCCCGGCCGCGTAGACCGCGTCATTGCCCACGACCTTGAGGTTGCCGTCGACATGCAGGCGGCCTTGGCGGTCGCGCTCGCCGCTGATCTGTTCGGTCAGCGGGTTGGCCTTGAAGCCCACGGTCCATATGACGGTGGCGGCGTCGATGCGCTGGCCGTTGTCCAGCAGCACCCCGTCGCGGTCCACCGAGGCGACAGTGGCGCCGCAGATCCACTCGATGCCCAGTGCCTCGGAGGCCTGTTCGATGGCCGGGCGGATGCCGTCTCCCAGCGCGGCGCCGATCTTCGCCCCGCGGTCGACCACAACCACGCGCAGCCTGGCGTCCTCACCGAGAATCGCGCGCAGGCGCGTCGGCAGTTCCGTGGCGGTCTCGATACCGGTAAAGCCGCCGCCGGCCACCACCACGGTGTTGCGTGCCGGGCTATCGGGCCAGTCGACCAGGGCTTTGAGGTGGGCTTCGAGGCGCGCGGCGCTATCGATCTTGTCGACATCGAAGACGTGTTCGATACCCACCATGTCCGGGCGATTGAGCACGCTGCCGCAGGCCATGATCAGGCGGTCATAGGGCAGGTTGCATTCGGTGCCGGATGACGTGCGGTAGCGTACGTGATGGTCGGTTTCATCGACATGGAAGGCCGTGCCGTGGACGAAGCGCACGTTCACTGCATCGAACAGCTCCTGCAACGGTGCAGCCATGGTGTGCACT
This sequence comes from Pseudomonas putida, assembly GCF_009883635.2. NCBI lineage: Bacteria > Pseudomonadati > Pseudomonadota > Gammaproteobacteria > Pseudomonadales > Pseudomonadaceae > Pseudomonas > Pseudomonas putida. The sequence continues at coordinate 5,154,257 of NZ_CP026115.2, forward strand.
TCAGGCTCGTAGAAGCGCGGGCGCACATGCAGTTCGGCCTGGGGGGCGAGCAGTGTCACCTGGACATCCTTACGGCCGTGCAGGTCCAGCTGACGGATGGCGCTCAGGGCGCTCCACAGGCCTGCGAAGCCGGCGCCAATGATCAGGATGTTTTTCATCGTTATGCTCCTGGGTTGTCCCATGGGGAAAGACCGCTAGACAAGGTAGACCGTAATTGCGGTCAACGATGTTACGAGCGACCAGGTGCCGCACCCTAGGCCAGAGAACCCTGAATTTCGGCCAAGGGTACCGTGCGGGCGAAGCGCGCCCGATAGTCGCGAGGGGTAACCGCCAGATGGCGCTGGAACGCCAGGCGCATGCGCTCTTCGCTGCCGAAGCCGCACTGGCGGGCAACATGCTCGATGTGGCCGTCACTGTTCTCCAGCAGGCGCCGCGCCGCTTCGAGGCGGAACACCTCGATAGCCTTGGCCGGGGTGCGGCCGGTTTTCTGTTTGTACACCCGAGTGAAGTTGCGCAGGCTCATGTGCGCCTGTTCGGCAAGGTGTTCGACGCTGAGCCGTGGGTCGTGCAGGTGCTGGTTGAGCCATAGGTGCAGCGCCTCGAACGCGCCCGTGTCCTGGCCCTGGGACTTGAGCAGTTCGCTGAACTGGGCCTGGCCACCGGGGCGCTTGAGGAACACCACCAGCTCGCGCGCCACCTGCATCGCCACGTCGCGGCCGCAGTCCAGTTCGACCAGGGCCAGGGCCATGTCGATACCCGCGCTCACGCCGGCAGAGGTCCAGACGCTGCCCTGCTGGACGAAGATCGACTCATGGTCCACCTCCACGGCCGGGAAGTCGCGGCGCAATACCTCGCACATGGCCCAGTGGGTGGCGGCGCGCCGGCCATCGAGCAGGCCGGCGCTGGCCAGCAGGAAGGTCCCGCTGCAGACCGAAGCGGTGCGCCTGGCGTGGTGGCTGGCACGGCGCAACCAGGTGATCAGCGGGCCGTGATCGGGGAGGCTGCGGATGATGTCGGGGGCGCCGGGCACGATCAGCGTGTCGACGGTTTGCGTCATGACATCGTCCAGCCGCTCGCTGGCTACCACCAGGCCTTCGGCCGTTTGCTGCAGGCCGCCTTCAAGGCTGGCGGTGTGCAGCCGGTAGCCTGGCAGGCCGCGCTCGGCCATGGCCTTGGTCGCGGCCCAGAACACGGTCTGCGCACCGCTGAGGTCGAGCAGGCCCATCTGCGGATAGGCGACGAAGACCAAGACCCTTGGGTGGTCGACGGGGAGCAGCGGTGGGTCGAGTTGCTGGTTGGGCTCGGTCATTGTATAGGGCGTCGCCTGATGGTGATGGCGTCCTTGGATTCAGAAAGTAGGCGGGGTGATCACCCAGATGATCACGGCATCTACCTCGCCAGGGTTGCCATAGCGGTGCGGCTCCTGGCTGGAGAAGCTGAAGCTGTCGCCTTCGCCCAGCAGGAAGTGGCGCTCGCCGACCCACACCTCGAAACTGCCCGAGAGCACGTAACCCGCTTCGTCGCCTTCATGGCTGTAGCTTTGCTGGCTGTAGGTGCCTGGGGGAAAGCGCGAGTGCAGCATCTCCAGCTGGCGGTTGGGCTGCGGGGTGAGCAGCTGGTCGACGATGCCGTCCTCGTAATGCACGCTCAGCCGGCTGTTGCGCCGCACCACGTAACCCTGGTCTTCGGGGGCGGTGGTGGCTTCGCTGGCGAAGAACCACTGGATGGTCACGCCGAGGCTGCGGGCAATGTTGAACAGTGCCGGGATCGACGGGTACGACAGGTTGCGCTCCAGCTGGCTGATGTAGCCGGCGGTCAGCTCGCTGTGCGCCGCCAGCTCCGCCAGGGTCATGCCGCGGCGCTTGCGCAGGCCGCGGATGCGGCCACCGAGGAACTGCGGCGCGCTGCCGCCGTCTTCGGCGGCGGGCGGGAACTGGGGTTGCTGGCTCATGCGCTTCGGTCCATCGGGAAAGCCGCAGTATGGACAGGCTCAGAGCGCCCAGGCAACTGTCAGGCCTTCATGGATCGCTTCCTCGACCGTGCGTGGGGCCAGGCAGTCGCCGATGCGTCGCACCTCCACCAGGCCTGCCAGTTCTGCGGCCAGGGTGTCCTGAGGTTGGTGGCCAAGGCACAGCACCAGGGTGTCGATACCTTCGAAGATCATCGGCTCGCCGCTGGCGGTGTGCTGCAGGTAGACGGTGTTGTCGTCGCAGCCGTACAGGCGGGCGTAAGGCGTGATCGGGATGCCCAGGCGGTGCAGCTCGCCAGCCAGCTGATCGCGAACATACAGCGGCAGGGTTTCGCCACAGTGGGTGCCGTTTACCGCCAGTTGCACCTGGTGGCCGTCGCGGACCAGGCGCTCGGCGATGCCGGGGCCGATCCAGTCGCAGCGCCAGTCGATCACCAGTACCGAGCGGCCGAGGGTGACGTCATTGCGCAGGACCTGCCAGGCATCCACCACCTGCAGCTCGCCGCTGCGTTCGAACGTTGGCCAGTAGGGCGTGGCGCCGGTGGCGGCAATCACCAGGTCGGGGCGTTCGCGTTCGACCAGGGCGCGATCCACTCGCGTATTACGTACTACGAGTACGCCGGCCAGTTCCATTTCCCGCTGCAGGTTGGTGCTGGCACCGCCGAATTCGGCGCGCCGGGGCAGCAGTTGCGCGAGCTGTATCTGGCCGCCGAGTTGTGTACTGGCTTCGTACAAGGTGACGTCATGCCCCCGGGCAGCGGCAACAGCTGCGGCCTTCATGCCGGCGGGGCCACCCCCGCCACCAGAATGCGTTTGCGCGCCGTAGCGGGGGCCGGGGTTTCGTACTGCAGCTCGCGGCCGGTTTCCGGGTGCTGGATACAGGAGATCGGCAGCCCCCGGTGGAAATGGCCGATGCACGCCTGGTTGCAGGCAATGCAGGCGCGCACATCCTCGACCTGGCCGCGTTCGGTCTTGGCCGGCATCTGCGGGTCGCAGATCAGTGCGCGGGTCATGCCGCAGACGTCGGCCTGGCCACGGGCCAGGATCAGTTCGGCTTCCTGCGGTTGGTTGATGCGCCCGGTGACGAACAGCGGGATGTCCAGGTGCTGCTTGAAGGTGCCGGCCTCGCGCGCCAGATAGGCCGGGGCGATGGCCATGGGCGGCACGATATGCACGGCGCCACCCAGCGACGCCGAGGTGCCGGCGACGATGTGCAGGTAGTCGACCTGGTCTTGCAGGGCCTGGGCGGCGGCGAGCGATTCGTCTTCGCTCAGGCCCTCACTGTCGCGCTCATCGGCGCTGATGCGCAGGCCGACGATGAACTGCTCGTCGGTGGCCGCCCTGACCGCTGCCAGCACCTCACGCAGGAAGCGCAGGCGCTGTTCGAGGTCGCCGTTGTAGCCGTCGGTGCGCTGGTTGACCCGCGGGTTGAGGAACTGCGCCGGCAGGTAGCCATGGCTGGCCACCACCTCGACACCGTCCAGACCGGCCTGGTGCAGGCGTCGGGCGGCGCTGGCGTAGCCCTGGACGATCTCGTCGATCATTGCCTGCTCCAGCGCCCGTGGCATGACCCGGAAGCGCTCGTTGGGCACCGACGAGGCCGAGTAGGCCACCGCCAGCAGGCCGTCCGCCGACTCCATGATCTCCCGTCCCGGGTGAAACAGTTGCGACAGCACCACCGTGCCGTGGGCATGGCAGGCCTCGGCCAGGCGCCGGTAGCCGTCGATGCAGGCGTCGTCGGTGGCCATCAGCACGTGCGAGGTGTAGCGGGCACTGTCATGCACCCCGGCCACCTGCAGTACGATCAGGCCGACACCGCCGGCGGCGCGGGCGCGTTGGTAGGCGATGAGCTTGTCGTTGACCAGGTTATCGGTGGGCAGGCAGGTGTCGTGGCCGGTCGACATGATGCGGTTCTTCAGGCGTTTGCCGCGGATCTGCAGGGGCTCGAACAGGTGGGCGAAGGCGGTCGTCATGCGGGCAGCTCCGGTACGGTATCGTTCTTGTTTTTCTCATGAAAGTGTAGCTTCAGTAAAAAATCAAATTGTTTTTTTACTGGCGCCCGACTAGCTTTTTCCCAGCCACGGCAGTGGCGCATGACCTCACTACAACAAGAAACGGGCCTTCGAGCTGACGCTGGAAGGTACCGACAGGAGGCAACTCGATGCAGGCATTTCCTCGTAGTACCGGCCTTTGCGCAGCGCTGCTGGCCTTGGGCCTGAGCAGTGCGCAAGCGGCGCCGCAGATGGTCGTGGTCGGCTATGGCGGCGCCGGTCAGAAAGCCCAGGATGTGGCGATCTTCCAGCCTTTCAGCGCCCAGGACGGCAGCAAGTTGATCCAGAGCGAATACAACGGCGAGATGGCGCGGATCCAGGTGATGGCCGATACCGGCAATGTCGACTGGGACGTGGTGCAGATCGAAGGGCCTGACCTGATGCGCGGCTGCGACGAGGGCATCTACGAGCACCTCGACTGGCAGCGCCTGGGGCATGCCGCCGAACTGATCCCCGCTGCAGCCCAGGACTGTGGCTCGGCGGCGCTGGTGTGGAGCGTGGCGATTGCCTATGACCGCGACAAGCTAGCCCAGGCGCCGACCTCGTGGGCTGATTTCTGGAACGTGCAGAAGTACCCGGGCAAGCGCGGCCTGCGCAAGCGTGCGGTATACAACCTGGAGTTCGCCTTGCTGGCCGACGGGGTCAAGGTCGAGGACGTGTACAAGGTCTTGTCGACGCCGGCGGGTGTCGAGCGTGCCTTTGCCAAGCTCACCGAGCTCAAGCCGTATATCCAGTGGTGGGATGCCGGCGCGCAACCGGCGCAGTGGCTGACCGCAGGTGACGTGGTGATGACCTCGACCTACAGCGGCCGCATCGCCGTGGCCGCCCAGCAAGGCAGCCCGCTGGCGGTGGTGTGGCCCGGCAGCCTGTATGGCATGGACTACTGGGCGATCATCAAGGGCTCGAAACATGTCGACCAGGCCAAGCGCCTGATCAGCTATGCCAACCAGCCGGATACCCAGGTGCGTTACGTCGAGCAGATCCCTTACGGGCCGACCAATACCCAGGCGGCGGCCAAGCTGGACCCGGCGCTGGCCAGTTGGGTGCCGACCTCGCCGGAGAACCTGCAGGGTGCCTTGGCAATGAATGTGGAGTTCTGGGTCGACCATGGTGAAGAGCTGGAACAGCGCTTCAATGCCTGGGCCAGCAAATGATGTAGTTTACCGGCCGCCTAGCCTGCTCCCATCCAGCAAGCCAGCTTCTGCAAGCTGGCTTGTTGGCGAAGGGCGGGTGATCAGCGTACCTGTGGCACGATCATGCTGGCCGGCGCATCGGCGGCACGTCGGCGTGCCACGCAGTAATAGAGCACGCTGGGCACCACCAGCCCGATCAGCCACGACACATCCACGCCGCCCAGGTGCGCGACCATGGGGCCGGTGTACAGCTTGGTGTCGATGAACGGCATCTGCACCAGCACGCCAAAGGTGTAGACACTGATGCCAGGCCAGTTCCAGCGGCCATAGCGGCCCTCCGGGTCGGCCAGGGCCGGGATGTCGTAGCGCTCCTTGGTGATGAAGTAGTAATCCACCAGGTTGACCGCGCTCCAGGGCACGAAGAAGGTCAGCAGGAACAGGATGAACGACTTGAACGCGCTGAGGAACGAGTGCTGGCCGAGCAGGGCGACCAGGGTGGCAGCGCCGACGATGGCCAGCACGAACACCAGGCGTTGCATGCGGCTGATCGTCAGGTGGCCACGGAAGCCGCTGATGATGGTGGCGATGCACATGAAACTGCCATAGGAGTTCAGCGTCGAGATGGTCACCTTGCCGAAGGCGATGCTGAAGTACAGCAATGCCGCAGTGGTGCCGGCCCCGCCGAGGCCGACGATATAGGCCACTTCACGCCCGCTGAATTGCCCGCCGGCGATGGCTGCAGCGAACACGCCGAGAATCATCGACGCCTGCGCGCCGACGACCGAACCCAGGCCAGCGGCGAGGAAGGTCTTCACTGGCGACGTGCTGCTCGGCAGGTAGCGCGAGTAGTCTGCCACGTAGGGGCCAAAGGCGATCTGCCAGGAGGCGGCCAGCGACACCGAGAGCAGGAAGGTGGCCCAGCTGAAGTGGCGGTTTTCCAGCAGCTGGCCGATGTCGGCGAGCATCAGGATGCGGCTGAACAGGTAGACGAAGGCGATGATGCCCAGCACGCTGGCGACCCGGCCGATCCAGTGGATCACCCGGTAGCCGGCCAGGGTGGCGAGCACGATCACCGAGGCGAAGATGAGGATGCCGGTGCTGTCACTGACGCTCAGCAACTGGCCGATGGCTTGCCCGGACAGCACCGTGCCGGTGGCAGTGAAGCCCAGGTACATCAGGCATACCAGCACCATCGGGATGGCCGCGCCATACACACCGAACTGCACGCGGCTGGAGATCATCTGCGGCAGGCCCAGGCGCGGGCCCTGGGCCGCATGCAGGGCCATGACCGCGCCACCGATCAGCTGGCCCAGCAGCAGACCGATCAGCGACCAGAACACGTCGCCGCCGAGCACCACGGCCAGGGCGCCGGTGACGATGGCGGTAATCTGCAGGTTGGCACCTAGCCAGAGGGTGAACTGGCTGTACAGCTTGCCATGGCGCTCGGCTTCGGGAATGTAGTCGATAGAGCGCCGTTCGAGCACGGATTTGCGGGACATTGAGGGCTCCACTTGATTGTTTTTGTGTCAGGGAGAGGGCCATCGCCTGCACGCTGCGCGGATGGCGTCTGCCTGATATCAGCATGTCTATACAAGTAAGGTCAAGTGAAGCTTGCAAGCCATAACAGAAAATCTGTTGTGCAAGGGTTGGCCATAACTGTGCTGGTCCCTGGTCGGAGAATGGCCTTATGCTGTTACGAAATGTGTCTAGAAAGCCTGAAGAAGGAAGTTGCAATGCCGCTCAAGGATCTGCTGATCGCCCTGGTGGTGATTGTCGCCTGGGGAGTCAATTTCGTGGTCATCAAGGTCGGCCTCGATGGCCTGCCGCCGATGCTGCTGGGGGCATTGCGCTTTCTGCTGGTGGCGTTTCCGGCCGTGCTCCTGGTCAAGCGGCCGAAGCTGCCGTGGCGCTGGCTGATCGCCTATGGCGCGACTATCTCCCTGGGCCAGTTCGCCTTTCTCTTCCAGGCCATGTACAGCGGCATGCCACCGGGCCTGGCTTCGCTGGTGCTGCAGTCGCAGGCGTTCTTCACCCTCGGTTTTGCCGCGCTGTTCCTGGGTGAGCGGCTGCGCCTGGCCAGTGTGCTGGGGCTGATGGTGGCTGCCAGCGGCCTGGCGCTGATCGGCAGTGAAGACAGCGGTCATGTGCCGCTGGTGGCCTTGCTACTGACCTTGTGTGGCGGGGCCATGTGGGGCATGGGCAACATCATCACCCGCCGCTTTGGCTCGGTGGACCTGGTGGCGCTGGTGATCTGGGGCGGGTTGATTCCGCCGCTGCCGTTCTTGGCCTTGTCGTGGTGGCTGGAAGGGCCGGAGCGCATCGGCCATGCGCTGGCCAATATCAGCTGGAGCTCGGTGCTGGCGCTGGCGTACCTGGCATTCGTCGCCACCATGATCGGCTACAGCCTGTGGAGCAAGCTGCTGTCGCGCCACCCGGCGGGCAAGGTGGCGCCGTTCTCGCTGCTGGTGCCGGTGATCGGCCTGAGTTCGTCGGCATGGTTGTTGGGTGAGCGGCTGACGTCAGTGCAGGGCTGGGGCGCGCTGCTGGTGATGCTCGGCCTTTTGGTCAATGTGTTCGGGCCGAAGCTGGGGCAGCGGTTGCGGGCGGCCAGCGCGCAGTAGCAGAAGCGGCCGACGCATTTGTTAGACTTGGCCTTTTTTGCAAGGCCAAGGAGCGCAACATGATCATCACCACTACCAGCCAGCTCGAAGGCCGCCCTATCGCCCAGTACCTTGGCGTGGTCAGCTCCGAATCGGTGCAAGGCATCAACTTCGTGCGCGATTTCTTCACACGTTTTCGCGACGTGTTCGGTGGCCGTTCGCAGACCCTGGAAAGCGCCTTGCGCGAGGCCCGCGAGCAGGCCACCGAGGAACTCATTGCACGGGCACGGCAGTTGCAAGCCGATGCCGTGGTAGGCGTGGACTTCGAGATCAGCATGCCGTCGGTGCAAGGCGGCATGGTCGTGGTCTTCGCCACCGGTACGGCCGTGCGGCTGAAGTAGCCAAATGCCATTGGTCGGGTCTGTAGGTTTCGTCCAGGCAGTCCGCTTGTGACCGGCTAGTCTCACTGGCATAGGTCGCGTTTTTCAGGTCAGCCCATTGCTGGCCGACGCGGGCGCCACGGAATGGAGACAGGCATGAGCGACACATTTTTCGAAGACACGAACGATGCATTCCCGATCAACAGCCAGGTACGTTGCGGTCAGGCGGCGTTCAACCTGGGCTTCGCCCACATGACCCTGGACGACTCGGAAAACCTCAAACCTGCCCATCTTCAGCGCATCAAGAAGGGCCGTTTCACGCCGCGGGTGCCAGCCAGGAAGTAAGCCTCGAAAAAGTGAACCTGTTCACACCACCCCGTCCGATGTTATTCCCCCCAGTGGGAGATACATAGTTAGAGCTTTTTAAGGCAGTTAACTCATCAAAAGCCCCTCATCAGAGGGGTTTTTTTATTCAGAACTCATAAAGCTATACCATTTTTTGCATAGTATGTGGGCAACACCATTCCTATGTTCCTCTTCCGCCACTCACTTCATCCTCCTGAAAGTCGAGAGAGCTTTCGATTTTTCACTTCGTTGCTTCGCTGTCATGTGTCTTGTAACTTAAGCCGGCTTGGCGCCTCTCACCTTCGTCGATTGGAGCAATGCAATGCCTACTGCCTACTACTTGGCGTGCCTCGAAACCCAACGTTACGTCTGGATTGGCACACTTGGCGACACAATGTCTGCAACTGGTGTCCACGCAGACCTCGTATCTAGGTTCTGTACGAAATCCCGAGAAACTGAATTGACGCCCCTCGGAAGCTGAAATTCTGTAGCGTTCCCCGCCATCTACGGAAAGGAATTCTGTGATGGCGAAGCGTTACGAACTCTCGGATGAGGCCTGGATTGTGGTTGCTGATCTCTTCACCGAAACCCATGGCCGGGGGCGGCCCCGCCTGAGCGACCGCCTGATGCTCGACGGCGTGCTCTGGGTGCTCTGCTCGGGTGCTGCGTGGCGAGATATGCCGGAACGCTTCGGCCCGTGGTCAACGGTGTATCAACGGTTTCGGGGCTGGCGAAACCAGGGGACATTCGATCAGATGCTCAAACGCTTGCACCTGAGATTGAATGAGCAAGGCTTGATCGATTTGCAAACCTGGATGATCGACTCAACTGCTGTACGCGCAACCCGAGCCTCTTCCGGCGCCGGGAAAAAAGGGGGCCTGACGAGCCTGCCGATCACGCTCTAGGCCGCAGTCGCGGTGGCCTGACAACCAAGATTCACATGCTCTGCGACGCCAACGGGACACCGTTGCGCTTCCTCCTCTCTGGCGGTCAGGCCAGTGACATCAGCTACGCGCAACCACTGCTGGACGAAGTCAGCATTCCATCGGCCCAACGTGGCCGCCCGCGTAAACGCTGCAAGTGGTTGCTTGCAGACAAGGGCTACGACGCTGAAGCGCTGCGCCGCTACTGCGACCAATATCGAATGCAACCCGTCATCCCGATGCGCTCGATGAAGCGCAAGCCCAAGCCTGGCTTACCCAGACTGTTTGATCGGCCCAAGTATCGGCAGCGCAACATCATCGAGCGCATGTTTGGCTGGCTGAAAGAGAACCGTCGGATCGTGACACGCTTTGACAAGCTCGCGAAAAGCTATGCCGCCATGGTCTCGCTGGCTTGTTCCATGCGGTGTTTGCGACATCTCTTTTCGTACAGAGCCTAATAGCCCCCGAAAAAGCTGGAACGCCCCAGTCGGAAGATGCACCAAGGTCAGCCTTCAGCGTTCCATTGCATATCGCTGACGGTCTTGAACCGGCTGATCAGGATCACGATTGCCGTCAACACGGCCGATGTGCCGCCGAGTATGAGGGCGCTCAGTACGCCGAAGTGGTCGACAACCAGGCCGCCGGCCAGCGCGCCGATGCCGATCGATACCTGCGCACTGGACACAAAGATGGCCCCCATGGCTTCCAGCCTCTCCGGGGCCATGGCGAACAACCAGCTCTGCATGGCAATCGGCAGCAGACCGAAACCGACACCCCACAACATGACGAGCATGACCACGGCCGGAGCGATGGGTGCCACGCCTGCCAGCAGGATCATCGGTATGCCCATCAGCAACGCCGTGCCTTTCAACGTCCAGGAAGGGCTTCGCGTGATCGCCCAGCCGCCCGCCAGATTGCCGATAAACCCGGCGATACCGAACCCCAACAGGATTGCGCTGAGCGATACCGGCGACATCGCCGCTTCGTTGAGCAGGTAGGGAGACAAGTAGGTGTAGGCGGCAAATTGCCCGATAAAAATCAGGAGCACCGCCAACAGACCGAAGCGGGTCTTGCGCAGGCGCAGGACGTCGGCCAGAAGGCCGAGGCCAGTGCCAGGTTGCGCAGGCAATCGGGGCAGGTTGCGCCACAGCAGCAGGGTGACGATCAAGGAAAGACCGGCCGCCACCGCAAACACTACGCGCCATCCCAGCCATTCGCCCAGCAAGGTGCCAGCGGGCACGCCGGCAACGGTGCCGATCGAGACTCCGGAAAAGATCAGCGAGGTGGCTTTTGCGGCCTGCTCGGGACGCAGGCGCGGCCCCAGTGTGCCGCCAATGGTCCAGAATCCACCGACGGCGATACCGAGCAGCGCGCGACCCAGCAGTAACATCCATAGGTTCGAGGCCAGAGCTACTGTCACGTTTGATACGGCGAGCAGTGCCAACAGCACACACAACACGCGGCGCCGGTCGAGCGTGCGAGCCCACAGCAATGTCAGGGGGGCGGTCAGCGCGGCCAGCAAGCCGGGCAATGTCACCATCAGCCCGGTCTGTCCTTCGGTGATGGTCAGTTCCCGAGCCACCTGCGGCAGCAGGCCGACGGGCAGGAACTCGGTGGTTACCAGCGCAAAGGCGCCAATGCCCACCGCCGCGACCGACAACCAGGAAGAGGCTGCTGGAGAAGAAATCAAAGGTTGCACAGGATGCTCCAAAAGCGAGGCCGCCTCACAGCGGCCCGCTTGTCAGTTGTGTTTGACGAGATTGAGTCCGGGGATCGGGCCACCGGGAAACTGAGTCAGCTCACCCTGCTGCAAGCCGCCCAGATCGACACCGAAAAAGCCCAGTCGCGTGATCAGTTCAGCGACCTTGTGTTTGGCGTCAGCGTCTTCACCGGCGTAGAACAGCACTCGCTTTCCACCTTCGGCAGCAGGGGCCGAAAGCAATGGAGGCGCCAGATGGTTGAAGGCCTTGACCAGGCGAGCGCCGGGCAACATTGCCGCAACGACGTGGGACGAGGTTTCGTTACCCAGATCGAACGGTTTGAACAGTGGGGCTTCGATCGGATTGTTGGTGTCCACCACGATGCGGCCATTCCAAGGCCCCAGACCTTCCACCGCCTGCGGAAGCTTTGACCAGTTCACGGCCAGAAATACGATGTCAGCCTGACTGGCCTGGCGGGCCGTGACCGCTTGTGCAAGTGGGCCCAGTTCTGCGACCAGTGGCGCAAGCGTTTCCGGCCCACGACGGTTGGCAATGCTGACGTTCAAACCAGCGTTGACGAGCAGGCGGGCAATGGCCGAGCCAATGGCGCCGGCACCAATGATGCTGATGTTCATGACTGCCTCCTCAGGCGGTGAAGCCGCCATCGACCATCAATTCGGCGCCGCTGACGAAACCGGCTTCCGGGCTGGCCAGGTAAGCCACTGCACTGGCGATGTCTTTGCCTTCGCCATAGCGGCCGACCGCAATATTAGGCCGGACGAAGTCGGCGACAGGGCCATCGCCAGGGTTCATGTCGCTGTCGGTAGGGCCGGGGTGAACGGTGTTGACGGTGATCCCGCGAGGGCCGAGATCACGGACCAGTCCACGGCTGAAACCGGCGACTGCGCCTTTGGTCAGGGTGTACGCGGACGCCGTACCGAACGCCGCGTACTGCACCATGGAACTGCCGATATGGATGATGCGGCCGCCCTGGCCCATGTGTTTGAGTGCTTCCTGCGTGGCGACAAACACGCCGGTCACGTTGACGGCGAGAATCCGCTGGAAGTCGTCGAAGGCGATGTCTTGCGGTGCGCCCAGCACGCTGATACCAGCGTTGTTGACCAGGATGTCTACTTTGCCGAAGCGTCTGGCGACCTCGCCCACGGCGGTACGCACCGCGTCAGGGTTACCGGCATCGGCAGCCAATGCGACGGCCCGACCGCCTGCGTCAGTGATGTCTTTCACGACCGACTCGGCGCGGTCGGGCGATGCGTTGTAGGTAATGGCAACAGTGGCGCCGTCCGCAGCCAGGCGCTTGGCGATGGCTGCGCCGATGCTGCGTGAGCCGCCGGTGACGATTGCGATCTTGCCGGTGAGTGGGAGGGTGGTTGCGTTCATGTGGGTTGCCTCGGTGTGGGTGAGAAGTGAGGCTATGAGACGCTTTTGATTCGCTATCCAGTAGTGGGTAGTCGCTATAATTGCTTTCAAGTATTACTTGAAGGCTGAACTCATGGAAACATTGGGAAACCTGCTGTCCTTCGTTCGCAGCGCCGAGTCAGGCAGCTTTTCAGCCGCGGCACGGCGTCTAGGACTGACGCCGGCTGCGGTCAGCCGAAACGTTGCCCAGCTTGAAGCTAATCTGGGTGTGCAACTGTTCCAGCGCAGCACGCGCCGGGTCACGTTGACCGAAGCGGGGGAGCGTTTTCTGGGGAATATCGAGCCCGGTCTCGAAGGCGTTCAGGCGGCGATTGCCGACATCACTAGCCATGCCGGAGAACCGGCCGGAGTGCTGCGTGTCAGTGCGGCACCGAGCTTCGGGCGCGATTTCTTGCTGCCACTGATGCCTGCCTTTCTGGCGCGCTACCCGAGTGTGATTCCGGAGTGGTATTTGGACAATCGGCAGGTCGACCTGGTCGCCGAGGGCTTTGACGCGGCGATTGGCGGTGGTTTTGAACTCGCTCCGGGTCAGATCGCCAGGGAGATCGCACCGGCGCATCTGATCCTGGTGGCGTCGAAAGAATATATGACTGGCAAAGGTCGTATTTCCGATCTTGATCAGGTGGCACGACTTGATCACCTCGCTATGCGTTCAGGTCGAACCGGCAAAGTCAGAAGCTGGATGCTGCAAGGGCCCGAAGGGCAGCAACGGCCTCTGGAAATGAAGCCCCGTTTGCTCGTCAATGACCCGCAGGCGCTCTGCCAAAGTGCTGTGCTTGGCTTGGGCGTTGCGTTGTTGGCCGTCCCGGACGTGCTCAGGCACTTGGAGGATGGCAGCCTGGTGCGGATCCTCCCGGAGTGGTACGTGAATGCCGGACAGATCTCGCTGTACTTCTCCAGTCAGAAACTTCTGCCGCCCAAGACCCGGGCCTTTGTGGATTTTCTGGTAGGTCATGCCCGGCAGAACCAATGGGCTCAGCGTTTCGATGCAAGAGCGTCTGCCTTCGGATAACCGCGCCGTGCAGTGATTGATCACCTGTCTGCTTCTGGCCGATTCTGTTGAAAAAGTCGGCCATGGTTTCCACGGTAGAAAAGTACGTGCTTGAGATTGAAATCTTTACATTGAGCAGAGGATTCCGGGCTCAGATTTCGCGTAGCGGCGCGCAAAAAAGACGTTTTCAAGGGGCAGTATGCGGGCAGTCTGGAAGAACCGACTTTTTCAACAGAATCGGCCGTTCTCTGCCGGTCATGTCCGCGAAGCGTGCTGGTCAAATCCGATGCAAATGATTGGTCAGGCCGAATGCAAATGGGCGGGCAAGTCGGTGCAATTACCCAACTGCTGCGTCATGAATCAGAGGGTGGGGTAATTCCTATTGTTCAGTTACATTCTCAAACGCTCAATCGTGGGGAGATATCTGATGGAAGTTGCTTGGTTTCTGAAACAGCGCGTTATCTTCATCCGCCACTTGTATCGCGATTCCACTGCACCCTTTGTCGAACGTATGCGTTTAATCGAAGCGGGTGAGCCTCCTTTTACGCCGCCTTATTGCGAGGACGTCGGGCCACCTTACGAGATCGAGTGGAACGAGGCATCCGATGCCGTTCAAGTGCTCGGTCATTCGTGCCTGTCGATGCTGGCCGGCACTCTTAATGTTTATCTCGAAACTTGGGAACAGCAAGTCGGGATAAAGATCGACCCGGAGGAACGGAAGTCGTTATTCCGCAAGGGGTGGTTGCACGGTTACAGGACGGTGTTCTCGAATTCCATTGGTGTGCAGTTCGACGACAGCGGTGCGAATCTCGGCATGCTTGAGCAACTGGTTTTAGCCAGGAACCGGGCGCAGCATCCAGGGAGTCTGACGCGTATCACTCCAACGCATGCGGCGAAGGATCTGAAGAAACACCCAAGCCCATTTTTCCTTTCTGACCAAGAACGCGATCTACTTGCTGACATTGAGACCAGTGGTTTAGATGTGGACTCAATGTGGATGATCGAGCCCACGCTGCACGTCGACGCCGATAAGCTCAATACAGTCCTCGCTGAGGTCGAGGACTTCGCTACATGGTTCGATCAAGCATGCTTCGATTGGATTTACGGTCCTAAAGGGGTAGACGTCAAAGATCAAGGGTAAAGGCAACTGGAAAAATAGCGGCATCGCCGCCGCTTAGGAGTTGCGATGCCTTACGATGTACTTCTACATCGTAAGGCTATGATGGTCGAATGTCGAAAACAGCAAGCTCTACAGGCCCGACCTCACAAACTATGTACCTTTAGGGTATAAGTCATATCGGCGGGGTTTTTTGTGGGTGTTGCTTGATCCTGCTCATGGTAACCGTGGGTAGCCCTCGCGATGGCGGCGCAGTTGTGGTCTTCTGGCGCGGCATCCAGGAAAGAGAGGATTGATTTTTCATGCGAGTCAGGGACGAGACCTATTGGCAGTGGGCCGACGCACGGCTGCACAGCCGCTGCCATGACGAAGTGCTCAGCGACGGCACTTCGCTGGATATCCAGGTGCGCCTTTCACGGCTCGGCGCGACGCAGCTGTTCCTTGGGTTGTACGGGCAAGACGGGCGGGCACTGCTGGAGGAGTACTACGCGTCGCGGCCGGGCGAGACCATGACCCGCGCGTTGGTGTGGGGTGTCGACCGGGCCCGGGCGCTGGCCACGGGTGCATTGCCCATGCCGCGGCAGCGACGGCGGGCATGAAAAAGCCCGGCCTATGCGGGCCGGGCTTCATAAGTGGCGGCGAACCCTCAGTTCAGCGGTTCGATCACCTTGACTGCCTGCCGCTCACGGGCGGCGGGCCATTCTTGTTGCAGGGTCTGCAGCACGCGGCCCACGAACTCGGTGTCGGCGGCGGCCTTCTTGCCGACGTAGCCCTGGCCACGGCGGTAGACCTTGAAGCGGGCGCGCATGCTGGGCAGGTGCGCTTCGAATTCATCTTCGACCGTGTTCGGCGGCAGGCGGTCGATGCGCACCTCGCCGGTCTGGCTGACCCACAGCAGGTGGTCGTCGAGGCTGTCCTTGCGTACCGCGAACAGCTGGGCCAATTGGTCGATAGTCGGATTGTTGTTCAAGTTCATCATAAAGCCCCCATCACCTATTTGTTGTTGATTTTCACAGTTGGCGCCACAGGTTGTAGCGCACTACCAAGGCTGCTACAGCAGCATCGCAACAGGGGCTTTCTCACGCTGCCTTTTGGACAGATTCCCTCTCCACGGACGGCCTGCGTTACCGCGCAAGCCGTCTGGAACACCCTTGCCACCGCTCCCGATCAGGGAGACGGCTTCATCATGCACAAGGCTGATGAACGGCGTCAATGGTTTTGTAGTGAATATTTTTTGGCACTACATTTTTGTCATATTGTCTGGCAATCCATTCGGCGGTGACTCAGCGGTCGAGGCTGGAAAGGATCTGGAAGGCCGCGCGCACTCGGGCTTCGTTGGGGTAATTGCGGTTGGCGAGCAGGACAATGGCCTTGCCTTCGGACGGGATGAAGGCGGCGTAGGCGCCGAAACCGCTGGTGGCCCCGGTCTTGTTGTACCAGGCGGCGGGCAGGGCCGGGAGCGCGGGGTTCAGGCGCTGGGTGGCCTGGGGCTCACGAATCAGGCGCGGGCTGTTGCCATCGACCAGCGTCTCCAGCGCAACCGGGTACGGGTAGCGTTCCCAGCCCAGGCCCTGGGTCATGGCGCCAACCTTGAAGTAGCCGGCCTGGGTGATGGCGGTGGCCTTGCGCAGTGCCGGTGGCAATTCGGCTGGCTGCATGTGCAGGCGCACGTAGCGCAGCAGGTCGCTGGCGCTGGTCTTGATGCCGTAGGCTTCGTCGGCGAAGGGGCCAGGGCTGACGCGCACCGGGTGGTTCTGCGCGTCATAGCCCTGTGCATACAGCGCCTGTGCGGTTTGCGGCACTTGCAGGTAGGTGTGCTGCAGGCCCATCTGCGGTAGCAGGTGCTCGGTCATGACGGTTGCGAATGGCTTGTGCTGTGCACGTGCCGCGAGGTCACCGAACAGGCCCAGGCTCGGGTTGGAGTAGCAGCGCTGGGTACCCTGTTTGGTGCGCGGCTTCCAGTTGCGCAAGAACGCCAGCGTCTGCTCCGGCGTCTGTACTTCGTCGGGGAACTGCAGCGGCAGGCAGTCTGCGCTGAAGGCGCCAAGCTCCAGCACGCTGGCCTCGCCCAGGGGCGAGCCGGCCAGGGCGGGCTGGTAACGCCGGGCAGGGGCCTCAAGGTCGAGTTTGCCTTCGGCACTGGCCAGGGCGGCGAGGGTGGCGGTGTAGGTCTTGCTCAACGAACCGATCTCGAACAAGGTGTCGGCGGTTACCGCGCTGCCGTCGGCTTTGCTGGCCACGCCATAGCTGAAGTAATGGGCCTGGCCGTTGGCGTAGACCGCGACGGCCATGCCGGCGATGTCCTGCTCTTTCATGAGGGGCCGAATGACTTCGTCTACCTGGGCTTGCAATGGATCGGCAGCGTGCGCGCAGGCGGTGCCGAACAGGATGAGCAGTGGAGCAAGACGTAAGAGCGGCATGCAAGGGTCCTTTTTTTGGGTGTGGCCGTCGTGGGTGTGTCCGTTGAGCGACACCGATGGGGGTTCCGGCGTTAGCAGGAAAAAACCCAAGACCTTATCGTCTGGCCTCGTACAACGACAAGATGGAAACTGTTATGAAGTATTTGCGCATGTTGTTCGACAACTTCACCCTGTGCCTGCTCGGGGTGGTGCTGATCGCCACCGTGCTGCCTTGCTCGGGCGACGGCGCGGTGTATTTCGGCTGGCTCACCAACCTGGCGATCGGCCTGCTGTTCTTCCTGCACGGCGCCAAGCTGTCGCGCGAGGCGATCATCGCCGGTGCTGGCCACTGGCGCCTGCACCTGCTGGTGTTCTCCTGCACCTTCGTGATGTTCCCGCTGCTGGGCCTGGCGTTCAAGCCGCTGTTCGTGCCGCTGGTGGGCAACGAACTGTACCTCGGTGTGCTGTACCTGTGCGCGCTGCCTGCCACCGTGCAGTCGGCCATCGCCTTCACCTCGCTGGCCCGCGGCAATGTGCCGGCAGCCATCTGCAGCGCGGCGGCTTCCAGCCTGATCGGCATCTTCCTGACTCCGCTGCTGGTGGTGATGCTGCTGGGCGCCAGTGGTGATACCGGTTCGGGGCTGGACGCGGTATTGAAGATCACCCTGCAGTTGCTGGTGCCGTTCGTGGCCGGGCAGGTCGCACGCCGTTGGATCGGTGCCTGGGTAAAGAAAAATGCCCGCTGGCTGAAGATGGTGGACCAGGGCTCGATCCTGCTGGTGGTGTACACCGCGTTCAGCGAGGCCGTGGTCACCGGCCTGTGGCATACCGTGTCGCCGCAGCACCTGGCCGGGCTGTTCGCCGTCTGCGGCATCCTGCTGGCGGTGGTGCTGTTCGCTACGCGCCTGCTGGGCAAGGTGCTGGGCTTCAGCCTGGAAGACCGTATCACCATCCTGTTCGCCGGCTCCAAGAAGAGCTTGGCCACCGGGGTGCCGATGGCCCAGGTCCTGTTCGTGGGGAGCGGCATCGGCGCGATGATCCTGCCGCTGATGCTGTTCCACCAGATCCAGTTGATGGTGTGTGCGGTGCTGGCGCAGCGCTACGCCAGTCGCGAGCAGGTGGGTGAGGGGGCTACTGCTTCTTCCTGAAAGATGTGTGTTGCCTGTACCGGCCTCTTCGCGGGCACGCCCGCTCCCCAGAGGCCGGTACAGGTTATCGCGCCTGCCCGGAACTGCGCTCGCGCAATGCCTTCCCCACCTCGGCCTCGATCTTGTAGGCCGGCCCTTCCAGCTCCTCGTAGTTGCGTGTATAGCGCCGGGCAAACTCATTCACCCCCAGTTGCTGATACTGCTGCACATGCTTCAGCTCATGGGCCCACAACGCCACGTTGTCCTCGGCGTCGCTGGCGTGGCGGAAGATGATGGTGTCGATCAGCGTCACCGCGTTCACGTCCGGGTTCTGCAGCATGGCGTTGGCCGCTGTGACCTGTTGCTCGTCACCGACCCGGTAGCGCGCGGCATCGAGCACGGCAAAGTCATACCAGGGCTCCAGTTGCGCGCGAATGTGCAACGGGATCGGTTGAGTGCCGCTGGCAGTGGCCTCGTCGCGAGCCTGTTGCAAGGCAAACGCCAGGCTGCCTGACGCCACGGTCTCGACATCCTTGAGCACCTGCCCGGCCTGGCCGGGGTCGATCGGTGCGCAGAAACAGCCCATCAGGCACACCTGATACTGCCCAGGCGGGCAGGCCTGTTCGGCCAGGGCAGGCGCTGCCAGCAACAGCCCCAACAGCAGGTTAATCCGCTTCATTCAACGCCCTGTCGACAAAGCCTTTGCTGGCATCGAGCAACTGCTGTTGCACCGCTTCACTGGCCAGCATGCGCCCGACCACCAGGGCGCCGACACACTGACTGATCAGCACCCAGGCCAGCGCCGGGTCATCCAGGGTTTCGCTCCACGCGGCATGCAGGCTCACCAGCCAGTGCTCGGCCTCTTCGCGCACAGGTTGTTCGGCGCGGGCGATTTCCACCCCCAAGGGCGGCAGCGGGCAGCCGCCTTCGGCATTGTGCAGGTGTGCCAGGCTCAGGTACTGCTGCAGGCAGCGGGCCAGGCGTTCGCGGCTGGCACCCTGGTTGGCCAGGCGGGCCAACGGGCTGTTGCACAGTTCCTGGCGGACCACTTCGGTGAACAGGTCGTCCTTGGACGGGAAGTGGTTGTAGAAGGCGCCGCCGGTCAGGCCGATGGCCTTCATCAGCCCGGCCACACCGGTGCTGGAAAAACCGCCGCGCTTGGCCAGCGCGCCGCTGCTGGCCAACAGCTTGTCGCGGGTCTGCTGCTTGTGTTCGGTGGAGTAGCGCATGCACGACCTCTTCGCGCTGCTTGACGATGGGGGCGATCATAACATAGCGTTCGTTTACTAAACGATCATTCATCAATGGGGGCAGGCATGGCAGAACAACAGAAAGTGGTGCTGGTGATCGGGGCGGGGGACGCCACCGGTGGTGCAATCGCCAAACGCTTTGCCCGTGAGGGTTATGTCGCGTGTGTTACCCGCCGCCAGGCTGAAAAGCTGCAGCCTTTGATCGATGAGATCCGCGCTGAAGGAGGCCAGGCCCATGGCTTCGGCTCGGATGCGCGCAAGGCAGATGAGGTGGCCGAGCTGGTGGAGACCATCGAGCGTGATATCGGCCCGATCGAGGCGTTTGTCTTCAACATCGGCGCCAATGTGCCGTGCAGCATTCTCGAGGAGACACCGCGCAAGTATTTCAAGATATGGGAAATGGCCTGCTTCGCCGGCTTCCTCACTGCCCAGGCCGTGGCTCGGCGCATGGTCACCCGTGAACGCGGCACCTTGCTGTTCACTGGCGCCACTGCAGGCACCCGCGGCGCTGCCGGTTTCGCTGCCTTCGCCGGGGCCAAGCACGGCTTGCGCGCCTTGGCCCAGAGCATGGCGCGCGAGCTCGGCCCGCGGAACATCCACGTTGCCCATGTAGTGGTGGATGGTGCCATCGACACGGCGTTCATCCGCGACAGTTTCCCGGAACGCTACGCACTCAAGGATCAGGGCGGCATTCTCGACCCGGCGCACATCGCCGACAGTTACTGGTTCCTGCATGCCCAGCCCCGTGATGCCTGGACCTTCGAACTGGACCTGCGCCCGTGGATGGAGCGCTGGTAAGCCTGACCAACCAAGGAGTGTGATGCATGAGCAAGACCGTGGAGTTCTATTTCGACCTGGGCAGCCCGGCCAGCTATCTGGCCTGGACCCAGCTGCCTGCTATCTGCGCCCGGCATGGTGCGACTCTGGTTTACCGGCCCATGCTGCTGGGCGGAGTGTTCCAGGCCACCGGCAACGCTTCGCCGGCGATGATCCCTGCCAAGGGCCGCTACATGTTCACAGACCTTGGCCGTTATGCCCGCCGGTATGGCGTGCCATTCGGCATGCCGTCGGGGTTCCCGGTGAACACCCTGACCCTGATGCGCGGCGCCATCGGCATGCAGGTTCGCGCTTCAGCCCAGTTCGAAGCGTTGTTGGCCGCGCTGTTCAAGGGACTGTGGGAACAGCGGCGCAACTTGAGCGATGGCTCGGCACTGGATGAAACGCTCGGCCAGGCCGGCTTCGACCCTGCGGCGTTCCATGCGCTGGCGGCGGATAGCGAGGTAAAGGCCGAACTCAAGCGGGTGACCGAAGAGGCAGTTTCGCGAGGTGTGTTCGGGGCGCCGACCTGCTTTGTCGACGGGGAGATGTTCTTCGGCCAGGATCGCCTGGATTTCGTCGAACAAGCGCTGAGCCGTTGAGACGGGATGGCCTCGCCATTGGCGAGGCCAAACCTGGCTCAGAAATTCGCCGGGGTATTGGCGCTGATGATTTCCGCCTCGTCCTGGCCAATGTTCTTGAAGCTGTGCGGCAGGGTAGTGGGGATGTAGTAGCCATCGCCCGAGTTGAGGATGCTCACCTGGCCATCGACCCACAGTTCCACGGTGCCGCGGGTGACCAGGCCACATTCTTCGCCTTCGGCATGCACGATCGGCTCGCCGGAATCGGCACCTGGGGCGTAGAGCTCGCGCAGCATGCGCATCTGCCGGGCCTCGACGCTGGCACCGACCAGCAGCATGCGCAGGCCATTACGGCCCAGGTCCGGCTGCTCGCTGGCGCGGAACACGAAGCGCTCTTCGCGCACCGGCTCGTCGAAGCTGAAGAATTCGGCCAGGGTCATGGGAATCCCTTCGAGCAGCTTTTTCAGGGAGCTGACCGACGGGCTGACACGGTTCTGTTCGATCTGCGAGATCGTCGAATTGGTCAACCCGCTGCGGCGGGCCAGTTCCCGTTGGGAGAGGTTGTTGCGTTCACGCACCAGTTTGAGTCGCGTCCCCGTGTCCATAGCCGCCTTGTAATCAGAGGTGTTTAAAATAATTAGCGACGCATTAAAACACACTCTGCACGCTTGCGCGCTGTGCTTTCAGGCGCGTTGGTCACGCGGCAGCGGCCACAGCCCGACCAGCAGCAAAAGCACTGCCACCGCCAGGAACGGCAGGCGAGGGTCCAGGGCATAGACCAGCGTTCCGGCCAGCGGGCCGATCACCGCGCCCATGCCCTGGGCGGCGCCAATCGAGCCTGCGGTGGCACCTTGTTCCGAGGCCTGCATGGCATTGGCCGCCAGCGCGGAAAACGCCGGGAACACGAAGCCCATGCCGGCCGCGGCGACAAAGTAGCAACTCCACAGCCAGGGCGCCGTGGTGGCCAGCGCGCCACAGGCGAAGCCCAGCGCCGACACACTGGCGCCGACCCGGATCATCTTCAACGGCGGCCACTCCAACTGGCGCAGCAGCACCTGCGACAGGATCAGCGCCACCCCGACGGTGGTCAGGGCGATACCGGCAGCCTGGGCCGCGTCGGTCGGCGCCAGCTGCAGGCGGTCGAGGGCGAAGAAACCGACGACGATCTGCGACACCGTGACGCTGAGCATGGCGCTGAACGCCACCAGCAGTGGCCGGCGCAGGCGAGGGTCGCTGAGCCGGACGGGGCTGGGCGCATGGTTTTGCGCAAGGGGCTGGGGCTTGAGCTTGAACAGCAGCACCAGGAAGGCGCTGGCCGGCAACAACGACATGACGTGGAACGGGAGGCTCAGGCTGTGCTGTGCCAGCACGGCCGCCAGCGCCGGCCCCACCACCAGGCCCACGGCATTCGCCGCGCCCAGCGAAGCCATGGCCCGCGCCCGGCGCTGAGGCTCGACATGGTCGGCGATCAGTGCGTTGCAGCCCACCGGGATGGCAGCGTAGAAGGCGCCGATGCAACCGCGTGCCAGCATCAGGCCGACGAACGCCAGGCCTGCCCCCGGCAGCCAGCGCAGCGCCCCTTCGACGAACAGGCACAGCAGCCAGTAGGCCAGGGTGAAGCCGGCGCTACCCAGCAGCAGGATACGGCGGCGCCCCAGGCGGTCAGACAACCGCCCCCACGGGCGCGCCAGCAGCACCCAGACCACGCCGGCCACGGTCACTGCCGCCCCGGCTTGCCACGTGGCCATGCCCAGCAGGCGCGAGATCGGCCCGATCAGTGCGACGAAGGCCATCATCGACATGGTGCAGGCCATGTTGGCCAACAGCAGCGGGCGCATGTCCAGGGTGTTGGCGGGTGTCAGTAATGCAGGGTCCTTTGCGACGTTCATAAGGCAGTCCAGGGCAGGTCGACAAGAAAGCTGTCGAGCTTAATGAGAATAATTGCTGTTTGTCGAGCCCGCCCGGGCATCAGCTTGTCATTCGCTGCGCCGCACGGGGCCTGGCCACATGCTACGCAACACGCCGTCCCGACGCACCAGGGCATGCATCAGCGCCGCCCCCAGGTGCACCAGCACGGTGGCGAACAACAGGTAGCCGGCCCAGCCATGGGCCTGGCGCAGTACGGCATACAGTTGCAGGTCGTGCGGGGCGATGGCTGGCAGTTGCAGGGGGCGTGGGTAGCCGCCTGCCGACAGCATCGCCCAGCCCAGCAGCGGCATGGCCAGCATCAGGCCGTAGAGCAGCAGATGCGAGGCGCCGGCTGCAAAGCGCTGGAATGCCGGCAGGTCGGTGGGCAGTGGCGGATGTGGCAAGGTCAGGCGCAAGCCTATGCGCACGATCACCAGTACCAGCAATGCCAGGCCCGTGGCCTTGTGCAGTTCGACCAGCTGCGGGTGGCGCGGTGACAGGTCGCCGACCATGCTCACGCCGATGAACAGCATGCTGATGATCAGGATTGCCATCAGCCAGTGCACCAGGCGCGCCAAGGGGTGAAAGACTTCAGGTTTCATCGCTGTGCTCCTGCGCCGAGAGACTCGCGGCTGCGGCGGTTGAAGGATTCCGAATAGGCCGCCGAACGGGCGGCGAGGATCGGGTCGGCGGACGGCTCGATGCCGCTGGGCAGGATCAACGGGTCGAAGTTCAGGTCACGGCAGGCGCCTTGCTCGGGGGCGTCGACCTGTTCGACCACCAGGGTGCCGGCATCGACGCTGCGGCGCTCGGCTGGCCATGGGCGGGCCGGGTCGTCCACTGCATCGCCCTGGTCGGCCAGCACCAGGCGCAGGGTCCAGCGCAGCGGCCCTTGGGCCAGGCGCTGTTGCAGGTCGTGCTGGAGGAACTGCTTGTCGTCGACCTGGCCGGGCAGGGCGGTGAATGGCGTTTGTGGTTCAAGCTGCCAGCGCACCGGGTGCGCCGTGCCGCTGGCATCGATCAGGCGGAAGGCGTTGATGCTGTGGTACTGGGTGCTGGCGAAGCTGTCGCTGGGCTTGTAGCTCGCCGCCCATTGGCGAAATGCCGCGCTTTCGGGGTGGGCGGCGAAGAATGCCTGCAGCTTGGCCGGGTCCGGCTTGCCGGTGGCCGGGTCTGGCGCGCCTGCCAGCACCTGGTCGTAGAAGCCCTGCGGGTTGCTGACGGCCAGCACCGGTGGGTTGTTCATGCCGGTGCGCCAGATCTGACCGTCATCGGTACTTAGCTGGATCGCCAGGCTGCGCACCGGTACGCCGGTGTCCGGGGCGAACGGGTTGGCACCGCCGATGGCGAAGCGGCCGATCACCGGCACTCGGGCCTGGCTGAAGGCCCGTGCGGTCGACAAGGCTGCGGCCTGGCCGCTGGGCTGGAAGTAGCCGCTGACGCACAGGCCCTTGGCGTGGTTCTTGCGATAGCCCGGGTGGTGGCCGGCCTGGGCCTCGAAGGTGTCGATGATGCGTTGCGGCGTCAGCTGCTGCCCGCCGATCCAGCCAGCGGCATAGGCGAAACCGGCGCCCAGCGCCAGCATCACGGCGCCTATGCCGGCCAGGCGCAGCGCCTTGGCGGGGCCTTGCAGCGCCGCGAGCGCTTGCATGCTCGCTGGCTGTCGTGGTTCGGCCGCAGCACCGTGGAACACGAAGCGGTGGGCGACAATACCGAGGATATCGTCCTGGCCCAGGCCGACTTGCAGGCCTTCGCCCACCTGTCGACCGAACAGCGGGCCTTGCTGCTGCTGGTCAGCATCGAGGGGCTCAGTTACAAGGAGGCGGCCGCAGCCCTGGAAATCCCCATCGGTACGGTGATGTCGCGCCTGTCGCGTGCCCGTGCCGCCTTGCGCGAACTGACCGAGGGCAACCCCCAGCCGCCGGCCTTGCGGAGACTCAAATGACACGCCTTATCCCTGGTGAAGACGAGCTGCACGCCTACATCGACGACCGCCTGGAGCCGGCGCGGCGCGCCGAGGTACAGGCCTGGCTGGCGGCC
Source organism: Pseudomonas putida (assembly GCF_009883635.2). Classification (NCBI taxonomy): domain Bacteria; kingdom Pseudomonadati; phylum Pseudomonadota; class Gammaproteobacteria; order Pseudomonadales; family Pseudomonadaceae; genus Pseudomonas; species Pseudomonas putida. The sequence goes on from NZ_CP026115.2 coordinate 5,179,024, forward strand.
AACCCGCAGGAAAGCGCGCGGATCGAAGCCTGGCGCAACGACGCCCGGCGCCTGCGCGCGGCCCTGGCAGGGTTTGCCGAGCAGCCTGGGGCGGCCACGCTTGACCTGCGGCAGGTGCAGCAGCGGGTGCGCCAGCGCCGGCAGCGGCGGCTGGCTTCGGCGGCGGTGTTGCTGCTGGCCATGGGCGTCGGTGGGTTGGGTGGCTGGCAGGCACGGCAGGTGACCTTGGCCAGCAATGAACTGCCGATGGCCGATGCGGTGCAGGCCCATCGGCTGTTCGCCGGCAGTGAGGCACTGGATATCCAGGCCAGCGACCCGGTGCAACTGCGCGACTGGCTGGGCCGGCATTTCAGCCGCGTGGGGCAGCTGCCGGACCTGGCGGGTTACGGCTTCCAGCCGGTGGGCGCGCGGTTGCTCAGCAACGAGCAGGGGCCGGCGGCGCTGCTGGTGTTCCAGGATCGCAACGGCCAGCGCATCAGCCTGTTTCTGCGCTCGCCCGGTGACCGCTATGAGCGCATGCCGCACGGGCAGCGGGTCGATGGGCAGCTGGAGGCGCGGTACTGGTCGCACGGGGCGTACAACTTTGCCTTGGTCAGCGCGGCGGACGACGGGCGTGGGGCGGGGGTAGGGGAGGCGTTGCGCCTTGGGTTGTAGCGGGTGTGTACGGCTCGAGTGTTCCGGTGGGTTTGAGATCGAGCGCCGCCTGCGCGGCGCTCGGTCTCACAGACGACACATTCCTGACGGCATGTACCCCAGACAACTCAACTCAATTCGAGCCAGATCGGCGCATGGTCGGAAGGCTTTTCCATCCCGCGCAGCTCATAGTCCACGCCGGCCGCCTTGATCCGTGGCACCAGAGCCTGGGAGGCCATGATCAGGTCGATGCGCAGCCCGCGCTTGGGGTCATCCTCGAAGCCGCGGCTGCGGTAGTCGAACCAGCTGAAGCGGTCGGCCACCTCCGGGTGCAGGTGGCGGAAGCTGTCCACCAGGCCCCAACCCTTGAGGCGCTCCATCCACTCGCGCTCCTCCGGCAGGAAGCTGCACTTGCCGGTCTTCAGCCAGCGCTTGGCGTTGTCCGGGCCGATACCGATATCGCAGTCCTGGGGCGAGATGTTCATGTCGCCCATCACCAGTACCGGCTGGTCGTTCTTGAACTGCCCTTCGAGCAACGCTTGCAGGTCGCTGTAGAAACGTTGCTTGGCCGGGAACTTGGTGGGATGGTCACGGCTTTCGCCTTGCGGGAAGTAGCCGTTCATGACAGTGATCGGGTTGCCGTCGGCATCGGCGAAGGTGCCCCAGATGAAGCGCCGCTGGGCATCTTCTTCATCCGTGGCAAAGCCCTTGAACAGGCTCAGGGGAGCCTGGCGCGAGAGCAGGGCGACCCCGTAGTGGCCTTTCTGGCCGTGGTAGTGCACGTGGTAGCCCAATGCCTGGACATCGGCCAGGGGGAACTGATCGTCGCTGACCTTGGTTTCCTGCAGGCCGATCACGTCCGGCTGGTGCTTTTCGATCAGCGCCGCCAGCTGGTGCGGGCGGGCACGCAGGCCGTTGATGTTGAAACAGACGATCTTCATGGAAAGACAATCCTGGTAAAAGGCCGGATGCTAGCCGACATCGGCGTTCATCACCAGCGTGGCGGCTTGGCCAAGGCGCTGCTAACGTGCTGGATGAGGTGAACGATGCGCTGTGGAGCACCTCCAAGGCACTGACATGCCCTTTCCAGGAGGACGACCCACCATGCTCGAAGCCACTGCCGCCCAGGCGCGCATCTGCACCCTCGATGACGGTTACAGCCGTGAGGCGCGTTCGCTGCTGTACAACGCCTACCGCCACGAACCGACCTTCGCCTATATCTTCGAGGCCCAGCGCCCTGGCTACGAACGCCGGCTGCGGGTGATGGTGCGCGAGTGGGTACGCCAGCACTTCTATCTACAGTTGCCGGCCATCGGCCTGCTGCTGGAAGACCGCCTGATCGCCCTGGCCCTGATCGTGCCGCCGCAACGCCGCCTGGGCGTGGCCGACAGCTGGGCCTGGCGTTTGCGCATGCTGCTGGGCACCGGCCAGCGCTGCACCCGGCGTTACATGGACTACCAGGCGGCGCTGGCCAGCTGCCTGCCGACCGGGCAGGTGCACATGCTGCCGCTGCTTGGGGTGCATCCGCAATTTCGTGGCTGTCACTACGGCGAACAATTGTTACAAGCTGTTCACGACTGGTGCGCGGAAGACCCCAATACCCAGGGCGTGGTGCTGGACTCTGGCAACGAGCATTACCTGGCCTTTTACGCGCGCCAGGGCTATGAAGAGATAGGCGAGGTGGCTGTAGGGCCAATCCGGGAAAGGGTGTTCTTTCATTCCAATCCAGTGTCATCCATGTCATCAATTGCTTGAAGAAGGCCGCCAGGCGCCTCCCTTGAGCGCCTGGCTCTGGTAGCATGCGCCGCATGACGTATTCAGGAAGACTAACCTGGGGCCTGGTTTTCTGGGCCGCCAGTTTTGCAGCATGGGGCCAGAGCGAGTTGCTGGTGAAGGTAAAACCTGCCAACAAGGAGCTCAAGGCCAATGTCGAAGGCTATATCGGTACCCTTGGCGACCGCGATGAAGAAGCGCTGCTGCGTTTCAGCCGCGGGGCCCAGGAGCAGGCGCGCAAGGCCGCGCAGGCACTTGGCTACTATCAGGCGCAGATCGACACCGAGGTCAAGCCGCCTGCCAAGGCCGATCAGCACCCACAACTGATCATCAAGATCGACCCTGGCGAGCCGGTGCGCCTGCGCAACGTGACCGTGCGCATCGAAGGGCCGGCCAGCGAGATGAAAGCCTTTCGCGTGCCTGACAGCCGCGCCCTGCGTGCGGGCGAACAGCTCAACCACGGCCTGTACGAAGATGCCAAGCGGCTGATCCAGAACCAGGCTTCGCGTTATGGCTTCTTCAGTGGCCACTTCACGCGCCAGCGCCTGGCGGTCGACCCTCAGGCCGGTGTGGCGGATATCGAGCTGGTTTACCAGAGCGGTCCGCGTTATCGCCTCGGGGCGGTGAAATTCAGTGGCGACACGCCGCTCGACGAAGACCTGCTGCAGCGCATGGTCTCGTTCAAACCCGGTACGCCCTACGACTCCGAACTGATCGCCCAACTCAACAACGACCTGCAATCGAGCGGCTATTTCGAAGGCGTGCGGGTCGATGCCGCACCGACTGCGGCGGTAGGCGAAGACATCCCGGTGGACGTCCGCCTGGACACTCGCAAGCCCCGTACCATGGGCCTGGGCCTGGGCTTCTCGACCGACGTGGGGCCGCGTGGCAAGGCCAACTGGACACGGCACTGGGTCAACCCGCAAGGCCACAGTTATGGCTGGGAAACCGAGCTTTCGGCACCGCGGCAGAACGTCGGCCTGTGGTACGACGTGCCCTTGGACCCACCCTTGACCGATAAGCTGCGCTTCGCCGGCGGCTACCAGAACGAAGAAATCGCCGGCACCGACACCCTCAGCAAGCTGCTGACCGTCGGCCCGGAGTGGCACAGCAAGCTGGCCAGCGGCTGGCAGCGGGTGATCTCGCTCAAGTACCAGCGCGAAGAGTATCGCCTGGGCGATGATTCGGGGCTGAGCCACCTGCTGATGCCTGGCGTGAGCTTTTCCTACCTGCGCAGTGACAACCGCATCGACCCGCACAACGGCTACCGTTTGCAGTTCGATACCCAGGTGGCCAAGGAAGGGCTGATGTCCGACACCAACCTGTTGCATGGCAATGTCCTGCTCAAGGGCCTGACCACCCTCGGCCACAACCACCGACTCCTCGGCAGGGTGCAGTTCGGTGGCAGTGCCACCAACGGCTACAAGAACAACATTCCGCCGTCGCTGCGCTTCTTCGCCGGTGGCGACCAGAGCGTGCGCGGCTACGACTACCAGACCCTGTCGCCGAAGAACAGCGACGGCGACCGCATCGGCGGCCGCTACCTGGTTGCCGGCAGTGTCGAGTACCAGTATTCGCTGGCCGAAAAATGGCGAGTAGCGACCTTCATCGACCAGGGCAACTCCTTCAACACGTTGGAGCTGCCCAGCCTCAAGACCGGGGTCGGTATCGGTGTGCGCTGGGTGTCGCCGGTCGGGCCGCTGCGCCTGGACCTGGCCAAGGCACTCGATGACGACGGCGGTATTCGCCTGCACTTCTCCATGGGGCCTGAGCTGTGATGCGTGTGTTGAAATTCATTCTGCTGGGTGTGCTCGGCAGTGTGTTGCTGGTGGCCCTGGCCCTGGGCGTGTTGCTGGGGACCGAAGGGGGGAGCCGCTGGGCACTCGGCCGGGTGCCAGGGCTGACTGTCGACGATTTCCAGGGCCGCCTGGCGGGCACCTGGCAGGCCACCCATTTGAGCTGGATCGACGGCGGCAATAATGTGCAAGTGGAGGCGCCGCTACTGAGCTGGTCGCCTGCCTGCCTCCTGCGCGCCACGCTGTGCATCGACCAGTTGCAGGCCCAGCGGGTCGACATGGCCTTCGCGCCCAGCGATCAGCCGGCCGATGGCGGTCCGCTGCAGTTACCCGCGCTGCGCTTGCCGGTGGCGATTGAGGTCGGTGAGGTAAAGGTGGGGCAGTTGCGCCTGGATGGCAGCGATCTGCTCGGTGATCTGCACCTGGCGGCGCATTGGACCGCGAGCGGCCTGCGTATCGACAGCCTGCAACTGCAGCGTGACGATTTGCGCCTGCAAGTGCAGGGCGATGTGCAGCCAGAGGGCGATTGGCCGGTACAACTTCAAGGTCAGGTGCAGTTGCCTGAGGTGGAGGGCAAGGCTTGGCAGCTGGCGCTGAACGCAAAGGGTGAATTGCAGAAAACCCTGTCCATCGACGCCACCAGCAGCGGCTACCTTGATGCCCGCCTGAGCGGGACGGTACAGGCCCTCGCCGAACACCTGCCGGCGAAACTGCAGATTCGCGCCGATGCCTTCAAACCAACGGCATCGCTGCCCGACACGTTGCAGCTCAATCAGCTCGTGCTGGATGCCCAGGGCGATCTGCTCAAGGGCTACCAACTGTCGGGTAGTGCCAGCCTGCCGGCCGAGCAGGCACCGATCGCACTGGCACTGACCGGCATGGTCGACGCCAAGGGCGCCAGGCTGGATGCCCTGGACCTGACGGCCAGCGACGCCCAGCGCGTCAAACTGCAGGCCAACGCTGACTGGCAGCAGGCGTTGAAGGCCGACGCCCAGCTGGAGTGGCAGGACTTTCCGTGGCTGCGCCTGTACCCGCTGGAAACACCGCCGCAGGTTACTCTCAAGCGTCTCAATGCCCAGGTCCAATACCAGAATGGCAATTATCAAGGCACCTTCAACGGTGACCTTGACGGCCCGGCCGGGGCGTTCACCCTCGCCAGCCCGTTCGAAGGTGACCTGGGCCAGGTGCGCCTGCCGCAGCTGGCGCTGACGGCCGGGCAGGGCAAGGCGGCGGGCAGTGTCGCGGTGCGCTTCGCCGATACTTTGGCGTGGGACGTCGACCTGCAGTTGTCGGCCCTGGACCCGGCGTACTGGCTCGCGGAGTTGCCCGGCACCCTGGCCGGGCCGCTGCGCAGCAAGGGCGAAATGAAAGACGAGCAGCTCAGCCTGGATGCCCAGCTCGACCTCAAGGGGCGCCTGCGCGGGCAGCCGGCGGTGCTCAAGGTCGAGGCACAAGGTGCCGGGCAGAGCTGGACCCTCGGTGCGCTGGCGGTACAACTGGGTGATAACCGTATCAACGGCAGCGGCAGCTTGCAGCAGCGCCTGGCCGGGCGAGTCGACCTAGACCTGCCTCGGCTCGGCCAGCTGTGGCCGAGGCTGCAAGGGCAGGTCAAGGGGCGCCTGGACGTCAGTGGCACACTGAACGCGCCGCATGGCAACCTGACCCTGCAGGGCCAGCAATTGGCACAGGAAGAAAACCGCCTCCAGCGACTCGACCTGGAGGCCCGCCTGGACAGTGCCCAACGGGGTCTGATCGACCTCAAGGCCAGCGGTATCCGTCTGGGCGACACTTCGCTGGGCACCTTGCAGGCCAATGGCAAGGGCGACATTCGCCAACAGGCGCTGAGCCTGGCGCTGGATGGCCCACAGCTCAAGCTCGATCTGGGCTTGGATGGCCAGCTTAACAAAGGTGACTGGCGTGGCCGCCTGGCAAGCGGCAGGATCCAGGCCGGCGGCCAGGACTGGCAGCTGCAGGCACCCGCCCGGCTGCAGCGACTGGCCAGTGGCCAAATGGATTTCGGTGCCCACTGCTGGCGCTCCGGCCAGGCCAGCCTGTGCGGCGAGGATCAGCGCCTGGCGCCCGAGCCGCGCCTGCGCTACCACCTCAAGCAGTTCCCGCTGGAGAGCCTGGCGCAATGGCTGCCGAAGGACTTCGCCTGGCAGGGCATGCTCAATGCCGACGTGAACCTGGATATTCCGGCCAGCGGCCCGAAAGGCACCGTGCGTATCGATGCCAGTGGCGGTACGTTGCGCGTTCGCGACAAGGGCCGTTGGATCGACTTCCCTTACCAGGCCCTGCGCCTGGACAGCACCCTGGCGCCACGCCGGGTCGATACGCGCCTGGATTTTCGTGGCGAACGCCTGGGCGAACTGAGCCTGAACACACGCCTCGATCCACTGGGCAAGGACAAGCCGCTGTCGGGCGACTTCCGCCTGGCCGGGCTGGAACTGTCGATCGCCCGTCCGTTCATGCCGATGGTCGAGCGCCTGGCTGGGCAGTTGAATGGCAGCGGGCGCTTGACCGGCACCTTGCTGGCGCCACAGGTCAACGGCAACCTGATGCTCAGTGGCGGCGAAGTCAGTGGTGCCGAGTTGCCGGTCAGCCTGCAGGACCTTTCGCTGCAGGCCTTGATCGCCGGCGAGCAGGTGCAGGTCAACGGTGGCTGGCGCAGCGGGGAAGCCGGTCGCGGCCAGCTCAACGGCCACCTGACCTGGGGCCAGGCGCTGGGCATGGACCTGCGCCTGCAGGGCCAGCAGTTGCCCGTGAACGTCGAGCCCTACGCCACATTGGAAGTCGCGCCAGACCTGAACTTGCGCCTGATTGATGACAAGCTGGCGGTGTCCGGTAAAGTGCTGGTGCCCAAGGGCAAGATCGTTGTGCGCGAGTTGCCTCCCTCTACCGTCAAGGTCTCGGACGATGCCGTCATCGTCGGCCACCAGACCGAAGAGGGCAAACCGCCCATGGCGATGGCCATGGATATCGACGTGGTCGTGGGGCAGGACAAGCTGTCATTCAGCGGCTTCGGCCTGACCGCCAACCTGCTTGGCCATGTGCACATCGGTGACAACCTGGACACCCGTGGCGAATTGAGCCTGGCTGATGGTCGCTATCGTGCCTATGGCCAGCGCCTGACCATTCGCCGCGCACGGCTGTTGTTCGCCGGGCCAATCGACCAGCCCTATCTGGATATCGAGGCTATCCGCAAGGTCGACGATGTGATTGCCGGTATCCGCCTGAGTGGCAGTGCCGAGCAGCCGAGTACCAGCGTGTTCTCGGAACCGGCCATGAGCCAGGAGCAGGCGTTGTCCTATCTGGTGCTCGGGCGCCCGCTGGGGACTTCCGGTGAGGACAGCAACATGCTTGCCGAAGCGGCATTGGGTCTGGGCCTGGCAGGCAGTGCCGGGATTACCGGCAGCCTGGCATCGGGCCTGGGCATCGAAGACTTCCAGTTGGACACCGAAGGCTCTGGTAACAGCACCAGTGTGGTGGCCAGTGGCAACCTGACCGAGAAGCTCAGCTTGCGCTATGGGGTCGGGGTGTTCGAGCCGGCCAATACCGTTGCGCTGCGCTACAAACTGAGCAAGAAGGTGTATCTGGAAGCCGCCAGCGGGCTGGCAAGCTCGCTGGATATCTTCTACAAGCGAGACTTCTGAGGGGCGTCAGCGTACGGTGGCGGCCTCGATGAATTCGTTGATTTCGGTGGACGCAGGTGCGTCGGGCTTGCGTATTGGCGTAACCAGCCTGGTGTATTCCTCGATCAGGCGGTTGAGCGCTTCGGGTGGTTCGCTGGCATGAAACTGCATGCGGATCTGCACTTCGTCAGGGTCCCGGGCTTCGCCTTGGCGGCCCTGGGCGCCGATCGTCACCTTGAAACTGGCGGCGCTGGCCCGCCCACATTCTTCGCGTATTGCGCGCAGCTCCTCGGTGGCATTGACGCGCACCGACAGGTCTACCTGCATGCGTTCCAGGGTCAAACCCTTGGGCGCCACCAGGGCGAACAGTGGCACGCGCATCACGTGCCTGTCGTCCATGGCGACCTCGACCATCTTGGGCTTCATCGGGCTGCCTAGCGCCTGGGTGTCATAGTCGAAGAATTGATCAAACAGGTTGATGTACTGCTGGGCTATCAGGCTGTTGGTGGCCGCAGCGGCCTCCTGCAGACCGCGTGTGATATCCCGCAGATCGATGGCGGTCATGGGCGCTGGTGGGTTGTCCAAGGGGCTGGCTCCTGAAGCAGGAAGAGGCCCCGCTGGGAGGAGCAGGGCGAGCGATCAAGCATCGGGTTGACCGTCAGACGGTAGTGGAACCCTTGCCAGCGTCGCTCTCTATGCCGGGAGTGGGTTTAAGGGTGTCGGCCTGCGAGATGGTGTCCGGACTTTCCAGTGTTGAGTTTTTGACCACTGTCGGCTTGGTGGCGGCTTCGGTGAGGAAGTCGATCACCCGCATCATGGCCTCTGGTGGGTCCTGGCGACGCAGCGAGGTATTGAACGCATAGCGTGCCCGGGTATCGGTCTTGCGGGTTTGTGTGGACTTGCTGCTGATACTGCCTTTTACATCCAGTTTGAACGGGCCCCATCCCAGCGAAGCAGCCAGTTCGCCGCTCTTGCTCGACTCGCTGAAGTCCTCGGCCATCTGACTGATGGTCAGCTCGAATTCGACGTTACCTTCTTCTATGGTGATGTTCGGGTGGGTGATGGCTGCCAGCAGGGGCACCTTCATGGACTTGCTGACTATGCCTTTGTACTCGCCTTGTTCGTCAACGATGGTTTCGTCGTAGTCGAACTGGATGGCAACGGCTTTGCCATCTTGTACGCAAACCTGCATGAGGAAGTCCGCATAGGATTTGCTGGCAGTGACCTGTGCCTGGACCATCGCTTGCAGCGGTGCGGCGATCATGCGGTCCATGGGCAGCGCATTGATGACCGAACCGATAAGGCTGTTATCGATAGACATGGAGGTTATCTCTTTTTGCAAGGCTAAGGAGGCGGCCAATCAGGGTGACCGCGCATGAGCACCTTCAGCGAGCGCAATGCTCCTGACGGCGAATGTTGCCTATCTGGCGCAGGCTCAGGCCGTACTTGTCGGCCAGCAGGCTCCGGGACAAGCCGTTGGCGCTTTCTTTCTGGATCTGCAGGTTGCGCAGCTGGCGCAGGAAATGGTCTGCCTTGGGAATTTCCAGGGCCACGCCGGCAAAGCGTTTGATCAAGGCGTCGAGCGCATCGGCCGGGAGTACGTCGGCCAGCTTGGTGCGCTCTCGGTGCTTGGGAATGTACTTGGGCCTGCCGCCGTAGGCGCAGGTCAGCTGGTAGGCGTTTTCAAGGCCGATGCATTCGATCAGGGCCTGCAGCGAATGCGGTAACTGGCCGATGTCGATGGCGGTGAGATCTGGCAGTTCCATATGAGACTTCCTCGCGGTGGATGGGGCGCGATGCCTGTCGTTGGCATGGGGGAATTCTCGGTGAGCGACGAATGCTGTCGCTAGGCGCCAAGTGGGCTGGCAGTTGTAGTTTTGATGAGCAGGGCTTGCAGGCAACGATGCTTAGCGGTGTAGGAAGATGCCTCAGCGCTGCCGTACAGGCCCGATGTCACATAGGGTTGCATTGTCTACCGTGTCTATAAGTGGCCCCCCCCTTACTTGCATGGATAGCTGTTCAGCAGGCTTGCACTGCCGAGGTAGGCATGGGCTTTATCGGCCTGCTCCTGCGGCAAGGTGCGCCAGTCGATGATCAGGCAAAGGCTGTTCAAGGGTTGACCATCGAGCAGGCCAATGACCCTGTCGGGGAAGGTACGCCGATAGCGGGCGAGGGTGCGGTTTACGGTTTCTACCTGATCCGCTTGCGCCAGCGTCTGACGAGCCAATTCCGGCAGCTGCGGCTGGGGGATCGTGAAGTGGGCTTTCCCGGATGTGGCTTGCAGGTGCCCTGCAGCACGGGTTCTTTGCCAAAGTTGTTGCCATTGGCTGCTGCCTGCATGAGCCGCCAGCTGGCTACCTAACTTGAGCAATTGTTCAGGCGCGGCCTGGCCGGTGTCCAGGGCATGAATGGGAAGAGAGGGTGTGAGCAGCATGATGAAAAGCGCGAAATTGCGCATGGTGCCTCCAGCATGGATTGGGGAAACCCATGCTTTCAGGCTGAGCTCGCCACGCTAAGCAGGAAATACAGCGCCGCAAGCCATGGCCGTTGTATCATTGCGCCTGCTCATTGCGAGCCAAATGCCCCCGATGTTGAAGGAATTTTCGATGACACACGTGCAGCGCCTCAAATACTCGCTTCTGATCATCCTGGTGGTGCTGGGCCTCATGCTGGGCCTGTCGCATCTGCAGAAGCAAGGCACGATCAGTGAGCAGACCTTCCAGATGCTGGCCATTGCCATTGCCGTAGTCGTGGTGGTGATCAATGGGATTCTGCGGCGCAAGGTCAAGCCCTGACGCCTGCCAGCCGGCCACCCCAGGCCGGCCTTCAGTCAGCGCGGCAAGGGCTGCTCGAGCACGGCGCGTGCTTCTGGCTTGAGGCTGTAGCACTTGTCGCTGCCAAGGCTGATCACACCCTCTGTGCACAGCCGCTTGAGCACCTCGCGTACGCTCAGGAACGACAGCGGTATGTCCAGTTGTTCCAGTTGCGCATGCACGCCGCGTACGCCAATGCTGCGCCCGGTGCGGTCTGCGTTGTAGAGCGCATCGATCACCTTCAGGCGAATGAGGCTGGTACGCAGGCCGTATCCGCGCAGCAGTTCGCGAATCTGCACGTTGCCGGCACGCTCGTCCACGCAGGCGGCCGCTCCGTCGGCCGCTTTGCCCGGGGCGCGTCCGGTCTGCACTGAGGGTTGCGGGTTGTACATGTGAATGCTCCTTTTCGTGGACTGTCCCGAAATATGGGTGGCTCACTGATTAGGACGAATGAGAACGGCAAATCTGCAGCTTCTGCCTGAAAAAAGATTTCTGCCGGTTTTTCTTAAAGACGGTTCGCGGCGCGCGTGCGCGTAAAATTTTCATCCAGCCATTCGTCTGATCGGGAATGACCCCCTGAATCCGAGGAGTGCCCGTGTTGCCAATTTCGCGTCCCTTGACCTGTGCCAGCCTGGCGGCTGCCCTGGTCGCCTCCAGCGTAGCCGTGCAGGCGCGGGAACCCAGCGCTGATGCCAGTGCGCAGATCCGCCGTACCAGTTTTGGTGTGCCGCATATCGTCGCCAAGGACGAGCGCGGCCTGGGCTATGGCATTGGCTATGCCTATGCCCAGGACAACCTGTGCCTGCTGGCCAACGAAGTGTTGACGGTCAATGGTGAGCGCTCGCGCTATTTTGGCGTCCAGGGCAAGACCCTCGAGCAACGCGACAACCTGGCCAGCGACCTGTTCTTTACCTGGCTCAACACGCCGGCGGCAGTCAGCGGCTTCATGCAGGCCCAGCCAGCGCAGGTGCGTGAACTGCTGGAGGGGTATGCCAGCGGCTTCAATCGTGCCCTGGCCGAGCGACGCAGCCAAGGCCTGCCAGCGGAATGTGGCGATGGTCAGTGGGTACGCCCGATCACCAGCCAGGACCTGGTCAAACTGACCCGTCGCCTGCTGGCCGAAGGCGGCGTGGGCCAGTTCGCCGAAGCGTTGGCGGGCGCCCAGCCCCCCAAGCTGGCTGCTCAGCAAGCTGCCCCGTCCTTTGACGTGGCACTGGCCCAGCAGCAGCGCTTCGCCTCTGAACGCGGCAGCAACGCCGTGGCCGTGGGGGCGCAGCGCTCGGCCAATGGCCGTGGCCTGCTGCTGGCCAACCCGCACTTCCCGTGGATGGGCGGCATGCGCTTCTACCAGATGCAGCTGACCATTCCTGGCAAGCTGGATGTGATGGGGGCGGCCTTGCCTGGCCTGCCCGTGGTGAACATCGGCTTCAACCGCCACCTGGCCTGGACCCACACGGTGGACACCTCGAAGCACTTCACCCTGTACCGCCTGCAACTGGACCCCAAGGACCCGACCCACTACCTGCAGGATGGCCAGTCCATCCCCATGGCACAGCAGACCGTGAGCGTCACGGTCAAGGCCGCCGATGGCTCACTCAGCCAGGTCGAGCGCCAGGTCTACAGCTCCAGTTTCGGGCCGGTGGTGCAGTGGCCCGGTCGACTGGATTGGGACACCCAGGCGGCCTATAGCCTGCGCGATGCCAACCTGGACAACACGCGCGTGCTGCAGCAGTGGTATCGCATCAACCAAGCCGACAGCCTGGATGTCCTCAAGGGGTCCATCGAGCAGTTGCAGGGTATCCCATGGGTCAACACCCTGGCGGTCGATGCCGCAGGCAAGGCGCTGTACCTGAACCAGTCGGTGGTGCCCTATGTCGATCAGCAGCTGCTGAGCGAATGCAGCAACCCGGCGGCGCAAGGCCCGCTGGTGGTGCTGGACGGGTCGCGCAGCGCCTGCCAGTGGAAGGTCGATGCTCAGGCCGCACAGCCTGGTATCTTCCCGGCGCAGATGCTGCCAAGCCTGGAACGCAACGACTTCGTGCAGAATTCCAACGACCCGGCCTGGATGGCCAACCCGGCCCAGCCGTTGACCGGGTTCTCGCCCTTGATCAGCCGCAGCGACCAGCCGCTGGGCATGCGCGGGCGTTTCGCCCTCGAGCGCCTGCAAGGCAACGCCAAGCTGGGCGTCGATGACTTGCAGCGCATGGTGCTGGATGACGATGTATACCTGGCCAGCCTGGTGCTGCCTGACCTGCTGCAGTGGTGCAAGGGGGCTGAGGCAGACCTGCAGGCCGTGTGCGCCAGCCTCGCCGTGTGGAATGGCAAGGCCGATTTGAACAGTGGTATCGGCCTGGTGCATTTCCAGAATATGGTCGAGAGCATGGCCAAACACCCGCAAAGCTGGCGCGTGGCCTTCGACCCGGCAGACCCGCAGCACACCCCGCGTGGCTTGGCGGTGGAGCAGGCGGCGGTACGTAAACTCTTGCGCGAAGCGGCCTTGGCGTCACTGCAGCAAGTGGCCAAGGCGGGCGTGGAGGAGGGCAGCCGTTGGGGGCAGATCCAGCAGGCCGCCGATGGCACGCCGGTGCCGGGTGGGCCGCAGCAGCTGGGGGTCTACAATGCGATGTTCAGCGTACCGCACGGGCCGGGCAAGCGCCTGGTGGTCAGCGGTACCAGCTATCTGCAGTTGGTGAGTTTCACTGAAAAAGGGCCACAGGCGCGTGGGCTGCTGGCGTTCTCGCAGTCCAGCGAAGCCGGTTCAGCGCATTTCAGCGACCAGACCAAGGCGTTTGCCGCCAAGCAACTGGCAGCGATGCCGTTTACCGAGGCACAGATCAAGGCGGACCCGGAGTATCGGCAGTATGTGATCAGTGAGCGGGATAAAGGAGTGGTGGCTAACCGGCCTTGAGGCTTTAGCCTGCACAGGCTTCTTCGCGGGCGCGCCCGCGAAGAAGTCGGCTCGGACTTTCAGGAGAACTCGAACGGCTCCAGGGCAAAGCCTTGCCCATCGACCTGCAAGGTCCAGCCCCTGCGGTCCCAGTCCCCCAGCACGATGCGCCGTGCCGGTTCGCCATCCACCACCAGCTTGTGAATCGCCGGCCGGTGGGTGTGGCCATGCACCAGGGTGCGCACGCCGTGCGCCGCCATCACCTTCGGCACTTCTTCCGGTGTGACGTCGACAATCTCGGTAGCCTTCATACGCGTCTGCGCCCGGCTTTCGCTGCGCAGCTTGCGCGCCAGTTTCTGCCGGGTGGCCAGCGGCAGATGCCGGAGGATCCACAGGCTCACTGGGTTGCGCAGGTAGCGGCGCATCTTCATGTAGGCCAGGTCGCGGGTGCACAGGGTGTCGCCATGCATCAGCAGTACCTGTTCACCGCCCAGCTCGATCACGCTCGGGTCGGCCAGCAGCGTGCAGCCGGCGGCCGTGCAGAAATCCTGGCCAATCAGGAAGTCGCGGTTGCCATGCATCAGGTAGATCGCCGTGCCGCTGTCGCTGAGCTGGCGCAAGGCCTGGCAGATCGACTGCTGGAACGGGGTCATGGCATCGTCACCGATCCACGCTTCGAAGAAGTCACCGAGGATGTACAGCGCCTTGGCGTGACGGGCGCGGCCGTCGAGCAGATCTAGAAACGCCCGGGTTATGTCCGGGCGTTCTTCTTGCAAATGCAGATCAGAGATCAGCAGAATCACTCAATGATCTCGGCTTTCTCGATGATCACGTCTTCTTTCGGCACGTCCTGGTGGCCAGCTTTGGAACCGGTGGCAACCTTTTCGATAGCGTCGACGACTTCACGGCCTTCGATCACTTCACCGAATACCGCGTAGCCCCAGCCCTGAGTGTTCTTGCCGCTGTGGTTGAGGAAGTCATTGTTGGAGGCATTGATGAAGAACTGCGCGGAGGCGGAGTGCGGGTCCATGGTGCGGGCCATGGCGATGGTGTACTTGTCGTTCTTCAGGCCATTGTCGGCTTCGTTCTGGATGCTGGCACGCTTGTCACGCTTTTCGTTCATGCCTGGCTCAAAACCGCCGCCCTGGATCATGAAGCCCTTGATCACACGGTGGAAGACGACATTGCTGTAATGGCCGGCTTTGACGTACTCGATGAAGTTGGCCACGGTAATCGGGGCTTTTTCAGCGTTCAGTTCAATGACGATGTCGCCGTGGTTGGTGGTCAGTTTGACTTTGGACATGCTGAAATTCGCTCTTTCAAGGCATACGGGAATAGGTTGCGCAGGGCGCGTGTAGTCACCTGACGCAGGATCGGGCAACCGCGACACATGTTCATGGCACAGGGTGCACGACGATCATTTTGCACGGATCGCGATAAAACGCGCCAGTTTGTCGGTGCCCGGCTGTCAGCAGCTTGACTGCTTCGGCTATGATAGGCCCTTTGATTCAATCGGCCTACCCAGGCCGGACACGTGCATTCAAGGATCCTATGAGCAAGCCCACTGCCGACAACGCGCCCAACGCCGCTGCCAAAGGCGCCCCCGCTGTCCCTGCGAACTTCCTGCGGCCGATCATCCAGGCCGACCTGGACTCGGGCAAGCACAGCAGCATCGTCACCCGCTTCCCGCCGGAGCCCAACGGCTACCTGCACATCGGCCACGCCAAGTCGATCTGCGTCAACTTCGGCCTGGCCAAGGAGTTTGGCGGCGTCTGCCACCTGCGCTTCGACGACACCAACCCGGCCAAGGAAGACCAGGAATACATCGACGCCATCCAGAGCGACGTGAAATGGCTGGGCTTCGACTGGGCCGGCGAAGTGCGCTATGCCTCCAACTACTTCGACCAGCTGCACGACTGGGCCGTTGAACTGATCAAGCGTGGCAAGGCCTATGTCTGCGACCTGACCCCTGATCAGGCCAAGGAATACCGCGGCAGCCTGACCGAACCCGGCAAGAACAGCCCGTTCCGCGAGCGCGGCGTCGAGGAAAACCTCGACCTGTTCGCGCGCATGAAGGCCGGCGAGTTCAAGGACGGCGAGCGCGTGCTGCGCGCCAAGATCGACATGGCCTCGCCGAACATGAACCTGCGCGACCCGATCCTGTACCGCATCCGCCATGCCCACCACCACCAGACCGGTGACAAGTGGTGCATCTACCCGAACTACGACTTCACCCACGGGCAGTCCGACGCCATCGAAGGCATCACCCACTCGATCTGCACCCTCGAGTTCGAGGGCCACCGCCCGCTGTACGACTGGTTCCTCGACAACCTGCCGGTACCGGCGCACCCGCGCCAGTACGAGTTCAGCCGCCTGAACCTGAACTACACCATCACCTCCAAGCGCAAGCTCAAGCAACTGGTCGATGAAAAGCACGTCAGCGCCTGGGACGATCCGCGCATGTCGACCCTGTCGGGCTTCCGCCGCCGCGGCTACACCCCGGCGTCGATCCGCAACTTCTGCGAAATGATCGGCACCAACCGTTCCGACGGCGTGGTCGACATGTCGATGCTCGAGTTCAGCATCCGTGACGACCTCGACCGCACTGCGCCACGCGCCATGTGCGTGCTGCGCCCGCTGAAGGTGGTCATCACCAACTACCCGGAAGGCCAGGTCGAACAGCTTGAACTGCCGCGCCACCCGAAGGAAGACATGGGCGTACGTGTGCTGCCATTCGCCCGCGAGCTGTACATCGACCGCGACGACTTCATGGAAGAGCCTCCGAAGGGCTACAAGCGCCTGGAGCCAGCCGGTGAAGTGCGCCTGCGCGGCAGCTACGTGATCCGCGCCGACGAGGCGATCAAGGATGCCGACGGCAACATCGTCGAGCTGCGCTGCTCGTACGACCCGGACACCCTGGGCAAGAACCCGGAAGGCCGCAAGGTCAAAGGCGTGATCCACTGGGTGCCGGCTGAAGGCAGCGTCGAGTGCGAGGTACGCCTGTACGACCGCCTGTTCCGCTCCGCCAACCCGGAGAAGACCGAAGATGGCGGCAGCTTCCTCGACAACATCAACCCGGATTCGCTGCAAGTGCTGACCGGCTGCCGCGCCGAGCCGTCGCTGGGCCAGGCACAGCCTGAGGACCGCTTCCAGTTCGAGCGCGAAGGTTACTTCTGCGCCGACCTCAAGGACAGCCAGCCGGGTCGCCCGGTGTTCAACCGCACCGTCACCCTGCGTGACTCCTGGGGCAGCTAAGGAATCGCCGTGCTTACCATCTACAACACGCTGAGCAAGACCAAGGAAGCCTTCAAGCCGCTCGATGGCAACAAGGTGCGCATGTACGTGTGCGGCATGACCGTGTACGACTACTGCCACCTTGGCCACGGCCGCAGCATGGTGGCGTTCGACCTGGTGACCCGCTGGCTGCGTAAAAGCGGCTACGACCTGACCTACGTGCGCAACATCACCGACATCGACGACAAGATCATCAACCGCGCCAACGAAAACGGCGAGGCGTTCGACGCCCTGACCGCGCGCATGATCGACGCGATGCACGAGGACGAGCGCCGCCTGAACATCCTCAAACCAGACCTGGAGCCGCGTGCCACCGACCATATCGCCGGCATGCACGCGATGATCCAGACCCTGATCGACAAGGGCTATGCCTACGCGCCGGGCAACGGTGACGTGTACTACCGGGTCGGCAAGTTCGTCGGCTACGGCAAGCTGTCGCGCAAGAAGATCGAGGACCTGCGCATCGGTGCCCGCATCGAGGTCGACGAGGCCAAGCAGGACCCACTGGACTTCGTCCTGTGGAAAGGCGTCAAGCCGGGCGAGCCATATTGGGATTCGCCGTGGGGCCCGGGCCGTCCGGGCTGGCACATCGAGTGCTCGGTGATGTCCACCTGCTGCCTGGGCGAGAGCTTCGACATCCACGGTGGCGGCAGTGACCTGGAGTTCCCGCACCACGAGAACGAGATCGCCCAGAGCGAGGCAGCCACTGGCAAGCAGTACGCCAACAGCTGGATGCACTGCGGCATGATCCGCATCAATGGCGAGAAGATGTCCAAGTCGTTGAACAACTTCTTCACCATTCGCGACGTGCTCGACAAGTACCACCCGGAGGTGGTGCGCTACCTGCTGGTGGCCAGCCACTATCGCAGCGCCATCAACTACTCCGAAGACAGCCTGCGCGATGCCAAGGGCGCCCTGGAGCGCTTCTACCACGCCCTGCGTGGTCTGCCACGGGTTGCCGCCAAGGGTGGTGAAGCGTTCGTCGAGCGCTTCAGCGTGGCGATGAACGACGACTTCGGTACGCCAGAGGCCTGCGCCGTGCTGTTCGACCTGGTGCGCGAAATCAACCGCCTGCGTGACAGCGATGTCGACGCGGCGGCCGGCCTGGCCGGTCGCTTGCGCGAGTTGGGCGATGTGCTGGGCGTGCTGCAGCTGGAAGCCGATGACTTCCTGCGTGCCGGTGCCGAAGGCAAGGTCGACGCGGCTGAGGTGGAAGCCTTGATCCAGGCGCGCCTGCAGGCGCGTGCGGACAAGAACTGGGCGGAGTCCGACCGCATCCGTGACCAGATCACTGCCATGGGTGTGGTGCTGGAAGACAGCAAGGGTGCCACTACCTGGCGCCTGGCTGACTGATCGGCGTCATTGGGGCCGCAAAGCGGCCCCAACTTTATTTGGCCAAACCGGCCAGGGGGCAGTGCAACACCAATTTCGCCCCTCCCAGCTCGCTCTCGCCAATCTCCAGCCCGAACCCATGCAGGTCGACGATCGCCGCAACGATCGACAACCCCAGCCCGAACCCGGAATGGCGGTGGCCTTCCTCGCTGCGATAGAAGCGCTTCAACACCGCAGCCCGCTCTTCTTCGGGAATGCCCGGCCCGCTGTCTTCAATGGCGATGTGCACACCCAGCTCATCCTGAGTCGCCTTGATGGCAACCCGGCCGTCTTCGGGTGTGAACTTGATGGCATTGCCCACCAGGTTGGCCAGCGCTTCGAACAGCAGCTCGCGATCACCATGCAGCGCCGGCAACTGGGCAGGCTGTTCGAGACTCAGGCGGATGCCGCCATCCTCGGCCAGCGGCAGGTAGAAGTCGTGCAGTTCCACCAGCAGGTCGTGCGGATCGAGCTGAACGAAGCCGGCGCGACGCTGGCGGTCTTCCAGCTCGCTGATGCGCAGCAGGCCACGGAAGCGTGCCATCAACGTGTCGGTCTCGCCGATCGCCTGGTCCAGCGCTTCGGCTTGTGGCGAGTCGTGCGTGCTCTGCTGGCGAATACGGTACAGCTGAGCCCGCAGGCGGGTGAGGGGTGTGCGCAGGTCGTGGGCGATGTTGTCGCAGACGCCTTTGACCTCGTGCATCAGCCGTTCGATGCGGTCGAGCATGGCGTTGACGATATCGGCGAGCATGTCCAGCTCATCGCGGCGGGCCGACAGCGGCAAGCGGTGGGTGAGGTCGCCGGCGACGATCAGCTCGGCTTGGGCCTGAATGGCACGAATGCGCTTCAGCGGCCGGCGGCGCAGCAGGTACCAACCGGCAAACCCCGGAATCAGAGTCAGCGAGATACCCCACAACAAGGCATGCAGGATGATGCGGGTGACCACGAACAACGAGCCATTGTCGCGGAACAACACCAGCCAGCGGCCATCCTGCACCTTGATCGCCACAGCATCGCAGCTGTCACGTGGCATGTGCGGGTCGTCAGCGTCCAGGCAGCGCTTGAGCTCGTGCACCTTGCCGTCCAGGCCAAGGTCAGGGGGAATCGCGCGAATGCGCCCGCCCACCGGGTTGAGCTGGGCGTCGAACAGGCCGTAGGCATCGAAACTGCGCTCTTCGAACGCCTGGCTGGCGATCAGGGCATCGTCCAGCTGTTTGCCACTCATATGCGCGAACAGGTGCTGGCGCTGCAGCATGGAGTGACGGGTGAGCTTGTTCAGGTAACTGGAAACCTCGAAATACAGCACCCCCATGAGGATGCTGCTCCAGGCCACGAACAGGAAACTGTACAGCGCCAACAGGCGACTGGTGGACGAACTCCAGCCCTTAGACGGGTTCAGCAATGGCATAACCCGAGCCCCGTACCGTACGGATCAGCGGCGACTGGCCGGCGGAGTCGATCTTCTTGCGCAGGCGGCCGATGTGCACGTCAATCAGGTTGGTGCCCGGATCGAAGTGGTAGCCCCAGACTTCCTCGAAGATCATCATCCGCGTGATAACCTGGCCGCTGTGGCGCATCAGGTATTCCAGCAGCTTGTACTCGGTGGGCAGCAGGTTGAGGGTGTGCTCGCCGCGGCGGGCCTCGTGGCTGATCAGGTCCAGCTGCAGGTCGGCGACCTGCAGGCGGGTCTGGGTCATGGGTACGCTGTTGCGCCGCAGCAGCACTTCGACCCTCGCCGCCATCTCGTCCGAGGCGAACGGCTTGGTCAGGTAGTCGTCGCCACCGGCCCGCAGGCCGCGCACGCGCTCATCCACGTCGGACAGGGCGCTGATCATCAGGATTGGCGTCGCGATCTTCAGGTTGCGCAGGGTAGTGACGATCGTCAGGCCATCGACCTCAGGCAGCATGCGGTCTACGGTGATCAGGTCGTAACCGCCGGCAATGGCCTTGGCCAGGCCCTCGCGGCCATTGTCGGCCCAATCCACTTCCAGGCCGTGGCTGGAGAGTTCGGCGACGATTTCCTGGCCGGTGACGGCGTCGTCTTCGATGGTCAGTACGCGTGGCATGCTCGTTCCTGGGCGTCTATTTGGAGATTTGATTGTGCCAAAGAATAGCCAAACAGCGATTTAAGAAAAATTCATCTACGGCGGGTAAAACAAAACGGGGCATGCCAGTGTCTGGCATGCCCCGTCGATCAGCGTGGCGCAGCGGCTCAGGCGACCTTGACGATCCAGCCTGCCGGTGCTTCGACGTCACCGCTCTGGATACCGGTCAACTCGTTATAGAGCTTCTGGGTGATCGGGCCGACTTTTTCCAGGTCGTGGAACACGTGCAGCTTGCCGTTGTACTCGATGCCACCGATCGGGGTGATCACCGCAGCGGTGCCGCAGGCGCCGGCTTCGATGAAGCGGTCGAGTTTGTTGATCTCGACGTCGCCTTCGATCACGGTCAGGCCCAGGCGCGATTGCGCCAGTTCCATCAGCGACAGGCGGGTGATGCCTGGCAGTACCGAGGCCGATTTCGGGGTGACGAATTCGTTGTTGGCGGTGATGCCGAAGAAGTTGGCCGAACCGACTTCCTCGATCTTGGTGTGGGTCAGCGGATCGAGGTAGATGGCGTCGGCGAAGTTGGCCTTCTTGGCTTCAGCGCCCGGTTGCAGGCTGGCCGCGTAGTTGCCACCGACCTTGGCTGCGCCAGTGCCCTGAGGGGCGGCACGGTCGAAGCTGGAGATCTGGAAGTTGTGCGGCTTCATGCCGCCCTTGAAGTACGAGCCAACCGGGATGGCGAAGACCGAGAAGATGAACTCGGGGGCGGTGCGCACGCCGATGTTGTCGCCGGTACCGATCACGAACGGGCGCAGGTACAGGGCGCCTTTGCCGTGCGGCGGGACGAACTTCTCGTTGGCCTTGACCACTTGCTTGCACGCTTCGATGAACACATCGGTCGGCACCTGCGGCATCAGCAGGCGCGCGCAGCTGCGCTGCATGCGGGCGGCGTTCTGGTCTGGGCGGAACAGGTTGATCGAGCCGTCCTTGCAACGGTAGGCCTTGAGGCCTTCGAAGCACTGCTGGCCATAGTGCAGGGCGGTGGAGCCTTCACTGATGTGCAGCACGTTGTCTTCGGTCAGGGTGCCTTTGTCCCACTCACCATTGCGCCACACGGACAGGTAGCGCTTGTCGGTCTTGATGTAGTCGAAACCCAGCTTGTCCCAGTTAATGCTTTCGTTACTCATGACACCCTCGATTGTCTTGCAAGTGCCCGATCGCTCGGGCTGCTGTTATATGCGCACCACGCCACGATAATACAAAGCTCGCGGATCGGGAACGGCCAGTCACGAATTGGGTGAGGCCTGGGTGCAGGACGGGGGATTTTCAGCGCCTGGCTACCCAGCCTTACTCTTCAATCTGCTGACAAAACCGCAACAGGTTGCCGAACGGGTCACGGATCTGCATCTGCAACCCCCAATCGACCCGTTCGACCTGGGGCCGGGCATAGCCGTACTGCTTGTCCAGCAATTCCCGCTCCAGTGCGCGCAGGTCTTCGGTGCGGGCGAACACGGTCGAGCCTGGGCAGGCATCGCCGTGGTGTTCGCTCAGGTGCAGGATCAACCCGTCACGATGAATCTGCGCATAGAGCGGCAGGTCGGGGCTGAAGCGGTGTTGCCAGTCAAGCTGGAAGCCCAGGAAGTCCAGATAGAACTCCCGGGCCTTGTCGATGCAGAAGATACGCAGTATGGGAATGGCAGGGGCCAGGGGCATGTGCTGTCCTTGTGAGGTTGTCGGTTGTGTCTAGGCTAATACGTCTGCAACGAGCAAATACGCAGGATGAACGGTATGACCAGGAACGCTGAGGCCCTCCATCGCGGCACACCCGACGTGATGGTGACAGATAACAGGGGACTGGGTGTGCGCGAAGTTGCTTACCACCGGCATCCGCAAGCGTTGGCCCGGACCGACCCGCGTATCACCCGCCATCGTTTCAACGCGCTCGGGCAACGGCTGAGCAGCGTCGACCCACGTTTGCACGAGCATGCTCAGGGCGAGGACGAGGAGTTGGTCAATTGCTCGATCCTCTGTTCATTCAGTGGGCGACTGTCACGAACCGATTGCGTCGATGCCGGGACCGATATTTCCCTGGCCAGTATCGACGGCCGCGCGCTGCTGCAGGTCAACGGAATGGGCGTCACGCGTCGGCAGCACTATGAGGTAGCACCGTTAGCCGGTCGTTTGACCCATGCCAGCGAGCAGGTCAGCGCACAACCACTGGTTATCGTGGAACGTTTCAACTGGGGTGATGCATCGTCGGCGATGAAGGCGCACAACCTGGCCGGGCTGTGCGTCCGTCACTACGACACTGCAGGTTGCCTCGGCCAGGACCGCGTGGGCATCACCGGGGTGGCGCTGGCGACCTCCAGAAGGTTGCTCAAGCCCGGTGGAGAGGCCGATTGGCAAGGCGCAAGCGAGGAGCAGTGGGACCTGCTGTTGTCGCTGACGCCCTACACCACCTGCTATGCGGTGGACGCCACAGGAGTGTTGCGCGAGCAGATCGATGCGCAAGGCCATCTGCAGCGGCATGCATACGATGTTGCAGGTTCATTCGCCAACAGCTGTCTGACTCTCAAGGGCGGCATCGAACGGGCCGTGCTCCATTCGCGGGCCTATGCGGCCAGTGGCGAGACCCAGGGTGAAGTGCACGGCAACGGTGTAGTCACGCTCTACAGCTACGAGCCACGCACTCAGCGCCTTTCCGGCATGCGTATACAGCGACCTGCCGGGCATGCGTTCGGGCCAAGGTTGCTGCAGGATCTGCACTACGAGTATGACCCCGTGGGCAATGTGCTTGGTGTCTACAGCGACGCCGAAGCAACGCGATTCTGGAGTAACCAGAAGGTGATGCCCGCGCAGCATTGTGAATACGACACCCTCTATCAACTGGTCTCGGCCAGCGGACGCGAAATGGCTGAAAACGCGCAACACAATCCCGCCTTGCTCCCTCGGTCCATCCCCCTGCGTGGCCAGGACGGCTCGCTGGTGAACTACGTTCGCCAGTATGCCTATGATCGTGGGGGCAATCTGAACCGCATCAGCCACTTGTCGCCCCTGGGCCGGGGCAGCTACACGCGGGCCATGACCGTGTCCGGGCGCAGCAACCGCGCTGTGTCGAGCGCACTCACCGAAAACCCGCTGCAAGTGGATGCGCTGTTCGATGCGGCAGGTAATCAACGTTTGCTGCAGCCAGACCAGGCGCTGTCCTGGACCTCTCGACAGGCCTTGCAAGAGGTCGTGCTGGTCGCCGGCGAGCACGGCCTGGTGGAGGGAGAGCGTTACCGCTACGACGGCAATCGGCAGCGCACGGAAAAGATCTCGATTCGCGCTGCCGGCAGCGGACATGTGCTGTATCTACCCGCCCTCGAGCTGCGCACCTGGCGTCATGGCGCGGATGTCACCCAGGCGTTGCAGGTGTTGCAGGTCGGTGGGACGGGTAGGGTTCAGGTGCGGGTGCTGCAGTGGCAGCTCGGCCTGCCGGCAGGCATCGAGAACGGCGCATTGCGGTACTCGTACGGCAACCTGACCGCAAGTGTCGGCCTTGAGCTGGACGGCAGCGGGCAGGTAATCAGCCGTGAGGAGTATTACCCCTACGGCGGTACGTCTGTGTGGTCGGCTCGCAACGAAGTGGAGGCAGGTTATAAAACGCAGCGTTTTGCCGGCAAGGAACGTGATGCGACGGGGTTGTATTACTTCGGGCAGCGCTATTACCAGCCTTGGGCCGCGCGCTGGTTGAGTGCCGACCCGGCAGGCTGGGTGGACGGCATGAATGTCTATCGGATGGTGCGCAACTCTCCGCTGACGTGGGGGGATGGCGACGGGTTGTCGGCAGAGAAGGATATCTACAGGAAGTACAAGGCAGTCAGGGAGGCCGGGGGAATTCTGCGGACGCTGAAGGAGCGCAGTCGTGATTTCCTGGAATCGAAAAAGCGAACCGTCACCTATGGTGCACTCTTCTCCGGCCTCAAGGCTGCCACAGTGTCGGCAGGCAGCTTTATGGGTGCCGCAGTCGGCTCGGTGGTACCGGTGGTGGGTACGCATGCAGCAGGCCTGGTTGCAGGTCAAGTGACCTCAGCCATCATTCCGAACTATCTGCCTTCGCCGGAGGTCGAGGTGGCCAAAAAAATCGATCGCCTGTCAAAACCCGGAGCCCTCCGTCAGGCATTGGACAGTATTGGCCTAGACGTAGGGGCGGGGGGGGAAGAGGTGACTGGCAACACCTTCGCCGAAACAACGGAGCATACCCTGATGGGCGAGTTGGCCAGTGTGGTGCCGCTGGTGCCCGTGGTTGCCATGGTCCAGATTCCCTGGAAGGTCGTCAAAGCAGTCAGGTTATCCAAGGAAGACCTGGTGGTGCAGCTTGAGGCCGAGCTGGATCAGGTAGAGTCGGTTCTCAACGGGTTGATAGATCACATGAACAAAGCGTTTGAAAAAGATGGCCGTGACCTTGCGTTTTACCCACTGCCCTGGTCCCTGAAAAAAAGCCATGCCATCGGGCTGCGCGTACAGCGGCGCTCCTTGTTGTCGCCTGCAGTCGTGACGCAAAGCAGGTTCAACACGCATGCGACTCGCGCCAGAGCAGAAATTGGCGAATTGCGAGGACTGATCGCACAGCGAAATCTGGGCATCCTGAAAAGCCACCGTCATGTCTCGCACCATGATAATCCCGCTCACCCTACATGGCTCCGCCACGGATCACTCGCACGCAGCTAATGATCTAAAGGGGGGCAACGTGCCGCCCCCACACCGTGCATCATTCTGCGACCTGCCGAACAACAGCCAGAGTTTTCATTTGCTTTCACCTGCGTACTTGGCCCGCAACCTGCTATATCCAGCCAGCGAAATTTGATCGAGTGGACAGCCCGCCAGCGTCGCCCTAAATGGCGCCAGCCTCTCTGATCTCTCGGCGGGCCACGGAATTCAGGGGCTATAGGATGTTACTGGCAAAGCAGGTGGAACACTCTGAAGAAGATGCAGGCTGGAGCGCTCACCTGCAACTGCGCTTCATTGAGCGCAATGGCGTGACCCGCCTTGGTGCGCGTCGGCATTTCGGCCCGCTTTTGGTGCAGCGGCCGTTCTACCCGGAAGGCTCGCCGTGCCACGTTTATGTGCTGCACCCACCCGGCGGCATCGTCGCCGGCGACCGCCTGGAGCTGGACATCCACCTCGAGCCCGGCAGCCATGCGCTGCTGACCATGCCTGGGGCCAGCAAGTTCTACCGCAGCATCGGCCCAACCGCACGGCTGGCCCAGCGCTTCCACCTGCAGGCTGGCAGCACGCTGGAATGGCTGCCCCAGGACAGCATCTTCTTCAGCGGCGCCCGCGCCAGCCTCGACAGCCGCTTCACCCTGGAACCGGGTGCGAAGTTGTTGGCCTGGGAAACCCTGTGCCTGGGCCGGCCGGTGATGAGCGAGCGCTTCGAGCAGGGCGCACTGGACAGTCGCTTGTGCATCGAGCTGCCCGACGACCCCGGCCTGCACGAGCGCCTGCGCATCGCCGGCGGGCAACTGGCCAAGGTCGGCGGCCACCCGCTGGTCGCCACCTTCTGCGCAGCGCCGGCGACCCCGGCCGTGCTGGAGCAGATACGCACGCTACTCGATGAACTCGACACCCCCGCAGGCGCGACCTTGCTCGGCTCGCTGCTGGTGATCCGCCTGCTCGACCACGACAACCAACACCTGCAACGCACCCTGCAGCGCCTCTGGCATGCCTTGCGCCCGGCCGTTCTCGGTCTGGTCGCGTGCCCGCCGCGCATCTGGGCCACTTGAGAGAGCGCCATGGAGCTGACCCCGAGAGAGAAAGACAAACTGCTGCTGTTCACCGCCGCGCTGCTGGCCGAACGGCGCCTGGCCCGTGGCCTGAAGCTCAACTACCCGGAGGCGGTGGCGCTGATCAGCGCTGCGGTGCTCGAAGGTGCCCGTGACGGCCGCACGGTGGCCGAGCTGATGAGCCTGGGCCGCGAAGTGATCGGCCGCGAGCAGGTCATGGAAGGCGTCGCCGAGATGCTGCATGACGTGCAGGTCGAGGCGACCTTCCCCGACGGCACCAAGCTGGTGACCGTGCACGACCCTATCGTCTGACCTGGAGCAGGAGCCCAGCATGATCCCAGGTGAAATTCAGGTCGCCGCCGGCGACATCGAACTCAACGTCGGCCGTGACACGGTCGGCGTCAGCGTGGCCAACCATGGTGACCGGCCGGTGCAGGTCGGTTCGCACTACCACTTCTACGAGGTCAACGCTGCGCTGGTGTTCGAGCGTGAGCCGACCCGTGGCTTTCGCCTCGATATCCCGGCCGGTACTGCCGTGCGCTTCGAGCCGGGCCAGTCGCGCACCGTGCAACTGGTGGCCTATGCCGGCAAGCGTGAAGTGTACGGCTTCCAGGGCAAGGTGAATGGCGCACTGGAGGGCAGGGCATGAGCCGGATTTCCCGTCGGGCCTACGCCGACATGTTCGGCCCCACCGTCGGTGACCGCGTGCGCCTGGCTGACACCGCGCTGTGGGTAGAGGTGGAGAAGGACTTCACAATCTACGGTGAAGAGGTCAAGTTCGGTGGCGGCAAGGTCATCCGCGACGGCATGGGCCAGGGCCAGATGCTCGCCGCCGAGGCCATGGACCTGGTGCTGACCAATGCCCTGATCATCGACCACTGGGGCATCGTCAAGGCCGATATCGGCGTCAAGCACGGGCGCATTGCCGTCATCGGCAAGGCCGGCAATCCCGACGTGCAACCGAGCGTGAACGTTCCGGTCGGCCCAGGTACAGAAGTCATCGCTGCCGAGGGCAAGATCGTCACCGCTGGCGGTATCGATTCGCACATCCACTTCATCTGCCCGCAGCAGGTGGAAGAGGCGCTGACCAGCGGCGTCACAACCTTCATTGGCGGCGGCACCGGCCCGGCCACCGGCACCAATGCCACCACCTGCACCCCGGGGCCCTGGTACCTGGCGCGCATGCTCCAGGCTGCCGACTGCCTACCGATCAACATCGGCCTGCTGGGCAAGGGCAACGCCTCGCGTCCCGAAGCGCTACGCGAGCAGATCGCCGCCGGCGCGGTGGGGCTCAAGCTGCACGAGGACTGGGGCTCGACCCCGGCTGCCATCGACTGCTGCCTGGGCGTAGCCGAGGAAATGGACATCCAGGTGGCGATCCACACCGACACCTTGAACGAGTCGGGCTGCATCGAAGACACCCTGGCTGCCATCGGCGACCGCACCATCCATACCTTCCATACCGAGGGTGCCGGCGGCGGCCACGCGCCAGACATCATCCGTGCAGCGGGGCAGGCCAACGTGCTGCCGTCCTCGACCAACCCGACCCTGCCGTACACGGTCAACACCGTCGACGAGCACCTGGACATGCTCATGGTCTGCCACCACCTGGACCCGAGCATTGCCGAGGACGTGGCCTTTGCCGAGTCGCGCATCCGCCGCGAGACCATCGCCGCCGAGGACATCCTCCACGACATGGGCGCCTTCGCCATGACCTCGTCCGACTCCCAGGCCATGGGCCGGGTCGGCGAAGTGGTGCTGCGCACCTGGCAGGTCGCCCACCAGATGAAGCTGCGCCGTGGTCCGCTGGCACCAGATACCGGCTACAGCGACAACTTCCGGGTCAAGCGCTACATCGCCAAGTACACGATCAACCCGGCGCTGACCCATGGCATCGCCCATGAAGTCGGTTCGGTCGAGGTCGGCAAGCTGGCCGACCTGGTGCTGTGGTCGCCGGCGTTCTTCGCGGTCAAGCCGGCCCTGGTGATCAAGGGCGGGATGATCGCCACCGCGCCGATGGGCGACATCAACGGCTCGATCCCGACCCCGCAGCCGGTGCACTACCGGCCCATGTTCGGCGCCATGGGTGCGGCCCGCCACGCCACGCGCATGACCTTCCTGCCCCAGGCCGCCATGGACCGTGGCCTGCACCAGGAGTTGGGCTTGCAGAGCCTGATCGGTGTCGCCCACGGTTGCCGCCGGGTACGCAAGCCCGACATGGTTCACAACACCTTGCAGCCCGTGATCGAAGTCGATTCGCAGACCTACCAGGTACGCGCCGACGGCGAGTTGCTGGTCTGCGAGCCCGCCAGCGAGCTGCCGCTGGCCCAGCGCTATTTCCTGTTCTGAAGGAGTGAAGATGATTGTCCTGACCCGCCGGATCGAGGCATCCGAGACCGTCACCGGTACCGTGACCCTGGACGTCGACAGCCGTATCAAAAGCCGCCTGCGCGTGACTCTGGACGACGGCCGCGAAGCCGGCCTGATGCTCGAACGTGGCCACTTGCTGCGCGGCGGCGAGTTGCTTGCCGATGCCTTGGGAGAGCAGGTGATCCGCGTGCTGGCTGCACCTGAAGCGGTATCGACCGTGCGTTGTGCCGACCCGCACCTATTGGCCCGCGCCGCCTATCACCTGGGTAACCGCCACGTCCCCCTGCAAATCGATCCGGGCCTGCTGCGCTATCAGCATGACCATGTCCTTGACGACATGCTGCGCGGCCTGGGCCTGACGGTGGAAGCCGAGCAGGCACCGTTCGAGCCGGAGGCCGGTGCCTACCAGAGCGCGTCTCACAGTCACAGCCGCAGCCATAGCCATGGCCACGACCATCCGTTCGTGCGCCTGCCAGCCCATTCCTGAACACTTCATTAAAAGGAACCCACCATGAAAAAGATTTTCGCCCTTGCCTTGCTGATGGTTGCACTGCCGGCCTTTGCCCACCCTGGTCACGACGGTAATCCGTTGCAGGACGGCCTGCTGCACCCGCTGACCGGCCTCGACCACCTGCTGATGCTGCTGGGTACCGGTGTGCTGGCCGCGCTGACCCGACGCAACCTGACCCTGCCGCTGGCCACCCTGGCCTCGATGTTCGCCGGCGCCGTGTGCGGCCACCTGTTCGGCGATGTGCTGGGCATGGAAACCCTGATCGCCGTGTCGGTGCTGGTGGCGGCCACTGCGGTGCTGCTGCCAAGCCGTCAGCTGCTGCTGGCCATGGCCATGCCGGTGTTCGCCCTGTTCCACGGTTGGGCCCACGGTGTGGAAGCCACGCCGAGCGCCTTCTGGATGTTCAGCGCCGGCTTCGTCACCGTCAGTGGCCTGCTGCTGGCCGTCGGCTTTGGCGTCGGCTGCCTGCTGCGCCGCCACAGTGGCCTGCAGAAGGCCTTCGGTGGCGGCATGCTGGCCGGCGCCGCACTGGTGCTGGCCGGTTGATGAGCAGCGACCTGGCACTGCTGCGCTTGCTGCAGCTGGCCAGCCCCGGCCTGCCGGTGGGTGGCTTCACCTACTCGCAAGGGTTGGAGTGGGCCGTCGAGGCGGGTTGGGTGCAGGGCACTGCCGGCTTCAGCGCCTGGCAGCGTGAGCAGATGCACGACACCCTGGCCTGCCTGGACTGGCCGGTGCTGGCGCGCCTGTACCGCGCCTGCGAGGCGGGCGACGCGCAAGCGTTCAGCCACTGGAGCCACTTTCTGCTGGCCAACCGCGAAACCGCCGAGCTGCGCCTGGAAGAACAGCAGCGCGGCTCGGCCTTCGCACGCCTGCTCGATGGCTGGCAGCTGGGCCAGGACCCGGCCTGGCGCACCAGCCTTGCACTCAGCCAGCTCGGCGGTATGGCCTGGCTCGCCGCGCACTGGCAGATCCCGCTGCGTCAACTCGCCCTCGGCCATGCCTTTGCCTGGCTAGAAGGTGCGGTGATGGCAGGGGTCAAGCTGGTGCCGTTCGGCCAGCAAGCAGCGCAGACCCTGCTGCGCGACCTGGGCGCCGAACTGCCTGGCGTGCTGGACCAGGCACTGGCATTGGCCGACGAACAGCTCGGCGGAGGCCTGCCGCTGCTGGCAATCGCTTCTTCGCGTCACGAAACCCAATACACCCGTTTGTTCCGTTCCTGAGGACTGCATCCATGCAAAGCTATCAGCAACCCCTGCGCGTCGGTGTCGGCGGCCCGGTCGGCTCTGGCAAGACCGCGCTGCTCGAATGCCTGTGCAAGGCCATGCGCGATCACTACCAGATCGCCGTGGTGACCAATGACATCTACACCAAGGAAGACCAGCGCATCCTCACCGAAGCCGGCGCCCTGGAGCCTGAGCGGATCGTCGGCGTAGAGACCGGCGGCTGCCCGCACACCGCCATCCGTGAGGATGCCTCGATGAACCTGGCCGCCGTCGAAGCGCTGGCGCGCAAGTTCGGCAACCTGGAAGTGATCTTTGTCGAAAGCGGTGGCGACAACCTCAGCGCCACCTTCAGCCCGGAGCTGGCCGACCTGACCATCTATGTCATCGACGTGGCCGAGGGCGAGAAGATCCCGCGCAAGGGTGGGCCCGGCATTACCAAGTCGGACTTCCTGGTGATCAACAAGACCGACCTGGCACCTTATGTCGGCGCCTCGCTGGAAGTCATGGAGCGTGATACCCAGCGCATGCGCCCACAGCGGCCCTGGACCTTCAGCAACCTGAAAAAGGGCGAAGGCCTGCAGGCGGTGATCGACTTCATCGTCGAGCGGGGCATGCTGGGCGTGAGGGGCTGACCTTTCACTCATGGCAGCAGTGCGGTTTGTCGGGTTGCCCATCATAGCGATCATGATGCCGCACCCAGTCCATGGTCCCGGCTTCGTTGCGCCCCAGTGGCGCGATGTCGAGGAAGTTGTAGGTGTTGACCAGGATGTCCAGGCCGCGGGCGTAGGTGGAGTAGGTATGGTAGAGCGTGCCGTCGGTTTCTTTGTAGAAGGCGCTCAGGCCTGGCAGCTCGGCTTCGTTGCCGGTGTACGGCTCGTAGTTGTAGTGGCGTTGTCCCTCGGTGCCGACGCTGACGCCGAAGTCTTCATTGAAACCACTGCCTTGGGATGAGTACCACGGGAATCGCCAGCCCATGCGCTGGCGGAAAGCCTGGAATTCGGGGTAGGGCGCGCGCGACACGGCCACCAGCGAGACGTCGTGATGGGCCAGGTGCAGGTTGGCACTATCGAAATGATCGGCGAGGAATGAACAGCCTGGGCAACCTTCGCTCCAGCCCTCGGCAAACATGAAGTGATAGACCAGCAACTGGCTGCGCCCGGCAAACAGGTCGGCCAGGCTCAGTTCGCCATCCGGGCCTTGGAAGCGGTAGGGTTGCTCGACCTTGACCCAGGGCAGGGCACGCCGGGCAGCGGCCAGTTCATCGCGCTGGTGGGTGAAGGCTTTTTCGTGCAGCCACAGCTGGCGGCGGGCGGCCAGCCATTGCTCGCGCGAGGCGATCGGGTGTTTTTGATCGGGGGTGCTCATGGTGCTGACTCCGCGAAGGGGGTTCAGCTTTTGGTCGATTCGAGGAGAGGGGAATCGACAGGTTTGCGGCAGGGCCGACGAGTGGTTTGCAGTTGTCCGTCGGTAGTTTTGCAGCGCCTGTGAGGTCGAGCGCCGCCCGCGCGGCGCTCGATCTCACAGGCGCTGAATGCCTCCCGGCGGGCACCTAGGGGCCATCACCCGTGCATGGTCTCTATCAATTCCCACAGCTGTGGATCATTGAAGTCCTTCACCACCAGCTTGGCCCCCGCAGCCAGCAGCCGCTCCGGCGTCTGGGTGGTGGCAACCCCCACGGTAAAGATCCCGGCCCCGCTCGCCGCAGTCACGCCCGGCAACGAATCCTCGAACGCCAGCGCCTCACCCGCCACCGCTTCCAGGCGCTGCAGCCCGGTCAGATAGGGCAGTGGATCAGGCTTCGCCCGCTCCAGCTCTTCGGCCACCAGCACATGTTCGAAGCAATCGCCAAGCCCCATGGCCGTGAGCATGTGCACGGCATTCAGCCGCGGCGCATTGGTCACCACGCACATGCCGATGTCCCAGGCTCGCGCATGGTCCATCAGGCGCAGCAGGCCGGGCATGGGTTGCAACGCGGGTGACAGTACACGGAAAAGCGCTTCCTTGCGGTCGGCCAGCGCCTGGCGCTCGGTTGTGTCGGCAAGCGGAAACAATTCGGCAAACAGTTCGCCATTGGCCCGGCCACTGACCTGGGCATCGAATTGTTCCTGGGTCAGCTCGCGGCCGTCATAGTCATGCAGCAGTTGGCGGAAGGCCTGCAAGTGCAGGGTGTCGGTGTCGGTCAAGGTTCCATCGAGATCGAACAGCAGGGCAGTCAGCATCAGGTATCCAGGTATTCAAAAAAACAAAAGCCCGGGGATGATAACCAAACCTGACGACAAAGGGGGCTGTTCAGCGTACGCCGAAAAGAGTACAAATGTACTCCATGAGCAATCTCACCCCCAAACGCCGTGCAATCCTCGACTACATTCGCGAGCGCATTGCCGACCACGGCCAGCCGCCAAGCCTGGCCGATATCGCCAGCCGCTTCGGCTTTGCCTCGCGCAGCGTCGCGCGCAAGCACATCACCGCGTTGTGCCAGGCCGGCTACATCGACGTCACGCCCAACCAGGCGCGGGGCATTCGCCTGGCCGAGCCCCTGCGCCGGCCGGAAATCCTCGAAATTCCCGTGCTGGGGCAGGTCGCAGCCGGTGCGCCGATCGGCCCGGACCTGGGCATTCACGAGCAATTGCTGCTCGACCCCAGCCTGTTTCGTCGCACACCGGACTACCTGCTCAAGGTGCGCGGTGATTCGATGATCGATGACGGCATCTTCGACGGTGACCTGGTCGGCATCCGCCAGCAGGGCGAGGCACGTGATGGCCAGATCGTGGTCGCGCGCCTGGACGGCGAGGTCACCATCAAGCGCCTGCAGCGCCAGCCCGGCGGTTACCGGCTGCTGCCGCGCAACCCGGCCTATGCGCCGATCGACGTGGGGCCTGAGCGCGAGTTCTTCATCGAAGGCGTGTTCTGTGGCCTGTTGAGGCGCGACTGATGGACGCGGTGGTCGACCTCGATCGGCTGCTCGACCAGCGTCAGGTCTGGCGTGGGCGGCAGGGCCAGGTGCGCCCGGCCGGGTTGCAGCCCACGGGCCATGCCATGCTCGACCAGCGCCTGCCGGATGGCGGCTGGCCGGCTGCGGCGCTCAGCGAGTTGCTGTTGGCCAGCCCAGGCTGTGGCGAGTTGCAATTGCTCTGGCCATCCCTGTCACGCCTGACCGCTGAAGGCGGGCGGGTGGTGCTGGTGGCGCCGCCGTTCATTCCCTATGCACCGGCCTGGCAGGCCGCTGGCGTGGACCTGCGCTGGCTGGTGCAGGTCGATGCCGGGCAGGCCGATGCCCTGTGGGCGGCCGAACAGTGCTTGCGTTCCGGCAGCTGCGCGGCGGTGCTGTGCTGGCCGGAGCGTGCCGATGATCGCGCCCTGCGTCGCCTGCAGGTGGCCGCCGAGACAGGGCAGGCACTGGCCTTTGCCTGTCGGCCGCAACAGGCTGCGC
Organism: Pseudomonas putida; assembly: GCF_009883635.2. Taxonomy (NCBI): domain Bacteria; kingdom Pseudomonadati; phylum Pseudomonadota; class Gammaproteobacteria; order Pseudomonadales; family Pseudomonadaceae; genus Pseudomonas; species Pseudomonas putida. The sequence goes on from NZ_CP026115.2 coordinate 5,212,570, forward strand.
ACAACCCGTCGCCCGCTGCGCTGCGTATTGCCGTGGATACACGCCCGGCGCAATGGCGCGTCCTCAAGTGCCGTGGCGGCATGCCACCAGCCATGCCAATCGCCTGCCCAGGGCGGGGCTGATGCAGCATGCTCTGGGCCTGCATTCTCCTGCCCCAGTTGGCGCTGGATTCGATCCTGCGCGAGCGTGACGACGCCGATGCGCCACTGGTGCTGGTCGGCGGCCCCGTTCAGCGCCGCCTGCTGCAAGCGGTTAATTCCGCCGCGGCGGCGCTTGGCCTGCGGGCGGGGCAGACGCTGACGGCCGCGCGGGCCCTGGCCGACGGGTTCCACTGTGTAGAGGCCGACCCGGCCCGCATCGAGCAGTTGCAGCAATTGCTGGCGGCCTGGGCCTACCGGTTCAGTGCCCAGGTGAGCCTTCACTACCCACGTGCCCTGTTGCTTGAAGTCGGTTCCAGCTTGCAGCTGTTCGGCCCCTGGCCGTTGTTCGAGGCCCGCCTGCGCGAGGAGCTGGCTGCACTGGGTTTGCGCCAGCGCATCGTGCTCGCGACCAACCCGGTAGCGGCCCGCATGCTTGCCAACGGCCATGATGGCCTGGCACTGACCTGCGCCGACCAGACCCGGGCAGCACTGGCGAGCATGCCGATCGAGCGGGTCGGGTTGCCAGCGGACGCTGCCGAAGCTTTTGCCCGCATGGGGCTGCACAAGTTGGGCCAGGTGCTGGCCCTGCCGCGTGATGCGCTGGCCAGGCGATTTTCCGCCCAGGTGCAATTGCACCTGGACCAGTTGCTCGGGGTGCGTTCCATGGGGTTGGACTTCTACCAACCACCGGACCGCTTCGAAACGCGCCTGGAACTCAACTTCGACGTCGAATCGCACCAGGCCTTGCTGTTCCCTTTGCGGCGCATGCTCAATGACCTGGCGGCCTTCCTCGCCGGGCGCGACTGCGGCGTGCAGCGTTTTAGCCTGTACCTGGAACATGTCGAAGGGCCGGACACTTTGCTGCACGTTGGCCTGCTGGCCGCCGAGCGGGACGCTGGCATGCTGTTCGAACTGGCCCGCGGGCGCCTGGAGCCGCTGCGCATCCCGGCACCGGTGCGCAACCTGCGGCTGGTCGCTGATGATCTGCCGCCCTTCGTGCCCCAGCACCAGGCACTGTTCGACCCTCGCGCCAAACAGGCCCAGCCCTGGGAGCAACTGCGCGAACGCCTGCGTGCGCGCCTGGGTGATGAAGCCGTCAAAGGGCTGCGCGCCGAGGCTGACCATCGCCCCGAATGCGCCTGGCAGCCAGCGGAGCAGGGCGCCCAGGGCAGCCTGCCAGCCTTGCCCGGTAGCCGCCCAGGCTGGTTGCTGCCCACACCGCAGGCCCTGGAAGCGGCTGACCATATGCTGCTCGGGCAGGCCGAACGCATCGAGTCAGGCTGGTGGGACGGTGGCGACGTGCGCCGCGACTACTACCGCATCGAAACCCGCGATGGCCTGCGTGGCTGGGCCTATCAGGACCTGGCCCATCCCGGCCCACTATGGCTGCAGGGCTGGTTCGCATGAACGCGCCGGGCTATTCGCAGGGCTATTCGCAGGGCTTTGCGCCGGGCTATGCCGAGCTCCATTGCCTGTCCAATTTCAGCTTCCAGCGCGGTGCATCGAGCGCCGAAGAGCTGTTCCGCCGCGCCCGCGAGCAGGGCTACCAGGCCCTGGCGATTACCGACGAGTGCACCCTGGCCGGTATCGTGCGCGCCTGGCAGGCCGCCAAAGAACAGCAGTTGCGCCTGATCGTCGGCAGTGAAATGCGCCTGCAGGATGGCCCAAAACTGGTGTTGCTGGTGCAGAACCTCACGGGTTATCAGAACCTCTGTGCCTTGATCACCCGTGCCCGACGGCGGGCCGAGAAGGGTGACTATCAGTTGTTCGCTGACGATCTGCAGCCACACCATGAAGGGTTGCTGGCGCTGTGGATTGCCGATGATGCCGACGACCAGGCTACAGGCCGCTGGCTGTGCAATATGTTCGCCGAGCGCTTGTGGCTGGGCGTGCACCTGCACCGCGGCAGCGATGATGACCGGCGCTTGTCCCGCTTGCGCGAACTGTCTGCGCAACTGGGCATCCGCGCCGTGGCCTGTGGTGACGTGCACATGCATGTTCGCGGCCGGCGGGCCCTGCAGGACTGCATGACTGCCATCCGCCAACACTGCAACGTGACCGAAGCAGGGCGCCATCTGTTCGCCAATGGCGAGCGCCACCTGCGTACGCAGGAGCAATTGGCCGAGCTGTACCCGGCAGACCTGTTGGCCGAGAGCCTGGTCATCGCCGAGCGTTGCCAGTTCGACCTGGGTGAACTGCGCTACCAGTACCCACGCGAACTGGTGCCCGAGGGCCAGACCCCTGCCAGCTGGCTGCGTGAATTGTGCGAGCGGGGCTTGCCCCTGCGCTGGCCGTCAGGGCCGAGCAGCAAGGTACGCGCGGTGCTGGACAAGGAACTGGCACTGATCGAGGAGCTGGGCTACGAAAGCTATTTCCTGACCGTGCATGACATCGTCGCCTTTGCCCGCAGCCAGCACATTCTCTGCCAAGGGCGTGGTTCGGCAGCCAACTCGGTGGTGTGCTTCGTGCTGGGCATCACCGAGCTCGACCCGATGGAGCATCGCCTGTTGTTCGAGCGCTTCCTGTCGCGTGAGCGCAACGAGCCGCCCGATATCGACGTGGACTTCGAACATGACCGGCGCGAAGAGGTGATCCAGTATGTGTTCCGCCGTTACGGCAGGCACCGCGCCGCACTGACTGCCGTGGTCAATACCTATCACGCTGCCGGCGCTGTGCGTGATGTGGCTCGGGTGCTGGGCTTGCCAGCCGATCAGGTGGATGCCCTGGCCAAGTGCTGCGGCCGCTGGAGCGACCGTATCCCGGACGATCAACGGCTGGTTGAGGCCGGTTTCGAACCCGGCAGCCCGTCGCTGCGGCGCATTCTGATCCTGGCCGGGGAACTGATCGGTTTCCCCCGTCACCTGTCCCAGCACCCAGGGGGCTTCGTCATTTCCGAACAGCCGCTGGACCACCTGGTGCCGGTGGAAAACGCCGCCATGGCCGAGCGCACGGTGATCCAGTGGGACAAGGACGACCTGGACATGGTCGGCCTGCTCAAGGTCGATGTGCTGGCCCTTGGCATGCTCAGCGCCTTGCGCCGCTGTTTCGACCTGCTGCAGCGCCACCGCGGTCGGCAGCTGACCCTGGCGACCATCCCCGGCGAAGACCCGGAAACCTACGCCATGATCAGCCGCGCCGAGACCATGGGCGTGTTCCAGATCGAGTCACGGGCACAGATGGCCATGCTGCCGCGGCTCAGGCCCACCACCTTCTACGACCTGGTGATCGAGGTCGCCATCGTGCGCCCCGGGCCGATCCAGGGCGACATGGTTCACCCTTACCTGCGCCGGCGCCTCAAGCAGGAACCGGTGACCTACCCCTCGGAAAAACTCAAGGAGGTCTTCGAGCGCACCTTGGGCGTGCCGCTGTTCCAGGAGCAGGTGATGGAACTGGCCATGGTCGCCGCCGACTACAGCCCCGGCGAGGCCGACCAGCTGCGCCGCAGCATGGCTGCCTGGAAGCGCCATGGCGGGCTGGAACCCCATCGCCAGCGGCTGGTCGAGGGCATGCTGCGCAACGGTTACGACCTGGCGTTCGCCGAGCGTATCTTCGAGCAGATCAAAGGCTTTGGCAGTTACGGTTTCCCCGAGTCCCACGCGGCCAGCTTCGCCTTGCTGTGCTATGCCAGCAGCTGGCTCAAGTGCCATGAGCCGGCGATTTTCACCTGCGCGCTGGTCAACAGCTGGCCGATGGGGTTCTACAGCCCGGACCAGCTGTTGCAGGAGGCGCGGCGGCAAGGGATCGAGGTACGCCCGGTGGACGTGTTCCACAGCGAATGGGACTGCACGCTGGAGCCCGATCGCCACGGTGTCTTGGCCATTCGCCTTGGGCTGCGGCAGATCCGGGGTTTCAGCGAGGTGGATGGCCGCCGGTTGGAGCAGGCGAGGGCGCAGCACCCTTGGCGGGATGTCGAAGACCTGTGTCTGCGCGCCGGGCTCGACAGCCGCGCCCGCGCCCGGCTGGCCGATGCGGGGGCGCTGCGAGCCTTGGCAGGTGACCGCCACCAGGCGCGCTGGCAGGTGGCGGCGGTGCAGGCGCAATTGCCGCTGTTTGCCGATGTGCAGGCTGTGCCGGAAGCGCAAGTGGCGTTGCCGGTGCCAACGGTTGGCGAGGACCTGGTTGCCGATTACGACACCTTGGGGACGACATTGGGCCCGCATCCACTCAGGCTGTTGCGTTCACGGTTGCGGGCGCTGGGCTGTCGCAGTTCTGGCGAACTGGCAGGGGTCGAGCATGGCGATGCGATTGCCGTGGCCGGGCTGGTGGTGGGGCGACAGCGGCCGCAGACCGCCAGCGGGGTGACCTTCGTTACGCTGGAGGATGAGTTCGGCATGGTCAACGTGGTGGTTTGGCGGGACCTGGCCGAGCGGCAGCGGCGGGCGCTGGTGGGGTCGCAGCTGCTCAAGGTGAGCGGGCGGCTGGAGCAGGAGAACGGGGTGCGGCATCTGATCGCCCGGCGGCTGGAGGACATCAGCCCATTGCTGCAGGGGCTGGATGTCAAGAGCCGGGATTTTCATTGATTTTGCCGGCCTCTTCGCGGGACAAGCCCGCTCCTACAGGATTGCGCGCAAACTGAAGGTTGTGGTGATCCGGTAGGAGCGGGCTTGCCCGCGAAGAAGTCAACTCGGTCTATCAGATCATCGCCAGATGCTGCTTGCGCGTCGGTGCCGGAAACGCCCGGTCGATTGCCCGCAAGTCTTCACTGGTCAAGGTCAACGCCCCGGCAGCCGCATTCAGCCGCACATGCTCCGCAGACACCGCCTTGGGAATGGCAATCACATCGTTCTCCCGCGTCACCCAGGCCAGGCTGACCTGCGCTGGCGTCGCCCCATGGCGCTCGGCGATCTCGCTCAGCACCGGATGCTGCAACAGCCGCCCGGCCTGGGCCAGCGGGCAATAGGCCATGGTCGGCAAGCCCCGATGGCGACTCCACGGCAACAGGTCGAACTCGATGCCACGCTGCGCCGGGTTGTACAGCACCTGATTGGTGGCGCACGCCGGGTTGTGCAGTTCGCGCAGGTCATCGACATCGAAGTTGGACACGCCCCAACGGCGGATCTTGCCCTGCTCGCGCAAGCGCTCGAACGCCTCGACCGTTTCCTCCAGCGGATACTGGCCGCGCCAGTGCAGCAGATACAGGTCGATCACCTCGGTACCCAAGCGCTTCAGGCTGCGTTCGCAGGCTTCAGGCACACCTCGACGGCTGGCGTTGTGCGGGTAGACCTTGCTGACCAGGAACACCTGGTCACGGCGCCCGGCAATGGCCTGGCCGACCACTTCCTCGGCGCCGCCCTCGGCATACATCTCGGCGCTGTCGATCAGGCTCATGCCCTGTTCGATGCCTTGTTGCAGGGCGGCCACTTCGGCAGCCTTGCGGGCCGGGTCTTCGCCCATGTACCAGGTGCCTTGGCCAATGGCCGGCACGCTGCAACCTGCCAGTTTCACGTAACGCATGTCACCTCCGGAGTCTGGGTATGGGAAAGCACTACCTCGAGCAGCGCATGGGCTGCGGTGGAAAGCTTGTGGTCGGCCAAAGCGATCACGCCGATGCGCCGTTCGACGGCGGGTTCGACCAGCGTCACGCAACGTGCGCCCAGTTCCTGCATCTGGTTGATGCACAGTGCCGGTACCGCGCTGACGCCAAGGCCACTGGCCACCATGCGGCCGATGGTCGACAGCTGGTGGCTTTCGAAGGCCACCGCCAGTTTGCCGTGGCGCGCCGCGACATTCTGCTCCAGCAGCAGGCGCACCGCCGACGGGCGTTGCAAGGCAATGAAGTCTTCCGCCAGCAACTGCGCCCAGGTGACCTGGGTTTGCGTGGCCAGTGGTGAATCGGCCGGCACCACCGCGACGAAGCGGTCCATGTACAGCGGGTGGAAGTTCAGGCCTTCGCTGTTGTCCGGCTCGAAACCGATGCCCAGTTCGACGCGGCGATGGCGCACCAGTTCCAGCACCTGTTCATTGATCACGTCGTGCACCGTGACATTGACCTTGGGGTAACGCTGGCGGAACACCTTGAGCGAATGCGGCAGCAGGTTGCCGGCAAAGGCCGGCATGGCCGCCACCGACACGCGGCCAAGTTGCAGGGTGAAGCGCTGGCGCAGCATCTCTTCGGTGTCATCCCAGTCGGCCAGCAGGCGCCGGGCCAGCGGCAGCAGCACCTCGCCCTCGGCGGTCAGGCTGACGCTGCGGGTGGTGCGGGTGAGCAGGGCGCCGCCGAGGTTGTCCTCCAGCGCCTTGATGGTCAGGCTCAGGGCCGGTTGCGACACATGCAGGTGTTCACCGGCCTGGGCGAAGCTCTGGTACTTGGCGACAGCGACAAAGGCGCGCAGTTGCTTGACGTTCATGACAGCCTCGATCGCTGTTTTGGAAAAGTTATCAATCGATGATGAAAACAAAATTAACAAATCAGTCGCCAGCGGTGAAGATGGCTGCACACGCTCACCGACAGCCTCGTCGGTTCAACAACTACAAAAGGCGGATCAGCATGGCCGGACTGGACAAGCGCGTAGCAACCTATGAAGAGGCCCTGGCAGGCCTGACCGACAACATGACGGTACTGGCCGGCGGCTTCGGCCTGTGCGGCATCCCCGAAAACCTCATCGCTGAAATCAAGCGCCTTGGCGTCAAGGGCCTGACCGTGGTCTCCAACAACTGCGGCGTCGACGGCTTCGGCCTGGGCGTGCTGCTGGAAGACCGGCAGATCCGCAAGATGATCGCCTCCTACGTTGGCGAGAATGCCGAATTCGAACGCCAGCTGCTCAGTGGCGAGCTGGAAGTCGAGCTGACCCCGCAAGGCACCCTGGCCGAGAAGATGCGCGCCGGCGGCGCTGGCATCCCGGCCTTCTACACCGCCACCGGCTACGGCACCCCGGTGGCCGACGGCAAGGAAGTGCGCGAGTTCAAGGGCCGCAAGTACATCCTCGAAGAGTCCATCACCGGCGACTTCGCCATCGTCAAGGGCTGGAAGGCCGACCACTACGGCAACGTGGTGTACCGCAACACCGCGCAGAACTTCAACCCACTGGCGGCCACCGCCGGCAAGATCACCGTGGTCGAAGTGGAAGAAATCGTCGAGCCTGGCGTGCTGCTGCCCAGCGAGATCCATACCCCGGGCATCTTCGTCGACAGGGTGATCGTCGGCACCTTCGAAAAACGCATCGAAAAGCGCACCGTCAAGGCCTGAGCGCCGTCCATCAGAACAACAAAGAGATCCTGACCATGGCACTGACCCGCGAACAGATGGCGCAACGCGTCGCCCGTGAACTGAAGGACGGCTACTACGTCAACCTCGGCATCGGCATCCCGACCCTGGTGGCCAACTATGTACCGGCCGACATGGACGTGATGCTGCAGTCCGAAAACGGCCTGCTCGGCATGGGCGAATTCCCCACCGAAAGCACCATCGATGCCGACATGATCAACGCCGGCAAACAGACTGTTACCGCCCGCCGTGGCGCGTCGATCTTCGACTCGGCGCAATCGTTCGCCATGATCCGTGGCGGCCACGTCGACCTGACCGTACTGGGCGCTTTCGAGGTGGACGTGGAAGGCAACATCGCCTCGTGGATGATCCCCGGCAAGCTGGTCAAGGGCATGGGCGGCGCCATGGACCTGGTGGCCGGTGCCGACAACATCATCGTCACCATGACCCACGCCTCCAAGGATGGTGAGTCGAAGCTGCTGCCGCGCTGCAGCCTGCCGCTGACCGGTGCCGGCTGCATCCGCAAGGTGCTGACCGACCTGGCCTACCTGGAGATCGAGGACGGCGCCTTCATCCTGCGCGAGACCGCGCCGGGGGTGAGCGTTGAAGAAATCATCGAGAAAACCGCCGGCAAGCTGATCGTGCCGGACGATGTCAAGGAAATGACCTTCTAAAGCATCACACTGTCCCCCCTGTGGGAGCGGCCTTGTGTCGCGAAAGGGCCGCGAAGCGGTCCCGCGATCTCAGCATCGGTGCTGAAATCTCGGGGCTGCCTTGCAGCCCTTTCGCGACGCAAGGCCGCTCCCACAGGGGTTTTGTGTTTCTACTGATTTATCCGACAAGACCAATAAAAGGAAGTAACCGTGGCCGCTGAAATCCAAGACAGCCGCTCCGCCCGCTTTGCCCTGCGCTGTTCCAACTGGGCTGAACGCTGGTTCCCCGACTCCTGGGTATTCGCCGCCCTTGCCGTGTTGCTGGTGTGCATCGGCGCGCTGGCCATGGGCGCCAAGCCGACCGACACCGCCAAAGCCTTCGGCGATGGCTTCTGGAGCTTGATCCCGTTCACCATGCAGATGGCCTTCGTGGTCATCGGTGGTTACGTAGTGGCCAGCTCGCCACCCGCAGCCCGGCTGATCGACCGCCTGGCGCGCATCCCCAAGAATGGTCGCTCGGCCGTGTGCTGGGTCGCGCTGATCTCGATGCTGGCCTCGCTGCTCAACTGGGGGCTGTCGCTGGTGTTCGGCGGCCTGCTGGTCCGTGCCCTGGCCCGTCGCACCGAACTGAAGATGGACTACCGCGCCGCAGGTGCCGCTGCGTACCTGGGCCTGGGTGCTGTGTGGGCGTTGGGGCTGTCGTCCTCGGCCGCGCAGTTGCAGGCCAACCCGGCCAGCTTGCCGCCATCGATCTTGTCGATCACCGGCGTGATCCCGTTCACCGAGACCATTTTCCTCTGGCAATCCGGCGTGATGCTGGCAGCCCTGGTGATCGTCTCGCTGGTGATCGCCTACGCGACGGCCCCCGGCCCGAACAGTGCGCGCAGCGCCGAAGACTGTGGCGTCGATCCCAGCTTCACTGCACCGCCGGCGCCCAAGCGTACCCGCCCAGGTGAATGGCTGGAACACAGCCCGATCCTGATCCTGATGCTGGTGGCCCTGGCCGCCGGCTGGCTGTACCAGGAGTTCGCCACCAAGCCGGCGATCACCGCGATTTCCGGGTTGAACACCTACAACTTGCTGTTCATCATGCTCGGGGCCTTGCTCCACTGGCGCCCGCGCAGCTTCCTGGATGCTGTGGCCCGCGCCGTGCCGACCACCACCGGGGTGCTGATCCAGTTCCCGCTGTACGGCTCGATCGCTGCGATCCTCACCCAGGTCAAAGGCGTGGATGAACAGACTCTGGCCCACCACATCTCGCTGTTCTTTACCCAGATCGCCACCCATGACACCTATGCACTGCTGATGGGCGTGTACTCGGCGGTGCTGGGCTTCTTCATACCGTCGGGCGGTGGCAAGTGGATCATCGAAGCGCCGTACGTGATGCTGGTGGCCAATGACCTGAAATACCACCTGGGCTGGGCGGTGCAGATCTACAACGCTGCCGAAGCGCTGCCGAACCTGATCAACCCGTTCTACATGCTGCCGCTGCTGGGCGTGCTGGGGCTCAAGGCGCGTGATCTGATTGGCTTCTCGTTCGTGCAGTTGCTGGTGCATGTGCCGCTGGTGCTGGTGTTGCTGTGGGCACTGGGCACCACCTTGCAATATGTGTCACCGGTAATGCCTTGAGGTAGTTGTGCTGCCTGCACCGACCTCTTTGCGGGCGCGCCCGCGAAGAGGCCGGTACAGGTTTCATTCCGCCAGTTCTGCCAACAATGCCGCCAGGGTCGCTCGTCCTGGCTCATCCAGTCCGAACACCGGCCGACGTGGCTCACCCACCGGCAACCCGGTCAGTCCCAGCCCAGCCTTGATGGTTGCCGGCAACCCGCCCTTGAGAATGAAGTCGAGCAACGGCAACTGCCGGTAGAACAGCGCTTTGGACCGCACCAGGTCCCCCTCGAGCACAGCCTGGTAAAGCGCTTGGTTCAGCGCCGGAATCAGGTTGGGCGCCGCCGTGCACCAGCCTTTGGCCCCCGCCACGAACGCTTCCAGCGCCAGCGGATTGCAGCCGTTGTAGAACGGCACCTGGCCTTCACCCAGCAACTGCAGCTTGTGCATGCGCTGGATGTCGCCGGTGCTCTCTTTGACCATGGTCACATTGGCCACTTCGCGGACGATACGCAGAATCAGCTCCACCGACATGTCGGTGCCGCTGGTGGCAGGGTTGTTGTAGAGCATGATCGGGATATCGATGGCGTCACCGATGGCGCGGTAGTGCTGGAGGATCTCGGCTTCGCTGAGTTTCCAGTAGGCGGCCGGCAGTACCATCACCGCGTCGGCGCCCTGGGCCTGGGCAAAGCGGGCGCGGCGCACGGCACCGGCGGTGGTCAGGTCGGACACGCTGACGATGCTGGGCACCCGCTTGCCGATCTGGGCAAGGCTATACTCGGCCACCTGCTGCCATTCGCTGTCGCTGAGGTAGGCGCCTTCGCCGGTGCTGCCCAATGGCGCAATGGCTTGCACGCCGCCGTCGATCAGGCGTTCGATGGAATGGCCCAGTGCGGGCAGGTCGAGCTCTTCGCCGCCGGCGCTGAAGGGGGTGATGGTGTAGCCGATGATGCCGTGGAATTCAGTAGTCATGGTTATAGGCTCCGCAAGCAAGGCATTCAGGGATCAGTTCAGGCAGTCGGCGTGGGCACGCAGGCTTTGCCGGGCAAAATAGTTGAAGGCAGCGGCGTGGCGCTTGGGCCGGTCGATCCAGTCGTGGGCTTCGCGGCCCAGTGCCGGGGCGATGGGCTTGAGGGTGCCGGCCGACATCGCCAGCAGTTGCAGGCGCGCCGCGCGCTCGATCAGTTGGGCATACACGCAGGCCTGCTCGATGCTGGTGCCGGTGGACAGCTGGCCATGGTGCGAGAGCAAGATGGCGCGCTTGTCCCCCAGCACGGTGCTGATGATTTCGCCTTCCTCGTTGCCCACCGGCACGCCTGGCCAGGCTTCGAGGAAGGCGCAATCGTCGTACAGCGGGCACAGGTCCATGTGCGAGACCTGCAGCGGCACTTCCAGCATCGACAGTGCGGCGACGTGGGTCGGGTGGGTGTGGATGATGCAGTTCACGTCCGGGCGGGCGCGGTACACCCAGCTGTGGAAGCGATTGGCCGGGTTGGGCATGCCTTGGCCTTCGAGCACTTCGAGGTCCTCATTGACCAACAGCAGGTTGCTGGCGCTGATTTCATCGAAACCCAGGCCCAGTTGCTGGGTGTAGAAGGTGCCAGGTTGCGGGCCGCGGGCACTGATCTGCCCGGCCAGACCGGAGTCGTGGCCATGGTCGAACAGAATTCGGCAGGTCAGGGCCAGCTTTTCTCGCACAGTCCACGTATTATCGGCAAGCGAGCCTTGCATCTGCGTCAGCGCCTGCTGGACCAGTTGGTCCTTGCTGTGTGTCAGGGTCTTGGCCATGGGGTTTTCCTCTGTGGCGTGATGAGCGATGTCAGCGCTGCCTGTTCCAAAGCTTTGGTCGGTCGAGGAACAGGTCAGTGCGTGACACAATTAATCCTATATGACACAAAGTGTCATAGACAAGCCTGTGGATCTGGGAAAATCGCGTCGCATGCCTAACCGATTGAAATTGTTAAGAAAAAAACTTGGCGTCACGCTTGAGACGCTGGCCGAAAAATCCGGGATGACCAAGAGTTACCTGTCCAAGGTGGAGCGTGGCCTGAACACGCCATCGATCGCTGCAGCGCTCAAGCTGGCCCGGGCTTTGAACGTCAATGTCGAAGAGCTGTTCGCCGAGGAGCAGGCCGGGCAGAGCCGCTACAGCCTGGTACGCCAGGGCGAGCGCCAGGCGCTGGTGGGCGATGGCCATGGGCCGGGCTATGCGGCGTTGACCCGCCAGTTCGGGCAGCACTGCCTGTTGCCGTTCCTGATCCAGCCGCCGACCGAGTTCAGCGACCCGACCTTCAAGGAGCATGAGGGTGAGGAATTTCTGTTCGTCCACGCCGGCCAGGTGGAGGTCGACTTCATGAATGAACGGGTGTTGCTGGAGCAGGGCGATGCGCTGCACTTCAATGCACAGACACCGCACCGCCTGCGTTCGGTCGGCGAACAGCCGGCGCAGCTGCTGGTGGTGGTGCAGCACAGCAGCGAATGAGGGCAGGGCGATGATCGAAGTGTCGCGGTTCTGGCGGGACCCGGCATTGCCCTTCGTCGAGGCCCGGCGCGTGGGGGATGGGCGCAAGGTCTGTTATGCCGCCCATTCCCATGAGAGCTTTTCCATCGGCGTGATCACCGGTGGTTGCAGTACCTACCTGAGTGGCGCCAGTCAGGTCGAGGTCATGGCCGGCACCACGGTGTTGATGAACCCAGGTGTGGTGCACACCTGCAACCCGATCGCCGGCCAGCCCTGGTCGTACCTGATGCTGTTCGTCGACCTCCCGTGGCTGCGCGCTCGGGGCTTCGTACTGCCAGTGCAGACAGTCAGTACTTCGCCGGATTTGTACAGCCACTTGCTGCAAGTGTTTGCCGACCTGTTCGACAACGAGCTGGCCGATCGTGAAGATCGCCTGGAGCGTTTTTTTCGCGACCTCCCACGCTATTTGCAGCCATTGGTAGATGAAGCGCGAGTGGACCATCCGCAACTGGACGCGGCAGCGGCGTTCATCCGGGCTCATCGCACAGACCCGCTGAGCCTTGGGGACGTCTGCGCCGCCTGTGGCTTGTCACGCGCTTATCTGATTCGGGCATTCCGCCAGCGCTTTGGCCTTACTCCACACGGTTACCTGCTGGATCAACGGGTGCAGCATGCACGGGCGCTATTGCGCAAGGGAAGGGCAATCGCCGAGGTGGCGCAGGAGGCGGGGTTCGCCGATCAGGCGCACCTGCAGCGGGCGTTCAAGCAGCACCTGGCGACGACGCCTGGGCATTACCGCACCGGTGGCCTCAAATAATCAGAAAGATCGCACTTCCCACCAGTAACACGGCCAGCACCCGATTGAGCAACTGCAAATAACGCGGCTTGCGCAGATACTGCCCGATCACACTTCCGGCCCAGGCCCAGCAGGCTACTGAAACGAAACAGATCGGCCCGTAGATCCAGGTGAACAACCACAGCAGTTGCTGTTCGCCACCGGTATAGGCACCCACGCCCGCCACCGCTGCCAACCAGGCCTTGGGGTTCAGCCATTGCATCGCCGCACCCTGCCAGGCCGAAGGTGCACGCAGCTGATCTGAGCCTCCCAGCTGGCCATCGTCGCTGGCCAGCTTCCAGGCCATGTACAGCAAAAATGCCACGCCTCCCCAATGCAGCGCCACGCCCAGCAACGGCCAGCGTAACAGCAGTTCGTGCAAGCCCAGGCCAACCAGCACCAACAGCAGGCAGAAGCCCAGCGTCGCGCCCGTCACATGCCACAGGCTCGCCCGCAGGCCGTGACGGGCACCGCTTCCGAGGGCGACGACATTGACCGGCCCGGGAGAAATCGATGCAGCAAGGGCGAATGCGGCCATTGAAAGGGACAGGCTCATGTTCCGTAACTCCGTGTGTTGGACGATGCCGCCATCCTGCGGCCTTGCCCGGCATGGGTATTGAAGAAAAGTCCCCTGCGACGCTGCTACAGCTTTTGTAATAGTTTCGCGCTATCAGAAAAACCTGCTGTGCTTGTAGGATCGTCTTCCCTATTTTCAATCAAGGTCTATATGAGCACCTTCGCGGAGCCCCCCAGTCTTCGGCCTTTCCGGCCATCCTCCCGCCGTCCTCGTGACGCTTCCTTCGTGAGTACCCGCTAATGGAATGGCTAGCCGATCCCACGGCCTGGCTAGGCCTGTTGACGCTTATCGTCCTCGAGCTGGTGCTCGGTATCGACAACCTGGTGTTCATCGCCATCCTCGCTGACAAGCTGCCGCCGCATCAGCGCGACCGCGCGCGGGTCATCGGCCTGAGCCTGGCGCTGATCATGCGCCTGGGCCTGCTGGCCAGTATCTCGTGGATGGTCACCCTGACCGCGCCGCTGTTCGAGGTGTTCGGCAAGAGCTTCTCCGGCCGCGACCTGATCATGCTGTTCGGTGGTGTGTTCCTGCTGTTCAAGGCCACCATGGAATTGCACGAGCGCCTGGAAGGGCACGTCACCCAGGCTACGGGTGCCGTGCGTCATGCCTTGTTCTGGCCGATCGTGGCGCAGATCGTCGTGCTTGACGCGGTGTTCTCGCTGGACGCGGTGATCACGGCAGTAGGCATGGTCGAAGAATTGTCGGTGATGATGATCGCGGTGATCTTCTCGATCGGCATCATGATCGTCGCCAGCAAACCGCTGACCCGCTTCGTCAATGCCCATCCGACGGTGATCATGCTGTGCCTGGGCTTCCTGATGATGATCGGTTTCAGCCTGACCGCCGAAGGCCTGGGCTTCCATATCCCGAAAGGTTACCTGTACGCGGCCATCGGTTTCTCGATCCTCATCGAGCTGTTCAACCAGCTGGCCCGTGCCCGCCGCAAGCGCAGCCTGCAGCAGCATCGGCCATTGCGTGAGCGTACCGCACATGCCGTGCTGCGGCTGCTGGGTGGCCGCCGGGTCGAAGCTGACGAGCTGGGCGAAGAAATCGCCGACCTGGTCGAAGGTGGCGAGGAGCAGGTGCTGTTCGACCGCCGTGAGCGGGTGATGATCAGCGGCGTGCTGAACCTGGCCGAGCGGCCGATCCGCACGGTGATGACCGCACGTGCCGAAGTCGACGTGATCGACCTGGCGCAACCCGCGCACGCCATCACCGAAGCGCTGGCCAACTCGCCGTACTCGCGCCTGCCGCTGATCCGCAACGGGCATATCGAGGAACCGCTGGGCTTCGTGCACAAGAAGGAGCTGCTCAAGGAGCTGCTGTCCGGCAACCAGCCAGACCTTGAGCGCATGGCGCGGGCGCCGTTGAACCTGCTGGAGAGCTTCAGCATCCTCAACGCCCTGGAGCAGATGCGCAGCCAGTCGACGCACATTGCTTTCGTGATCAACGAGTTCGGTGATTTCACAGGCCTGCTGACCATGACCGACATCCTCGAGTCGATCGCCGGTGAGCTGCCGGATGCCAGCGAGGTTGAAGGCCCGGCGATCGTCGAGGAGGGTGGCAGTTTTGTCGTCAGCGGCGCCCTGAACCTGAGCCAGGTCCAGGCGCGTACAGGCTTCAGCGCCCGCGCCACCGAGGACTACCAGACCCTGGCGGGCCTGGTGATGAGCTTGCTGGACCGCCTGCCGGTGGTGGGTGACCAGCTGGCCTGGAACGGCTGGAGCATGACCGTGGTGGCGGTGGAGGAGCGCCGGGTGCGCCAGGTGCGCCTTACACCGAGCGCCGACGCTGACGCAGCAGGTGCTTGAAGCCTTCGAGTACCAGCACCAGCACCGCGGCCCAGATCGGCAGGTAGGTCAGCCACTGATCCGGGCCGATGGTTTCGCCCAGCAGCAGGGCGACGCCCACCAGCAACACCGGCTCGACGTAGCTGAGCAGGCCAAACAGGCTGAACGGCAACAGGCGGCTGGCCAGTACGTAGGCGATCAGTGCACAGGCGCTGATCGCCCCCAGCAGCGGGATCAGCCCGTAGAGGCCGGGGTGCTGGTGCAGGTCGGCCGCCGACAACGGCCCCTGGGTGACGAAATAGACAGCCCAGGGCAGCAACAGGCACATGTCGCACCACAGGCCACCGAGGTGGTCGGTGCGGCAGCGTCGCCGCAACACGAAATAGATCGGGTAGCCGATCGTCACCAGCAAGGTTTCCCAGGCAAAGCTGCCATTCTGGTACAGCTCGTGCCCGACGCCCAGCGCGGCGCAGCTGACCGCCACTTTCTGCAGGCGTGACAGGCGCTCGCCATACACCAGGCGCCCGGTCAGCACCATGGCCAGCGGCAGCAGGAAATAGCCCATCGACACTTCCAGGCTGCGCCCGTGCAGCGGCGCCCAGAGGAACAGCCACAGCTGCACCCCCATCAACCACGACGTACCGACCATGCCCAACAGCAGGATCGGCGTCTGACGCACGCGGGCGAGCAGTTCGCCGACGCGTTTCCAGTCCTTGCTGACCAGCATGAACAGGGTGAGGCAGGGCAGGGTGAGCAAGGTGCGCCAGCCAAAGATCTCTTCGCCATCGAGCGGCGACAGCAAGGAGGTATAGAAATACATCACAGCGAACAGACAGGACGCCATGACCGACGAAATAATGCCTTTTGACACGAATGCCTCGGATAGGGGAGTGAGCAGGTGGATCAGCCGCGCATGATCTCAGGGGGCGCGTTCTGCGGCAACCGCGCGACGCCGGGTTGTGCGGCGAGTGCCTTGAGGAAGTCGCTTGCAGGCATCGGCCGGCCAAACAGATAACCTTGCTGAAAGTCCACCTCGCTTCGCGCCAGGTAATCACGCTGGACCTCGGTTTCCACCCCTTCGGCAACGATCCCCAGGCCCAGCTTGGCCGACAGCTCGATGATGCTGTCGAGAATGTGCTGGGACAAGGCGTCGCCGCCGATCATGGCCACGAAGCTCTGGTCGATCTTCAGGTAATCGACCTTGAACTGGCGCAGGTAGTTGAGGCTCGACTGGCCGGTACCGAAGTCATCCAGGGCGATCATCACCCCCATGTCATGCAGCTTGGCGAACAGCTCGAGGGCTACCGGAGTGGCTTCGATCAGCTTGCGCTCGGTCAGTTCCAGGGTCAGCCGTACCCGCCCAGGGGGGAAATGCTGGAGGAAGGTCTGGCAGTCGTCGAGCAGGCTCAGGTCGCGGCAATGGTCGGCGGTAATGTTGATGCCGATGTGGAAGCCGTCTTCCAGCAGCGCGGTGAAGGGCGCCAGGCTCTGCGCGGTGTGCAGCATCAGGGCCCGGGTCATGGCGACGATCTGGCCACTGTGTTCGGCGTAGGGGATGAACAGGTCTGGACGCACCAGGCCTTCACGGGGGTGGTTCCAGCGCATCAGCACTTCAGCCCCGGCCCAGCGGTAGTCACCCTTGCGCACCACCGGCTGGAAGTACGGCAGAAACTCGTCCGCCTCCAGGGCCCGCCGCAGTTCGGCCCTGGGCGAGCTGGCCCGGCGAATTTGCCAGCGGCAGGCGCCGCCGGCCACCACGCCGAGTGCCAGCAGCAGGCTGAGCAGGGCAGGGTAGTGGCTGCGCAGCAGCTCGCCTTGCTTGCCGGCCTCGTAGCCACCGTGCACGCTGAATGGGTAGCGGGTCGAGCCCAGGGTCACATCGGCGGCGGCGGCGACCGGTGGGGCACCGTCATGCACCGCGCCGTCCTTGCCCATCCAGGCGTTGCCGACGCGGATCTGCAGCGCTTCCTCCGGGCCTATCAGGCGTAATGCGGTGAGCAGGTGATCGCCATCCACGGTAATGATCGCACCGCGATCGCCATCGCTGGCCCGGTACACCAGCAGGGCATGGCCAGGCGTTACCGAGTTGCCACTCATCAGCCAAAGCCGGCCATCGGTGTAGTCATGGGCGTCGACTGGCTCGTCAAAGTCGCCGAACAGCGAACTGCAATACAGGTTGTGCTGCTGGAACAGGTTGGTCGAACGGACGAAGGCATTGCGCGTGACTTGGCTGCGCAAGGCCAGCTGGGCGTCCACGCAAGGGCTGCCAGCCAGCGGCAGCAGCACCTGCGCGGCATTGGCGAGGTTGTCTAGAATATGATCGACATGCTCCACCACCTGGCGTGCAGTTGCCTGGCTGGAGGCGCGCAATTCGCGTTCGATCTGCCAGTTCATCACTGCCAGGCCACAGGCAAGCGGCACCACGCCGACGATCCAGGGCAGGAGCGTGCGCCAGCTCCAGCGAGCAGGGCGTTTGACCGAGAGGGGCATGCTGGGGGATCTTCCTGATGTCTGACGTGCTGAGGATAGCCGCTTGTCGGCGCCAGTGGCGAACTAATGCGCGACAAAGCCATTTACGCAATGTAGAATCGGTTTACGAATACAACAATAAGGTCCTTCGTTGCTGAGGGATCAACCCCCGCCGAGAATGGGTCCATATGACATACCATGGGTTCAAGCTGATCATTGGTGACTTCCTCGCCCGCAGCGTGCGCGGTATCCCGTGCTCTCCACCATTGCCGTTCCACATCCTACGCATTCATTAATTTTCGCTGCAGATGAGGGTACGAACATGGCTGATATCTTTGACAATCCAATGGGCCTGATGGGCTTCGAATTCATCGAACTGGCTTCGCCGACGCCAGGCGTGCTGGAACCGGTATTCCAGATACTCGGTTTCACCAAGGTGGCCACCCACCGCTCCAAGGACGTGCACCTGTATCGCCAGGGCGGCATCAACCTGATCCTCAATAACGAACCGAAGAGCATCGCCTCCTACTTCGCGGCCGAGCATGGCCCGTCGGTATGCGGCATGGCGTTCCGCGTGCGCAACGCCCACGAAGCTTACGCCCGGGCCCTGGAGCTGGGGGCCCAGCCGGTCGAGATCGAAACCGGCCCGATGGAGCTGCGCCTGCCGGCGATCAAAGGCATCGGTGGGGCACCGCTCTACCTGATCGACCGTTTCGAGGAAGGCAGCTCGATCTACGATATCGACTTCAATTTCATCGAAGGCGTCGACCGTAACCCGCAAGGGGCAGGCCTGAAAATCATCGATCACCTGACCCATAACGTCTATCGCGGGCGCATGGCTTACTGGGCCGGTTTCTACGAGAAACTGTTCAACTTCCGCGAGATTCGCTACTTCGACATCAAGGGCGAGTACACCGGCCTGACCTCCAAGGCCATGACTGCGCCTGACGGCATGATCCGCATTCCGCTCAATGAAGAGTCGTCCAAGGGCGCCGGGCAGATCGAAGAGTTCCTGATGCAGTTCAACGGTGAGGGCATTCAGCATGTGGCTTTCCTCACCGACGACCTGCTCAAGACCTGGGATGCACTCAAGGGCTTTGGCATGCGTTTCATGACCGCACCGCCGCAAACCTATTACGAAATGCTCGAAGAACGCCTGCCAGGCCATGGCGAGCCGGTCGACCAGCTGCAAGCCCGCGGCATCCTGCTGGATGGCGCTTCAGAGCCGGGCGACAAGCGCCTGCTGCTGCAGATTTTCTCTGAAACGCTGCTCGGCCCGGTATTCTTCGAGTTCATCCAGCGTAAAGGGGATGACGGCTTCGGTGAAGGCAACTTCAAGGCACTGTTCGAGTCCATCGAGCGTGATCAGGTCCGCCGTGGCGTGCTCAATGCCGAATAAGTGAAGCGCAGCGCCGTCAGCCTTTGCTGGCGGCGCTACGAACACGCAGATTACGTTGCCTGTACAAACCCCAGTAAGTGATAGAGCCAGTAATGATTCCGACCAGCGCCAGGGACGGGAGCAGTTGTTTCATCGTCTGGCCCCTCTCTTGTGCCAAATAGCCTTTTGCATAGCCCGCCTTGACGGTATAGCCATACTTGGCTGAGACACCCTCTGTGAAAAACTCCTCTTGCGATGGACGTTCCGGGTCGCGACTGTCGCCGTCGGCCCAGATGTACAGATCTCCGAATTCGACGAGAAGGGTCAGCCCCGTCTGAAAGGCACGCAGTTCATTGCGCAGCAACATACCGTAGGAGGTGGCAATGACCCCCAGATTCTTGTCTCCGAGCTGATAGGCGAGCAGAACCGCATTGGGCAATGCCGGGGGGGCCAGCACCAGACGAAATTGCGATCGTTCATCTGGGAACATCTGATCCGGTGTGTAAGGCGTTTTCAAGGTGTTGCAATAAGGAAGCCCGTTAGCAGTCAATGACAGCGAGCGCAGGTGCGCTGCTTTCGCAACCTGGTCGAGCAATTGCGCCTGGGCAGTCTCGCAGGAAGTCCCTGCCAGCATAATGGCAGCAGACGCCGAAGCGTGGATTCGATCCAGCGCCAGGTCCACTGAATAAATAGCTTCCTTTACAGAGATGCGTGCGGTCTCTTCAAGCTTCTTGTCCTGCTGATAATCAATGATCATCAGCCCGCTGCCGACCGGTAGCAAACTGATTGCCAATGTCAGCAACAGTTCTATGAAACTCTGCCCTGCAATCTTGATTCTTGACATGCGAATTCAGCCCCCTTTACCGAGCTGACCGAGGTGGGCAGCCCAGTGGAGAGCCTATGAATCAATTACGGCGCCTGCTGTAATCCAACACCATGCATCTTTTGAGAACTACGCTGCCAGGATGTAGGACTTATTTCGGGTTGAGTTCAGCGATGACCTTCTCGGCCAGCAGGCTGGTCGAGGCGGGGTTCTGCCCGGTGATCAACCGGCCGTCACAGACCACGAATGACTTCCATGGGTCATCGTCCTTGCTGTAGTCGCCGCCCCGGGCAACCAGTTCGTTTTCGGTGAGAAACGGCACCACCTTGTCCAGCTCTGCCAATCTTTCTTCGGTATTGGAAAACCCGGTAACCTTTCGGTCCTTGAGCAACAGGCTGTTGTCGCTGAGCTTGATGTTCAACAGGCCGACCACGCCGTGACAGACGGCGGCAACAATGCCGTTGTTTTCGTAGATCTTGCGTGCCAGTTCCTGCAGCGGCGGGTTGTCCGGGAAGTCGTACATCACGCCGTGCCCACCTGTGTAATAGATGGCGCAGTAATCGCCTGCCCTGACCTTGCCCGGGCTTGACGATGCGCCCAGACGGTTCATGAACGACTTGTCGTCGTACCATTGCCAGTCCAGCTCCGGGGCCAACTGCAGGCTATGTGGGTCGATTGGCACATAGCCCCCATTCGGGCTCACGTAATCGACTTCATACCCGGCTTTCTGCACGGCCTCGACAAAATGCACAGCTTCCCCCAGCCAAAGGCCGGTGGCCCGTTTCAGGGTCGGGTATTTGGCCGTGTTGGTCAGTACCACCAGAATCTTATTGCTCATCACCACGCTCCCTGGTTTGTTGTTAAAGGGCAATGCGTTCGTTGGCGCGGGGGAAACCTATTGAGCATAGCTCTCGTTTGCCAAGGCGCTATCTTGATAATGGCTCTATGCTATTGCTCTATGCCTGCACGATGCGTCGAATGTGAAGCGGTCAACAGTGCAGCTATTGCAGCGGCGAATCGTCGGGCAGATGATGCGCAAACGGAGTTTTAACCAAGAGCAATGGTGGAATCACGGCAGTGTTCGTAAAAGGTACACCACGCAAACCTTCGGCACAGGGCATGGAACTTGCCACTCGGTCATCACCGGCAGAGGGTATGGCTGAGCAGGTCACGCGGTTCGACTGGCGTTACAGCGCGCTCGGGCCGCTGCCGCATTGGCAGGCCCCTTTGCGCGTTGCCGTCGACATGATGGTGCTTTCGCCGTTTCCCTGCGCAGTGGTCTGGGGCGCCCAGATGACGGTGATTCACAACGATGCTTACGCGAAGTTGCTCGAATGTGACGGCCACGCTTTGGGGCAGGCGTTCGACAGACTGTGGGCAAAAGCCTGGAAGGACATCGGCCCCTGGGTGTTCAAGGTGCTTGAAGGTGACTCGAACCTCGTCGAAGACCAACCGCTAAGGCTAACGAACAAGCAAACGGGTGCCCAAGCCCGCTACGCCTTCAGCTACACACCGTTACGCGATGAGCAGGACGAAGTGGTGGGGTTTCTGCACACGGTGATCGAAACCAACGCCAGCGTTGATGCGCATGATGAATGGCGCGAGCAGGCGCTCGCGTTCGAGCGCAAGATCGAGCGCATCATGGCCGATCGTGACCACATCTGGCAGCTTTCTCGCGATGCCATGATCGTCGTTACCCGCGACCTCCGGCTGCAAGCGGCCAACCCGGCCTGGCAGCGTGTTCTGGGCTGGACTGAAGACGAGGTAAGCGGTAAACCGATCCTGGAGCTGGTCCATCCTGCCGACAGGGCCGAGGTGGAGGTTGCGGTCATGGAGTACGTTAGCGACCGTGGGCGTGAGCAGCTGGAGACGCGCTTGCGCCACAAGGACGGGCACTACCGCTTGTTCCGCTGGATGGCGAGTTTCGACGGCTCGCTGCTGACGGCTGTCGGGCGAGACATTTCTCAGGATCATGAAGATGCCTTGCAACTGTCCGATAGCCTTTTATGGGCAACCCAGCGCCTGGAGTCGGTTAGCCATATGGCAGGCGGCATGGCCCACGAGATGAACAACCTGCTGTCGGGTATCGGCGGCAGCCTGGAGCTCTTGCAGCGGCGCATGGACCAAGGGCGTCTTGATCAAATCGAACGTTATGTGGCGCTGGCCACTGATTCGGTGCAACGTGCCATGACGCTCACTCACCGCCTCCTGGCATTCTCCCGTCATCAGCCACTGTCACCCAAGCCATTGGACATCAATCGCCAGCTGACCTCCATGGAACCGCTATTGTGCCAGGTGCTGGGGGCTGAAATGCGGGTGGACTGGGAACTCGACGTAGAACCCTGGACCATCTGTCTGGATGTTGCACAGCTGGAGAATGCGTTGGTGAACCTGTTTGCCAACGCACGTGAGGCCTGCCTTGAGCGTGGCGTGGTGGCAGTGCGCACGATCAACATGCGCCTGGAGGCACCGTTCCCCGATGAGCGAGGCCTGGCTCCGGGTGACTATGTCGCCGTGTATGTCACGGACGACGGCCATGGCATGCCCGAAGTGGACATGGCCCGGGCGTTTGAACCGTTCTTCACCACCAAGCCCATGGGCCATGGCGCCGGGTTGGGGCTGGCGATGGTCTATGGCTTCGTCGGACAGTCGGGCGGCTATGTGTGGCTCGAGTCAGCGCCTGATCACGGTCTCAAGGTCTGTATGTTGTTCCCGCGTTGCCTTGAACACATCGCGCAAGAAACCCCGCAGCCGGTACCTGCTGTAACTCGAGCAAGAGGTCAACGCGTGCTGTTGGTCGATGACGAGGAAAACCTGCGTTCGGTGATGAAGGAGTACCTGCAGGAGCGTGGCTTCGACGTGTGCGATGCCAGGGATGCGAACTCGGCGCTCGAGCGCTTCCGTTACCACGGCCCTTTCGACCTGGTGATCACCGACATCGGCCTGCCGGGTGGTTTCAGCGGGCGGCAGGTCGCCAGGGCGATGCGCATGTTCGAGCCGGATCAGAAGATTCTGTTCATTACAGGGTTCAACGACAAACCGTTGGAGCCGCAACTATCCGAGACCCCAGGCACGGCGTTGATGCTCAAGCCGTTCGCCTTGGCCAGCTTGATGAACCAGGCCTTGCTGATGTTGAGCGATTGACCGGGCTCAGGGACTGCCCAGCATGTTGGCAACCTGAGCCTGCAACTGCTTGAGCTCGAACGGCTTGCAGATCAGCTGCATGCCCGGCGCGAGAAACCCTTCGCGCGCCATTGCCGTCTCGGCGTAGCCGGTGATGAACAGCACCGGAAGGTGCGGGCGGAGCGTGCGGGCAATTTCGGCCAGTTGCCGGCCATTCATGCCCGGCAGGCCAACGTCGCTGACCAGCAAGTCGATTGCCTGCGCTGAACGCAACAGCTGCAAGGCTTCGTTGGCGTTGCAGGCACTCAGGCAGGGATAACCCTCGTCTTGCAACGACTGGCGAAGCAGGTCACGGACATGGGGATCATCCTCGACCACCAGCACATGGCGGCCTTCGCTGGCAGGTGCTGGGTGCGGTCTGGAGGCCTGGGGCTGTTGTGGCTCAAGATGGCGTGGCAGGTAAAGGTCCACCTGTGTGCCGTGGCCAATCTCGCTGAACAGCGCTACATGTCCGTGGGACTGCTTGCTGAAGCCGTAGACCATGGACAGGCCAAGGCCAATGCCCTGGCCTACCGGCTTGGTACTGAAGAAGGGCTCGAAGGCATGTTCCAGGGTGCTTTGCGACATGCCCTGGCCGTCATCGATGATGCGCAGGCAGGCGTACTCACCTGTCTCCAGCCCACCACCTGAGGGCCGCTGCGTGTCAATCTTCTGGTTGCGGGCTTCAATGCGCAACTTGCCCCCGTTGGGCATGGCCTCGCAGGCATTGACCAACAGGTTGTTCACCGCTTCTTGCAATTGCGCGTCGTCCGCCTGCACTGCCCACAGGTCTGCGGGCAGGTCAAGGTGCAGGCTGACGCCTTGGCCCAGGATGGCTTCAAGGCGCTGCGGTTGCAGGAGCGCAAGCAAGTCGACGCGCTGACTGTGCAACGACTGCCTGGACGAAAACGCCAGCAGGCTATGGGTAAGCACCGCAGCACGTGACACGGCTTGCTGGCCCCTGCGCAGGATTGCATCAAGGCCGTCACAGCGCCCGTTTTTGAGGCGCCGGTCGATCAGTTCGAAACTGCCCCCTATGCTCGTCAGCAGGTTGTTGAAGTCATGCGCCACACCGCCGGCCAGTTGGCCGATCGCTTCCATCTTGCGGGTTTGCTGCAGGGCGTGGTCGATGATGTGTTGTTCCTCGCTACGCGCATCCAGTCGCTGCTGCAGGTCGAGCATATGGTCGCGCGCCAGGTATTGACGGCGCCGATTGCGCAACGCGGTCTGAGTCAGGTGCAGAAAGCTCCCATCGTCGAAAGGCAGGGCGAGCAGGGTCAGGTTACCTAAGGCAAGATTGGCCTTGGAAGGGCTGGCCGCAGGGGTGCGCGTCAACAGCAGGATGGGCAGGTCTGACCAGGGTGGCTGTTGATCGATGTAGCTTTTCAACAGGTCGGCGGCTTCGACTTCAAGGGCCTGCTCGGCGATGATCGCCACGGCTGCACCTTCGATCAGGCAGGCCTGCAACCTGGCGATATCTTGCGCGCGCAAACAGTCGACACCGGCTGCCGCCAACAACGTCGATGCATTGTGGGCAAGTTGGTCCGGGGCCAGGATCACAGCACGTTCGTCCATCGACAACGAACTGGCCAAAGCGATTCTCCTGAAACGGTCGACAAGGTGCTTGCCGCCTTCTATGGTCCGATACCCACTGGACCACGGGCATTCGCCCGGGTTCAACGCAGATTACAGCCCTTGTTGCAGGAAGGGATCGTCCGGGTTCTGCCGCTCCAGTTCAGCCAGCAGCACCTGAACGTTCTGCAACTGGCCGGACTCCTTCCAGTACTGGATCAGCAGCACCCGTGCCCGGCGATTGGCCGGCTGGCGGTTGAGCAAGGTTTCCAGCTGCTTCTGCGCGGCATCGGACTGATCCAGCTCGTGCAGGGTCACTGCCAACGTGTAGCGATAGTCGGCATTCTCCGGCTCCAGCTCCACCGCGCGCGACAAGGCCAGCAGGGCGTATTCGCGTTGGTCATGGCGGATCAGCCAGAGCCCCAGCTCGTATTGCAGGAACGCCGAGTCCGGGCGCAGTGCCAAGGCTTTGGCCAGCACCTGGCGGGATTGGTCATGGTGGCCTTGGCGTTCCAGCAAACGCACCTGGGTGGCCAGGGCGTCGAGGCCATCCGGGGCCATGGCCAGGCTGCGCTGCAGGGCCGCAGCCGCCTGATCGTAATCATTCTCGTGCAGGTACAGGCGCGCCAGGTGCACCTGGGCCTCGGCGTCGTCGGGTTGTTTTTCCAGGGCCTGCTGGTATTGCTCCAGCGCGGTCTGCAACGGGCCGAAATACAGGCCGATGGCATCCGGGTCGAGGCCGAGCAGGGCATCCACGGCGGCAAAGCGCACGCTCTGCTCGTCATCGTCCAGCAACGGCCCCAGCACCAGGCTGCGCTGAGAGGGCGGCAGCAGCTTGCGAATGCTGGCAATGGCTGCGCGGCGCACCAGAGGATCATCGTTTTCCAGGTCCAGGCGGGCCAGCTTCAGTGCCTGCGGCGATGGGTAGTTGGGCAATTCGGCATACAGTGCGGCGCGGCGGATCGGTGTCAGGTCATCACGCTGCAGTTGTTGGTACAGCACCCGGGCGGCACCCGGCAAACCGTCATGTGCCTGGCGCAGCGCCTTGCCGTAGCTGTGGGGTGGCAGTACCGGTGGCGCGGGCTTGTCGTCCCGGCGCAGGAAAACGATGGCGAGCGTCACCAGGATCAGCAGCAGTACGGCGATCAGGTAGCGGTGGCGTCTGGGCATCGGGCGCTGCGGTCCATGGCGGTGGGAAGGCAGAGCTTGGGGCAGAATGCCTTGGGCTGCAAGCCGCGGGGTCGCCAAGGGACCATAAAAAAGCCCCGCAGACCAAGGCCTGCGGGGCAAACGGTTGGGGGAGGAACCAACCAAAGGAGTCGTTGAAACGGGGCGGATCAGCGTGCGCTGGCGACGGTCTCCGGCTGCCAGCCACCGCCGAGTGCCTTGTAGATCGAGACGATGCCGCGGTACAGCTCGACCTCGCCCTGGGCCTGGGCGTCTTCGGCGCTCAGGCGTTCGCGCTCGGCATCGAGCAGCACCAGGTAGTCCACCGTGCCTTCGCGGTAACGCACCGAGGCCAGGTCGGCCGCCTTGCGGCTGGCCTCGCTCTGGCGCATCAGCGATAACAGCCGCTGCTGGGTCTTGTCGTAGTCGCTGAAGGCGTTGGCCGACTCTTCAAGGGCCAGCAGCACCTGCTGTTCATAGTTGGCCAGGGCGCCTTCGGCGTCAGCCTTGGCACCGCGCAGGCGGGCCCGCACGCTGCCCAGGTCGAAAGCGGCCCAGGTGATGCTTGGCCCCAACGCCCAGGCATTGGCGGCGGAGGAACCTATCTGCGAGCCACGGGCGGCGGTAAAGCCGAGGAAGCCGCTGAGGCTCACCCGCGGGAACAGGTCGGCGGTGGCCACGCCAACATTGGCGGTGGCGGCGGCCAGTTGGCGCTCGGCGCTGCGGATATCCGGGCGGCGGCGCAGCAGCTCGCCCGGGTCGCCCACCGGCAAGGCCTTGGCGATGGCCGGCAAGGCCTTGGGCGCCAGGTCGACGCTCAGCGCGTCCGGGCGCTGGCCGAGCAGGGTGGCGATACGGTGCCGCGCCCGGGCCTGTTCGGCCTGCAGCTGCGGCACAGTGGCCTCGACACCCGCCAGGCGGGCATCGGCACGGACAACGTCGAGATCGTTGCCAACCCCGGCGTCGCGCAGGGTCACGGTGATGCTGCGTGACTCCTGCTGGGTCTTGAGGTTGGCCACGGCGATCTTCTCGCGCAGTTGCGCCCCGCGCAGCTGGCCATAAGCGTCAACCAGTTCGGCGATCAGGCTGACCTGCAGTTGTTGCAGGTCGGCCTGGGCCACCGCTTCCTGGGCCTCGCTGGCCTCGATCTGGCGCTGGATACGGCCGAACAGGTCAAGTTCCCAGGCCATGTCCAGGCCCAGGTCGTAACGCTCCTGGTTGACCCGCTGGGTGGTCTGCCCGGGAACCTGGCCTTTGCCGATCTCGCTGCTGGCGCGGCTGGTGACCACCGGCAACTGGTCGTTGGCGACGTCATCGTGGATCGCCCGGGCAGCCTTGAGCCGGGCGAAGGCCACGCGCAGGTCGCGGTTGCCGTCCAGCGATGCCTGCACCAGCTGGTTCAGCACCGGGTCGTCGAACTGCTTCCACCACAGGCTCTCGAAGCGGCTGCGGTCGAGGGCCTTGGCCTGCACATCAGTGCTGTCGAATTGTGCGGGCTGGGTGTCCGGGGTCTTGTAGTCCGGGCCGACCGCGCAGGCCGCCAGGGCCAGCGCCAGCAGGCTCGGGGTCAACGGTTTAAGCAGGTTCATGCGTGGTTCTCCAGCACGGCTGCGTGCTCGGCCTTGCGGGCCTGGCGACGCTCGACGAAGCGGCGGATCAGGAAGAAGAACACCGGGGTCAGGAACAGGCCGAATACGGTCACGCCGATCATCCCCGAGAACACCGCCACACCCATGGCATGGCGCATTTCCGAGCCGGCACCGGAGCTGAACACCAGCGGCACCACGCCCATGATGAAGGCGATCGAAGTCATCAGGATCGGCCGCAGGCGCAGGCGGCAGGCTTCCAGTACCGCCGCCAGCGGGTCGAGGCCCTTGGCCTGTTCGTCCTTGGCGAACTCGACGATCAGGATCGCGTTCTTGCACGCCAGGCCCACCAGTACGATCAGGCCGATCTGGGTGAAGATGTTGTTGTCGCCACCCGACACGATCACCCCGGTGATGGCCGACAGCAGGGTCATCGGCACGATCAGGATCACCGCCAGTGGCAGGCTCCAGCTCTCGTACTGGGCCGCCAGCACCAGGAAGGCCAGCAGCACGCACAGCGGGAACACGAACAGCGCGGTGTTGCCCGAGAGGATCTGCTGGTAGGTCAGGTCGGTCCACTCGAAGGTCATGCCGTTGGGCAACTCTTGCTTGAGCAGCTTCTCGATCGCCGCCTCGGCCTGGCCGGAGCTGTAGCCTGGGGCTGCGGCACCGTTGATCTCGGCAGTGATGAAGCCGTTGTAATGCATCACCCGGTCAGGCCCGGAGGTGTCGCTGACCTTGAGGAAGGTCGCCAGCGGGATCATCTCGCCTAGGTTGTTGCGCACCTTCAGCTGGCCGATCTGCTCGGCATCGAGGCGGAACTGCTGCTCGGCCTGGACGTTGACCTGGTAGGTGCGGCCAAAGCGGTTGAAGTCGTTGGTATACAGCGAGCCCAGGTAGACCTGCAGGGTGTCGAAGATGTCGGTGATCGCCACGCCGTGGGTCTTGGCCTTTTCCCGGTCGATGGCGGCATCGACCTGCGGCACGTTGACCTGGTAGCTGGTGAACAGGCCCGCCAGTTCCGGCACGTTGTGGCTCTTGGCGATGATGTTCTGGGTTTCCTTGTACAGCGCTTCGTAGCCCAGGTTGCCGCGGTCCTCGATCTGCAGGCGGAAGCCGCCGATGGTGCCCAGGCCTTGTACCGGCGGAGGCGGGAAGATCGCGATGTAGGCGTCCTGGATGTCGGCGAACTTGGCGTTCAGCGCGGCGGCAATCGCCGCTGCCGACTGGCTCGGGTCCTTGCGCTCGTCGAACGGCTTGAGCGGGGTGAACACGATGCCGCTGTTCGGGCTGTTGGTGAAGCCGTTGATCGACAGGCCCGGGAAGGCCACCGAATCGGCCACGCCCGGCTGCTTCAGGGCGATCTCGCTCATGCGCTTGATCACCGCCTCGGTACGGTCGAGGCTGGCGGCGTCAGGCAGCTGGGCGAAGGCCACCAGGTACTGCTTGTCCTGCGCCGGCACAAAACCGGTCGGTGTGGACGAGAAGCCCAGGTAGGTCAGGCCCATCAGCCCGGCATAGAGGAACAGGGCGATGCCGCTGGAGCGGATGACCCGGCGCACGCCGCCGACGTAGCTGTGGCTGGCACGGTCGAAGAAGCGGTTGAACGGGGCGAACAGCCAGCTGCCCAGCAGCTTTTCCAGGAACCGCGAGAAACGGTCCTTGGGTGCGTGGTGGTCCTTGAGCAGCACGGCAGCCAGTGCCGGCGACAGGGTCAGCGAGTTGAATGCCGAGATCACCGTGGAAATGGCGATGGTCAGCGCGAACTGCTTGTAGAACTGCCCGGTAAGCCCGGAAATGAACGCAGCAGGCACGAACACCGCGCACAGTACCAGCGCCGTGGCGATGATCGGCCCGGTCACTTCGCTCATGGCTTTTTGCGTGGCTTCCAGCGGTTTCAGGCCCAGCCCGATATTGCGCTCGACGTTCTCCACCACGACGATGGCGTCGTCCACCACGATACCGATGGCCAACACCAGGCCGAACAACGACAAGGCGTTGAGCGAGAAGCCGAACAGGTGCATCACCGCAAAGGTACCGATCAGCGAGACCGGTACGGCCATCAATGGGATGATCGAGGCGCGCCAGGTCTGCAGGAACAGGATCACCACCAGCACGACCAGGATCAGCGCTTCGAACAGCGTGTGCACAACCGCCTCGATGGAGCCGCGGACAAACACGGTCGGGTCATAGACGATGCTGTAGTCCATGCCTTCCGGGAAGTCCTTTTTCAGCTCGGCCATCTTCGCCCGCACTTCGTCGGAGATCTCGATGGCGTTGGAGCCCGGGCGCTGGAAGATCGGGATGGCCACGGCCGGCTGGTTGTTCAGCAGCGAACGCAGGGCGTACTGGCTGGAACCGAGCTCGACCCGGGCGATGTCCTTCAGGCGCGTGATCTCGCCGTCCGCCCCAGCGCGGATGATGATGTTCTCGAACTCTTCCTCGTTGACCAGGCGGCCCTGGGTGTTGATCGACAGCTGGAAGCTGGTCGAACCGGGGGCGGGCGGGGCGCCCAGCTGGCCGGCGGCGACCTGGCGGTTCTGCTCGCGGATCGCGGCCACCACGTCGCTGGCGGTCAGGTTGCGCGACGCGGTCTTGTTCGGGTCGAGCCACACGCGCAGCGAGTAGTCGCCCATGCCGAACAGCTGCACGTCGCCGACGCCGCCCAGGCGCGCCAGCTCATCCTTGATGTTGAGGATGGCGTAGTTGGACAGGTAGAGCATGTCGTAGCGGTTGTCCGGCGAGGTCAGGTGCACGACCATGGTCAGGTCGGGCGAAGCCTTGTCGACGGTGATACCGATCCGGGTCACTTCCTCTGGCAGCTTGGGCTGGGTACGGGTGACGCGGTTCTGCACCTGCACCTGGGCGTTGTCCAGGTCGGTGCCCAGGGCGAAGGTGATGGTCAGGGTCAGCTTGCCGTCGGCGGTGGACTGCGAGGACATGTACAGCATGTTCTCGACACCGGTGATGGCCTGCTCCAGCGGCGCGGCGACGGTTTCACCGATCACCTTGGGGTTGGCACCGGGGAAGTTGGCGCGCACCACCACGGTCGGCGGAACCACTTCGGGGTATTCGCTGATCGGCAGCTGGAACAGCGAGATCGAACCCGCGATCAGCAGCACCAGCGACAGCACCGCGGCGAAGATCGGCCGGGTAATGAAGAATTTCGAAAAGTTCATCGGTGTGGTCCCTTAACCGCGTGGCGCCTGGGCGCTGGCGACTTTTTCGGTGGTGCCGGCCACTTTTGGCGCCGGGTTGCTGGCTTCGAGGGCCTGGCGCTGTTGGGCGAGGGCGGCGAGGGTCTGTTCACTGGCCATCGGGGTTTCTTCCGGGGTCACCGGCGAGCCAGGGCGCACGCGCTGCAGGCCCTTGACCACGATGCGATCGTCCTTGGCCAGGCCGCTGCGCACGATGCGCAGGCCTTCAAGCTTCGGCCCCAGTTCCACGGCGCGGTAGGCGGCCTTGTTGTCCTTGTCCATGACCAGCACGAACTTCTTGCCAAGGTCGGTGCCGACCGCCTCGTCGTTGATCAGCACGGCGTCGTACTGGGCGCTGCCGACCAGCTTCAGGCGGGCATACAGGCCTGGGGTGAACTGGCCGTCGCGGTTGTCGAACACGGCGCGACCACGGATGGTGCCGGTGCGCGGGTTGACCTGGTTGTCGACGAAGTTCATCTGGCCCAGGTGCGGGTTGCCGGTTTCGTTGGTCAGGCCCAGGTACACCGGGGTGCTCTGGCCGCGCTGGCCTTCACGCGCCAGCTGGGTGTACTTGAGGTACACGCGCTCGTCGGCGTCGAAGTAGGCGTACACCTTGTCTGTGGAGACCACGCTGGTCAGCGGCGTGACATCGGCGGTGACGATGTTGCCAGCGGTGAATTCGGCGCGGCTGACGCGGCCGCTGATCGGCGCGGTGACGCGGGTGAAGCTGAGGTTCAGGCGGGCCAGGTCGAGCTGGGCCTGGATCGCATCGACCCCGGCGCGGGCTTCGGCGGCGGCGCTGCTGCGCGACTCGGCAAGCTCGGCGGAAATGGCGTTGCTGTCACGCAGGCGCTCGCCACGGCGGGCTTCGTTGGCGCTGCGGATGGCGGTGGCCTTGGCCTGTTGCAACTGGGCCTCAAGGCGGCGGACCTCTGCCTGGAACGGGCGCGGGTCGATCTGGAACAGCAGGTCGCCTTTCTTCACCTGGGCACCTTCGGTGAAGGCTACCAGGTCGATCTGGCCGGAGACCCGAGGGCGCACCTCGACGGTTTCCGGCGCTTCCAGGCGGCCGGTGAACTCGTCCCATTCGTTGATCGGCTGCTCGATGACCTTGGCGACGCTGACCTTGGGCGCGGCGGGAGCCTGCACGGCGTCGGGGGTGCGGCCACAAGCGCTGAGCACCACCACTGCCAGGGCAGCGAGGGGGAAGCGCAAGGGTTTGAGTGAGTGATCCATGGAGAACTCCGCCAATGTATTAGTAGTGGGCGGAGTGTGAGTGTCTTGCGCGTGACGCACGAATCGAACGGAGCGAAAGCTATTATCACGCGCAATGATATGTCTGGATCAAACATCGATGGCGGGCATGTGACGGAGTCAGGAGGTAAGCTCTCTAAAGGCAGTACCGGCCTCTTCGCGGGGCAAGCCCGCTCCTACAGGATCTACACAGCATTCAAGACCTGTGCAGTACTTGTAGGAGCGGGCTTGTCCCGCGAAGAGGCCAGTGCAGACACCTCCGCACAGCAACTGAAATAGGCCCCACCTTGCGCACGTACCACCGCCTGCCCGGCCCCCTCGGCATCGTCCTCCTCGGCGTGCTGCAAATCCTGGTCTGGGGCGGCTCGTTCTTCCTCATGGCGGTAATGGCCGACCCGATCAGCCGCGACACCGGCTGGCCCAGCCAATGGGTCTACGGCGCGCTGTCCCTGAGCTTGATGGTCTCGGCGCTGTTGGCCCCGTTGTCCAGCCGTCTGGTCGCCCGCTACGGCGGCCGCCCGCAAATGGCCGCAAGCGGCGCGGTGGTGGCGGTAGGGCTGCTGATCATGGCCGCCAGCCATAACCTCGGCCTGTTCCTGCTGGCCTGGGCGGTGATCGGCATTGGCATGGCCATGGGCTTGTATGAAGCGTTGTTCGCCACCCTCGGCGGGTTGTACGGCGAAGGCGCGGGCAAGGCCATCACCGGCATCACCTTGATTGCCGGCTTCGCCTCGACCCTTTCATGGCCGACCGTGGCCCTGGCCATCGAACACTTCGGCTGGCGCGCGACCTGCGTTTGCTACGCGCTGGTGCTGATGGTGGTGGTGGCGCCGCTGTACTGGCGAGTGCTGCCCGCAGGTGGCCGGGTTGAAGTCCCTTCCAAGACGCCAGCAAAAGGCGAAACCGTTGGAGTCGACCGCCAGCTCTACTGGCTGCTGACCAGCATGTTCGCCATTGGCGCGATCATCATGACCGCCATCGCCGTACAGTTGGTGGCCGTGCTGCAGGGGTTGGGGCATTCGCTGCCGGTGGCCATCGGTCTGGCGGCGATGCTCGGGCCCAGCCAGGTGGCGTCGCGGGTGCTGCAGATCCTCGCGGGCAAGCGCCACCCGATCTGGACCGCCCTGGCCTGGGTGAGCCTGGTGTTGATCGGATTGCTGATGGTGGCCTTTGTCCCGGCAGCCACGGCGGTGGGCTTGCTGGTGTTCGGCTGCGGCAATGGCCTGCGCGCGATCGTGCGTGGGCTGCTGCCGCTGGCGATGATGCCGCCGGCGCAGTACGTGCTGCTGATGGGGCGCATGTCGCGGCCCTCCTTGATCGGGCAGGCACTGACGCCGCTGGTGGGGGGCTATCTGTTCGAGCACTTCGGGTCGATGGGCGTGCTGGTCACCTTGTGCTTGCTGGCGTTGGTCAATGTGGGGTTAGTGGGGTTGGTAATGCGTAAGGTTCGCATGGTTTAGCATTTACATAGCTGCCGTGACTGCTTCATGGTTAGCCATCACAGAGTGAAATACGTAATAAATCATATTTATAGCCAGTGAGCTAATGTCATGACTGAATAAGCAATGCTGTCGGCATTTTTACTTGTGATGTGTGCGCGAAGATAATCGTTCTTTTTGAATGTCGACACTGCATCACTCAGTGAAAGTTGCGCCGATCTGCCATGTTCTTTGTAGTGCATAGTTTGCTCCTCAATTCGGATGATTTCGTAATTGTTTAGAATGGCTATTTCATAGAAGAAGCTAATTGGGTCGGCGACCTCGATTGTAGTAAGTTCTCCCAGGTAAGCAACGTTATGAGAGTCTTGCATTGGGATATTGTCTGCAAGATAGAAAAAGTCCCGAGTGCTGGCGCTGGCTGACGGTATGCCTGGAACTCTTTTCAAGTGACTGATTTCATGTATGATTGTTGCTGCTCGTGTTTGATCTGAAATGGTTTTTGAAAAAAAATTGTCAAAAATGAAAATTTTGCCTTCAACGTCCTTTTTTAATACCTGTGCCAGTACGGTGCTGTCGGGTCTGGTCGCCCGGTCTATCTTTGGGTAGCCAATGGCTGGCGTGGCATAGGCTGCTACTACCCTCTCTAACCTTTTCCAACTTTCTACTATTCGAGGTACCATGACGCCATATTGTGGTCCGAAGAAGATTTCCATTCGTGAGTCACGCGAGGGTTGGCCACGTTCGACAACTTTCCTGAGAGCATCAGCCGCTGTGGTGAGTGCTTGTGCTACTATGCCTGCCTCATTTGGAGGGAAATTTAATAGCCCTTTCGCCTTTATGCGCAGCGTGGATGATCGATGCGGTTCAGGTGCATCTTGAGAGGACGACGTCATGAGACCGTTTGAATCAGCATGGGTGCCAGGATTATTGTGGACCATGCTGTAGAGGTTCAATCCATCGACTGTGTAAGCTGGGTCCGCGCTCAACCAGCGCCCTGCCCAAGGCTGGTAATACCGGTAGCCGTAGTAATACAAGCCAGTCGCATCGCGCTCCTTGCCCGAAAAGCGTACGGTCTTGTAGTCAGCCTGCGCGCTGCCCATACCGACGTCTCCCCGTACGGGTAATACTCCTCCCGGCTGATCAGGTTGCCGCTGCCATCGAGCTCCAGGCCATGGCTGCCGATAAGGTCGCCATACTGGTAACGCAATTGATCATTGGCAATTTCAGCCGGCTTGCCAGCCACCCAGTGCAAAACGCGCACTTGCGCATGACCGGCTTCACCCACGCACAGGACCTGAAGGTTTTCTTTCCCCGTCGTTCGCAGTTCCAGATTGGTCAGATAGATGACTTGCTGGCTGTTCAGCTGTTGCGTGCTGCTTTTCAATACGCGCTGGCAGCGGGCATCGTAGCGGTAGTGTTCGTGATCGCCCGGGGCGCCGTCGCGCACCACGGGGGTGACTTTCTGCAGTTCTCCCCGGGGTGTCCATTCGAGTGCCTGGCCTGGTTGTAACTGGCATTGATGGCCAGCGGCTGTAAACAACGCATCCACGTCCTCAGGGATGCCAGTCAACGTATCGGTCACCCCCCGGTTACTGCGGTTGCTGACGGTAATGTCCGTGGTGTAGCCGTTGTGGGTGGCGGGCGCACTGTGGCGGATCTGGGTCAGATTGCCCGCAGTGTCGTAGTGGAAGTGGCGGGTGTATCGGGTGTAGGTGGCGTTGTCACTGGCAAGTGGCAGGGATGCCGGAGTTGAATGACTGTTCTGGCGACCCGCATTGGCCATTTCCCGCCCGCTGGCACTGACCAGTTGGTACAGGCTGTCGTAGCCGTAGAGGTTTTCTGGTTCCACCCGTTGGTTGCGCCAAATGCGCGTCTGCTGAGCCTCGTCCCTGGCATTGAGCACATTGCCCACCGGGTCGTATTGGTAACGCAGGTCTTGCAGCAATCCGCTTGCACGTTCTACCCGAATCATTCCCAGTCGCTGCGTTCGCGGCTCGTATTGGTAGGTGCATGTCACGCCGTTGCCGTGCGTCTCGCTCAGCTTTCTCCCCCCGGCCGTGTGGGCCTGCGCTGTCATGACAGGTTGCTCCGCGCTGTCCTTCACGGTCAGCCAACTGCCCGCCAACTGCCCGTTCACGCCATACGCCACACGCTGCTGATGGCCAGCCGCATCCCGCGTGATCAGCACATTGCCCATGGCATCGGCGCAGGTGACGGTGGTGTACCTTTCTGGCCCAAGCAGCGCATTCCAGGCAGTCGGGTCCACGCCGTGCCAATCCATCTGCATGTCGGGGTCAGTTGCCGCTTGGGGCAAACGGCGTGTCATCGACAGTGGCACGCCAGAGAGGGCCATGCACTCAGTGGCCATCAGCCCGGCCGTATCGTAATGGTTGATGCAAAGCCCGGCGATGTTCAGGTCTTTGTCTGCAGCCGTGCTGGCCGCATAAATGAAGCGCTGCGTTGTTCGTGGGACTCCACTGGCAACCTGTTCGGAAACGGCTAGCGGCCGCCCAGGCAGGGTAGGCACCTCGTAATGCCAGGTGTGGCTGACGGCCTGGCTGTGGTCCTCCGTGCTGTCGTCAGTGCTGAGGATGCCGTTCACGATGAGCAGTGGCCGGCCAGCGGTGTCGATCAGTTTGACGGAGGTGCCTGCGTCCACGCTACGGGTGTGCAGGGCATCGCCACCCAGGTCGTAGTGATAGATGAAGTTGGCAATATCTGCGTTATTCAGGCGCGGGTCCGCGCTCTGCTTCAGAAAGCCAGATGCAGTGAAGTGGTGACGGGTGATACGTACCTGGGTTTCATCCAGCTGGTCAGAGTGACGGTAAAAGGCAATCTCGCGCACGGCAAGGCCACGGCTTTCGCAGGCCATTACGGTTGGGGTGTTGCGGTTGACTGCCTTTTCGATGCGACCCATGGGGCAGCTACCTCGCAAGATCAGGGCGTGACTCGATGCAAGGTAAGCTTCCAGCAAATCCGTCAGTGCGTAACCTGATAAAAATGACAGGTGCCCATGGGCTCAGGGTCAGGAGGCGCTTACCGCTTGCGGTCTTTGCCGACGGTAGAGCACGGTGGTCGCGGTGAACCCACATACCGCCGCGAACATCAGCCAGTAGGCCGGCGAGGCTTTGTCACCGGTGGCCTGCACCAGCAGCGTCGACACCGCCGGCGTGAAGCCGCCGAACAGCGCGGTGGCCAGGCTGAAGGCCAGCGAGAAGCCGACCACCCGCACGTTCGCCGGCATCACCTCGGTCAGCGCTGCGACCATGGCGCCGTTGTACAGGCCGAAGAACATCGAGAAGTACAGCAACACCACGAGCAGGCGCTCGAAGCTGGCAGCTTCAGCGAGCCAGTGCATGGCCGGGTAGGCGGTCAGCACGCACAGCAGGGAAATCGCCAACAGCTGCGGGCGCCGGCCGATGCGGTCGGAGAGGGCACCGCCGATGGGCAGCCAGATGAAGTTGCTGACGCCCACCAGCAGGGTCACCACCAGGCTGTCGGTGGTGCTCAGGTGCAGCACGGTCTTGCCGAAGGTCGGGGTGTACACCGTGATCAGGTAGAACGTGGTGGTGGTCATCGCCGCCAGCAGCCCACCAGCCAGCACTGTGCGCCAGTTGTCGCACATCGAGCGGAACACCTCGGCAGCGCCTGGGTGATGTGCGCGGGCCTTGAAGGCTTCGGTCTCCTGCAGCGAGCGGCGAATGATGAAGATGAACGGGATGATCACGCAACCGATGAAGAACGGAATGCGCCAGCCCCAGGCCGCCACCTCGCTGGTGGCCATGCACGCGTTGAGGGTATAGCCCAGCGCCGCCGCCACGACGATCGCCACTTGCTGGCTCGCCGACTGCCAACTGGTGTAGAAGCCGGTGCGCCCTGGCGTGGCGATCTCCGAGAGGTACACGGAAACGCCACCCAGCTCGGCGCCGGCTGAAAAGCCTTGCAGCAGCCGACCCAGCAACACCAGCAGCGGGGCGAGGATGCCGATGCTGGCGTAGCCGGGCACCAGGGCAATCAGCACGGTGCCGGCGGCCATGATCGACAGCGTCACGATCAGCCCTTTGCGCCGCCCGACCTTGTCGATGTAGGCGCCCAGCACGATGGCGCCCAGTGGGCGCATCAGGAAGCCCGAGCCGAACACCGCGAAGGTCATCATCAGCGAGGCGAACTCGCTGCTGGCCGGGAAGAACGTCTGGGAGATGTAGGTGGCATAGAAACCGAAAAGAAAGAAGTCGAACTGTTCGAGGAAGTTGCCGCTGGTGACCCGCAGGATGGCGCCGAGGGTGGCGCCCCGAGTCGGTGTTGTCGTTTTCATCATGGCTCGCTTTTGTTGTTATTGGCTGAAGGGCGCCGCGCTCAATCGCTGCCGGCATTGATCGGGTTGGGCTGGCGTTTCTCGATGGCGTGCTTGAGCAACGCGGCGCTGCGGAAAATGCCGTGGGCAAACTTGCTGTAGGGCATGGTCAGGAAGAACGCCATCACCAGCCCCAGGTGCAGGGCCAGCAGCAGGCCAAGGGCGCTGGTCTCGCGCAGCGCCAGCAGGGCCAGGCCGCTGGCGCTGACCAGCAACAGCAGGGCGATGAAACCGCGGTCCATGGGTTTCTGTTCGGCGTCGCCGTGGTTGGGGTTGCGTCGCAGGTTGAGGTACAGCAGCCCGGCAGGGCCGACCAGCAGGCCGAGACCACCGGCAATACCGAGCAAGACCGGCAGGCTCAGCACCGGGTACGGCGCCGCCAGACCCAGCAGGTAGTGGTAGAGCGTTGCGCTGGCGGTGGCGGCCAGGCACAGCAGGAAACCGTAGAACGTCAGGTGGTGGAAGCGCCGCCGCCACAGGGTGAAACGGTCATCGGCATTGTTGCAGCCTTGGCCGTGGCCGCCGTCCAGGTACTTGAGCTTGGCCACGCTGGCGGTCGCTTCAAGTGCTGCGGCGGTTTTCAGTGCAGTGGGTGCCTTCGGCGGTGAAACGTCACGCCAGAATCGGCGCACGCCCAGGGTCAGGGCAATGACCGCGAAGCCGAACACCGCGCCGAACATCAGCGCCAGGGTGTTGTGCGGGAAGATGCCGTAGAAGTTGCCGCCGGGCATGGCCGTGAACAGGTTGCCCATGGCCAGCAGCGTCAGGCACAGGAACAGCACCAGGCCGAATCCGCTGGCCAGCGCCAGTGTCAGGCCGTTGCGCTGGTACAGGCGGCCCAGGGTGCGCGGCCAGGCGTATTCGGCGTAGGTGTCGAGGCGCACCTTGGCCATGGCCTTGGGCACGTTGACCTGGAATTCGTGGGGCGCGGCGTACTGGCAGGCGTGCAGGCAGGCGCCACAGTTGTGGCACAGGTTGGCCAGGTAGTGGATATCGGCCTGGCCGAACTCCAGGCGCCGGGTCATGGCCGGGAACACCGCGCAGAAACCTTCGCAGTAGCGGCAGGCATTGCAGATGCTCATCTGCCGCTGCACTTCGCTTTCGTGCACGTTCAGCGCCGGGACCAGTTGGCTCTGTGATTGCGGGTCAAATAGCTGCATGGCGTGCCTCCCGGTTGTCGACGAAGCCTGCGCTGGCGGCCGCCTGCACGCCGGCGATGCGGCCGAACGCCGTGCCGATGGCCATGCCGATGCCGGCGGTATAGCCCTTGCCCAGTACGTTACCGGCCATCATTTCTCCTGCGACGAAAAGGTTGGGGCTGGGTTTGCCGGCGAAATGCACGGCGGCGCTGTCATCGGTGGCCAGGCCCAGGTAGGTGAAGGTGACGCCTGGCTTGAGCGGGTAGGCGTAGAACGGTGGCTTGACCAGCGGGCGGGCCCAGTGGGTCTTGGCCGGGGTCAGGCCTGCGGTGTGGCAGTCGTCGAGTGCGGTGTGGTCGAAGGTGCCGGCCTGGCAGGCGTTGTTGAACGCCTCGATGGTCTGGTGGAACTGCGCTTGTGGCAGGCCCAGCTTGCGCGCCAGTTCGGTCAGGGAGTTCGCCGTGGTGCCCGGGAACACTGGTGGCATGAAGCGGCCGATGGCCTGCTGGTCGATGATCGAATAGGCTTTTTGGCCCGGCTGGCCGGCCACCAGGCGGCCCCAGATGGCATAACGCTTGGGCCAGAAGTCTTCGCCTTCGTCATAGAAACGCTCGCCGTCACGGTTGACCACCACGCCCAGCGACACACAGTCGATGCGGGTGCAGATGCCGCCGTCATACAGCGGCGCGCGGGCGTCGATGGCGACCATGTGCGCCTGGGTCGGGTCGCCGATGATGTCGGCGCCGAGTTCGCCCATGCGCTTGAGCAGGATGCCGGTGTTGAAGCGCGTGCCGCGGATCAGGAAGTTGTCCGACGGCCATTCGCCACGGGCATTCTGGCCCCAGGCTTCACGCAACCACTCACGGTTGGACTCAAAGCCGCCCGCCGCCAGCACGCAGGCCCTGGCCTGGATGCGCTCGGCA
The DNA here is from genome assembly GCF_009883635.2 of Pseudomonas putida. Lineage (NCBI taxonomy): Bacteria > Pseudomonadati > Pseudomonadota > Gammaproteobacteria > Pseudomonadales > Pseudomonadaceae > Pseudomonas > Pseudomonas putida. The sequence continues at coordinate 5,252,301 of NZ_CP026115.2, forward strand.
GGCCGCTGGCGGCCCTCGACCTCGCGGGCGGGCAAGTGAGCGGCGACGAACCTGCCGCCCTGCAGTTCGATATCGTTGACCTGGGCGTTGTAGCGCACCTGCACGCCGAGCCGTTCGGCGCTGCGGAAGTAGGCGTTCACCAACGCCTTGCCACCGCCCATGAAAAACGCGTTGGTCCGCGCCACGTGCAGGGCGCCGGACAGCGGCGGCTGAAAATGCACACCATGGCTGCGCATCCAGTCGCGGCAGCTGGAGGACGCACGGATGGCTATGCGCGCCAGTTTTTCGTTGGTCAGGCCGCCGGTGACCTTCAGCAGGTCCTGCCAGTACTCCTCTTCGGGGTAGGCGTCGACCAGCACATCCTGAGGCGCGTCGTGCATGCAGCGCAGGTTGCGGGTGTGCTGCGAATTACCGCCACGCCAGGCCTTGGGCGCGGCTTCCAGCAGCATGACGCTGGCGCCGGCCTCGCGGGCCATCAGTGCGGCGCAGAGGGCGGCGTTGCCACCGCCGATTACAAGAACATCGATCATTGTCGCTCCTCGGTCGCAAGGCGGCATGAACGAAAGGCCCCTTGCGAGTGAGGAGAAAGTAGGCCTGTCGGCCGGGCGCCGAAAGGCGGGCTATGGCATGGGGTGTTCAGTTTTTCTAAAGGCTTGCGTCTTCGATCCAGGTCGCGCCCGGCCATTGCCGCTGGCTGACGAGTTGGCGGGCGACGTCGGTGATCACGCGCCTGGCGGCCAGCGCGGCGGGTGACAGCTCATCGTCCGCCAGGGTTGCCAGCAGGTTGCGCCGGCCGACGTGGGGGTCGCTGATCTGCGCGACCCGCAGCCCGCTTTCACCACTGAGCGCCGCAGCGGCGCCCGGTTGGATGGTTGCGGCATGGCCGGCACGCACGGCGTTCATCAGCACGGCCAGGCCATCGACTTCCATGATGATGTTCGGCACCAGGCCGGAGCGTTCGAACGCAGCCATCAGGGTCGAGCGCAGACCATGCTGGGCGCTGGGCATGACCAGCGGCAGCGGGCCCAGGTCGGCCAGGTGCATACTGCCTTGGGGCGCGTGGGGTAGTTGTGGGGGGCTGATGACGAACAGCCGTTCATCGAGCAGCGGCGTCACGCTCCAGCGTTTGCCACCTTCGAGCTGGAACAGGATGGCGAGGTCGATTTGCCGGGCGTTGAGCTGCGCGGCGAGGTGCCCGGAGAGCATTTCCACCACGTGCAGCTGGATGTCGGGGTAGCGCTCGCGCATGGCATTGATCAGCGGCAGGGCGAGCACGGTCGCGGTGGTGGGCGGCAGGCCGACGGTGACGTAGCCGCTCATGCGCCCACGGTGGGCGGCCAGGATGGCGTTGTCGGCCTGGCGCAGGCTGAGCTGGGCATGGTGCAGGAAGGCCGTGCCAGCGCTGGTTGGTGTGACCCCTGTGCTGCTGCGGTTGAGCAGGCGGGTACACAGCTCGCTTTCGAGCTTGGCGATCTGCTGGCTCAGCGCGGAGACGCCGACCTCCAGTTCGAGCGCGGCGCGGCCAAGGCTGCCGTGTTCGATGATCTTGACGAAGTAGCGCAGTTGTCTGAGTTCCAAGTGTGCTCCTGACGAGGACGATGGGCAGTCGGTCAGTTTACATCGCTGTCGGGTGCATGGCTGCGCTGGCGAGGCAATCTCAACCACTCACGCGCTTTCCCGCGCGATCAACTCGCATTGCAGCAGGTTCAAGCGCTGCACCTCGCCCTCAAGCCCCACGCTGCCCAGATGCTGCAACACCCGCAACGCCGCCAGTTCGCCAATTTCTCGCGAAGGCGGGCGCAATGTGGTCAGGCTCGGCAACAGCATCTCGGCGAACGGATAGTCACCAAAGCCCATGATCGCCAGGTCGTGTGGCAAGCGCAGCCCGGCGCGCTGGCCGGCGAGGAGGGCACCGGCGGCCAGGTTATCGTTGGCGAAGATGATCGCCTGTGGCCGAGGCGTGCGGCGGATCAGCGCCTCCATGGCCTGGCGGCCGGCCTCGAACGGCGCGCAGTCGGCCGACGGCACGAAAACCCAAGGTTCAAGCCCGGCTTCACGCAGCGTCTGGATGTAGCCGTCGCGCCGCTCCAGCGCACTCAAGTCGCCAGCGGCGCTGTTCTGCACGAACGCAATCCGCCGGTGGCCCTTCTCCAACAGGTAGCGACAGGCCTGCACGCCTACCTGATGGTGCAGGAAACCCACCTGCAGTGGCGCCCGCTCAGGGCAGTAATCCCAGATCTCGACCACCGGCACATCGGCCTCGGCCAGCATTTTTTCGGTAGCCGGGCTGTGGAAATGGCTGGTTACCACCAGCGCCGCTGGCGACCAGCCGAGAAAGGCGCGCACCGCGCTTTCCTCCTGCGCTTCGCTGAAGTAGCTGGAGGCCAGCAGCAACTGGTAGCCATGCCGGCTCAAGGTGTCGCTGAAGGCTTGAATGGTCTGGGCGAAGATCGGCCCGGAAATGTTCGGGATGACCATGCCGACGATACGCCCACGGGCCGAGGCCAGCCCGCCGGCCACCAGGTTGGGCACGTAACCCAGCGCCTGAACCGCCGCTTCGATGCGCGCGCGCAGGGGCGGGGAGACCTGTTCGGGCTGATTGAAGAAGCGCGATACGCTGATGGCCGAAACCTCGGCGGCCCGCGCCACGTCGGCGAGGGTGACGCGACCTGCGCCGCGCCGCTTGCGGGACGGTTCCTTGGCTTGGCTCACAGTTTGGCCTCATGGGGAAATGAGGCGATGTTAGCGCTAACGAGGCCATGACTTGCAAATAGCTTTATTGCATATAAAACTGACTTTTTATTATTTGACCTGCTAAGTAACAGGCTTTGATACTTGATCATGTTAGCGCTAACAAGCGCTGCTGTTGGCAAGCGCCTGCCACTCGCACGAGCGAGACCAGACAACCACAGCAACACCTCGTCGGCCCCATGAGTGTGGGCCATGGTCTGGTCATCGAAGGCAGTGAGCATCATGTACAAAGAGCGCAACGCATTCCCGTTCAAGCATCGCCAACCGCTGGCTGCTGCCGTGCTCCTGGCCGCTATCGGCCAACCCGCGCAGGCGGCCGATAATGCCCCGCAAGCCACGGCGCTCGACGCAGTGACGGTGACTGCCACTCGCCGCGAATCGACCCTGCAGGAAGTGCCAGTGGCGGTTTCGGTGCTCGATGGCGAACAGCTCGAGCGCGACAACCGCACTAATGTCGCCAGCATCGTGCAGCAGGTGCCGACCCTCAACTACCGCGCCGGTGCCTCGAACAAGGACACCTCGCTGTTCATTCGCGGTGTGGGCACCATTTCCACCTCGCCCGGTGTCGAACCGACTGTGGCGACGGTGGTCGACGGCGTGGTGTTCGGTCGCCCCGGCCAGTCCACCCTCGACCTGCTCGACCTGGCGCGCATCGAAGTGCTGCGTGGGCCGCAGGGCACACTGTTCGGCAAGAACGCTTCTGCCGGCGTACTCAACGTCGTCAGCAAACCAGCCCCCGAGCAGCCCGAAGGCTACGTGGATTACTCGCACTTTGGTGGCGGCAACGAAAATCGCTTGCGCTTCGGCATTGGCGGCCGCCTGAGCGAGCAGCTCAAGGGCTCGTTGAGCACCCTGTGGGGCGACTATGACGGTAACGTCGAAAACGTCGCCAATGGCCATGATGTCAACGGCTACGAACGCAAGGGCGCCCGCGGCAAGCTGGAGTTCGAGGCCAGTGATGACCTGCGCCTGACCCTGATTGCCGACTACATGGATGGCGAGGACACGCTGCCTAGCGGTGTCATCACCCGCGCCAGCACGGCCATCGCCAGCCAATTGCGCCCGGTCGAGCCCAGCACCCACAACCGTGACATCAACAGTGACTTCAAGACTCGCGTCGACGACCGCAACCAGGGCCTGTCGGCGCAGCTCGACTGGCAACTGGGCGATTACACCCTGACCTCGATCAGCGCCTGGCGCGGCTGGGACAATACCCAGTACCAGGACGGCGACCGCCGCGCCTTGCTACCGATCACCGCCTCCCACGACAAAGGCACGGTGGACTACGACCAGTACAGCCAGGAGTTCCGCCTGACTTCGCCCAAGGGCCAGTTCAACGAATACGTACTGGGCGCCTTCTACATGCACGGTACCTCCAACGAGACGTACCAGCGGCTTTCGGTCAACAGCGGCGTGGCGAACACGGGCAGGGCGGATTATTCGACGAGCAACGACAGCGTCGCGCTGTTTGGTGAGAACACCTTCAATTTCACTGAAGATTTCCGTGCGATTTTCGGCCTGCGCTGGACCCACGATGACCTTGAGTACGACCACCGCCGCGTGTCGACGTCGCCCATTGCCGTCACGGGCATCCAGCCATCGACGGCCAGTTCCGGTTCGGTGGATGAGGACGGCTGGAGCGGCCGTACCGGCCTGCAGTACGACTTCAATGACAATCTCACCGGCTACCTGACTTATTCGCGCGGTTACAAGGGCCCGGCCTACAACGTGTTCTTCAACATGCAGCCGCGCGATACCGAGGCGCTCAAACCGGAAACCTCCGATGCCTACGAGGTGGGCCTCAAAGGCACGGCACTGGATAACCGCCTGATGGCCAACCTGGCGGTGTTCCACACCGACTACGACAACTACCAGGCCAACTTCTACGACACCGTGGCCAACCAGGTGGTGACCCGCCTGGTCAACGCCGGCAAGGTCAAGACCCAGGGCGTCGAGCTCGATGCCAGTTTCCAGGCCACTCGCCAGCTCAAGTTCTCGGCGGCAGCGGCCTATACCAAGGCACGGGTCGATCACTTCAACTGCCCGGCAGGTGCTACGGCCAACTGCGACATCGACGGTGGCCGCCTGCCGTTCACGCCGGACTGGAAAGCCTACGTGCGCGCCGATTACCTGATCCCGCTGGACAACGGGCTGGATGTGGAGCTGTCCAGTGACTACAGCTGGCAGGATTCGGTGCAGTTCAGCCTCGACCAGAACCCCGACACCGTGCAGGGCGCCTATGGCATCTGGAACGCCGGCATCGCCCTGGCCGACTACAACGCCGGTTGGCGCGTGGCGTTGCTGGGCAAGAACCTAGGCGACAAGTCGTACGCACAGATGCTGGCCAGCGGCGGCGACTACATCTACCGGGCGGTGCCGCGCGACGACGGGCGCTACTTCGGCGTTCAACTGCGCAAGGACTTCTGACCGTGGCTGCATTTCAAGGAGACAGAGCATGAACCGTCAAATGAGCCTGGGCGCTTTCCTCATGGCCACCGGGCACCACATTGCCGCCTGGCGCCACCCAGAGGTGCCCGCCGACCCGCTGGACTTCGACACCTATCGGCGCACCGCGCAGATCGCCGAGGCCGCCTGCTTCGATGCCCTGTTCGTCGCCGACAGCGTTGCCGCCCCCAGTGACGCATTGGCCAGCCGCAGTGCCCGCTCGGTGTATTTTGAACCGCTGACCCTGCTCTCGGCCCTGAGCGCGGTCACCGAGCGCATTGGCCTGATCGCCACCGCCACCACCAGTTACAACGAGCCGTACCACGTGGCACGCAAGTACGCTTCGCTCGACCACCTTTCCGGCGGCCGTGCCGGCTGGAACCTGGTGACGTCGGACGCTGCCGCCGAAGCCGGCAACTTCGGCCGCGATGCTCATATCCCCCATGCCCAGCGCTATGCCCGTGCCCGCGAGTTCCAGCACGTGGTGCAGGGCTTGTGGGACAGCTGGGCCGACGATGCTTTCGTGCGTGACAAGGCGAGTGGCCAGTTTCATCGCCCGGAGGCGGTTCGGGCTGTGGACCACGAGGGCGAACACTTTCGCGTGCGCGGCCCCCTGAACGTGGCCCGCTCGCCACAGGGACGACCTGTACTGGTACAGGCCGGGTCTTCGGAAACCGGCCGTGAACTGGCCGCCGAAAGCGCGGAGGTGGTGTTTACCGCCCAGCCCAGCCTGGCCCGCGGCCAGGCCTTCTACGCCGACCTCAAGGGGCGCCTGGCGCGTTACGGGCGAAGCGAAGACACGCTGAAGATCATGCCCGGTGTGTTCGTCGTGGTCGGGCGCAGCGAACAAGAGGCCCAGGCCAGGTACCAAGAGTTCCAGGACCTGGTCGACCCGCGGGTGGGTGTCGCCTTGCTCGGGCGCATGCTCGGCAATTTCGACCTGTCCGGCTACCCGCTGGATGGCCCGTTGCCTGAGTTGCCGCCGACCGAGGATGGCCAGCGCAGCCGTCAGCAGCTGCTCATTGAACTGGCCGGCCAGGAGCAGCTGACCCTCGCCGAGTTAGGCCGCCGTATTGCCGGCGGGCGAGGGCACTACAGCCTGATCGGCACGCCGACGCAGATCGCCGATGAACTTCAAGCCTGGTTCGAAGGTCGCGCGGCCGACGGCTTCAACGTGCTGGTGCCGCACCTGCCACTGGGGCTCGAGGACTTCGCTACGCAAGTGGTCCCCGAACTGCAGCGCCGTGGCCTGTTCCGCCAGTGCTACCAGGGCCGCACCCTGCGTGAGCACCTGGGCCTGCAGCGGCCCGCCAACCCCTACTTTGCCGACCGAGGTCAACCATGAGCTACATCGCCAACCCCGAGCGCTATACCAGCATCCCCTATCGCCGCGTCGGCCGCAGTGGCCTGGTATTGCCGGCCTTGTCCCTGGGGCTGTGGCACAACTTCGGTGATGCCACGCCCATCGATACCCGGCGTGCGCTGCTGCGCACGGCCTTCGACGCCGGCATCACCCACTTCGACCTGGCCAACAACTACGGCCCACCCTATGGCAGTGCCGAAAGCAACTTCGGCCGCCTGCTGCGCGAGGACCTGCGCAGCTACCGCGACGAGTTGATCATCTCCAGCAAGGCGGGCTGGGACATGTGGCCGGGGCCTTACGGGCAGGGTGGCAGCTCGCGCAAGTACCTGCACGCCAGTCTCGACCAGAGCCTGCAGCGCCTGGGGCTGGACTATGTCGATATCTTCTATTCGCACCGTTTCGATGCCGACACACCGCTGCAGGAAACCGCCATCGCCCTGGCCGACATCGTGCGCCAAGGCAAGGCGCTGTACATTGGCATCTCCTCCTATTCCGCTGGCAAGACCCGCGAAATTGCCGCGCTGCTGGCCGAGCTGAAAGTGCCGCTGCTGATCCACCAACCCTCGTACAACCTGTTCAACCGCTGGATCGAGCAGGACCTGCTCGCCACCACGGAGGCCGTCGGTGCGGGTGTGATCGTGTTCACCGCCCTGGCTCAGGGGCTGCTCAGCGGCAAGTACCTGAACGGTATCCCGGCCGATGCCCGAGTCAATCGCGTCGGCGGTGGCTCGCTGCTGCCGCAGCACCTGTCCGAGGCCAACATCGCCCGTGCCCGTGCGCTCGACGGGATTGCCCGGCGTCGTGGCCAGAGCCTGGCGCAACTGGCATTGGCCTGGACCCTGCGCGACCCGCGTGTGAGTTCGGCCCTCATCGGTGCCAGCCGCCCCGAGCAGATCACTGAAAACGTCGCGGCACTGAACAACCTGGCATTCAGCCCCGAAGAACTGGCCGAGATTGACCAGTACGCCGTGGAAGGCGGGATCAACCTCTGGGAAAAACCCTCGACCGACTGGAAGGAGTGACCGATGCGCATGCTACATCTTGTGATGCTCCTGCTGCTGGGGCTGACCGGTGCGGTGCAGGCGGCGGACCCCAGCACCTTGCGCATCGGGTACCAGAAAGGCTCGATCAGCCTGGTGCTGGCCAAACAGCACCAACTGCTGGAGCAGCGGTTCGCCAACACCCGGGTGCAATGGATCGAGTTCCCCGCCGGCCCGCAGATGCTCGAGGCCCTGAATATCGGCAGCCTCGACATCGGCTCGACGGGGGATATCCCGCCGATCTTCGCCCAGGCCGCCGGTGCCGACCTGCTGTACATCGGCGCTGAGCCGGCGAAGCCGAAGGCCGAGGTGATCCTGGTGCCCGCAAGCAGCCCGATCGAATCGGTCGCGGGGCTCAAGGGCAAGCGCATTGCCTTGCAGAAGGGCTCCAGCGCACACAATCTGCTGCTGCGCAGCCTGGCCAAGGCCGGGCTGGGCATGGCGGACGTGCAGCCGGTGTACCTGGCGCCGGCTGATGCACGAGCTGCATTCGAGCGCGGTAGCGTGGATGCGTGGGTGATCTGGGACCCGTTCTATTCGGCCATCGACCTGGAGGGCAAGGCGCGTCTGCTGGCCAATGGCGAGGGGCTTGGCCTGATCGGGCCATTTATGCTGGGTGCGCGCGGGTATGTCGAGGCCAACGGCGATTTCGTCAAACGGCTGCTGGCGGAGATCAGCCGGGCCGAAGCACTGACGCGCAGCGACGAGGCGGGCAGCATCCGCTTGCTGGCGCAGTTCATGGGGTTGCCTGAAGAGGTGGTGCGGCGCAGCTTCAGTCACCGCCCGGCGTCGCCGCTGATTCCGGTGAGTGACGAGATCGTGGCCGAGCAACAGCGCACGGCGCAGCTGTTCTTCGACAACCGGCTGTTGCCCAAGCGGGTCGACATAGCTGGCGCGGTCTGGGGGCGACATTAACATCGCTTGCATTGGCTTTTGCACACGCATGTTTCGCGTACAAGGCCAATGCAGGCAGAGGTTACCCTCGGGCAAACTGCATCAGTTTGTCGCCATCCAGCCGGTAGCGCACCCACTCATCCTGCGGCTCGGCGCCCAGCGACTGGTAGAAGCCGATCGCTGGCTCGTTCCAGTCCAGCACACTCCACTCGAAGCGCCCGCAACCTTTAGCCACGGCTTCGCGTGCGATGTGCCGCAGCACGTCCCGACCTGCGCCACCGCCACGCTGTTCCGGGGTGATATACAGGTCTTCCAGGTAGATGCCGTTGCGGCCCTGCCAGGTCGAATAGCTGTAGAAGTACACGGCAAAGCCGATGGCCTTGCCGTCGCGCTCGCAGATCAGGCTGTGCACGGTGCTGCCTTCGTCGAACAGACTGTGCTCGATATCGGCCAGGGTGGCGACCACTTCGTGGCGGGCGCGCTCATACTCGGCCAGCTCGGTGATGTAGGCAAGAATCTGCGCGGCGTCGCTGCGAACGGCAGGGCGGATGGTCAGGCTCATGCAGGGGCTTCCTTGTTCAAGTGAACGGTACAGTGATTTGTATCTGCATAATTTAACGTAACTGTACCGGTCGCAGGGCAGGGCGACTCCGTTAGTGTGACAGCACCTGCAACAATTCTGGAATGCCTGCCATGCTTGCCTCTGCCGACCTGCTGACCGCCTTCGTACTGTTTGCCTTCGTTTCCTCGATCACACCGGGGCCCAACAACACCATGCTGCTGGCCTCGGGCGTGAACTTCGGCGTGCGCCGTTCGATCCCGCATGCCATGGGCATCAGTGTCGGCTTCATGGTCATGGTGCTGGCGGTGGGCCTGGGCCTGGGCGAGGTGTTCAAGGCCTGGCCGCCGCTGTACACCGTGTTGCGTTATACCGGTGCGGCCTACTTGCTGTACCTGGCCTGGAAGATCGCCACCTCAGGGCCGCTCGGCGGCGACTCGCCGGGCGCGCGCAAGCCGCTGGGGTTCTGGGGCGCAGCGGCATTCCAGTGGGTCAACCCCAAGGCCTGGGTGATGGCGGTGGGGGCAATCACCACCTACACGCCGGCCCAGGGCTATGTGATGAATGTGGTGGTGATCGCTGCGCTGTTCGCCCTGGTCAACCTGCCCAGCGTCGGCGTCTGGGTGATGTTCGGCAGCGCCCTGCGCAACCTGCTGCAGAACCCGCGCTGGCTGATGCTGTTCAATGTCCTGATGGCCTTGCTGCTGGTGATTTCACTCTACCCGCTGCTGTTTGTAGAATCGGCGTTTTCATGAACCCATGAGTACACCAACCCGATGCAGTTGATTCCCTGGTCCTTCGACAGCTCCGAAGGCTTCACCTTGCGTGGCTGGCGCTCGCCAGCCAGCGGCAAGCCACTGCTGCATTTCCTGCACGGTAACGGCTTTTGCTGCCTGGCCTACCAGCCGTTGCTGTTGAGCCTGAGTGAACATTTCGATCTGTGGCTCTGCGATGTGCAGGGCCATGGTGACAGCGACCATGGCGGCGACTTCCGCGGCTGGAACAGGACCGCTGCGCTGGCGGTGGAAGCCTTCGAGGCCGGCCGTGGGGAATATGGCGAGCTTCCCCGGTACGCAGTGGGGCATAGTTTCGGTGGCGTACTGACCGGTTTGATGCTGGCCAGCCAGCCGAGTTTGTTCGCCCGTGCCGTGTTGCTCGACCCGGTGCTGTTCAGCCGGCGCATGATCGGTGTGATGGGCGCCGCTGCGCTGGTCGGCCTGCACCGCCGCCACACTTTGGCGCGCAAGGCTGCCAGCCGGCGCAGCCATTGGCCGGACCGTGAGGCGGCGCGGGCATCGCTGCAGGGGCGTGGCATCTTCAAAGGCTGGACCGACGCGGCGCTGCAGGCGTATGTCGAACACGCCATCGGTGATTGCGGCGAGGTCGTGGTGCTTAAGTGCCGGCCCAGCCGCGAGGTGGAGATCTTCAGCTCGTTCCCGTCGCGCATGTGGGCGCAGCTGGCTGCCATCCAGGTGCCGACGCTGGTGCTTTATGGCGAACACACTTATCCCTTTGTGCCACATTCGGTGCAGCGTCTGGTCAGCCTCAACCCTGCGGTGAGCGCCCGGCAGGTCCCCGGCGGGCATTGTTTCATGCAGGAAGACCCATTGCATTGCGGCCACGAGGTACAGGCGTACTTGATGGAGCGATTGGCTGGATAGATTTTCCAGCAAGTACTGCGGCTGTCCTGGCAATTAAGCTGATTCTTTTCAGGGCAGCACATCATGGACTTCAATGGCTTTGACGAACACCCCTACCTGAAGGAACGCTTCACGTACTCCTGCAAGGCAATAGCGCATCTGCGCCAATCGTTTGATCACACTATTGCCCCTCTCGTTAAACCGAGCGAGTTGTCGGTGGTGGCGGTGGGCTCTTATGGACGATGTGAAGTTTCATGCGTCTCGGACATGGACTTCTTCATCCTGCATGACCGCGGCATGAGTCCAGCGGTGCTCGCTCAAGTGCTGCAACAGACTACTGAGAAACTACGGACACTGAGCCTGCCAGGGGAGAGCGATAAAGAAAAGTTCAGTGCTGCCGCCCTGGTAGAGCGCTCGATCTTGAGCGCAAATATAGGGGGCAAGCGTGAGTCGAGCGATACGCTCACGCGGCGCATGCTACTGCTACTGGAGAGCCGCTCGTTGTTTGGTGATGCCTGCTTAGGTGACACCCAACAAGACTTATTGCGCGAGTATGTACCTGACAATCAGGGACGAGGACTCGCACGCTTCATGCTTAACGACCTGGTGCGCTACTACCGTACGTTGATGAGCAATTTTGAAGAGAAAGTCGTCGAGGGCAAGGCCTGGGGCGTGCGCAACATCAAACTGCGTTTCTCACGAAAGCTGTTGTTCATGGGTGGGATCGTGCTGATTGCGCAATCGTGCGGGCTGCCAGGTGAAGGCAAGCGGAACAGGATTCGACACCTATCAAGGTATACGCCTTTGCAACGCTTGGCGCTGCTGGGTCAGGAAAATCCGCATACCCCAATCGTACTTGAACAGTACGCGTGTTTTCTGCGCATGGTCTCATCGCCAGCCAACCGTCAACTGCTGGACAGTCTTCAGCCGGTACAGGCCCTTCGCGAACCGCTGTACCGGGAGTTCAGAGCACTTGGCAAGTGCTTTTCCACCAGCCTGCAACAGTGGCTCCAGGCTCAGTATCCCGAGCACCCAATCCACGATGCCCTCCTGTTCTAGCAGTGAGATTATTGTTCTGCTGGTGGGACAATCAGTGCCGATTTAGCCATCTTGTCTTGAATTGAGGTCATCGGTAAGTTGATGGCCAGCGAGAGGAGATTTTTCATGAAAAAGATTCTGGGTATCCACCGCAGCCCTCACGCCCATTGGGTCGGCGATGGCTTTCCCGTGCGTAGCCTGTTCACCTACGACAACCTGGCCAGCAAGATCAGCCCGTTCCTGCTGCTGGACTATGCCGGCCCGTACGACTTCACCTCGACCAGCGAGCGTCGCGGTGTCGGCCAGCACCCACACCGCGGGTTCGAAACCGTGACCATCGTCTATCAGGGCGAGCTGGAACACCGCGACTCCACGGGTGCCGGCGGCCTGATCGGCCCGGGTGACGTGCAGTGGATGACGGCCGCCAACGGTATCATCCATGAAGAGTTCCATTCCCCGGCGTTCGCCCGTACCGGCGGCACGCTGGAGATGGTGCAGCTGTGGGTCAACCTGCCGGGGCGCGACAAGCGAGCGGCTGCCGGGTACCAGACGCTGCTGTCGGCGGATATCCCCGTGGTGCAACTGGAAGGCGACGCCGGTAGCCTGCGGGTGATCGCCGGTGCCTATCAAGGGCATGCTGGCCCCGCGCGGACCTTTACCCCGATGGAGGTATGGGACCTGCGCCTGAAAGCGGGTGCCATCCTGCAATTGCCGATCGCCGACGGCCACAATGCTGCACTGGTGGTGCTGCGCGGTGGCGTGCGGGTCAACGGCGATCGCGAAGCGGGTCCGGCCAGCCTGGTGCTGCTGGAGCGCGGCGGTGAGGATGTGGCAATCGAGGCGCTTGAAGGTACCAGCCTGCTGCTGCTCAGCGGTGAGCCGATCGATGAGCCTATTGTTGGTTATGGTCCGTTCGTGATGAACAGCCAGGCAGAGATTGCCGAGTCATTCGATGATTTCCACGCCGGGCGGTTTGGGCAAATGGCGGGCGAGGGCGCTGGCCTGGATCATTGATTGCCTGTACCGGCCTCTTCGCGGGCAAGCTTGCCCCGCGAAGAGACCGGTACAAACCCTGCAAATCTTGGCATGATGCTGCGATGCCTCTGTCCCGACTGCATGCCGTTCACCGCTCCCTCAATGCCTCCGGCCAGCACACTTTGTGGCTGCGCTACCCCACGCCTTACCACTGGCCTTCGACCCAGGCCTTCCTGGCCGCGCGCTGCATCCCCGGCATCGAAACCTTCAGCGCTGGCACCTATCGCCGCAGTTTCCCCGTGTCAGGCAAACATGGTGTACTCGAAGCCCGGCCCGCCAGCGGCAATCGCTTGTTTATCCAGCTCAGCGGCGTGCCTGCCTCAGCTGTACCAGGCCTGATCGCACGCATTCGCCGCTTCTTCGACCTCGACGCCAACCCCGCGCGTATCGCTGCCGAGCTGCGCCGCGACCCTTTAATGGCCAGGTTGCTCGCCGCCCGCCCGGGCCTGCGCGTCCCCCAGGGCTGGGATGCCTGCGAGCAAGCCATGCGCACGGTGCTCGGCCAGCAGATCAGCGTGGCGGGTGCCATGACTCTGGCCGGGCGCCTGGTGGCGCGTCATGGCCAGCCGCTACGTCTGCCGGCCGAAGGCCTGACCCATGTCTTCCCTACGCCGAACGTGCTCGCCAACGCCGACCTGGAAAACCTGGGCATGCCCCGCGCACGCGCTGCCACCCTGGGTACCTTGGCGCGGGCACTGCTGGCAGAACCAGAGCTGTTGCGAAAGGGCCAGGCCCTGGAGCCGCTGTTGGCCAACCTCTGCCGGCTGAAAGGTATCGGCCCCTGGAGCGCCCTCTATCTGGCGCTGCGCCAGGCGGGTGCCGCTGATGCGTTGCCGCTGGGCGATGTAGCGTTGGCCAAGGCCCTGCGCATGCTGGAAGGGCCCGACGCCCAACTGGCCGAACGCGCCCAGGCCTGGCGCCCTTGGCGCGCATATGCCGCGCAGCATCTGTGGGCGTCCCTCGCAGACAAATAGACCGGTCAGCGACCGCCTGTCGTGAAGTGCCAGCATTCGATCGAACAGGCGAGGCTGATCATCGTTCTTCCACTAAGGTGCTAGATGATTCTTCCGCATGATCATTGCCCCGGCGCATGGACGCCCCGCTTGGGCATGCGCAATATCAATTGGCGCCCTGCCTGCCAAAGGCGTACTCACACACAACAGGCCATCCAAGTACAAAGAGGGTCGTACCATGTCGTTGATAGGAGTTTCCATGCTGGAAATGCGGCAGATCATCGAGCAGGCCTGCCTGCCCGACCGCTGCGAAGTCAGCTGCCCGGACGGCGCCACCCTGACCATCCGCCTGGGTCAAGGGCAAAGCCTGGAGGAGGGGGTGACCCTCTCCGGGGTCTCACTGCAGAGCTTGAACAGTTGTCGCGACTTGGTGAATCTGGTCGGCCAACTGCATACCTTGCGAGACAGCCACCCGGCAGCGCTCAGGGCCATCGCCTGAGCACCCGATGTGCACCGGTCAGCCGAGGCTGGCCGGGCGCACGTATTCCGGCATCAGGCCGTTGCTCCAGAACAGGATCATCGACACCAGGATGGTCACCAGCAACAGCAACCCCACCCCCCACACGCAGCTGGCAAACAACATGGCCTGTTCCTTGCGCAGGCGCAGGAAGGTCTGCAAGCCGCCGTACAGCAACACCGTGGCGTACGCTGATGCGGCGACCAGCGCCAGCAGTGCCAACCAGCGGATCGGCACCAGGCCGAACACGCCGGCGAAGAACCACGGCGTGGCGCAATAGGCCGCAAAGCCGATGCATTGATTGAGCGTCGGTTGTGCATCGAAGCCGCGCGACATCCAGCGAATCATCACTCCCATCAGCATCACCCCGACCACCGTGGTGGCATACAGCAGCCCGGCCAGTTGCGCGGCGCTGGCCATGCTCAGGCGCACGCGGTCTTCCGCGGCCAGGCTCCAGCCAAAGGTGGTGGTGCCGACGAACAGGCACAGGGCAGGGATCAGGGCCAGCACCAACAGGCGCGGCAGGTATTGTTGCGGGTGGTCTTCCTCGGCGCGGCGGATGTCGATCCAGGCGTCGGCGGGATGGGTAAAGAGCTTGAGCAACGGGCTGTTCATGGTGTTCTCCAGAAGGCAGGGCCTTGTAGGTATGGAGATCCGCCGTTTGCGTCAGGTTCATCCGGGTGCGTCGCCGTTGATCGACTTGTTACTGCAGCTCCAGCAACAGGTTCAGGCCGCCATCTCCGCATTTGCCCTGGTCACGGACCACCCCGCGGTAGCTGCGCCCATCCCAGACGAACGCCACGCTGTGGGCGCGCTCGACCTTGTCCGGCAGTGGCGGGCAGATATGCAGGCGCAGGGCGGGGCGGCCCTGGAGGTTGAGGGCGGCGAGCTGACATTGGCATTCCACGCTCAGGGCTACCGGGCCGAACAAGGTGTCGCGGACGTAGTCGAGCTGCAGGCTGGAGTTGGGCGCGCGGCCGGGCATCTTCATGGCCGCTGGGTTCCTGGGCGTTGGCACAGGAGGAAAGGTTGGGTGGGCATAGGCGGCAGGCTCCTGGCAAAAGGATGGCACGTATCATCTTTTGGAAGCTTACTGGAGGCAGATGTTCAACTTGTTTCAGGGGATTTGTGGGGTGTGCCGACGAAAGGGCCGCATGGCGGCCCTGTACAGTGCAGTTCGGTCTATTTGCGTTTGCGCCTGGTGGATTGAACCGGCGCCTCTTCAAACGCCTCGGGTGGTGCAGGTGCTGCCCGCACATTGAAGAGACGGCATATCACGTACCAACATATGGCTACGGAAAGGTTGTAGGGAAACAGCACGGCCCAGAACGGCAATTGCCAGTTCTTCTTGCCCTGCATTTCACCGGGTTCGCCGGTGCGCCAGGGGGCGTAGTGGTTCCAGGCTTCTGAGGGAGTGAGGCAGATGGCGTGCAACGGCCTGTGCCACCAGTTGGGTTCGCCTGGTGGAGGGAGTTTGTCGTGGCCGTGGTCCATGAAATGGCGGAGGTATTCCCAGACTTCGGCGACGTATTTTACGTCGGATTCGGTGGGC
Organism: Pseudomonas putida; assembly: GCF_009883635.2. Classification (NCBI taxonomy): domain Bacteria; kingdom Pseudomonadati; phylum Pseudomonadota; class Gammaproteobacteria; order Pseudomonadales; family Pseudomonadaceae; genus Pseudomonas; species Pseudomonas putida. Next base: position 5,268,088 of record NZ_CP026115.2, read on the forward strand.
TCGTTGCTATCGATCCAGAGGCAGTCTTCTTGGTGAAGACTGCCGTCCTCTCGGCGAGGGGCGAATGCCAGTGCGTAACTGGTGCTGAAGGATGAGCCGCTGAATTCGGTACGTTTTAATAAGCCTGCACCGATGGACTTCCAGTCAAAAATAATAAGCTTGGCAACACGTCGGTAGTAAATTTTTTTGTCAATCTATTAAGATATATCGTGGAGAGGTTTCGTATGAAGAAGATCCTATAGGCTAGAAATGGAGAAAAGGTGAGGGGTAGAAGTAGTAATGCGACAATAAATATGTCTCCACCTTCCAGTGAGTAGTCAATTTCTGCGTCGGTGAGAGTAAAGTAAGAGAAAATGGCTGTACCTAAAATCATCGCTGTGTAAAGTTTTCCCATGAACACGGAGTCTGAGACCCAAGGGTTTCTCAGGTGCATCACTGAAGATGTGGTTTCGATAAGTTGGCTAGAAATTCGTGGAGTGATTCCTGTTTTTTGGTTAGGGCCGAAAAGCCAAGCTACTGACATAGGATTATCGCCCAAGATTGAATGTTGCAGTTGATGGAGTGTTGTATGGGCCCTGGTTTGCGTAGTAATTGATGGTGAGCCATAGGGTCGTTGAAGGCTTGGCTTGGACTTTGTAATGAATGACTAGTCCTGCTTCGGTAAGGTAGCAGCTAGGTGGGGTGCGAAGAATTGTGGTGGTGCCATCAATATCTTTGCTTTTCAATGTTCCTTGCCATTCACTTACCTCCAATGTGAAATCTCGCAAAAGTATCGTGAATTCCGCAGTGGGTGCCACCTCGATTACTTGGGTGTGGATAATAGTCGCCCAGTCAGGTGTTGGCCATTGGTTGTTGTCTCTCCAGGCAGTGGTAAGTTTTCCAAGACCTAGTTGCCGCGTGCATTTTTCGGTAAGCAATATTGGGGCATAAGATTCAGCATGCCATAACTCAATTTCTTCTTGCATATTGACAAAAGGTGGGAGCTTATTCTTGAGGTCTAATTTCAAGTTTTCACGTATTTCGCCATCGTTCTCTTTTGTCCCGAATATACTTCTGCTTGCCCATAGCTCAATTGGAGAGTGGAGTCGTTCATGCGCTTTGGAATGGAGGTAAAACCCGGCAGCAATCACAGCAGCGCCCGCTAGTATTATTCCTGCAGCGGCCCAGCCTGCAAATGGAATAAACACTGTCGGTCCGGCAAGTGCAAGGCTTCCCTCCAGAACAAGAACGGATCCAGCAGCAGTTGCTATACCTCCAGTGAAAGTATATAAACCTGAGGCGAGACTGCCATTTTGCCATTGACGCAGGCCCCTCAAGGAATCTGAAGTTAGGCCGAGAAATATTGATGGATAACCTGATAGGCGGACGGATAGATTACTGCCTAGAAATTTGATTATACCGTTGCCAAATCCCATGCCTGGCATTGTCGAACCCAACTTCAGCATGATTGCCTTCTGCGTAGCCCGCACGCTGACCAGCGTTGCGGATGCCGCGCCGATCACTCCAAAGATTGAGGAAGCGAAGCCGAAGGTATATTCCGGTGTGTCGCTTTTCTGCAAGTTGTTGTAAGCCGATTTAAGCGCGAAAATGTTGAACCACAGCATTCCGGCATTCAAACCCGTCCCGACACCGGAAGTGAGCAACCCTAGCAACGTTGGCTTTACCAGTGAAGTCGTGGTCATCTCCAGCGTCACTTTCCTACTACCCGAGATGCGCAACTGCTTCATTTCTTCAACTTGCGCCATCCCGCTTTTCAGGTATTTCTCCACTTCCTGGCTGAAGGGATTCTCGCGGATCAGCCTGTCAGTGATGTTGTACCGCGCCGCCAGCAGCCCCAGCGCTTTTTCGGCATTGGCCTCGCGCGCGGCAGCTTGCACTTGCTGGCGCAGGCTGTTGCTGGCATCCCAGCGCGTCTGTCCGCGCATGCGCTTCAGCACCACGGTGCTCACCGATTGGGCCGTGAGGTCAGTGATGCCGGCAAAGGCCGGGAAGCGGCCAACCAATCCTTCGATGACATTGTCACTGCCACCGAGCAAGGTGCCGATTGCGTCGGCCTTGTCGCGAAACGGGTTGAAGGGCGCCAGCGCTTCGTACAGCGGACTGTCATGCTGGTCCAGCCAGCGCTCCAGGCGCTTGAAGCGCAGGTCTTGGTCTTCGGTGCCGGGCACGGGTTGGCCCATGGGGTGAATCAGCAGGGCCAGGGACATTTCCAGTCCGCGGGCGGAACTGAGTTCGTCCCGGTCATAGCAGGCCAGCGCAGCCGCCAGGCTATATGGATCATCCAGATGGCCGGCTTCGGCGGTGGCCAGCCAGGCGTCGTGATCGTTGCTGGCTTGCAAGGCCAGTTCACGCATCTGGCTGATGCGGTACTCCAGTTCGTCGCGTTCCTCCAGAAACTTGAGGTACTTGGCGGTATCGATACGCTGCCCCAGTCGATGGCCCTGCTCGGAATAGTCTGGGTGGGTGAGCACCCGGAAGCGTTCCTCGTAAGGCGGCTTCGGTCGGCTGTCCGGGCGTATCCTCAGGGCTGCCGTGCCCAGGGACGGGTTGTCGGGTGGGTACATGCTTTCCAGGGTCTTGTTCAGCAACGTGGCAATCAGATTGCGATGGTGGAAATCGCGGCTCTGCGGGCTGAGGCGTTCGGCATCCAGCTGGTAGCACATCGGTACATCAGCCTGCTCGGTACCCTGCGCGGGTCTGATATGGGGCAGTTGTTCGGAGGGCATCAGGTCGCGCATCTGATGCTGGTAGGCCGACACCGACAGGCTCAGATCCAGGGCCAGGCCTTCGGCGTCGCTGAGCACCACCACGGCGGGGATCTTCGGTTGGGTGTAAGGGTAGTGCCGTGCAACGGCGTGCAGGCTGCCGGCGAGCAATGCCGAAGTGCGTGGCTGGCTGCTCCAGCTCAGTGACATGCGTTGCGCGTCCGGCTTGAAGTCTTCGACCCAGGTTTGCAAAGCGCTGACCGGCAGCACATGGGCCTGGTTGGACGGCGCCTGGTTGCCGGCAATCAACTCGGCCATGTTCAGCTGGCGCATGTGCCGTTTGCGCATGGCCAGCGAACCGGTGATGCGCGCGGTCACGGCATTGCTCCACAGGTGCGGGCTGTAGGCGATCCAGACTTCCTTGGCGCTGGTCTCGCAGGTGTCGGCCCAGACCCAGCCCATCGCCCGGCCGGACAAGTAGCGGTCGCGCCGTTGGTAGTGCTCCAGGCACCGGTGGCGCAACTCCTTGTACTGACCTTCACCGTCGTACTCGTGGATGACCAGCTTTTCGCCCTGGGTGCCTTTCATGAACACGTAGACATAACCCGGACGCAGGGCGCGCAGGGTGTAGGCGGACTGCTGCAGTGAAGGGAAGCCTTGCTCCAGGGCGAAGCCGGAGTCGCTGTAGCGGCAGGGCGGGGCAGCGCCGCTACGTGGCACGATGGCGTAGCGCACTGGCAGGATCGGTACCCGTGCACTGCAGGCAGGGGGCGATGCGGCGCGGCTCACGGTAGCGTCATTCATCGGGTGATTCCTCGGACTGGTAATCGACGATCAGCTGCAATTACGCTGAGGCCGAACACTAGCGAGGAAGCCATTCTTGGGGGAGCGTCACTCTTCCTATTAAATTGTAGGAGTTGTCGACACGTAATCGCGCAGTCGTTCAATCCCCCGAAACGCCAATGCCTATCATCCCCCAATTCGGGGAATTCCCATGGGTAATCCTCCCCAATCGGTTCCGCTTCCATTTCTAACTAACTGAAATCAAACGCCATTCCCTTGTGGCACACACCTTGCTGACCTCTTCGCAGTGTTTCCTGTGTCCCGGAGGTGCAGCATGTCGACCCCGTCCAAAGGCCCCGTCCTGACATCATTCGTCCTGGCCCTGTTTGGCTGGGAAGCGCCCGCCGAGGCCGCCGTGCAGTGCCAGCGCACCTTGGTGGCCAATGTGGTGGCGCTGGACCAGCCACTGATGTTCAACCGCCTGGGCGCGCAAAACGCCAACGGCATGATGTTCGCCCTGCGCGAGGACGTGGTGGACGACCACCAGGTGCCGCTGAGCAAGGGCGGCGCGGCAGTGCCGGGCAAGGTCACCCTGCGCCCCGACAAGCGCCCGCGGCCGATCGTGCTCCGGGTGGCCGCCGGTGATTGCCTGACGGTCAACCTGACCAACCTCCTCGACTACAAGGCCAACCCCAACAAGCACGGGATCGACCACGAAGAGGAAGGCGAGGAGGGCGAGGAAGAGGGCCCGGAAACCGAAGTCGAGAACGAGGGCGGTGAAAACTTCGTTGCCGATGAACAGGTGACCGACCGCCACGTCGGCTTCCAGGTAAACGGCATGCAGGCCGTCAACAGCATCGGTGACATCGCCTCCAACACCGGCCGCAACGGCAATTTCCTGGTGGCCCCGGGCAACACCCGCAGCTACACCCTGTTTGCCGAGCGTGAAGGTGCGTTCGCGGCAACCAGCCAAGGCGCGACCTTCGGCGGCCAGGGTGGCGCCGGCAACGTGGCCAACGGCCTGTTCGGCCAGGTGGTGGTTGTCCCCAAAGGTGGGCGAACCTTCCGCAATACCCTCACTGAAGAAGAAATGCGCCTGGCAACCACCGGCCGCACGGCAACCGGCCAGCCGGTGATCGACTACCAGGCACGGTACCCGCAAAGCGAGCCGTGGCTGAGCGAAGGCAAGGCCGGCAAGCCGATCATTGCCATGGTCGACGGCAATGAAATCCTCAACAGCGAAACCGATGCCATCGTCATGGGCCCCAACCCCGACGGCAGTTTCCCCAAGACCACCTATCCGCTGGAGAGCATCGGCAAGCGCAACCCGGCACTGCCCAACCGCCTCGAGGCGTTCCGTGATTTCGCTTCGCAGTTCGCCGACGAAGTGGCCGCCACTCAGGCCTTCCCAGGTTACTGGGCCGACCCGGTGATGGGCCATGTGCTGGAGCCGACCCGCGATTCGTTCATGATCAACTACGGTTCGGGTGGCATGGGCGCAGAAGTGGTGGCCAACCGCCTGGGCGTCGGGCCGATGCATGACTGCCTGTCGTGCGCCTACGAGGAATTCTTCCTCAGCGCGCATACCGTGGGCGATATCGGCACCTTGGTCGATGTACCGGCCAACGTCGGCCTGGAACACATCCGCCCAGGTGAAGTGCCGCCGGCCAGCGCCACCGGGGTCAAGGCCAGCATGGCCCTGTACCCGGCAGAGCCGGCCAACGTGCACCACAGCTACATCGGCGATTTCACCAAGTTCCGCAACACCCACAACGGCCACGAGCAGCACATCTTCCACTTGCATGGCCACCAGTGGCTGTTCAACCCCAACGATGACAACTCTGACTACATCGATGCCCAGGGCATCGGGCCGGGCATTGGCTACACCTACGAAATCGCCAACGGCGGCTCGGGCAACCGCAACCGCGTGGCTGGCGATGCCATCTACCACTGCCACTTCTACCCGCACTTTGCCCAGGGCATGTGGGCCATGTGGCGGGTGCATGACGTGTTCGAGGAAGGCACCCGCCTGGAAGTCAGCGGGCTAGGCCAGAACGGCTACCACAGCACACCCTTCGCCCTGCGCAGTGGCAAGCCGGCAGTCGGCGCGCGGGCCTTGCCCGATGGCGAGATCGTTGCGGGTACGCCGATCCCGGCCATCGTCCCGTTGCCTGGCAAGGCCATGGCACCGATGCCAGGCAAGGTGGTGGTGATACCCAAGCTTGCCACCGAGCAAGTGGCCGCCAATGACGATGCGCCCGAAGTGGAGGGCGACGATGACCACGCCCACGAGCCTACCGTGCCCAAGGCAGTCGGCTCGCTGGCCCTGGTCGACCGTAGCGAGGCCAACCGCAACGCCGATGGCAGCTTGAAGAACCCCGGCTACCCGTTCTGGATCGGCGGCATGGAAAGCAGCGTCGGCAACCGCCCGCCAACTCCGCCACTGGACATGCTCGATCCGGCCCTGGCCAAGCAGTTGAAGGAAAGTGGCAAGGCCTTGTGGGCCAACCTCGATCCGAACCAGGTCGACGGCTGGGACGGTGGCCTCGGTCGCCACGCGCTGGATGGGGTTTCCGCCGGCGGTGAGGCGGTGACCACCACCACCAAGCTCGACTTTTCCAAGGTGGTGCACAAGGCCAAGCCGATCTACCTGCCGGAAGAGGGCACCGACGTCGAACAGGCCGCCATGCAGTTTCACGCCAAGGCCGAGCACCCAAGCTTTGCCCTGATCCCCGGCAGTCAGCCGGTCGCCAAGGCTTTTCGTACCAACGGCGCACTGCCGACCGCAGGCGCCCCCTTCTACGAACCTTGCATGGACGACCGCGGCAAGCGCCTGACCCAGTCCTCGGGCGTTGGCGAGTTCGTCAGCGGTGAAAGCCTCACCGGTATGAACTTCCGGGGCGCGTCCACCTTCACCGCTGACCGCCCGCGTATCTACAAAGGCGCCAACATCCAGTTCGACGCGGTGTACAACAAGGTTGGCTACCACTTCCCGCAGGCGCGCATCCTGGCGCTCTGGGAAGATGCCTGGCCGGTGATCACCAAGCAGCGCCCGCCTGAGCCGCTGGTGATGCGCATGAACACCTTCGACTGCACGATGTACACCCACACCAACCTGATCCCGTCGTACTACGAGATGGACGACTACCAGGTGCGCACGCCGACCGACGTGATCGGCCAGCACATCCACCTGCCGAAGTGGGACCTGACCGCCGCCGACGGCTCGGCCAACGGCTGGAACTACGAAGACGGCATCCTCTCGCCCGGCAGCGTGGTGGAGCGCGTGCATGCCATTCGCAGCTTCAATGGTTGCACCGAGGGCGATGCCCGCGACGGCACAGCCGCGTGCCCGTCCGCCAAGCAGCACCCGTACTTCGGCCGCTTCGGCCGGGCCGACTGGCTGGGCGCGCGCACCGCCATGCAACGCTGGTTCGCCGACCCGCTGGTCAACGTGCATAACGTCGACCGGGGCCTGGGCACCATCTTCACCCATGACCACCTTGGCCCATCGACTCACCAACAACTGGGGCTGTACGCCACCGTGCTCGCCGAGCCGGCCGGTTCCACCTGGTACCACGCCGAAACCGGCGAAAAGCTGTACAACCCCGGCACTCGCCAGGACGGCGGTCCGACTTCGTGGCAGGCAGTAATCCAGACCGGCGACCATGACGGCGACGGCAAGAATGACAGCTACCGCGAGTTCTTCCTGGAGTACAGCGACTTCCAGCATGCCTATGAAGCGGGCGTGTACGTCGGCGCCGGCCCGGATGGCGTGCCCAACGGCCAAGCCTATCCGGCCACCGCAGACAGCTTCCGCTACGCCATCAACCCGCCCGTGCGGCAGAAGGCTTCCAACCTGCTCGAATCGGTGGTCGAGTCGCGCGGGGGGCTGAGCCCGGGTTGCCCAAGCCGGCCATGCCCGCAGGCCATTTCAGTGGATGACCCCGGCATGTTCGTCGTCAACTACCGCAACGAGCCGCTGGCCCTGCGTGTATTCGACCCGAACAAGGTCGGCCCGGACGGCAAGCGCGGCATGCAGGCCGACGGCCTGGGCGGCGACCTGAGCTACGCCCTGCAGAGCCGCACCGACCGGGCGATCCCGGCGATGAACCTGGCGCCTTCGGCGATCACTTCGGCAGTCGGGCCAACCGGCGGCACCACGTTGTTCCCACCGAACATCAACAAGGCCGGTAGCGAGCCGGGCGACCCGTTCACGCCCATGCTGCGTACCTACTCCGGTGATAACGTGCGCCTGCGCCTGCACGCTGGTGGTCATGAAGAGGAGCACAACGTCACCCTGCACGGTGTGAAGTGGCTGCAGAACGGCTCCGGCTTTGGCAACAGCTCCAACTCGGGCTGGAAGGCCTCGCAGATGATCGGCATTTCCGAGCAGATGGGCTTCATGGCGCCGGTGTCGATGATCTCCAGCGCCGCAGCCACCAACGGTGATTACCTGTACAGCATGGATGCGGCCCTGGAAGGCTACTGGAACGGCATCTGGGGGGTAATGCGCAACTACACCGCGCAACGCGCCGACCTGTTCCCGCTGCCGAACAACCCGCAGCCGGTGGCCATGCGCAACACGGTCAACTTCGACGGCATCTGCCCGAAAACCACGGCCAACGCCAATGGCATCGGCACCCGCCCGACGGTCAAGCGCAGCTACGAGATCGTCGCCGCACTGGCCAACGACATCCTGGAAAACCGCAACGGCGTCAGCATCAACGACCCCGCCGGTATCGGTCAGCACGTCGGCGGCCCGCTCAAGGCCAATGGCGGCACCCTGGTGTTCAACAGCCGTACCACCAGCATCCCGCAGGTGACGGTGGTCGACGAGGAGGACGGCACCACCTTCACCGTCGGTGGCCACAGCGCGCCGTTGCATGACCCGACTGCCGTGCTGTACGTGCGCAAGGCCGACCTCGACCCGGCCACCGGCAAGCTCAAGGCCGGTGTCCCGGTGGAGCCGCTGGTGCTGCGCGCCAATGCCGGCGACTGCATCAGCATCACCCTGGAAAACCGCCTGCCGCAGGTGATGCCTGACTTGCCAAGCACAGCGGTGATGCAGAACGTGGTCAAGCGCGACCGCTTCGACAGCGAAGGTTCCACCGCCTTCAACAACAACCTGATGCGGCCGTCCAGCCATGTGGGCCTGCATGCGCAGCTGCTGGCCTACGACATCACCAAGTCGGACGGCGTCAACGTCGGTGCCAACCCAGTGCAGACCGTGCCGCCCCGGGCGGGTAACAGTGGCGCCTACCCGAGCCGGGTGTACCAGTACTACGCCGGCCACCTGGAGCGCGAAGGCAAACCGCTGCTGCAACTGGGCCGCACGGTGGACAACATCAACACCACGCCGATCGAATTCGGTGGCCTCAACCTGACCCCGGCGGATGTCATCAAGCAGCCGCAGAAGGGCCTGGTCGCCGGCATGAGTGTGCTGCCGCAGACCGCGACCTGGACCGAGGACAACGCCAGCCGCGCCCAGGCCACGGTGAAGGTCAGCGGCCAGCCCGACTACCGCGACCTGGTTACGGTGTGGCAGCGCTCGATGAACATGCGCTGGGCCGATGGCCGCCCGGTGGAGGGCATCGCCACCGAAGGCAACGGCGTGCCGGGCGATCCGAAGGACAACGGCAACATGGCGTTGAACTACAAGACCGAGCCGCTGTGGCTGCGCTTCGGCCTGGCACCGGACGCACCGTTCGGCCATGCCGACGGCTTCGGCTTCGCCGATGTGCCCAATGCCCATATGGCCTACAGCAACGCACTGGTCGGCGGCGACCCGCAAACCCCGGTGCTGTATGCCAAGCCTGGCCAGCCGGTGCGCAGTCATGTGCTGATGCCAAGCGGTGGCAGCCGTGGCATCACCTACCAGCTCGACGGTCACCTGTGGCCGCTGCACAACTACCAGGCCGAGAAGAACGACCTCGACGGTTACCCGATGAACCTGCCTGGCATCGGTTCGGTACGCTTCGGTTTCAACCCGATGGCCATGTACATCGGCGCCCAGGAAAGCGTACTGCCGGCGGCGCACTTCAGCTTCATGCTGCCCAGTGCCGGTGGCGCCAACGCAGTGCCAGGTGACTACCTGTTCCGCGACTATGCCGCCTACGGCAACCTCTCGGGACTGTGGGGCATCCTGCGGGTGACCAACGATGCGCCGCCGGCAACTGCGGCGAGCCAGTAAGGGTAGGGGAGCGCGAGCATGTACAAGAACAAGAATACTCGGCCCGCGGTACTGGGGGTGATGCTGGGTGCGGCGCTGATCGGCCTGGGCGTGGCGTATGAGAAACTCTGGTGCGACCCGCGCGAGCTGCTGCAGGAGCCTGCCGACCCGCAGGCCCTGCACCGGCTCAGCCGCGACGGTGTGACGGTGGAGTTCGAGGCGCGCCCTTTGGCCGGCGGCGATGTGCGTGAAGGGGCTTTCGCCAACATCCGTTTCAAGGTCACCGACCAGGCCAGCGGCCAGCCGCTGTCGGGCATGGCGCCGGGTGCCTGGATCGACCCGGCGCAGTCGGCACCGCTTGAAGGCGGCAACCGCGACCAGAGCTGCAAGGCCCGTGTTGCGCTGTTTCTCAAGAGCAGCATCGGCGCCCGCCCGCTGCTGGACCTGAACAGCTACTTCCTGCTGGTGCTGAACAAGGACGCCAGCCTGACCGTGATCGACCCGACGGTTTCGGTGGGCGGCGTCACCAGTACTCTGGCGCGTATCGAACTGCCGGGTCGGCCCATGGACTGGACGGCCACCGGCGATGACAAGCAGGTATTCGTGTCGATCCCCGAGCGTGGCCAGGTGGCAGTCATCGATACCGAGACCTTCACCCGTGTGGCGACCCTGGATGCCGGCGAATCACCGGTGCGCGTGGCCTTGCAGCCGGACCAGCACCGGCTGTGGGTCGGCAACAACAGCCGCGACCCGGCCAAAGGCGGGGTGACAGTGATCGACGTCCCGTCGCGCAGTACCCTGAAGTCGTTCGCCACCGGCTCCGGGCACCACGAAATCGCCTTCAGCGCCGACTCGCGTTACGCCTTTGTCAGCAACCGCGACGGCGGCACGCTGAGCATCATCGACATCCCTGAGATGCGCCTGGTAAAAACCGTGGAGGTCGGCCCGCACCCGCTGTCGGTGGCCTACTCGGCGCTGTCCCAGGCGGTCTACGTGGCCGATGGTGAAGAAGGCACGGTGCGGGTGATCGATGCCCGCAGCCATCAGCTGCGCCACATCGTCAAGGCCGAGCAGGGCCTCGGGCCGATGCGCTTCAGCAGCGATGGCCGCTGGGGCATCGTCCTCAACACCGTGGACAACCAGGCCCTGGTGATCGACGCCAGTACCGACCAGTTGATCCACCGCATCCCGGTGGCGGCCGAGCCTTACCAGCTGACCTTCACCAAAGGCTATGCCTACATCCGCGGCCTGGCCTCGCCCAAGGTCAGCATGATCAACCTGAGCAGCCTGGGCGAAGGGCGCCAGCCGATCGTCCAGGGTTTCGAAGCCGGCCCGGCGGCGCCGCGCAAGGCCGGTGACCTGCCACTGGCCCAAGGGTTGTCGGTGTCGCGGGACGACAATTCGGTGTTCGTGGTCAACCCGGTGGACAACACCACCTACTTCTACGCCGAGGGCATGAACGCCCCGATGTCCGGCTACAACAACCGTGGCCACCAGGCCCGCGCGACCCTGGTCATCGACCGCAGCCTGCGCGAACTGGCCCCCGGGGTGTATGGCTCGACGGTGAAAATGCCGGCGGCAGGCACCTTCGATGTGGCCTTTCTGCTCAACCAGCCGCAGATCATCCACTGCTTCAGCACCGAAGTGGCCGCCGCGCCGGAGGCGAGCAAGCGCCGGGGGGCGCATGCCGAGTTCATTGGCCTCGACCAGCCCATGCCGCAGCAGACGGCGTTCACCGCCAAGGTGCGCATCGTCGGCGACGACGGTCGGCCACGGGCAGGCCTGGACGACCTGACCCTGCGCTACTTCCTGGCGCCCTCGTCGCTGCCGCGCAACCTGCCGCTGGTCGAGGTGGGCGAGGGCGTGTACCAGGCGGCGCTGACCTTGCCTGAAGCCGGAGCCTGGTACCTGCATGTGCAGTCGCCATCGCTCGGGCGCAAGTTCGCCGAAGAAAACTACACCAGCCTGCGCGTGCTGCCCGCCGCTGCGGCTACTGCTTCCCAGACCGAAGTGAGGAATGTGCGATGAACGCCAAGCATTCTTTCCAGCTGCTTGCCCTGAGCCTGGCATTGGCCAGCAACCTGGCCCTGGCCCATGCCGGCCATGACCACGACGGCCACGCCGGGCAGCCGCCAGCGGCGCACCAGGAGAAGGCCAGCGTGCGCTTTGCCGATGTCTCGCTGCTCAACCAGAACGGCATGCCGGTCCGCCTGGAAAAGGACCTTGTAGGCGAGCACCTGGTGGTCATGGGCTTCATCTACACCAGCTGTACCACGGTGTGCCCGGTGGTGTCGTCGATCATGGGCAAGGTCCAGCAACAGCTGGGCGGGCGTGTCGGCGAGGAGGTCCAGCTGGTATCGATCAGTGTCGACCCGCAGCGTGACGACGCCAGGCGCCTGCAGAACTACGCCAAGGCCTTCCAGCACGGCCCGGGCTGGAGCTGGCTGACCGGCTCGCAGTACGCGATCACTGAAACCCTCAAGGGCCTCGGCAGCTTCAGTGCCGACCTCAGCCAGCATCCGCCGCTGATCCTGGTGGGTGACGGCCGTACTGGCCACTGGACCCGCTTCTACGGCTTTACCGACCCGGCCGTGCTGGTCGAGGAAATCAACCGCCTGAGTGCCCGTCGCGTGCACGCCAAGAGCACCGCCATCGCCGAACACAGTGAGGTGCAGCCATGAGCAGCGCAGCCCGCTACACCACCATGCGTAGCACCGACTGGCTAGCCCTGGTGGCCGTGCTGTGGATCCTCAGCTCGGTCGCGTTCGCCCACGAGGGCCATGCCCCCGAGGGCCCCAGCCCGCAACCGGCACCGCCGACCATGGCCAGCGGCGGCGGTACCCGCGATGCGCAGACCTGGTTCACCGACACCGTGCTCAAGGACCAGAACGGCCGCGAACTGCGCTTCTACAGCGATGTGCTCAAGGACAAGGTGGTGATGCTCAACGTGATCTTCACCCACTGCACCGACGCCTGCCCGCTGATTACGCGCAAGCTGCGTGACGTGCGCGATGCCATGGGGCCGGAGCTGGCCAGCCAGGTGACCTTCGTTTCGATCAGCAGCGACCCGCTCAACGACACCCCGGCAGCGCTCAAGGCCTTTGCCGAAAAGCAAGGCGTGGACAGCGCCAACTGGCTGTTCCTCACCGGCGACAAGGCCGATGTCGACCTGGTGCTGGGGCGCATTGGCCAGTTCCTGCCCAGCCCCGAGCAGCACTCGACCCAGCTGATCGCCGGCGACGTGGCCGGCAAGCGCTGGAGCAAGATCCGCCCGGATGCACCGCCCGCGGCCATCGCCCAGCGCATGCAGCTGCTGGCCCAACCGCTGGCCGGGCGTTGAGCCATGAAGCCCTGGGCAGTGCTGATGAGCCTGGCCCTCTGTGGCCAGGCGCTGGCGCTCGACCTTACCCCGAATGAACAGGCCGGCAAGCGCCTCTATCGGCAAGGGGTATCGAGCAGCGACGCACAGCTGATGGCCCGGGTCGGCGCCAGCGACATCAGCGTCCCCGCCAGCGTGCTGCCCTGCGCCAGCTGTCATGGCACAGACGGGCGCGGGCGCGCCGAAGGCGGGGTGCGCCCACCCAGCCTCGACTGGCAGCGCCTGGCACTGGGGCAGGGTGAGCGGCAAAGCAACGCTCGCAGCTACCCGCCCTACAACGACGGCACACTGGCCCGCGCGATCCAGCACGGCGTCGATCCGGCGGGTCAGCGGCTGGACCCCGCCATGCCGCGCTTCGAACTGACCCTGGCTGACCAGCGCAACCTCACGGCTTATCTCAAGCGCCTCAGCGAGGAACGCGACCCCGGCGTGGAAGAAGGCGTACTGCGCCTGGGCACCTTGCTGCCCGCCAATGGCCCGTTGGCAGATGCCGGGCATGTCGTGCGTGCCGTACTGGAGGACGGTGTGGCGCAGATCAACCAGCAGGGCGGCATTCATGGGCGGCGCCTGGAACTGGTGGTGGCCGATACCGGTACCGACCAGGTCAGTGCCGAACTCGCCTTGCAACGCTTGCTCGACCAGCAGCAGGTCTTCACCCTGATCGCGCCGCTGGCGCCCCTGCTCGATCAGCAACTGCCGGCACTGCTCGAACAACGGGGTGTGCCGTTGATCGGCAACACGCCACGCAGCGGTGGCAGTTCACAGATTTTCGACCCCATGCCGGGTATTGCCAGCCAATTGCTGAGCCTGGCCGAACACGCCAGGAGCAGCCTGGGCCTGGCGCCCGATGGCTTGCGCGTGGTGTACGCCGGCAACGAGCAGGCGGCTTTGGCCGAACAGGTGCGCGAACGTCTGCGCCAGCAAGGCTGGGCACCGCCAGCGATCCAGGCTTTTGACGGCCAGGCCGTGGAAGGGCCGGGTATCGTCTTCGTCGGCCGCGCCCAGGCCTTTGCCGCGCTGGCCCAGGCGCTGCAGGCCGAAGGCCGTGAGCCTTACCTGTTCGCTGCCTCCAGCCAGGTGGCGGCAGCCGTGGCCGGCTTGCCAGCGCAGTGGTCGCAACGGCTGTTCCTGGCCTATCCGTTCGTGCCGGATGACTGGAGCGAGCAGGGCATGGCGAGCCTGGCCGGGCTGCAACAACGCCAAGGCCTCGACCCACGCCAGGCGTCGCTGCAGGTCAACACCTTGTGTGCCCTGAAGTTGTTGTCCGAAGCCTTGAAGCAGATTGGCCGCGATGCCAGCCGCGAACAACTGGTGGCTGCCCTGGAGGGCCTGCACGATGTCGACACCGGCCTGACCCCGGCGCTGGGCTTCGGCCCCGGCAGGCGCCAGGGCATGGCCGGTGCCCATGTGGTCGCGGTGGCGCTGCCCGGGCCGCGCTTTACCGCCGTTGCCCCGTACCGGCCGCTGCCGGACAGCCCTTGAGTGGAGGTGCCATGCGGATCCTGTTGCTGTGCCTGTTGCTGGTGATCGCCAAGGCGAGCTGGGCCGACGTGCCCGCTGCGCGGGTCAACGGCGTGACGATTGATGTGATGCGCCTGGAGCGTTATTTCACCGAGTACCTGCAAGCCCAGGGCAGGGCACTGACCAGCATCCGCAACCCGACGCTGTACAAGCGCCTGCGCGACCAGGCCCTGGACGAACTGATCGACAAGGAGCTGCTCTGGCAGGAGGCTCAACGATCTGGGATTCACATCAGTGATGAACAGGTATCAGCGCAAGTTGGCGAAGTCGAAGCCACCTTCGGCAGCCCGGCACTGTTCGAAAGGCGCCTGGCAGATGCAGGTTTCGATCGGGCAGAGTACGCTGATTACACGCGCCATGAACTGGCCGCGCAACAGGTGTACGCCCAGCTCAGCGCGGTAGACGAGCCCAGCCAGGCCGACGTCGAGGCGTTCTACCAGGCCAACCGGCAAATCCTGCAAGGAGCGCAGAACCAAAGTGATAACTCCTCGGTCATATCCGAACAGGGCCTGCAGTTGGCCAGGGCCTCGCTCATCGGCCAGTTGCAGGCGCAGGCGCGCGATTCCGTGCGCCAACGTTTGCGCCAGTCCGCTACAGTGGAGATCGCTCACTGAGGCCCTCGAATGGATTTCCCCAATGCTGGGGAATAGCGGTTTGGCAAAGTGCCATCACTTCCCCCGGATGTGGGGAACCGGGCCTACGCCTGTGTTGCAGGGTTTGGCACAGCCTTGCAGGATCAATGACTTACAGTGGTGCGAAATGACTATTCACGCCTGGCACGAAGCCTGCTCAAGCCTTGTCGAGGCCGCACTTCGCAAACCGGGTAACCGGGCAGTATTTGGGAGTCGACCTTGGTGAACAGAGTATTGGTAGTCGATGACGAACAGACCCTTGCGCAGAACCTGCAAGCGTACCTGCAGGCACAAGGCCTGGAAGTTCACGTCGCCCACGACGGTGCCAGTGGTATCGAGCAGGCTCAAGGCCTGGCACCGGAAGTGATTGTGCTGGATTACCGCTTGCCCGACATGGAGGGGTTTCAGGTCCTGGAGACCGTGCGCAAGAACAGGCAGTGCCATTTCGTGCTGATCACCGCCCACCCGACTGTCGAAGTCCGTGAGCGTGCCGCCGAACTTGGTGTGAGTCATGTCCTGTTCAAGCCGTTCCCATTGGCGGAACTGGCCCGCGCGATCTTCGACCTGATGGGCATCGAGCGCCAGCGCAGGGCCACTGACAATCCAGCCGAGGGGTTTGTCGAACGACGCCAGAACAGGAACGAATCGTTCCCCTTGCAGTTGTACGATGGCAGCTGGGTGTTGGCCGATCGCCGCCGTAATGGCGCCAAGCCCCCAGGCCCTGACGACGAACAACTGCTCACCGGGGAATAGCGGCGCCCGCTGCCCTGGCCAAGCCAGCCTGCGACGCGCCCCTGAGCGGAGTCGCAGGCCATGTCAGACGTACTCGAAGCACTTGCCAGGCACAGCGCCTTCCCCCGCGAACTCCTGGCCCAGGCCCGCCTGCAGGCGGGCGACGAGCGTCTGCTCAACTGCCTGGAACGGCTGGCCAACGAAACCCCTGACCGCTTCATCTGCCGCCTTGGCCTGACCCTGCATTACCCGGTGCTGGAAACCCAGGCCCTGCTGGCCAGCAGCCCACGCTTCGACAAGGTCAGCTTGGCCCAGTGCCTGAAGCGCGAGTTCGTGCTGATCGAGCAGGAGGGCGAGCTGATCGGCGTGTTCGCCGACCCCTTCGACCACGCTCGCCTGGCCTGGATCGACGACAACCTGCCGGGCGCGCCGCTGTACCTGGCCCACGCGGCCGACCTGGCCACGTTCCTGGCCCGCCACGAAGAAAGCTTCCACGCCGTCGACGCCCTCGACCATGACGCCGAGGCCAGCGGTGAGATCGACCCGCTGCAACGCCTGTCGCTGACCAGCATCAGCGAAGACCAGAGCAAGGTGGTCAAGCTGGTCAACTCGACCCTCTACGACGCCCTCAAGCAGCACGCCAGCGATATCCACCTGGGCATGACCGGCCAAGGTCTGGTCATCAAGTACCGCATCGACGGCGTGCTCAATGGCGCCGGCAAGGCCAGCGGCAGTGCCTTCGCCGATCAGGTGATCTCGCGCATCAAGGTCATGGCCGAGCTGGACATCGGCGAAAAGCGCGTGCCTCAGGATGGCCGCTTCAAGGTCGCCATCGGCGAGCGGCAGATCGACTTCCGGGTGTCGATCATGCCGAGCATCTTCGGCGAGGACGCGGTGTTGCGGGTGCTCGACAAGCAGGACCTGTCCGACCGCGTCAGCGGCGTGCAGCTGCAGGCCCTCGGGTTTGCCGACGAAACCTTGCGCGCCCTGCGCCGGCTGGCTGCCGAGCCCTACGGCATGATCCTGGTCACCGGCCCCACCGGCAGCGGCAAGACCACCACCCTGTACGCGATGATCAGCGAGATCAACCATGGCGTGGACAAGATCATCACCATCGAAGACCCGGTCGAATACCAGCTGCCCGGCGTGTTGCAAATTCCGGTCAACGAGAAGAAGGGCCTGACCTTCGCCCGCGGCCTGCGCTCGATCCTGCGCCACGACCCGGACAAGATCCTGGTCGGCGAGATCCGCGACCCAGACACCGCACAGATTGCCGTGCAATCGGCGCTGACCGGTCACCTGGTGTTCACTACCATCCACGCCAACAACGTATTCGATGTGATCGGCCGCTTCAGCCAGATGCAGGTCGACCCCTACAGCTTCGTCTCGGCCCTCAACGCTGTGCTGGCCCAGCGCCTGATCCGCCTGGCCTGCCCGCACTGCTGCACGCCGTGCGAGGCCGACGACGAAACCCTGACCGCCTCGGGCCTGACCCGCGAAGCGGTAGCCGGTTGGAAGTTCGTCCGCGCCCAGGGCTGCGGCCAATGCCGTGGCAGCGGCTATCGCGGGCGCAGCGCGATTGCCGAGCTGCTGCACCTGGACGATGACCTGCGGCAGATGATCGTCGAACGCCGCCCCCTCTCGCAGATCAAGCAGCTGGCCTGCCAGCGCGGCCTGCGCCTGCTGCGTGCCTCGGCCCTGGACCTGGTCCGTGATGGCCGCACCACTCTCGAGGAGATCAACCGTGTCACATTCATCTGATCGTTTCTGTGCCGTACTCGGCGCTGAAGGTGTCGGCCTGGGTCGCTGGCACGCCAATCAAACTCAGTGGTTGGGCAGCCGCGAATTCGCCTGCGATGCCGCGCAGCCGGCTTGGGAAGCTGCATTGCAAGCATTGAGTGGCCTGCTCGCCGAACACGCCGTCAAGGGCGCCCAGCTGCGCGTGCTGCTGTCGGCCCGCTACAGCCGCTTCTGCCTGGTGCCGTGGAGCGATGCCATCGGCCAGCCACGCGAGCTGGATGCCTACGCCCGGGCCTGCTTCGAAAACCTCTACGGCCAATCGCTGGACGACTGGCGCATCGTCCTCTCGCCCGAGCCAGCCGGTGCCGCACGCATCGCCACCGCACTGCCCGAAGCCCTGTTGCAAGGCCTGCAGAGCCTCGGCCGGGAAAGCCGCCTGAACCTGCGTTCGGTGCAGCCTTACCTGATGGCCGCCTACAACCGCTGCTCGGCGCAACTGGAGCAGGGCGACTTCCTGTTCGTGCTCGCCGAACCGCGCCGCAGCGTGCTGCTGCTGGCCGCCGGCGGTGCCTGGCAACAGGTGCTGGCCCAGGGCTGCGCCGACAGCGACCAGGCCCTGCAGGCGCTGATCGAACGTACCTGTGAGCTGTACGGCGAGCAGCTGCCGCGGGTCTACCTGCATGCCCCGGGGCGCGGCGACGTGCCGCAACTGGCAGCAGTGCAGCTGTGCCAGCCCGCCGGCGACAGCGACCCGCTGTGCGCCATGTGGCGGGCGGTGGCCTGACATGCGCCGCCTCGACCTGGAATTCCAGCCCCGTCGCAGCGGCCCGTTGGCCTGGTCGCTGCTGGCCCTGGGCACCGTCGCCGTCGCCGGGCTGGTGCTGCTGCAACAGCAGCTGCAGGTCGAGCAGGCAGACCTGGAAACCCGCCTGCACAGCCTGGAACTGCAACTCGGCCGCCGCCCGGCCCCGGTCGCCCCGCAGAACAGCGCCGCCAGCCGCGAACAGGCCGACCGCCTGGCCCAGATGCGCAGTGTCTCGCAGCAACTGCAACGGCCCTGGCAACAGCTGTTCGCCATGCTCGAAGCGCAGCCGCAAGAGGACGTGGCACTGCTGACCCTGACCCCGGATGCGCGCAAGGGCCAGGTGCGCATCACCGCCGAGGCACGCAACCTGGAAGCGATGCTGCAGTACCACCAGCGCCTGGAGCAAAGCGACGAGCTCAGCGATGTCTCGCTGCTCAACCACGAAGTGGTGGCCGGGCAGCCTGAGCACCCGGTGCGCTTCAACCTTACCGCCACCTGGGAGATTGGCCATGCGCGTCCCTGATGCTGTGAATAGCCTCATTCTCCAGGAGCAACTGCGCCGCATCGGCCCGGTCGGCCTGGGCGCCGCCGCCGTCGCCGTGCTCGCCGTCGCTGTCGCCATGGTTGGCGTAGTCCCCGAGTGGCAGGCCGTGCGCGAACTGCGTGCCAGTGAAGCGGATGCCAGCGTGCAGGTCGAACGGGTCAAGCGTGGCGAGCTGAAGATCGCCGTCAAACCCGAGCAGCAGGCGCTGGACACCCTGCGCCAGCAACTGCCCGGGCAGCCTGAAGCGAGCGAGCTGATCGAGCGCCTCTACCACCTGGCTAGTGCCGAGCACATCAGCCTGGCGCGTGGCGAGTACGCCCTGGGCGTCGATCCGAAGACCCAGCTGTCGCGCTACCAGATCATCCTTCCAGTACGCGGCAGCTACCCGCAGATCCGCGGCTTCCTGCGCGGCCTGATCGGCCAGCTGCCGACCCTGGTGCTGGAAGACCTCGAACTCAAACGCAAAAGCATCGGCGACACCGAACTCAACGGCCGGGTGCGCCTGACCCTCTACCTGTCGAGGTCGTGATGAACACACAACGCGCAGTGATGTGGGTCGGGTTCCTCGGGGTGTCGGCAGCGCTGGCCTGGGCGCCGGGGCACTGGTTCAGCCAGGAAGACAGCGTCGCCCCCTTCGCGGGCAAGCCCGCTCCCACAGGTCTTGTGAGTAACGCCGTCCCTGTGGGAGCGGGCTTGCCCGCGAAAGGGCCGGAACAGGCCTCCAAAGATCTGTTCCCCGCCCAGCAATGGACCAAGCCACAAACCCTGGCCACCGTCACCGAACAACCCGTAGCCGCCACACCCGTGGTAGCCGCAGCCCCCACCGCCCCGGCGCTGCCGTTCCAGTTCGTCGGCCGCATGGGCGACCGCGACGACCTGCAGATCTTCCTGCAGAGCGGGGAAAAGCTGTACGTCGTGCGCAAGGGCGACGTGATCGACAGCACCTATCGCCTCGACAGAGTCTCGGCCAACGAGCTGGACCTGGTTTATCTGCCTTTGCATCAGTCACAGACCTTGTCTGTAGGGAGCGCACCATGAAGTCGTCGAAACTGTGCAAGCCTGCTCCGTTCATGCTCCTGGCGCTGTGCGTGGCCATCGCCGGCTGCGGCTCCAGCGGGGTGCGCAAGGACAGCGCCGAGCTGATGAAGGAAGGCCAGTACGAAGCCGGTATCGCCCGCCTGGAAGAGGCCCTGCGCGACAGCCCGCGTGACACCGAGCTGAACATCGCCCTGGCCCATGGCCGCCAGGCAGCGGTGGAAGCGCTGATCAGCCAGGCCGATGCCGACCGCATCCGCCATGACTTCGCCAGTGCGCGGATGGGCTACGGCCGGGTGCTGACCATCGAGCCGAACAATCGCCGCGCCCAGGAAGGCATCCGCCAACTGGAGCTGATTCGCACCCTCGACGAACGTGTGGCCCTGGGCCAGGCGGCGTTGCGCCAGGGCGACCTGTTCGGCGCCGAGCGCTACATGCGCGAAGTGCTGCGCCTGGACCCGCAGAACCAGAAGGGCATCGCCCTGCGCACCGACATCGAGAACGTCCAGGCGCGCACCGCGCAGCCGTTCCCGCAGCTGCGCAGCAAGCTGGAGCGCCCGGTGACCCTGGAGTTCCGCGATGCGGGCCTGAAGACCATCTTCGAGGTGCTGTCGCAGGTTGCCGGTATCAACTTCATCTTCGACAAGGACCTGCGCCCGGACATGAAGGCCACCATCTTCGTGCGCGATGTGCGCATCGAAGATGCCGTGGCGCTGCTGCTGGAGCAGAACCAGCTGCGCCAGAAGATCGTCAACGACAACACCTTGCTGATCTACCCCGATTCGCCGCAGAAGACCAAGGACTACCAGGAACTGGTCATGCGCACCTTCTACCTGACCAGCATCGACGCCAACACCGCGCTGAACATGGTCAAGACCATGCTCAAGACCCGTGATGTGTTCGTCGACGAACGCCTCAACACCCTGACCATGCGCGATACCCCCGACGCCGTGCGCATGGCCGAGAAGCTGCTGCAGTCGCAGGACCAGTCCAACCCCGAAGTGGTGCTGGAAGTGGAAGTGATGGAAGTGGCCACTTCGCGCATCCTCGACCTTGGCCTGCAATGGCCAAACACCTTCGGCGTGCTCAACAACGACGGCAACCCGGTCAGCGTGCTCGACCAGCTGCGTGGCATCAACTCCAGCCGCATCAGCATCGCGCCAGCGCCGCAGGCCAAGATCAACGCCCAGGACAAGGACATCAACACCCTGGCCAGCCCGGTGATCCGCGTCAGCAACCGTGAGCAGGCGCGCATCCACATCGGCCAACGGGTACCGATCATCAGCGCCACCTCGGTGCCGTCCACCCAGGGCCCGGTGATCACCGAAAGCGTCACCTACCTGGACGTCGGCCTGAAGCTCGAAGTGCAGCCCACCGTGCACCTGAACAACGAAGTGGCGATCAAGGTGGCGCTGGAAGTCAGTAACGCCACCCCACTGGAAGCCACCCGCCAGGGCACCATCCCGGTGCAGGTCGATACCCGCAACGCGCAGACCAGCCTGCGCCTGCACGATGGCGAAACCCAGGTGCTGGCCGGCCTGGTGCGCAACGACCACAACGCCGCCGGTAACAAGATCCCCGGCCTTGGCGACATCCCTGGCCTGGGGCGGCTGTTCGGCAGCAACAAGGACGACATGAGCAAGTCCGAGCTGGTGCTGGCGATCACCCCGCGCATCGTGCGCAACCTGCCGTACCAGAGCCCGTCGGACATGGAATTCGGCACCGGCACCGAGTCGAGCATGCAGGTGCGCCAGGCGATGCCGCTGCCACCGCGTGACGTGCCGGGCGATAGCCATGACAGCGCCCCGGTAGTGCAAAGCCAGGTGGCTACTGTTCCGGTCACCGTGAGCCCACGGCCATGAAACGCCGCCAGCAGGGTTTCAGCCTGATCGAAGTGGTGCTGACCCTGGCCCTGCTCGGGATGCTCGCGACCATGGCCGCACCCCTGACCGAAACGGTGGTGCGCCGTGGCAAGGAGCAGCAGCTGCGCGAGGCGCTGTACCAGATCCGCGACGCCATCGACGCCTACAAGCGCGCCTTCGACGCCGGGTTCATCGAAAAGCGCCTGGATGCCAGCGGCTACCCGCCAAACCTGCAGGTGCTGGTCGAAGGCGTGCGCGATGTGCGCAGCGCCAAGGGTGCCAAGTTCTACTTCCTGCGGCGCATCCCGCACGACCCGCTGGTGGCGGCCAAGAACCAGGACGAAGGCGGTTGGGGCTTGCGCGCATACGCCAGCAGCCCAGACAACCCACGCGAAGGCGAAGATGTCTTCGACGTGTATTCCAAGGCCCGTGGCAAGGGCCTCAACAACATCCCCTACGGGCAATGGTGACGGCCATGAAACGCAGCCGAGGCTTCACCCTGATCGAACTGCTGGTGGTGATGGCGATCATCGCCACCCTGATGACCATCGCCATGCCGCGCTACTTCAACAGCCTGGACAGCTCCCGCGAGGCCACCTTGCGCCAGAGCCTGGCGGTGCTGCGCGAAGCCCTGGACCATTACTACGGCGACACCGGCCATTACCCGGACTCGCTGGAGCAATTGGTCGAGCAGCGCTACCTGCGCAACACCCCGGTCGACCCGATCACCGAACGCAGCGACGCCTGGCAGCTGGTACCACCGCCGGAAGGTGTGGCCGGCGGCGTGGCGGACATCAAGAGCGGTGCCACAGGGAGGGCGCGTGATGGCAGCCTCTTCGCGGAGTGGTAAAGCCAGCGCCGGCTTCACCTACCTGGGCGTGCTGCTGCTGATCGCGGTCAGCAGCGTGGCCCTGGCCGCCACCGGCACGGTGTGGTCGAGCGTCGCCCAGCGTGAGCACGAGCGCGAGCTGCTGTGGGTGGGAGGCCAGTATGCCCAGGCCCTGCGCAGCTACTATCGCGCGTCACCAGGCCTGGCCCAGTACCCCAAGGAGCTTGCCGACCTGCTCGAGGACAACCGTTTCCCGGAGGCCAAGCGGCATATCCGCCGGTTGTACCCGGACCCGATCACCAACAGCGATGACTGGGGCCTGCTGCGCGCCATCGATGGCCGTATTACCGGCGTGCACAGCCGCTCCGATGCCACCCCGTTCAAGCGCAGTGGCTTCGAAACGCAGTTTTCCGGTTTCGAAGGCCTGGAGCACTACAGCGACTGGCAGTTCGTCGCCGAGCAGGCCTTCAACGAAAGTGCCGGCGGCGCCCGCACCCATGCCGGCCCGGGAGACACGCCATGAAGCGCCTGCACGCCCTGTGCCTGTGCCTGCTGCTGGCAGCCGGGTTGCCAGGCGCGGCCATGGCCGACGCCGAGGATGAGATGAAGGGTTTCATCGTCGACAACACCATCTCGCACATCGGCCACGACTTTTACTACTACTTCGCCGACCGCCTGCGCGCCACCAGCCGCCTGGACTTCAACCTGGTGGTGCGCGAGCGCCCGGATGCCCGCTGGGGCAGCCTGGTGACCGTAGAGTTCGACCGTGACGTGCTGTACCGGCGCTTTCTGCCGCCGAACGTCACCCAATTAAAAGAAGAGGCCGTGATGGCCGCCGACCTGGTCAAGCAGGAAGTCATTCAGCGCAAGCTGCAACGTCTGCTGCAGGACACCACTGATCTGGATAGGGATGAGCTATGAACACTTGCATACCCCGTTGCCTTGCGGCTGGCCTGCTGCTCAGTGCCTGCGCCGTCCACGCCACCGAGCTGGTGTACACCCCGGTCAACCCCGCGTTCGGCGGCAACCCGCTGAACGGCACCTGGCTGCTGAACAACGCCCAGGCGCAGAACGACCACGACGATCCCGACCTCAAGGACCGCGCATCCGCCTTCGGCGGCACCTCGGCCCTGGAGCGCTTCAGCAACCAGCTGGAGTCGCGGATGTTGTCGCAGTTGCTGGACAACATCAGCAATGGCCAGACCGGGAGCATGGCCACCGACGCGTTCCTGATCGATGTCATCGATGACTCGGGTGCCCTGAGCATCAAGGTCACCGATCGCGCCACGGGAGAAATTTCGATCATTGAGGTCAGTGGCCTGAACCCCTGAGAGGGACTGGCCGTTTAGCTGGGGAGAGAACACCATGAAACGTCTGCTGAGCGCTTTGCTGATCCTCGCCACCTTGGAAGGCTGTGGCCTGCGCCAACCGATGCCGGCCGAACAGGACTCGGAAACCCCGACCCTGACGCCACGCGCGTCTACCTATTACGACCTGATCAACATGCCACGCCCGAAAGGCCGGTTGATGGCCGTGGTGTATGGCTTCCGCGACCAGACCGGGCAGTACAAGCCGACCCCGGCCAGCTCGTTCTCCACCAGTGTCACCCAGGGTGCGGCGAGCATGCTGATGGATGCCCTGAGTGCCAGCGGCTGGTTCGTGGTGCTGGAGCGTGAGGGCCTGCAGAACCTGCTGACCGAACGCAAGATCATCCGTGCTTCGCAGAAGAAGCCCGACGTACCCGAGAACATCATGAGCGAGCTGCCACCGTTGCAGGCCGCCAACCTGATGCTCGAAGGCGGCATCATCGCCTACGACACCAACGTGCGCAGCGGCGGCGAGGGCGCCCGTTACCTGGGCATCGACATCTCCCGCGAGTACCGGGTCGACCAGGTCACGGTCAACCTGCGCGCGGTAGACGTGCGCACCGGGCAGGTGCTGGCCAATGTGATGACCAGCAAGACCATCTACTCGGTAGGCCGTAGTGCCGGGGTGTTCAAGTTCATCGAGTTCAAGAAGCTGCTTGAGGCTGAAGTGGGCTACACCACCAACGAACCGGCGCAGCTGTGCGTGCTGTCGGCGATCGAGGCGGCGGTGGGGCACCTGCTGGCCCAGGGGATCGAGCGGCGGTTGTGGCAGGTGGCGGGGGATCCGGGGGAAGGCAAGGCAGAGGTGGACAAGTTCCTTAGCCAGAACCAGCAGCAGTGAAGGGTTCTAGAGGGTTCGCCATGAGGTTTTCAGTGCCTGTGAGATCGAGCGCCGCCCGCGCGGCGCATCGCGAGCTCTGCTCGCTCCTACGTTTGTTTCGGGCCAATAACGCCTGTGACGGGGGCGCGCGACCGCCTTGTTGGTACGGCGCGATATCGCGTCATGCGCCAAAGCGTACGCGCGCGAATCCCACAGAAATCATTGGCCCTAAACAAACGTAGGAGCGAGCAGAGCTCGCGATGCGCCGCGCGGGCGGCGCTCGATCTCAGCCCCACCCAAGCTTGAGAGCCATACACCCCCAGCCATTTCCCCAGCATCGACCGCGTCAGCAGGTGAGGACGTGGAGGCCGGCGAGAGAAGTGTTACTGCACATGCCCTTCGCTTGAAAGGCTTCCCCGACACCGGTAGTCTTTGCCCGCTGCTGTAAGTCCAGCAGTCGGGTTTGGTAGCCCGCGATCAATCAAGGCGCACAAGCGCCCGCTCTGCGATACAGTTGGCGCTTTTTTGTGCCCGGCTGTTTCGTTTTATGGCGGCTGTGCGTAGGGCGCCTCCGTGCGCGCCGGTTTCCTTGATTCCCGGTCTACCAACCTGCGTACAGCCGTCACCCTTTCGTTTGGTAGCGATTTGTGGCGGCTCCAGTGAATCAAGGAGCGACACAATGACAAAAGGCTTACCTGATCCTCCCGTGCGCGCCACAACGGCGGCCTCCAGTTTCTCCACCTGTGAATGCAGCCATCCGCCGTTGTTTGCCGTGCGCTCGGGGGTGGATTACGAAGATGCGCTGGTGCACCTGTCCACGCTGCTGAAAGGGGCGTTTGCCACCAATCTGAAGGCGCTGGAGCTGGCCAAGGGGACCTGTCGTGATCTGTTGTTGAGCAATGACCACGGGCTGGATTCGGCCAAGGCGGTGGTGGAGGCGTTGCTGGATGGGGTGGAAAGGCAGCAGTTGGCTGGGCGGAAGATGGTGCCGGGTATCTGACGGCTGGCCCTGCGTACAGGGTCAACCTGCCTTGCGCAAGGTCAGGTTGATCCGCCGCTCGCCCATTCTGGGATGCAAACCTGGCTTTATCGGCAACACCCCATGAAAGCGCAGCCGATCTTCACCTCCCCACACCAGCACATCACCATGGCTCAACGGTATCCGCTGAGTCCTGTCCGACCGCTGCAACCCGCCAAACAGAAAAACCGCCGGTAACCCCAGTGAGATCGACACGATCGGCTGGCCGAAGTCCTGCTCGTCGCGGTCCTGGTGCAGGCTCAGGCGGGTGCCGGGCAGGTAATGGTTGACCAGGCAGGCATCGGGCACGAAACCCTCGAAAC
Organism: Pseudomonas putida; assembly: GCF_009883635.2. Lineage (NCBI taxonomy): Bacteria > Pseudomonadati > Pseudomonadota > Gammaproteobacteria > Pseudomonadales > Pseudomonadaceae > Pseudomonas > Pseudomonas putida. The sequence continues at coordinate 5,294,352 of NZ_CP026115.2, forward strand.
CGGCCGCCGCCGCTGCGCGACCCGCCAGCTCAAGCAGTACCTGGGGCAGGGCGGGCCAGGGTTGGCCGCTGACCGGATCGGTGGGGCTGTAGCGGTAGCCTTTGGCATCACTGACCCAACCCAGCGAACCGCAATTGGTCAACGCCACGGCCATGTTCAGGCCGCCCGGTGTCTGCATGTGCCGGAACGGCGCGGCGCGCAGCACCGGGCGCAGGGCGTCGAGCACTTGCTCGATGACGACCAGGGCGAAGCCGGGCAACAGTACGGTGTGGCTGGCCAGGCGTTGTGGCTGGGGGCCGAACAGGTCGAGGTCGGACTGGATCATGGGGTGCCCCAAAGGGTGTGGGTGCATTCTAAACCCGCGTGTGCCTCATGACCATTTTTTGGCTCTTCACGCACTATTGGGAAAGTGGCTGCGATTCGCTTGCCGGGAGATTGGATGAGGGCTACCAGGTACTTGTCTCGTGTTCTGAGGTGATGCGCAGATCGAGCGCCGCCCGCGCGGCGCATCGCGAGCTGCGCTCGCTCCTACGTTTGTTTCTGGCCAGTAATGCCTGTGACAGGCGCGCGCGACCGCCTTGTTGGTACGACGCGATATCGAACAATGCACCAAAGCGTTCGCGTGCGAATTCCACAGGAAAATTGGCCCGAAACAAACGTAGGAGCGAGCGCAGCTCGCGATGCGCCGCGCGGGCGGCGCTCGATCTCACCGACGCTAAAAATGCCGTGGCGAACGCTCAAAAAAAGGAACCGCGACGCCAGGGAGAGGAGACGCCGCGGTTCAAGGGGGGAGCTCGTCAGCGTTGGGTAGCGGTGGCCGTGTTGCCGTTGCCCATCTGGTTGATGGTGGCGCTCTGGTTGGCGCCGCTCTGGTTGACGATGGCCGCGTTGTTGTTGCCGCCCTGGGTCACGTAGGCGACGTTGGCGGTATCGGCCTGCTTGATCGTTGCGCTGTTGCCACTGCCGTACAGCTGGTTGGTGTAGCTCTGGTTGGCGTAGCCGGACTGGTCCAGGTTGATGCTGTTGCCACTGCCGGTGGACGAGCCGAAGGCGTAGTTGTCGGTGCCGCGCTGGTCGGCAATCAGGCTGTTGTCGCTCCCGTTCTGCTCGAAGTACAGCTCGTTGTAGCTGTCGGCCTGCTTGGTCTCCATGGTGTTGCCGGTGCCTTTCTGGCTCAGCGTGGCCAGTTGGTACTCGCCGTTCTGGGTCAGGTTGGCGCTGTTGTTGGTGCCGTTCTGGTTGATGTTGGCCGTCTGGTTCTTGCCGAACTGGCCACCCATCTTGTCGCCTTTCCAGTTGCTCGCCAGGACCTTGTTGCCGGTGCCCTTGCTGTTGACGGTCAGGCTCTGGTTGTCACCGGTCTGGTAGGTGAAGCTGCTGTTGGTCTTGCCACTTTGCGAGACGGTGGTGTTCGAGTTGTTGGTCTCGAACTGATCCGACCAGCTGGCGTTGGACTGGCCTTGTTGATACAGGTTGGCGACGTTGTCCTTGCCGAAGCTCTGATCGATGTAGCCTTCGTTGGTCTGGCCGGTCTGGTTGACCGTGGCGCTGGCGCCGGTCTGGGTGTCCTGCCAGACCTCCACCGAGTGGCCGGTGCCGTACTGGTCGATGTTGATGGTGCCGCCGTTGCCGTCGCGCTGGTCGCCATAGGCGAAGTTCTGCTTGCCTTGCTGGTAGATCTGCACATAGCCATCGTTGTGCAGGATGTGCTCGGAGGTCGCGTAGTTGTCCTGGCCATCCTGGGTGATGTTGGCGCGATTGTTACTGCCGCCGAACAGCTGCTCGACGAAGGCTTCGTTGCGCTGGCCGCTCTGGGTGGTGGTGACCTGGCTGCCGGTCTGGGTGTCCTGCCACACGGTCGAGCGGTTTTCGCTGCCTTGCTGGTTCTGCAGCGATTGGTTGTTCTCGCCCACCGACTGGCTGGCGAAGGCGTCGTTGTAGGAACCGGCGGCCTGCTGGGTGATCTGGCTGCCATTTTCGAACAGCTGCTCGCCGTAGCCGGCGTTGTACGAACCACTGGCGGTCTGGTCGATATTGCTCGTGCTGTTTTCCTGCACTGCCAGGTGGTTGTGGCCCTTGCCGGTCTGCGTCTGGGTGGCCGAGGCGAACGGCGCGACCGTCTGCTGCACTTCGGCGATGTTCTGGTTACCGGTCTGCGACTGGTTCGAGGTGCTGTCGTCAGCCATGACCTGGCCGGCCAAGGCCAGGACGATAGCGGCGCTTAGGGGGGCGAGCTTGAACATGGTGGAGCCTCCAGGTCTATCGGTATTGGGTGATCTGAACATGCTGGCCATTGCCGGCTTGGGTCACTGAACTGCTCAGGCCTGAGCCGGCCTGTTCGATACTGGCGCTGTTGTTGTTGCCGATCTGGTCAATGCTGGCGCTGTTGCTGGTGCCGCTCTGACGGATCGCAGCGCTGTTGCCATATCCCTGTTGGCTGATGCTGGCCATCAGGTCACTACCTTCCTGCAGGATGTACGCCTCCTGCGCGCCCCCGGCCTGGACGATGCGGCCCAGCAGGGCCTGGCCGTTCTGGTCGAGGGCGGCGCGGTTGCCGTTGCCTTGCTGCTCGATCACCGCCGCCTGGCCGGCACCGACCGGCAGCAGGCGGATGATCACCGGTTCACCGAGGTCGCTGCCGGGTGCCAGGTCGGCGTTGTCCATCAGGTCATCGGCCCCGGCCTGGCCCGACAGGGCCAGGCTCAGCAGCAGTGGATACAGGCGCTTCATGGCGTTCTCCCGGCCTTACTGCACGGTTACGTTGACGGTACGGGTACTGCCCTGGCTGCTCGTCACGGTGGCGGTCGGTGCGGCCGTCGGGACGATCGTGGTGCTGTTGCTCACCGTCAGGCGCCAGCGGCCGGTCACCGGTACCGTGGTGGTGCCGAGGGTCTGCACGCCGGTGGTGGTGGTGACCCGCACGGTGATGGTGTTGCCGGTAGTCACTGACGAGGTGCCGCTGACATCCCAGTTGTACCGGTTGTTCGAGCGGGCCAGGACGGTGGCTGCGGTGACCGCGAAGGTCTCGGCGGCAGGGCGTGGCGACACGTTGACGGTGACCGTGCCCGGGTTGGACAGCGCCCCCAGCGAGTCCCGCACCTGATAGGTGAAGGTGGTGCTGAACGCCGTGGTCACCGTGGCTGGCGGGGTGTAGGTGACCGTGCTGCCATCGGTACTCACCGTGCCGCGGCCCGCAGCAGGTTGCGTCACGTTGGCGACCACCAGCGGCGTGTTGCCTTCAGGGTCGGCGGCGCCTGCGAGCACGTTGATGGTCAGGGGCACGCCCAGGGTTGCCACGGTTTGCGCGGTGACGGTTGGCGGCTGGTTCGGTGCGACGTTGATGGTGACCGTGGCCGGCACCGACTTGAGCCCCTTGGCATCCATCGCCCGGTAGCTGAAGGTGGCCACCAGTGGTTGCGTGGCGCCGGCAGGTGGGGTGTAAGTCACCGAGGTGGTGCCGTTGAGCACCACGCCGCCCAGGCCGGTACCGGGTTGGGTGAGGTCGCTGATGGTCAGCGGCACGTTGCCGTCAGGGTCGCTGTCGTTCTGCAGCAGGTTCAGGGTCAACGGCACGCCGACACTGGTGCTGCCGCTGTCGGCCTGGGCCAGCGGTGCCTGGTTGTCGGCCTCGACCGGGGCGTTGCCGACCACCACCACCGGTTCCACGTCACTGCCGCCGTGAGCAGATTTGACCGTGACGCTGGCCGGCGGTTGAGCGAGGTCATTGACGGTGAGGGTCTGCAACGTGCCCGACTTGGACAACCGGCCATAACCCTGTGCCAGCATGTCGGGAATGACCACTTCGTCACTGGAGCGGGCTTCGATCACCAAGCGCTTGTTGGCCCAGTCGTAGCGCGCGGTGCTGATTTTCACCACGTCGGTGAGCTTGCTCGACAGTGCCGTCGGGCGCGTGCCACCGGTGGTGGTACTGGCGGTGACCACTACCACCGCTGGCGGTGCCGCCTGGCTCAGTTGCTGGCTGAAGAACAGCCCGTTGTTGTCCGGCAGCAGGCTGAACTGGCAAGGCGAGGGCGGTGTGCCGACCAGTGCCAGGCCATTGCGCATGCACACGCTGGCATTATTGGGGGCCTTGGCGAACACTTCGACGCGGCTGCCTGCGCCATTGCGCGAGTAGGTGGCGCGCTCCAGGGTCACCGGGGTTTGCGCACGCTGGTCGAGGACCTTGCCCGACACCGTGAAGACGTTGGTCTGGATGGTACCGGCCGGGCCGTCGATGCGCACGAAGTTGGTATTGAACGGGCTACCGGTCACGGCCTCGGTGATATTCGGGTCGCCGACAAAGGTCTCGGTGGCGCTGGTGTCTGGATTCACTTCGGTATAGGGGCCGCCGACCCCGCGCAACCATGGGCCGAGGTTGCCGTTCAGGGCCCCGGTGAAGTTGCCCGGTGCACCGATGCCGATATCGCGGGTGATGTTGATCGCGCGACGCCCGGCAGTGGTGACATTGACCGTCTCCACGCCGTATGGGTGGGTAATGGTATAGGTGCCGGTGCGGGGTACCGAGGCGCGGATACGAATGCGGGCAAAGCTCTGCTGATCGCCGTCGACCGGGTTTTCCGCGGCGAACGCAGCTTCCAGGCCGGCGACATAGACTTCGAGCTCATAGCCGCTGTTGCCTACTTGCGGGATTTCAGTTTCCGCGAGGAACCAGAACATCTCCGGGGGCCAGTTGTCGGGGAACACCAGTGGCAAGGCATCGTCGTAGACGCCCGGCTCGGGCAGCAAGGTGCACATGTAGGCCGGTGCCCCTGGCGCACCGGGCGCCCGGCTGCTGGTGGCCCGTGACTGGCACAGCTCCAGGGACAAATCGTTGGCGTCCTTGTACCACATCGGATAGCCGCCAGTTGCAAAGGTGTAAGGGCCCGGATCGACATCCGAAAGCGCTGCCCAGGCAGCGCTGGTGACGGTCAGGGAGAAACCGGCGGCCAACAGCGCACGGCGTTGCCAAGTGTTCATGCTGCCTCCTTGAAGGCGGAGCCTTTGTCTGTTCATGGCACCAGCACCACGTCTTCGCTGTCACTGCCGCCGTTGGCGCTGGTGACCTGCACTTTGGCCGGCGGTATGGGCGAGAGGCTGGTGGTGAGCGTCTTCACCGCGCCGTTGCCACTGAGGCTGCCGATCAGCGCGCCGTTGCCGGTGCGAGCGACCAGGGCTGGCGGGCTGGTTTCGTCGCTGGTGCTCGCGACCAAAGTCAGCTGGCCGGATGCCAGGCTGAACTCGGCGCGGGTGATGGTCACCAGGTCGGTGAGTGGCAGGTTGGCCGTGGTCGGGCTGCTGCTGGGGATCGCCACGCTGTTGTCGGCGGTCAGGACAAGGGTGGCCGGGAGTGCCGGGTTCAATACGGACTGGGCATACCAGGCACCAGTACCATTGGCCTCGGTCAGGTTCAGGTTCGGCGTCTGGCTGGTCAGGGTGACGCTGCCTGGCGGCGGCGGGGCCATTACGAAAACATCCTTCTGAGCACGCAGGTCACCGTTTTCGGTGTGCCGCGAGTAGGTCGTGCGCAACGGCATCAGGGGCGTGGGCAGGGCCACGTCAGAGAGCTTGCCGGAAATCGAGAACAGCTCAGTGCGCAGGTCCAGGCCGTTGGGGCCTTCGATGCGAACGAAGTTGGTATTGAACGGGCTGCCGGTTACCCGCTCGTCAAGGTTGGGGTCGCCGATGAAGCGTTCGCTGCCTTCGGTGTAGGGGCCGTTGACACTGCGCAGGAACGGGCCGACGTCGCCCTTGAGGGCTCCGCTGAAATCGCCTGCTCCGGCGATACCTATGTCGCGGGTCATGTTGATCGCCCGGCGACCGCCGGCGGGTACATCGAACACTTCGACACCGTAGGGATGGGTGACCACATAGGTGCCAGCCGTGGGTACATCGACCCGGATCCGCACCCGGGCGAAGCTGACCTGGTCGCCTTCGATCGGCTCTTCGGCGGCGAAGGCCGCTTCGATGGCCGTGCCATAGCTCAGGTCGATGCCACGTGCGGCATCAACGATTGCAGCGTCGGCGGTGAACCAGAAGGCTTCATCGGGGAAGTTGGTGGGAAAGGCGATGGGTTGCGTGTCGTCGAACACGCCCGGTGTCGGCAGCAGTGTGCACATGTAGGCCGGCGCGCCGGGCGCACCGGCAACGCGTGAGCTGACGGCCTTGGTCAGGCACAGGTCCAGGGTGCGGCCGTGAGTGTCCTGATACCAGCCAGCGAAATTGCCATTGGCGAGGTTGTAGGGGCCGGGGTCGACTGCGTTCAATGCAGCCTGGGCCGGGAGCTGGAGCATACCGGCGACGATCGCCACTGCCAGCGGGTTGGGTATCGGTCGGAGCATGAGTCGGTTCCTCCTGCTAACGGGCCCATGGACTGGGGCGTCTGGGAGGACTAGGGCAACAGCTGTGCCAAAAATTTCATTCTGGGCTGTAGGCCTTGTGGGGTAAGGGCTCCATCGGTTCGGACGATTTAATTGGCAGGGTTTTTGATGGGCGGTGTTCCCCAGGATTGGGGGCAGCGGTGGGGCTGGGAGAGCATGTCTTTAGCGGTGTGGCGCCTGGGAGATCGAGCGCCGCCCGCGCGGCGCATCGCGAGCTGCGCTCGCTCCTACGTTTGTTTCGGGCCAATTATTTCTGTGGGATTTGCGCGCGTATGCCTTGGCGCATGACGCGATATCGCGCCGTGCCAACAAGGCGGTCGCGCGCGCTTGCCACAGGCGTTACTGGCCCGAAACAAACGTAGGAGCGAGCGCAGCTCGCGATGCGCCGCGCGGGCGGCGCTCGATCTCCCAGGCACCACACCCATAAAGGCATGCACCTCGACGCCCAGAAAAATCTCCCGCACACTGCGGAAAAAATACCAAGCCCGTAGCCCTGACCCAAGGGCCACAGCTGGAGCGAAAAATGGCGCGACAATTTCCCATAACAAACGCCCAAGACCCGCTGCACGAATCCCGCCAGGCGCGCATGCGCCTGGCCAGCGAAGGCGAGCTGCCGCTGGGCATGCTGCGCGATGAAATCGACGCCTCCTGGCGCCGCAGCCTCGGCCATGGCCTGGATTGCCTGCAAGGCGAGCAGGTCGGCCTGGGCCTGGAGCAGGGCCATGACCTGCGCACGCTGCTGGAACGCAACCGGCTGCTGGTGGACGCCGTCACCCCCGAGCTGGACTACCTGGTCTCGCGCCAGGGCAAGGCCGGCATCATTATCCTCGGCGATGCCCAAGCCAACGTGCTGGCCATCGAAGGGCAGAAGCACGTGCTGCAACGCGAAGGCCTGCGCGACCTCCACCCTGGCAGCTGCTGGAGCGAATCGCTGCGTGGCACCAACGCCATCGGCACCGCCGTGGTTGAAGGCCGGCCGACGCTGATCAACTGCGGCGAGCACTACCTGGACCGTCTGAGCCCGTTCTCCTGTACCTCGGTGCCACTGCGCGACCCGCGCGGCGAAGTGATCGGCGTGCTCGACATCACCCGTGAAGGGGTCATGGCCCAGCCGCAGGACAGCTTGAGCATGCTGATGCTGGCAGCCGGCAATATCGAGAGCCGGCTGTTCGGCCTGTGCCACCCCGAGCAGTTGGTGCTGGCCTTCCACAGCCGCCCGCAATACCTCAACAGTGCCTGGCACGGCTTGCTGGCCCTGAGCCTGGACGGTGAAGTGCTGGCCGCCAACGACAACGCCTGCCAATTGCTCCAGGTGCCGCGCCAGGGCCTGATCGGGCGCCGCAGCAGCGACCTGCTGGGTGAGCGTTCACCGGCCTTCATCGCCCGCCTGTGGCAGGGCGGTGTGAGCAACGTGCAAACGGCCAAGGGCGAATTCTTCTTCCGGGCGCTGCAGTTGCCACGGCACAGCCCGCTCAATGGCAGCGCGGCGCAGGCCAGGCCGGCGGCGGCCAACAAGACACCCGCGCTGGATGCCCTGGCCGGCGGTGATGCGCGGCTGGCGCGCAATCTGCGCATGGCCCGCCAGGGCCTGGGCAATGGCCTGCCGGTGTTGCTGCTGGGTGAGACCGGTACCGGCAAGGAAGTCGTGGCCCGTGCCCTGCACCAGGCCAGCCCGCGGGCCGACAAACCATTCGTTGCGGTCAACTGCGCGGCGATTCCCGAAGGGCTGATCGAGTCCGAACTGTTCGGCTACCGCGAGGGCGCCTTCACCGGCTCGCGCCGAGGCGGCATGGTCGGGCGGCTGATGCAGGCCCATGGCGGCACGCTGTTCCTCGACGAGATCGGTGACATGCCGCTGGCCCTGCAGGCGCGGCTGTTGCGCGTGCTGCAGGAGCGCCGGGTGGCGCCGCTGGGCGCGGGCGACGAGCAGGACATCGACGTGGCGCTGATCTGCGCCACCCACCGCGACCTCAAGCGCCTGGTACAGGAACAGCGCTTTCGCGAAGACCTGTACTACCGGGTCAACGGCGTGTCGCTGCGCCTGCCGGCCCTGCGCGAGCGCGATGACCTGGCGAGCATCATCGAGGGCTTGCTGGACAAGTCCGGGGCCAAGGGCGTGAGCCTGGACCCGGCCCTGGCGGCACTGCTCGAAGGCTTCGACTGGCCGGGCAACATCCGCCAGCTGGAAATGGTCGTGCGCACCGCCCTGGCCATGCGCGAGGACGGCGAGCAGGTGCTGACCCTCGATCACCTGACCGATTGCCTGCTGGAAGAACTGGCCAGTGGCGCGACGCCCTCCGGGAGCCTCAAGGACAATGAACTGGAATTGATCCGTGGCGCCCTGGCGCGCCACCAGGGCAATGTCTCGGCCGCTGCCGAAGCGCTGGGCATCAGCCGGGCGACGCTGTACCGCAAGCTCAAGCAGTTGCGCGGCTGACATGGGCAACCTGTTCGCCAGGCTGGTGGAATCCAGCAACCCGCTCCTCATGCGCCAGGCCCTGGCCTGGCTGTATGGTTTCGTCCGCCCCCATCAACGGGCCATCGGCGTGCTGCTAGGCTTGTCCTTCGGCGCTTCGCTGCTGGCCCTGGTGCAACCCTGGCTGGTCAAGACGCTGATCGACGAAGGCCTGCTGGCCAAGGATTACCAGACGCTCTGGCACATGGCGGCGATCATGATCGGCGCCGGCCTGCTGGGCACGGTGCTGGCAGGCGTCAACCGCTACCTGCACACACGCCTGTCAGGGCGCATCCTGTTCGCCCTGCGCGATGACCTTTATCGCCACCTGCAGCAGCTGTCGCCGACTTTCTACGGGCGTCGGCGTACCGGCGACATCCTCTCGCGGCTCGACGGCGATGTCGCCGAGATCCAGCGTTTTGCCGTGGATTCGCTGTTCTCGGCGGTGTCGGCGGTGATTGGCCTGGTGGGCGCGGTGGCGCTGATGCTGATGCTGTCCTGGCAACTGTCGCTGCTGCTGGCACTGCTGATCCCGATCGAAGTGCTGTGGCTGCGCTGGATGCGGCGCAAGGTCGAGCGCGAGGTGCGCAACCTGCGCGAGCGCTCGGCCGACGTGTCGTCTTTCATGGTCGAGACACTACCGGCGATGAAGTTCATCCAGGCCGCCGGCCAGCAGAACCGCGAGGCCGGGCGCCTGGACCAGCTGGGGCAGGGCTACATGCGCCAGTTGCTCAAGGTGCAGGTCACCGAATTCTTCACCCAGGCGATCCCCGGCACTTTGACCTCCTGGTGCCGCGCCTGCGCGTTCCTGGTCGGCGGCTGGTGGGTGATCCAGGGCACCTGGCAGCTCGGTGCGCTGATCGCGTTTTCCACCTACATGGGCATGGCGGTCGGCCCGGTGCAGAGCCTGTTGGGCCTGTACGTGGCGGTGCAGCGCATGGCGGTGAGCCTGGGCCGGGTGATGGAGCTGAAGCAGGAAGCGGTGGCCGTGCGCCAGGCCGACTCGCCCAGGCCGATGCCGGAAGGGCCGGGGGAGCTGCGCCTGGAAGGCGTGAGCTTTGCCCATGACGGGCGCCAGGGCGCGGTGCTGGCGCAGGTCGATGCCTGTATTGCCGGTGGCCTGAAAGTCGCCATCAGCGGTGCCTCCGGCGTCGGCAAGTCGACCCTGATCGACCTGCTGCAGCGTTTCTACGACCCGGATGCCGGGCGCATCCTGCTCGATGGCGCCGACCTGCGTGAGCTTGACTTGGCCGCCGTGCGCCAGCGTATCGCCGTGGTCAGCCAGGACATCGTGCTGTTCCGCGGCTCCCTGGCGCAGAACCTGGCCTATGGCGCGCCGCAGGCCAGCCGTGGCGAGCTGGAGCGGGTGGTGAAGCTGGCCCATCTCGACAGCCTGGTCGAGAGCCTGCCGCTTGGCCTGGACGGGCTGCTCGGCGAGCGTGGCCAGCAACTTTCCGGCGGGCAGAAACAGCGCATCGCCATCGCCCGGGCGGTGCTGCAGGCACCTTCGATCCTGGTGCTCGACGAGGCTACTTCGGCGGTCGACGAAGCCACCGAGCGCGAAGTGATTGCCGCCATCGACGAACTGTTCGCCGGGCGCACGCGCATCCTCATCAGCCACCGCGCCTCGACCCTGGCCGATGCCGACTTGCACTTGCATCTGCAAGGCGGGCAATTGCGCGTATTGCCCCAGGAGGCGATCAGGCATGGCCGCTGAATTCAGGGTCGGCGTGATCGACAGTGGTTGTGCGCCAGCGCAGACCTTGGTCGCTGCCCGACGCTTCTGGCTGGACGAGGGCGTGCTCTGCGAGGGTGAACTGCAACCGGACCGGCTCGGCCATGGCAGCGCCGTGCTGGCCAGCTTGCAAGCCGAGGCCGGCGAGCTGCCCCTGTTACTGGCTCAGGTCTTCACCGAGCAAGGCAGTACCAGTGCCCTGCAGGTCGCCGCCGGGTTGTTCTGGCTGGCGGAGCAGGGCGTGACGCTGATCAACCTCAGCCTTGGCTTGCAGCAGGACCGGGCGGTGTTGCGCCAGGCCTGTGCTGAGGTGCAGCAGGCTGGCGTGCTGCTGTGCGCGTCCAGCCCGGCGCAGGGCAGTGCGGTGTACCCGGCTGCGTATCCGGGGGTTATCCGCATTACCGGCGATGCCCGTTGCGCGCCAGGGCAGTGGTCGTGGCTCGGCAGCGCCCAGGCCGACTTCGGTGGCTATGTAGGTGGGGGCGGCCGGGCCGGTGCGAGTCTGGGCTGTGCGGCTGTGAGCGGGCGGATTGCAGCGTTGTTGCAGCAACGGCCCGGCCTGGACCGCCAGCAGGTTTATGCCTGGCTGCAGGTTCACGCCGCGTTCAGCGGCCCGGAACGACGAGGTGCAGCGGATGCCTGAGCCACAGATTCTGGTGCTGGGCGCCGGGCCGGCTGGCGCCGCTACCGCACTTGGCCTGCGGCGGCTGGGCTACCCGGTGACGGTAGTCTCCGACTGGCGGCGTTTTGCCGCCGTGGAAGGGGTTTCGCAACGGGTGCTGGAAGGCTTGCGTCATGCCGGCCTGGGCGGCGCCTTGGCCGAGGCAGCGGTACCGGCTGCACGGCAGGTGCACTGGAATGGCCAGCATCTGCAACTCAATCAGGAGTTTCTGCTCGATCGCCAGCGTTTCGACCGCGCCTTGCGCGATGACCTGGGGCGGGCAGGGGTAACCTTGGTGGAAGGGCGCGTTCGCGAAGTTTCGCGTGCCGAGGGCTACCAGGTCCGGCTGGATGACGGGCAGGTGCTGCAGGGCGATTTTCTGGTCGAAGCGCGCGGGCGCCAGGCGCCGTTGGCGGCCGACCGTTTGCGTGGCCCGGAAACGGTCAGCCTGCTCAATCTCTGGCAGGCTGAGCCAGGCACGCCAGCGTCTGCCGTGGAAAGCCTGGACGATGGTTGGGCCTGGATGGCCAGGCTGGCCGACGGGCGCTGCTACTGGCAGGTGACCCTGGACGCCGAGGGGCTGCCGGGCAAGGCGGCGCTGCCGGAATATTGCGCCGCACGCCGACGGGCGTCGGCGCTGGTGGCCGAGTTGTTCGATGCCCGTGCGCTGGAGGCTGCGCAGGTGCATGCGCGCAGCAGCACGGCGATCCTCGCTGGCGACTGCGTGGGGGATGACTGGGTGCGGGTGGGCGATGCGGCGATGGCGGTTGACCCACTGTCGGGGAATGGGATTTTCCAGTCGCTGTCATCGGCGTTGCAGGCGCCGGTGGTGATCAACACGTTGCTGCGTCGGCCCGAGCGGGCGGCGCTGGCGAAACAATTTCATCAGCAGCGGATCGAGCAGCTGTTTTTGCGCTTTGCCCGCATTGGGCGCGATTTCTATGGGCAGGAGCTTGAGCGCGCAGGGCAGCCATTCTGGGAACGTCGTCGGGCTTGGCCGGATGCGCAGCCGTTGCATCTGGCGGCGGACTGGACGGCCGTGCAGGTGGCGCGGCGGCCGGTGTTGCGTGAGGGGCTGGTGGATGAGGCAGAGGTGGTGGTGACGGCGGATCAGCCGTTGGGGGTTTGGCATTTGCAGGGGATCGAGCTGGCGCCGGTGGTGCGTGAGTTGCTGATTGGTCGAGCACCCGGGGCAGCCATGAGCACAGTGTCAGCAGAGCATCAGAGGATGTTGATGCGCTGGCTGGCAGACCAAGGTTACAGCTGAGATTCTGGGGCCGCATGGCGGCCCATTCGCTGGGCAAGCCCGCTCCTACAGGGATCGCATAACTCCTGTAGGAGCGGGCTTGCCCCGCGAATGGGCCGGTACAGGTAAGGATCAGAGCTTGATCAGCACCGACTTGAGTTCGGTGTAATGCTCAATCGCTGCAGCGCCCATCTCACGGCCGACGCCAGACATCTTGTAGCCGCCGAACGGCAGCGCCGGGTCCAGCGCGCTGTGGCAGTTGACCCACACCGACCCTGACTTGATCCGCGGAATCATCCGGTGTACCGCAGCCAGGTCGTTCGACCAGATGCTCGCGCCCAGGCCGTAAGGGTTGTCGTTGGCCATGCCGATCACTTCGTCGATGTCGTCGAACGGCATTGCCACCAGCACCGGCCCGAAGATCTCTTCCTGCACCAGGCGATGGCGCTGGTCGACATCGACGATCACCGTCGGTTTGACGAAGTAACCCGGGCCGAACCCTTCACCGCCACAGGCGATGGTCGCGCCCAGCTCGCGGCCCAGCTCGATGTAGCCGGTGACCCGGTCCTGCTGCTTGGCCGAAATCAGCGGGCCCATCTGCACCGCCGGGTCCAGGCCGCTGCCGAGCTTCATGCCGTTGGCGATGCCGGCGATGTCGGCCACCACATTGTCGAAGTGCTTGCGGTGCACGTACAGGCGCGAGCCGGCGCAGCACACCTGGCCCTGGTTGAAGAAAATTGCCGTGGCGGCGCCAGCGGCGGCTTCCTGCAGGTTGGCGTCGGGCATGACGATGGTCGGCGATTTGCCGCCGAGCTCCAGGGTGACGCGGGTCATGTTGTCCATGGCCGCCTTGCCGATCAGCTTGCCCACTTCGGTTGAGCCGGTGAAGGTCAGCTTGTCCACGCCCGGGTGGCGGCTCAGCGCGGCGCCGGCGTTCAGGCCGGTGCCGGTGATCACGTTGAACACCCCGGCCGGGTAGCCTGCCTCGTCTACCAGCTCGGCCAGCTTGAGCGCGGTCAGCGGGGTTTCGTCGGCCGGCTTGAGCACCACGGTACAGCCGGTGGCCAGGGCCGGGCCGAGCTTCCAGCAAGCCAGCAGCAGCGGGAAGTTCCAGGCGACGATGGCACCGACCACACCCACGGCTTCGCGGCGCACGAAGCCATGGAACTGGTCGTTGGGCATCAACGGCATGGACGCTTCGACGGTGCTACCCTCGATCTTGGTGGCCCAGCCGGCCATGTAGCGCAGGAAGTCGATGGCCAGCTGCACGTCCATGACCTTGGCCACGGCGGCGCTCTTGCCGTTGTTCAGGCATTCCAGCTCGGCCAGCTGCTGTGCGTCGCGCTCCATCAGGTCGGCCAGGCGCCACAGCAGGTTCTGCCGCTCGCGGGGGCGCACACGGCTCCACGGCGAGTCATCGAAGGCCTGGCGCGCGGCGCGCACGGCGCGGTCGACGTCCTCCTGTTCGGCGGCGGGCACTTCACCCAGGATTTCACCGGTGGCCGGGTTGCGGAACGACAGGGTGCGGCCACTGGCGGCGTCCTGCCAGTCGGCGCCGATGCGCATCTTCAGCTTGCGCTCGAGGAAAGCGCGGGTGGCGGGCAGGATGGGCAGGTCGGAAAGCATGGGGCTGTGCCTCTTGTCATTGGATGTGACCGGTATAGGCGCAATGGCCGTGCCAAGGTCGGCCGATGGCCGCAAGGTGCTGAACGGCCTGGGTTTTGCCGTGGTGCAAGGTTGGGATTGCAGGGCTGCGCTGTTGCACATTGAGACGGTGTGAGACGGTGATGAAACAGTGGCTGTGACGGCCTCTTCGCGGGGCAAGCCCGCTCCTACCGGGATCCCATCGGCAGCTGGCATACGCGGGCTCTGTAGGAGCGGGCTTGTCCCGCGAATGGCCTGCGCAGCAGGCCCTGTCTCAGGATGAAACACCTTGTCGCGAAATGGCACGCTCCGGCGCTGCAGGTAACCGCGCACCACTCCCGGAGAAAACCGCTAAAAGCCTGAAATACAACGCTTTAGCATCACTTGGCACAGTTTCTGTATCACAACTGTCACAAGCACACCTGCTGTACCAAAGCGTGTGAAAACGATAAGAACAACAACCGTGGAGGTCTGACCTTGAAGACGACTCGACTCCGGCGGCATGCGGGCAAACTGGCGCTGGTCGCCGCCGCACTGCTGGGCACCCAGGCCATGGCGGCCGAGCAGGGCCCGAGCCTGTTGCAGAACAAGTGCATGGGGTGCCATATCCCCGAGGGCAACGATACCTACAGCCGCATCAGCCACCAGCGCAAGACCCCGGAAGGCTGGCTGATGAGCATCGCCCGCATGCAGGTCATGCATGGCCTGCAGATCAGCGACGACGACCGTCGTACCCTGGTCAAGTACCTGGCCGACAAGCAGGGCCTGGCGCCGAGCGAGACCGATGGCGTGCGCTACGCCATGGAGCGCCGGCTCAACACCGTCGAGCACTTCGATACCCAGCTCAGCGAAACCTGTGGCCGCTGCCACTCCGGTGCCCGTGTCGCCTTGCAGCGGCGCCCGGCGCAGGAATGGGAACATCTGGTCAACTTCCACCTCGGGCAATGGCCGTCCCTCGAATACCAGGCCCAGGCGCGTGACCGCGACTGGCTGGAAATCGCCCTCAAGCAAGTGGTACCGGAGCTGGCCAAGCGCTTCCCGCTTGAGAGCCCGGCCTGGGCCGCCTGGCAGAAGGCCAAGCCGACCGCCGAGGCGCTGCCTGGACAGTGGGCGTTCAGCGGCCACATGCTGGCCAAGGGCGATGTGCGTGGGGTGATGACGGTGGTTGCCGACCAGGGCGACACCTTCAAGGTCGAGGTCAAAGGCAGCTACGCCGACGGCACGCCGTTCAACGGCAGTGGCTCGGCGATGCTCTATAACGGCTATGAATGGCGCGGCAACGTCAAGGTCGGCGACAGCAACCTGCGCCAGGTGTTTGCTGCGCTAGACGGCGAGATGAAAGGCCGTATGTTCGAGGCCGATCACGATGAGCGCGGCCTGGACTTCACGGCTGCAAAAGAAGGCAAGGCTCGCCTGCTGGCGGTGCAGCCGGCGTTCATCAAGGCCGGTGGCGAAAGCGAGATCACCCTGGTTGGCAGCGGCCTGGCCGGCAAGCCTGAACTGGGTGCGGGCGTGGAAGTGACCGAGGTGCTGGAACAAACCCCGACCCTGGTACGCGTGAAAGCCCGCGCAGCGGCGGATGCCAAGCCCGGCCAGCGCGAAGTCGCAGTGGGTGTGCTCAAGGGCGTCAACCTGGCGGTCTACGACAAGGTCGAGGAAGTGAAGGTGGTGCCGGCGTTCTCCATCGCCCGTATCGGCGAGAACGGTGCTTCGGTGCCGAAGGTCCAGGGGCGCTTTGAAGCTGAAGCCTGGGGCAAGGACGCCAGCGGCCAGCCGTTGCGTATCGGTTACCTGCCGGCCAGCTGGAAGGTAGAGCCGTTCAACGAGCGTGCGGTCGAGGACGAAGACGTCAAGTTCGCCGGCCAGATGCAGGCCGACGGGGTGTTCGTGCCAGGCGGTGCCGGCCCGAATCCGGCACGCAAGATGATGACCAACAACGCCGGCAACCTGAAGGTCATCGCCACGCTGGCTGACGGCGGCCAGAGCGGCGAAGGCCACATGATCGTCACCGTCCAGCGCTGGAACAACCCGCCGCTGCCGTAAGGGCAGGGCATGACGGTTTTTCCAACGGATCGATTATCGGGAGGTCGCCATGGGCGCGCTACTGAACCTGGTCGAACGCAACCTGCACGAAGTGCAGGTCGATGCCGACCGCATGCTGTTCCATATCCCCAGCAGTTCGCTGTTCACCGCCGATGCGGTGACCGGCGGGATCATCGACACCCTGCGCCAGCACGACTGCTCGGCCGAGGAGCTGATGCAGCGCCTTGGCCAGCAGTTTGCCGGCGATGATATCCAGGACACACTGCGCGAACTGATCGCGCTGGAACTGGTCAGCGACGGCTCGCCGCTGACCCCGGAAATCGCCCTCAAGCAGGTTGAGCGCACGGCGCTGAACACCGTGGTGCTCAACGTCAACACTGGCTGCAACCTCAGCTGCACTTACTGCTACAAGGAAGATCTGGACAAACCGTCCGCCGGCAAAAAGATGAGCACCGCCACCGCCGAAGCCTCGGTGGAGATGCTGCTCAAAGAGTCACCCAACGAAGAGCGCTACAGCGTGGTGTTCTTCGGTGGCGAGCCGTTGTCCAACCGGCCGCTGATCGAGCACATGGTCGCCTACTGCGAGCGGCGCTTCGCCGAAGCCGGCAAGCAGGTGGAATTCATCATGACCACCAACGCGACCCTGCTCACCGAAGAAATCATCGACTGGCTCAACGCCCACCGCTTCGGCCTGTCGATCAGCATCGACGGCCCGAAGACCGTGCATGACCGCAACCGCATCACCGTGGGCGGGCAGGGCACCTATGACGTGGTGCGGCGCAAGGCCGACCTGCTGCTGTCGCGCTACACCAGCCGCCCGGTGGGCGCGCGGGTCACCCTGACCCGTGGCATCACCGACGTCGAGACCATCTGGAACCACCTGTTCAACGAAATGGGCTTCGCCGAAGTCGGCTTTGCCCCGGTCACCTCCGGCGACATGGCCGACTTCAACCTCACCGGTGAAGAGCTGGTGCAGGTGTTCGCCAACATGAAGGCGCTGGGCCGCAAGTACCTGGAGGCGGCGCTGGAGCACCGCAACATCGGCTTCTCCAACCTGCACCAGCTGATCACCGACATACACGAAGGCCACAAGAAGGCCCTGCCGTGCGGTGCCGGGCTGAAGATGCTGGCCGTGGACCACGAGGGCGAGCTGAACCTGTGCCACCGCTTCACCGGTTCCAGCCTGCCTACCTTCGGCAATGTGCACCAGGGCGTGAAGCAGGCGCAGCTCAACGACTTCCTGTCACAGCGCCTGGACCGCAGCAACACCGGCTGCGAGAGCTGCCGCATCCGCAACCTGTGCTCCGGCGGCTGCTACCACGAGAGCTACGCCCGCTACGGCGACCCGCAGCACCCGACCTACCACTACTGCGAGTTGATGCGCGATTGGGTCGACTTCGGCATCGAGGTCTACAGCCGCATCATGGCCGCCAACCCGGCCTTCATCGACCGCTACATCACCCCGCGGAAGGCGCACTGACATGAAGCACTTGAAGCCCCTGAACAACAAGGCCCGCATCCTCGAGCAGGCCGCCGCCGAAGACCGCGTCGAAGAAGTCATGGCCATGAGCGCGGTGGCCGGCTGTACCGCCACCACCGACCCGGGCTGGGAAGTGGACGCCTTTGGCGGCGTCAGCTCGCTGTGCCAGCCGATGGAGGCCGACCTCTATGGCTGTTCCGACCCTTGCTGGTGGCCGGCCCAGGTGCCGGACATGATGAGTACCTACCAAGACTGGAACGCCCAGGCCAACAACTCCCAGGAAGACTGGCGCAACCTCGGCACCGTGTTCCCGAAAGACAAGTGACCGGCCCAACAAGAATGACAAGGGGAAACCGCATGAAAGCTGGACGCTGCGCGCAACTCGCGCTGACCATCGCCGCCACGGCCTGCACCTGGGCGGCGCAGGCCGATGATACCGGGCCGGCCCTGAAGGCTGGCCAGGAATACCTGATCACCACCAACTACCCGAACAACCTGCACGTCATCGACGTGGCCAGCGACACGCTGTACAAGAGCTGCCAGATGCCCGACAAGTTCGGCCCCGGCACCGCGATGATGGCGCCGGACAACCGCACCGCCTACGTGCTCAACAACCACTATGCCGACATCTACGGCATCGACCTGGACACCTGCAAGACCACCTTCCACGCCAACCTGTCCAGCGTGCCGGGCGAAGTTGGCAAGTCGATGTACTCGTTCGCCCTGAGCCCGGATGGCAAAGAGGTGTACGCCACCGTCAACCCGACCCAGCGCCTGAACGACCACTACGTGGTCAAGCCGCCGCGCCTGGAGGTGTACAGCACCGCCGATGGTCTGCAGGCCAAGCCGGTGCGCACCTTCCCGATGCCGCGCCAGGTCTACCTGATGCGCGCCGCTGACGATGGCAGCCTGTTCGTCGCCGGGCCGGATATCTACAAGATGGACGTCAAGACCGGCAAATACACCGTGGCCTTGCCGCTGCGCAGCTGGAACCGCAAGGGCTACAGCGCGCCGGATGTGCTGTACTTCTGGCCGCACCAGAGCCCGCGCCACGAGTTCTCGATGCTCTACACCATTGCCAAGTTCAAGGATGCCAAGCAAGACCCGAACGAGGCGCAGCTGCTGTACGGTTATCTGAGCGTCGACCTCAAGACCGGCAAGACCCACACCCAGGAGTTCGCCGACCTGACCGAGCTGTATTTCACTGGCCTGCGTTCGCCGAAGGATCCGAACCAGATCTACGGCGTGCTCAACCGCCTGGCCAAGTACGACATCAAGCAGCGCAAGCTGATCAAGGCGGCTAATCTGGAGCACACCTATTACTGCGTGACCTTCGACAAGAAGGGCGACAAGTTGTACCTGGGCGGCACCTTCAATGACCTGGCGGTGTTCAACCCCGAGACGCTGGAGAAGGTGAAGAACATCAAGCTCCCAGGCGGCGACATGTCCACCACCACGCCGCAGGTGTTCATCCGCTAGATCGGTGTTGGCCTCTTCGCGGGACAAGCCCGCTCCTACAGGAGATCGACTACCCCTTGTAGGAGCGGGCTTGTCCCGCGAAGAGGCCAGTTCAGACAACACAAGAACAACAAGAGAGCGCCCATGCCCCAGCCAAGTTACTCCCAGGGCAATCAGGACAAATCCCTGCTCACCCAGTGCATCGGTGACGCCTTCGACTCCACCGTCGCCCGTTTCCCCGACCGCGAAGCATTGGTGGTCCGCCACCAGGCCTTGCGCTACACCTGGCAGCAGCTGGCCGACGCCGTCGACCAGCACGCCCGCGCACTCATGGCCCTGGGCGTGCAACCCGGCGACCGTCTTGGCATCTGGGCCCCCAACTGCGCCGAGTGGTGCATCACCCAGTTCGCCTGCGCCAAGGTCGGTGCGATCCTGGTCAACATCAACCCGGCCTATCGCTCCAGCGAGCTGGACTACGCCCTCGGCCAGTCCGGTTGCCGCTGGGTGATCTGCGCCGACGCCTTCAAGACCTCCGATTACCACGCCATGCTGTTGGGCCTGATCCCGGGCCTGGCGACCGGCCAGCCCGGCGCCCTGGTCTGCGAGCGCTTCCCGGAACTGCGCGGGGTAGTCAGCCTGGCCACTGCTCCGCCGCCTGGCTTCCTTGCCTGGCACGACCTGCAGGCCCGTGCCGAGTCCATCAGCCGTGAGACCCTGGCCGAGCGCCAGGCGCAACTGCGTTGCGACGACCCGATCAACATCCAGTACACCTCCGGCACCACCGGCTTCCCCAAGGGTGCCACGCTCAGCCACAGCAACATCCTCAACAACGGCTACATGGTTGGCGAAAGCCTGGGCCTGACCGAACACGACCGGCTGGTGGTACCGGTGCCGCTGTACCACTGCTTCGGCATGGTCATGGCCAACCTCGGCTGCATGACCCACGGCAGCACGCTGATCTACCCCAACGATGCCTTCGACCCATTGGCGACCCTGCGCGCCGTGGCCGAGGAAAAGGCCACGGCGCTGTATGGCGTGCCGACCATGTTCATCGCCGAGCTGGACCACCCGCAGCGCGGCGACTTCGACCTGTCGAGCCTGCGCACCGGGATCATGGCCGGCGCCACCTGCCCGATCGAGGTGATGCGCCGGGTGATCGGCGAGATGCACATGGCGGAGGTGCAGATCGCCTACGGCATGACCGAGACCAGCCCGGTGTCGCTGCAGACCGGGCCCGACGATGATCTGGAGCGCCGGGTGACCAGCGTCGGCCGCACCCAGCCACGGCTGGAGAACAAGGTAATCGATGCCGACGGAGCCACCGTGCCGCGTGGCGAGATCGGCGAGCTGTGCACCCGTGGCTACAGCGTGATGCTGGGCTACTGGAACAACTCCCAGGCCACCGCCGAAAGCATCGATGAAGAGGGCTGGATGCACACCGGTGACCTGGCGGTGATGGACGAGCAGGGCTACGTGCGCATTGTCGGGCGCAGCAAGGACATGATCATTCGCGGCGGCGAGAACATTTACCCGCGGGAGCTGGAAGAGTTCTTCTTCACCCACCCGGCGGTGGCCGATGTGCAGGTGATCGGCGTGCCGTGCAGCAAGTATGGCGAAGAGATCGTCGCCTGGGTGCGTTTGCATCCAGGGCATACCGCCAGCGCGGATGAACTGCGCGATTGGGCGAAGGCGCGGATTGCGCACTTCAAGGTGCCCCGGTATTTCCGCTTCGTCGACGAGTTCCCGATGACAGTGACCGGCAAGGTGCAGAAGTTCAGGATGCGCGAGATCAGTATCGAGGAGCTGACGGCGAGTTGATGTTTCGCCTGTACCGGCCCTTTCGCGGGCTTGCCCCGCGAAAGGGCCGGTACAGGCGGTAAAGCATTTACCCTTGCAGCAACTCCGGGCTGTTGAAATTACTCAACCTGCGATCATCCTCGGCACACTCAACCCCCCGCACCGCCTCCCGCAACAAGGCCTTCTGCAAACTCCGCTCACCCGCCGCCCAGGCCTGCTCCAGCACCGGCAGTACTGAGCGCGGCAAGACACTGAACATCGGCTGCCAATAGCCGCCCTGACGCACCATCGCGGCACTGCCACCGGACACTGCCAGTTGCCGCAGTGCATCGAGCAAAGCCCGGTCTACCAACGGCGCATCACAAGCCAGCACCACCACCCAGTCATGCTTGGCCGCCTTCAGCCCGGCGATCACCCCCGCCAGCGGCCCGGGGAAGTCGGCCTCGGCATCGCCCACCAGTTGGTCGGCATAAGCGGCATAAGCCTGCTGGTTGCGGTTGCAGGAAATGACCAGGTCATCAGTGAGCGGCCGCACGATGCGCTGGATATGCGCAACCAATGGCTCACCGCGCCATTCCAGCAGGCCTTTGTCACGCCCGCCCATGCGCTGGCCGCGGCCACCGGCGAGGATCAGGACGGAGCAGGGGGGCAGGGCATCAGGCATGAAAAAGGGTTCCGGGCAGTCAATGCCCGGAACCCTCTCATTCAACGCCCGGCTTGTCCAGTCAGGCTTCGCTGGCCTGCGTCTGATCGGCCTTGGTACGGCTGCGCCCGGCCAGGCGCATCACCACCACGAAGAACACCGGCACGAACACTACCGCCAACGTGGCGCTGAGCATCCCGCCGATCACCCCGGTGCCGATCGCCTGCTGGCTCGCCGAGCTGGCGCCGGTGGCAATGGCCAGCGGCACCACGCCAAGGATGAACGCCAGTGAGGTCATGACGATCGGCCGCAGGCGCAGGCGGGCGGCTTGCACGGCGGCGTCGGCGGCGTCCACGCCCTGGTCGACCAGATGCTTGGCGAACTCGATGATCAGGATGGCGTTTTTCGCCGACAGGCCGATCAGGGTGATCAGGCCGACCTTGAAGAACACGTCGTTGGGCATGCCGCGCAGGGTCACCGCCAGCACCGCGCCGAGCACGCCGAGCGGTACCACCAGCAGCACGGCGCTGGGGATCGACCAGCTTTCGTACAGCGCCGCCAGGCACAGGAACACCACCAGCAGTGACAACGCCATCAGCACCGGGGCCTGGCTGCCGGACAGGCGTTCCTGCAGTGACAGGCCGGTCCATTCCAGGCCGGTACCTGCCGGCAGCTGGGCGACCAGGCGCTCGATCTCGGCCATGGCTTCGCCCGAGCTGTAGCCCGCCGCCGGTTCACCGGAAATCGCCACCGCCGGGTAGCCGTTGTAGCGGGTCAGCTGCACCGGGCCGCTGACCCACTTGGCCTGGACGAACGCGCCCAGTGGCACCATCTTGCCGCTGTTGTTGCGCACGTGGATCTTCAGCAAGTCTTCCACCTGGCTGCGCTGGTCACCCTCGGCTTGCACCACCACCCGCTGCATGCGGCCCTGGTTGGGGAAGTCGTTGACGTAGCTGGAGCCTACGGCAACGTCCAGCACCGAGCCGATGTCGGCGAACGACACGCCCAGGGCGTTGGCCTGGCGGCGGTCGATTTCCAGCTGTACCTGCGGGCTTTCGGCCAGCGAGGACTCGCGCACGTTGGCCAGCACCTTGCTCTTGTGTGCACCGGCCAGCAGTTCGTCCCGGGCGGCCATCAGCGCCTCATGGCCCATGCCGCCGCGGTCCTGCAGGCGCAGTTCGAAGCCGGTCGACTCGCCCAGGCCGTCGATCGGCGGTGGCAGCACCGAATAGGCCACGGCGTCCTTGAGCTGGGTAAAGGCCAGGGTTGCCCGGTCGGCGATCGATTGGGCGCTGTCATCGGCGCCACGTTCGGACCAGTCCTTGAGCGTGGTGAAGGCCAGCGCGGCGTTCTGGCCACTGCCCGAGAAGCTGAAGCCGAGGATCAGCGTGGTGTTGCCCACGCCCGGCTCGTCGGCGTTGTGCGCCTCGATCTGGGCGGCAACCTGCTCGGTGCGCATGCGGCTGGCACCCGGCGGCAGCTGGATATCGGTGATGGTGTAGCCCTGGTCTTCAGTGGGCAGGAACGCTGTGGGCAGCTGGCTGAAGCCATAACCCAGCACGACCAGTAGCACGCCGTACACCACCAGGTAGCGGCCACTGCGCTTGAGCGCTTGCAGCACCCAGCGCTGGTAACCGTTGCTCATGCTTTCGAAACGGCGGTTGAACCAGCCGAAGAAGCCTTTGCGTTCATGGTGTTCGCCCTTGGCCAGCGGCTTGAGCAGGGTGGCGCACAGGGCCGGGGTCAGGCTCAGGGCGAGGAACGCCGAGAACAGGATCGACACCGCCATCGACAGCGAGAACTGCTGGTAGATAACCCCCACCGAGCCCTTCATGAAGGCCATCGGCAGGAACACCGCCACCAGCACCAGGGTGATGCCGACGATGGCGCCGCTGATCTGGCCCATGGCCTTGCGCGTGGCCTCCCTCGGCGGCAGGCCTTCCTCGGCCATGATCCGCTCGACGTTCTCCACCACCACGATGGCGTCGTCGACCAGGATACCGATGGCCAGGACCATGCCGAACAGGGTCAGTACATTGACCGAGAAACCCATGGCCAGCATCACGGCGAAGGTACCCATCAGCGCCACCGGCACCACCAGGGTCGGGATCAGCGTATAGCGCAGGTTCTGCAGGAACAGGAACATCACCGCGAACACCAGCAGCATGGCTTCGAACAGGGTGTTGATGACCTGCTGGATCGACACCTTGACGAACGGCGAGGTGTCGTAGGGGATGTCGTACTTGACCCCTTCGGGGAAGTAGCGCGACAGCTCTTTCATCTTCGCCCGCACCAGGGTGGCGGTTTCCATGGCGTTGGCGCCCGGCGCCAGCTGCACGCTGAAGGCGGTGGCTGGTTTGCCGTTCAGGCGGGTGCCGTACTGGTATTCCTGGGCGCCGATCTCGACCCGGGCGACATCGCCGACGGTGACACTGGAGCCGTCCGGGTTGGCCCGCAGGACGATGGCGGCGAACTCCTCGGGCGTGCTCAGCTGGCCCCTGACCACCACGTTGGCCGTGATTTCCTGGGTGCCGCGGGCGGGCAGGTCGCCGATGCTGCCGGGTGCGACCTGGGCATTCTGCGCGGCAATGGCCTCGGCCACGTCATTGGGGGTGAGGTTGAAGCCGATCAGCTTCTGCGGGTCGATCCAGATGCGCATGGCGCGCTCGGAACCGTACAACTGTGCCTTGCCGACGCCCTTGAGGCGGCGGATTTCGTTCATCACGTTGCGTGCGAGGATGTCGGACAGTGCGGTTTCATCGAGGCCACCGTCCTCCGAGGTGAGGGTCCCGAGCAGCAGGAAGCCGGTGGACACCTTCTCCACCTGCAGGCCTTGCTGGGTCACTTGGCGCGGCAGGCGCGACTCGACCACCTTGAGGCGGTTCTGCACATCCACCTGGGCCAGGTCGGGGTGAGTGCCGGGCTCGAAGGTGGCGGTGATGGTGGCGCTGCCCAGGCTGCTCTGCGACGAGAAGTACAGCAGGTTGTCGGCACCGTTGAGCTCCTGCTCGATCAGGCTGACCACGCTTTCGTCCAGGGTGGCCGCCGAGGCGCCCGGGTACACGGCGTAGATTTCAACCTGCGGTGGCGCCACGTTGGGGTACTGCGCCACCGGCAGCTGGGGGATGGCCAGGGCGCCGGCAAGCAGGATGAACAGCGCGACCACCCAGGCGAAGATCGGGCGGTCGATGAAGAACTGCGGCATGGATCAGGCCCTCACTGGCCGGTGTGCTGGACGATGGACTGGGCGTCGGGGTCGACCTGGACCTGGTCGCCCGCCTTGACGTGCTGCAGGCCTTCGACCACCACCCGCTCGCCGGGCGCCAGGCCCTCGGTGACCCGCCAGCGATCACCCTGGACGTTGCCCAGCACCACCTGGCGTTCGCTGATGCGCGACTGGGCGTCGACCACCAGCACCTTCGGCACCCCGGCGCTGTCACGCAGGATGGCGCGCTGCGGCACGCTCAGGCCCTTGGGCTGCACCGCCTGCTCCAGGCGCACGCGCACGTAGCTGCCCGGCAGCAGATCGAGGTCCGGGTTGGGGAATTCGCTGCGCAGGGTGATCTGGTTGGTGCTTGGGTCGACACTGATGTCGGAGAACAGCAGCTTGCCCGGCAGCGGGTAGGCGCTGCCATCGTCCTGGATCAGGGTGGCGCGGGCCTGGCCATCGCCGGCCTGCTGCAGTTCACCCGCACGCAAGGCCCGGCGCAGGGCGGTGAGCTCGCGGGTCGACTGGGTGACGTCGGCGTGGATCGGGTCCAGTTGCTGGATGGTCGCCAGCGGCGTGGTCTCGTTCTGGCCGACCAGGGCGCCTTCGGTGACCAGGGCGCGGCCGATGCGCCCGGAGATTGGCGCGGTGACCGTGGCATAGCCCAGGTTCAGGCGGGCGCGCTCCAGTGCCGCCTTGGCTTCGGCAACCGCCGCGTCGGCCTGGAGGAAGGCGGCGCGGGCGTTGTCGTATTCCTGGCGGCTGACCGCCTTGTCGTCGACCAGCTGGCGGTAGCGCTGCTCTTGCAGGCGTGCCTGGTACAGCGTGGCCTCGGCCTTGGCCAGGGTCGCGCGGGCGCTGTCGTGGTCGGCCTTGAACGGCGCCGGGTCGATGAGGAACAGCACATCGCCCTGTTTGACGTCGCTGCCTTCGCGGTACACCCGCTTGAGCACCACGCCCGCGACGCGCGCACGCACTTCTGCCGTGCGCGGGGCAAGGATGCGCCCACTCAGCTCGGTGCTGATGGCCAGGGGCTGCAGTTGCAGGGTCTCGACCCGGACCTGGGGTACGGGCTGTTGTTCGTCCTGCTCGGCCGCGTCGTCGCAACCGGCCAGGGGCAGGGCAAGCAGCGCCACGAGCGCCAGGGGGCGCAGGCGCGGGGGGAGGGTAATAGGCATGCGGATCTTCCGATGATGACCGTGCCTATCCTAAGGCAACCGTTCCTCGGGCGGCTGTTAACACCTGTAGGACCTGTGTGAAAAAGTGTTAAGAACAGTCCTACCGGTTTGTAGGTTTCTATATTCTCCATGAACCTGTGCCGGCTTCTTCGCGGGACAAGCCCGCTCCTACAGGGATAGTGCAAGCCTGTAGGAGCGGGCTTGTCCCGCGAAGAGGCCGGCGAAGATATCCTCAATATTTCCTGTAAGCCCTATGCCCAACATTCTCCTGGTCGAAGATGACAGTGCGCTGTCCGAGCTGATCGCCAGCTACCTGCAACGCAACGATTTCCATGTCCGGGTGATTGCCCGTGGCGACCACGTGCTGGACGCCTTCCGGCAGGACCACCCCGACCTGGTGATTCTCGACCTGATGCTCCCCGGCATCGATGGCCTGCAACTGTGCCGCCTGCTGCGTCAGGAATCACAAAGCCTGCCGATCCTGATGCTGACCGCCCGCGACGACAGCCACGACCAGGTGCTGGGCCTGGAGATGGGCGCCGACGACTATGTGACCAAACCTTGCGAGCCACGGGTATTGCTGGCCCGCGTGCGTACCTTGCTGCGCCGCAGCAGTGTCAACGAACCGCGCCTGGACAACCACCAGATCCTCATCGGAGGCCTGCGCATCGACCTCGCCGAACGGCTGGTCAGTTGGCGCGGCGAGGAGGTGGAACTGTCCAGCGGCGAATACAACCTGCTGGTGGTGCTGGCGCGCAATGCCGGTGTGGTGCTCAGCCGTGATCGCATCCTCCAGCAACTGCGCGGCATCGAGTTCAACGGCACCGACCGTTCGGTGGACGTGGCCATTTCCAAGCTGCGCCGCAAGTTCGACGACAGTGCCGGCGAGGCGCGCAAGATCAAGACCGTGTGGGGCAAGGGTTACCTGTTCAGCCGTGTCGAGTGGGAGTGCTGACGCACCATGCTGAAGATCCTGGTGCGCCTGTATCTGGTGATCATCATCGCCTACGCGGGGGCGCTGCTGTTGATCCCGGACACCATTGTCGGCCTGTTCCACGACCGTTTCATGGCCTACAACCTGGACCAGGCCAAGGGCGTGCAGTCGCTGATCGTCCGCCAGTTCCGCCAGGCTCCAGAAGCGCAATGGCCAGCGGTGGAGGAGGACCTGGCCAGGGCCTTCGCGCCACTGGAGGTCAAGCTGCTGCGCAGCGAGAAGGCAGGCCTGAGCCCAGAGGAAGAGGTGCGCCTGGAGCAGGGCCAGTACGCCGTGCGCATCGGAGACTGGGGCTATTACCAGACCGTGCTGGCACCGCTGGACAAGGATTGGCTGGTCAGCCTGCACTCACCACCAGACCCACTGGACATCAACGTGTTGTCCTGGGGCGTGACTGTGCTGATCGGCGCGGCGATGCTCGGTTGCCTGCTGCTGTGGGTGTGGCCGCACTGGCGTGACCTGGAGCGCCTGAAGGAAACCGCCCGGCGCCTGGGCCAGGGGCGGATGGCCGAGCGCACGCACATCTCGCCGCACTCGAACATCGGCGAACTGGCCGGGGTGTTCGACACCATGGCCAGCGACCTCGAACGCCATGTCAATCAGCAGCGCGAGCTGCTTAACGCGGTCTCCCACGAGCTGCGCACGCCGCTGACCCGGCTGGATTTCGGCCTGGTGCTGCTGTTCGACGAGGTACCGCCGACCAGCCGCAAGCGCCTGTTGGAACTGGTCGGGCATGTGCGCGAGTTGGACGAACTGGTGCTCGAACTGCTGTCCTACAGCCGCCTGTACAACGCCGACCAGGCGCGGGAGCGCGTCGAAGTGTCGTTGCTGGAGCTGGTCGACAGCGTGCTCGGCGGGTTTGCCGAGGAGCTCGATACGCGGGGTATCCAGTGGGAAGTGCAGGCCGAGGACAACTTGCCCCGCTTCGTGCTGGACCCGCGACTGACCGCCCGGGCCGTGCAGAACCTGGTGCGCAATGCCATGCGCTATTGCGATGAAAGCCTGTTGCTGAGGTTGCGTCTGGAGGCGGACGGCGCCTGCCTGTTGACCGTGGAGGATGACGGGATCGGTATCCCTGCCGAGGAGCGTGAGCGGATCTTCCAGCCGTTCTATCGCCTGGACCGCAGCCGCGACCGCAATACCGGTGGCTTCGGCCTGGGCCTGGCGATCAGCCGCCGTGCGATCGAAGGGCAGGGTGGGACCCTGACCGTGGCGCAGTCGGCGCTGGGTGGGGCGCAGTTCAGGATTCGGCTGCCAGCTGGCTAGTCCACAGCACGAACTGGTCCTTGCCATTGTGCTTGGCCTGGTACAGCGCCTGGTCGGCGTGTATCAGCGCCATGCTCAGGCTGTCCCCGCTGTCGACCCGGGCCAGGCCGATGCTTATGGTGACGGGCGGCACGCCAAGGTCGTCGCGCACGCGCTGGCACAGCGCGTCGACCCGCTGCTCGGCCCCTTGCTGGTCCAGCCCTTCGAACAAGATCGCAAACTCCTCGCCACCCAGGCGAGCGAACTCATGGCCGGCCACGCCTGCCTTGATATGCACCGCCACCCGTTTGAGCACTTCATCGCCAACGTCATGCCCGAAGCGGTCGTTGACCCGCTTGAAGTTGTCGATATCGATCATCGCCAGGTACTGCCCCGTTGTTGCCTGGCGCAGTTGGCGCTCGGCGCTGGCCATGAACGAGCGGCGATTGGGAATGTCGGTCAGGGCGTCGACATAGGCCTGCTCCAGCAGCACCTTGGACAGGTAGAAGTTGTGCAGCTTGGCCTGGCGCATCTGCAGGTAGCTGTAGCTCACCAGGCCGCTGAGGAATATCGCGTAGCTGATCAGCATGGCGCCTTCGAGTTGATCGGCGTCGATACGGGTGTGGTAGAACGGGTTGAGCATCACCCAGGTGATGACCATGGCGCAGAAGAACGACCAGCGCCGCACCGGCAGTACCGACACGGCATACAGCACGGTCGACACGCCGAGCACCAGCCACACGGGGCGCAGGGGCTCGGGAATGCCATCGATCACCAGGCGCATGCCCAGGGTGATGACGCTGATGAACAGCAGGTTGAGCACGTCGAAATGGTGACTGCGGCGGGTGAAGCGCAGCACCACGGTGAGGCAGCCGAGCAGGGCGATGAACAAGTAGGACAGCCAGGTGAAACCTTGGCCACCGAGGAAGCTGACGATCAGGTCGAAGATCAGCCAGATCGCGATGCTGACGCAGAACACCAGCATGCAGAACAGGCGCATGGACTCGAATTCGTGCTGGCGGAACTCGGCACGCAGGGCGGCGGGGGCGACCTGCTTGCGCACGTGCTCTTCGATGGTCTTGAACATCGGTGGGCTCCTGGGAGGAATGCTCTGCCTGTTACGGTCCTTTCGCGGGGCAAGCCCGTTCCTACAGGAATAGCGTTGCCTCAGCCTTGCACTATTCCTGCAGGAGCGGGCTTGCCCCGCGAAGAGGCCGGTACAGGTTGACTCAATTCTGTGGCAGAACACCCTTGGCCCAAGGCCGGTAGCGCAGGGCAAACACCGCTTCGGCATGGCACCCCGCACCCAGCTTCGGCTCCGCAGCCTCGGCGCGAAACGCCTGCCCCGGCGCACTCACCTGGCGAAACGCTTCGCGCACCACCCCCACCCGGCACGGCAGCGCCTGTTCGTAGCTCTGGCGCACCAGTGGCGGCAAGCGCCCAGTCCCGGCACCGTCCTGCCACCACACAGTCAAGCCCAACCCGGCCAGTTGATCCAGCCAGGCGCCATTGACCCGCGGTGCCAGTTTGCCTGCGCTGAACGCACTGATGTGCAGCGGCTTGTCCAGCCGCCGGTTGAAGGCCTGCAACTGGCTGTACAACGCCTCGCGGCGACCAGTATCGCGAAAATGCAGGTCGTCCAGTTCCATGGGCAGGTACCAGCCGGCGACGGGCAGCTGCCAGTCCTTGCGCACCTGCTGGTACTGGCCCAGCGAACGGCCCAGTTGCGATTGCCAGTAATTGTTCAGGCCGTCACCGTCGAGTTCCTCGATGCGCTGGTAATAGGCCGGGTCCAGGTACAGCCCGAGCACCAGCTCCAGGCCTTGGGCGTTGGCCTCGCGCAGGCTGTTGGCCAGCCAGCCCTGGGCGCCGCCGAAATCACTGTCGCCGTAGGCACTCCACTGCACGATCAGGGTCTTGCCGCCTTGCGCCTTGGTGGCGCGCCACAATTGCTGCCACTGCGCCGGGGTCACGGCGGCATCGCGGTTGAGCGGCTGGTAGAACAGGTGCTGGTCGGCCAGGGCCGGCAGGCACAGGGCAAGCACGCAGATTGCCAGGAGCGTACGCATCAGAAGGTCATCTCCGCGCCAACCAGCACGCCATTGGCGCTCTTGTAGAGGTTGCCACCCAGCGACTGCTGGTACTCGGCACGCACTTTCAGCGAGCCGCGGTAGGCGTTGTAGCGGTCGTCGTCGAACCACCACTGCCAGCGCACACCAGCCCCGGCGCGGGCATCCTGGCGCCAGTCGTTGCTCGGGTCCTGGCTGGAGAACTCGAAGAAGCCATAAGGCATGAGCGTTTGTGGCGAGTTGCCGGGCAGCTTCCAGGCATGGCCCTGCTGGTAGCGTGACAGCCAGGCGTGGTCGCCGGCGCGGGTCCACCAGGCGGCATCGAGGTAGAGGAAGCGCTCGTTCCAGTCGTCTTCGTCGACCCGCCAGTCGTTGCGCCAGTCGCCCTGGTCGAGGAACGAAGCGGTGGCGCGCAGCAGCAGGTCGTTGCTCGATTCGGCATGGTGGCGCAAGTCACCCCAGTTGCCGCCGACCTTGGCCGGGCTCAGCAGTTCGCCAAGGCTCAGGCCGCTGTAGTGGTCGTCGTCGATCTGCCGCTGGTGGTACAGCTCGGCATACAGGTTGAGGTTGGCCTGGCCCAGTGGCTTGTATAGCAGGCCGACGCCGGTGCCCATGCTTTGCGCATAATCGGTGCGGCTCTGCCCACCGAACAGCACACGGCCGTAGACCGACAGGGTGCTGCCATTGCGGCTGGGTTCTTCGCCCAGGGCGTGGTCCCACATGGCCAGCTGCACGTTCTGCGATTGCGCACGGCGCGATGTGCCGCTGCGCTCGCCGTTGTCGAGGAACTTGTCGTTGGTAGAGGTGCCAGCGGGCGACCAGGTGCTGGCCAGGGTAATGGTGTCGCGCCGAGACAGGGTTTCGTGGGCGCGGCGCTGGCGGTACTTGCGGGCCTCGAGGCTGCCGTATTCGTCGTCGCCATCGACCAGGTTCTCTTCCACGTCGATCACCCGGCGCAGCTCGCGGCGCGCGGCGGCGCTGTTCTCGGCTTCGTCGTAGCGCAGGGCGAGGGTCTCGCCCAGGCGATAGTCCTCGGGGAAGTCGTGGGTGGCGCGTTCCAGATAAGGGATCGACTGCTGGCGCTGGGCCTTGTCCGGCGAGCCGGCCAGGCGCATGCCGTAGTCGGCACGATAGCGTGGCTGGCTGGGCTCAAGGCGCACGGCTTCGGCCAGCCAGGCAGTGCTCTGCGCACTGTCGCCGGCCAGTTGCGCCGTGCTGGCGGCGGCGTAGTAGTGGTCGGCACGCGGGTTGTGCGCCAAGGCCTGGCGCTGGAAGCCCAGCGCCGCGTGCAGGTCGCCCTGACGTTGCGCGATGGCGGCACCCAGTGCCCAGTCATCGGCGCTGTTGTGCGCGGCGGCGTCCCAGTAGCGGCGGGCGGCGTCGGCATCGCAGGCATTCAAGGCGCCACGGGCGGCGGTCAGGCGGGCGTTGTCGTTCCAGGCGCTGGCCGGCAGGTTGCGCCAGATCGGCATGGCCGCTTCGGAATCACCCGCAGCTTCCAGCGCATAGGCCAGGGGTAGGCGGTTGCCACTGTCACCCAGGCGTTCGGCGGCCTGGTAATAGACCACTGCTTCACCGGGTTGATCGGGCATGGCGCAGCGGCCCAGGGCGCGGAACTGGCCGGCTTCGGTCGGGTTTGCCGGGATGGACCGGCGCACGGCGTCGCACTGGCCGTTTTCAGCCAGGCGGCCGAGCAACTGGGCGCGGGTATTGGGGTCGACCCGGGGGATCAGCCCAAGCATGCGCTGGCTGTTGAGCGGGCCATCGTTGCGCGCATAGATGTTACCCAGGCGCTGCAGCAGGGAAGGTGTCAGTCGCCCTTGGCGACGGTCATAGGCCTGCTCCAGCAGGGTGCGGGCGCGCTCGCTCTGGCCTTGTTGCAGCAGCAGATAGGTTGCTTGCTCAAGTGCAGCCAGGTCACCGTTCTGACGGTAGCGTTTTTCCCATTCGGCGGCCGTGCGGGGTTGTGGCGGCTGCACCGGGTCGCCATACAGGCGCTGCTTGAGCACCGCATAAGCACGCGGGTCTGCGCTGGCTGGGCAGTCCTTGAACTGTTCGCGGGCAAGGTCGGGGTCACGGCGTGACAACCAGTCGACGGTCTCCAGGCAAGGCCGCTGCAGCTCGTTGCTCAGCTGCCGTACCAGCGGCGCGTCATCCCCTTCACGGGCCAGCTCCCACAGCTGCTGGCGTTGCTCAGGTTGCTGCAACTGCTGGGTGGGCAATTTTTCCAACCAGCGCTGCGCCAGTTGGTTGTGGCCGACGGCGATGGCCCGATTGGCCATGGCCAGGCGCGTCTGGTTGGCGACTTCGGGGGAGGGGGCGCTTTGCAGCAGCTTTTCCAGGCCCTTTTCATCGACCTGCTGGACATAGGCGTTGGCCAGGCGTTGCCAGTCCTCTGGCGGCAATTGGCCCTTGTCGGCCAGAGGCTGCAGTTGCTCGATGGTTTCCTTCCAGTTACGCAGCTGTTCGGCGAAGTTGGCCCGGGCCAGGCGCAGCACCTGGCCATCGTCGCGTGGCGGCAGCTGGTTGAGCCACTCCAGGGCTTTGCCAGCACCGCCGAACTTGGCCAGGCTCAGGCTGTAGGCCTGCCACAGGCGCACCCGCTGGGTGCCATCGGCGTTGGCCAGCCAGCCTTCCACCTGGCTGGCCGCAGGCGGGTCCTGCTCGATCCAGGTCAGGCGCAGCTCCAGCAGGGCGTTGGCGTATTCGTGGCCATCGCCGAACTGCTCGGCCATGGCTTCGGCTTCCTTGTAGCGGCGCTGGTGGGCCAGGGCATCGACCAGCAGCGTACGGGCTTCGTCGTTGTTCGGCACGCGGTTGAGCACATGGCGAGTCAGGCGTTCGACTTCGGCCCAGTTGTCCTTCTTCGCTTCGCGGTAACTACGTTCCATGAACGGATAACTGGTGAAACGCTGGAATTCGGTCATCGGTGCTGCCTGGGTCGCCAGCGCAGTGGAGCAAAGCAGCAAGCCGGAAAGGGTGAGGGACAGACGCGGCTTCATGCCACCTCCCGGGTCAGATCAAAGGCAGCCTGCTGTTCGCTGGCCTGCTCGGCGAGGGCCTGTTGCAGCACCTCTTCGGTGATGATGCCGCGGGCGATCAGGTGCTCGCCGAGGCTCTGCTGTTCGGAGTCGAAATCGATCAGTGCCTGGTTGAACAGGGTGACCGGGACCATGCCGCGTACCTGCAGCAGGGCGCCAAGCATTACCTGGTGGTGGCTGACCCGTTCGATCAGATCGGCATCATCCTGGTGCCGCTCCAGCACGCTGAGCATGGCGTGGGTTTCGGGCTTCTGCCAGGGGCTCGGGTAGTGATAGCGCAGGCCCAGGGTGACCCGGCCCTGGGGCGCCAGGCGGCAGCTGACCGGACGTTTCAGCTGGCGGCTGATCACCCCCAGCGACACCTGGCTGACCGGGCTTTCGCTGGCCAGTACCAGGGTGTTGCCGTCTTCGGCGACCGGCAGTACGCCATAGTGCGTGGCCAGCCGGCGTGGCAACTGGGCAATCAGCTGCGGGTCGAGCTTGAACGGGTTGAGCGGTGCCCAGGGCAGGTCGAGTTGTTCGGCCAACGTTTGCAC
Source organism: Pseudomonas putida (assembly GCF_009883635.2). Lineage (NCBI taxonomy): Bacteria > Pseudomonadati > Pseudomonadota > Gammaproteobacteria > Pseudomonadales > Pseudomonadaceae > Pseudomonas > Pseudomonas putida. Next base: position 5,328,162 of record NZ_CP026115.2, read on the forward strand.
CAGCTGCTCGCTGGTCAGCCAGCCCCGCAGCAGCAGTTCGCGGCCCAGGCGCCGGCGCACCGGGCTGGTGATCGCCTGCTGCAGCTGTTCCTCGGTGATGTAGCCTTTTTCCACCAGGCGATGGCCCAGCGGTGTGCGTGCCGGCGAGGCGAGGGCGGGGAATTCGTGGGTGGTCTTGTCCCACGCCACCCGCCGCGAATCGCCCATCTCCATGACTTGGCGCAGGGCGCGCAGGTTGGCGAAGAAGTTGACGAAGTTGCTCCACATCATCCGTGGCGCCGACAGCAGGCCTTCGAAGATGCCGTAGTAGCGGGTGACGAACCATCCGCGCTGGAACAGGCGGTTGACCAGCATCAAGCCGTTGAGCCAGAGCAGGGTGGTGAGCAGCCGGCTATCGCTGAGGATCGACATGAAGCGCCAGGAATCCGGGGCGATGACAGTCACCAGCCACATGGCCAGCAGCACCAGCAGCAACAGGTTGACCAGGAAGCTCAGCAGGTAGGCAAACAGACCCCGGCGGTCGCGCCAGAGGAAGTAGTTGAGCGCGCCGGTACGGCTCCAGCCGAGGTTGCTGGTGCCCTGGAAGACGATGCCGACGATCCACCGCGACTTCTGCCGGATGGCGTGCTGCCAGTCACGCGGGAAGTGCTCGCGCACGCAGATCACCTGGGAAAACTCGCGGCTCATGCCCGGCCGCCATTCGTGCTTGAGGGCCAGCGCCGGGTCGGTGATGGAGTAGCGGGCGAAGATGCACTTCATGCCTTTCTGCTTCAGGCGAAAGCCGATGTCGTAGTCTTCGGTCAGGCTCTGCACGTCGAAGGCGATGCCATCGCCGTCCTCGAGCAGGGCGCTGATGGCGCGGCGGCTGAAGCAGGTACCGACGCCGGCGCTGGGTACCTGGCCGGTCAGCGCTTCGCGCACGATCACGTCCTTGCCATGGTTCTCGGCGAACTCGTCGACGTAGTGCCCGGCGGTGAAACCCTTCCATTCCGGCGCGTAGGGGTACACCGGGATCTGGATCATGTCCTTGTTCGGCAACAGGTAGTTGAACAGGCGCAGTTCCATGGGCGAGATCACGTCTTCGGCGTCATGCAGGATGAAACCGGCGAACTCGATGCGGGCATCGTCCTGGAAGCGCAGGATGGCGTCGATGATGTTGTTCAGGCAGTCGGCCTTGCTGGTGGGGCCGGGGCGCGCGCAGACCACCTTGTGCACGTTCGGGTAGTGCAGGCACACGGCGTCGACGTCGGCCTGGGTCTGCGGGTCGTTGGGGTAGGTGCCGACGAAGATCTGGTAGTTCTCGTAGTCGATGGTCGAGGCCGCCAGGCGTGCCATCTCGCCGACCACACCTACCTCGTTCCAGGCCGGGACCATGATCGCCAGGGGCTTTTCCGCTACTTCGAACAGGCGTTTCTCGTCGGCCTTTTCGTACTTGTCGTAGATGCGGAAACGGCGGATCAGCTTGCGGCCCCAGTAGCAGAGGTCGATGAACAGGTCATCGAGGCCGAGCAGGAACATCAGCGAGGCGAGGATGATCGCCAGGATCTTGAGACCGAACAGCACATAGGTGAGGAAGTCGATGAAGGCCAGGCTCATGCGTCATCTCGCGGGTTGGCCGTTTCTGCAAACCAGCGCGTCAGGCGCTCGGCGATGCGCTCGCTGGCGTGGCCGTCACCAAACGGGGTATAGACCCGCGCCATGCGTGCGTAGGCCACCGGGTCGTCGAGCAGCTGGCGGGTTTCCTCGACGATGCGTTCGGTCAGGGTGCCGACCAGCTTGACCGTGCCGCCCTTGAGTACGGCGGGGCGCTCGGTGACCTTGCGCAGCACCAGCACTGGCTTGCCGAGTGCCGGGGCCTCTTCCTGAACGCCGCCGGAATCGGTGAGGATGATCTGGGCGCGGTTCATCAGCCAGACGAAGTGCGGGTAGTCCTGCGGGGCGATCAGGTGGATGTTGCTGCGGTTCGACAGCACGCCATACACGGCCTTCTGCACCTGCGGGTTGAGGTGCACGGGATAGACGAACTGCACGTCGGGGTAACGTTCGGCCAACTGTGCCAGGGCCAGGCAGATACGCTCGAAGCCGGGGCCGAAGTTCTCCCGGCGGTGGCCGGTGATCAGCACCATGCGCTGCTCGGGGCGCAGCACGCTCAGCGGCGAATCGGCGGCCGGCTGCCATTGCCGTTCGGCCAGGTGGTCGCGCATCCACAACAGCGCGTCGATGACGGTGTTGCCAGTGACTTCGATGTGCTCCGGCGGCACGCCTTCGCGGATCAGGTTGGCGTCCGAGTCGCGGGTCGGAGTGAAGTGCAGGTCGGCGAGCACCCCGGTCAGGCGCCGGTTGGCTTCTTCGGGCCAGGGCTGCTGCAGGTTGCCGGTGCGCAGGCCGGCTTCGACATGGCCGATGGGGATGTGCCGGTGGAAGGCCGCGAGGCTGGCGATGAAGCTGGTGGTGGTGTCGCCGTGGACCAGCACGATGTCGGGCTTGACCTGCTCGTAGGCCTGGTCGAGTTTGTCCAGCAGGTCGCGAGCCAGGCCGTTCAGGGTCTGGTTCTGGGTCATCACCTTGAGGTCCTGATCGACGCTCAGGCCAAAGGCGGTCAGCACCTGCTCGAGCATCTCGCGGTGCTGGCCGGTGGAGCAGATATGCAGGTCGACCTCGGGCCAGCTGCGCAGCACGCGGGCCAGCGGGGCCATCTTGATCGCTTCGGGTCGGGTGCCGAACACCATCATGACGCTATACGCCATCGTCTTGTTCCTCGTTCATTTCCCTGGACGAAGGGGTAGGACATGTCGCCGCTTGCAAGTGATAGATACAAGCAGTCGCATGCAGGGTTGTCCAATGCGTGATCGGGGGAAGCCGTGTCGTGCAAGGAGGGGCCGGACGCCAGGGGAAGGGGCTTGCGGAAACGATAAAGCTTAATAATTCTTGACTGAACGGTCAGTCAATAAAGTATTTCAGGCTTTTTCTTGCTGGCTTGATCTTGTAATTTTGTAGGTCGTTTCTTTCAGGGAGCTGAACATGCAAGGCAAGGCACGCAAGATCGTCCAGGCCATTCTCTACGAAGCCATCGCCGTGGCTTGCGTAGCACCGGCGCTGGAACTGGCGTTCGGCGCCGGCATGGCGGAATCGACGGTGCTGTCGGTGCTGATGTCGGGCATCGCCATGAGCTGGAACATGGCCTACAACTGGGCCTTCGAGCGCTGGGAGGCACGCCAGCGCAAGCGCGAGCGCACGGTGCTGCGCCGGGGCCTGCACGCGCTGGGCTTCGAGGGTGGGCTGGTGCTGATCCTGCTGCCGCTGGTGGCGTACTGGCTGGATGTCAGCCTGTGGGCGGCGTTGCTCACCAACCTGGCTCTGTTCGTGTTCTTCTTCGTCTATGCCTTCGTGTTCCAGTGGGGCTTCGACAAGGTATTCGACGTGCCGCTGTCGGCGCAGCAAGCAAAGTGTTGACTTGGCCAAGCCAGGCGGGATAACGTCCCACCCCATGAAAACTTTCCCGCACGTGAACGCCATTATTATTACCGCCATTATCAGCTTGGCGGGCTAGCGCGTACGTGCACCGAACCCGCCCTGGAGGCGGGTTTCTTCTCTCTGACTCCTGGGCAACGTGAAAAAGCCAAGGAGTTGCAATCGATGACCAGCCTCAACGTCAGCCCTCGTACCCCGTTTATTCCGCAGCAACTGCTGTCTGAACAGGTGCGCCGCATTCTGTCCGCGCCGGTGTACGACCTGGCCATCGAGACGCCCCTGCAAGCCGCTCCCGCGCTGTCTGCCAGCCTCGGCAACCAGGTGTTGCTCAAGCGCGAAGACCTGCAACCGACCTTCTCGTTCAAGGTCCGCGGGGCCTATACCCGGCTGTCGCGCCTGACCACGGCCCAGCGCGAACGTGGCGTGATCACCGCCTCGGCAGGCAACCATGCCCAGGGCGTGGCCCTGGCGGCGGCGCACCTGGGCATGAAAGCAACCATCGTCATGCCCACCACCACGCCATCGCTCAAGGTCGAAGGCGTGCGTTCGCGGGGTGGCCATGTGGTGCTGCACGGCGAGAGCTTCCCCCATGCCCTGGCCCACGCACTGCAATTGGCCGACAGCGACGGGGCGACCTTTGTGCCGCCGTTCGACGACCCGGATGTGATCGCCGGCCAGGGCACCGTGGGCATGGAGATCCTGCGCCAACAGCCGGGTGCGCTGGACGCGATCTTCGTGCCGGTCGGCGGTGGCGGGCTGGTCGCGGGCATTGCTGCCTACGTGAAGTACCTGCGCCCCGAGGTCAAGGTGATCGGTGTCGAGCCCGAAGACTCCAACTGCCTGCAGGCTGCCATGGCTGCTGGCGAGCGGGTGATCCTGCCGCAGGTCGGTACCTTCGCCGATGGTGTGGCGGTGGCGCAGATCGGCGCCCATTGCTTCGAGCTGTGTCGGCATTTTGTCGATGAAGTGGTGACCGTCAGCAGCGATGAGCTGTGCGCGGCGATCAAGGACATCTACGACGATACCCGCTCGATCACCGAACCCTCGGGTGCCCTGGCGGTGGCCGGGATCAAGAAGTACGTGGCCCGCGGGGGCGTCAAGGGGCAGACCCTGGTGGCCATCGACTCTGGCGCCAACGTCAACTTCGACCGCCTGCGCCATGTGGCCGAGCGTGCCGAACTGGGCGAGCAGCGCGAGGCGATCATCGCCGTGACCATCCCCGAACAGCCCGGCAGCTTCCGGGCCTTCTGCCAGGCGCTGGGCAAGCGGCAGATCACCGAGTTCAACTACCGCTACTACCCGGGCAAGGAAGCGCGCCTGTTCGTTGGCGTGCAGACCCACCCGCTGCACGACCCGCGCGAGCAGCTGCTGGCCAGCCTGCGAGGGCAAGGCTACAGCGTGCTCGACCTGACCGACAACGAACTGGCCAAGCTGCATGTGCGCCACACCGTGGGCGGGCATGCCGCGCCGGGGGCCGATGAGCGGGTGCTACGCTTCGAATTCCCCGAGCGGCCAGGGGCGCTGCTAGGCTTCCTGGAGCGGCTGGGCAAGCGCTGGAACATCAGCCTGTTCCATTACCGTAACCATGGCGCGGCTGAAGCGCGGGTATTCGCGGCGCTGGAAGTGCCCGCCGACGAGCAGGCCAGCCTGCCCCAGGCGCTGGACGAGATGGGCTACCGCTACTGGGACGAGACCGATAATCCGGCTTACCGGCTGTTCCTTGGCTAACGTTGCTCTGGATCAACATTCGCTGCATTGAACGGGCGGATCCTCGTTGGTAGACAGACCCACCAGGAGGATCCGGTCATGAGCAGCACCTTTTTCATCCCGCCCGTCAACATCATGGGCATCGACTGCCTCGACGAGGCCATGGCCGCGATTGCCGGTTATGGCTTGCGCAAGGCGCTGATCGTGACCGACCAGGGCCTGGCCAAGGCCGGGGTCGCCGCGCGTATCGGGCGCATGCTGGCCTTGCAGGATATCGACTCGGTGGTGTTCGACGGCGCCAAGCCCAACCCCAGCATCGCCAACGTCGAGGCAGGCCTTGCCGTGTTGCTGCGTGAGCGCTGCGACTGCGTGGTGTCGCTGGGCGGCGGCTCGCCCCATGACTGCGCCAAGGGTATTGCCCTGTGCGCCACCAACGGTGGGCATATCAGTGACTACGAGGGCGTCGACCGCTCGCGCAAGCCGCAGCTGCCACTGATCGCCATCAACACCACGGCGGGCACGGCCAGTGAAATGACCCGTTTCTGCATCATCACCGACGAGCGCCGCCATGTGAAAATGGCCATCGTCGACCGTAACGTCACGCCGATCCTTTCGGTCAATGACCCGGCGCTGATGGTTGCCATGCCCAAGGGGCTGACGGCGGCCACTGGCATGGATGCATTGACCCACGCCATCGAGGCCTATGTGTCGACGGCGGCCACGCCGATTACCGATGCCTGCGCACTCAAGGCCATCAGCCTGATCAGTGAAAACCTGCGCCAGGCGGTGAACGATGGCAACGACCTGCAGGCGCGGGAGAACATGGCCTACGCGCAGTTCCTGGCAGGCATGGCGTTCAACAATGCCTCGCTCGGTTACGTGCATGCCATGGCGCACCAGCTGGGCGGTTACTACGACTTGCCCCATGGAGTGTGCAATGCGGTGCTGTTGCCGCATGTGCAGCGTTTCAATGCCAAGGTCAGCGCCGCGCGCTTGCGCGATGTGGCCAAGGCCATGGGCATCAAGGTCTGCGGGCTGGATGCCGAGCAGGGCGCGGGGGCGGCGATTTCGGCCATCGAGCACCTGGCGGTGGCGGTGGGTATTCCGGCGGGGTTGGCGGAGCTGGGGGCCAAGCTTGAGGATGTCGGCATCCTGGCGGCCAATGCCCTGAAGGATGCCTGTGGGTTGACCAACCCGCGGCCGGCCAGTCAGGGCGAGATCGAGGGGATTTTCCGGGCGGCATTCTGATCGCCAAGGATGTGTGGCTGCACCGGCCTCTTCGCGGGGCAAGCCCGCTCCCACAGGTACTCCGCATGATTCAAAATCTGTGAGGTCTCTGTGGGAGCGGGCTTGTCCCGCGAAGAAGGCGACTTGGTCTTCAGCGCTCACGCATGAAGAACCCGGCCACATATTTGCGGAAGGTCTCCAGGCTCTTGAAGTCCGCATAGCGCTTGAAGTTCTCGGCATCGGGCTCCGGCCCGATCGGCTTCTCCAGCAACGACACCGACAACACCCGGTCCAGATCCGAGGTCAGTACCAGCTCATCCATCACCTGCCCACCGATCACCGGCCGGCGCATCTGCACCTTCACCCCTTTGCTGGCCATCCAGTCGATCAGCGACACCAGCGCCTTGAGGGGCTCGCGCTCTTCGTCGCGGTACACCGGGAACAGGTGCGCGCGCGACAGCACCGGCACGCTGGCCACGTGGATCAGTTCATAGAAGTGGCTGCCCGCCGTGGTCGGTGAGTACAGGGCCAGCGCCAACAGCGGCCCCGACGCCCGGCTGCCACCCCAGTACAGGTGGTGCCCCTGGAAATCGAAACCGTCTTCGCTGCGGTTGTTGAACAGCTTGCGCCCCTTGATCTGGTCGACGCAGTCCAGCAGCAGGCCATGGCGGCGATGGTTGCCGAACAACGTGGCTTCGCGCAAGCGGGACTTGAGCATCATCATGTGCTTCATGTCCAGGCGGGTTTCCAGGTAATTGCTGGCCGGCACCCGTTCGAGCAACGGGTAGCGGCTGGCGACACTGCGCAGCTCGGTGAACTGGCCGGTGAGGTCTTTTTTCAGGTGCGTGGCGTAAAGGTTAAGGCCGCTGGTCTCGATCCAGGTCAGCAGCAGCGACAGCAGACGCTGCTGTTCGCGGCGCTCATTGCCTTCGCCCGCCGTGCCATTGTCTTCACTGGCCTTGCGGTAATCACCGATCAAGCGCAACGGAGTGTCAGGTGCCAGCCAGGCGGCAGGCGCGACGGGTTCATCCTCGCGCTCGCTGGCTTCGCGTTCGTCCTTGGTGAACGGGCAGCCGGGTGAATGCTCGGCAGTGCCCGGGTTGTTCTTCAGGAACAGCGTGCCGGTGCTGCCATTGAGGGTGACATTGAGCACCGGCAAGGCATCCTTGCGGCAGTCGCAGGCCAGCCACTGGTTGGCGCTGCGCACCTTCATCAGCAGCTGGTTGGCCTGCAGCAGGCGTGGCCCGGCGAGGCTGCCGGTGGCGAAACCGACCAGCAGTTCCTCTTCGGCCGGGGTCAGGCTGCGCACCTGCGCCGCGGTTTTGTCGATGATTCGCATGAAGCAGCTCCAAGCTACGAGCCACAAGCTTCAAGCAAACGCGCTGCGCTTTCAACTCGTCGCTCAGCTACCGCTGAACATCTTGGCAGCGCGGGCGCGGATTTCGTCGGGGGTCAGGTCTTCCTTGTGGGTGGAGACGAACCAGATATTGCCGAACGGGTCTTTCAGCGTGCCGCTGCGGTCGCCGTAGAACTGATCTGTCAGCGGGTGCAGTTGAGTGCCGCCTGCGGCCAGGGCCTGGGCGTAGATTTTGTCGCAGTCCTCGACATATAGGTGAATACCTACGCCTGCGCCCGCCAGCTTCTGGCTGGCGGTGAGGCCGCCTTCCATGTCACAGGGATCACCGAGCATCAGCGACGAATCACCGATCTTCAGCTCGGCATGGCCGACACGGCCACCCGGGGCATCGAGGCGAAACATTTCTACTGCACCAAAGGCCTTCTTGTAGAACTCAATGGCCTTGGCGGCGTCGTTGATGGCCAGGTACGGGGTGATGCTGTGCTGGCCTTCCGGGATGGGTTTGACAGCCATGTTCGATTCTCCTTTGCAATGGGCGCCGAGGGGCGCCCTGATGCTTAGAGTCGTCTGCGCAGATGGAAAATCGACAATGATGCTAGATCGATTCTCTATAAGCGCGGCAGTCAGAAGATGTAGTCGGTGGTCAGGAAGCTCGATTGGCGGTTGCGGATGATTTCGCTGATCAGTTCCTTGTTGGCTTCCTGGAAGCGCGTGGCGACCAGGGTGCGGATGGAGAACACGCGCAAGGCATCGTGCACCGACAGGGTGCCTTCGGCGCTGTTCTTGCGGCCGTTGAACGGATAGGTGTCGGGGCCGCGCTGGCACTGGGCGTTGAGGTTGATGCGGCCGACCTGGTTGGCAAAGATGTCGACCAGGCTGCCGATAGTCGCCGGGTCATTGCCGAACAGGCTCAGCTGCTGGCCGTAGTCGGAGTCGAGCACGTAGTCGATCACGGTCTGCAGGTCGCGGTAAGGCACCACCGGCACCACCGGGCCGAACTGCTCCTCGTGGTACACGCGCATGTCGCGAGACACCGGATAGAGCAGGGCGGGGTAGAAGAACGAGCCGCGGCTCTGCCCGCCACCCTCGTTGAGCACCTGTGCGCCTTTGGCCGTGGCATCGGCCACCAGTTGGTCGAGGTAATCGACCTTGCCCTGTTCCGGCAGCGGCGTCAGCGCAACGCCTGGTTCCCAGGGCATGCCTGGCTTGAGTGCGGCCAGTTTGCGCTGGAACTTGTCGAGGAAGGGTTCGACCACATCTTCGTGGACGAACAGGATCTTCAGCGCCGTGCAGCGTTGGCCATTGAACGACAGCGCGCCGGTAATGGCTTCTTCCACGGCATTGTCCAGGTCTACCTGGGGCAGGACGATGCCGGGGTTTTTCGCGTCCAGGCCCAGGGCCGCACGCAGCCGGTGCGGCCGCGGGTGAAGCTTCTTGAGGTCGCTTGCCGCCTTGTGGGTGCCGATGAAGGCGAACACATCGACCTTACCGCTGGCCATCAGCGCGCTGACCGTCTCGCGGCCGCGGCCGTAGATGACGTTGATCACCCCTGGCGGAAAGCTGTCGCGGAACGCTTCGAGCAGCGGGCGAATCAGCAGCACGCCGAACTTGGCTGGCTTGAACACCACGGTGTTGCCCATGATCAGGGCCGGGATCAGCGTGGTGAAGGTTTCGTTGAGCGGGTAGTTGTAAGGGCCCATGCACAGCGCCACGCCCAGCGGCGCACGGCGGATCTGGCCGAGGGTGCCTTGTTCGAGCTCGAAGCGGCTGGAGCGGCGGTCGAGGTCCTTGAGGGCGTTGATGGTGTCGACGATGTAGTCGCAGGTGCGGTCGAATTCCTTTTCCGAATCCTTCAGGTTCTTGCCGATTTCCCACATCAGCAGCTTGACCACGGCGGTGCGCTGTTCGCGCATGCGTGCGAGGAAGGTTTCCACATGCTGTATACGCTCGGCCACGCGCATGTTCGGCCAGGCGCCACGGCCCTTGTCGTAGGCGTTTACCGCCGCGTCCAGGGCGGTGAGGGCGGTGTCGGCATCGAGCAAGGGCGCGCTGCCGAGCACCACCTGGCGCTCGCCATCCGCTTCCTTCAGCCAGACCGGGCTGCGCACCGTGGCCAGTGGCCCGTCCCAGCGCCTGAGTTCACCGTTCACCAGGTAGTCGCGTTGTTCCAGCGGTGCGCCCAGGTGCCAGTTTTCGGGAATGTCGCCGGCGGCGGGAAACAGCGAGTCGAGCAGATGTTCCATGGGTACTGCACCTCATGTGACTTGGCGGGTGAAACGCTTCAGCTCCGAGCATGCACCCTGGGCAAGAAAAACACCAGTCTGGCTCAATTTTGCGCGCACCGCGCCGATACAGGGGCAATCGCCCACATCTGCAGGCTTATGACCCCGTCCAATTCCCCGATGACCCACGAACCGATACCGACTGTCGGCGCGCTGCGTCGCGCCCTTCGCCGCTTGTTGCCGGTCGGCGTTTCCCTGGCCGGTATCGGCGTGTCCATGGCGCTTGGCCATGTGGACATCCAGCGCCAGCACAGCCAGCAGGACGCGAGCCTGTTCCACTCGCCGCTGTTCTGGTTCGCCCTGACCTGCAGTGGCCTGCTCAGCCTGTTCATCGCTCAGATCAACCGCAAACAGCGCCAGCTGCAACAGCGTAACCGTGAACTGCAGCGCTCGCAGGCACAGCTGGAACGCCTGGCGCATTACGACACCATCACTGGTTTGCCTAACCGGGTGCTGTTTCAGCAGCAGTTGGCTGAGGCCACTGCCGAAGGCCATGGCCTGGCCGTGCTGCTACTGGATATCGACGGTTTCAAACAGGTCAACGACAGCCTGGGTCACGCCATGGGCGATTTGCTGCTGCAGCAGGCGACTGCGCGCTTTCTTCAGGAACTCGACACCGGCGACCGGGTATGCCGGCTGGGCGGCGATGAATTCGTGTTCATGCTCCAGGGCACCCAGGGCCAGGTCAGTCACCAGCTGCGGCAACTGCTGCGCTGCCTGCAACGGCCGTTCGACCTCAATGGCAATGCCGCGCTGGTAACGGGCAGCATCGGCCTGGCCTGGTGCCCGCAACATGGCGAAGACGTTGGCAGCCTGCTGCGCCATGCCGACACGGCCATGTACGCGGCCAAGGAGGGGGGGCGCAACGCATGGCGCCCCTATCACCCGGACATGACGGCACGCCTGCACCAGCGCCTGGAGCTGGAGCGCAACTTGCGCCGGGCGCTGCAGGATAACGAGTTCGAATTGTGGTATCAGCCGAAGGTCGACCTGTTCAGCGGCCAGCTGGAAGGGGTCGAGGCCTTGTTGCGCTGGCGTGATCCAGAGCATGGGCTGATACCGCCTGGCGAGTTCATCCCGCTGGCCGAGCGCACTGGCCTGATCATCCCCTTGGGTGAGCGCGTGCTCGACCTGGCCTGTGCGCAACTGGCCGCATGGCGCGCCGCCGATTGCCTGCCGGGGCCCCTGGCGGTCAACGTGGCGGCGTTGCAGATCGAGCGCAGCGACTATGTCTCGAGCCTGGCCATTGCCCTGGAACGCCATGGCCTGGCCCCCAACCTGCTGGAAGTGGAGATCACCGAGAGCCTGCTGATGGAAAGCCAGCAACAGGCGTGCGCGGCCCTGGCCCAGCTGCAAGCCATGGGCGTGGCCACGGCCGTGGACGACTTCGGCACCGGTTATTCGTCGCTGGCCTACCTGCGTGCCTTGCCCATCGACCACCTGAAGATCGACCGGGCGTTCATCAAGGACCTGCCCGATGACGATGATGCGGTGGCCATCGCCCGGGCGATCATCGACCTCGGGCATGCCCTGGGCTATCGCATCACGGCGGAGGGGATCGAGACCCAGCAGCAATATGACTTCCTGCGCAATGCCGGGTGTGACCAGGGCCAGGGTTACCTGCTGGGGCGGCCGATGCCGGCCGCCGAATTGCAGAAGTGGGTGGCGCGCAACCCGCTCAGGGCGCGGATGCCGCGTTAGTGGTCGGTCGCATCAGGCAAGGCCAGAATTGCACCTTCGACAGCCAACTCAGGTTTCGTCAAACACCATGTCGAAGTCCTCGGGAGGGCGATCCACGATAAGGTCGGAGGGTAGTTTTTCGAAATCGCTGATGGGTGAGAACCCATATCCTTTGATGGTGCTCAGGGTCTGCTCAGTCAGGGGATATTTCCAGAAGAGATAAAAGGGTGTCAGGTCTGACTGAGTGTGTTTCGAGGAGATCATCGCCATGACATTCATGGATTCATCATCTGTCGCACCAATGCGGAACTCGGGGTCGTTGATCTCGCCTGCCAGATTGGCGCGGTAGCGCTGATGTAGCGCATACATGTTTTTCTCGCCGTGTATGAAGAACAGGTGGTGAAACATCAGTTCGCGACTGAGCGAGGACAATTGCGAGTAGTTGTCGACGCTGTTCAACTCTGCATAGGCTTTTACAAAATTGGGGTCGTATTGACTTGCCAATTTAGATATCGGCCCCGACCAGGCGCGTTGCGCGAACGGATAGATATTGACGCTGACTTCGCTTTGCCCAGCCCAGTAGAGTGCAGTCGTTTGCAGGGTGTGGCCGATTTCATGCCAAATGCCCCAGAAGGTGCCCGCTTCATTGAGCATTCTTGGCGTGAGGCTGTAGTGGTATTTGAGCCTGTTTTTTGTGGCGCTCATGTAACCACCTTCACTGGGTACGAAATGATAGGGGTTGACGTCAGGATGATGCAGTGCATTTGAGTGGGTTGCCAGGACACCTGCACTTAACTCTGTCGGCGCGATGCCGTTGTCGTAAGTGTCTGCCAACGCTTGCATGTCAATCTGCTTGGCCAGTGGCAGAAAATCTTTCGCTCGAACAGTGAGGATGACTCTGCGCGTAAACATTTCTACCACGTTCGTGGTGTCGTAGGTTTCCAGCATCTTGAGCCAGGCAGATTGTGAGGTTACATTGGACTCAAAAACAGGGTGGAAGTCCACGTGTTCTGCCATGACTCTGATGGTGGCACTTCGTTTATTGTCAGTGCTGTCATTGCTGGCAAGTTGGAAATACAACTGGCCACCGGCAGATGAGAAATAGAAAGCGTTCAACCCGTAATGCAGTCGATGCTTGAGTGAGCCGTCCCAGTGCCCCTCGCGTGCCTCAAGGTAGTCACTACTCTTGGGGTCGGTAGATTCGATCCAGATGCACACGATGCCGGGCTCATTGAAATGCAGGCCAGTGACATTCAACGGGCTGCGCGCTATCCGGTGTTTCAACCTGGCCTGCTCGATGCCGACAGAGGTCTTGATTGGAAGCGAATAGGACCTCTCCGTTTGCGAAGCCAGTGCCGACGCCCAGGTAAAAATGACATGGGGCGCATTTCCGTTGCCGTGCGGGACGGCCCGTGAGCCGATCAGGGCCCAGTCAGCGGGTTGCTCTGGCTTGCCGTAAATGAGTACGTCGGCGGGGCGGCCCTCGAACCCGGCAAGTTGCGGTGAAAATACCAATGCCGCGATCGATACCTCCTTTTTCAGGTCGATGGTCAAATAAACGGGAGTGGCTTGATTTACCTTGTATTGTGTTTGCCTGTCGTTGTCGAAGAGTGTCTGCCAGCCATCGAGGCTTGTGCCATCTACCACCTCCCACGCTTGTTTGTCGAGGCGAGTGCCGGTGTCGTCGATGATATCGATCTCGCTCAGTCTTACTACTGAAAAACCGTTTTCTTCCCTCGTGCAAATGAAATTCAGATAGCGGATATTTTTCGAGGCTGAAATGGGAGGGTGGCGCGTAACCGCGGTCAGGCTAGGCGCATAAGCACTCCGTTTCGATGAAGAAAAGCGGTGGTATTTACGGTAGTCTAGACCCTGCAGCATCAATGACATCTTGCCGTTACCCAAAAGTTTCTGAATCATCGTTTCATCTTTGATGCTGACCGTGATCCAGCCGTCCGGGTCTTGCTCTTTCATGGTAAATGACGCGACCCGTTCACCGCGTGGGGGGCGATGGGCATAATCGAAGGACCTTCCCCAGAATGAATGATCTTCGACGATATGAATCTCGATGGTTCCATCGTCGGCTCGATTGTCGGTGTGAAGCATTAACTGCAACTCGCCAATGATTGACAGAGGGGCGAGTTTTGAAGTGTCGAAAGATAAATATGCCTCGCGGTGTCCAGGATCATAATCATCAAGCTTCACCACAAGAAATTCGTCGTTGTCATATGATGGTTGGCCATTTTTTGAAACGTAAGTGTCATAGGCCACGCTTTGCGAGTAGCGCATTGTTCTGGCTGCAGGCAGCGGAGAAGGTTTTGCAATGGTTGACATGAATGTGTACGCCTCCATGGGTAGCCACCCCGCTGGTGTTGGATACTGACTGGCCGAACGGGAATATTCGAATTACGACGATAGCAAGGTGCGGAACGATGCAATACTGTCACTATTAACAGTTGACAGTTGGGCAGTGGCCGCGAGTGTGTTTCTTCCCGCGTCCCGCTTGATTTTCGAATTTCATATTGAACACTTCGCAAATGTCGGAGGCTTGGGGCTTGAGTTCGATGTCGAGTAAGTGGTGAGCAGGCCGCTCGAGTACCTGCTGGTGTAAAGGCAGGGTATGGTCGATCGTCGCCAGGCGCCGTCAGAGCTCTGCGTGGGCGCGCCTTGGATGCGATGTGAAAGGTTCAAGGTCGCGTCGGTACCGCAGCTGCGGACGGCGCCACAGCGCCGCTGTCGTCCACCAGCAGACCCACCTGTTGCGCTTCATTGTAAGCTTCTACTTCATCCAGAATGCGCGGGCCTTGGCAGTGCTGGGGTTTGGTGTGGCGGGTCCAGGTGGGTAGTTGTGTTGTGGTGAGTTCCTCGTGGGGCATAGCGGAAGCAAGGTGGCGCATATCGACGCAGCTTTGTCAAAAGGGGCAATCAAGCAGCATGTGCGATCGCTCACGGCGGTAGTGGAGTAATACCAGTTTCAGCGTATTGAAATAGGGTGGATTTATAGCAAAAGCAACCCGTGAGCCTTGCCCGTGCCAATAAATTTGACGCCATTAATAAAGCTGCGATGCTGTCAAAATGCCGCTTGCCAAGCAGCGCACCTGCATCTTAAATTGTTACTGAATGTGAAGGCGGCTTCCGAAGTTGATTGTCTATAAATCAACACGTTATGCAGGCTTTGAAGCTCCGTTCTATTGTTTTCCGATCAGCCTCGTTGACAACATCAAAGGACGTCGAAGAAGACATGAAAGAGAACTTGGCGGCTGTGGCGCGAAAAGTGATCTCGCCTTCCATGCGTTACGAGATCCGGACTGTTTCAAGCAAGTTACGCGAGCTGCTGGCCCGTACCTGCTTCTGGCGCTGGGAAATTTCGCGTTTCCGGCTGCAGCAGGCCAGCCCGTACGAAATCCTCTACATCGGCAGGAAGCAGCAGCGCGAAATGGCCAAGCTGCTGATTGGCGGCAAGGGCCAGCAGCAACCGGCCGAAGCGGCCGATGAGGCTGCTCCCACTGAGCCCCGGCATGTGGTGGTGGTGAGCGAGATGCCGACTTCCGGCGCGTTGACGGTGCCCCACTACCTGAGCGCCGTGGTGCCCTTGGGCCGTTCGCTCGATGACATCACCGCCCGCTACGACAGTGAACTGCGCCGCAGCATTCGCAAGAACCGCCCGCTCTACCAGATGCGCCAGACGCTCGACGATGACGAGATCGCCATGGCCGATCAACAGCTGTTGCGGCCCTATGCCAGTGCCCGGCAGGGTATTCATGCGGCGCAGTTTCCAACCGACGAAGTGTTTCGTCTGGCAAAAGGGGTAGGGCGCCTGGATCTGATCACCTGCGGCGATGAGGTCATCGGCTGCCACCTGGGCTGCGAGATCACGCGGGACGGCAAACGCTATTGGAGCACCTTGCGTTTCGGCTATTGCGAAGCGGTGTTCTCAGATCCGAAAAAGTTGCGCGAGGTCAATTCGATCACCACCTTCATGGCCCTCGAGTGGGCGTTGGCCAACGGTTACGACTACTACGATATCGGCATGTGCCTGGCGCGGCCGGACGACGGCCTGTTGAAGTGGAAGCGCCGGCGTGGCGGTGATATCGACGAGTTGGGCAACCATGCCTACCTGTTCGTCCGCTTGCCCCGCACGGGGACCGCGCAATTCCTTTGGGACACCCCATTGTTCGCCGTCGAGGGCAACAAATTGACGCTTCACCTGGGCCTGCCGGAAGGGCCGAGTGATGATGAGGTCGCCAGCCGTTATCACGAGATGGTGTTTGGTGGCCTGCACAAGATCTACCTCTATGGCGCCGGGAGCAGTGGCGAGTCTTTCCTGCAAACCCTGCGCAGCCGTTACGCCACGCTACAGTCCCCGCCCATGATGGAGAGGGTCGTCGTTTCCAGCTGAACCGACTTCAAGGCATGCCGGGAGTGCGTGCCTTGCCTCGGACCAGACACCTGTCACATCGGGAGGGGCGTTTCATGGGCAGCGGTATTTCGAACTTCAGTGGCTCTTCGGTTGCCAGCCAGAACACCTGGACCCTGGCGGCCTACCAGCACATCGTGCGCAAGCGCCTGGCACGCAAGGCTGATATCGATATCAAGCGTGTCGCCGAGAAGGTCTGGGATATCGCACCCGGTGAAACAACGGTATCGCCACCGGCATTCTACTTGCCCAACCAGTTGGAGCGGGTAACGGGCTGGGAAGCCAAGCGCTTCTATCCGTATGTGCATCCTGCGCGGACCATGGAAGGCGGGATCACTATCGAGCAGGGACCGACACGCGGCTACCTGCTGAAGGATGTCTGGCTGATCGACGGTGCGTTGTACAAGGATAATGCCAGCCACTGGTTGTCGTTGAAGCCGAGCCGGTTCCCTGGCGTCACGGTGGATCACGAAATCGACCGCGGGGCCATCTACTGCACCCAGAATGGCAATACCTGGTTCGGTACCTGGTTGATGGAAGACTGCCCGACCTACGCCCTGGCCTGTGAAGAAGGCGTGCCGGTGACCACCGCGCCCTCGGCTCGCTACCCGCTATTCAGCCAAGCGCCGGCATATGAACGCTGGCTGAGCATGCAGCCACTGCGCACGCGTGGCGCGTTCTTCCATGAGCTCGTGCTGTTCGACGACCTCAGCAACAACCGCAGCCGGTATTCGCGCTACCGCGCCATGGGTGACAAGTTGTTGTCGCATGTCGACCCGTCGCCGCACCCGGGAGTGTTCATACTGCGTGGCAGCGATGGCGACCTGCGCCTGATGCGCAATGAGCTTGAAGTCGCCTCGCACCTGCAGAAGCACCGCGGTTTTCGCGTCATCGACCCGATGAAGACCGATGTGCCAGGAATCGTCGCCGCCTGTGCGGGGGCGCGAACGGTGATTGGCGTTGAAGGAAGCCAGCTGGTGCATGGCGTCAATGTCTTGCAGCCCGGTGGTTCGATACTGGCGCTACAGCCGCCGAACCGCTTCGTGAGCTACTACAAATACCTGACGGATCGTGACCATCAGCACTTCGGTTTCGTGGTCGGGATGCCGCAAGGAGATGGCTTCACCATCGACATCGATGAAGTGGAGCGAACCCTGGATCTGTTCCCTTGTTGATCCTTGATTGGTCGGCAATCGACTGCCAGGCTGCGGGTAGAAACGCAGCCCTGGCAGGGTGAAAATCCCAGCAGAATCATGCTGACGGCATTTTGACGAGCCCAGGCATGTCCCATTGAGATTTATTATGGTGTCGGATCATTGACGTAATGTCATTGTGCCCATAAGCTCAAATCAACAGCGATCCACTCTTCCGCCAAACCAATAACAACTTACCTCTTGCAGGGGGCGAACATGCGCTCGACTCTGTTCATCAAGTCTTTCTTCCTGTTGGTATTATTGACTGGTGCAGCGCGAGCGGCCGACTCTTACTTGACCGAAAATACCATTGTTCCGCTGTCTTCGGCGGGATGGTTGTTTGCTTCCGCAGTGATCGGTTTCATCGCGGTCGCCAATAGAAAGAAGATCTAACTTTTCTCATTTTTATCACGATGCCAATGCGTTGACGCTAAAACGTGGGTCTTTACGTTTTTTCGGGGGCGCCAATGCTTGTCAATTTTACAGCTGTTGCTATATTCCAGTAGCCAGCGCCCTCGGCGCGAACAGCAGTAAGCGGCAGGCAGGGCGGCATCGCGGTAAAGGGCCTCCAGGATGGGTGAGGCCGTCGCAGCAGACACGCTGCGAAGCGGAGCGAGAGGTTCGTCGTTGTACTCATTCAGTGCTCTTAACCTGGGCCGACTGGCCGGAGGGATCCCTCATGGTACGTTTGCTGATGTCCGTTCTGTGCGCCCTGGTGGTCTGGTCCGGCACTGTTGCCGCCGACACGTCCTCTTCTGCCTACCTGTTAAGCCCCGGCGACAAAGTCATGATCTCGGTCTGGCAGGAAGACACCCTGCGTCAGGAAACCGTTGTCCTTCCCGATGGCAGTATCACCTTCCCGCTGGCGGGGCGCGTGGATGTCGCCGGCCTTGAAGCCACCGCCGTGGCGAGAAAGATCGAGACCGCACTGAAACCTTACCTGGCCCAGCCGAATGTCAGCGTGGTCGTCACCAGTACCGCTGGCAATCTGGTGTATGTTCAAGGCAAAGTGATCAAGCCCGGCCCGGTGCCGATGGCAGGCCCTACGGCGGTGCTTCAGGCCCTGAGCATGTCGGGTGGAATGGACAAATTCGCCGACGAAAGTGCCATCAAGGTCATTCGCGGCCAAAAGGTCATGCCGGTGCGTTACAAGGATCTGGTTTCTGGGCGTGACATGTCCACCAACTTCCAACTTCAGGCTGGCGATACGCTGGTCGTACCCTGACTCTCCTAATAATTAAGAACGACTTGTGCCTATCAATAAAACGACGAGTGTTGTAACGGCAATCATGATGATGCCGTTCTCCGGGGTGGTTGATGCCGCCAACTGGCAGTCTTCAGTCGAGGTTCCCACGACTGTCGAGTACGACAGCAACCCATTGCTCCTGACGTCCAAGGAGAAAGGTGTGACGCGTACGATCATTGCGCCTGATTACACCCTGGTAGGTCAGTTCGATCGTGATCAGTTGCGCATGGGCGTGGGCATGCATGTGCTGCGTTCATCGGACCGCTCGGTGATGGATGACCGTGAAGACCCGAACCTGCGGCTGGGCTGGCAGCGTGAAACCGAAAGCGGCGGCTTTGGCCTGCTGGCGCAATACGATGAAAGCTCGACGCTGTCCGGTGCGGTACAGGACACCGGTGTGGTGACCACCACCGACGGCACCCAGAAGATGTCCAGGCTCACGGGCAACTGGAGCAGCGCGGTGACCGAGCGCAGCACCCTGTCCAACGAACTTCGCTACTCCCATGCCACTTACGACGTCAGTACGTTGACCGGTTACGACGAGTACGCCAACGACTTCAACTGGACTTATGCCTGGAGCGAACGTACCGACATCATTACCGGTTTCGAGGCGCGGCGTTACGAGCCGGATGACAGCACCGCAGCAGTCGCCACCAATAGTTATGTCCCCAGCATTGGCATCAAGTATCAGTTTTCCGACAGCCTGATGGGTGCCGCGCATGTCGGCGTCAACCAGACCAACGGAAACGGTACCCAGCGCCGCGGCGAAGGGGGCGCTTCCTTGACCTATCGCGGCGCACGAACCGAAGCCGTCTTCAGCGCCGATCGCACCACCATGTCCAACGCCGAAGGGGGTGCCGCCGAGGTGGATATGGTGCGTGGCAGTTGGAGTTACCTGCTCACGGAAACCACCCGGGTTGGCGCAGACGCTTGGTGGCAGGACAGCAAAGGGCAGAACCCCAACACCCTGCAGACCTACAGCGTCTGGGCCAGCCGGGCGTTCTCGCCGGCCTGGGACCTGCGTTTCTCATTGATGTACAAGCAGCGCCAGCAGGATGACTTGCCCGATGCCGACGCTACCATCGCTGGTTTGACGCTGACGTATAGATACCCCGACATCTGAATTTCGGATTGGTGGCCACTATGAAATCTGAGTACGAGCTCTCTATAAAAGATTACGTCGCCATCATCAAGGACCGTGCCTTGCTGCTGGCGATCGTCATAGTGGTCGTGGTGGCCGCTACCATCGGGGTGGCGATCAGTGTGCCGCCGATCTATCAGTCGACCGGGACCATTCTGGTGGAGTCGCAGCAGATCTCCCCGGACCTGGTCTCGGCGGGCAACAATACCTTTGCCGATGAGCGTATCGAGGTCATCCGCCAGCGGGTGATGACCCGCGAGAATCTGGCGCGGATCATCGACAAGTACAACCTGTTCGCCGACCGCGGCAGCCGCTTCAGCGAAACCGACAAGATCGAGCAGATGCGCAGTGCGATCGTGGTCGCCACGCTCAGCACGTACGTCAAGGGGCGCGGCGAGGCCACCGTGGCCTTCACCGTATCCTATGAGGACAAACGCGCGGACGTGGCCAAGGAAGTGGCCGACGAGCTGGTGTCGCTGTTCCTCAACGAGAACATGAAGCAGCGTACCGAACGTGCCACCGAAACCACCGAATTCCTCTCCCAGGAAGCTGACAAGCTCGGCGCCGAGCTGGCCGACCTGGAAAACAAGCTGGCGGATTTCAAGCAGGCGCACTCCAATGCCCTGCCTGAAAACCAGCAGTTGCGCATGAGCATGTTGTCGCGCTCGGAACTGGAGTTCCGTGAGGTGGACCGTGACTACAAGGCTGCGCAGGAAGAACTGCGTTATCTGGAACTGGAACTGGCGGCGGCCAACTCCGGCGTGCCGACCCAGGCGGCCAATGGCAGGGCCGTTGCCCCAGACCCTCAGGATCTGCCTGGGCTGAAGGCCGAATACGCCCGACTGCTGACCAAATACACTGAAGCGCATCCGGACGTGGTGGCGATCAAACGCAAGATCGACGTGCTCAAAACATCGGGTAACCAGGGCATTGCCGCAGTGGCTGGCGGCAACCTCGACGCCGCGCGTGTACGGACCAAGATGGCTGCTGCGCAGTCGCGCATCGCCTCGCTGGCCGACCAGAAGCGCCAGCTGACCACCAAGATGGAAGGCTACGAGGCCGATATCCTCGAGGCGCCGCAAGTCGAGCGCGGCCTGGTGACGCTGCTGCGCGACCATGACAACGCACGCAAGAAATACGAAGAAATACGCAACAAGCAGATGGGCGCGAAGATTACCGAAAGCCTCGAGCAGGAAAACAAGGCCGAGCGCTTCGTGCTGCTGGAGCCACCGCTGATGCCGGAAAAACCGGTCAAACCCAACCGCAAGAAAATCGTCGCACTTGGCCTGGTACTGGCCCCGGCCGCTGGCGGTGGCCTGGTGATGCTGCTGGAAATGCTCAATCAGCGCGTGCGCGGTGTCGGTGCCTTGGAGAGCGTACTGGGCCGGCGCGTGCTGGTGGCGGTGCCGTATATCGCGACCAAGGCGGACAAGGCCAGGCGCAAGCGGCTGATGTCGATGATGATAGGTGCCGGTTTGCTGCTGATTGCTATCCTGTTGGTGGGCGTCCACATGTTTTACATGCCTTTGGACCTCCTGCTTTTCAAAGCTATGGCTCGGTTTGAATAGGGAGCGCAGCGATGGACAGAAGTACGCCGGCTATTGGTAAGAACATTCACCAGGTTTCACCTGCCACCTCCGATACGGCGCAGGTGCCGTCTGTGAGGGCAAAACCCGGTGAACTTGGCCAGTTCGATTATGTGCAGACCAAGGTGGTGCCGCTGAGTGCGGAGCACCTGGAGCGTAACCGGATCATTTCCTTCAACAAGAACTCGAACATGAGCGGGGCGATCGACCTGCTGCGCACCCAGGTGCTGCATGCCATGGAGGAGAACGGCTGGCGCACGCTGGCGATCACTTCGCCGACGCCCGAGGCTGGCAAGACCGTATTGGCCGTCAACCTGGCCATGAGCATCGCTCACCACACTACCAAAACCGCCTTGCTGGTCGATTTCGACCTGCGTCGCCCACGGGTCGGCAGCACCCTGGGATTGCCGATGGAAAAGGCGCTCAACGATGTGCTCAGCGGCAAGGCGTGGCTGGAAGAGGCGCTGGTCAACCCGACGCTGCCACGCTTCGTGGTACTGCCGACCCGCGAGCCGGTGCCGATGTCGACCGAAGTGCTGTCGTCGCCCAAGGTCGATAACATGATTGCCGAGTTGCGGGATCGCTATGACTCCAGGATTTGCATCTTCGACTTGCCACCGCTGTTGAGCTCCGACGATGCGATGACCATCCTGCCGAAAATCGACTGCGTGCTGCTGGTGGTGGCCAACGGCATGAATAGCAAGAAGGACATCGAGGATTGCCTGTATCACCTGGCTTCATCGAACCTGGTGGGGGCGGTTTTGAACAAGGCGGACGAGCAGCTGCGGACCTACTACTGAAGGTTGGCCCCTTCACGCTGTGCCGGCGCGAAGGGGCTGGCTGTCATTTCCAGGGATACTTCATCTCCCACGCCCACGCATGACTCACGATCTCATCCAGTGAAGTGTGCACGGGTTGCCAGCCCAGCACCGACCTGGCTTCTTCAGCATCGGCCACCAGCCGGGGCGGGTCACCAGCGCGGCGTGGCGCTTCATTCACATTGATCTGCCGCCCGGTCACTGCCCGAGCAGTATCGATCACTTCCTGCACCGAAAACCCTAGTCCGTTGCCCAGGTTGAACGCAGTGGTCACACCGTCAGCCAGCAGGTACTCCACTGCCAGCGCGTGCGCCGAAGCCAGGTCTTCAACGTGGATATAGTCACGGATGCAAGTGCCATCGGGGGTGTCGTAGTCATGGCCGAACACGGTCACGGCCTCGCGGCGCCCGGAGGCCGCCTGCAGGATCAGTGGAATCAGGTGGGTTTCCGGCTCATGGCATTCGCCCAGTTCGCCGTCCGGGTCAGCGCCGGCCGCGTTGAAATAACGCAAGCTCACCGAGCGCAGGCCATAGGCCCGGTCGAAGTCTTCGAGCATCTGTTCCACCATCCATTTGGTGCGGCCGTAGGGGTTGATCGGCACCTTCGGGTGTTGCTCGTCGATGGGTACATACTGAGGGTCGCCGTACACGGCTGCACTGGAGGAGAAGATCAGTCGCTTGATGCCTGCCCGTTCCATCGCCTCCAACAGACTCAGGGTCGCGCAGACGTTGTTCTGGTAGTACTTGTCGGGGGCGGCCACCGACTCGCCGACCTGGATGAACGAGGCGAAATGGAACACCGCATCGAAGTGACAGTCGCTGAACAGGGCGTCCAGCGCGCGGCCGTCGGCGATGTCGAGACAGTTCCACTTGATGCCGGGCGCCGGCGCCTGAAGGTCTGCAACCACCACCTCATGGCCGGCACGCAGCAGGTGCTTGACCATGTGTGAACCGATATAACCTGCACCACCGACAACCAAGTACTTCATCCAATCCTCCTGGAACAGACGTAGCGTCGAATGCCTGGAATACAGGGCTTCAATGACTGTAGATGGCGATATGCCCTATTTCAAGAACAGCCAGTTGGCCATGTGCTGGCCATCGAACGTGATCAGGTAGCGCCCATCCTTGTAGCTCGCAGGCAGGGCATTTTCCTTGCCGTCGCTGCTGCGGCTGTAGAGCTTCAGACCTGCTGGTGCCTTGATGCTCAGGCTGCCTTCGAGGGGTTCGACATGGAAGGGTGTGACGTCATCGGGCCTGGGGATGGCGCGGCTGCCCAGTGAAATGAGCAGGTTGCGCGACTTGGCCAGCGGCTTGCTGTCCAGGCTCTGCACCACGACACTGGCGTAGCCGGTTTTCAGCTGGACGTGGATGTCACCCACGCTCAGCGACTGGCCACCCAGCCAGCCCGTCGCCGCCTGCGTCATGGGCGTATCGATGGTGTAGAGGCCTTGTTGCCAGTTGTGGCGCAGTTCGCCGCTGTCGCTTACGGCTTCGCTGGCATTGGCATCGATCAGTGACTGCCCAGGGTCTTTCAGCACCTGCGCGTCAGCGGGAATCGTGCCGGCCTGCAGCCACGGCAACTCCGGGGTTTGCGGCATGGCGATCTGCAGACGGCCTTTTTCCATGGCGGTGCGCAACATCACCGAGTTGGCCGGTGAGATGTCCTGATTGAACAGCGTTGCCGCGGTGGGTGCGAAAACATAGCGGGTATTTGCCTGGTGCACGTCTTGGCGCCGATAGAGCAGGGCGGCGGCGGGGAGGGTGGCGATCAGCCCCGGGTCGTTGTAGGCATTCCAGTTGTCGGCCCGGCGCCATGGTTCGAAGAACGCCTGCTGGCTGTAGGCGTATTGCATGATTGCGTCCCAGCCCTGGTGGCTGCCGGTGCCGGCTACGTAAAGCGGCAGCGTGTGGCGGTCGGGCAAGGGAAAGGGTTCGGCGTTCCACTCGGTGACGGTCATCGGCTTGCCCAGCACCTGGGCCGCACCCAGCCAGTTGATCATGCCGTCGCTGCTCAGCGGGTTCTTCTCCAGTTGGCCAAGGCCGCCGTAGCTGTGGGCGTCGACCACGTCACCCGCCGTCAATGCGGGCAGCGAGGACAGGCCATTGAGGCCCCAGGTGCTGGTGGTGGCGATCGGCACCTTGACCCCGAGCGTGCGCAGGTAGCCGATCATGTCGGCGTAGAAACGCTGCTCAAGGTCGTTGAGGAACAGCTTCGACGGGCCGTGCTCCCAGGCGCGCCAGGTCTTGTCCGCCGGCAGGTCGTGGCGCTGGGCGAAGGCCTTGGCCTGCTCCATGTAGAGGCGGCTGTGCTTGGGGACATCCTTGTCGGGCAGCAGTGCGTTGCCGAAGTGGTGGGTGACATCGTTCTCGTTGGTGATCAGCACGGCGGCAATCGCCGGGTCGTCCTTGTAGGCGAGCCCGGTGTAGCTGTTGACGTGGGTCAGGTACTGCTCGGCAAAGCGCTTCAAGGCCTGCTGCAGGGTGACGTTGACGAACAGGTAGCCCTTGAGGCCAGCGACGCCATGGTCCTTGGGCAGCTCGTCGAAACCGTAGATGTTGTCGGCGGCAGTGACTGGCCGCGACACATGCAGGTCGAGCCACACATAGATACCTTCGTCCTTGAGGCTCTTGATCCACAGGTCGATCTTCTTCAGCGACTCGGCGCTGAGCTGCTGGGTGTCCTTGATCTGCTGCAGGTCGCCGAAGATGTTGGGCGTCACCCAGGGGGAGTCATGGTGGTGCAGGCGCACGAGGTTGAAGCCCAGGGCCGACAGGCGCTTGGCCTGTTGCCTGATTTCTTCGTCGGGCGTACGGAACAGCGAATAGGCCGACAGGTTGGTACCCCAGAAACGCACCGGGGTGCCGTCGGCAAACACCAGCTGCTCACCATCGGCCTTGACGAAGCCACGCTTGCCGGCCGGTTTCTCTGGCGTGTTGAGAAACGACAGGTCAACCGGTGAAGTGCGCCAGTCGAGCTGGTCATCCGGCCATGTCGTGGGGTCGGTCATGCCGAAGCGTTCAGTAGCGGTCTGGCCGATGGTGATATCCCCGGTCACGCTCAGCTGCGCCTTGATCTGCTGTTGCCCAGGCTTGATCGGGTCGGTGTAGAAGAAGGTGCGCACCTGGTCGGTGTTGCCGCGCTCGAAATACACCTTGGCCAACGGTGGGTCGAAGCGCATTTCGACGTGTGGCCCTTGGGGGTTCTTGCCCCACGACCAGCCGCGATTGTCGGGTAACAGCACCGGGTCGCCCATTTCCCCGGCGATCAGCGTGGGGTCGAAGCGCCAGACGATACCGCCCCCCATCACGTTGCTCTGCCTGCTGTGCGCCTGCAGGTCAAAGTCCCAGGTGAGGGTTTGCGCCTGGGGCTTCTGGATGTCGGCCTTCAGGTCGAAGTCCAGGTCCTT
The DNA here is from genome assembly GCF_009883635.2 of Pseudomonas putida. Classification (NCBI taxonomy): domain Bacteria; kingdom Pseudomonadati; phylum Pseudomonadota; class Gammaproteobacteria; order Pseudomonadales; family Pseudomonadaceae; genus Pseudomonas; species Pseudomonas putida. Next base: position 5,353,696 of record NZ_CP026115.2, read on the forward strand.
GTTGCTGCCGGTCAGTGTGTAGCGGTAGGGCCCATCGACCTTGAGCGCAGGATAGAACCCGGTCCACCCCCAGTTCGCGCCCCAGAAGTCGAAGCTGGGCACGAAGGCCGGGCCACCCCCTCGGGTCAGTGTGGGCAGGCCGTTCTGCTCGTCGACACGCACGACCCACTCGGATGCCCAGGCGCCCACTGGCAATGCCAGCAGGCCGACCAGTAGCGATGTGCGGGTCCATGTACACAGGGCGAGACTGGGCATCGAACTACCTCGGTTGAAGGCTGATGGTGGTCACCTGGCTGGTTTCTTCAATGGCCTGTCGGCGCATCATCTGGATGTAGGCGACGCTGAGCCCGGCAAGCGACCAGTACACGATCGGGATGACCGTGATGCTGCTGACGGTGAAAATGGTGACCAGGATCCCCAGCAGGGTCGCCAGCAGCACCCGCCCCAGCAGGCGGTACGGGTCAGCGTTGTCGCTGATCGCGCGCATTGCCCGGTGGATGCCCAGCAGGATGCAGGCGAAAAAGCCCAGGAACAGCCCCAGCCCCACCAGGCCGATGCGCAGGGCCAGGCCAACGTAGGTGTTGACGATGTCGATGATGCCTTCGCCCTGGATCATCGATTGCATTTCCGGGGTGCTGCGGTAATCGAAGGAGCCGAACAGCGGATTGCGCTGGATGACGATCCACGAATTGTCGAGCAGGCGTTGGCGGTAGGTGATGTTCTCCGTGTCCACCTTGCCGATGAAGGGCAGCAGGTCGAGTATCTTGTCGCCACCGGGCATGACGCTCAGCAGCGGTATGCTCAACACCCCGGCCAGTGCCAGCAACGCCAGGCGCGATACGGCGCGCCTGCCCAGCGCGATGAACACCACCACGATTACCCCGGCGCCGATCCATGGGCCGCGCGAGAGTGGGGCAAACAGCCCGGCGGCCAGCAGCAGGGCGCCTAGATAGCGGTGCGCAGGCCGTTGCACGAAGTGCTGCACGAACAGGAACAAGCCGATGGCCACGGCCATCACGTAGCCGAGCACGATTGCCTGCCCGGTGGTGACACTGGCACGCAACGAGCCACCACGGCTCAGGTAGGCTTTCATGTCCCATTGCAGGCCCAGGGCATCGAGCAGGGCGTTGTACAGCAGCCAGTTTCGTACGTACTCGGCAACCCCGAGCAGCGCCAGGAGAAAGCCCACGAGGACGAACGCGAGCATGGCGTCCTTGAAGTCACTGAGTTCACGCAAGCCACGGCTGGCCACGTAATAGGGCAGGAACACATCGATGTACAGGCTCAGCACCTGGCGCAGCGTGTCGGTGACGGTGGTTTCGCGCAGCGCCAGTGCGCTGGTCAGCACCAGGCTGGCCAGCAGCAGCTTGTCGGGCAGCAGGCGGCCGAAGCGAATGCTGTCGCTTTGCTTGCGCAGCACCAGCGCCGCCGGCAGCAGTACGCACAGGGTCAGGACGCGTTGGTGGTTGATGTCGAACAGGTAGTTGATCACGCCAAAACCGGGGATTTCGGTCATCGCGGGCGGGATCAGGAACAGCAACAGGAAAAACAGCGCCAGCGGGTTGTGCTCGCGGCGCTGGGCAACCAGCAAGATCACCGTGGCGGCGCCGGCATACAGCCAGAAGCTGTGGGCGAAAAATGCCGCCAGGGTCAGCACAAACCACAGGTTGCGGCGTCGCTTGAAGTCCGCCAGGTGGATCAGGTCCGTTGCCGGACGCCGGGCCATGAAGAAAACCACACTGGCCACAATCACAATGACGACCAGGGCTCTTAAATGTTCAGGCATGGGTTGTAGGCACCTATCCCTCGGTGGACTGGATGGAGGCTAGCATCGTGGCTAAATGAAACTATAGTGAGTTCTAGCCATTCGGTCAGAGATTGAAGTCATGCAGTCGATTGAAGTTGTGGCGATGCGAAAAATCCAGCACAGGCGCGTGACGCAGGTTATGCCTATGATTGCGATAGGGGCACTCAGTGCCTCTCTGTCGACGCGCTTTTTCGATTGACCCTGATGGTCGCCCGACAAGGCCCGCGGCGGTAGAGAGCGGGGCATAAGAAAATCAACGGTATGGGGCTGTGATCATGGGGAAGCTGCAGTTTTGTACTCCGTTGCTGGGGCGGAGAGGCTTTCTACGTAATTGTGTCTTGTTGAGTGCCGGGGCGGCCGTGTTCGGTGTCTGTGTCAATGCCAACGCCAATGCGGCGCGCAAACCAGAGCCAAAGGGCGGCTTCGTCATCATCAACGGCTGGGTGTTGCCGGTGGGGTACTTCCAGGACGGGCGCTCATGATCAAGGACTACGACACCGACAAGACCCTGCGTAACGCTTACGACTTCTGCATCATCGGTGCAGGCCCAGCGGGGATCACGCTGGCCTTGCGCCTGGCGGCTGCGGGATGGAGCGTGGCGTTGCTCGAAGGGGGCGCGCGCGAGTACACGCCGCGCTCGCAGGCGCTGTACAAATGCACCTCCACCGGCCTCGAGCTGTATCCCGGGGAAGCCCGCCTGCGTTATCTGGGCGGCACCTCCAATCACTGGATGGGGCGTTGCCGGCCGTTCACCGAATCTGATTTCGCCGTGCCACCGCCCGTCGACATGCCCGGTTGGCCGATCCCTTTCGCTGAGATCGAACGCTATTTGCCGGGCGCCATGGAGATCGTCGATCTGCCCCAGGGCGCGGAGTTTCGCGCGGTGAACCCGGGCCTGAATGGTGGCGATTTCGATGCCGACCGTTTCCTGCTCAGTCCACCAACACGTTTTGCGCAGAAGTACGCCACGGCGCTCGACCAAACGCCTGGGCTGGATGTGTTCATCAACTGTAACTGCGTCGACCTCCTGTTCGACAAGGCCCACGGCCGGTTGAAAGCTGTTCAGGTGGCCGATTACGACGGCAAGCGTCAGCCGGTCACCGCGCACAACTACATCCTGGCCATGGGCGCCATTGAAAACGCCAGGCAACTGCTCAACAGCCAGTCGTTGGCGGACGCGGGCATCGTGCGCAAGGACGGCCTGGTCGGTCGGTGCTTCATGGAGCACCTGAATATCGACATGGGCAAGTTCATCCTGCGCAGCGGGGAAGGCACCGAGCCGCGTCAATACTTCACCACCGATGCCTTCGTCGCCGAATACCACGCCGGCAAGGGCAATGTACTGGCGTCGGTGCTGGATGATGTGCGGACCTACGGCCGCACGGCCGAAGTGAAGCACTTCCTGGAAAACCTGGCCTGTGAAATGGGCGTGGCCAGCAAGATCGCATTCGTGGCCAAGTTCAGCTGCCCGGGCGATGGCGTGATCACCACGCTGATCGAGCAGTTTCCCAACGTTCAGAGCCGCATCTCGCTGCTGGATGAAAAGGACGAACTGGGCGTGGCCAAGGTCAATGTCAACTGGGTATTGAGCGCCGATGACCGGCACACCATCAAGTGCATCGGCAGCGAACTGGCCAAGCAGTTCGCCGAAATGGGCCTGGGTTACATCAAGCTCAGCGATTACGTCTACGACACCAGCCTGCCGCTGATGTTGTCGCCGCATGCGCATCACATGGGCACCACGCGGATGGCGGCGGCCGCGAAGGACGGGGTGGTCGATATCAACTGCAAGGTGTTCGGCACCGAAAACCTCTATGTCGCCGGCAGCAGTATCTTCGCCACCGGCGGGGCCTCGAACCCGACCATGCCACTGCTGCAGTTCGCCTTGAGGCTGGCCGACCACCTCAACGAGAAGATGAACAGCACAAAGGGAGCGGCGGCCTGAACCGGCAGAACTGAAGTAGCGGTGTGAAAGGGTTGAGTGCAACAGGGTCAGCACCTACAAGAACGAGACCTTGTTTGCCTCAGGGACAGTCCAGGATCGCTTGATTTGCGAGGCTTGCCATATGTTTGGATGGATACGCAATGCAGTGGCGCATTATGCCAACACGACCGGACGCGGCGTTTCGGTCTACAGGAAAATCTGCAATCCCACACCCAGGCAGTGGGGTGAATACCACTGCCGATGGGGCCGGTTCTATTCGGTGGGCAGCAACTTTCACATGAATGTCGGTTGCAACGTCACCGACCCGTCGCTGGTGCGCATCGGCAACAATGTCGGCTTGTCCGATTGCACGCTGCTTGGTCACGACGGCGTGGTCGCGCTCATCGAGCTCTGCTATGGCAAGAAGCTGGATTCGGTCGGTGTCATCGACGTCAGGGACAACAGCTTCGTCGGCCACGGCGCGATCATCATGCCGCGCGTGACTATCGGGCCTGACTCGGTGGTGGCTGCCGGTGCCGTGGTGACCAAGGACGTGCCTCCGGGGACCGTGGTCGGCGGCAACCCGGCCAAGTTCATCTGCACCACTGAAGACCTGATCAAGCGGGTCGAAGAGCGTTGCAACGCCTACCCCTGGATAGACCTGATCAAGCAACGCAATGGCTCCTTCGACCCGGCGCTGGAGTCAACCTTGGCGATGCACCGGCGTCGCTATTTCTTCGGGGACGGCAGCAATGGATAAGAAGCCTGTCGATGTGATGGTGGTCAACTTCAACACCGCGGCATTGCTGCAGCCGATGTTCGATGCACTGCGCGCCGCAGGTGGTGAGGCGTTGGCCAGCTACCTGGTGGTGGACAATGCCTCGGTTGACGACTCGGTGGAGCGCCTGGGCAAGGTCTGCCCTGAAGCGCTGTTGCTGAGCAACAAGCTCAACGTCGGCTTTGGCCGCGCCAACAATCAACTGCTGGCGCACCTGCAAGGCAAGTACGCGCTGTTGCTCAATACCGACGCCTTCGTGGCTGCCGACAGCCTGCAGAAAACCGTCGACTACATGGAAGCACACCCGGAGTGCGGCATTCTTGGCGTGCGCCTGGTAGGCCGGGATGGCGATCTGCAGCCGAGCTGCCGCTATTTCCCGACCCCCTTGAACGTGTTCGTCGGGCGCACCGGGCTCGGGCGTTTCTTCCCTGGGCTGAAAATGGTCGATGAAATGGACTGGGACCACGCCTCGGTGCGTGAGTGTGACTGGTTGCCCGGTTGCTTCTACCTGGTGCGCCGTGAAGTGCTCGACCAGGTGGGGCTATTTGACCCGCGCTACTTCCTTTATTACGAGGAAGTGGACCATTGCAAGCGGGTGAAGGCGGCCGGCTGGAAAGTGGTGTACTTCCCCGACACCACCGTGGTGCACATCGGTGGTGAAAGCTCCAAGTCGGTGGCCGAACTGGAAGCGGCGAGCCGGCAGATATCCGGTTATCAGATCGAGAGCGAGCTGTTGTATTTCCGTAAGCATCACGGCCCGGCGGGGCTGGCCTTGCACATGCTGCTGGTGAGCCTGGGTGACCTGGTGCTGGCGCTCAAGGCATTGCTCAAAGGCCGCGGCCTGGCCGCGATCAAGGCGTGCTGGCGGCATACCTGCGCCACCTGGTCGCTGTTGTTCAAGACCCAGTTTGCCAGCCAACCCACACGGTAGGTGAAACCATGTTCGAAAACATCCGCGCAGATTTGCGTGCTCATGGGGGGGATTGGGGCGCCCAGGGGTTCTGGGTGCTGCTGGTCTACCGCTTCGGCCGCTGGCGCTACGGCGTGCGCCCGGCCGTGCTGCGCAAGTTGTGCTCTTTTGTCTACAAGGTGCTGTTCAAGTTCGTGCAGATCATCACCGGGGTCGAACTGCCCTGCGAGGTGGTGATTGGCCGCAACTTCGTCATCGACCACTTCGGCGGCATCGTCATCAGTGGCTATGCGCGTTTTGGCGATGACTGCCGGATCCGTAACGGCGTGGTGGTGGGCCTGAAGAATGTCGACGAACCCATCGCCCCGGTGTTCGGCAACAACGTGGATATCGGCGCCGGTGCCAAGGTGCTGGGCAATATACGCATCGGTAACAACGTGACGATAGGCTCCAACGCGGTAGTGCTGATCGATGTGCCGGACAACTGCCTGGCAGTGGGAGTGCCCGCGACCATCAAGGCGCGCAAGCACAGCGATGCGATGCAGTACACGTGACCTAGCCCAAGCGGACGAGTGAAGCTCATGGTGACAGGCATTGGAGTGGTGGTGATCGGTCGCAATGAGGGCCAGCGCCTGGAGCGCTGCCTGTTGTCGCTGATGGGCCGTGCGGACCAGCTGGTGTACGTGGACTCCGGCTCCTCCGACGGCTCGGTACAGCTGGCGCATCGGCTGGGCGTCGAAGTGGTGGCGCTGGACATGGCGCAACCCTTTACCGCTGCACGCGCGCGCAACGAAGGCTTTGCCTGCCTGCAAGCCATCGTGCCCGGTATCCGCCATGTGCAGTTCGTCGACGGCGACTGCGAAGTGGATGCCGGCTGGCTGGGCAAGGCCCAGGCATTCCTCGACCAGCACCCGGACGTGGCAGTGGTGTGCGGGCGCCGCCGCGAGCGCTTCCCGCAGCGCTCGGTGTACAACCTGCTGTGCGACCTGGAATGGGACACTCCCGTGGGGGAAGCCAAGGCCTGCGGCGGCGATGCACTGATGCGTGTCGACGCCTTCATGGCGGTGTCCGGTTTTCGCCCCGAACTGATTGCCGGCGAAGAACCGGAACTGTGCGTGCGCTTGCGCGCGGGCGGCTGGAAGGTCTGGCGCCTGCCCGATGAAATGACCCTGCACGATGCCGCCATGACCCGTTTCGGGCAATGGTGGCGGCGTAGTCTACGTGCCGGTTATGCCTATGCCGAAGGCGCTTACCTGCATGGACAGACGCCGGAACGCCATTGGTTGCGTGAATCACGGCGCGCCTGGTTATGGGGCCTGAACCTGCCGCTGGCGATCTTCGCTGTGAGCCTGTTGTCGGGCGGTTGGGGGCTGTTGTTGTTGCTGGTCTATCCGTTGCAGATCGTGCGCCTGGCCCGCCGGGGCGAGCGTTCGACGCGGGAAAACTGGTGGCAGGCGGTGTTCCTGGTGCTGGGCAAGTTCCCGGAAATGCTCGGCCAGGCGAAGTTCCTGCTGAACAGGTATGCGGCCGGCAAGGCGCTGCTGATCGAGTACAAATGACATGACGATGACGTTCAGATCGCTGGCCAAGAGCGTGCTCACCTTGCAGCCCGGTTATTCGCTGCGCGCGCTCAACAACAAGTACAAGTTGACGGTTTCCATGGCCCGGGAGTGGTCCGGCTTGCAGGCCTTTGCCCAGCGCATGTCACGGGCACTGGGCCAAGACCGCTTCGAGCGGCTGGGCGTCGATTGCATTGGCGTCGTTCAGTGGCCTTACATCAGCAAATGCTGGAACGCCCCGCAGCGTCTCGATGCGGTGGCGTCGCACTATGAAGTGGTGACTGCGCACTGTGCCCCGTTGCTGCTGTTGCGGCGTGACGAGCACCGACAGTTGTGCGACCTGACGGCATACTCCAGCGGCTGCAGCCTGGTGCTCGACCGGCCGATCTGGTTCAAGCGCGAAGGGGAGCTGGTGATCAACCTGTTCCAGGGCGAACTGCGCGTGGCCTCGCTCGCCTTTACCCTGTGCCGTGAAGCGGCAGGCCTGTGCCTGTACATCGGCGCAGTGCAGGGCATCCACAAGGGCGTGGACAGCGAGACCTCGCTGACAATCTACCGCGACCTGACCAAGGACTTCGAAGGCCTGCGCCCCAGAAGCCTGCTGATCGAGGCGATCAAGTGCGTGGCAAGAACGCTGGGGGCCGTGCGCATCTATGCGGTGGGGGACGACTACCGCCACCATCGCCATCCTTATTTTGGCGCCGACAAGCATCAGGATCTGGCGGCCAACTACGATGTGATCTGGCAGGAAAACGGCGCCGGGCCCTCGGACCGCGAGGACTTTTTCATCATCCCCTTGGCACCCGCGCAGCGCGCGGTAGAGGAAGTCGCAGCGAAGAAGCGGGCGATGTACCGCAGGCGCCATGCGTTGCTGGATGACGCGTTTGGCCAGATACAGGCCGCCTTGGCCGGCAGCCCTGCGCAGCAAAGCACGGCAGGCCTGGCCATTCAGTAAACGGACTCAGATTCGGGGCACTATGCGTATCGCTTATTTCATCAATCAGTATCCCAAGGTCAGTCACAGTTTCATTCGCCGCGAAATACTGGCGCTGGAGCGCCAGGGCGTCGAGGTTCAGCGTATCGCCTTGCGAGGCTGGGATGCCGAACTGCACGACGCCGAGGACCTGGCCGAACGGAGCAAGACCCGCTATGTGCTGCAGGATGGGTTGAGGGGCTTGTTGAAGCCGTTGTTCGAGGTCGTACGGGCACAACCCAAGCGGTTTTTTGGCGCACTGCGCCTGGCGCTTCGCCTGGGCTGGCGCGCTGATCGCCCATGGGCCTACCACCTGATCTACCTGGCCGAAGCGTGCCGGCTGGTGCAATGGCTGCAGTCATCCGCTGCGGAACATGTGCACGCACACTTTGGCACCAACTCGGCAGAAGTGGTGATGCTGGCCAATGCCCTCGGCGGGCCGGCCTACAGCTTCACCGTGCATGGGCCGGAAGAGTTCGACAAGGCGCAGATCCTGCACCTGGGCGAGAAGGTGCGGCGCGCCGCTTTCGTGGCTGCGGTCAGCTCTTTCGGTCGTAGCCAGTTGTATCGCTGGGTGGCCCATGAGCACTGGGGCAAGGTCAAGGTGGTGCATTGTGGCCTGGAGCGCAGTTTCCACGAGGGCACCGCGCTTGCACCGCCGGCTGCGCCTCGGCTGGTTTGCGTGGGGCGTCTGTGTGAGCAGAAAGGCCAGCTGCTGCTGATCGAGGCGGCGCGCACCCTGGCGAGCCGGGGCGTGCCCTTCGAACTGGTGTTGGCCGGCGATGGCGAATTGCGCGGCCCGATCGAGGCGTTGATTGCACGGTATGGCTTGCAGGCGCAAGTGCGCATCACCGGCTGGATCAGCAGTGCACAGGTGCGGGACGAACTTCTCGCCGCGCGTGCCCTGGTACTGCCCAGCTTTGCCGAGGGCTTGCCGGTGGTGATCATGGAGGCCATGGCGTTGCGCCGGCCGGTGCTGACCACCTATGTGGCCGGCATTCCCGAACTGGTCCACCCGGGTGAGAACGGCTGGTTGTTCCCGGCAGGTTCCGCCGAGGCGTTGACCGAGGCCATGCTCGACTGCCTGCAGCAACCCGTGGAGGTTCTGCAGCGCATGGGCGAGGCTGCCTACCAGCGCGTACTCACGCGCCACGACATCGATACTGAAGCCGCCAGGCTGGTCGGCCATTTCAAGGTGCCGACATGCTGACTCTGTTGAGCGGGTTGTTGGGCCTGGCGGTGCTGCTGGTCTTGTTGCCGACGCTGGTGCTGTTCACCCAGGTGGTACTGGCCTGCCTGCCTGCGCCTGTACCAGGCGCTCGGCAAGGTCCTCGTGCGCGGGTTGCCGTGCTGGTGCCCGCGCACAACGAGGCATCGCTGATCGCGTCCACGCTTGCCAGCATCAGGCCGCAATTGCGTGAAGGCGACCAGCTGCTGGTGGTCGCGGACAACTGCACGGACCAGACCGCAAGCCTTGCCCGCGCGGCGGGCGCGCAGGTGGTCGAGCGCCAGGATCAGCAGCACCGGGGCAAGGGCTACGCATTGGACTTCGGGGTGCAGCATCTGCGCCAGTCGCCCCCCGAGGTACTGATCATCATCGACGCAGACTGCCAGGTAGGGGCGGGTGCGCTCGAGCAACTGGCGCGCTGCTGTGTCGACAATGCCCGGCCCGCGCAAGCGCTGTATCTGATGCATGCCCCTGCCGGCGCCGGGTTGAAGGTGCAGGTCGCCGCCTTTGCCTGGCGGGTGAAGAACCTGGTCCGCCCGCGTGGCTGGGCCCGGGCGGGCTTGCCCTGTCAGTTGATGGGGGCGGGCATGGCCTTTGCCTGGCAAGACGTGTCGGCCGTCAACCTGGCCACCGGGCACCTGGTCGAAGACCTGAAGCTGGGCCTGGAGTGCGCTGCGCTTGGCAAGCCGCCGCTGTTTTGCCCGGAGGCTGTGGTCAACAGTCACTTCCCCACCAGCCAGGAAGGCCTGAGCATCCAGCGCAAGCGTTGGGAGCATGGTCACCTGGGGGTGGTGCTGGCCGAGGGGCCGAAGCTTCTGGGGCGCGCGCTGGTACAACGCAACTGGCCGCTGTTGGGCATGGCCGCCGACCTGCTGGTGCCACCGCTGGCCTTGTTGTCTTTGCTGCTGATGGTGCTTTTTGCGGTTACCTGGCTGGCCTTCGGGGTATTCGGCGTGCTGTTGCCCGCGCTGCTTGCCACGCTGGCGTTGGGCCTGCTCGGCGCTGCCGTCCTGCTGGCGTGGGCGCGCTTTGCACGGGAGCTGATCCCGTTTTCGGTGCTGATGTACGCGCCGTTCTATGCGGCCAGGAAAATCCCCCTGTACCTGGGGTTTCTACTCAAGCGCCAGGTGGACTGGGTGCGCTCGAAGCGGGATGACAGCTGATGGAAGCATGGGCCTGGCTGCAACGCTGGAAGTCGGTCATGGGCAAGTTGCGCCTGGTCCAGGATGCAACCGAAGAGCAACGCCTGCTGGTGTCGCTGAGCTCACCACAGCGGGCAACCGTGCTGGGCTTCGTCAACGCCCATGCGATGAACCTGGTCGCGGGCAAGGCCGATTACTGCCAGGCACTGGCGGCAGCGGACGTGCTACTGCGTGACGGTGCCGGCATGGCGATATTGCTGCGGCGCCTGGGGCTGGCCCCCGGGCTCAACATGAACGGCACGGATTTCATCCCCAAGCTGCTGGCGGCCTTCAATGGCAGGCGCGTGGCATTCTGGGGGACGCGCGAGCCGTTCCTGTCCGCAGCCGCTCAGCGCTGCGAAGCGCAGTATGGCGTGCACGTGGTGTCACGGCACGATGGCTTTGCCGAGGTCGACACCTACCTCGGCCTCGCCCAGGCACACCAGCCAGCGCTGATCGTGCTGGGCATGGGGATGCCCAAGCAGGAGCAGGTGGCGGCACGCCTGGCGGCGCTCGACAGCCCCTGCCTGATCGTGTGCGGCGGCGCCATTGTCGACTTTTTGGGTGGCAAGGTAACGCGAGCCCCTCACTGGGTGCGGCGGTTAAACGGTGAGTGGGTTTTCAGGTTGCTCAAAGAGCCGAAGCGCCTGTTTGCACGCTATGTGATTGGTAATCCGGTGTTCCTTTTGCGTGCGGTGCTCTATGCCAGGGCGCCTGCGCATCGGGTGTAGTGAAGGGGGGCGAACGGCCCCGCAGCAAACGCCGGGTGCTGCTACAGTGATATCAATCGACGCGGGGCGCCGAGCTGCAAAATTTCAAAGGTTTTTCAGGTACCTGAGGTGAGTTTCCATCGCTTCGTTGTGATGGTCAGGCATTTGCCACACACAGTTCAGTGAGGCCTTACGATGGTGTTCGAACCCAGAAGCAGTCGGTCATTGCTCCAGCGCAGAAGCAGCGTCAGCAACGCCATTCAAGCGGGCCTTGACGGAATTGCCGTCACCGGCGTGGCGTGGTACCTGATCTACGACCAGTTCGGTTACATCACCTCAGACTACGTGATCATGCTCCTGCTGCTGATCGGCGCGCTGGCGGTCATTTATGACCATTACGCCATCTACCGCAGCAACGTAGGGCTGTCGGTCAAGGCCTTCAGGCTGTTCAAGGCGTGGTCGGCGACGTTCTGTTTCCTGGTGGTCATCGCCTTCCTGACCAAGCAGAGCGAAACCTATTCACGCCTGCTGGTCGTTCAACTGTTTGTCATCGGCTATATCGTCCAGTTGTTCCTGCACGTGGCCATGCGCGAGCTGCAGAAGCGCTTCACGGCCCATGCGCGGCTGGACAACGCCTTGATCATCGGCAATGGCGACCTGGCCAATTTCCTGTATCAGAAGATCAGCAACAACCCGTGGTTCGGTGAGCGGGTAATGGGCTGTATCTGGGTCGACCAGGAAGAGGACCAGGCCCGCGAGGCGCAAGATGCAAAGCTGCGCCTGCCGGTGCTGGGCAGCATCGCCGATCTGGACGAAATCATTGCCCAGCATGGCATCCGCACCGTGTACCTGGTGACGCCCCTTGGCGGTTCTGCCGTCATTCAGGATGTCTACCTCAAGCTGCTCGACAAGTGCATCGCGGTCAATTGGGTGCCGGACATCTTCTCGCTTCGCCTGATCAACCACAGCGTGCGTGAAATTGCCGGTATTCCGGTGCTGACCCTGTCGGAAACGCCCCTGACCGGGACCAGCCTGTTCCTGAAAAACCTCGAGGACCGCGTGCTGGCCGCGCTCATCCTGCTGTGCGCATCGCCGGTATTGCTGGCGGTCGCATTGATCATCAAGTTCGACAGCCCGGGGCCGGTGTTCTTCCGTCAGGACCGTACAGGCTGGACCGGGGAGTCATTCCGTATCTGGAAATTCCGCAGCATGCACGTGCACCAACCGGAAAGTGGTGTGGTCGAGCAGGCGCAGCGTAATGACAAGCGGCTGACCCGGGTTGGCGCATTCATTCGGCGCACCAGCCTCGATGAGCTGCCGCAGCTGTTCAATGTGCTGACCGGCGACATGTCGCTGGTCGGCCCGCGTCCCCATGCCTTGCAGCACGACACCCTGTACTCCCAGGACATCGTCGATTACTTCGCCCGCCACAACATCAAGCCCGGCATGACCGGCCTGGCACAAGTGCGGGGGTATCGGGGAGAAACCAAGGACATCGAGCAGATGATCCAGCGGGTCAATTCGGACATCGAGTACATCAACAACTGGTCGTTGTGGCTCGACTTCGTGATCCTGGTGCGAACGGTCAATGCCTTCACCGGCAAGCAGGCTTATTGACGCCGGAATCCGGCGTGGCGTACAGGGGGGAGGGAGCATGAGCGTCTTGTCAACGGGAGGGGCAGGTGCCGCCAGGCTGCTGAAAGCCGAGTGGCCCTCGCTGGTGCTATGGGCGTTTCTGTTGTCGCCGCTGTTGGCCAGGCTGTTGGCGGATTGCCAATGCGCGAAGATCGACTTGCTGGTCTTGTACACCTTTGCCATTTCATTTTTGTGGCTGCTGGCAATCCGCTTCGTGTCCGCCAACCAGTTCAAAGTGCATCTGCTGCTGCTGCCCTTCTATCTGTTGGCGAGCATCGACCTGTTCGTCGTGCTGAACTTCAATTCGCGCCTGACGGCGGCGTATCTGTTCATTGCCTTGACCAACTACAAGGAAGCGACGGATTTCTTCGCCACCTACTGGCGCTCGATCGCCGGCATCCTGGCTGTGTTCGCAGTGTGTTACGGGGTGGGGCTGGCCGGGTTGCATGGCCGCCGCCTGTACCGCAACAAGGCCATTCTTGTGCTGGCGCTGGGCGGCTTGCTGCTGGGCTATGGGGCTTACTTCTACAAGACCGTCAAGGCCAACTCGCTGAGTAAAGGGGCAGTGCTCGACCTGGTGGCGAAAGACCAGAGCACGCCCGTCGGTTACCTGTCACAGATCGGCCTGACGGCGACCTTGTATGTAGAGTCCAAGGGGTACATCAAGCAGCGCCTGGAGTCAGAGGTCAAGATCACCAGCATCTCCGACCAGGCCGACATCGAGACCCTGGTGTTCGTCATCGGCGAGTCTTCGCGCCCGCACAACTGGTCGTTGTACGGCTACCAGAACAGGACCACCCCCCACCTCGATCAGCAACCAGGGCTGTTCAAGTTCAACCGCATGTGCACGACCGCGCCCTATACCTCGGTCGCCGTGCCTTCGCTGCTGAGCCTGGAACCCATCCGTGACTGGGACCTGATTGCGTCGAACAAATCGCTGGTAGGGATCTTCCGTGCGGCCGGTTACGACACCTACTGGTTGTCTTCACAGGAGGTCGACAGCTTCGGCGGGATCATTCCGCAGATCGCCGCAGAAGCTCAATACCGCCAGTACCTGGAGCGCAGCTATGACGGTGCGCTGATACCGGTTTTGCAGAATGTGCTGGGCAAGGCCAATGGGCATCGGCAGGCGATATTCATTCATATCAAGGGCAGCCACTTCGAGTACGCACGGCGTTTCCCAAGCGACTTCGCCCAGTTCAAGCCCGCCAGCGGTAGCCAGAAAGACCGGGTCACGGCCGATTACGACAACTCGGTGCTGTACACCGATTGGCTACTGTCCTCGATCATTCAACAGCTGACGGCCAGCCAGAAGAAAGCGCTGCTGGTCTACTCGTCGGACCACGGCGAGAACCTCCTGGATGACAGCCGGCAACTGTTGGGCCATGGCATGGGTAATGAATATGACCTGTCGACCTCGGCGTTTGTCTGGTCCAGCGGCAACCTCTCGCCGGAGCAGTCGGGCAAACTGCAGAAGTTGAAGGCCAGGGAAGATCAGCAGGTCAGCATCGCCTCGCTGCCGCATACGCTGCTGAACATGACCGGGATATCGATGCCGGGCTATGACAGCACGCAGGACTTGCTCAGCGATGACTTCAAGACCTCGGAATGCCCGCATCTGCTCGGCACCGGCTACGTGCCGTCGTTCAACTTCGACATCAAGCACATCGCCGCCGAGTGATCAGGCCGGTAGCACCAGTGGGTGCAAGGTGCGAAAGCCTTGGGCTTCTTCCACCAGCCAGTCGTGCACTGCACGGGCGCCGGGCTGGTTCAACCCGCCTGGCGGGTAGTGCACCATGTAGCGCTTGTGATTGGCGATGGGGTGGCCGAACGGCACGATCAAGGCGCCGCGCTCAAGCTCGTCATTGAGCAGCGTGCGCCGCGCAATGGCCACGCCGATGCCGGCGATCGCCGCTTCGATGGTCAGGTGGTTGCGGTTGAAGGTATGGCCGCGGCGCACATCCAGCCCGGTGGCGCCGATACCCTCCAGGTAGAACTCCCATTCCGCGTATTCCGAACTGCCGCGCCAGGCGGTGATGTCGTGCAGCAGCGGGTAATGCACCAGGTCCGCCGGGCCATGCAGCGGTGGGCGGCCGCGCAGCAGCGTGGGTGAACAGACCGGGAAGATCTGTTCGTCCAGCAACGGGGTCGACAGCATGCCGGGGTAACTGCCGTCGTTGAGGTCGATGGCCAGGTCGAAGTCACCGGGGTGCAAGGCCTGGGCGCTGTCTTCGGCGACCAGGCGCAGTTCGATCTCCGGGTAGCGCTGCTGGAAGCGCGGCAGCCGGGGGGTGAGCCACTTGGCCAGGAACGACGGGATCGAGCGCAGGCGCAAAGTGCCGCGGATTTCCCCGGCATCCAGGCGCAGCAGTTCGGCTTCGATGCTGCCATAGGCCTCGGTGACCGTCTGTGCCAGGCGCTGGCCCTCGGCGCTCAGCTCCACACCGCGCGCACGGCGCAGGAACAGTTTGTAGCCCAGGCGTTCTTCGAGCTGGCGCATCTGCTGGCTGACCGCACCGGGGGTGATGTGCAGTTCTTCGGCACAGCGGGTGAACGACAGGTGCCGCGCCGCACAGGAGAAAACATGCAGCCAGACGAACATCTGGCCATTGAGTTGTCGTCGCATCGTTTAGCCCTGCTAAAGCCTTGCTTAGAAAGTTTCGTTGGTCATCTGCCGGTGAGCGCGGCAGTATCGCGCAAATTGGCAATACCGTTCAATTTTCTCAGATCAGCGTGTGGCAGCAATCAGTGCCGACACGCTCAGGCATTAGTATGGCTATCAGTGTTTTCGACCTTTTCAAAATTGGCATCGGCCCGTCCAGTTCCCACACCGTAGGCCCGATGCGGGCGGCGGCGAGCTTTGCCCAGGCTTTGCGCGAACGTGGCCTGCTGGCGCAGGTACAGCGTATAGAAGTGCGGCTGTACGGCTCGCTTTCAGCCACCGGGGTCGGCCATGCCACTGATCGCGCCTGCCTGCTCGGCCTGATGGGACAGTGGCCGGACCGCATCGACCCGGCCACCATCGAGCCGCGTATCCATCAGCTGCTGCAGGAGCAGTGCCTGATGCTCGATGGCAGCCATCCGCTCGAATTCCAGTATGCCCGCGACATGCTGCTGCTGGACGAAAGCCTGCCTTATCACCCCAATGCCATGGCCCTGGAAGCAGTGGGCGGGCAGGGCAGCCTGTTCCAGCAGACCTACTATTCCATCGGCGGTGGCTTCATCGTCGAGCAGGGCGAGATCGATGCACCGCAGGCCGAGGCCAACGCCGTTCACCTGCCGTACGAGTTTTCCAGCGGCGCCGAACTGCTGGCGCTGTGCAAGGCCAACAACCTGAGCGTTGGCCAACTGATGCTGGCCAACGAGTGCGCCTGGCGGCCAGAAGCCGAAGTGCGCGAAGGCCTGCTGCGGATCTGGGCGGCGATGCGCGACTGTGTCGACAACGGCCTGCGCAATGAAGGCATCCTGCCCGGCGGGCTCAACGTCAAGCGCCGTGCCGCACGCCTGCACCGCAGCCTGCAGGAAGCCGGGCAGCCCAACGTGATCGGTTCGACCTTGAGTGCCATGGAGTGGGTCAACCTGTTTGCCCTGGCGGTCAATGAAGAGAATGCCGCCGGCGGGCGCATGGTCACCGCGCCCACCAATGGCGCCGCGGGCATCATCCCGGCTGTGTTGCACTACTACATGAAGTTCAACCCGAACGCCTGTGACGACGATGTGGTGGCGTTTCTGCTGGCCGCTGCCGCAGTCGGCATCCTGTGCAAGAAGAATGCATCGATCTCCGGGGCTGAAGTCGGCTGCCAGGGCGAGGTTGGCTCAGCCTGCTCGATGGCCGCTGCGGGCTTGGCCGAAGTACTGGGCGCCACACCGCCGCAACTGGAAAACGCCGCTGAAATCGCCCTGGAGCATAACCTCGGGCTGACCTGCGACCCGGTCGGCGGGCTGGTTCAGGTGCCGTGCATCGAGCGCAATGCGATAGCTGCAGTGAAGGCGATCAATGCCGTGCAGATGGCCCTGCGGGGTGATGGCGAGCACTTCATCTCGCTCGATCGGGTGATCCGCACCATGCGTGATACCGGTGCCGACATGCATGCCAACTACAAGGAGACGTCACGGGGTGGCCTGGCGGTAGCGTTCGTCGAGTGTTGATCGGCGTTTCGCCGGCAAGTGGCAGGTGCCTGCCTTGGGTTTGGGTGTGAGGCATGGATCGAGCGTCGCGCGGGCGGCGCTCGGTCGCATGGGCGCTGCGAAATCAGTGGTGAACTGATGACGTACCCTAGCGGTTGCTCTTGTTCTTGAGGGTAAGGAAGCTGGCGCGCATGTCCTTGGCCCAGCCGTCGAGCACGGGTTTGACATCGTTCAGGGTCAGCTGGGTCTTGTCGTTCTCCAGCTCTTTGCCGGTGCCCTTGCGCACCACCTGAGCCAGCACCTTCTGGTTGGCGCCATCGAGGAAGGCCGCTTCGACACCGACATCGACTTCCTGGTCGCGACCACCCATCGCGGTGTTGACGCCCGCCGAAACCAGCGCGATCGGGATGAATTCGTAAGGTTTGAGGCTTTCATTGCTTGTAGAAACCGCGGTGATCGCCGGGCGTACCACGATGGTGCCTGGGCCGGGTGCCTTGGCCAAGGTCAGCACGCTGCCCATTTCACGGCGCAAGGCCTCGTTGAAGTAGCGAGTGATTTCACCCAGCGTCTGCTGGGAAATGACCGCCGTCGCTTGCGGCTTGGGGTAGAACTGGCTGGGCTCGATGAAGACCTGCGTGTACCGGTTGACATCGACCTTGGGGTCGATCCAGCGCATCACCGATGCACCGGTTGGGCTCTTGGCTTCCTGCAGGCGGCTGTAATCCTTGAGGAAGCCGGAATAGTCCTTGGGGTCCACGCGGTTGCTGGAGCAGGCGGCCACAGCTAGCAAAGCGGCGCACAACAGGGTAACGCGAGGCAATGATTTCATGATGGTCTTGCATCCATGAGGGGGCGGCCACAACAACGCTAGCAGGTGCTTGGCGAATGGCCAGTGGGCCGGCGAAAAGTCGCTTCGGTAACGGGATGAGGCGCTGATTTTTCCTACGATTTGTGGAGAATGCCTCGTCTATGCAAACGCCGCGACCGTTGAAAAACTATGCCCGTAACGGGTATGGTTTGGAGGCCACTCATGGAAGTTCTCAAGCGCAAGGATTTTGCGCGCTGGCAAGCCGGGCAGAAACTATCGGATGCGATGTTGTGCCAGGCGGTGAATGAAATGCGCAGAGGGCTGGTTGATGCCAGCCTCGGCGGTGAATTGTTCAAGAAGCGTGTTGCAGGGCACTGTACTGGCAAGCGAGGTAGTTATCGGACGCTGCTGTCTGCTCGTGTCGGGAATCGCTATGTGTTTCTGCACGGGTTCGCCAAGAGCGACAAGGCCAACATCACGCCGGAAGAACAAAAAGCATTGCGCTTCGCTGGTAGGGTTTTCCTGGAGCTTTGTCCCGTAGCGCTCAGGCGGGCGTTGCAATCAGGTGTTTTGATGGAGGTTTGCTGTGAGCAGCAAAATTGTTGAATCGTTGCGTGAGGACCTGGCCGTACTTCATGAGGCCGGGGCTGTTGGCAAGGTTACCCTTCGGGATTTCGAAATGCTCTGTCCCGCTCCGGTGCGGGATTTCAGTGCTCTGGATATTCGCCAGCTTCGCGAGGCACTGAATTTCAGCCAGCCGGTGTTCGCACTTCATCTGCATACCAGCGCATCAACGGTGCGGAAATGGGAGCAGGGCGAGACACGTCCGGCAGGGCCCGCATTGAAGCTGCTAAATGTCATTGCTATCAAAGGGTTACAAGCGATTCTTTAGATAATTTATGTGTTTCCGCATTTTTCAGAATAAACGCATGTAAATCATGCGTTTATCTTGTTTTCGTAAGGCTGTTTATAAGGTTAAGTCGTCGCGAGAAGGTCACTCCCGCGGCACGCTCGGCTTGACCCGCCCTTAGCCCAGCGCCTCCCGCAACCGGTACCACAACATCCCCAGCGCCAGCAGCGGCGAGCGCAGCGCCTTGCCGCCCGGGAAAGTCAGATGGGGTACAGCGCTGAACACATCCAGCCCCTGGCTCTGCCCCAGCGCGATACCTTCCGCCAGCAACTTCGCCGTCCAGTGGGTCACGTTCAGCCCATGCCCGGAATAGCCCTGGGCATAGAAGACGTTGGGGTGCTGGCTCAGCCGCCCCACTTGCGGGAAGCGGTTGGCGGTGATGCCAATCATGCCGCCCCACTGGTAGTCGATGCGCACATCGGCCAGTTGCGGGAACACCTTGAGTACCTTCGGCCGCATGTAGGCCGCGATGTCTTTGGGATCGCGCCCCGAATAGTGACAGGCACCGCCGAACAGCAAGCGGCGGTCGGCAGTGAGGCGGTAGTAGTCCAGGCCGACCTTCTGGTCGCACATGGCCATGTTCTGCGGGATCAGGCTGCTGGCCAGTGCTTCCGGCAGAGGTTCGGTTGCCACCACATAGCTACCGGCCGGCAGCACCTTACCGCTCAGGCGTGGCTCCAGCTCGTCGAGGTGAGCGTTGCAGCCCAGCACCAGGCTCTGTGCCCGCACCTTGCCCCGTGCCGTGTGCAGCGTCACCGTGGAGCCGTGCTCGATGCTCAGCACCGGGCTCTGCTCGAAGATGCGCACGCCCAGACCATGGGCCACGCGCGCTTCGCCCTGCACTAAGTCGAGCGGGTGCAGATGGCCTGAGCCCATGTCCACCAAGCCGCCGGCGTACTGGTCGCTGGCGACGATCTCGTGCATGCGTTCGGGCCCGACCAGGAGTGTTTCGTGGTGGTAGCCAAGGCTGGCCAGGTCCTCCTGTTCAGCCTTGAAGGCAGCGAACTGTGCCGGGGTGTTGGCCAGCTCGCAGAAGCCCCAGCGCAGGTCGCAGGCAATCGCATATTGCTCGATGCGGCGAGCCACCAGGGCCACCGACTCGATGCCGGCCTGCTGCAGGTAGCGCACGCCGTCCTGGCCGACGTAGCGGGCAAAGCCGCTGACATCATGGCCGATGCCGCGAATCAGCTGGCCGCCATTGCGCCCGCTGGCGCCCCAGCCGATGCGGCGGCCTTCCAGCAGCACCACGCTGAGCCCGCGTTCGGCAAGCTCCAGCGCGGTGTTGACCCCGGTCAGGCCACCGCCGACCACGCACACGTCAGCGGTCAGTTCGCCGTCGAGGCTGGGGTAGGGCGTCGTGTTGCGCGCCGTGGCGGCGTAGTACGACGCGGTATGTTGGGTATCGAAAGGCATGGCGCGTTCTCGGTTCAGCGGTTTGATTTGATCTTGCTCCAGGAGCGGGTCATGACGCGCATGATCTTCGGGCTCGGCGTGCTGGAGATGTACAGCTTGTCCAGTACCGCCTGGGGTGGGTAGATCTCGGGATTATCGACCAGCGACTTGTCCATGTAGGCCTGGGCATCCGGGTTGGCGTTGGCATAGCCGACCGTGGCGCTGACCTTGGCGATCACTTTCGGGTCGAGCAGGTAGTTGATGAAGGCCAGGGCCTGTTCGGGGTTCTGGGCGTCCTTGGGGATGGCCAGCAGGTCGAACCACAGGTTGCTGCCTTCCTTGGGAATGCTGTAGGCGATCTTCACGCCGTTTTTCGCTTCCACGGCCCGGTTGGCTGCCTGGAACACGTCGCCGGAATAGCCGAAGGCCACGCAGATATCACCATTGGCCAGGTCCGAGACGTACTTGGAGGAGTGGAAGTAGGTGATGTACGGGCGCAATTCGAGCAGGCGCGCTTCGGCCTTGGCATAGTCGCCCGGCTTTTCGCTGCGCGGGTCCATGCCCAGGTAGTTGAGCATCGCCGGGAACAGCTCGTCGGGCGAGTCCATGAAGGCCACGCCGCATTGCTTGAGCTTCTTCAGGTTCTCCGGCTCGAACAGGGTTGCCCAGGAGTCGATATGGTCGATGCCCAGCGCGGCCTTGACCTTGTCGACGTTGTAACCGATACCGTTGGTGCCCCACAGGTACGGCACCGCATATTGGTTGCCGGGGTCGTTCTGCTCAAGCTGCTTGAGCAGCTTCGGGTCCAGGTGCTGCCAGTTCGGCAGCTTGCTGCGGTCCAGCGGCAGGAACGCACCGGCCTGGGCCTGGCGGGCGAGGAAGTGGTTGGAAGGCACCACCACGTCGTAGCCGGTGCGGCCGGCGAGCAGCTTGCCTTCCAGGGTTTCGTTGGAGTCGAACACGTCATAGACGACCTTGATCCCGCTGCTGGCCTGGAAGTCGGCCAGGGTCGTGTCACCGATGTAGTCGGTCCAGTTGTACACGCTGACGCTGGGCGTGGCCTGTGCGGCGGCGCCGAACAGCAGGGCGAATGTGGCGGGGATCAGGGCTTGCAGATGACGCATGTCGACACCTCGTTGGTCTTGTTCTTTGAATTCGGTGCAAGGGGGGCGCCTGGCGCCCCCCGGAAAATCACACGCTCAGCAGCAGGAACTCGCGCTCCCAGGAACTGATGACGCGCTTGAAGTTTTCATGCTCGGCGCGCTTGACCGCCACGTAGCCCTGAACGAACTGCTTGCCCAGGTACTGCTGCACGGTTTCGCAATCTTCCATGTGCTGCAGGGCATCTTCGATGGTGATCGGCAAACGCAGGTTGCGCCGCTCATAGGCACGGCCCTGGACCGGCGCGCTCGGCTCGATCCTCTCGACCATACCCAGGTAACCACACAGCAAGCTGGCGGCGATCGCCAGGTAAGGGTTGGCGTCGGCGCCCGGCAGGCGGTTTTCCACGCGCATGGCATCGGGGCTGGAGGTCGGTACGCGCAGGCCGGCGGTGCGGTTTTCCTCGCCCCACTCGACGTTGACCGGCGCCGAAGTGTCCGGCAGGAAGCGGCGGAACGAGTTGACGTTCGGCGCGAACATCGGCAGCAGCTTGGGGATGTACTTCTGCAGGCCACCGATGTGGTGCAGGAACAGCTCGCTCATGCTGCCATCTTCATTGGCGAATATCGGCTTGCCGGTGGCAATGTCGACCACGCTCTGGTGCAGGTGCATGGCGCTGCCCGGTTCGTCGGTGATCGGCTTGGCCATGAAGGTGGCGGTGACGTTGTGCTTGAGCGCGGCTTCACGCATGGTGCGCTTGAACACGGTGATCTGGTCGGCCAGGTCCAGCGCGTCACCGTGGCGGAAGTTGATCTCCATCTGCGCCGGACCGTCTTCGTGGATCAGCGTGTCCAGGTCCAGGCCCTGCAGTTCGCACCAGTCGTAGACGTCTTCGAACAGCGGGTCGAATTCGTTGGCAGCGTCGATCGAGAACGACTGGCGCCCGCTTTCTGCGCGGCCCGAGCGGCCCAGCGGCACTTGCAGGGGCAAGTCCGGGTCTTCGCAGCGCTGGGTCAGGTAGAACTCCATTTCCGGCGCGACAATCGGCTGCCAGCCTTTGTCGGCATACAGCTTGAGCACCTTCTTCAGCACGTTGCGCGGCGACAGCTCGATCGGGTTGCCGTGCTTGTCGAAAGTGTCGTGGATGACGATGGCGGTGGGCTCGATGGCCCACGGGATCTGGTAGACCGCCGTCGGGTCGGGGCGGCAGATCATGTCGATGTCGGCCGCATCAAGCAGGTTGTAGTAGATGTCGTCGTCGACGTAGTCGCCGGTGACCGTCTGCAGCAGCACGCTTTCGGGCAGGCGCATGCCGCGCTCATGGAGGAATTTGGCGGTCGGTGCGATCTTGCCGCGGGCGATGCCGGTCAGGTCGCTGATCACGCATTCGACTTCAGTGATGCGGTGTTCTTTCAGCCAGGCGGACAGCTGATCGAAGGGGGCGTTCATACAGACCTCTTGGTTGGTTTTTTTTGTGGGCGGGCTTGCCGCGAAAGCCGTTACAGGGTTTCAGAGGCATTACGCTTCCCAGGTGACACGCTGGAGACTATCTTGAGCGCAGGCCCGCAAAGCCATCTATCCACTTTCTTCGGCAACGAATGCACCAAAAGAGTGCAAATAGGACAAAGCGTGACAACGCCCAATGCCTTGCAAGTTCAGGCTTTCCACACCACGGATGTCACCGAACAGGTGCGCGCCACCCCCGGTTGGCAGCAGCAGTACCGGCAGATGTCGCCAGGGCATTTCAGCGGCCAGCTGCGCTGCCTGGGGCTCGATGGCGTGGAGGTGTACGAAGAGCGCCTGAACACTCGGGTCGAGCAGTTCTTCCGTGCGCCGAGCGGTTCACTGGCGTTCTGTTTCGACCAGAGCGAAAACAGCCTGTACCTGCTCAACGAGCAGAGCCGCAATATCTGGATCACGCCGGAGAACTACCAGGAAGTGGCCGTGGTGTTCGACCAGGCCTTTCTCGCCCGCCATGGCCTGGACCCGCAACGGCTCGAAGGGTTGTTCATGGTGCCGCTGGGCAGCGGCCAGAATGCATTGTTCGGCAGCTGGCTGAGCGCCACCTTGACCCGCCTTGGCCAGGCTGATTGCCCGCTGCAAGGGCAGGCACTGGCCGAGCAGCTGCTCGAGGACTGCCTGTTCATTCTCGACAATGCCTGCCAGCGCTTGCAGGGCGGGGCGCTGGGGCGGCGCGGCGAGGAGCGGGCGATCATGCAGCGGGTCAGCGAATGGGCGGCCGATTGCCCGGAAGAAACCCTCAACCTGGTGGAGCTGGCCGAGGTGGCTGGCGTTTCGCTGCGCCAGTTGCAGCAGGCGTTCAAGGCGTTCACCGGGATGCCGCCGGCGCACTGGCTGCGGTTGCGTCGGCTCAACGGCGCGCGGCGGGATCTGTTGCGCGGTGGTGAGGTGACCGTGGCGGAAGTGGCCATGCGCTGGTCGTTCTGGCATTTGGGAAGGTTTTCAGAGAGTTACCGGCAGTTGTTCAAGGAGTTTCCGAGCGAGACCTTGAAGCGGCGCAGGGGCTGAATGGTTGGCTATTCGCCATGGCATTTTGGTCGTTTGTGAGATCGAGCGCCGCCCACGCGGCGCATCGCGAGCTTTGCTCGCTCCAACGTTTGTTTCGGGCCAGTAACGCCTGTACCAAGCGCGCGCGACCGCCTTGCTCGTAAGACGCAATATCGAGCCAGGCACCCAGGCGTCCGCGTACGAATCCCACAGGAGACATTGGCCCGAAACAAACGTAGGAGCGAGCAAAGCTCGCGATGCGCCGCGCGGGCGGCGCTCGATCTCACAGACACCACAGCATTCCAGGCGGAAAATTGCTATCGTGCCCGGCAGTTTCCACCCGAGGTCCCGATGTTCTACCTGCCTTTGCCCAGCGACCAGGCCGACCGCCTGGCCAGCGCGCCCCCCGCCACCGACTTCTTCCCGAGCGCCAGCCTGCTGGAAGCTGCCGCCGTGCTGTTCGTGCAGAACCTGCCGCGCCAACCGGCCAGCGCCTCGGCGGACACACAGGAGCGCCGCTTCGCCGAGATCGTGCGCATCGCCAATGAGGTCGAAGACGCCGCCCCAGGTCGCTTCCAGGGCCAGGTAGCCCAGCACTTCGACCGCGAGGCGTTCGCCATGGGGCTGGGCATGCTCGGTGAGAACGGCGTCGCACTGGTGTCGGCCGAAACCGAGTACCAGGCCGACGAGTTCCAGGACGCCGAAGGCCAGTGGAATTTCCAGTTCGCCGACAGCTACCGCCAGCGCGTGACCCCACTGCACCCGGTGTACCTGCCGTCACTGGCCAGCGACCTGATGCTCAGTGACCAGCAGAACCGTTTGCTGCGCGAGTTCCTGTGCGGCGTCGACGAATCGGTTGCCGTGCAGGGTTTCGCCGGCACCGGCAAGACCTTCCTGATCCACCAGTTCGCGCGCCTGCTCGACCCCCAGCGCACGCTGTTGCTGGCCCTCACCGAAGGCCAGCTGCGGGCGTTGCAGGCACGTGTGAAAGATGCCCAGGCCTACACTGCGATGACTTTCGGCCAACTGGCCGACGACATCCTCAACCGTGACCTCACCAGCAACGGCTGGCGCCTGCGCGACCCGTACCGCACCAAACTGTCCTGGCGCCCGCAGGAGGCGCAGGTGGTGCGCTGGCTGAACATCCCCGACATCGGCCCGCTCGCCGCGCACGATGTAGTGGCCCTGTGCGTCAAGGCCGTGCGCAGCTTCTGCCGCAGCGGCGACAACCAGATGCAGCTGCATCACTTGCCCTGGGCCGGGCCTGGCACCACTCCGCTGGACCAGCAAGTACTGCTGGAAAAGGCCCGCCTGTACTGGCACGAACTGATCCGCCCGTCCGCCCGTGAAATCCAGCTGCCGGTACGCGACTACCACCGGGTCAAGCTGCTGTCGCTGACAGCCGAGGTGATCGACAGCCGCTACAGCCACGTCATCGTCGACGAGGCCCATGAGCTTTCGGCCCCGATGCTGGCCGTGCTCGATCGCAGCCCTCAGTCAGTGATTGCCCTGGGCGACGAACTGCAGAACCTCAACGGCCTCAGCCCGCACCATGGCAACTTCATCCGCCAGCGCTACATCGACCATTCGCTGCGCGCCGGCCCGGCCATGGATGGTGTGCTCAACCCGTTGATCCAGGCGCACCCGGCGGCGATCCAGGCCGCCTTCAGTGGCAGTGCCGAGCACTACACCCGGGTGAGCTTCTTCGACACGGTGACGGTGCCTGAACAGCCCACCGCCTTGATCGTCGATGACGAGTGGGGCCTGTTCGGCTGGTTCCAGCGCCTGACCCATCAAGGGGTACCGTTCGTGCTGCTGAAAAGTGCGCGCAAGGACTTCGAGCTGTTCGTCGAGGACTGCATCGAGCTGTACCGCTACGGCACCCGGGCACGCCACCCGATGCTGTTCCGTTACCCCAGCTGGCAGGCGCTGGAGCAGGACAAGGGTGACGACAAGGCCTTTGTTGCCGTGGCCGGCATGCTGCGCAAAGGCTATACCGCCGAGCATTTCGCCAAGGCCAAGAGCCGTTACCGCTGGGACAAGGCGCCGAAGCTGTTCCTCGGGCGCGTGCGGGATGTGAAGAACATGGAGTTCGCCCGGGTGATGGTGTCGCCGGAGCTGATGGTGGCGCCGAGCACGGCGGGCAATCGCAACGAGCGGGCGCGGATGCTGGCGGGGCTGTATACCGCCTGTTCGCGGGCGCGGCATGAACTGATCGTGCCGGGGGGGATGCTGGACTGGGTCAAGGACCAGGTCCGGGATTGAAGAATCGGGGCTGCAAAGCAGCCCCAATCAATGAATCAGTTGCGATCCAGCCACACGGTCTGGGCATTGGTAAACTCGCGCACACCAAAGTGCGACAGTTCGCGCCCGAAACCGCTCTTCTTCACGCCACCAAACGCCACGCGGGGGTCGGAAGCGCAGTAGCCGTTGATGAACACGCCACCGGTATCCAGTGCTGCGGTCATGCGCTCGGCCAGCGCATAGTCGGCCGTGTAGATAGTCGACGCCAGACCGAACTCGCTGTCGTTGGCCAGCTCAACGGCATGGTCGGCGTCACGGGCAGTGATGATCGCCGCCACCGGCCCGAACAGTTCCTGCTTGAAGGCGGTCATGTCCGGGGTGACGTTGGCGAACACGGTCGGTGCGTAGAAGTTGCCTACGCCTTCGATCTTGTTGCCGCCCAGCAGCAGGGTGGCACCTTCGGCCAGCGTCGCCTGAACCTGGCCATCCAGTTCGTCGCGCAGGTCGTAGCGGGCCATCGGGCCGATGTAGGTGTCGTCTTCCAGCGGGTTGCCGATTTTCAGCTTGCGCGTGGCTTCGACGAACTTGCGCGTGAATTCCTCGACCACAGCTTCTTCGATGATCAGGCGCTTGGCGGCGGCGCAGACCTGGCCGGTGTTCTGGTAGCGACCGATCACGGCGGCCTGCACGGCGGCATCGATATCGGCATCGGCCAGTACGATGAACGGGTCGGAACCGCCCAGTTCCAGCACGCACTTCTTCAGCGCCGCACCCGCCTGGGCACCGATGGCCATGCCGGCACGCACGCTGCCGGTCAGGGTCACGGCGGCAATGCGCACGTCGTTGATGGCGCGGGTGACGCCGTCCGGGGTGACGTTCAGCACCTCGAACACGCCTTCAGGCAGGCCGGCGTCCTTGAACAGCTCACCCAGCAGGTAGGCGCTGCCCATCACGTTCGGTGCGTGCTTGAGCACGTAGGTGTTGCCCGCCAGGATCGCCGGCACGGCGCCGCGCAGTACCTGCCAGACCGGGAAGTTCCACGGCATCACGGCCAGGATCGGGCCCAGTGGGCGGTATTCGATGCGGGCTTTTTCGACCTGGGTCGGCTCGGCGGCGAGCATGGCCGGACCGTGCTCGGCATACCAGCGGCACAGCCCGACGCACTTGGCGACTTCACCACGGGCCTGGGCGATCGGCTTGCCGATTTCGCGGCTGATCATCTGCGCGAAGGCTTCGGCCTTGGCTTCGAGGGTGCTGGCCAGGGCGAGCAGGTACTCGCTGCGCTGACCCAGCGACACCTGGCGCCACTGGCCGTAGCCAGCCTTGGCACGTTGCAGCGCCGCTTCCAGTGCGGCGTCGGTGTCGAAGGGGTAGGCGCCAATCTGCTCGCCGCTGAACGGGTCGACGGAGATGGCGTGGGTCAGGCTGCTGATCGCACTCATGGCTGGACACTCTCGTTGTTGTTAATCAGTGACGCCAGACTAGTGGGCTATGGCTTTAATGAAAACTGAATAATAATGAGCGAAACATTCACGTTTGGAGAATGACTGTGGACCTGGTGCAACTGGAGATCTTCAAGGCCGTGGCCGAGCAGGGCAGCATCAGCGCCGCCGCCCAGCACATCCATCGGGTGCCGTCGAACCTGACCACGCGCATCAAGCAGTTGGAGGAGGATCTCGGCGTCGAGCTGTTCATCCGCGAAAAAAGCCGCCTGCGTCTGTCGCCAGCGGGCTGGAACTTCCTTGAGTACACCCGGCGCATCCTCGACCTGGTGCACGAGGCGCGGCTGACCGTGGCCGGCGAAGACCCCCAGGGCACCTTCGCCCTGGGTTCGCTGGAGAGCACGGCGGCGGTGCGTATTCCGGCCTTGCTGGCCGCCTATAACCAGCGCTACCCCAAGGTCGACCTCGACCTGTCCACCGGGCCGTCGGGGACCATGCTCGAAGGCGTGCTGGCGGGGCGCCTGGTGGCGGCGTTCGTCGACGGCCCGGTGCTGCACCCCACGCTCGAAGGCATGCCGGTGTTCGAGGAGGAGATGGTGATCATCTCGCCGCTCAACCACGCCCCGGTGACCCGCGCCCAGGACGTCAACGGCGCGAGCATCTACGCTTTCCGGGCCAACTGCTCGTACCGCCATCACTTCGAGAGCTGGTTCGTCCAGGATCAGGCGGTGCCCGGCAAGATCCACGAAATGGAGTCGTACCACGGCATGCTCGCCTGCGTCAGCGCCGGTGCCGGCCTGGCCATGTTGCCGCGCAGCATGCTCGACAACATGCCCGGTTGCAGCACGGTCTGCGCCTGGCCGATGCAGGAGCAGTTCCGCTACCTGAAGACCTGGCTGGTGTGGCGCCGAGGCACGGTTTCGCGCAGCCTGAGCATGTTCGTGAAACTGCTCGAAGAGCGGCGAACGGCGTGAACATCAGCAGTGGATGGGGTCCAACATTAGGTAAGCCATCTCCCTGAGGAGGAGCTGACCATGCGTAACCATCACTATGCGTTGGGTGCCACGCTGTTGATCGCACTGGCGTTGCCCTGGACCCTGGCGGCTGCCGCGGAAGTGGAAGACCACAACGCCCCCATCGACATGCAGGCCGTGCAATTGCAGCCCCAGGAACAGAACGGCATCCGCTACCTGGCAGGCGGTATCGGCCAGGACGAGGCCAATGCCATGCGCCGCACCAAGGGCTATGACTTGCATGTCGAGCTCTCGACCGGGCCAGACGGCAAGTTCCAGAGCGGCGCCACTATCGATATCCAGAATGCACAGGGCAAGTCGCTGTTGAGCGTGCAGGACGCCGGTCCATTGCTGTACGTGCAGCTCCCGCCAGGCCAGTACAAGGTTATCGGCCAGGCGGACGGTACCACTGTTCAGCAGCAGGTGAGCGTCAATGGCAAGGCACCGGTCACCGCCAACCTGAACTGGCGTTGAGGTGTACCGATGAGCATCGATGGCCAGTTGCAGCAGTTGCACGAGCAAGGCTACGTGTGGCTCACAGGTGTGCTCGACCCTTTGCGCATCGCCTTGCTGCGCTGCGCCATCGATGACCTGCAACCGATTCACTGGGATTACCAAGGGCTGCTGGAACACTACAAGTGTGTGTTCAACCGCAACCCCCTGTGGTTGCCGTTTCTTGACCTGCCGCCAGTGATCGAGCTGGCCGAAGCAGCGCTTGGCAAAGATTGCCACGTCATCGGCCAGACGGCCTGGCGCAGCCACCCAGGCTATCCAGGCATGGCGTTGCATCTGGATCATCTACCCATGGCGTTGCCGGCCTGGCTCCGCGAACGCAGCGATTTCAGCCTGCCTGCTCAGATCCTTACCGCGCAGCTGTACCTCAGCGACATCGACCTCGACATAGGCCCCACCTGGATAGTGCCCGGCAGCCACCGCGCTGCGCGCCCGCCGCAACCTGGCGAGCAGCGATGGCAGGGCCGCGAGGCACAGCCGATGCTGTGCCGGGCGGGGGATGTACTGGTTTTTCGCAGTGATGTCTGGCACAGCGGCGGCGCCAACTGCAGCAACACCCGCCAGCGCGACATGCTGCAGGTGCATTACGGCCGGCGCATGGTGGCGCAAAAGTTCTCCCCGTACCTGAGCTGGCAGTTCAACCCGCAGGTGCTGGAGCAGGCGACGCCTCGGCAACGGCGCCTGCTGGGGGAGCATGAGGAGGCCGAATACGACTGAAGTAGCTGGGCACTGCAGGTAAATTCAAACAATGCTGGCAATTCACTTTCAACTTTCTGATTATCTGGACAATAATCAGAAAAGTGTTACCCCGTGTGACCGGTTGGATACACCGTTCACCGCAGAAATCGAGGGGCCCAAGCCCCCATTTGCCCGTGTGACCATCAGGAGAAGTCATTGATGAAAACCCGTCTTGCCAGCACGCTGGCCGCCGCCCTATTGGCGCTCGCCGGCAGCAATCTGGCCCAGGCCGCGCAGATTTCCGGTGCCGTGGGGGCAACCGGCCAAGGTGACATGACCTACCGTCTCGGCATGTCGTTCGATTGGGACAAGCAGTGGCTGAAGAGCGACATCGGTTTTGTGACGGGCTATTGGGATGCGGCCTACACCTACTGGGAAGGTGGCGATGCCAGCGGCGCCCACTCGCTGTCGTTCAGCCCGGTGTTCACCTATGAGTTCAGTGGTTTCACCTACACCCCGTATGTCGAAGCCGGGATTGGCCTGGCGGCCTTCTCCAAGACCGATGTGGGCGACCAGCATCTGGGTTCATCGGTCAACTTCGAAGACCGTATCGGTTTCGGCCTGAAGCTGCCTGGCGAGCAGAAGGTGGGGATCCGGGCGATTCACTATTCCAACGCCGGCATCAAGCAACCGAACGACGGCATCGAATCCTACTCGCTGTTCTACAGTAAACGTTTTTGAATCAGTTAACCCAAGACTCGAGCTATCCGGGTCTTGGGTTTGGATCAGTTGATCAAAGGTGTAGTCGAATGGCCAGGAAATCGTCGCCCTTTTGCGCCAACAGTTTCAACTCGCCATCGTTGAATAGCAGGTTCTGCAATTGCAAAGTGGGGTCTTGAAAGTGGCCTAGGCTACCAAAACTTTTATCCAGGTGGCCGCTGTTTAACAGCCGCGTTACGGTCGCGTGATTCGAGACGTCGATGCCTTTACGTTGATTGGTGGCGATAATGACACGCTGTGCCGAGTCTATGGATACGCCAATAACCGTGTTCCACTCATAGTTGGCCATAAAAATATTCACTAACCCATTTTCGCCGAAATCACTATCGACCCGCCCATCTAAAAAGAAACGGCGTACAATCAGTACGGACTGTTCGCCAAAGTTTCGAGGAGTTCCGGCGACCGTTACAACCCGCTTGCACTGGCGATCCACCGAGAATTTTACTTCCTTGCGGTGGGCTGCGACTTGGTTGATACCGAATACGGTGTCCAACGAGCCATCAGCCTTGAATTTTGTGATGATCTGCCGCCAATCGGTAGAGCCAGCCAAAACTAGGCTACCGTCATCCAGGAAGTCGCTGTCGGTGATCCTCAAGGGATAAGTGGGTGTGCCTGGCTGGACATCAAGTATCGGCAGTGCCACTCGCGCTTGCCCCACACCGGGCAGTGGCAAACCTGTCAGAGCGTCCAGAAGGGCAATCCAAGCCGTCGGCTCACTTTCGGTATCGCGTTTCGAAATGAATAACGACCTGATTTCGTTGCCGATACGCTCACTGCGCAGTACTTTGACCGGCTCCGTTGTGTTGGGCTTGGTCGGTGCATGACCAGGGGTGTGAAGCGTTATGCCCAGTTTCCCGAAACCGCTGAGTGGATTGAAATTCAGGTCATATTGGCCCACTGCACAAGTGCCGATACTTTGATCTTCCTCCATGTAATACGTCGTAGACTGGGCGATGTATGTATTTGCCGCAGGGTTTCGAGCGATCATTTCAAAGTGGCTGGCGGAGTCGTCTTGGTCCGCCGGCACTTCGATTGGTCTGAATCCTGTCAGCGTGTCCCATTTCCCGTTGGACGTTATACGGATAAAGAAATTTTTGCGTTCACCCTTGACGGCGCACACCACAGCAAGGCTACCGTCTGGATCTTGAGTGATGGCGATAACGCGTGCGTTTTCATCAGGCGGCATACCTGGAAATCTCGCATATCCACTTTCCCCATAACTGATATCCATTTCTCCTGCATGACCAGGCATTTTGCGTCTCCTAACGATCAGTGATAGAAAGAAGATAAGCAATTTGAGCAAAGGGTGATACTGGCAATAATGTTAGTTTACCGAGCTATCAGAATATGTAGGAAACCCCGGCCTGCACCGTGCGCGGCGCCCCAGGGTACACGTAGGTGTTGAACGCCCCCTCGTCATAGCCCTTGTTGAAGACGTTCTTCACGTCCAGGTTCAACCGCACGTGCTCATTGACCTTGTAGAAGCTCAGCAGGTCGACCACGCTGTAGCGCTCCATGGTGTAGGTACTGGCCGCCGTCTGACCGGCGCGGTCATCCACATACTTCACGCCAACCCCAAGCCCCAGGCCCTTGGCCAGCCCATCCTGGAACTCATAGGTATTGAGCAGGCTGAAGCTGTTGCGCGGGATATTCGCCAGGCGGGTGCCGGTGGGGATGCTGTTGTCCTTGGTCACCTCGGCGTCGACGTAGGCGTAGCCGCCGATCATCCGCCATTCCGGGGTCAGGTTGCCGGCGACGTTGATGTCCAGGCCGCGGCTGCGCACTTCACCGGCAGCGATGCTGTAGGTGCCGGTCGGGTCGTTCGGGTCGCGGGTCAGCACGTTCTCCTTGACGATGTGGTAGATCGCCGCGTCCACGCTCAGCTGGCGGTCCAGCGCTTCCCATTTCACGCCCAGCTCGTATGACTTGCCCTTTTCCGGGTCGAAGCCAGTGCCTTGCAGGCTGGCGCCGCTGTTGGGCTTGAACGAGCGCGCGGTGTTGGCGTAGACGGCAACCGTGTCGGTCAGGTCGTAGATCAGGCCGAAGCGTGGGGTGACGCCGTTTTCGCCCTTGTTGAAGTCACCGGCATTGTTGAGCTTGTTGTCATAGTCATGCTCGAAGCGTTCGAAACGCACCCCAGCCAGGGCTTTCAGGCGCTCGGTGATGGCCACCTGGTCCTGGATGAATGCCGCCCAGGTCTTGAGATTTTCCTTGTCATGGGTGGTGGTGCGGGTCAGGGCAGGGCGCGGCTGGCCCAGCACCGGGTCGAAGATGTCGATCGGGTAGGCGCCGGTACCTGCGGCCGAACGCTGGATGATCGAGTTGTAGTCGTAGTCTTCGTATTCGATGCCGGTGAGCAGGGTGTGGGCGAAGCCACCGGTGTCGAAGTGGCCGGTGAGGTTGAGCTGGTAGTCGCGGTCGGTCCACTCCAGCTTGCGGTAGTTGAAGTTGCGCCCCAGCGTGCGGCCGTCGGCCTGCAGGCCGTTGGCTTCCACGGCGTTGCCCTTGAGCGAGCCGTCCAGCCATTGCATGCCGCCGCCCAAGGTCCAGTTGTCGTTGAGCAGGTGCTCGAAGCGCAGCTGGGCCATATTGTTGTCGTTGTGCAGCAGGTTGTCGCTGCCTTTTTCCCAGATGTTGGTGTCGCGCGAGGCCGTACCGAGCTGGCCGGGCAGGCGGGTCAAACCGCGGTCCAGCGGGTGGTTGTTGCGCATGAAGTCACCTTCGAAGATGACCTTGGTGGCATCGTTGACCTGCCAGCTGATCACCGGCGCAACGTCATAGCGCTCGCTCTCGACATCGTCGCGGAAGCTGTCGCCACCTTCGCCCAGCACATTCAGGCGATAAGCCAGCGAGCCATCGGCGTTCAGCGGCCCGGTGGCATCCAGGGTCGCGCGGTGCATGCCCTGGTCATCGAACTGGCTGCCCAGGGTCACCTTGGGCTCGGCCAGCGGCTGTTTGCTGACCACGTTGAAGGTGCCACCAGGGTCGCCCCGGCCATACAGGCTGGTGGCCGGGCCGCGGATCACTTCCAGGCGCTCGACTGTGTTGGCATCGGGGGCATTGGGGTAGCCGCGGTTGATCGGGAAACCGTTGCGGTAGAACTCGCCGGTGGTGAAGCCGCGCACGGTGAAAGTGGTCAGGCCCTGGCCGCCGAAATTGTTGGCACGGCCGACACCTCCGGCATAGTCCAGGCCGTCCTGCAGGCGAGTGGCGCCAGTGTCTTCGAGCACATCCTTGGGCACCACGCTGATCGATTGCGGAGTCTCGTGCAGGGCCGTGTCGGTGCGTGTGGCACTGGCCGAGCGGCTGGCTTTGTAGCCATCCACAGGGCCATCGGCGCGTTCGCTGTCGGCGCTGCTGGTGATGTTCAGGGCCTGGAGTTCTATCTGGGCCGGGTCATTGAGCGGTTCGGGCTCGGCGAAGGCCAGCGGGGAGATAGCTTGAAGCACACAAAGCGAAACGAACGTGCGACGCATCGACGGTACGATCCTGGAGTAGGGCGCTGAAAGGGAGTGTGGGAAGTGCCGAGAAACTACTACGAATCATTATCAAATGCATTCTTTTTAGTTGGCACTGGTGTGCCAGATACCATGCACTTGGCAGGGCCGTCCTCTTCGCGGGCGCGCCCGCTCCCACAGGGGGCCCGCAGCCCATCAGGTTGCTGGTATACCTGTGAGAGCGGGCGTGCTCGCGAAAAGGCCTGTGCGGGCAGTGCAAGACTCAGCGACTGGCCTTTATGGCCAGCACATTGCACAACGGATGCTCCAGCACATGCGCCGTGGTGCCGCCGAGGAACGTCTGCATCGCATCATGCCGATGGCTGCCCATCACGATCACATCGACCCGGCTGTGGCTCACGAACTGGGCAATCGCCCGGATCGCCGCACCCTCGACAAAATGCCGTCGCTCCAGCGGAATCTGGTGGTGGTCGCCCAGCCGGTTGAACGCCGCCCGCTGCGCCGTGCGCACACTGCCATCGAACCCCGGCATGGTGACGGTGCCGGCACCAAAGTCGGCGATATGGGTCTTGGCCGCATCGCACACATGCAGCAGGTGCAGTTCGGCGTTGCATTGCAGGGCCAGGGCATGAGCACTGTGGATCACCTGATCGTCCAGATGCTCGCCTGCTCCCAGGCAGTTAAGGTCCACCGCCGCCGCAATCTGCCGGGGCAGCGGCAGGCGGATGTCGCTGACCAGGTGCACGGCCACCGGGCTTTCCTTGAGCAGTTGCCAGTCCAGCGGCGTGACCAGCAAACGCTTGAGTACCGGTTCGTGCTGCACGTCCTTGATCAGCAGGTCGCACCCCAGCCGTTCGATGCGTTCGAGCACGCTGCCCAGCGGGTCCCGGGTCAGCAGCAGTTCGGTGGAAACATCGAGCCCGGCGTTGCCCAGTTGCTCGGCTTCGTCGGCCAGCCATTGGCGGTTGTCGCCGAGTAGCCGCTCACGCTCTCGGCCATCGCTCATCAAGCCAAAGGTGTCGACATCGTCGACGAACACGTTGATATCCAGCAGGGCACCACTGGACTCGGCCAGCGCCGCCGCGCGCTGCAGCGCCGGGCTATGGCGCATCTGCGGGCCGAGCATGACGAACAGACGCTTGAACTGGCTCATCGCACACCTCCACGTGTGGCAGCCCCCCGGTTCATGCCATGTCATCTGGTCTGTACAGTCTAGACCCCGTTCAGCCAGGCAAAACCATTCACGCTTGTTTCATATGGCGCTGGTATCATCGCGCCACTCATTGGGGAGTAGCCTGCCTTCGCGCACTGTGAAGGCGCCCTGGTCAACATATTTGGCAACCTGCCATGGCCAGCGCATCCCCCCGGATTGGCGAGACCAACGACCTTCCTGCAGCCAAGCCGGGGCCTGCAGGTCGACTGTCGTTGACTCGTTGCCCGGCTGGAGCTCGATCGTTGAATCCCATTTCCCTCGTCTTTCTCGCCTCGCCATGTCCACGGATGCCTTTGCGGCCGCCATCGGTAAGGGTTCGCGCCTGCGCAGGCCACGTTTGGCCGAGGCCCTGCGCACCGGCCTGATCTTCGGCGTCATCGAAGCCATCACCCCGGTCACCGGCTGGCTGCTGGGCCAGGCGGCCAGCCAGTATGCCGAACAGTGGGACCAGTGGATCGCCTTTACCCTGCTGCTGCTCGGCGCGACCATTCTCTATGAACACCTGACAGCGGTGTAACACCCAGGTTGTCGGGTATGATGCAGCCCCGACATTTTCCACGAGACCTGCCCCATGTCCCTTAGCGCTGAACAGATCGGCGAATTCCAAGCCTTCGCCGAGCAGCTGGCCGATGCCGCTGCGCTGGCGATCAAGCCGTACTTTCGCGCCAGCCTGGAGGTCGAGGACAAGGGCGGTCGCCTGTACGACCCGGTGACCGTGGCCGACAAGGCGGCCGAGGATGCCATGCGCGAGCTGATCCAGGCGCGTTATCCGGAGCACGGCATTCTCGGTGAAGAGGCCGGCGTAGCGGTGGGCAGCAGCCCGCTGACCTGGGTGCTCGACCCGATTGACGGCACGCGTGCGTTCATCACCGGCCTGCCACTGTGGGGCACGTTGATCGCCCTGAATGACGGAACGCGCCCGGTGGTGGGCGTAATGAACCAGCCGTTCACCGATGAACGTTTTGTCGGCACTCCGGCAGGCGCCTGGCGTAGCGGCACGCGGCTGAAGACCCGTGCCTGCGCCGACCTGGCTTCGGCCACACTGATGTGCACCACGCCGGACATGTTCGACACCGCAGAGCGCAAGGCGGCGTTCGAGGCTGTGGCTGGCAAGGCACGGCTGATGCGTTACGGCGGTGATTGCTATGCCTACTGCATGCTGGCTTCGGGCTTTGTCGACGTGATCGTCGAAGCGAGCTTGCAACCGTATGACGTGCAGGCGTTGATGCCGATCATCGAAGGGGCGGGCGGGGTGATTACCGCTTGGGATGGCAGCAGTGCGCAAAATGGCGGGTGTGTGGTGGCCTGTGGTGATCCGGCGCTGCATGCACAGGTCGTGGAGATGTTGCGCCACGCCATGTGATTGATGGGTTGCCTGCCCCAGGCACCGCACTTTTTCCGATTTCCGGGCTCTATGTTTGGCCAGGCCGCGCCGATCCCCAGCGCGGCCGCCGATTTTGACCCGGTGCCGATGGTTGCAAGCAATTCCCGAATCCTCTCTCGTCTGCTGCTCGCGGGCACCCTCATAGGCCTGGCCGGTTGCAGCCAGCAGCAAGGCCACGACATCGTCAGCCAGTTCGGCAACGGCAAACCCAGCGAACTGTTCCAGACCAGTGTCGATCGCATGGCCACGCTGGCCATGCGCGACAACCTGCAGAGCCTGTATCTGCTGATGAACAAGCTGTACCTGCGCAACCCCAGTCAGTGGAAGATGTCCGGTTACCTTGACGCCGCCACGGCCGAGCGACAGATCCGCATCGCCATCGAACAGCGCCAGCCTCTACCGCAATTGGGCAACCGCCGCGACCTCACAGCCTTGAGTTATGCATTGAGCCCGGAATTTCGCGGCGACCGGGTCGGCGCCTTCATCTATGCCATCGGCAGTATGCTGATCACCGCGCACGGCGGGCGCACCGAGTTCTACATGACCGATACCATCGACCCGCTGTTCGTCAACAATGCGGCGCGCAATATCGAGAAGGCGACCTGGATGCTCAGCCAGCGGCAGGATGCCAATGGGGTGCTGTTGCTGTTCTCCAACGAGATCTCGGAGGAGGGCAGCAACCTGAGTTTTGCCGTGGAGTTCGGCAAGATCGTGGCGCGGCTGGATTTGCTGGCGGAGCTGCTGGATGAGCGCTATCGGCGGATTGGGCTGAATTATGCGCAGAGCTTACTGTTGATGAACTTCCTACCGGTTCAGTGACTTCAAAGCAATGCCTGAATGGCACGCCTGTAGCGTTGCCCGGCAAGGCTCATGCTGTTGTTGTGGGTCGCTCCCGGTACCAACAGCAGGGTCTTGGGTTGCTGCGCGGCATCGAACAGTTCCTGGCTGAAGCGCGGCGGTACGAAGCGATCATCCATGCCGTGCACCAATAGCACGGGCAGGCCGACATCCTTGATCTTGTCCAGCGAATCGAATTTCTGTGACATCAACCAGCGCACAGGCAGTGACGTGTTGGCAACCGCCGCTGCCGCATCGCCCAACGATGTGAAGGTCGACTCCAGAATCAAACCACGCGCCGGTGCTGCACTGCCATCCTTCTGTGCCTGGCTGGCCAGCTCGGAGGCCAGTTCGACAGCCACGGCGCCGCCGAGCGAATGGCCGAAGATCAGGCGCTTGCCGGGGTCGGGCTGCAACTGCGCGAAGCGCTCCCAGGCGATGCGCGCATCCTCGTAGACCGTGGCTTCGGACGGCAGGCCGCCACGGCTCTGGCCGAAACCGCGGTAGTCCACGGCCAGCACCGAATAGCCCATTGCGTGCAGCTGCTCGATGCGGAACAACTGGCCGGTAAGGTTCCAGCGCACGCCGTGCAGATAGAGGATGGCCGGTGCACCGGCGCGTTTGGCGGGCCACCACCAGGCATGCAGGTTCTGGTTGTCGGTAAAGCTGCGCGGGCGCAGGTCCAGTTCCTGCACGCCGTTGGGCAGGCCGCGGAACCAGCTGGCCTGACCGGGCTCGATACGGAACAGCAGCTCGCGTTCCTTGTGCTGCAGCACCGCACAGCCAGCGGGCAAACCGATGACCATCACGGCGGCGCACAGCCAACTGAGCCAGCGGCGGCGCAGGTGAGTGAGGAAGAGGGTAGGCATGGCGGGTTTCTAGCAGATGCGCGGGGGTTGATGTCGGAAAAGTTACCGAGCGGTGCGATGGCTTGGTTGCAAGCTGTTTCTGGAACGGCCTTGGCGGAGCGCTGGGCCGGTCGGAAAGGGCCGCAACGCGGCCCCGGCACGAGGTGCATACCCTGCAAGGTCTCTGCAGGTGCGGTGATGGCGTCACAAGTGATCGAAAATGGAGCCTTTGTGCGGGTAGAACAGCTTTTCATAGAGGCGCGTGCAGTATTCGTCCGTCATGCCTGAAATGAAATCGCAAATGACCCGGGCCTTTCTCGAATCGTCCTCTGCGGCCATGTAACGCGCCACCGTGCGTGAGGGCAGCAGGCGTTGTGGATCGGAGCTCAGTGCATCGAACAATTCGACCACGATCTTTTGCCCTTTGAATTCCAGTTGCTGCACATTGGCGCTTTTGATGACTTTGTGCACCACGAGGTTGAAGATATGTTTACGCAGCGCTTCGTAGGGTGGTTTCAGGCGGGCGTTCCACTTCAGCAGGTCGGTCGTCGCACCGTCGAGCGTAGAGGGTTGGACCTCGGTATTGACGATGAAGGCATGGACCAGCGTGCCGATTGCTTCCTTGCGCTTGTAGCTGTCGGCAAAAAGCTGCTCGGTGATCACCGCAGCCTCAAGGTCACTGCCACAATCCCTGAACAGGTGCTCATGCCCCTGGATGTGATCTTCCCAATCGTGACGAGTAACCATGCCCAACGAAATGGCGTCTTCGAGGTCGTGCAGGCTATAGGAAATATCATCGGCCAACTCCATCACCGACGTATCGAAAGCCTTGTGCCGAGCCTTTGCATGTTCACTGTCACGGGTATCAAAGCGTTTGAAGGCTTCACGCTCACTTGCCTCGAGGGGCTCAAGCACCCAATCGATCACTTCCTGTTCGTCATCCAGGTAGCATTTGGGTGGTTT
Organism: Pseudomonas putida; assembly: GCF_009883635.2. Classification (NCBI taxonomy): domain Bacteria; kingdom Pseudomonadati; phylum Pseudomonadota; class Gammaproteobacteria; order Pseudomonadales; family Pseudomonadaceae; genus Pseudomonas; species Pseudomonas putida. The sequence continues at coordinate 5,392,621 of NZ_CP026115.2, forward strand.
TTGCCGATTGGCTTGAGATAACCATTGCGGAGTCTTGACCGCGCCGTATGCGTCTTCATTGACCAGCGCACTGTAGGCAACGGGATACTTGAGTACGCCAAGCAACAACCTGCGCGTCGGATTGAGCCCATGCTGGGCGGTGTACTTGTCCAGGCGGGAAAGGATCCTCAGTGTCTGACCATTGCCCTCGAAGCCACCGTGGTGCCTCATGCACAGATTGAGCGCCACTTCCCCGCCGTGACCGAAAGGCGGGTGGCCGATATCGTGCGCCAGGCAGATAGAGTTCATCAACGCGGAGCAGGGCAGGAGCTTTTGGATCTGGGGTTCATCGGTATGGTGCTTGCGCAGCCAATGCACGATGCCCACACCGATCTGCGCCACTTCCATCGAGTGAGTGAGGCGTGTGCGATAGAAATCACTTTCGCCCAGCCCCAGTACCTGAGTCTTGGATTGCAGTCGCCTGAAGGCTGAAGAGTGGATCAGGCGCGCATAGTCACGTTCCCATTCGTCCCGGATATCGTTGTGGCGTTTGCCAGGCTCGTCCCTGCGTTTTCCCCAAATGGCGTCCGTCATGTCGTTCCCTGTGCAAGAAGAGAGAGAAGGCATGGTGCCAGCTGGTTTTGATACGCGATATAAACGAGATGTTTAGATAGGCATTGGCAGGATGCGGTTGCCGATCAGGTGCGGCTTTCCCGCAGCTGTTCGAGCAACGGCTGAAACTCCTGCAGCAACCACTCGCGCAAGCGCCGGCAACTGGAGTCGTGCTCTTTTTCCTCGTTGAAGGCCAGGAAATGGAAGGTGTCCTTGAGCACCAGTTCCTGCTCCACCGGCCGTACCAGCAGGCCCTGGGCCACCAGCGGCGCGATCAGGTGATGCCAGCCCAGCGCCACGCCTTGATTGTTCAGCGCCAGTTGCACCAGCAGGTTGTAGTCGTTGGCATTGAAAAAATGCGGCGCCGTGCTGGCGCGGCTCTTCAGGTCGACATCATGCAACGCTAGCCAGACATTCCAGTCGACGTGCTCGGCGACCTGCGAGCGGCCATAGGGGGTGAGGTTGAGCAGCGTGCCGTCGCGCAGGCCCTCCAGCGTGCGCAGCTCGGGGTGCGTGGCCAGGTACTGGGGCGTGCACACCGGGTAGATCACGTCATGGTTGAGCGGGTGCGAGCTGTAGCCCGCCTGCACTTTGCCGAGCTTGGTGATGTAGATGTCCGGGCGCACCCCGGGCTCCATCGACAGGAAGTTCTGCGTGGTCACCAGGTTGATGTCGATGTCCGGGTTTTCGTCGAGGAACTTCGGCATGCGCGGCCCCATCCATAACGCGGCAAACGCGGGCGAGCAGCACAGGGTGACCACATGCCGGGTGTTGGTGTTGCTGCGGATGCGTTCGGCGGCCTGGGAGATGTTGACGAACGACAACTGCACCGCATCGAAGAAGATCGAGCCGGCCACGGTCAGCTCTACCGCCCGACCCACCCGGGTGAACAGTTCGGCGCCCAGATACGTTTCCAGCTCGCGGATCTGCCGGCTGACGGCGGCCTGGGTCACGCACAGGGCTTCGGCGGCGCGGGTGAAGTTCTGGTACTTGGCGGCGGCAACGAAGACTTTCACGGCGCGCAACGACGGCATCTTGATCAGGGTCTGATCGGGTTCGGAGTGTCTGACCATGGTGGTGGAGGGCGGTCCTTCGTCTAGCCAAGTGATTCACTCTAGCCTGTAAACGGTCCATGGGTAAATGCAGCAGCGGTCTAGCACCGCGCTTGCAGGCCGATTGATAACTTCAGGTAATGGTTTGGGCGATACAAATGTCGTTGGACCAGCTCTGGATCAGGGCCTAACGTAAAACCCACACGGCGCGGCATTCGCGACAGCGATGTCGAATAATTTTGAAGCAGGACATTCTGCGTGCCGGTTTTGACTCACGTTCGAATTTGAACGGACTGCCAAGCGTACTCGCACTGATCTCTACCCGCCTTATTGAAAGTGCGACGTTCAAAGATTGGTTAATAAGCATAATAAAGAGGGTCGTATGAGCCATGCCGATGAGATTCTTTCGGTAAAAAACATCTTCAAGGTTTTCGGGCCCAACCCCGACATGGCCATGGAGATGCTCCGCAAGGGTGCCGACAAGAACGAAATCTTCAGCAAGACCGGCCACGTCGTCGGCGTGTTCGATGCAAGCTTTTCCGTCAAGCGTGGCGAGATCTTCGTCATCATGGGCCTGTCCGGTTCGGGCAAGTCGACCATGGTGCGGCTGTTCAACCGCTTGATCGAACCCACCTCCGGCAGCATCCATCTCAACGGCAAGGAAATCACCGGGCTCTCCGACAAAGCCCTGCTCGATGTGCGCCGCAAGGAAATGGGCATGGTGTTCCAGTCCTTCGCCCTGATGCCGCACATGAGCGTGCTGGAAAACACCGCTTTTGGCCTGGAGATTGCCGGCGTGCCCGAAGCCGAGCGCCACAGCCGTGCCCGTGAAGCATTGAGCCAGGTGGGCCTGGCTGGCCACGAGCACAGCTACCCGCACCAGCTCTCCGGCGGCATGCAGCAGCGCGTGGGCCTGGCCCGGGCGTTGGCCAACGACCCGACGATCCTGCTGATGGACGAAGCGTTTTCCGCCCTCGATCCACTGATCCGCAGCGAAATGCAAGGCGAACTGATGCGCCTGCAGGCCGAGCAGCAGCGCACCATCATCTTCATTTCCCACGACATCGAAGAAGCCATCCGCATCGGCCATCGCATCGCGATCATGGAAGGCGGGCGGGTGGTGCAGATCGGCACCCCGCAGGAGCTGATCAACCAGCCGGCGAACGACTACGTGCGCACCTTCTTCAAGAGCTTCGACAGCTCGCGGGTGCTCAAGGCCGGAGACCTGGCCAAGTTCGACCCGGCCGTGGTGTGCAAGGTCAATGGCAAGGCGCCGAGCTTCCAGGCCGGTGTGCCTTACGGCTACCTGGTGGACGACCGCGGGCAGTTGCTCGGCGTGGTCGACACCGATGCCAATGGCGCCAGTGCCAGTGAACGCTACAGCCTGCACGAGCAGCAGCCGGTGTACACCGATACGCCACTGCATGAAGTACTGGGCATCGCGGCCGACCTGCCGTATCCGGTGCCAGTGCTCGACCGCCAGGGTGCCTTCAAGGGCACCGTGTCGAAAAACGAGCTGCTGCAGACCCTGAGCCGCCACTAAGTACAAGAAGAGGTAAGCCCTCATGTCCGAATTCAGCCTTCTCGACCCGTTCCAGGCGGCCACCATCCCCCTGGGTGACTGGGTCACCGCAACCCTCAACTTCCTCGTGCACAACTTCCGCGAGGTGTTCCGCGCCATTCGCTGGCCGATCGACCAGGTGCTCAATGGCATCGAGTTCACCTTGCAGAGCATTCCGCCGACCATCGGCATCCTCCTTTCGTCGCTGCTCGGCTGGCAGCTGGCAGGCAAGCGCATGGCGCTGCTGTGCTTCATCACCTTGACGTTATTGGGCTTGATCGGGGTCTGGTCCGAGTCGATGACCACCCTGGCGCTGGTGCTGACCTCGGTGTTCTTCTGCGCGGTGATCGGCATTCCGCTGGGCATCCTGTGTGCCCGCAGCAACCGCCTGGAAAGCATCATCCGGCCCTTGCTCGATGCCATGCAGACCTTGCCGGCGTTCGTCTACCTGGTGCCGGTGGTGATGCTGTTCGGTATCGGTAACGTACCAGGTGTACTGGTGACCATCGTCTTCGCGCTGCCACCGCTGGTGCGCCTGACCAACCTCGGTATCCGCCAAGTCCCTGAAGACAAGATCGAAGCCGCCCGCGCCTTCGGCTGCACCCCGCGGCAGATGCTGACCCGCGTGCAACTGCCGCTGGCCACCTCGACCATCATGGCCGGCCTCAACCAGACCCTGATGCTGTCGCTGTCGATGGTGGTGATCGCCTCGATGATCTCGGTGGGTGGCCTGGGCCAGATGGTACTGCGCGGCATCGGCCGCCTGGACATGGGCCTGGCCACCGTCGGCGGTGTCGGCCTGGTGCTGCTGGCGATCTTCCTCGACCGCCTGACCCAGGCCATGGGCGCTCGCACCAGCGCCGACCCGAGCCTGCGCTGGTACCACACCGGCCCCGTGGGCGTGGTAATGCGCCTGTGCGGCGCGGCGCAACCCCAAGGGCGGCGCAAGACTGCCTGAGCAATCCCCTGGATACATTCGATCTGCCGCACTTGAAGATAAAAATCAGAAGAAGGTAAGCGACGATGCACGAATCCAAGTTCTCCCGCAGCATTCTCAAATGCGCCACCGCACTCACGCTGATAGCCGCCGCGCTGTGTGCCCATGCCTCGGCCGACAAACCGGGAGAAGGGGTCAAGGTCACCCCGATCTTCCCCTCCATCGCTGAAGAGCGCTTTCGTGGCGAAGTGGCCATGGAAGGCCTGCGCGAGCTGGGTTACAACGTGCAGGAGCCGAAGGAGACCGAGTACGGCGTGATGATGGTGGCCCTGGCCAACGGCGACGCCGACTTCACCGTGCACCTGTGGGAAAAACTGCATGACAAGTTCTACCAGCAGGCCGGCGGCGACGATGTGATGGTCAAGACCGGCAACATTCTGCCGGGCGTCGCCCAGGGCTACCTGATCGACAAGAAAACCGCCGACCAATACAACATCAAGTACATCACCGACCTGAAGAAACCCGAGATCGCCAAGCTGTTCGACACCGACGGCGACGGCAAGGCCGACATGACCGGCTGCAACCCGGGCTGGGGTTGCGAGCTGGTGATCTCCCACCACATGAAGGCCTACGACCTCGACAAGACCGTGACCGTCAACCAGGGCTCGTACTTCGCGCTGATGGCCGACACCATTACTCGCTACAAGGAAGGCAAGCCGATCTTGTACTTCACCTGGGTGCCGCAGTGGATCGCCAGTGTGCTGGTCGAAGGCAAGGACGTGGTCTGGCTGGAAGTGCCGAAGACCGACCTGCCGGATGGCAACAACGATGTCGATACCATGTACCACGGCAAGAACCTCGGCTTTGCCATCGACAAGGTGGTGGCGGTGCTGAACAAGGACTTCGCCAAGGAAAACCCGGCGGCCACCAAGTTCCTGTCGCTGGTGCAGATCAGCACCGATGACGAGAGCAACCAGAACCTGAAGATGCAGAAAGGCGAGAAAAAGCCTGCCGACATCACCCGCCATGCCAAAGAGTGGGTCGCCGCGCACCGTCAGCAGTTCGATGAGTGGCTGCAGGCCTCCCGCGCTGCGGCTACCCAGGCCAGCAAGTAATCCTGTTCCATCAATGTTGACCCCTTCGCGGGACAAGCCCGCTCCTACAGAAATCGTGTAGGAGCGGGCTTGTCCGCGAAGAATCCACCGCGTTCTTCCCGCCGTTGAGTCACCGCCATGAGCCATTTCGAAAGCATCCTCAAGAACGCCAACCTGGCCCACCTCGACCCTGCCGGCCGCACCACCCTGGGGCTGCCATGCCGCCGCGTGGCCTTCGTCCTGCACGAGCACTTCTCGATGATGGCCTTTACCGCCGCCATGGACAGCCTGGTCACCGCCAACCTGATGAGCGCCACGCCGCTATTCGACATCCAGGTGGTGGGCGAGGGTACGCAGGTAATGAGTGACCTCGGCATCGCGCTGCCGGTCAATACCGCGCTGGCCGAGCTTGATGTGCACGGGCTTGACTGTCTGCTGGTGTGCGGTGGTTTCCGCGTACGCCTGGAGGCGTCGGCGCTGCTGCGAAGCAAGTTGCGCCAGGCCGACCACCTGGGGTGCCAGCTCGGTGGGCTGTGGAATGGCGCCTACTTCCTGGCCGAAGCCGGGCTGCTCAACGACCATGACTGTGCTTTCCACCCGGATGGCCGGGCGATGATGAGCGAGTTGTTCCCCAAGGTCCGTGTCAGCCGCCAGGCGCACATGCTCGACAGCCGGCGGATGAGTTGTGCCGGGGCCAGCAGTGCGCTGGACATGATGCTGGCGCTGCTGGAGTTCAAAGCCGGCGAAGCACTGCGTCGGGCTGTGGAGCAGATGCTGGCGTGTGACCGCTCGCGGGTGCTGAGCGACGTGCCGTCGATCACGCCGGAAGTCGACCCGAGCCTGCCCCGTGGGGTGCGCCTGGCGCTGGAGTTGATGCATGCCAATATCGAAGACCCGATCGCCATCGACGAAATCGCCGAGCATGCCGGGCTGTCGCGGCGCCACCTGGAGCGCCTGTTCCGCCGCCATGTGCAGGCCACGCCGCCACGGTATTACCTGGAACTGCGCCTGACCCATGCGCGGCAGTTGCTGCAGCACACCAGCAAGTCGCTGACCGAGGTGGCTGTGGCCAGTGGATTTGTGAGTTTCCCGCATTTCTATCGGCGTTTTCGCGAGTTGTTCGCCATTGCCCCGCGCCAATTCCGCGCGCGCAGCCAAGGTTGGGCAGGGTGGCAGGAAGTGGCGGTACATTGATAGCTTGATGTTGACTTGTAGGGCCTCTTCGCGGGCAATACAAGCATCAACTATGTTCGATAATCGCCCAGGCACCGGTAGTCCATTGTCCGCTATTCGCCCGCCCAATCCGAACATCTCATTGCCCAACCCCCGCCTTTTTGCTTAGTGTGTCACTTATGCGCCAGTGGTCAGCTGCCCCCAGATACCTCACCCTGGCCCGATACAATGACCGTGAACGACCGCAACCACAGCCCCTGGGCCAGTAGGAAGCGGCGCCCAGAACAATAACGATGCCGAGTGCCTAGCCTATGGAAAGCCGCCTGCTGAGCGAGCGCAGTAGCGTGTTCCATCACGCCGACCCCTATGCGGTGTCCGACTACGTCAACCAGCACGTCGGCCAGCACTGCATCGGCCTGTCGCGTACCACCCACCCCCAGGCCAGCCTGAGCCACCGCAAGTTCGCCGAACTCGACCTGTGCCGCATCAGCTACGGCGGCAGCGTGCGGGTTACTTCGCCGGCGCTGGAAACCATCTACCACCTGCAAGTGCTGCTCAACGGCAACTGCCTGTGGCGCGGACACCAGCGCGAGCACCACCTGGTGCCTGGCGAATTGCTGCTGATCAACCCGGACGACCCGGTCGACCTGACCTATTCCGAAGACTGCGAGAAATTCATCCTCAAGGTGCCGACCCGGCTGCTCGACACCATCTGCGAGGAGCAGCGCTGGCAACGGCCGGACGGCGGCGTGCGCTTCCTGCGCAACCACTACCGGCTGGAGGAGCTGGATGGCTTCGTCAACCTGCTGGCCATGGTCTGCCACGAAGCCGAGGTCAGTGATTCGCTGCCGCGGGTGCAAGGGCACTACAGCCAGATTGTCGCCAGCAAGCTGATGACCTTGATGAGCACCAACATCCGCCGCGAAAGCCTGGGCACGCCGGGTGCGAGCCTGGAGCGGATCCTCGATTACATTGACCGCAACCTCAAGCTGGAGCTGACCGCCGAGGCGCTGGCGGAGCAGGCCTGCATGAGCCTGCGTTCGCTGTATGCGCTGTTCGATCGCCAGCTGGGCACCACGCCCAAGCAGTACGTGCGCCAGCGCAAGCTGGAGCGGGTGCATGCGTGCCTGAGCGATGGCAGCTGCGCGGTGCGCAGCGTGACCGAGCTGGCCATGGATTACGGCTTCCTGCACCTCGGGCGGTTCTCCGAAGTGTATCGCCAGCGCTTTGGCGAGCTGCCTTCGGAAACCTTCAGGCAGCGCCAATGACAGGGCTTACAAGGGGTAGTGCTTGAGTTCGCGCGCGATCAGCATGCGCTGGATCTCGCTCGACCCTTCGTAGATTTGCGTGATACGCGCATCGCGGTAATAACGCTCGACCGGGTAGTCCTCCAGATAGCCATACCCACCGTGTACCTGGATCGCCATCGAGCACACTCGCTCGGCCATTTCCGAGGCGAACAGCTTGGCCTGCGAAGCCTCCGACAGGCACGGCTTGCCTGCCGTGCGCAGCCGCGCGGCATGCAGGATCAGCAACCGCGCAGCATTCACCTGGACCTGCATGTCGGCCAGCAGGTTGGCGATGCTCTGGTGCTCGTTGATCGGCTTGCCGAACTGGATGCGGTCCCGCGAGTACACCAGCGCCGCCTCGAACGCGGCACGGGCGATGCCCAGGGCCTGAGCGGCGATGCCGATGCGCCCGCCTTCGAGGTTGGAAAGGGCGATGGCCAGGCCCTTGCCACGCTCACCGAGGATGTTCGCCGCCGGAATGCGGCAGTTGTCGAAGGTCACCGCGCAGGTGTCGGAGGCGCGGATGCCCATCTTGTGTTCGCTGCGGTCAACCTTGAACCCGGGGTTGTCGGTGGGCACCAGGAAGGCCGACAGGCCTTTCTTGCCCAGCTCCGGGTCGGTGACGGCGAAGACGATGGCCAACCCGGCACGGCGGGCGTTGCTGACGAACTGTTTGGACCCATTGATGACCCATTCGCCATTGACCAGCTCGGCGCGGGTACGCAGGTTGTGCGCTTCGGAGCCTGCCTGTGGTTCGGTCAGGCAGAAGCAGCCGATCACCTCGCCAGTGGCCAGGCGCGGCAGCCAGGCCTGCTGCTGTTCAGGGGTGCCGTAGGCCAGCAGGGGGCCGCAGCCAACCGAGTTGTGGATGCTCATCATCGCGCCGGTGGCGCCGCAGCCAGCGGCGATTTCCTCGACGGCCAAGGCATAGGCCACGTAGTCGGTGTAGCTGCCGCCGAAGTCTTCGGGCACGACCATGCCGAGCAGGCCCAGCTCGCCCATCTTGCGCACCACGCCATCGTCGATCCAGCCGGCCTTTTCCCAGGCCTGGGCATGCGGCGCGATCTCGCCACGGGCGAAGTCCCGGGCCATGTCGCGGATCATGATCTGTTCTTCGCTCAGTTCCAGGTCTTGCATCTGTGTACTCCCGGGCTCACAGGCCTTCGAAGAATTGGTCGACCCGCTGGCGCGACAGCCCGGCCAGGGTCGGCGGGTTCCAGCGCGGCTGCTTGTCCTTGTCGATGATCAGGGCGCGCACGCCCTCGATGATGTCGCCGTACTGGAACCACTGGCGGTCGATGTGCAGCTCCATGGCGAAGCAGTCTTCCAGCGCCAGGTGGCGACCGCGGCGCAGCATCTCCAGAGTAACCGCCATGGCCAGCGGCGAGCGGCTTTCCAGCTGTTCGGCAGTCGCCAACGCCCATGGGTGGCTGTCGCCGATGCGCACGGCGCGCAGTTGCTCGATGATCGCCGCCAGGTCGGGCTGGGCGAAGAAGTGGTCGATGACCGGGCGCAGCTTTTCCAGCGGCGCATCGTCCAGCACCTGGCTGCCGAGCTTGGCCAGCAGGTTCTGCAGGTCCTTGAGCGGATGGTCGCCGAAGCGCAGCGTATCCAGGCCTTCATCCAGCGCGGCAAGCTTGTCGCTGGTCAGGTACCAGTCGGCCAGCCCGCAGTACAGGGCGTCGGCAGCCTGGATCTGGGTGCCACTGACGCCCAGGTAGGTGCCCAGTTCGCCCGGGATGCGCGAGAGGAAGTAGCTGCCGCCTACGTCCGGGAAGTAACCGATGCCAACCTCGGGCATGCCCAGGCGGCTGCGTTCGGTGACGATGCGCAGGTCGCAGCCCTGGGCCAGGCCCATGCCGCCACCGAGGGTGAAACCGTCCATCAGCACCAGCACCGGCTTGCGGTAGCGGTGGATGGCCAGGTCCAGGGCGTATTCCTCGACGAAGAAGTCTTCGTGCAGGGTTTCGCCGGCCTTGTAGCTGTCGTGCAACGAGCGGATATCGCCGCCGGCGCAGAAGCCCTTGGGGCCTTCGCCGCGCAGTACCACGGCCTGCACCTGTGGGTCTTCGACCCATTGGTCGAGGTGCTGGCGCAGGCTGCGCACCATGTCCAGGGTCAGGGCATTGAGGCCGGCAGGGCGGTTGAGGGTGAGGTGGCCAATCTGGTTGCGGACCTCGGCCAGTACATGAGCCGTTGCCGAGGTATGAGCGTGCGCGGTCATCGCGTTCTCCCTGCTTTGTTATTGATTTTCCAAGTGAAGTCTGGAGTGCGCTGGAGGATCGCTGGATCCTGGCATGCGAATTTATCTTACGCAATGGACAAATCTGCAGGGGGATCGTGCGTTTATGCCTTGAGTTGTTCCTGGCTTGGGTTCTGCAGCGTCTGTGAGATCGAGCGCCGCCCGCGCGGCGCATCGCGGGCAAGCCCGCTTGAATGGTTAGACTTGAAGGGGGGAGCAGCTTCAGCGCCCACCGAGATGTGCTTGATAGGTATGAGTGTGCCACGCTTCACTCCGCTGCTTTGATATCCAAACACCGTTCACCCCGTGATAAAAACCGGGCACTCGATAAAAACAATTGGAATGCCTGATGTTTTCCCGTCAACCACCTGCCAACGGCCTATTCGCCACTTTTTGCCTGAGCAGCTACCTGCTTTCGCTTTCCTACGGCACGACCTTTCTGCTGGCCATGACGCTGCGCGCACACGGTGCCAGCGAAGCCGATGCCGGCACGGTGATCTGCGCCGCCATGCTCAGCACCTTTATGGCGGTGATCTTCTCCGGCCACCTGACCGACCTGATTGGCGCACCCAAGGCCGTGGCCGGCGGCGCGGTGTTTCTTGCCGCGGCCTGCCTGGGCTTTGCCACCGCCCCAGGGTTCGGTACGGCCATCTTGCTGTGCGGCCTGCTGCTGGGCTTCGGTTGGGGCCTGTTCTACACGCTGGGGCCGATCATCGTGGCGATGCTCATCGAGCCAGAACGGCGGGTCAAATACTTTGCCTTGCTCTCGGGCAGCATGATGACCGGCATCGGCACCGGGCCGTTGCTGGGGCGCGCGGCGCAGGCGTTGGGTTACCCGGTGGAGGCGGCCTTCGTCGCTGCAGCCGTGGCGAGTGTGCTGGGTGGCGTGATGTTCCTGCTGATGGGGCCGCGCATACAGCAGCTGAAGACCGGCGCCGTGGTGGTGTGCAAGATCACCCCGGCAGCCACGCGTGCGGTGCTGTCTTCCAAGGCGGCGTTCGCCATCCTGATGGTTGGCCTGGGCGGCGCGATCTTCGGAGGGCTGTCGAGCTTCCAGACTTCCTATGCCAGCGCCAGGCAGCTGGACTACTCGCTGTTCTTCCTTGGTTTCATGTCGGCTGCGATCTCCTGCCGCTTGCTGATTGCCGGTTTCATCGTCAAGCGTGACCCGTACCGCATGGCCTGTCTAATGACGGCATTGATGGTGCTGTCGGTGCTGATGTTCATGTACGGCGTCGACAGCACGGCGACCTACGTGCTGGCGGCCGTGGTGCTGGGTGTCGGCTATGGCCTGACCTATTCGGTGATCAACGGCCTGGCGGCCAACGAAGCCCCCGCCGGGCAGACAGCCCAGTCGCTGGTGCTGTTCAGCCTGGCCTATTTCGTTGGCGTGTTCGGCTTCCCGCTGCTGGCCGGCAAGGTCATCGTCCAGGCAGGCATGCCGGCACTGCTGAACATACTGCTGGTGATTGCCCTGGCCAACTGGTCGATCACTTGCGGCCGCCTGGTCTGGCGCCGCTTGGGCGGGCGTGCCGTGGCAGCGTGAGTATGCCCGGCAGCTTCCACAGGGTATGATCCGCGGCCGTGATTGGAGCCCGCCATGGCCAAAGACATCGAAAACCCCTGCGTCTCGCTCTGCCAGCTCAACAGCGAGCTGTGCGTGAGCTGCGGCCGCACCCGTGAAGAAATCCGCAAGTGGCGCGGCATGAAACGCCCTGAGAAGATGGCTGCCGTGCAACGCGCGGCCACGCGGATGAAGGCCATTACCAAGAAGAACGCCAAGCGCCAGGGTAACGACTGAAGCCGCTGCGCTTATGTAAGATGCACGCTTCGAAACGTTCCCGAGCCTGCCATATGGATACCCACTCGCTTCTCGCCTTCACCCTGGTGGCTGCAATCGCCATTGCCAGCCCAGGGCCTGCCACCCTGATGGCCATCAACAACAGCCTCGCCCACGGCCAGCGCAGTGCCGTGTGGTCGTCACTGGGCAATGGCTCGGGCCTGTTCTGCCTGTCGGCGGCCGCCATGCTTGGCCTGGGAGCGTTGCTGGCCAGCTCCGAAATGCTGTTCAACGCGGTCAAGCTGATCGGTGCCGGCTACCTGTTCTACCTCGGCGCCCGGCAGTTGCTCAAGAAAAGCCCGATGCTGGTGGATCAGGCGGCGGCCGAGGTCAGCAAGCCGACCCCCTTGAAGTTGTACAAGTCGGCGTTCCTGACTGCCGTCACCAACCCCAAGGCGACCATGTTCTTCACCGCGCTGTTTCCGCAGTTCATCGACCAGGGCGCGGCGCTGCTGCCGCAGTTCCTGACCCTGACCGGGATCTTCGTGGCGTTGTCGCTGACGTCGTTGAGCCTGTATGCCGCGCTGGCCTCGCGGGCCAAGGGTGTGCTGACCCGGCCGGCGCTGTCGCGTTGGGTGAGCCGGGTAGTCGGCACGACGTTCATCGGTTTTGGTGCGGCGATTCTGACCATGCGCCGGCAGGCCGGTTAAGAGCGTTCTCGGGCCCTATGTACTGAGTACCGGTGTTGCACTGGTCTTGCTGCTCTGTGCCGGCCAGTTTGCGATGATCCGCGGTTTTCGCTGGGCCATATGGCTGACCCTGCCGAGCTTGATCGTGCCTGCAGCACTGCCGCGGCGCGTGCACCGTGCGCCAATCCTGGCGTTGGCTGCGCGCCATGGTGTGCCGGTCACGGCAGTCTGGGTGCAGGCTCCGGTCGAGCAGGCATTGGCACGCAATGCCTTGCGCCGGGTCGATCATCAAGTGCCGAGGGCGAGTATTGAGGCGGTGGCGGCTGCGTTCGAGCCACCTTGCAGGTCCGAGGGGTTTGTCGAGGTTATCGAAGTGAACGCCAGCCAAAGTGGGCACGAGAAGGCTGCAAGGCTTTGAGTGTCGGTGCAGGACCGCGAAGGTGATGCCTCGACGCGCGAACTCGGCGTCAGCAGCTTGCATCAATGGCATCTATTAATGAGAAGGCAGCCTATGGCAGCTTCGGGCGTATTTGCAATGGCACCGAGATCCGAAGCGAACATTCGCCCATGGCTACAATGAGTGCCTGCGAACCCAGCCATTGCGGTTACGATCAATCTCGGCCCATGAAAAGGAATTCAAGAAAATGGAAGTAACGTGCACCTCTCTGGATGAAGTCCGGCAGCGCATCGATGTCATCGATCGAAGCCTCGTTTCACTGCTCGCTCAACGCGGCAAGCTCGTGACGCAGGCCGCGCGCTTCAAGAAAACCACCGATGACGTACGCGCGCCGGCGCGGGTCGAGCAAGTCATCGAGAAGGTGCGGGTAATGGCAGGCGAGGCGGGTGCTTCGCCTGCGGTGGTGGAACAGGTCTACCGGGCCATGATATCGGCGTTCATCGCCGAAGAGCTGAACGTTCACGCCACGCTGACTGCCACTGATCCAGCGGGCAATGCGTGAGCATTCAACGGAGCAGCGTGCATCAGGCGGGCAGGGCGCCTCAACCTTTCACAAAAGATCGAGGCGCCTCTGGGTAATGACTACAGCGACAGCGCGGTCACCCGCGAAGATTTGGCGTTGGGTGACCGCGGTCGGTCAGTCCACCCGCACGAACACGTTCTTGGCCATGTTGCTGCCGCCAATGGCTTCCAGACGCTTACCGCCGTCCAGTACGCGCACATTGATCAGTGCCTGGCCATCCTTGTCGCGCGCGACGACCTCATCATCCTTGCGCTCCCACTCCTCGACCTTGAACTTGTTGCCGTTGGCAATGATGTAGTCCTTGGCGAACTCGACTTTCTGTTTTGGGCCCTGGATGCCCATTACCGTGGTGGTCTGTTCATAGGTGCCTTCCAGGGCATCGTTGCCGCAGCCGGCCAGTACACAGAAGGGCAATGCTGCGAGCACGAGTTTGATTTGACGCATGGGATTTCCTTATCGATTGGCTTTGATCGAACAACCAGGCGCGAGTCTGGGCGCCGGTCCTTCGGCTACCGCACGGGGTGCGGTTAACGCCGCGGGATTATACAGACCGTTTAGAAAAAATCAGATTTTGCCCCTTTCTTGTAGTCCATTTCCCAAAGATACTCTTCCCGCATATTTTCCGTTGCGGCTGCTCTGCCGAGGGCTTTAGTCTCGGCCTGTCGCTGCTCATCAGCGACACGGCTTTGACAGGCCGTAACGGTATTATGCATGTGGCTCGCCTGATATGGCGGCTGTACGTGGGGCACGCTTGCGTGCGCCGGAACTTGCATAGTCCGCCGGTCTGTCAACCCATGTACAGCTGCCACCCGACTGTTTGACAGCAGGCAGGTGGAAGCCCCAGGAAAGGTACTATGCGATGTTGAAGATTGTCCCCGATCCACCCCACGATATTCATTCCCTTGAAGACACCCTGATCCAGGCTACGGACTACGCGTTGTGTGCGTCCACGGTGGTGCATCAGGCGTTGCTGCTGCAGCCCAAGTCACCGGCGTCGATCCTGATGATGGCCTCGATGCATGAGATGGAGGCGTTGCGGGCTTTGCTCGAAGCGGCGTTGATACAGGTGCAGATGCCTACTAAGCCTCGGACCTTGCACTAAGGCTCAGGTGATGTGCTGGCTGGTCTGGCCCTTTCGCGGGTCAAGCCCGCTCCTACAAGGGTTCGCGATTCCCTGTAGGAGCGGCGGTGCGGCGATCCGACTTGTCCCGCGAAGAGGCCAGCCCAGGCAAAGCAAATTTTCAGGGAGATTGACCAATGACCACAGACGACACCCAATGCACCGTCGGCAAGACCACCTTCTTCCAAGGTGAAAACCAGAGCCACCCATTGTTCCGCATCGAACCCGGCATCCCCTGCCGCGACGCGCGAGAGCAGGCTTCGGAACTGATGGGCTATGTGCGCGAACTGACCATCCTGGGCCTGATGGATGAAAAGCCGATGATGATCTGGGCCTCGCACTACCTCAGCGCGATGGCCAAGGCGTTGATGGATGATGCCGAACTAGGCATGACCCAATAAGCCAAGATTGCGTCAGCAGGGAAGTCTGGATGCTGCAGGTCAGCCTTGAGCGGCAGAGGCATCAGTGTCAGCAGCCGAAGCAATCGCTTGGGCACGGCTGACCCGGAGCGGTTCGATGCGTTGCTGCGTGGCAAGGGCTCGCCGGTCTGAGCGCACACGCCTGAACGCCGCAATCAGTGTTCGCCCATGATTTCCCGCGCCAGGGTCAGGCGGCGCGTGTGGAAGTCGTACTCATAGAGTTCGGCATAGCGCCCCCACTCGATGGCCACCTTGAGCACACGCTCGGCTTCCTCGGCGTCCATGTACTCCGTCAGGCGGTCGAGCACGGTCTTTTCCAGCAGGCCGGCGGGCTCCAGCTGGAGGCTGTCGAGGATGTAGCTGATCAGCGACACGCGCCCCTTGCACTGGCGCGCGAACAGGTCTTGGCGCCGCGCCTGGCGGGCCGTCACGTAGTTGCGGCCCTGGCGTGTGAGGCGGATGTCGCCCTCGATCACCTGGGCAAAGCCAAGCAGGCCGAGGGCCTCGTAGATCGGGAACAGCACCTCGTCGGGCAACGCGGTTTCCTCGGCCAGGTGCGGCAGGTCGGCTTCGCCGTTGAAGGGCTCGCCAGCGATGAGCTCGAGCACGCTCTCCATCCGCGCGATATCGGCATCGGGCAGCCGGTAGCCCAGCTCCACGGCCGGTGGCGCACCGGCGGCGGCGATGGCTTCGGGGCCCCGGGTCATGAGCGCGTAAACGTCGTCGATCAGCGCGCGGACTTCCGCTGAGTCGGCATTGCGCGGGCGCGGCAGGTCGATGTGCAGTTCCGAGCGCACCCGGCCCGGGTCGCTGGAGAGGATGAGGATGCGGTCGGCCATCATCACCGTCTCCTCGATGTTGTGCGACACCACCAGGATGCTGCGGGTAGTGATGCGGCGTTCTTCCCAGAGTTCGAGCATGTCGTCGCGCAGGGTTTCGCCGGTGAGCACGTCGAGCGCCGAAAAGGCCTCGTCCATCAGCAATACCTCAGGGTTCATCACCAGGGCGCGGGCGATGCCCACGCGCTGGCGCATGCCGCCGGAGAGTTCGCGCGGCAGGGCGCCACCGAAACCGGACAGGCCGATCAGCTCCAGCGCCGTGTCGGCCAGGCGCTGGCGCTCGGCCGGGTTCATGCCCTGGGCCTCCAGGCCTAGCTCGACGTTCTGCTGCACGGTCAGCCACGGGAACAGTGCAAACGACTGGAAGACCATGGCCACGCCGCCTACCGGGCCGTGGATCGGCTGGCCGCGGTAGGTGACGGTGCCGCGGTCGGCGCCAACCAGGCCGGCGATGATCCGCAACAGGGTCGACTTGCCCGAACCGGAGCGCCCGAGCAGGGCGACGATTTCACGCTCGCGCAGGTTCAGGTCGACCCCTTCGAGGACGGTGCGCGGGGTGCCGTCGGAAGCCTGGAAGGCCTTGCTCACGCTCTTGAGTTCGATCAGCGATGGTTTCATGGCAAGTCCTCAGCGAAGGTTTTCGGCAAGCAGGTACAGGCGGCGCCAGAACACGCGGTTTACCAGCATCACGTAGATGCACATCACGCCGATCCCTAAGGCGATGCGGTGGAAATCACCGGCGTCGGTCATCTGCTTGATGTAGCTGCCCAGGCCGTCGGCCACCAGCGAGGTGTCGCCCCAGCTGACGTACTCGGCGACGATGCTGGCGTTCCACGAGCCGCCGCTGGCGGTGACGGCGCCGGTGATGAAGCTGGGGAACACCGCCGGCAGGTATACGCGTTTCCATTTCAGCCAGCCGCGCAGGCCGAGGTTGTCGGCGGCCAGGCGCAGTTCGTAGGGAATGGTCGCGGCGCCCGCAACCACGTTGAACAGGATGTACCACTGGGTGCCGAAGACCATCAGCGGGCTGAGCCAGATGTTCGGGCTGAGCTGGAAGTGCACCAGCACCAGGACCACCAGCGGGAACAGCAGGTTGACCGGGAAGGCGGCGAGGAACTGCGCCAGCGCCTGGACCTTCTGCGAATAGCGGGGCCGCAGGCCAATCCAGATCGACAGCGGCACCCACACCAGCGAGGCGAGGGCGATCAGCAGCATCACCCGGCACAGGGTGATCAAGCCCAGCCCGAGCACGTGCAGGGCCTCGCCCCAGCCGACGTCCTGGTGCACGAACAGTCCCAGGCGGATGAAGGCGAAGGCGCAAGCCAACGGCAGGGCCGCGTCCCAGGCGCGTGACCACCAGGTGGGCAGGCGCAGCCAATGGCGCCGCGCCACGGTGCCGTCATGGCGTTGGGCAAACCAGCCCATGGCGCTTTGGAACCCCTTCGCCAACAACGCGCTGAAGCCGCTCAGCCAACTGCTGTGGCGGCCCCAGTCGAGCAGCCAGGAGCGCTGCGCGGTGTCGCCCTGGGTGTCTTCGAAGCGGAAACGGTCGGCCCAGGCCAGCAACGGACGGAAGAACAGCTGGTCGTAGAGCACGATGCCGGTGAGCATCGCGGCGATGGCCCAGCCGATCGCGCCGAGGTTGCGTTGGTCGATGGCCACGGCGATATAGGAGCCGATCCCGGGCAGCTTGATATCCTGCCCGGCCACCGAGATGGCCTCGGCGGCAACCAGGAAGAACCAGCCGCCAGACATCGACATCATCATGTTCCACAGCAGGCCAGGCATGGCGAACGGCAGTTCCAGGCGCCAGAATCGCTGCCAGGCCGAGAGGCGGAAGATCCGTGCGGCCTCGTTCAGTTCTGGCGGTACGGTGCGGAACGACTGGTACAGGCTCAGCGCCATGTTCCACGCCTGGGAGGTGAAGATGGCAAAGATCGCCGCGCATTCCACACCCAGCAGATTGCCCGGGAAGAGTGCGATGAAGGGCGCGATGGCAATGGCCTGGAAGCCCAGGATGGGCACCGACTGCAGCACGTCCAGCAGCGGGATCATGGCCTTCTCGGCGGCACGGTACTTGGCCGCCAGCGCGGCGAAAAGGAAGGCGAACAGCAGCGAGAAGCCCAGCGCGGTGAACATCCGCAGCATGGTGCGCAGCAGGTAGTAGGGCAGGTAGGCCGGGTCGAGAGAGATCGACAATGCCTCGCCGACCACGAACGGCCGGCTCATCTGCATGGCGCCATAGGCGGCGAGCACCAGCAATACCAGCACCAGCGGCAGGAGGATCCAGTCCCAGCGATTGGGCACGGCGTTACGCAGGCCTGACGACGGGGTGAACAGGCGGGCCATGATCAGATCTCTATCGTCAGGGGCTGGGAAGGGCAGCTGTCGCCACGTGAGCCAGTATGGTTCAGTTGGCTGACAGGGCAAAGGCAGTGCCAGTCGCAAGCAACTGGCTAGAGGGCGGCAAATGCCTGAGAGACATTAAGATTTGTTTAATCGCCACTGACGGAGAGGGACGTGACGAGGCATGCGCTCAATGCGGCATGGGGAGGGTGTGTAGCTGGACCAGCAACTGCGTAGACGATCAATCCCGCCGTCATGAAAAGGAATTCACGAAAATGATCAGACTTTTCTTGATGAAATATCGCAGACGCAGCGTTGATCGAGCCTGTCGGTGCTCAGGCGATTGCCTGGGCCGCCGGTGTGTCTGAATCGTTCTGTACAACTGCCGCTTCAGTTTCAAGCTTCAGCCGGTCGGCCTTGCTGATGTACTTGGGCTTGTTGCTCTTGGGCGCCAGCTTGGCATTGGCCTTTTTCTGGTGGGCCTTGAGCAGCTGTTTGAGTTTCTTCTGGCGGTTCATTGTCCATCTCTGATGTGCAGCGTAGGTCGCGCATTGTACCTTGGGGATTTCATTCTGCGGGCCCGGCCTGCAGCCTCTCTCTGAATTCACCTGACACTCGAGCGCAATCGCAACATCTGGCTGATCTAGGCCGCGCAGACGGCCCGGAATTCGACAGCGTATCCGTGGCCGACAGAAGCCGGTGACCGTGAAGAGGCTGAAAGGATTGATGAATTCAGTTCCGTTGATACGTGAGAATTGGCCAATAATTGTATTTTATGGAATGAATAAACTGGGAGGCCATCAACAGGAGCCTCTCAATGTCTGCTTACGAATCAGCCGCACAGGTTGCTTCCACTTCCAGAAACGCAGGAATCAGCATCGCGATCCTGGCTTTTTCCGCCTTTCTCATCGTCACCACCGAGTTCCTGATCGTCGGGCTGCTTCCCGCGCTGGCTCGAGACCTGAACATTTCGATTGCCGCTGCCGGGCAACTGGTGACGCTGTTTGCCTTCACCGTGATGGTTTTCGGTCCGCCCCTGACGGCGGCGCTGTCGCATCTGGAGCGGAAAAAACTGTTCATCGGGATCTTGCTGCTGTTCGCCGCAGCCAACGCCGTTGCGGCCGCTTCGAGCAACATCTGGTTGCTCGGCGTGGCCCGCGTGGTGCCTGCCTTGGCCTTGCCGGTGTTCTGGGGCACGGCCAGCGAGACCGCCGGGCAACTGGCCGGGCCGCAGCGGGCGGGCCAGGCTATTTCAAGGGTCTACCTGGGGATCTCGGCGGCCATGCTGCTGGGTATTCCGCTAGGTACTGTGGCGGCCAATGCGATCGGCTGGAGAGGGGCTTTCTGGCTGCTTGCCGGGCTGTCGTTGATCATGGCTGTGGCCATGTGGGTCTACATGCCGAGCGTGGCGCGCACGGCCAAGGTGGATTTCCTCAAGCAGGCACGGATTTTCAGGGAGCCATGCTTCCTGGCCAATGTGCTGCTTTCGGTGGTGGTGTTCAGTGCCATGTTCATCGCCTACACCTACCTGGCCGACATCCTCGAGCGTGTCGCGGGGGTGGCACCTGCCAATGTTGGCTGGTGGATGATGGGCTTTGGCGCGATTGGCCTGGTGGGTAACTGGATTGGCGGCAGGGCCGTCGACCATTCGCCGATCAAAGCCACCATCGGCTTTCTCGCGCTGCTTGCTCTGGGCATGGGGGCGGCCGTTCCGCTGGCTCAAGGTGGCTGGCTGTTCTGTGTAGCGCTTGGGCTGTGGGGCATCGCCAATACAGCGCTTTACCCGATCAGCCAGGTGCGGGTCATGCGTTCGGTTACCCACGCACAGGCGCTGGCGGGCACCAGCAATGTTTCGGCAGCCAATGCCGGCATTGGCGCTGGCGCCATCATCGGCGGCATGACCGTGTCTAACCTGGGCATCGGCTACCTCGGCTATGTGGCCGCTGCCGTTGCGGTGCTCGCGCTGCTCCTGGCGTTGGCCGTTCGCAACCTCGCGCCTGAGCGTTAGGGCAGGGCAGTCAGCTGTCGCCGGGCCGGCTGCCATGGGGCGCCAACCGTGGCAGCAGGTAGTCCAGCAGGGCGCGGACCTTGGGCTGGTTCTCGCGGCTTTTCAGCCAGACCAGGTTCATGGGCAGGCCGTCCGTTGCCAGCTCAGGCAGCACCTCGACCAGTGTGCCCTGGTCGATGTGCTGCTGGGTCAGCCAAGTCGGTAACTGGCCGATGCCATGCCCAGCGAGCACGGCGGCCACTTC
The DNA here is from genome assembly GCF_009883635.2 of Pseudomonas putida. Taxonomy (NCBI): domain Bacteria; kingdom Pseudomonadati; phylum Pseudomonadota; class Gammaproteobacteria; order Pseudomonadales; family Pseudomonadaceae; genus Pseudomonas; species Pseudomonas putida. The sequence goes on from NZ_CP026115.2 coordinate 5,412,985, forward strand.
GCCCTCGCCATCGCCGACAGCGATGCGCGCCTGCGGCGTACGCCGCTCCATTTCTCCCGGCTGGCGGCCTTTGAAGAACCATGGGCTGACTTGACCATCGCCGTGCCCATAACCGACACAGTGATGCTGATCGAGATCACGCTCGCTTTGCGGGACGCCGTGCTGGGCAAGGTAGGTGGGTGAGGCACAGAAGATCAGGCGCTGGGCGCCGAAATACTGGTGGCCCAGGCTGGTTGGCCAGGCATCAGGGCCGCCGATGCGCACGACGATGTCGATGCCTTCGTGCTGCGGGTCGATAAAGCGGTCGGTAAACGAGATGTGCGGTTGCAGCAGCGGATGCTGGTGGATGAAATCCAGGATCAGCGGCAGCACATGCAACCGGCCGTACGAGGCCGGCAGGTCTATTCGCACCTTGCCGTGGGGCTCGTCGCCCTCGGCGCTGAGGGCATGCTCAACCTGCTCCAGGTCGGCCAGTACCGAGGTACAGGTGCGGTAGAAGGTGATACCCGCCTCGCTCAGCGCCAAGGTGCGGGTGGTGCGGTTGAACAGCCTTACTCCAAGGCGTTCCTCGAGGCGCGCCACACTCTTGCTCACTGCAGATCCTGTGAGGTTCAGCCGTTCGGCTGCGGCAGTGAAACTGCCCAGGTCCGCGACGGCGACGAACACGTCGAGACCCTTCAGCCGTTCAGATGAAAACATTCGTTACTCCCTTTTAGCGCCATTGGAACAGGAATTGCTCGCAATGCTGAAAAGCTGACCAGACAGGGGATACGCCAATGCTCGTGGAGGATCACTACTTCATGTTCCTCGTTGTGGCGATCGTGCTGGCCGTGGATGTGGTGGCGGTCACCCTGTATTGGCGCAGCAAACCCTGAACCCACCCCCGGGGGCAGAATACCCCTAGTCGGGGCTTTTGCGATGGATCATCGACTGGCACCGCTTCCAAACCCCAGGTGATGTCGGTAGCCTCAGGAGACCTTGACCGATAGAAAATCCATTCCCATGCCTGCTGGTTTCCCCGGGTTGCCGTCACTCAATGCGCTGCGTGTGTTCGAAGTGGTGGCGCGTCAGTTGAATTTTCGCCTCGCCGCCGAGGAGCTGGGCGTGACCCAGGCGGCGGTCGCCCAGCAGGTGCGCGGGTTGGAGGCCAGCCTGCAGGTGCGCCTGTTCGAGCGCCTGCCACGGGGTGTTGGCCTGACCGATGCCGGGCGTGGCTATGCGGCGAGTATCCGCATCGCCCTGGGGATGATCGATGAAGCCACCCAGCTGCTGCGCCCGGCACCGTCCCAGCTCACGGTCAGCGTGACGCCTACTTTTGCCTCGAAGTGGCTGATTCCAAGGCTCGGCCATTTCGCTGAGGCCCACCCTGACATCGACCTGCGCCTGCTGGCCACCGACCGGCTCTCGCATTTCCATACCGATGGCGTCGACATCGCCGTGCGCTACGGTCAGCCGCCGTTCGGGGGCGGGCTGAACGTCGAGCTGCTGATGGAGCAACGGATCGTCGCGGTGGCGAGCCCGGCGTTGTTGTCTGAAATGGGCAAGCCAGAGAGCTTTGCGGCCTTGCAACGCTATGTCGCCTTGCACGACGGGCACAATTTCTGGCCGCAATACACGGCTGCCTTCTTCCCTGAACATTCGAAGCCGACGGCGAAGAGTGTGCGTTTCAACCAGACATCGCTGGCCATCGACGCCGCCATTGGCGGGCAGGGCATTACCCTTGCCAGCTACGCCTTCGTCAAGGTCGACATCGCTGCCGGCAGGCTCGAGCAGGTCTTTCCCCAGCAGCTGAGGCTGGACAAGGCGTTCTACCTGGTATGGCCACGCAAGGCGCAGGAGGCAGCAGCGCTAGGCCTTGTCAGGGAGTGGCTCAATAGCCAGGTAGGCGATAGTTAATCTACTGGCTTGGCCAACTTTGCCTGCCTCCCTCGATCAGCTGCCGGCTGCTAGTGTGATGAAACTTGCAACAGCACGGTTCCATTACCCAAGGAGGCAACATGTCTGTAGAAAAAGTGGCAATCATCACCGCCGGTGGCAGCGGCATGGGGGCTGCAGCGGCACGTCGGCTGGCCGCTGACGGTTTCAAGGTCGCCATCCTGTCCTCTTCAGGCAAGGGCGAGGCGCTGGCCGCCGAACTGGGCGGCATCGGCGTCACCGGCAGCAACCAGTCGGTCGAGGACCTGCAGCGCCTGGTGGATGCTGTGGTGGAGCAATGGGGCCGCATCGACGTGCTGGTCAACAGCGCCGGCCACGGCCCTCGCGCGCCAATCCTGGAGATCAGCGACGAAGACTGGCACAAGGGCATGGATACCTACCTGCTCAATGTCATCCGCCCGACACGGCTGGTGACGCCTTACATGCAAAAGCAGAAGGGCGGGGTGATCATCAACATCTCTACCGCCTGGGCGTTCGAGCCTGTTGACTTGTTCCCCACATCGGCCGTGTTCCGTTCGGGTCTGGCGGCCTTTACCAAGATCTTCGCCGACCAGTTCGCTGGCGATAACGTGCGTATCAATAATGTGCTCCCCGGCTGGATCGACAGCCTGCCGGCCACCGAGCAGCGCCGCGACAGCGTGCCACTCAAGCGCTACGGCACCAGCGAGGAGATCGCCGCCACCATTGCCTTCCTGGCCAGCGATGGTGCTGCCTACATTACTGGGCAGAACATCAAGGTCGATGGTGGCGTGACGCGTAGCGTCTGAGCAGTTTCGAGGGGGGAGGCCGGTAGGTGTTCGCCTTGAAGTTTTTGCCGCCTGTGAGATCGAGCGCCGCCCGCGCGGCGCATCGCGAGCTCTGCTCGCTCCTACGTTTGTTTCGGGCCAGTTATTCCTGTGGGATTTGCGCGCGAACGCCTTGGCGCCTGGCGGAATATCGCGTCGTACGAAAAGGCGGTCGCGCGCGCCTGCCACAGGCGTTACTGGCCCGAAACAAACGTAGGAGCGAGCAGAGCTCGCGATGCGCCGCGCGGGCGGCGCTCCATCTCACAGGCGCCGCATCCCTTCCGACCTATCTTGAGGCCCAAATGCCAATTTTACGTTTTGCGACAAATTTTTTACATTTGTCGTTATAACGTTACGCTGCTCGTCGCCGGTGGCCGTCAGCTCCTTCGGCTCAAGACTTGCGTAGCCTGGTATTTCCTGGAGTCTTAATGAGAGTCGATCTAGACACTGAGGCCGTCGACCTCGATGGTTACCCCCGTTTTCAGCATGCGCTGATCCATACCCGCAAGTTGAGGCAGCTGATGTACCTGTCGCTGGCGGTTGCTGTGCTGCTGGCGCTACTGCAAGGGCTGATCGGGATATTCAGCCCTGACTCCTACTGGCTGGTCCTGCTCGCCGTCAACGGCGCCGCTCTGCTTCTGTTGGCAGGCGCTGCACAGTCGGCCTGGCAGGTGGCCAGCTGGCGTGCGACTGCCATGGGCCACATGCCCGTCCCGCTGCTGTTCTCTCGCGCTGGCGAAGAAACCGTCGAGCCTGAGTCGCTCAGCCGTTTCGATCGCTGGTGCCGGCAGGTCGCCGATGCCTGCCGACGGCAATGGCGCAGGCTTGGCGCAGAAACGCCATGGCTCATTGGCCTGGCGTGCCTGGCACTGCTGCTGGTCAAGGGGGCCTGGCGCTTCGACCTGCCGACACCGTCGGTGGCAGGGCAGGTGACGTGGGTTGCCATCGGCCTGTTGGCCGTTTTTGCGTTTTGCCTGGTCGTGCTCGAGCGCCACCTGATGGCTGAAAGCGAGGCGACCTGGCCCGAGGCTGCGGCGCTTGCCGCCACCTTGCGGCTGGTCATTGCCGTGCAGGTGCTGACCATTGCCTGCCTGGCCTGTATCGACGGCGAGCGCCTGTGGCCGGCCCGCCTGGCGGTGCTGATCGGCCTGTTGCCTGGCCTGGCAGCGCTCGAATTGCTGACCCGGGCGGTGCTGGCGATGTTCCGCCCCTCGCGCCTAGGTGAAGAGCCGGCACTGGTGGCGCGTAGCCTGGCGGGCGACTTTCTGCAGTGGCCACCCCGGCCATTGGCCGTGCTGCAAGATGAACTGCATGAACGCCTGGGCATCGATCTGCGCCAGGTATGGGCGTTCGCCTTCATGCGGCGGGCGTTCCTGCCGGTGGCGGCGCTGGTGGCGCTGGTCGGTTGGCTGCTGACCGGCATCGTCGAGGTGCCGACCAACAATCGTGGCGTCTACGAGCGCTTTGGCAACCCCGTGGCGGTGTACCCGCCGGGCCTGCATGTCGGCTTGCCCTGGCCCTTTGGCAAAGTGCTGACAGTGGACAACAGCATCATCCATGAAATGGCGACGACCACGGCCGAGGGTGTCAGCGAACCGCTGGCGGCTGCCGACGGTGCTCCGCCGACCACCGCCAACCGGCTGTGGGACGCCACTCACCTGAGCGAGAACTCGCAGGTGATTGCCGGTGCCGATGGCGGGCGTCAGGGGTTCCAGATCGTCAACATGGACGTTCGCTTCATCTACCGCATCGGCCTGAGCGACGCGGCCGCCCTGGCGGCGGCGTATCACACGGCCAACGTCGAGCAACTGCTGCGCAGCATTGCCAATCGGGTGCTGGTCCACGACTTCGCCGGTCGCTCGCTGGATGGTCTGCTGGGCGCCGAGCGTGCCGAGCTCGGCCGTGACATCGGCCGTGCAGTGCAGGCGGACCTCGACCGCATGGATACCGGGGTAGAGCTGCTGGCGACCTCGGTGGAGGCCATCCACCCGCCCGCCGGCGCGGCCAATGCCTACCATGCCGTGCAGGCCGCGCAGATCACCGCCCAAGCGCTGGTCGCCCGTGACCGTGGGCAGGCCGCGCAGAAGCTTGACGAAGCCCGCCAGAGCGCCACGTCGTTGACCGACAAGGCCACGGCCGGCGCCCATGAAACCCAGACCAAGGCCGACACCGCCGCGCTGCGCTTCGATGCCGAGCACACCGCCTGGCTGCACGCCGGCCAGGCGTTCATCCTCGAACAGTACCTGGAGCGTCTGTCCCAAGGGATGGCGCAGGCGAGCAGCCTAATCATCGACCACCGGCTGGCGGCAAACCAGGCGCCGACCCTGGACCTGCGCAGCTTTGCCGCGCCTATCGACCCTTCACAATCGAAACCCGCATCCGGCCGTATCCAGGAGCGTAACCCGTGAGTTCCCATACCGCACATGGTCATGACCACGACCACGACCACGACCACAATCATGATCACGATCATGCCGATAATCACGGCCGTGCCCGACCCGCCTGGCTGCGTGTCGGGGTAGCGCTGCTGCTGGTCCTGATCATGGCCGCGACGGCCTGCCTCGTGCAGGTTCGTGTCGGCGAAGCAACCGTCATCACACGTTTCGGCAACCCGTCGCGGGTGCTGATCGAACCTGGGCTCAACTGGCGCTGGCCCGTGCCGTTCGAGGCCGCGGTACCGGTCGACCTGCGCTTGCGCACCACCTCAAGCGGGCTGCAGGATGTCGGCACGCGGGATGGCCTGCGCATCATCGTGCAGGCCTATGTCGCCTGGCAGGTGGCGGCCGATCCGCAGAGCATCCAGTTGTTCATGCGCGCGGTGCAGAATCAGCCCGACGAGGCGGCGCGGCAGATTCGCACCCTGGTAGGTTCGGCCCTGGAAACCACGGCCAGCGGTTTCGAACTGGCCGACCTGGTCAACGTCGATGCCAGCCGGGTGCGCATCGACGGCTTCGAGCAACGCTTGCGCGAGCAGATCGAGCAGCAACTGATCAACAGTTATGGGGTGCGGGTGGTGCAAGTGGGTATCGAGCGTCTGACCTTGCCCAAGGTCACCCTCGAAGCCACCGTTGACCGCATGCGCGCCGAACGCGAGACCATCGCCACCGAGCGCACGGCCGAAGGCAAGCGCAAGGCGGCCGAGATCCAGTCGGCCGCCGAGCGTGATGCCCGTATCCTGCAGGCCGATGCCAGCGTGAAGGCCGCGCAGATCCAGGCGCAATCCCAGGTGCAGGCGGCGGACATCTACGGCAAGGCCTATGCCGGTGCGCCGCAGCTGTACACCTTGCTGCGCTCGCTCGACACCCTTGGCTCGGTCATCAACCCCGGCACCAAGCTGGTGTTGCGCACCGACGCGGCGCCGTTCCGCGCCCTGGTAGAGGGGCCTGTGCTGCCAGCGGGGGCTGACCATGGCCAGCCGTGAGCCGTTGTCGGCCATGCTGCCCGCCGGCCCCTGGCTACAATCGGGGCGCATCGGCTTCCTGGCGTTGTACGTGGTGGTGGTGCTGGCGGCGGTGGGCTGGCTGTTTGGCAATGTGCGCCAGATAGGCCCGGAAAACCGTGCGGTGGTCTTGCGCCTGGGGGCCGAGGAGCGCATCCAGAATGCCGGCCTGTTGCTGGCCTGGCCTGAGCCCTTCGAGCAAGTGGTGATGTTGCCCTCGGCGGCGCGGGTCACCGAACGCCGGGTGGAGTTGCTGCTGCGCTCGGCGCTTGCGCAGAAATCCGACAAGGACGGCACCCTGGCCAGCGATGCCACTGCAGGTTCCGGCTATCTGCTGACCGGCGACGCCGGGGCCGTGCAGCTGGACGTGCGGGTGTTCTACACGGTGAGCGACCCCTACGCCTATGCGCGCCAGGGGCAACATGTGCAACCCGCGCTGGACCGCCTGGTGGAACGTAACGCCGTACAGATCTGCGCCTCGCGCGACATGGATGCCATCCTGGTCGCGCGCCCGGAGCTGGTCGGCGGCGATGCCCGTCTGGCCGATCAACGCGAGCGGCTGCGCGGTGACCTGCAGCAAGGCATCAATGGCAGCCTGGCTCGGCTGCAGTTGGCCGGCGCCAGCCTGGGCATCGAGGTGGTGCGGGTCGACATCCAGTCTTCGCTGCCATGGTCGGCGGTCAGCGCGTTCAACGCGGTGCTCACTGCCAGCCAGCAGGCCGAGCAGGCGGTCGCCAAGGCCCGTAATGATGCTGCGCGCCAATTGCAGCAGGCCACCCAGGCCGCCGACCGCACCGTGCAAGTGGCCCAGGCCGAAGCCAGCGAGCGCTTGTCCCGCGCCCAGGCCGCCACCGCGACGATCGTCGGCCTGACCCAGCAGCAGGATCCGCAGTTGCTGCTGCGCCTCTACCGTGAGCGGGTGCCGGCTATCCTGGCGCGTGCCGGGTCGGTCACCACCGTCAACAAAGATGACGCCGGGCACATGATCCTGCAGGGCCCTGCGCAATGACTACGATGCCTTTTTCCCAGTTCTGGAGCTGCTCGCGATGAGTACTCATCACTGTCATGGTCACGGGCACCATCACCATGCCCACACCCACCTCACGTCCGGCTTGCTATCGCAGGCCGAGCAACGCACTGCCGCACGCCAGCTGACCCTGGCGATGCTGGCCCTGGGGTTGCTGGCGCTGGGGCTGGCCTGGCGCTGGCTGGCGCCGACCCAAGAGGGCGTCAGCCAACTGCTGCTGGGCGCTGCCTCGCTGCTGGTGGCGGTGCCGGTACTGCGCTCGGCCTGGTTCAGCCTGCTGCACCCCAGCCTGCACGGCATTACCGATCAGCTGATCGCCCTGGCCATGCTGGGCGCCTGGGCAACCGGCGACCTGGCCACTGCGGCACTGCTGCCGATCATCATGATCTTCGGGCACATGCTCGAAGAGCGCAGCGTGCTGGGCTCGCAAGAGGCCATTGCCGCGCTGGGGCAGTTGACCCGCAGCCATGCGCGGCTGATCGATGCCGATGGCCAGGTGCGCGAGGTCGACAATGCCAGCCTCAAACCAGGTGACCAGGTCGAGGTACGTGCCGGTGACCGCGTGCCGGCCGACGGCCGTGTCCTGCAGGGGCAGGCCAGCCTCGATACCGCGCCGATCACCGGCGAGGCGCTGCCGCTGGAAGTGGCCAGTGGCATGGATATCCATGGAGGTTCGATCAACCTGGACGGTTTGCTGCGGGTAGAGGTCACGCGCGTCGGCGATGACTCTACCTTGGGCAAGGTCATCGCCCTGATGCAGCGCGCCGAGCAAGCCAAGCCGCCCATTACCCGGCTGCTCGAACGCCACGCCGGGCGCTACCTGGTACTGGTGTTGCTGATTGCCGCCGTGACCTGGTTCATCACCCGCGATGCCCAGGCCATGCTGGCCGTGCTGGTGGCTGCCTGCCCGTGCGCCCTGGTGCTGTCGGCGCCGGCGACTGCAGTGGCGGGGATTGCCGTCGCTGCCCGGCATGGCATCCTGATTCGCGGTTCGGCCTTCCTCGAGGAACTGGCCGACCTGTCTTCGCTGGTGATCGACAAGACGGGCACGTTGACCTATGGCGACCTGCGTCTGCGTAGCGTGGTCGGCACTGCGGCGGGCTTGCCCGAGGCCGATATCGTCAACCTTGCGGCCGGCCTCGGCGCTGCCAGCAGCCATCCGGTCAGCCGGGCCCTGGCGGCGCTGGTGCCCCATGAGCAGCATCTGGCCCTGCTGGACGTCCACGAACGCCAGGGCTTTGGTGTGGTGGCGCACACCGCCGAGGGTGAAGCGGCCCTGGGGCGCCCGGAGCTGTTCCGCCAACTGGGCCTGCAGGTGCCGCCCGTGCCCGAGCATGACGGCCCGATTGCCGGCCTGGCGCTGAACGGGCAGTTCCTCGCCTGGCTGCTGCTGGCCGACCATGTGCGGGCAGAGTCTGCCGAGGCGATGCAGCAGCTGCGCGAGCTTGGCCTGCAGCGCCAGTTGCTGCTGACCGGTGACCGCAGCCGTGTCGCCGAAGCCATTGCCGAGCAGGTCGGCATGACGCAGGTGGTGGCTGAAGCCCTGCCTGAAGACAAGATGCACCACGTCAACCAGGAGTTGCAGCTGGGCTTTCGCCCGTTGGTGGTGGGGGATGGCATCAATGATTCGCTGGCGCTGAAGGCCGGTGTGGTCGGGGTGGCCATGGGCGCCAACGGTGCCGACATTGCCCTGGCCGCAGCAGATATCGTGCTGATCAACGGCGACCTGCGGCGCCTGGCCACCTGTATCCGCCTCAGCCGCGAGTGCCGACGCACACTCCAGGTGAATGTGCTGATCGGCCTCGGTTGGACCTTGGCGATCGTGGTTGCCGCCGCATTCGGCCTGCTGGGCGCGGCGGGGGCCATGGTCGCCGCGCTGCTGCACAATCTCAGCACGCTGCTGGTGCTGACCAACGCCGGGCGCCTGTTGCGCTATGACGAACGGCTCGGGCAGAGCAATGCGGTACCGGCGCTGCAGCCCTAGCTGAGCACGGCGTCAGTCCGTTTCGTGCGCACATGGATGATGGGGTAGAAGGGCGCTTTCATTCCGTCCATGCTTCAAGCCTCCGTTGGCCAGTCGATGCCCAGTGCGCGCAGGGTGGCAGGCCAACCACACCGTCGGCGACCAGGCGATGGGTTTTTTCTTGTCCGACTGCCATGGTGTGTCCTCTGGAAGTGGTGTCGTTCAGTTGAGTGTCAAGGACGCGGGAGTCACACCTTCTCCATTCGGAACTTCAAGGGGGCAATGTTCAGCTTGAACGGGGTGAAATCGTTTGGTTGCATGCACCTGCGATCGACGGGCAGCGTTAGTTGCCTTCACCACCGTAGGTAGTCAGAAGTTTCAATAAGGGCTTTTTCGCACTTTTCAGGATGACAGTAGCCGGGGGGGAGCCAGTTGTCCAGTTTGAGTGGGGTGGCTGAAGCGGTCGCTTTCTTTATTTCGAAAGTGAATGATGGCTGACCTTTTTAATGCGCTGGCTGAGTGTTCCCTTGGTCAATAGGTGAATTGTATAAATGCTGTTCAGTACGCGAGGGTAAACGCATACGACCTGTACGCGCTGCAAAACTACACGCTCTGTCAGCGATGGACTATCGTGCAGTGAATGATTCCGTCCCGAGGGGCGCAAGCGTCTTGGTCTGTAGATACGGGTGCAGGAGGCTTTATGAAACGGGTGATGTTTGCGTCTTTATTGTTTTTCCTGCTGGTAGAGAAGGTACTCGCAGTGGGTTGCGGGGAGGCGCCGCCAGTTAGTAATACTGCGCTTCAAGCGTCACTGAAGGGAGAGGCTGAGGTTTTGTTCAAGCAAATAGGCTCCGCTTCACTCGATGGCGCGATTGAAAAGTCAAAGACCGAAATTTTTTCCAAATATCCGGATGCGGAAAAATCACGTACGAATGCATTTTATCAATGGCAGATCTGTGTATTGATCATGGACGACAAGACGATGTCTACGTCGGAAAAGATAAAAACTGTGAATGATGTATATGATCGAATCAACAAAATTGATCCCGTGCCTGACGCCTCCAAGGGCGTGGATCCGCAATCATCTTCGGGATCGACGAAAAGCCTGTCTGATATTCCGTATGGCACCAAGAGAAGCGATGTTGACCGCGATGGAAAGTGGGAGAGTGAAAAAGGGGTGCTGTATTTTTACAGCGTGCGAAATTTCCTGGGTTTCAAGTTCGATTCGTATACCAAATTCGTCGATGATGTCGCGGAATCTACATTCCTTACGTTGAAGAAGGAATTTTATACTTCATTCTGGGTAGGGCCTACTGGCGTTGCCGGTAAGAGAGTAGAAGAAGGTGATGATTCGACAGTCAAGGCGTACTGTTATGGTGAGCGCTACGAGCGCTTCATGAGTAATATTCTTGGCGCCCTGGGAGCTACGGTGGCGCCCGTAGAGCGCGATGAGGAAGACAGAAGCGGTGAGTTGACACCGGTCGCTGGCTGGTGCTCGTCATCTTCCTATGCCAACTGTACTAAAGTCTGGAAGAGTTCCTACCGCACTGAAAGGTTCAAAAATGGCGTCGAGTTCGTCAGGTTCAAAGCAGCATTGAGCCTGGTGCGCAAGCAGGGAGATTGGCACCAGCAGCAAGCTGAACTCGAAAGCAATGACTGTAATTGGTATGTGACCATCTCAACCAAGGAAAAATAATTTCACCGGGTCGTTCTGTGATTTTCGTACGGCTCACGAATTTAGATTCCTGGTTAGCAGCATCATGAACGGCACCTAATTCCCAGAGGGTTTGCCTTTAGCCCGTGCAACAAAGCCTGCGCGTGACTAGGGCAGGCGTTGCCCACGCCTGCCGGGTGCTGGTGCAGTTCAGGGTCTGAAACTCAACTTTCCTTGCCCAGCACGTAACGGTCGAACTGCTCGATGTACTCGTCGACGTTGTCTTCCAGCATCATCCGGTACTGTTCGCTGAAGTACTTCAGGATTTCCTCCCGCGCGGCGGCCATTTCGGCGCCGGACTTGAAGTTGCGGGCGCTGAGCCAGGCACTGAAGCGGCTGGCGGCGAAGGTCATTGAGGCGCTGACCTTGCCGATGTCGGCGAGGGAGTCGAGCTGCTGGTTGGCCAGGTCGATATGCGCATCGGCGCGGTCGTAGAATGCCTGGTCGGTGGCTTGGGTCATGGCGGGATACCTGTGTGGGCCTGTCGTGCGGGGCGCGCAGCATGCCACAGCGGGCACCTGCCGGCAGCAATTACCGGCAGCAGCTTATCGCGCCACGGAACGGCGCCGCTTGTTGCGGTACATGTCGTCATCGGCGCAGTTGAGCAGGATGTCGATGTCTGCGCCGTCGTCCGGGTAGCAGGCCACGCCGATGCTGCAGGACGGCGTGGGCAGCGCACGCTGCTCGCTGGCCAACGGCGTTGCCATGGCGGCGAGGATCTGGGCCATCTTTTCGGCTACCGCGCCCGCCGAGCTCAAGTCGCTCAGCAGCATGGTGAACTCGTCGCCGCCCATGCGCGCCACCGTGTCCTGAGGGCCGACACAGCCCTCCAGGCGCCGCGCGACGGCGCACAGCACCTGGTCACCGATGGCATGCCCGTGCACATCGTTGATGCCCTTGAAGTCATTGATGTCCAGGAACAGCAGCGCAAACGGGCGCGCGTGGCGCAGGGCGCTGGCCAACCGCTCGTTGAACAGCGAGCGGTTGCACAGCCGGGTCAGCGGGTCATGGTGGGCGAGAAAGCGCAACTGCTGCTCGGCCTGGGTAAGCGCCGTGATGTTGCGCGCCACGCCGATGCGCGCGCCCACCTCTTCGGACCAGAAGGCCGACCAGAGGATGTGCACCACGCCACCGTCCTTGCGCAGGTAGCGGTTGCGGAAGTCGCTGTGCGACTGGCCGTTCATCACTCGAATGATCGACGCCCGTGTGGCGTCCAGGTCTTCGGGGTGCATGTAGCGGGTGATCGGGGTGCCGATCAGCTCGTCGGCACGGTAACCGAGCAACGCCTCGCAGGCATTGCTGACGAACACGATGGTGTTGTCCCGGTCGACCACGAACACCGTGTCGAGCATCAGCTGGATCAGCTTCGGGTAAAGTGCTTGCAGGTCAACAGGCATAGGTGCGTCCGCTGCATCGGGCTCGGGCGTGGCCAGCATACACAGAGCAGGGTTGGTTCCACCAGCGGCCATTCAAACAGATATACTCCGCGGCCGTTTTGAGCATTCAGGAGTCGTTCATGCAGCAGGTTCTGCTCATCGTTGATGTCCAGTCCACCTTCAGCCCACCCGAATGGCTGGTGGACGGGATACGTCTGTTGTCAGCGAGCATTCCGTCGATCGCCTCGGTCGAACTGCACGATGAGCAGGTGACGCCGTTCCAGCGCCAGCTCGGCTGGCACCCGGCGGCCGAAGACGAGTGCCTGGTCGAGGTGGACCAGGTGTTCATCAAGCATGGCTATGGCCAGACCGCCGAGACCATTGCCCACATCCGGCAGCTCGGCGTTGAACGCGTGCTGGTGTGCGGCATGCAGACCGAAACCTGCGTGCTGGCGGCAGGCTTCGCGCTGTTCGATGCCGGGCTCTGCCCGACCCTGGTGACCGACCTGACCGTCGGCTCATCGCTGGACCGCTCAGGCAAGCTGGGTACCGACCTCTGGAAGCACCACTTTGGCAACGTGACCACTCGAGCCGAGGTGATGGCCGAGATCGCGCAGTCGGGCCGCTGAGAAAACCGCGAAAAGCCAGCGCGCATCGTTTAGCATGGGGACGCCGATGCACTTGGCCCCCTTTCTTTCGAAACGCGCTAGCCCCCATGACTGCCTTTTACCTCAAGTTTCTCATCACCCCCACACTCATGCTGGCCATCTCGCTGGCGGCCAAACGCTGGGGCACGCAAATCGGCGGGCTGCTCTCCGGCCTGCCGGTCACTTCAGCCCTGGTCGTGTTGTTCCTGAGCCTCGAACAGGGCCCTGGCTTTGCCTTGCAGGCCGTGCCGGGGGCCTTGGCCGGCCTGGCGGCAGTCCAGGCGACCTATCTGTTCTATTACCGGGTGACGCGACGGATCGGCGCATTCCCCGGCTGCATCGCCGCGCTGGCGGTTTACGCTGCCATGGCGGCCTTGATGAGCCACCTGGGTTGGGTGGCGTTGTCGGTGGTGGTGACCCTGGCGCTGCTCAGCCTGATCATCGTCGTCACCTCGCAACCGGCGCCCACCGGCACCACCAAGGTGGTGCAACTGCCACGCTGGGTGATCCCGATGCGCATGCTCACGGCCACCGCGCTGCTGGTGGCGATCACCGCCAGTGCCGAGTGGCTCGGGCCGGTGGCCAGCGGCCTGCTGGCGCCGATCCCGGTAATCGCCTGGCCGCTGGCGGTGTTCGCCCATGTCCAGGGCGGGCACCATGAGCTGGGGGCGATCGTGCGCGGCAACGCCATTGGTGGTGTGGGCGTGTTGGGTTTCTACCTGACGGTCAACAGCTTCATCGAGCAGTGGGGCACCGTGCCGTCCATTGCCGCCGCCGTGGTGCTGGCAGTGGTGGCGACCTTCGCCCTGGCCAAGCTGCTGGACCGCCGCCGGGCATGATCGTCGCGACACATGGCGCTTTCCGGCAGCGGCCGATCAATACATCTGGCGGTCATTTTGTAACTCCTTGATTCGGCGGGGCTGTTTGAAAGCAGATTTACTGATGTGCGAGGGCGAAGTGCCGGTCGGACGTGCATTCGCCGCAAAATAGCGCCATTGCTGGGCCGGCGCTCTTTCCCGGCGACGGGTACTATCGCGCTGTGTAGGAATGTGCGAAATCACCCGGCTTCTCTGTCCTACACACACGTTTTTCCCTCAACACACCGTTCATTGTCAGCTCCTCGATCATTGCCCTAGCCTCCGAGCGCTTCTCGCCCTCAAGGACAACGCAATGATCATGGACCTGGCAGAGCGCCTTTCGCCGCAGCATCGCCGACTGTTCAAGTTTCACCACCTGGCCGACCCCGACCAGCCGCTGCTGCTGGAAAGCTTCAGGGGCGCCGAGGCCCTGTCGCAGCCGTTCGCCTATGAGCTGCTGCTGATCTGCGACGCACCGCAAATGCCGCTCAAGTCGATGATCGGCCAGCAGGTCAGCCTCGAGATCGAACTGGCCGATGCCGCGCCGCGCTTCATCAACGGCTACCTCACGCGCTTTGCCAGCCAGGGCAGCGACGGCGCGTTGGACCGCTACGGCGCGACCCTGAGTCCTTGGCTGACGATGCTCAGGCACCGCACCGACACGCGCATATTCCAGAACTGCACCGTCATTGACGTACTTGCGGACGTCTTCGCCTTGTACCCGGCCTATGCCGACTACGCCTTGCGCCTGAGCCAGCCGCAGAAACGCCACACCTACCTCACCCAGTACCGCGAAAGCGACCTCAACTTCGTCCAGCGCCTGCTGGATGACGCCGGGCTGTTCTACTTTTTCGAACACAGCCGCGAAGGCCATACCCTGGTCATCTGCGACGACTCTACGATGCTCGACGCGCTTCCCGAGCAAGCGCAGATCCGCTTCCACAGCACCTCCGTCACCGAAACCGCCGACGCGATCACCCAGTGGTGCGGCCAGCGCCAGCTGCAGGCCGGGAGCATCGCCGCGCAAACCTTCGACTACCGCCAACCCCGCAACCGCCTGCCGGTGGCCCTGTGCAGCCTCAATGAGCAAGGCGACGTGCAGCGTTTTGAAAACCGGTAGCACCCTCATCAATTTGAACAAGAACTAGTCAGGGACAAGGAACAGTCTTATGCATCGTCCGAATATTTACGACCGTCTTTCACAGCGGCGTGAACAGCAAGAGCGACTTGAGCGTGAGCGGTTGGAACAGGAGGCGTTGAAAGCGATACCGCCTCCACGCTTCTTTACCAATGAACTGAGTTTTGTTCGGCCGGAAAGTTTGAAGGACAAGACATTTCAACTCTTGACCTTGACTGACATCGGGCCAAGCCCGTTCTCGCTGGTAATAGGCCGGTCGCAGGTCCCACCCGACGCAGATCTCGAAGCGCTTTCTCAGCAGGCATTGAAGGCGTTGGAAAAATCACTTTCCCATATTCACTGGGTCGAGCCGGTTTCACCGGTCGAGGTAGCAGGCCTGGAGGCTCGACGGGCTGAGCTGCGCTGGCGTCAACAAGGCCAGCCCGTGCACCAGATTCAAGTGATTTTCCTGCACCGGGACGAGCATGACCACCCGCTTCTGATACAGATCACCGCCACCAGCAACAACCCAAAAGGTATGACGGCCATTGAGCGCAGTGCCTTCGACGAGATGATCGGCAGCTTGGAGTTGCGTGGCGCCGCGGCTGAAAAGGCAGTCACCGCATGACCGGCGCGGCTGCGCGACAGGATGATCCGATCGAGCATTCCAGCGCATTGAGCGGCTTATTGGCCGGCCTTGCCTTGGGTGCCGGCGCAGTATTGATCGGGATTGCCGTGGTCGGCACCGGAGGGCTGGGTGGTCTGGCAGTTGGCGCCATGATCGGCGCGGGGGCGGCAGCCGGTGCGGGCTTTGGCCAGTTGCTGGGGAGCCTCTCCCATGCTCAACGCGAAACAGGCTGGATTACTTCGGGCTCTGACAACGTGCATATAAATGGCAGGCCCGCTGCCAGGGCGCATGTCGATCAGGCGCTGTGCACCGATCATCCCGGAGTAAGCAAAACCCTGGCCCAGGGCAGTCGGTCTGTTTACATCAACGGGCAACCCGCAGCGAGGGCTGGGGATCGCACGGTATGTGATGCAAGGATCAGCGCCGGGTCATCAAACGTTTTTATTGGTGGTGGCTCTGAAACTACCGATGAGATCGATCCGGAAGTGCCGGGCTGGCTTGAGGCCACGGTAATAGGGTTTGGACTTGCCAGTGCCGTGGCGTTGGTGGGGCCGGAAATGGCGCTGTGGGGGATGTTTGGGGGTGTAGTTGGCGGTGAGGCGGGATATCGGTTTGGTGGACGTCATTACGGCGAAGGGTCAGATCAACAGAAGCTAATGGCTTTTGGTAGTGCTGTCGTCGCGGGTGGAATGACTGCGAGGTACAGAATTCAACCAGTTGGTGGGCTTGGGTCGAACGGTGGAAATTTAAAGATCACCCAAAGAAGCTCAGCGGGCCTAAGCGCTTCAAGTGATGATTTTCAACCGCGAGCCACTTTTGGAAAAGCTAATTCTGATGATTACAGAACAACCTTTTTCAATGCATATCCTGAGCAGCGCGGAAAGGTAATTGTTCATCACGCAGTTGAGCAACAGATTCAAAATCGATATCCGGGACTCGTAAAAAATGAGGAGCTCCATTCGCTTGAAAACTTAAGGGGTATTCCCAAGGAGAAAAATTCAAGGCTACACCTGAGCGCAATTCGAAAGGAATGGAATAAGTTTTATATGGAATTCCCCAAGCCTACCAAGCATCAATTACTTGACAAGGCAACGGAGATAGATGGTATGTTTGGAGCTGAATTTACTCCACCAGTTAGATAAGGTTGACTCTATGCATTACTTTATTGGTCCAGAGGTCGCTGGAGGGCTTGGTGACGGAACCGTGATGGATACCTCTATGCACCCTCCAACTATTTCCTCTTTAGAATATGAATTTGACGACTGGCTTGGTGATCATCTGGTTGAATCTTTCCCTTGCTATATTGTTACCGAGGTGGCTGCATCTGCAATAAGAAAATCTGGCCTGTCAGGGTGCAGTTTCGGACCTGTTTTTATAAAAAAATCGGAAACATTTGAAGAGATCAATCCAGGCATGGCACTGCCAGACTTTGTCTGGTTGAAAGTAGATGGTGTAGCTGGTGTGTCTGACTTCGGGCTAAGCCAGGATAACCGTCTGGTTATTTCGGAAGACGCAATTAGGGTCTTTAAAAAGTTTGGATTGGAGAATGCGGATTTTCAGGAGTTTAACTAGCACCTGTAGTTTGCTGAGCATGATGTTGAGCCCCTGCATACAGGAAACTTTCTGGGGTCATTGAATGGTTTTAGCCCTATAGGGTGTACGACCCCAGCGACGGCTGGCCTGCCCACACGATCAACGATGACAACTTCAAGTCCCGGTACCTGCGGTGGAACGCCCATGCCCAGGTCGAGCACTTTCAGGACTGCTCCGGCAAGAGCACCTACTACCGCTACGATGATCGCCAGCACCTGATCGCGGTGAGCGATGCGCTGAACCAGACCACCGCGCTGGAGCGCAAGCCGGACGGCGAGGTGCTGCGCATCCGCCATCCGGACGGAAGTGCGGAAACCTTCACCTACAACGCCCTGGGCCAGGTGTTGACCCACACCGACGGCAAAGGCCAGACCACGCGTCTGCAACGCACCCCGCGCGGCCTGCCGAGCCGCCGACAGGACGCCAAGGGCGAGTGGATCCGCTATGAATACGACGAGGCCCTGCGCCTGACCGCACTGGTCAAAGAAAACAATGCGGCCTACCGCTTTGCCTATGACGCGTCGGACCGCCTGAGTGAAGAAATACGGGTGGACAACCTGACCCGGCGTTTCAGCTACGACGTCAGTGGCCGTCTGATTCGCCTGGACGAAATCGGCTACGGCGAAAACGGCGAGCATCCTGAGCGACATACGCTGTTCGAACGGGATGTCATTGGCCGGTTGCTGGCCAAGGTCAACCGCGATGCCCGGCAAGACTTCGCCTACGACGAGGCCGACCGGTTGCTGAGTATCCACAGGCAACCGAGTGATATCGGCAAGAAACTTGGGTGACCGAAGAAAAGCTGGCGTATGCCTACGACCTGCTGGGCCGGCTGACGCAAGAAATCACACCCGATGGCAGCCTGGGCTACGACTACGACCGGCTCAACAACTTGAGCACGCTGACCATGCCGGATGGCCACCTGCACCAGTTGAACCTGGATGGGCAGGTGATCAGCGACATGGAGCGCGACGACCTGCACCGCGAGGTCTACCGCACCCAGGGCAAGCTCACCAGCTGCTTTGGCTACGACGCCATGGGGCGCAAGGCTTGGCAGTTTGCCTCGACCTTGCCAGCCGACAAGCTGTCGCAGGTGCACAACGTCGGTATCAATTCCTCGTTGCTGGTGGAGCATGCCTATAACCCGACTCACCGCCGATACCACTACGACCCGGCCGGCGAGTTGGTGCGCACGCTCGACAAGCTGCGCGGTGAGACCCGGTATGAATACGAAGCCAATGGCCAGTTGCGCGGACGCGATACCGGCTCACTGATCAGCAGTGAAGAATTTCGCTACGACGCAGCAGCCAACCGCCTGGACTTCAATGCTCGGCAGTTTGCCCAGGTCAACGACAACCGGATCAAGCGGTGGCGGGATCAGGAATACAGGTATGACCCCTGGGGCAATTTGATCGAGAAGCGCACGGGGTACGACAAGCTGCAGAGTTTCAGTTACGACTGCGAAAATCGACTTGTCCATGCCGAGAAGTTGCGCGAGGGCACGCTGGAGAGTTGGGGTAAGTACCGCTATGACAGCCTCGGGCGGCGGGTGGCCAAGCAGACGGAGGTCAACGGTAAAACTCAGCAGAAACACTTCCTCTGGCAAGGTTTGAGGATGCTGCGCGAGGAGACGCCGGAGCAGAGCATCTTGTACCTGTATGAGCCGGGTAGCTACGCGCCGCTGGCGCGGGTCGATCAGGTGGAAGGCGACGATCAGAAGCTCTACTACTTCCATACGGACCAGATTGGTACACCGTTGGAGCTGACGGACAGCGACGGCACGATTGTTTGGCAAGCGACGTATCGTTCATGGGGGGCGATTGAGCATCTGGCAGTCGATCAGGTCCAGCAGAATCTACGGTTCCAAGGCCAGTATCTCGATGACGAAACGGGGCTGCACTACAATACGTTCCGTTTCTACGATCCCGAGGTCGCACGCTTTACCACTCAAGATCCTATTGGGCTACTGGGTGGATTCAATCTTTACAAGTATGCTCCTAATTCTACGGGGTGGCTTGATCCTTTAGGATGGTGTGTCACCACACATGTTACCAAAGGGATGGCAGGCCAACCCTTGAAGGCGACCGCTACGATCACGAGGGGCGATCTGAGGTCAGGTACGGCAACCAATCAATCTTCGAGAGCATGGGCTCGGTTGATGGGAAATCCAGACGATGACGCTGGACACATTATTGGTAAAATTTTAGGCGGTTCAGGAGCTAAAAATGGTGTCTTCCCTCAGCTGAAAGGGATAAATCGTGGGCAATTCAGAGTATTCGAATCTCAAGTTGCAAATGTGGTTCAGAAAAAGGGGGGTGTCGATGTTGAGCTTAATTTCATATACGGTAGCGGCGGCACGCGCCCCACATCTATAACTTATGACGTCTATCATCAAGGCGTAAAAATTCTTGAGGGTATTTTTGGGAATTAATATGTCTATTCAAAATGTGCCGGAGAGTCTCATTGCTTTCATGGGGGAGATGAAGGTGTGGGAGGTCGATTTTTTTGCCAAGCGCAAACTAACCCTTGGCGAGGGGGTTGATAAAGTTGGTTTGAAAGAGGAATATGCGCATGAATTAGAGCGCATTCTAAATAAGTACGCCATGAAGGACAAGTTTAACTATGGACGCCTTATAGATTTGGGGTGCACAAAGCCTGCAACCTATGATCCCGATTCTGACAGATTTGAGATTCTGGAGAGCGATGAAAAAAACTTGACTGTGCGCGTGCAGCAAGTCAACGGGGCTGAAACTATTTCTCGGATTTATATGGCTCAAAAAGAAGGTGAGTGGAAAATAAAGAAGAGAGAGGTTTTGAATTTTGATGAAAAATGGCGTCGCGCTCCTTTGTGAGCTAACTGACTCACACCGACGGCAGAGACCAGGCACCTGCAATGCACGTTACGCAGCTTGCCGAGCCGCGTAACGTGCGTTGCCAAGGGCAAGTGGATCCGCTACGAATACGACCGGCTCAGCAACCTGACCACGCTGACCCTGCCGGATGGCCGCAAGGTCAACCACCTGTGCTACGGCAGCGGCCACCTGCACCAGTTGAACCTGGATGGGCAGGTGATCAGCGACATGGAGCGCGATGACCTGCACCGCGAGGTCTACCGCCCCCAGGGCAAGCTCACCAGTTGCTTTGGCTATGACGCCATGGGGCGCAAGGCCTGGCAGTTTGCCTCGACCTTGCCAGCCGATCAGTTTTCACAGGTGCACAACAATGGCATCAATACCTCGCTGCTGGTGGAACACGCCTACAACCCGATTCACCGCCGTTATCAGTACGACCCTTCGTGGCTGTATCTCACTGTATCATTGCGCCTGCCACAACACTCACATACAAAACCTTCGCCCTCCTGATACGCCCGGGATACATCCCTGGGGCCAAATGGGCCAGCCCGAACGAACAAGCCCCACGGCCTGCGTTCCCTGGCTCTTTCGCCCTTGAGGCATGACCGTACGACTATCAGGAGAAACACCATGTCCCGTATCCAGTTCCCCAACAAGACTCGTCTCGGCCTGCTGAGCATCGCCCTGGTAGGCGGTATCAACCTGGCTTCCTCGGCGTTTGCCGTCGAAGCGTTGCCACAAGGCTACCAACTGGCCGCCGCAGAAAAGGCCGGCGAGGGCAAGTGTGGCGAAGGCAAGTGCGGTGCCAGCGGCGCCAAGGCCAAGGCCACCCAGGCCGAGGGCAAGTGCGGCGAGGGCAAGTGTGGCGCCAGCGGTGCCAAGGGCAAGGTCACCCAGGCCGAAGGCAAATGCGGTGAAGGCAAGTGTGGTGACGCCTCGTTCGCCCGCACCGACGCCGACCATGACGGCCGCGTTTCCCGTGCCGAGCTGTTGGCAGTCGCCCCGAAGGCCGGTGCCGAGTTCGATGCGATCGACGCCAACCACGACGGTTACCTTTCCGAGGCCGAGGTATACCAGTTCCGCAAGCACCAGTTCGACGCCAATGGCAATCCATTCCCGACCGACCTGTACAGCAAACTGAGCCAGGCAAAGAACTGACCCTCGGCGGCATCCTCCCCAGGCCGTGGGCCGGGGAGGGCGCTGCACCACAAGGAACATGCCGATGAACACTTCTTCTACCCTGCAGGGCGCGGGCCTGGGGTTGCGCCGTGGGCTGCTGCCCGAACTGCTGGCCATGGACGCCGGCGCCGTGGACTTTCTCGAATGCGCCCCGGACAACTGGATCGGCGTTGGCGGTGCCTTCGGCGAAGGCCTGGCGCAACTGGCCGAGCGCTACCCGCTGGCCTGCCACGGCCTGTCATTGTCGCTGGGCGGCCCGGCTCCGTTGGACCATGGCTTTCTGCGCCAGATCCGCGCCTTTCTCGACCGTCATCAGGTACCGCTGTTCAGCGAGCACCTGAGCTACTGTGCCGATGACGGCCATCTGTACGACCTCATTCCGATGCCGTTCACCGATGAAGCCGTGCGCCATACTGCGGCGCGTATTGCTGAGGTCCAGGATGCCCTCGGCCGGCGCATTGCCGTGGAGAACATCTCCTACTACGCCGCGCCGTATCAGGCGATGAGCGAGATCGAGTTTCTCAAGGCGGTGTTGAGTGAAGCCGATTGCGACCTGCTGCTGGACATCAACAACATCGTGGTCAATGCCTGCAACCATCGCTACGACGCTGCCGGGTTTCTCGCCCAGGTGCCGGCCGAGCGGGTGGTCTGCCTGCATGTGGCCGGGCACTACGATGAAGCGCCGGACTTGAAGATCGATACCCATGGCGCCAGCGTCAGGCCTGATGTCTGGGGCCTGCTGGCCAGTGCCTACCATTACCTGGGGCCGGTGCCGACCCTGCTCGAGCGCGACTTCAACCTGCCACCACTGGCCGAACTGCTGGCCGAGGTGGACCATATTCGCAGCCTGCAACCCGTGGCGCAGGCCCTGGCGGTGCGCCATGGCTGACTCGCTGCGCGATCAGCAACTGCGCATGGCCGGGCATATCCGCGACCCGCAGGCCAATCCGCCGCCGCCCGGTATCGAAGCGCGGCGTCTGGCGGTGTATCGGCAACTGTTCTTCGGCAACCTGCAATCATTGCTGGCCGGCAGCTTCCCAGTGCTGCATGCCAGCCTCGCCACCGAACACTGGCAGGGGTTGTGTGAAGACTTCTATGCCCACCATCGCTGCCACACGCCGCTGTTCACCGAAGTGGGCGGCGAGTGGGTCGAGTACCTGCAAGGGCGCACCGACCAACCCGAGTGGGTCGCCGAACTGGCCCATTACGAGTGGATCGAAACGGCCTTGCTGCTGAGCGATGTCGCCGAACCTGAGCATGACCCTGAGGGTGATCTGCTCGAAGGCGTGCCTGTGCTGTCCAGCCTCGCCATGCCGCTGGCCTATGCCTGGCCGGTCAGCCACATTGGGCCGGAGCATCTACCGGTTGAGGCGCCAGACGTACCGACGCTGCTGCTGGCGCACCGAGGCGCGGGCCACAAGGTGAGCTTCTCGCGCCTGGCACCGCTGGCCCATGCACTGTTGGAGTCGTTGCAAGGCCAGCCATTGAGCGGGCGTGAACACCTGGCGGCGCTGGCCGCGGCGGCCGGCGTCGAACCCGCCGCCATCGAGGCCCCGGGCCTTGCGCTGCTGCTCAGCCTCAAGGCCCGGGGCGTGGTGCTCGGCACGCGCTGCGACTAGGCCGGCGCCAGCCCAGGCGGAAGCAGGACTGGGCGCCCATGGCGGTGCAGGCATGTAGCTCATGTGCAATCGGTCATGAGCGGCTTACTGGTACTTGATCACGATCGCCTTGAGCTTGCGCCCTTCGACCTTGTGGATATCGCGATCCCACAGCGGCCCTTCGACATAGGCGGCCACCGGTTGAATGTGGTCATACACCACCACGGCAGCATCGCCGCCAATGGACGCCGCTTCCTCGCGCAGCTTCTGTTCCACTTCGGTGATTTCAGGTGGCGGCTCGACGCTGGCGTCGATCAGCACTTCACCGAGGCGTACATGACGGCGGATCGGTTCGCGGCGCAGTACCTCGACATTGGCGGCATTGCTTGGGGCAAAGTGCGGCGCGCCGACGTATTCGCTGGTATGGGCGTTGATCGAGCTGCAGCCGGCCAGTGCCAGCAGCGCTGCACCGGCCAGGCCGTGGAGGAGTGGGGAGAACCTGAAAAACGTTGTTTTCATGCCTGCAGTCCCTTCGCTGTCGAGCCAGTGGCTGGCTGCTGTGAACATAGTCGAAGGAACTGCAGGGCACAAATGGCCGCCAGGGCTTAGCGGCGATAGTAGCGGTGGTCGCGATCATAACGGTGGTCGCGATCGTAGTGGTGGGCGCGCTCGTTGCGGCGCTCCCATTCGTGGCGGCGTTCGGCTTCACGGCGTGCCTGTTCCCGGCGCCATTGCGCGCGACGCCATTCTTCGCGGCGGCGGTCTTCGCTGTGGTAGTGCCAGCGGCCGTCGCGCCAGTAGCGGTCGTCATGGGCGAGCAGCGGCCCTTGCTGGCCATCGGCGATGCTGGCCAGGTCTGGCCAGGGGCTTTGGGCTGGCTTGACTGGCGTGTGGAGGGCTGTGTCAGTGGCCTGGACCGGGTTCGGAGTGTGCATTTGCATCGCCGACGCCGAGCCTGCGGCCGCGAAAGCGAACAGGCTGGCGAACAGGAGCTTCGAAAAGTGGAGTTTCATGATTACAGGCAATCCCCTGGTTATCATTGAACATACGGATGCGTTGCCTCTCGAAGCTGCGCATCCGCTCGCGTGAGCCTGCTCAGATAGACCAGTAATCGCGCAAAAGTTCAGCCTCCTCAGTGCTTTACTGCCTTCAGGGCTATTTGTAGGTGACCGGGCTGGGCGACAGCAAGCCAGTGAGGAAGCTGATCACCGTCATGAGTACGGTGAGGATCGTGTCGGATTTCGTCACTGGGGTCTCAATGGTGCTTTCGCTGACACCACTCCCCAGTATCCAGACGGTATACAGCATGACCAGCGTGAAAGAACCGACAATGACGATCCAGATTCGATTGGTGGTGGCATCGTTCGGACGTGCCAGGTGTGGTAGTTGTTGTACGGTTTCTTCCTTGAGTGCGGTGAGCGCGCTATGCGGATCTTCCTGAATCCTCTGCAGGACTTCAGGGTCTGACAGCGCATTCTTTACCAACAGCTCGGCAGAGCGGATTTGATTGTCCATCATGTGTTTTCCTTTGCAGACCGATTATCGCATGTCATAGCCAAGTGCCCGGTAGATGGCCGACCTGAACACGGCAGTCATGGCGTTGAGAATGGCCTCTGCAAGTTGCAGTGTGACAATGGCAATGGAGCGAAGGCGCAGGCGTGCCACTATCTTCTGGTCATCGAGGAATAGTCCGATATCGTTTTCACTCAATGCGCCGTCTTGTTGCTGTTGATGAAGGATCATCATATCCCTGGCCATGCTGCGACCAAGGCTTTCCACTTCGGCCCGAATGACTGGCCAATCCGAGTGAATGATGGTTTTTGCGGCGTTGATCGCCTCAAGCAGGACCGCGTCGAGGTCCACGCCATTGATGATGGTGCTCATGGGTTTATCCTCGAAGACGGTGTGTTGGCTGCCGCGGCCTGAATGGCCAGTATGCTGTCGAAGAGTGTGTTCTTGCGATTCTGCCAAATGGCTTTGTTCAAGACCTGATAGCTGGCTTGCTGGTGTTCGTGCTGCCACCTGCTGACCAGACATTTGAGATCTACATAGTTGCGCGTGGTCAGGTCGGCGTCGGGAAAGTCGCGCTGCAGCACATCGCATTGGTTGCCGAGCTGTTCTTCCAGCGACTGCTCGACGCGGGCGTGCAGCTGCTTGCCGGGCTCACTGAGCGCTCCTGCGTTGGTCAGCGCCCGCAGTATGAGGGTGTTGCTTTCGACCAGAAGCTCGTCGTACTCAGCCTGGAATCGGCTGAAATGCCCAGGATGCTGGCGTGCATCTTTTGCCCTCAAGGTTGAAAGTTGTTGTTTGCTGACAGGGCTTGCACGCTCCCCCTTGAGCAGTAGCGTTGCTGCGTTTTTGTAGAAGTCCTCAGTATTTTTATAAAGTTCGGCATCGTAGGGTTGAGCCAATGTCACCGTACAACCTGATAGAACGGCGGTACTGAGTAACGCGGAGGCGATCAGTCTTTTCTTTTTCATATTCACCCAGCGGCTTGAATAGCGGTGACTGTTCATGCGCATCGTTGAGGCGCGTCGTTGCAGTCGAGGCTGGGAAATATATGAAAATAGATATTTCGCTGAACAGGTTTAAATGGTTACAGAAAGTTTGAGGCGCGCAGGGTTGTACGGCTTTTCTGAAAAGTACAGGAATGCATGGAAAGTATTGAGTTGCGATGCGGAAAGTTGTTGTGTTGAAGTTGAATATTCAGCTTGACGTCAATGTGAAGGATGCAGTTTCAACAAGGTACTTGCGCGTCAAGGTGGAAACGTCAACGGTCCATGGCCACACCAGTGGCGCCATCAGGCGCCATCTGAATCAGCCGGATCGCTGAGCCATACCAACGGTCGGGCCGGGTCGTCGCTGCCCATGTGGGCGAAGGTTTGCGATTCGAGCATGGCCTTGAGCTGCCCGCCGAGGGCCAGCAGCCGCTCGGCGAAGCGCGGGCCGATGCTGCCATTGTCCTCCAGCGACAGGCCGCTCTGGCTGTGCTGGATCGCCAGGTGGTAGTGGCTGGCGTCATCGCCACTGGCAGCGAGGATCACCGTGTAGCGTGGGCCCAGCATGGCGCTAAGGCGCCGTTGCACCAGGTCGAGCAGCGAAGCGGGGCTGTCTTCGTGCAATGCCGAGGCCAGGGCGGTGGGGGCGAAGGGTGGCATGGGGGTACCTGCAAGGCATGTTCATATGTCTCTCAGCTTAGGCAAGGTGACTGTCAACTTGGGTTAAGCGAGGGTAAAAAGCGGTAATTTGTGCGCGCTCAGTCAGAAGGTCTGCCCCAGGGAGAACTGGAAGATCTGCGTCTCGGCGTTGTCCGGCTTTTTCAGCGGTGCCGCCAGGCTGAAACTCAGCGGCCCCATCGGGCTGTACCAGGTCACGCCCACACCCAGCGACACGGCCAGCTGGTTCAGGTCGACGTTGCCGCAACCCTGGGTGGTGGACAGGTAGCAGGTGTCGGCGTAGACGTTGCCGGCGTCGACGAACACCGAGCTGCGCAGCTGGCTCTGATTCTTGATGAACGGCATCGGGAAGATGTACTCGGCGCCGCCGGTGACCAGGATATTGCCGCCGAGCACGTCGGTGTCGCGGTCGGAGTAATAGGCCTGGCCAGCGCTTGAATAGGTGCCGGTGGCTGGGGTGCTGCGCGGGCCGAGGGTGCCGTCCTTGAAACCGCGTACCGAACCCTGGCCGCCAGCGGTGTAGCTTTCGTAGAAGGGCAGGCCGTCGGTGGAACCGTAGCCGTTGCCGTAGCCGAGGGTGGTGTGCAGGCGCAGGGTGGTGTCCTTGCTCACGGGCAGGAAGGTCTGGCCGTTGTAGTCGAGCTTGTAGAACGACAGGTCGCTGCCCGGCGTGGTGGCCATCAGGGTCAGGGCCTGAGAGTGACCGCGAGTGGCCAGCACCCCCTTGTTCAGGGTCGATTCGGACCAGCCGATCGAGGCCTTGAGGTTGTTGAAGCTCTTGCCTTCGCGCTGGATGAAATCGTAGATCTCGTCGGCGCTGTAGGTGCCCGGATTGATGTCGTCGTGCTGCAGGGTCAGGCCGTAGGTCAGGCGTGAGGTTTCGTTGATCGGGTAACCGAAGTTGACGCCCGCGCCGTAGCTGTTGATGGCGTAGTAGGACACGCCGTCATCGTAGTAGTCGCTGTAGTCGGTGCTGCTGTAGAACAGGTTGTAACCCAGGCTTACGCCGTCCTCGGTGAAGTAGGGGTTGACGAAGCCGAAGTTGTATTTGGTCTGGTACTCCGAACGGGTAAGGCCGATGGACACCTTGTTGCCGGTACCGAGGAAGTTGTTCTGGCTGATCGAACCACCGAGGATCAGGCCCGCGCTCTGGGCGAAACCGACGCTGGCGGTGATCGAACCGGAGGCTTGCTCTTCGACACTGTAGTTGACGTCTACCTGGTCGTCGGTGCCTGGCACCGCTGGGGTCTCGACGTTGACTTCCTTGAAGAAGCCCAGGCGCTCGAGGCGGGTCTTGGACTGGTCGATCAGGTAGGTCGAAGCCCAGCCACCTTCCATCTGGCGCATTTCGCGGCGCAGCACTTCGTCTTCAGTCTTGGTGTTGCCGCGGTAGTTGATGCGGTTGACGTAGGCACGCTTGCCCGGGTCGACCACGAACATGATGTCGACGGTGTGGTCCTGGTCGTTCGGCTGCGGTACGCCGTTGACGTTGGCGAAGGTATAACCTTCGTTGCCCAGGCGACGAGTGATCAGCTCGGAGGTGGTGGTCATCACCTTGCGCGAGAACACCTGGCCCGGCTGCACCAGCAGCAGCGACTTGACCTGGTCTTCCGGCACCTTCAGGTCGCCCGACAGCTTCACGTCGCGAACGGTGTACTTCTCGCCTTCGTTGACGTTGACGGTGATGTAGACGTGCTTCTTGTCCGGGGTGATCGACACCTGGGTGGAAGCGATGTCCATGTTGATGTAGCCGCGGTCCAGGTAGTAGGAACGCAGGCGCTCCAGGTCACCGGAGAGCTTTTCACGGGCGTACTTGTCGTCGTTCTTGAAGAACGACAGCCAGTTGGTGGTCTTCAGCTCGAACAACTGCTGCAGTTCTTCATCGCTGAACACGGTGTTGCCAACGATGTTGATGTGCTGGATGGCGGCGACCGTGCCTTCGTTGATCTTGATCTTCAGGGCCACACGGTTGCGCGGTTGCGGCACCACTTCGGCATCGACCTCGGCCGAGTAGCGGCCCTGGGCCACGTACTGGCGCTGCAGCTCGTTGCGCACGCCTTCGAGGGTGGCACGCTGGAAGATCTCGCCTTCGGCCAGGCCCGACTGCTTCAGGCCCTTCATCAGGTCTTCGGTGCTGATCGCCTTGTTGCCTTCGATCTCGATGCTCGACACCGACGGGCGCTCGACCACGTTGATGATCAGGACATTGCCATCACGGTTCAGCTGGATGTCCTGGAAGAAGCCGGTCTTGAACAGCGAACGGGTGGAATCCACCAGGCGACGGTCGTCAGCCTGGTCGCCGACGTTGAGCGGCAAGGCGCCGAACACGCTGCCAGCGGACACCCGCTGCAGGCCATTGACGCGGATGTCGGCGATCCTGAACGACGCGGCCTGGGCCATGGAGGCATTGAGCAGCAGGATGGAGAGCAACAGTCGCGGGTAATTCATCGAGGGTTCCAGGCGGGCGTAGAAGAGCAGCACGGGGCTGCCGGGAAGCGGGCGATGAGCATACGGGCGGGCTGTGTTCGGCGCGGTTAACCGAGGGTAAAGATGTGTAAAGTTCGCCCACGGTCCGCCAAGACGGGGCGATCATGGCACTTTTGCAGAACCTGGCACTTTACCCATCATGATCCCCGTACTGCTGGTCGACGATGACCGCGAACTGACCGAAATGCTCGCCCTGTACCTGGCCCGCGAGGGCTTCCAGGCCACTGCCGTGGCCACCGGCGAGGAGGGCGAGACCCGCGCCTTGAGCGGGCTTTACCGACTGGTGGTGCTGGACGTGATGCTGCCGGGCATCTCGGGCATCGAAGTGCTGCGGCGCATTCGTGCCCGCAGCCAGGTGCCGGTGCTGCTGCTGACCGCACGGGGTGACAACATCGACCGCATCGCCGGCCTGGAACTGGGGGCCGACGACTATGTGCCCAAACCCAGCTCACCGGGTGAGCTGGTGGCACGCCTGCGGGCGATCCTGCGCCGGGTGCATCCGCAGATGCTGGCCGAAAGCCAGGGTGCCGAGTCCATCGGCCGTGGCGCCCTGACCCTGTGGCCCGGTCGGCGCAAGGCGCAGTGGGGGCCGATTCCACTGGACCTGACCGGTACCGAGT
Source organism: Pseudomonas putida (assembly GCF_009883635.2). Taxonomy (NCBI): domain Bacteria; kingdom Pseudomonadati; phylum Pseudomonadota; class Gammaproteobacteria; order Pseudomonadales; family Pseudomonadaceae; genus Pseudomonas; species Pseudomonas putida. Next base: position 5,441,978 of record NZ_CP026115.2, read on the forward strand.
TCAGCCTGCTCGAGGCCCTGGTCCGCCAGGCCGGCCAGCTGGTGAGCAAGCAGGACCTGTCGCTGAACGCCCTGGGCCGGCCACTGACCCGCTACGACCGGCGCATCGACGTGCACATCAGCAGCATCCGCCAGAAGCTCGGCCCACGCGACGATGGCAGCAGCTGGATCCAGAGCGTGCGAGGCATGGGCTACATGCTGATCGTCGAATGATGCGCCGGCGCCTGTTCTGGAAGCTGTTCCTGGCTTTCTGGCTGGCCAACAGCCTGACCTTCCTGGTCGGTGCCGGGACCTTCATGCTTGATGACCTGCGCGGTGACACCCCTGGGCTGCGCTCGATGCTGGCCACCGAACTGAACCTGTTGCACCGCTATGGCGAACAGGCCGGCCGCCAGTACCTGCAGGTGTCGCCGCAGCCGCCGGAGGTGCAGGTGGGCCTGTATGACGGCACTGGCCACCTGCTGGCCGGCCGCGCCGTGGCCGAGCCGCGTTTTGAGCGGGCACTGCTCGACGAGGGTGGCCAGGCCCTGGTGTTGCGCGCTTCGGTGGCCACCCGCCTGGACGAAGCACCGCGGCCGCGGGGCATGGGCCCGTTACTGACCGGGACACTGATGAGTGCGGTGTTCGCGTTGCTCTGCAGCCTCTACCTGACCCGGCCGCTGACTTGGCTGCGCGAGGCCATGGGCCAGGTTGCCCAGGGCCGCTTCGACGTGCGCGTGCGCCCGCGCCTGGGGCGGCGGCGCGACGAAATCGTCGAGCTGGCCGAAGACTGCGACCGCATGGCCGGGCAGCTCAAGGCGCTGGTAGAAGCACAGCAGCAGCTGCTGCACGACATCTCCCACGAACTGCGCTCGCCGCTGACCCGGCTGCATGTCGCCATCGGGCTGCTGCGCCAGCAGCCCGAGCGCGAGGAAATGCTTGGGCGCATCGAACGCGAATCGCGGCGCATGGATGACCTGATCGAGCAACTGCTGACCCTGGCGCGGGTGCAGTCGCAGCAAGGCCAAAGCGAGCAGGGCGAACTGGATGCCGTCGAGGTGCTGGCGCAAATCGTCGAGGACGCCCGTTTCGAGGCGGGCATGAAGCAGGCGCAGGTCAGTTTGCAGGGCGCTGGTACTTTCGTCACCCGCGGCCATGAGGAGCTGCTGTACCGCGCCTTCGAGAACGTGGTCCGCAACGCCGTGCGCTATACCGCGCCAGGTAGCGAAGTGCGCGTCGAGGCGAGGCTGGTGGGCGGCGGGGAACAGTTGCAGGTGCACATCGTCGATCAGGGCCCCGGGGTAGAGCCGGCGCGCCTGCAGAGCATCTTCGAGCCGTTCGACCGGGGTGGGCACAGCGGCGCCGATGGCTTCGGCCTGGGCCTGGCCATTGCCCGCCGCGCCATCGGGTTGCACCAGGGCAGTATCAGCGCGAAGGCTGGCGGGGCGGGTGGCTTGAGCGTGGACATTCTGTTGCCGCGCTTGGGGTGAGGGTGGGGGCAGAGGTGCCTGCCTTGAATTGTTAGTGAAGGCATAGATCGAGCGCCGCCCGCGCGGCGCTCGATCTCATAGGCGCTGAAGCTGCCGCGGCGAACAACTTCCAGTCCTCAATCACTTCAACCTAGGGGGCAGCGTGAACCCGTCAATCCCCCGGCCGAGCCCAAGCGCCTGGCCATGCAGCACCCGCATCAGGTGCAGCGCCGACTGCGACGGCGGCTCGAAGCGCGAGTAGACGAAGCTGATGTCGAAATGGATCTCGTCGTCCAGAGGGACCACCTGCAGGCCGCTGTCCTGCGCGACGAACTCGTCGATCACACTGATGCCCATGCCCTGTTTGACCAGTGCCACGGCTTCGTTGGCATTGGTGAACGACAGCAGGGAGTCAAGCTTCAGGCCACGCCGCTCGATGTGGCCGGCCAACAGCTGGCCGAACGGCATGTCCGGGCGGAACAGCAACAGCGCATGGCCTTGCAGTTGTTTCAGTGTCAATGACGGGGCTTGCGCCAGGGCATGCCCGGCCGGCATCACCACCACCATGCGCCCGCGCATGAAGGCCTGGGAGTGCAGGTGGTCGTGGATCACCGGCAACGCGGCGATCGACAGGTCGACAGTCTTCGACAGGATCTGGTTGGGCATGGCGTGCATCAGCGAGGTTTGCCACTCGATCTGCAGTGACGGGGCTTCGCGCTTGAGTTGGGCCAGCGCGGCGGGGATGACCACGGTTGATAGCGAGGCACTGCAGGAAATGCGCAGTGTTCGGTGGCTGCCGGCGGCCAGGGAATGGGCGCACGCGTTCACCTGCAAGGCTGCCTGGTACACCCGCTCGACCTCGCGATACAGCACCTGCGCCTCGGCCGTGGGCACCAGGCGGTTGTTGATGCGCTCGAACAACCGGTAGGTCAGGCGCCCCTCGATATAGCCGATCAGCTTGCTCACAGCCGGCTGGGACACGTAGAGCATTTTCGCTGCTGCGCTGATCGAGCCGGTCAGCATCACCGCGCGGAACACTTCCATGTGCCGCAGCTTGAACACCATTGTCGTGCCGTCCGGGCTTTCCTCAGCGGGGGTCATGCATATTACCTCTGGTTATGGTCTTCGCCATCTGTGTATGAGCGCTCTGCAACTGCCCGCAGTATCGTGAACCCAGGCAAATCGCCCTGGCGGCGAACAATAACAAGATCTGCAGGCAAGCGCAGTGGCGCTTGGAGGAACCGCGCTTGAACATCTACGACGAACCCAAGATCGACTGCCATAACCATTTGTTTGACCCCGCACATTTCGCTTACCACCCCAATGCCCCTTACGCGCCTTCCGGCCAGGAGGTCGCCACCCTGGCCCAGTTCAACCAGGTGATGGACGCCTATGGCGTGCGCCATGCCTTGCTGGTGCAACCGAACAGTGGCTACCACACCGACAATGGCCTGCTGCTTCACGCACTGGCGGCTGGCCACGGGCGCTTCAAGGGGATTGCAGTGGTCGAGCGGCAGATCAGCCTGGACGCCCTGGCGGCGTTGCACGAGCAGGGCGTGGTCGGTGTCGCCTTCAACCCGGCGCTGTACGGCGTGGCAAGCATGCGTGATGCCGAGCCGCTGTTCGGCAAGCTGGCCGAACTGGGCATGTTCGCCCAGGTGCAGGTCTGCGAAGACCAGCTGCTGCACCTGCAATGGCTGGTCGAGGGGACCTCGGCGCGCCTGCTGATCGACCATTGCGGCCGCCCGGATGCTGCCGCCGGCGTGCGCCAGGCCGGCTTCCAGGCCCTGCTGCGGCTGGCCAGCAGCGGGCGGGCCAGCGTGAAGCTGTCAGGCATGCAGAAGTTCGCCAATGCCGATGGCCTGTATGAACAAAGCCACGCCTACGTGCGGGTGCTGCTCGAAGCGTTCGGCCCGGATGCCTGCGTGTGGGGCTCGGACTGGCCGTTCATCCGCCAGCAGGCGCGGGTCGACTACGGCCCGCTGCTGAAACTGGCCGAACGCCTGATGCCGGACGCCCGCCTGCGCCGCAAGGTCATGTGGGACACACCGCGGTGCCTGTTCGGTTTTGCCTGATTCCCCGCACTTGCCAATCCAATAACAAGAGAGCAACCGCCATGAGCACTGAGCAGCCAATCGGCGTCGGGGTATTCGACACCCCGGCGCGCGCGCAACAACGCACCCGCACCCGGTTCATGATTCTTGCGCTGATTTCCGGTGGCACCATGATCAACTACCTGGACCGCAGCGTGATGGGCATCGCCGCGCCGAGCATCAGCGCCGACCTGGGCCTGAACGCGGCGATGATGGGGGTGATCTTCTCGGCATTTTCCTGGACCTACGCCGCAGCGCAGATCCCCGGCGGTATTCTCATCGACCGCCTCGGCACCAAATTCACCTACTGGCTGGCGTTGACCCTGTGGTCGCTGTTCACCGGCCTGCAGGGCCTGGCCCAGGGCTTTCTGTCGCTGCTGGGCATGCGCTTTCTGGTCGGCGTGACCGAGGCGCCGTGCTTCCCCACCAACAGTCGCGTGGTGGCGACCTGGTTCCCGCAGCGCGAGCGGGCCCGGGCAACCGGCATCTACACCTTTGCCGAATACACCGGGCTTGCGTTCCTGACGCCGTTGCTGTTCTGGGTGCTGCATGCCTATGGTTGGCGCTTCCTGCTGATGGCAGTGGGGCTGCTGGGCATCCTCTATGGCCTGGTGTGGTGGCGCAAATACCATGAGCCACACCAGTCGACGTCGGCTAACCAGGCAGAGCTCGATTACATCGCCGCCGGCGGCGGGGTGGTCGATGGCGGGCAGAAGGCCACGCAGTTCCACTGGTCACAGATCCCGGCACTGCTCAAGCACCGCAACATGCTCGGCATCTGCCTGGGGCAGTTTGCCTGCAACTCTACCAACGTGTTCTTCCTGACCTGGTTCCCCACTTACCTGGTCACCGAGCGGCACATGCCCTGGCTCAAGGTGGGTTGGGTGGCGGTGCTGCCGTTCATTGCCGCGTCGCTGGGTACGCTGGTTGGCGGCTGGATTTCCGATGCACTGCTGCGCCGGGGCCATTCGCTGAACCTGGCGCGCAAGCTGCCGGTGATCGCCGGGTTGCTGACCGCGTCGATCATCGTGCTGGCCAACTATGTCGAGTCGGACGCGCTGGTGATCAGCATTCTCTGCGTCGCGTACTTCGCCCAAGGCATGTCGGCCCTGGCCTGGATGATCGTGTCCGACATTGCGCCGAAAGGGCTGCTGGGCCTGAGCGGCGGCTTGTTCAACCTGTTCGCCAACGCCGCCGGCATCGTCACCCCGCTGACCATCGGCCTGATTGTCACTGCCACGGGTTCGTTCGTCTGGGCGCTGGCCTTCGTCTCGACGATCACCGCGCTGGGTGCGCTGTGCTACCTGTTCATGGTGCGCGACCTGCGTCGCCTGCCGGATATCCCTTCTGTTGAAAATGGAGCAAGACAATGAGCCAACCCCTGCACGGGCAAACTGCAATCGTCACCGGCGGCATGCGCGGCATCGGCCTGGCCATCGCTCAGCGCCTGCACCGGGCCGGCGCCCAGGTGGTGATCTGGGACCTCGCGGTCGATGGCTGGAACACGGCTGAAAACGGTTTCCAGCCGGTGCTGCGCCAGGCGGTGGATGTGTCCTCGCTGGCGTCGGTGGAGGCGGCGTTCGGCGAAGCCCTGGCCCTGGTTGGCCAGGTCGAGATTCTGGTCAACAACGCCGGCATCAATGGCCCGGTGGTCGCCTCGTGGGAATACCCGCCGGAAGCCTGGGACAAGGTCATCGCCATCGACCTCAACGGTGTCTTCTATTGCTGCCGCACCGCCATCCCACACATGCGTGAGCGCGGTTACGGGCGCATCGTCAACGTCGCCTCGATGGCCGGCAAGGACGGCGTGCAGTACATCTCGGCGTACTCCGCGGCCAAGGCCGGTGTCATCGCCTTCACCAAGGCAGCAGCCAAGGAACTGGCCCAGGACGGCGTGCTGCTCAACTGCATCGCCCCGGCCATGGTCGAGACCCCGCTGATGGCGGAAATGACCCCGGAACACATCGCCGCCAGCAAGGCCAAGATCCCCATGGGGCGGTTCCTCAAGGTGGAAGAGATTGCCAACATGGTGAGCTGGATCGCCGGGCCGGAATGCAGCTTCACCACCGGGTTCGTGTTCGACCTCAGCGGCGGGAGGGCGACCTATTGAGGCCGCTGGGGGTTGCCCACTTGACGGCGCTGGACCTGGCGCCGGTGGGGTTGGTGCGTAAGGCGGCGCAGGCCGGGTTCAGTACCGTGGGGCTGCGGCTGCATCCGGTAATGCCGGGCGCGTTGGCCTACCCGCAACCGGTCGGCAGCCCCTCTGCCCGCGAACTGCAGCGGGTGCTGGCGGGTGAGGGCGTGCGGGTGAGCGATATCGAGTTCGTGTCGCTCACTGCGCAACTGCAGGTCGCCGAATGCGAGCCCTTGCTGGCTGCGGGCGCTGAGCTGGGGGCCGTCAGCCTCACCGTCTCGGGTGATGACGACGACCCGGTGCGGCTCACCCACACCTTTGCGGCGCTTTGTGAGTTGGCCAGTGGCTACGGCCTGCGCGTGGACCTCGAGTTCATGCGCTGGCGGGCGGTGGCGAACGTGCAGCAAGCGGTGGCCGTTGTGGCCGGGGCCGGGCAAGGGAATGCCGGGGTGCTGGTGGATGCGCTGCACCTGTATCGCTCGGGTGGGGATGAGCAAGCGCTTGCTCAGGTTGACCCGCGTTACCTGCGGGCTATGCAGTTGTGCGATGCGCCGCTGCAGGCGCCGGTAGAGACGTTGATCATTCAGGAGGCACGGGAAGGGCGGTTGTTGCCGGGGGACGGGCAATTGCCGTTGGCGGCGCTGATTAACGCTCTGCCAGCTGATGTGCAAGTCAGCGTGGAGACACCTTCGGCACTGTTTGCGCCTGAAATGCGCTTGAAAACCGCCTATGAAACAACCCGCACCTGGCTAAGCCGAGTGTGAAACCTGGGGCCGCAGAGCGGCCCCGATTCTCAAGGGTTGACCTGATAGCCACGCCCCTGCAGGCACCCGCTGTAGGCGCTGGCATGCGCCGAACTTTGTGCCTCGCCCTGGTTGCGCCGGTCCTGGCGGCGCTCCTGGCGTTGCCGCGAGGCGCCTACCGCAGCACCGGCTGCAGCCCCTTGGCCAGCGCGGTTCTGCCGGTATTGCTGCTTGGCATCGTCGCCGACCCGGTCATACACCTCGTCATGCTGATTGCCCCGCACCTGGGCGCCAACCGCACCGGCTGCGGCGCCAGCCGCCGCGCCCTTGACCCTGCCGCCGACATGGCTGCCAGAAGTACTGCTGCTGGCGTTGTTCGCGGCGTTGGTCGCCACGGTGTTGCAGTCGTTGATGTCCAGCTGCATCTGCTGGCTGCTCTGGCCCTTGAGCGGCACCACCGACTGGGCCTGGGCTGCAGACGCCGCGCACAGCAGCATCAGCAGGTAACTCCACGTGAACGTACGCATCGCACACCTCCACCGGACGGGAATCGCATCTCACAGCATAGCTGGGTACTGCGCTCAATGAGCCGTACGCAGCGGTACCTCGCGCAGCAGCCAGGACAAGGCAAAGGCCACACAGGTAATCACCGCTGCCACCAGAAACACCCCATGCATGGCCCCCGAGAATGCCTCCAGATACGCCTGCTGCATCGGCGCCGCCAAGGCATGCACCGCCGTCGGCGAGAGGCTCGCGGCACCGCCACTGCTGGCCGCGAAATCGCTCGGCAGGCCATCGAGCAGCGCATGGGAAAACAGCGCGCCAAACACCGACACCCCTACCGAGCCGCCAATCGAACGGAACAGCGTGGCCCCGGAAGTCGCCACGCCCATGTGGCGCCGTTCGACGCTGTTCTGCACCGCCAGGATCAGTACCTGCATCACCATGCCCAGGCCTGCGCCAAGCAGCCCCATGTACAGGTTCATCCGCCACATCGGCGTGTCCAGCTCCAGGCGGCTGAGCAGTCCCAGGGCGAGCACCTGCAGCAGCGTGCCAACGATCGGGAACACCCGGTAGCGCCCCCAGCGGCTGATCAGCCGCCCGGTAATCGCCGACACCACCAGCAAGCCACCCATCAACGGCAGCATCTGCAGGCCGGCGCTGGTGGGCGAGGCGTCCTTGACCACCTGCATGTACAGCGGCAGGAAGGTCACCGAGCCGAACAGCGACACACCGACAATCAGCCCGATCAACCCGGCCAGCACGAAGGTGCGGTGGCGGAACAGGTGCAGCGGCATGATCGGTTCGGCCGCACGGCGTTGTTCGAACACGAAGCCGACCAGGCCGATGACGGCGAACAGCGCCAGGCACAGCACATCCAGCGAGGCCCAGGGCAGCAAGCTGCCACCCAGGCTGGTGATCAGCACCAGCGCGCCCAAGGTGATGGTGAGGAAGAACGCACCGATGTAGTCGACCACATGCTTGACCGGGGCCACGTGCGGGCGGAACACGCTGCCGATCACCACGACGGCCAGCAGGCCCAGCGGCAGGTTGATGAAGAAGATCCAGTGCCATGACAGGTGTTCGACCAGAAACCCGCCGATCAACGGGCCAACCACGGTGGCCAGGCCGAACACGCCACCGAACAGGCCTTGGTAGCGGCCCCGTTCGGCGGGTGGAATGACGTCGCCGATGGCCGCCATGGCCACCACCATCAGGCCGCCGCCGCCCAGGCCTTGCAGGGTGCGGAACAGGATCAGCTGGATCATGTCCTGGGCCAGCCCGCACAGCACCGAGCCGAGCAGGAACAAGGCAATGGCGATCTGCAGGACGCGCTTGCGCCCGTAGAGGTCGCCGAACTTGCCATACAGCGGCACGACCACGGTGGAAGCCAGCAGATACGCCGTGACCACCCAGGACAGCCAGCGCAACCCGCCGAGGTCGCTGACGATGGTCGGCAGCGCGGTGGAGACGATGGTCTGGTCCAGTGCGGCGAGGAACATCACCAGCATCAGGGCGCCGAGCAGCAGCGGGATGGAGGCCTGTGTGCCCGGTTCGGCCTGTACGGGGGAGGGCGCGTCAGCGGATGTCGGTTGCATGCAGTTGCCTTGAGCCTGTGGGTGCGATTGAGCGTCCATGTGCGGTCAGCAGCCTTTGCCGTTGGCGTGCTGGCGGCCGGCTTCCTGCAGGCCGGCCAGGGCGAAGCTGAACAACTGGGCAGACACGTCTTCGGCCGGCATGCCGAGGATTTCGTGGAGGGTCCCGGTGGACCCGCGCGGGCCGATCAACAGCATCGCCCAGGGTGCGGTGACACAAAGGATGCAGCGGGTCAGGGCCGGGTCGTTCTGGGGGATGGCGGTGATCTCGCTGAACAGGCCCTTGAGCAGCGACAGCTTCAGCGGTGCCTCGGCTTGCATGTGGGCCTGGCCGTGCGGGCTGGGCGCGAGGATTTCCGCAGCCAGCACGCGCAGGTGCCAGTTGTCGCGGCGTTGCGTGGCCTTGCGCACGACCAGTTCGACCAGTGCCCGCAACTTTTCCGCCGCCGGTTGCTCGCCGAGGGTGATCCGCTGCAGGTCGCTGATGTCCAGGAAGCGCCGCCGTGCTTCGTCGAGCACGGCCAGGTACAGGCCATTGCGGCTGCCGAAGTGGTAGTTGATCGAGGCGAGGTCTACCTCGGCCTTGGCGGCGACGGCCTTGTTGCTGGCCTCGGCATAACCCACGGCGGCGAACAGTTCGCCAGCGGCCTGGAGGATGCGTGTGCGGGTGGCTTCGCCGTCCTTGCGCGGTTCGCGGGGTGTGGTGGCCATGATGTGATGCTCTCGATTCAGTGTTATGACACCGAGCGTGATCGTGTTTTAAATTAAATTCAATTTAAATTTAATTATCGCGACCGCCCTGCGACAGACGGTGTCGCTGCGTTGCACCCGGATGGCGCACGCCGCTAGGGGGAGAACCCCGAGTTGTGGTATACAACTCGGGAACTGACACCACCTTCGCTGGCACCCGGATGCGTCGCGGCGGGTTGGTGATTTCTTTGCACCTGCTCCTTTTACTGTGAAACGGAGATTCGAAGATGACCGCCACCGACCGTCTGAGCCTGCTGCAGTATGAGCACCTGGGCCTGGACGATGCTGCCGCTGCCGAGTTCAAGGTGGCGCTGGAGGAACTGCGCAAACTGGCGCTGGAAGACCGCTACGAGCATCCAGCAGCCCTGCACCTGGGGGATATCGCCGACGCCGAGAACCGTCAGGAGCTGGCTGAAACCAAAGGCTGGGGTATCGGCTTCCTGCAGGGCCTGGCTTGTGCCAAGGCGTTGTCGCCCGAACAGCTGGAGGCCATGCGCACGGTGTTCCAGGCGGCCGCAGAGCGCGCCGTGAAGCGCATGTGCAGGTGATCCAGGATCATTCGATCAGCAGGCTTGCCTGATCCAGAAGGCCGGGGATCGATGTAAAGCATCGGTTTCCGGCCTTTCTTCTATTACTGCCATTGGATCCGCGGTGCGCCCTCAGGCTCCGTAACGCAACTTTCCCGTCTACGCTTGCTCATGTCGACGCTCGGCCCTGCGTCAATCAACGGCTGACTGCACGCATAGAGACTTGCATCCGGGAATTCCGCATGAGCCAGACCGAGCCCCTGATCATCTGCGAATATTGCGATGCTGTGTATCGGCGCACACCCCTGCAGCGCCACCAACGTGCCCTCTGCCCGCGCTGCGCGGGTGTCCTTTACCGGCATGGCAGCCTGACCATCCAGCAACGCCTGGCCCTGAGTGTCACGGGCGGTGTATTGCTGCTGTTGGCCAACCTTTATCCGGTGATGACCATCGGCATGCAAGGGTTGAGCAATTCCGCCACCCTGTGGGATTCGGTGCTGATCCTCAGCAGTGGCAGCATCACCTTCATCGCCCTGGTCATGGCGCTGGCGATCATCTTTGCGCCGGTGTTGCAAATCACCTTGCTGTGCTGGTTGCTGAGCTTTGCCCTGGCCGGGCGCAGGGCGCCAGGGTTTGCCGTGAGCATGCGCTGCCTGGAAGGCCTGCGCCCTTGGAGCATGCTGGAAGTCTGCCTGCTCGGCGCGTTGGTGGCGGTCATCAAGCTGGCCGGCCTGCTCGATGTCATTCCAGGTATCGGCTTGATCGCCCTGGCCGCCCTGAGCATGCTCATCATCTATATTGCCGGCCGCGATATTCGCGACCTTTGGGAGCAGGTATGAGCACGCCCGTATTGGCCGATGACCTCGGCCTGTGCCTGTGCCACGGCTGCGGGCTGGCATGCGAACTGGGCAAGGCCCACACCTGCCCGCGCTGCGGTGCACCCTTGCACCGGCGCAAGGCCAACCCCATCAACCGTGGCTGGGCCTTTTTGCTGGCCGCGTTGGTGTTCTACGTCCCCGCCAATCTGTTGCCGGTGATGCACACCGAAATGCTCGGCAGTGGCAGCGACAGCACTATCGGTGGCGGCGTGCTGGAGTTCTGGGAGGCAGGCGCCTGGGACATCGCCCTGATCATCTTCATTGCCAGTATCGGCGTGCCGGCGATCAAGTTCTGTTCCCTTGGCCTGCTGCTGTTCACTGCCCAGCGCCGCTCCAGCTGGGCACAACGGCAGCGCTCGCAACTCTATCGTGGCGTCGAACTGATCGGTTACTGGTCGATGCTCGATGTCATCGTCGTCGCACTGGTGGCCGCGCTGGTGCAGCTGCGCGGCCTGGGCACCATCGAACCGCGCCCGGGCATCCTGTTTTTCGGCATGGTCGTGGTACTGACCATGTTTTCGGCAATGAGCTTCGACCCACGCTTGATCTGGGATCACCCTGGCAATGATGGAGGTCGCACTGATGGCGCAAGCGAGTGACGCGCGAAACGGGGCAGGGCAGGCAGAGGTACGTACCCGGCGCTGGAATATCTCACTGGTGTGGATCGTGCCTATCCTGGCGATTCTGGTCGGGGCTTCGCTGGTGGTGCGCAACTGGCTGCAGGAAGGGCCGGTGATTTCGATTTCCTTTCGCTCCGGTGAAGGGCTGGTGGCGCACAAGACGCAGGTCAAGTACCGCAGCGTGGTGATTGGCGAAGTGACCACCGTGGACCTGGCGGAGGACCACAACAGCGTCATCGTCAAGGTGCAGCTGGCCAATGATGCGCGTTCGTTCGCCACCGAGGGGGCGCGCTTCTGGGTGGTACGCCCACGGATTGGCGCGGGCGGGGTGTCCGGCGTCGATACCTTGCTGTCTGGCAGCTTCATTGGTGCCGATGCCGGTGAGTCGAAAGCCTCGGAAAAGAACTTCACCGGCCTGGAGCTGCCGCCTGCGATCACCTATGGCGAGAAGGGCAAGCGTTTCCTGCTCAGTGCCGAAGACCTCGGCTCGCTGGATATCGGCGCGGCCATCTATTACCGCAAGATCCCGGTGGGTGAAGTGGTGTCCTATGGCTTGCAGGACGATGGCAAGGGCGTCGAGATCGGCATCTTCGTGCAGTCGCCCTACGACAACTTCGTCACAGGCGACACCCGATTCTGGAATGCCAGCGGTGTCGACATGCAGATCGGCGCCAATGGCCTGAAGGTCGATACCGAGTCGTTGTCGTCCATCCTGATCGGCGGGCTGGCCTTTGGTTCTCCCGACTTTACCGCGGATGTTCAGCCGGCAGCGGACCAGACGCACTTCCAGCTGTTTGCCGATCGTGATGCGGCACTGGCACCGCCACACGGCAAGGGGCAGTACCTGCAGCTGCGCTTCGACCAGTCCATGCGCGGGCTGTCAGTGGGCGCTCCGGTAGAGTTCAAGGGCGTGGAGTTTGGCCGGGTCACTTCGATCAAACTGGATTACGACCCGGTGAAACAGATCTTCCCGGTGGTGGTGGATGCGGTGATCTACCCGCAGCGGCTCGGCCCGGTGCATCAGAAGATGCTGGCGGTGTTCAAGCACACCGAGGGTGACCTCAACGGCGCACGGCAGCTGATCGGCACCTTCGTCGAGCATGGCCTGCGGGCGCAGGCGCGCAGTGGCAACCTGATCACCGGGCAGATGTTCATCTCCCTGGACTTCTACCCGGGCGCCCCCAAGGTCGCGTTCGACAGGGAGGCTAACCCAATCGTCATTCCTACAATGCCCGGCAGCCTGGAGATGCTGCAGGAGCAGTTGCAGCATTTCGTCGAGCGCATCGGCAAGTTGCCGCTGGAAAGCATTGCCAGCAACCTCGATGGCACCTTGCGTGACCTGCGTGCCAACCTCAAGACATTCAACGGCCAGACGTTGCCTGGGGTGAAAGCCACCCTCGACGACATGCAGAAGACCTTGAAAACGGCCAATGCGACCATTGCCGACGATTCGCCGGAGCGCGAACGGCTGGGCGAAACACTGGACGAACTGGAGCGCATGTCGCGTTCGCTGCGTGACCTGACCGACTACCTGGGGCGCCACCCCGAGTCGCTGATTCAAGGCCGGCCGAAGGCAGCCGGGGCGCAAGACTTGAGACCTTGAAAGTGAAAGGCCAAAGGAGTGTCAGCTGATGCATCGAGTGCGCAACCTGTGTGGGGCCAGCCTGCTGATCTGGCTGAGCGGCTGCAGCAGTACCCCGAACAACTACCATACCCTGGTTCCGGCGCAGCCGGTGCAAGGCGGTGGCCAGCACGTGCAGGTGAGCCGGGTCAGCCTGCCGCCGCAAGTGGACCGCCCGCAACTGGTGGTGCGTCAGGGCAGCAGCGGCCTCGCCATCCTGGAAACGGAGTGGTGGGGCGCCAACCTGGTGGATGAGTTTCGCAGTGCCCTGCAGGACATGCTGGGCGGCCCGGCGCCCGGCACCAGCAGTGTGTTGAGGGTGGATGTGCAGCGCTTCGACAGCGTGCCCGGCCAATACGCCTCGCTCGATACCCTGTGGCGTCTGAAGCGTCCAGGCGAGCCCGAAATTACCTGCCGGACGTCGGTCCAGACCGCCGCCGACAACAGCATCAACAACCTGGTCAACGCCCATCAGGCCAACCTGCGCAAGCTGGCCGAGGCCGTGCGGGCAGCGGCGGCGCCAGGCAGGTCCTGCCCAAGCTCATGAAGCGGGTAAACCAGGGTACGGGGAGCCCGCATGAAGTTACGCACGAGATTGCTCTGGCTGTTCGTACCGCCGCTGCTGCTGGTGTTGTCGCTCGTCTACTTCGCGGCCCAGGGCATGCTGCTGGCGCGGCTGGACAAGCAGGACGAGCGGCTGCTGGTGGCCGAGGCCGAGCGCCTGCGCGCCTTGCTGGGCAACAGCTTCGAGCGTGACGCCAACCGCCTGCGACAATGGGCGCAGGCAGTTCCGGGGGCGGTGCCGTCGGCGTTCCCGCTCGATGCCGCCACGCTGGGCCGTAGTGGCTTCGATTTCATCCTTTACTTCGCCAATGGTGAGCAGCGGGTGAGCTGGCGGCCACTGGACCTGGCGTCGCTGGAGCGCCCGGCCGGAGCGCCGGCACTGAACCTGAAGGCGCTGCATGACGGCGTCGCCCAACAACTGGCGCGCCTGCTGCAGCCTCAGGATGTGGCGCCGCCAGCGCAATTGCTGGCCGTGCTCAGGGTGCCGCTGATTCTGGTGGCCGTGGATACTGCGCGCAGCGGCGACAGGGCCAGCGGTGTGCTGCTGGCGGGAACATTCCTGGACAGCAAGCGCATCGCCATGCTGCAACAGCAGTTGGGCGGTGAACTCACCTGGCTGCCATCGGCCACCGAGCAGCAGCGGCCGGTGCTGCAGGCCGAACTGATGAGCATTGGCAATCGTGAGGTGGTCGATGCCCGCCACCAGAGCATCGACCTGCTGTTCCAGGACAGTCTTGGCGAGCCGCAGCTGCGCCTGCAACTGACCCGCGAGCGCCATCTGTACCTGGAGGGCGAGCAGCAACTCAATGTGTTCCTCGGCGCGACGGGGGGGCTTATTGGTCTGGCCTGGTTGCTGATCTACCTCGCGCTGGACGTGACTTTGCTGCGGCGTATTGCACGCTTGCATCAGGAACTTCTGGCCATTGGCCCGACGGCGGCAGGGCGGCGCCTGACCGACGACGGGCGCGATGAGCTGGGCAAGCTGGCGCGCGAAGCGAACCGTGCGCTGGACCGCCTGGAGCAAAGCGAAGCGCGCGATCGGGCGATTCTCGACGCCATGGAAGACGGCTATTTCGAACTCGACGAGCTGGCCAGGATCGAGTCGGTCAACCCGGCTTTCTGCAGGCTGCTCGGTTACCCGGCGGCGCAGGTGATCGGGCGAACCGTTGCTTCTCTGCAGGAAGACCATGAGGCCAGCGCGGCAACGGAACCGGCAATCGCCGAGACCGAGCCCGGGGCGCCGCTCTCGGCCCGGCTGCGGCGCGCCGACGGCAGCATCGGCCACTTCGAGACCCAGATCTCCAGGCGGCACAATGCCGGGGGCCGTCTGATCGGCTATCGCGGCATCCTGCACGACGTCAGCGAGCATGTGCTTCATCAACAGCAACTGTTCGACCTGGCCTATCATGATGCCTTGACCGGGCTGGGCAATCGCAAGGCGTTCCATGAGGACCTTGCCCGGCACCTGAATGGCGATAGCCTGCCGCTGGCGCTGATCTTTCTCGATCTTGACCGCTTCAAGCAGGTCAATGACCGCTTTGGCCACGATATCGGCGATGCCTTGCTGGTATGCATGGCCGAGCGCCTGGGCAATGCGCTGCGTCAACCGGCCAAGGCCTATCGCCTGGGGGGCGACGAGTTCACCGTGATCGTCCCGATGACCGAGTTCCAGGCAGCCAATGCGCTGGCCCAGCGCTTGCTCAAGGTGCTGGGCGAGCCGGTCAGTGTCAGGGGGCTGAGCATCGACTTCGTTACACCAAGCATCGGCCTTGCCCTCGCGCCTGCCCATGCCAGCGAGGTGGACGCACTGGTCAAGGCCGCCGATCAGGCGATGTATGAAGCCAAGCGCCTGCGTGGGCGGGTCAGCGTTTTCCAGCCCGGCGACTAAGTGTCGCGTAATGCGCAAATGGCGCACGAAAGGCTGGCGCACGGCCAATCCTGGGCCAGACTGTTGGAAGCACGCGGCCATCGATGCCGCCGTGGCCCACGGGATGTGGCAGCTTTCGCGACCACACCTGGCCGCTGAATGTCACAGCTTCCGAGGGGTGTAGATGATCGTGCGCTGTCGTTGCCGGTCTTTGCTGCTGTCGCTCTTCATGCTGCTGCCGCCTGAACTTGCGGTGGCAGAGGCGTTGTGCGGCCAGCTGACTGCTACCGGCAACCCGGAGTATCCACCGTATCTTTGGCGTGACCCGAACAATCCTGAACGGTTGATCGGGGCCAATGCCGACCTGCTCGATGAAGTGGGCAAGGCGCTTGGGCTGGACGTGAAGGTGGTGTACGGCGGGCCCTGGTCAAGGGCGCAGGAGGAGGTGCGCACCGGGCGTATCGACCTGATGGCGGGGTACTTCCTGACCCACGAGCGCCAGCAGCGGATGGACTTCGTCAGCCCGGCGTTCCTGCATGTGCGCAGCGTGGTCTGGGTCCGTCAGGATGGCGGGTTTCCCTACCACGACTGGGCAGACCTCAAGGGCCACAACGGCGGGACGCTGGTCAGCAACAGCCACGGCCAGCAGTTCGACGACTACGCCAGGGCAAACCTGCAGCTCGAAGCGGTGCCCAGCGCCAGGCAGGCGTTCGAGAAGCTGCTGCTCAAACGCAATGACTACCTGATCTATGAGCAGTACCCCGGCATGGCCCTGGCGGGAACGCAGGGTTGGGATACGCAGCTGAAGGTGCTCGACCCGCCGGTGGCCAGCGAGGGGCTGTACCTGGCGCTGTCGCATCAATCGAAGTGCAACCGTCCAGAGCTGCGCGAGAGGCTGGCGCAAAAAATGAAAGAGCTGGTTGCCGGGCCGGTGCCCGAGCAGCTGGTCGAGAAGAACCTGGAGTTGTGGCGGCGGCAGCAGGTGGGAGGGAAGCCTTGAGGGGGGCGGCTAGCCATCAACCTCCAGCGCCCGCTTGGCTTCGCTGACATTGACTGCACCGGGCAAGGCGACACCGTTCTTGGTCGCCAGGATCTCGGCCATGACGCTGACGGCAATCTCCGCCGGCGTCTTGCTGCCGATGTAGATGCCAATCGGCCCGTGCAGGCGCTGCAGTGAGGCCTCGCTTTCGCCGAAATGCTCGATCAGGCGCTCCCGGCGCGACTGGCTGTTGCGCCGCGAACCGATCACGCCGATGTAGAACGCCGGGCTGTGCAAGGCTTCGAGCAGGGCCAGGTCGTCCAGTTTGGGGTCGTGGCTGAGGCCGACGATACAGCTGCGCAGGTCCGGGTCGAACGCACGCACCACGTCATCCGGCATGCCGACGATTTTCTCCACGCCAGCCACGTTCCAGCCATCCATGTATTCCGGCCGTGGGTCACAGACTGCCACCTTGAAGCCATTGAACAGGGCCATGGTCGCCAGGTACTCGGCCAGCACCCCGGCACCGATCAGCAGCATGCGATAACCCGGCCCCATGGTGTTGAGCATGTGCCGGCCATCGAAGCCGAACTGCACCGGTGCGCGGGTGGTGGTCAGCTGTACCTGGCCGCTATCCAGGTCCAGCTCGCGGCGTACCAGATTACCGCTGTCCAGCAATGGCAGAAGTTGCTCCAGGCTTGCCAGCGCCGGGTCGAACTCCAGGATCAGCTCAAGGGTGCCGCCGCACGGCAGGCCGAAGCGTTGTGCTTCATCGGCGCTGACGCCGTAGCGCACCACCTGCGGCAGGCCCGTTGGCATGCCGTCGCCCTGGTAGGCCGTGGTGTAGCGGTGAATGAGGTCGTCTTCGATGCAGCCGCCAGAGACGCTGCCGACCACCCGGCCATCGCCGCGCAGGGCCATCATCGAACCGACCGGCCGTGGCGACGAGCCCCAGGTGCGGGCGACGGTGGCCAGCAGCACGCGCTCGCCAGCCAGGAGCCAGTCACGGGCGGTGCGCAAGACCAACAGGTCGATGCTTTCCATGGGCCGTGCCTCCTCAGCGCATATGCAGGATGATCGGGCTGCTGCTGGCCGGGTCGGTGTGCCCGCGCAGCTTGCCCACCGCCTGTGCATCCACCGCGCCGCCCGCGTTGCCCCAGGTGCTGCGCACGAAGCTCAGCACAGCGGCAATCTCCTGGTCCGACAGCTGCTCGCGGAACGCCGGCATGCGGTAGGCATCCGGCACGCCGGCGGCGACGATGCGTTGCGAGCCATTGAGGGTGATGTTGATCGCCGAGGCGTTTTCCCTGGCCAATGCCGAGGTGGCACCGGCCAGCGGAGGCATCCACTCGGCCTGGCCCTTGCCGTCCAGGCCATGGCAGCTGGCGCAGCGGGTGACATAGGTGTGAGCGCCAGGGCTGTCCAGGCGCGTGGCTGCAGAAACTGCCTGGTACTGCCAGGGCGTACCGTCTCGCTGTGGGTCACCGGGCAGCGATTTTAGGTAGTGGGCGATGGCGCCCAGGTCGTCATCGTGCATGAACTGCGTGGAATTGTTGAACGCCTCGGTCATCGACCCATACACCACCGCATGCCGGTTGCGCCCGGTCTTGAGGAACTGGACGATCTCGTCCTCGCTCCAGCGGCCGAGCCCGGTGTTGTGGTCGCCACGCAGGCTGGGCGCATACCAGCCATCGAGCAGGGCACCGGCGAGGAACGGCTTACCCGCTTCATCCAGGGCCTTCTCGTTGAAGGCCAGGCCCCGTGGCGTGTGGCAGCTGCCGCAGTGGCCAGGCCCCTGGACGATATACGCGCCGCGGTTCCACAGTGCGTCCTGCCCTGACTTGGCAGCGTAAGGCGTGTCGGCGGCGAACACGCCGTTCCACAAGGCGATGGGCCAGCGCAGGTTCAGCGGCCAGGGAATATCGCTGGGGATGTTCGCCTGTGGTACCGGCTGCACACCCTTCATGAAGAAGGCGTACAGCGCCTTGACATCGTCGTCACTGAGCTTGGCGTACGAAGGGTAGGGCATGGCCGGGTACAAGCGCCGGCCACCCGGTGCGACGCCATGGCGCACAGCGCGGTCGAAGTCGGCCAGGCTGTAGTTGCCGATGCCGGTTTCGCGGTCGGGGGTCACGTTGGTGGCGTGGATCGTGCCCAGCGGCGTCGCCATTGCCAGGCCCCCGGAAAACGGCTTGCCGTCGGGCAGGCTGTGGCAGGCCACGCAGTCGCTGAGCCGGGCGACATATTCGCCACGGCTGACCAGCGCGGGGTCAACACGTTCGGTGCTGAAAGGCGAGGCGGGCTCGCGGGTCACGTACCAGGCCAGCAGGCCGGCCGCGACCAGGCACGGCACGGCCAACCAGCCCGCGGTTCGGGCGAAACGGCTGTGGGTCATGGGGCAGTCCTTGTCCGGTCAGCTGAAGGTGTGGCGGCTCAGCGGCAGGCTACGCACCCGCTGGCCGGTGAGCTGCGCCACGGCGTTGGCCACGGCAGGCGCCACCGCCGGCAGCGGCGGCTCGCCGATACCGCCCATCTTCGCCCCGCTCTCGACAATGCGCACATGCACCCGGGCCATGCGCGAGGGGGGCAGGATCGGGTACAGGTCGTAGTTGCGTGCACGCGGCTTGCCGTCGATGAACACCGCTTCCTCCACCAGCGTCTGCGACAGGCCCAGGGCTACCGCACCGTTGACCTGGTGCTCGATGATCGCCGGGTTGACGATGCTGCCGGGGTCGATCGCCTGCCAGATGTCATGCACCTTGACTTGGCCGTTCTCGATCGACACCTCGGCGATGGCCGCGGCTTCGGAGCCGAACGGCGAGGCCATGGCTATGCCGCGGGCGCGCTTGCTGCCGTCTTCTGCCGTGAACGGCCCGCGCTTCCAGCCGCCGGACAACTCGGCCACCGCGTGCAGCAGGTTGGTCAGGCGCTGATTGTCGCGCAGCAGGTGCAGGCGCAGTTCGTAAGGGTCCTTGCCGCCCTTGTCGGCCAACTCGTCAAGGAACGATTCATAGAAGAAGTCGTTCAGCGAGTTGCCCACCGAGCGCCAGTAGCCAAGCATGGCCGGGCCCTTGACGTAGATCTGGGCAATGCGTTTGTTGGCAATGGCGTAAGACTTGCCCGACAGCCCTTCGAGGGCCGTGGGGTCGATCTTGTCGCCTTGCTTGCCGGCGAGGGCTTCGGTCGGGCCTTCGGTGGCGCTCACGGCTTCGATGGCCACCGGCAGGCCGTCGGCATCCAGACCGGCGCGGAACTTGACCACGGCAACCGGGCGCAGCACGTCGCGCAGGAACTCTTCCTCGCGGCTCCAGATCAGCTTGACCGGGCGGCCGACGGCCTTGGCCAGGGCGATGGCCTGTGGGTACGGGTTGGCCGAGTCGTACAGGAAGTGGCGGCCGAAGAAGCCGCCAAGCAGAGGTGAGTGCAGGGTGATCTGCGCCGCATCCAGGCCGGTGCGCTTGGCGATGTCGTCGCGGAACATGTCCGGCGCCTGGTTGGGCAGCCAGACTTCCAGGGTGCCGTCCGGGTTGAAGCGGGCCAGGGCAGACGGCGGTTCCAGCTGGGCATGGTTGAGGTACTGGTTGTGGTAGCTGGCCTCGACCTTGGTCTTGGCATTGGCCAGGGCGCCGGCGATGTCGCCTTGGTTTTCCTCATCGCGAGCCGGCCCTTCAACGGTGGCCAGGTGCTCGCGCCAGCCGTCGCTGGAAAAGTCTGCCGGCATCGGCCGCACCTTGCTGTCGGCGCCTGGCTCTTTCCAGTCCACCTGGATGGCTTCCACTGCACGCTTGGCGTGCCACCAGCGTTCGGCGACCACGGCCACGGCGCCTGGCAACTGATGCACCGAATGCACGCCTTTCATGGCCTTGACCTGTTCCTCGTTGCGCAGGCTGCCCACGGTCATGCCCAGGCGTGGCGCGTGCTGCACGGCGGCGTGGAGCATGCCGTCGACCTTGATGTCGATGCAGTACTCGGCCCTGCCGGTGGATTTGTCGTAGGCGTCCAGGCGCCGCACCGGCTTGCCGATCCAGCGAAACTGGCTGGGGTCGCGCAGCTTGATGCTGGCGGGGTCCGGCACCGGCAGGTCCATGGCACGGCCGGCCAGTTCGCCATAGGCCAGCGAGCGGCCGGAGGCGGCGTGGATGACCTTGCCAGGCTCGGTGGACAGCTCGCCGACCGGCACGCCCCATTGTTCGGCCGCAGCCTGCAGCAGCATGGCCCGGGCCAGGCCGCCGAGGCGACGCATGGTCGGGTAGCTCATGCGCACCGACATGCTGCCACCGGTGATGCGCAGGCCGTTTTCCATCACCACGTAGGCTTCCCCGGGCGGTGCGCTTTCGACCAGGAAGTTGGCCGGGTCGACGTCGAGTTCTTCACCGACGATCTGGGCCATGGCCGTGAAGGGGCCTTGGCCACCCTCCATGAACGGGCTGAGCAGGCGCACCTTGCCATCCGGGCGGATTTCCAGGAACGCCGGCACCTGGGTGCCACGTTCCGGGGCGGCTGCCGCCGCCTGCACGCGGGCCGAACCCATCGGCAGGCCGAAACCCAGCACCAGGGCACCGACCGCGGTGCCGGCCAGGAAGCGCCGGCGCGACAGGTTGACGGTTTCGCCCAGTTGCAGCCTGAGCAGTTCTGCGGGGGTATCGACGGGCGTGTTCATCAGGCCTGCTCCCCTTGGGCGAGTGCATGCACGGCAGCATGGATGGCGTTATAGGTGCCGCAGCGGCAGAGGTTGACCATCGCCGCGCCGATCTGCTCATCGCTGGGCTTGGGGGTGTGCTTGAGCAGCGCCGTGGCCGCCATCACCTGGCCGGACTGGCAGTAGCCGCACTGCGCCACCTGGTGCTCGACCCAGGCCGCCACCACGCGCTTGCCTACCGGGTCGGCCTCGACCGCTTCGATGGTGGTCACCTCGCGCCCGACCACGCCGGCCACGGGGGTGACACAGGCACGCACGACATTGCCATCCACCAGCACCGAGCAGGCGCCGCACTGGGCCAGGCCACAGCCATACTTGGTGCCGGTCATGCCCAGGTCGTCACGCAATACCCACAGCAGCGGCGTGTCGGCATCGGTGTCGACCTGATAGGTCTTCTGGTTGATACGAAGTTCCATGGCTCACCTGCTGATCATCGGTTGAGGGCGTTTACGGTCTGCTGGGGAATACGTTGTTCCCCAATCCAGAAACGCTAGCACAGTGATACGACCACTGGGCTGGTGGTGGGCACAGGTTCAGAGGATCAGGCAAGCAATCCGGTGGAATGCGCAATATCCAGGCTGGCTCCCACAGATTGCGGAGAGGACTTCCGGGCCGAAAACCCGGATAATGCCGGCCAATTTCGTTTTGCACGCCTCAATCACGGTAATCCCCGCATGGAAATCAAGGTCAATTTTCTCGACAACCTTCGTCTTGAAGCCAAGTTCGACGACTTCACGGTGATCGCCGACCAGCCGATCCGCTACAAGGGCGATGGTTCGGCCCCGGGCCCATTCGACTATTTCCTGGCCTCGTCGGCCCTGTGCGCGGCGTACTTCGTCAAGCTGTACTGCCAGACTCGCGATATTCCCACCGAGAATATCCGCCTGTCGCAGAACAACATCGTCGACCCGGAGAACCGTTACAACCAGATCTTCAAGATCCAGGTCGAGCTGCCCGAGGACATTTCCGAGAAGGACCGCCAGGGCATCCTGCGCTCCATCGACCGCTGCACCGTGAAGAAAGTGGTGCAGACCGGCCCCGAGTTCATCATCGAAGAAGTCGACAACCTCGACGCCGATGCCCAGGGCCTGCTGATGCCGGTGGCCGACACCAGCACCTACATCCCCGGCAAGGACCTGCCGCTGGAGCAGACCATTGCCAACATGTCCGGCATCCTTGCCGGCCTGGGCATGAAGATCGAGATCGCCTCGTGGCGCAACATCGTGCCCAACGTCTGGTCGCTGCACGTGCGCGACGCCCAGTCGCCGATGTGCTTCACCAACGGCAAGGGCTCGACCAAGGAGGCCGCACTGGCCTCGGCGCTGGGCGAGTTCATCGAGCGGCTGAACTGCAACTTCTTCTACAACGACCAGTTCTGGGGCGAAGACATCGCCAACGCGCCGTTCGTGCATTACCCGAACGAGCAGTGGTTCAAGCCAGGGCCGAAGGACGCGCTGCCGGCAGAAATCCTCGACGAACACTGCCTGGCGATCTACAACGCCGACGGTGAGCTGCGCGGTTCGCACCTGTACGACACCAACTCGGGCAATACCGAGCGTGGTATCTGCTCATTGCCGTTCGTGCGCCAGTCCGACGAGCAGGTGGTGTACTTCCCGTCCAACCTGATCGAGAACCTGTTCCTCAGCAACGGCATGAGCGCCGGCAACACGCTGGCCGAAGCCCAGGTACAGTGCCTGTCGGAAATCTTCGAGCGCGCGGTCAAGCGCGAAATCCTCGAGGGCGAGCTGGCGCTGCCGGATGTTCCCCAGGAAGTGCTGGCCAAGTATCCGGGCATCCTCGCCGGTATCCAGGGCCTGGAAGAGCAGGGCTTCCCGGTGCTGGTCAAGGATGCCTCGCTGGGCGGTGAGTTCCCGGTGATGTGCGTGACCTTGATGAACCCGCGCACTGGCGGCGTGTTCGCCTCGTTCGGCGCCCACCCAAGCTTTGAAGTGGCGCTGGAGCGCAGCCTCACCGAGCTGCTGCAGGGCCGCAGCTTCGAGGGCCTCAACGACTTGCCGCAACCGACCTTCGAAAGCCATGCGCTGACCGAGCCGAACAACTTCGTCGAGCACTTCATCGATTCCAGCGGTGTGGTGTCGTGGCGCTTCTTCAGTGCCAAGGCCGATTTCGAGTTCGTCGAGTGGGACTTCTCCGGCCATGGCGAAGACTCCAACATTCAGGAAGCCGCGACCCTGTTCGGCATCCTCGAAGACCTCGGCAAAGAGGTGTACATGGCGGTGTACGACAACCTCGGCGCCACCGCCTGCCGCATCTTGGTACCGGGTTATTCCGAGATCTATCCGGTCGAGGACCTGATCTGGGACAACACCAACCGCGCCCTGGGCTTCCGTGCCGACATCCTCAACCTGCACAGCCTCGACGACCGCACCCTGCGCGCGCTGCGCCGTCGCCTGGATAAATGCGAGGTGGACGACTACACCACCATCACCACCTTGATCGGCGTCGAGTTCGACGAGAACACGGTGTGGGGCCAGCTGACCATTCTTGAATTGAAGCTGCTGATCTGCCTGGCGCTCAAGCGCTTCGAGGATGCCAAGGAACTGGTCGAGGCGTTCCTGCAGTTCAACGACAACACCGTCGAGCGCGGCCTGTTCTACCAGGCGCTGAACGTGGTGCTGGAGGTGCAGCTGGATGAGGAGCTGGAAATGGCCGACTACGAAGCCAACTTCCGCCGCATGTTCGGCAACCCGCGGATGGACGCGGTGTTGGGTTCGGTCGACGGTAGCGTGCGCTTCCATGGGCTGACCCCGACCAGCACGAAGCTCGAAGGGCTGGACCGCCATCTGCGGCTGATCGAGAGCTACAAGAAACTGCATGCTGCGCGGGCCAGGTTTGCCTGACACATGTTTGGGGCTGCCATGCAGCCCCAAATAGCCAGGCGTGCTTGCTGCTATCGCCAATTGGTATTGCCGTGCGCTTGCCGCTCCCCCTCATCAGCGCTTAGCTGAATCCCGCTCAAACCTATTCCATTCCATGGCGCGCAGACCGCCAGAAGGACCTCGGCCGCGCGCACAACAAGAAGGCGCAGACCATGAGCACTCCTCTGGATACCAATGCACTGAAGGCCCGCCAGCAAGCGGCATGGGCCAGCGGCGACTACGCGGTGATCGGCACCACCTTGCAACTGGTCGGGGAACGCCTGGCCGAAGCCTGCGATTTGCGCTGGGACGAGCAGGTGCTGGATGTCGCGGCCGGCAATGGCAACGCCACCCTGGCCGCCGCCCGGCGCGGCTGTCGGGTCACCTCCACCGACTACGTGGCCGAACTGCTCAAGCGCGGTGAAGAGCGTGCCCGTGCGGAGCACTTCAAGGTCGATTTCGAAGTGGCCGATGCCGAAGCGCTGCCGTACAAGGACGGCATCTTCGACGTCGTGCTGTCTACCTTTGGCGTGATGTTCGCCCCCGATCAGCCCCAGGCGGCGCGGGAGATGGCCCGGGTTTGCCGCTCGGGTGGGCGTATCGGCCTGGCCAACTGGACGCCGCAGGGGTTCGTCGGGCAGATGTTCAAGACCCTCGGCCGGCATGTACCGCCCCCTCCCGGAGCCTTGCCGCCATCGCGCTGGGGTGACGAGATGGCGTTGCGGGCCATGTTCGAAGGGGCAATCGGGATGCTTGACATCAACCCGCAGTATTTCAACTTTCGCTATCGCTCGGCAGCGCATTTCATCGAAGTGTTCCGCACATGGTACGGGCCGGTGCACAAGGCGTTCGCATCGCTCGAACCGGAAGCGGCCAGTGCGCTGGAGCGAGAGCTGACACAGTTGCTGGATGAGAGCAACATCGGCGGCGGGGCCTCACTGGTTGTACCCAGCGAGTACCTGGAGGTGGTCATCACCCGTCGTTGAACTGCGCTGCGGCTAGTTCTTGCACTTGGCCAGCACCACCTGGCAAGTGTCTGGCGTGCCGCCTGAGCGGCCGGCATAACGGATGCAGTTGTTCAGCGATTTCTGCTTGGCAATGCCCAGTGTGTTGCCCCAGGCCAGGCCGCCTTCGCCAGTGCTGGGAAGCGCCTTGGCGTAACAGTTGGAGCCCGGGGCTGCGGCGTAGTAGCGCGCCTTGCTGGTTTTGCTCGAACAGCCGGCATTGAGTGCCAGGCTGATGGCCAGCAAGGCATGCGCGGTCCAGTACGCGTAAGGTCGTGTGCTGCAGATGCTCATGGTATCCCTCATTCGGACGCGCGAAGTCTTTCAGGATATTTCTATCAAGCCAAGCGGTGAACTATCCGAACGTCAAGGTGATCCCTTCTTAAGCGCACCCTGCGCACGCCTGATGGACAAGGCCCCGTGCCAGTCCTTCAGCCCCGGGTCACCGACTGATAAGGAGGCGCCGTGACCGCTACTGAGCAAACCCTCTACCGATGCACGCCCAGCCCGCTGCACGCGATCCTGCTGGCCGGCACGGTTCCGCTGTTTCTCGGCGCGTTGCTGAGCGACATTGCCTACTTCAAGAGCTACCAGATCCAGTGGAGCAACTTCGCCGCCTGGCTGATTGCCGGTGGCTTGCTGTTCTGCGGGCTGGCGCTGTTGTTTGCCCTGGCCAACCTGATCCGCGCCCCGCGCAAGGGCGGGCGGCCGACGCTGTACTTCCTGCTGTTGCTGGCGACCTGGGTGTTGGGGCTTATCAACGCGTTTGAGCATGCAAAGGACGCCTGGGCCGTGATGCCGGCGGGCCTGGTGCTGTCGGTGATCGTCACCGTGCTGGCTTGCGTGGCGGCGTGGCTGGGCATGAGTAATCTGGGTTCGGGAGGTGAGGCATGAAGCCGTTGCATGGAATGTCGCTGCTGAGCGTGGCACTGCTGTTGGCCGCCTGCGGCGGTGACGGTGAGCCGACCCAGGCACTGGGCCCCGACCCAAAACTGCCGGCCCCGGAGCGCGGCTTGCTGCCGAGCATGAAGATCGCGCAACCGGCGCAGTGGGGCGAGCAGAAGCCCACCGTGCCCGAGGGGTACAGCATCACGGCCATCGCCACTGACCTGAAGATCCCGCGCCAGAGCCTGGTGCTGCCCAATGGCGATATCCTGGTCGCCGAAGGACGCGGCGGCAGTGCCGCCAAGCTCAAGCCCAAGGACGTGATCGCCAGCCAGATCAAGGCCAAGGGCAATACCCAGGTCAAGGGTGGCAACCGCCTGACCCTGCTGCGCGATGCCGATGGCGATGGCACCTATGAGCTACAGACGGTGTTCGCCGAAGGCCTCAATGCGCCCTACGGCCTGGCCTTTGCCGGCGGCAAGCTGTACGTGGCCAACCAGGATGCTCTGGTACGTTTCGACTACCAGGACGGTCAGACCAAGGCGGGTGGCCCGCCGATCAAGGTCACCGACCTGCCGGCCGAGATCAACCACCACTGGACCAAGGCGCTGACCATCAGCCCTGATGGCCGCTATCTGTACGTAGGCATCGGCTCGAACAGCAACATCACCGAGCGTGGCATGGAGGTGGAAATCGACCGCGCCATGGTCTGGCAGATCGACGCCGTGACGGGGGCGCACAAGCCTTACGCCACCGGTTTGCGCAACCCGACGGCGCTGACCATTCAGCCGGACACCGGGCAGTTGTGGACGGTGGTCAACGAACGTGACGAACTGGGCCCGGACCTGGTGCCGGACTACCTCACCTCGGTACGAGAGGGCGGCTTCTATGGTTGGCCGTATAGCTACTGGGGGCAGAACGTCGATGAACGGGTGAAACCGCAGAATCCGGACAAGGTGGCGGCCGCGATCAAGCCGGATTACAGCCTGGGGTCGCACGTTGCCGCGCTGGGCGTGGACTTCTCCATCCCGGCCATGGGTGAACGGTTTGCCGACGGGGTGTTCGTGGGCGAGCACGGTAGCTGGAATCGGCCGAACCCGGTGGGTTACAAGGTGATCTTCGTGCCGTTCAAGGCGGGCAAGCCAGCCGGTGAGCCGATCGACTTTGCCACCGGGTTCCGTGGGGAAGATGGCAAGACCCGAGGTCGGCCTGTGGGCGTGACGGTGGACCCGCGCGGGGCGTTGATCATTGCGGATGACCTGGCCAACACCGTCTGGCGTGTGACGCGTATGACGCCAAGGGGTTGAAATGTGCAGCAGCGCGGGCGTTTGCCTGCAGAGTGGCGGGCAATGGCTATGCTTGTTTGCGCGTAAACATTTCACGCACGAACCCGGTCTTGAACACATGGAAGCAGGCCTATGAATCCTATTTGCACGCTCGCTCGCGCTGTTGCCCTCGCCACGCTGATGTCCGCTGCCACCATCACCGTACAGGCTGCCGAGATTCCGATTGGCAGTGAGGCGTTGGAAAGCCACGTCAAAACCCAGGTCACCGCCATCGACCTGGACAATCGCCAAGTCACGGTAAAAGGGCCGAACGACAAGGACGTCACCCTGCAACTGACGGAAAAGGCCAAGGCGCTGCCCAACCTGAAGGTCGGTGACAACGTTGATATCTATGTCACCCGGGCAATCGCCTACGTGCTCAACAGCAATGTGGGCGGCGCGCCCAAAGCGAGTGAAGAATCCGGCACCATTCGCGCCACCAAGGACAATCCGAACCCGGGCGGCGAAGCATTCCGCCAGGTTCGAGTAACCTCGCAGATCAAGAAGATCGACCTGAAAACACATGAAGTGACCCTGTTGCCGCCGGAAGGCAAGCTACAGGTGGTCAAGGTCGAGAACCCGGACCTGCAGAAACGCATGAAGAACCTCAAGGTTGGCCAGACCGTCGATGCGATCTACACCGAAGTACTGCGGGTCGATACCTGGCGGTAAGGTCGGACTGCGGGCACGCTTCGGCAGGCCCGCATTTGGCTGTATGCGCATGACGAATACTGCACGTGCACCTTTTCGATTTCCATAACCATCGTCGATTTGCCGATCATGGTCTCATCCTGACTTCAGATGAGACCCATCATGTCCTACAAGACCCTGCTGTTTGCATTCCTTCCCGTGATGATGGCCCTGCTTGCAGGCTTCGTACTGCCGTATCAGGCCGCCAGCAACGCTGCCGTCGGCCGTGCGCTCGGACACTGGTTATGGGGCGCCTTCACCTCGTTGACGGTCAGTTCGGTGGTGATCATCACGGCGTTGCTGATCCTGCGGGTGCCCATGCCTGACCTGAGCAAAGCGCTGCAAGGCCCGTGGTGGTTATGGATCGGTGGCGTGTTGGGCGCCCTCTACGTGGCTGGCGCTGCCGCATTGACGCCCAAGCTGGGCACGGCGGGTTTTCTGGTGCTGGTGGTGGCAGGGCAGATCCTGACCTCAGTGATCGTCGACCACTTCGGGCTGATGGGCGTTGCCAGCAAGCCGGTGAACCTGGCCAGGGTTGCCGGTGTACTGCTTATCCTCGGTGGCGTGTTGCTGGTGCAGGGCGGCTGGACCTCGACCCCGTCGTCCGGCCAGGCCGTTATCGAACGCTGATCAATGCCCGGGCTGGCTACACGCCCAGACCGCCTCGCGCAGCCACCGATGGCCGGGGTCGCTGTCCTTGCGCCCATGCCAGGCCTGTTGATAGGCGAGGGCAGGTATCGGCAGTGGCGGCGTGAACTCGCGCAGAGACGGATGCTGGCGCATCGGGCCTACCGCTCTGCGGGCCACGGTGAGGATCAGGTCAGTGCCCGTGAGCACTTCGACCGCTGCGCTCCAATGGGGTAGCGCCAGCGCGATGTGCCGGCGCTGGCCTTGTTCGGCCAGGGCCCGTTCGATCTCATCGTGGGCATCCGGGTGCATGGCCATGAGCACGTGCGGGCGAGCCAGCCAGTCATCCAGGGCTATCCCACCCTTGGCCGGCAGCACCCGGCGATCGGCGACGCTGATGAAGCGGTCTTCGAACAAGGTCAGGGAGGCGATATCGGCCGGCAGTTCCGGGAAGATGCCCAGGGCCAGGTCGAGCTCGCCATCGAGCAACTGCGCGAGCATGGCTTCGCGGCTGGCCTGGCTGATGGCCAGATCGACACCGGGGGCGACCTGGCGCAGGTGGCGCACCAGCGGCGGCAAGATGATGCGCGAGGAGTAGTCGGAAAGCGAAAGCCTGAAGCGGCGCCGGGCTTGGGCAGGGTCGAATTGTGGCGCGGCCAGTAGGCCGTTGAGGCTGCCGAGGGCATCCTGCAGCGGTTTGGCCAGGGATTGCGCGCGGGCGGTCAGGGCCATCTGGCCGTGCTGGCGGATCAGCAACGGGTCGTCGAAGTGTGCACGCAGCTGCGCCAGGGCATGACTGACGGCGGGTTGGCTGCGGTGCAGGCGCAGGGCGGCGCGGGTCACGTGCTTTTCGCTGAGCAGGGCATGCAGGGTGAGCAGCAGGTTGAGGTCGATCTTGCGCAGTTCATCCATGGGGCGAATGCTTCTGGTGGCTTTGACAGGTGATTATCAGCCTAACAGATGTGATTGCCTCTTCGCGGGACAGGCCACACAAAGCACCTGACGGGGTTATACTCGCCCCCCGTTTCACTGTAATCCGAGTATTCCGATGGGTTTTTCCGCAACCGCCACCCCCGAACCGCGCCGCCTCGGTGCGCCCTTGATCGCCCTGGCCCTGCTGCTGGCCGGCGCCTGGTTCCTCAACCTCAACGCCGGCTTCAAGCAGGTGCTGCTGCTGATTGTCGGTGCCGCCCTGGGCCTGACGCTCTATCACGCCGCTTTTGGCTTCACCTCGGCCTGGCGTGTGTTCATCAACGAGCGCCGCGGCGCTGGCCTGCGTGCGCAGATGGTCATGCTGACCCTGGCCGTGCTGCTGTTCTTCCCGGCGCTGTCGGCCGGCAGCCTGTTCGGCACCCCGGTTACCGGCCTGGTCGCGCCGGCTGGCGTGTCGGTGGTGTTCGGCGCGTTCATCTTCGGCATCGGCATGCAACTGGGGGGCGGCTGTGCCTCGGGCACGCTGTTCACGGTCGGCGGCGGCAATGCGCGGATGCTGGTGACCCTGCTGTTCTTCATCATCGGCTCGGTCAGCGCCACCCACCATGCTGACTGGTGGTTCGCGCTGCCGTCGTTCCCGGCCACTTCGATTGTCCAGGCCTGGGGCGTGGTGCCTGCGCTGCTGGTCAGCGTGGCCGTGTTCGCGCTGATCGCCTGGGCCACGGTGGTGCTGGAAAAACGTCGTCATGGCGCCCTGGAAGCGCCACTGAGCAGCGAGCATCAAGGCCTGCGACGCTTCCTGCGCGGCCCTTGGCCGCTGCTATGGGGTGCGATTGCCCTGGCCTTGCTCAACTACGCCACCCTGGCCCTGGCCGGGCGCCCGTGGGGTATCACTTCGGCCTTTGCCCTGTGGGGCGCCAAGACCCTTTCCAGCTTCGGCGTGGACGTCGGCAGCTGGGTGTTCTGGCAGGCGCCGGCCAATGCCAAGGCACTGGCTGCGCCGCTGTGGCAGGACATCACCACGGTGATGGACATCGGCATCGTGCTCGGCGCACTGATGGCGGCAGGCCTGGCAGGCCGCTTCGCGCCAAGCCTGAAAATCCCGCTGCCATCGCTGATCGCCGCAGTGATCGGTGGCCTGCTGCTGGGCTATGGTTCGCGCCTGGCCTATGGCTGTAATATCGGCGCCTACTTCAGCGGTATCGCGTCGGGTAGTGTGCACGGCTGGTTGTGGCTGATCGCGGCTTACACCGGCAACCTGATCGGCGTGCGCCTGCGCCCGCTGTTCTTCGCCGGCGAGCGCCGCCCGGTGGCGCTCAGCGGCTGCTGAAACGATGTGATCAAGTGCGACCCGGCCTATCCCTGCTGAGCATTGCTTCACCAGGTGCAGTAATCATCTGCACCTGGCCCGATTGTTCGAATTCCGCCTGCCAATTAGCCTGATCCGGTCTTTCACTGCCGCAAGGAACCGAACATGGCTAGCCGAATTGCCCTGAGCGCCACTGGCGCTGCCGACGTCATGCACCTGGAACAGCTGCAGCCCCAGCAGCCCGGCCCCGGGCAGGTATGGCTGGAGCAGACTGCAATGGGCGTCAACCCCCTCGATGTGCTGCAGCGCAAAGGCGGCGCACCGCTGGCCCTGCCTTCGGGGCTGGGGCTGGAGGGGGCCGGGCGAGTGACTGCGGTGGGTGCAGGAGTGAGCAACGTACAGGTGGGTGACCGCGTTGCGTATGCCACCGGCCCTGTGGGCGCCTATGCCAGCGGCCGACTTTACCCGGCGGAGCGCCTGGTGAAGTTGCCGCCAAGCCTGGACGATGAAGCGGCCGCTGCCGTGCTGTTCAAGGGCATCACTGCGCAGTACCTGCTCAAGGCAACCTACCCGGTGGGGGCTGGTACGCAGATTCTGCTGTATGGCGCCGCCGGTGCCCTCGGCCAGCTCATGGCTCCCTGGGCGCGTCATCTGGGTGCCCGGGTGATTGGCGTGGTGTCGAAGCCGCAGAGCGTGACGCGGGCGCAGGCTGCGGGGTGTGACGCGGTGCTGGTGTTCGATGCCGCGAGCCTGGCCAGCCAGGTGCGTGCGCTGACCCAGGGGCAGGGCGTCGACGTGGTATATGACAGCGTAGGCAAGCTGTCGCTGCAGGCATCGCTGGACAGCCTGCGTCCCCGCGGCCTGCTGGTGTCCTGTGGGGCAATCTCGGGAGTACCGGCCCCCATCGAAGTGGCCACCCTCAATGCCAAGGGGTCGCTGTACCTGACCCGGCCGTCCCTGGCCGCCCACACTGCCACGGCCGAGGAATACCAGCAGCGCGCAGTCGATGTGCTGGCAGCGATTGGCGCAGGTATCATTCAGCCCCGCGTGTGGCGCCGTTACCCGTTGGCCGAGGCAGCCAGGGCCCATGGGGACCTGGAGCAAGGGCGGTCGGAAGGGGCGCTGATTCTCACCGCTTGATACCGAACTCACCACCGAGCCTTGCCATGGATGCCTTTGACAGCCGCCGCGCTGATGAACTCGCCACCTTGCTGGCCTTGCACGAGCAACGCTCGTTTGCCGCTGCCGGCCGCCAGCTGGAGCGCCATCCCACGGTGCTGTCGAAGCGCCTGAACGCCCTGGAGCAACGCCTGGGCATACGCCTTGTGGAGCGCACCACACGGCAGTTGCGCTTCACCGACGAAGGTGAGCGGCTGGTAGCACGCGTGCGCGAGGCCAGCCGCCTGATTGCCGAGGCCGAGCAGGAGGCCGCCGAGGGCGCCGCAGAGGTGCGTGGCCGCCTGCGCCTGGCCTTGCCTGCCGCCATGGGCCGCCGCTGGCTGAGCGGCCTGCTGGCGGATTTTGTCCTGACTTACCCTGAAGTGACCATCGAAGCCGAGTATGCCGACCGTTTCGTTGACCTGGTCGGCGAGGGTTTCGACGCAGCCATCCGCGTTGGCGAGCTGGCAGACAATCGCCTGGTGGCGCGCAAGCTGGGTGATCACCTGCGCATCCTGTGCGCTTCACCGGCCTACCTTGCGCGCCATGGTGAACCTGCTGAGCCTCAACAGCTTGTTGAACATAATTGCTTAGAATTCAGTGGTTTACGATCATTTCCTGAATGGCGGCTCAACAATGAAGCGCAACAGGTGAGCGTCCGGGTCAGCGGCTCGCTACGCGGCAACGACAATGAGGCACTGCTTGAGGCCGCGCGGCGTGGCGTGGGCATTCTGGCAGGTGGCGACTGGCTGATGGGCGAGGACCTCGCGGCCGGACGCCTGGTGCGCGTGTTGCCACAATGGCAGCTGGACGTGGCAGCGGGTATCTACCTGGTGCGCCCCTCGGCGCGGCTGAACAGCGCGGCCATGGGGGCGTTCAAGGCCTGGATAGAGGAACGCTTCAAGAACGGCCCGCCCTGGCGAAACCAGGGCTGACTGAGTCTCAAAAATGCACTATAAAAATATTTCAAATATATGAAATATATAGATTTATCGTTTAGCAACTGCGTGCTGGACGCACTGTTCGTAATACGTCTGCTTGATCGCTGCCGGCTGCAGCTTCGAACGGCTGTTGTAGGTCTGTTCGGTGATGCCGAAGGCAGTCATGCGCATCCATGGCTTGTCGAAACGGCGCACCTGCAGCTTCTTGCGCGTGGCATACAGGGTGACCCCGGAGAGCTTGGCTTGCTGGGCCTCGGCGGCGATTTGCGAGCCCCAACCACAGACGTTGCGATCGTTCTGGTTCAGCGCCTTGGCCTGGGCGCCGAAGCCGACAGTGGCCAACAGGCAGCCGGCCATCGTTGCTAGAATTGTTCGCATGTTGCTGTCCTAAGCATATGAAGATGAACGAAGTTTGCCTTCACTGGAAATGCCTGGGGGCCAGCATTTTCCTATCAGGTAGTGGCGATGCGAAAGCGATTTGCCAGTGCGGGGCTTAGGCGCCGCGTTCAGCAGCGTCAGTTTCGAGACGCGCCATGGAAAAGGCTCACTGTACCTGACTTCACGGCGGCCAGCCCCGGCAAGAAATACCGCGTCGGGTGTATGTGATCGTACAACTGCTTGCGTTATGATGACGGCTGTCTTTCAAGGTGAAATACAGGGCATGACAGAGCAGCAGGTACAGGCAAGGACCCGGCGCAAGCCGCGCAGTCTGGCCCAGGAACTGGTCACGGTGCTGACCGAGCGCATTCGCAGCGGCCAGCTCAAGCGCGGCGACAAGCTACCGACCGAATCGCAGATCATGGCCGAGGAGGGCGTCAGCCGTACCGTGGTGCGTGAGGCGATCTCCCGGCTGCAGGCGGCCGGGCAGGTCGAGACTCGCCATGGCATCGGCACCTTCGTGCTGGATGCGCCAGCGACCGGGGGCTTCCGTATCGACCCGGCGACCGTGGTGACCTTGCGCGAGGTGCTGGCGGTACTGGAGCTGCGCATCGCCCTGGAAATCGAATCGGCGGGCCTGGCGGCGCAACGGCGCAGCGATGAAGAGCTGACCGGCATGCGTGCGGCGCTGGACGAGCTGAACGAGGGGGCTGCACATGCCACCGACGCGGTATCGGCGGACTTCCAGTTCCACCTGCGTATTGCCCAGGCCAGCGGCAACCACTACTTCGCCGACATCATCAACCACCTGGGTACCAGCATCATTCCGCGTACCCGGTTGAATTCGGCGCGGTTGGCCCATGATGACCAGGCGCATTACATGAGCCGGTTGATGCATGAGCATGAAGCGATCTACGAAGCCATTGCCCGGCGCGACAGCGAAGGGGCGAAGATGGCCATGCGCATGCACCTGAGCAACAGCCGCGAACGCTTGCGCCAGGCCCATGAAGAAGCAGAGGCACAAGGGGCCTGAGCCCTTCAGTAACCTTTGCTGGCCTCTTCGCGGGACAAGCCCGCTCCTACAGGAGTACCTGTAGCTTCAGGGCTGCGCAGCACCTGTAGGAGCGGGCTTGTCCCGCGAAGAGGCCAGTGCAGGCAACAAAGAAAGCCCCGCAGATGCGGGGCTTTCTTGTTTCAGGGCACTCAGACCGTCCCTTCGCTCCACTGCCCGTTGACCAGGCGACGCAGCCCCAGCGGGTTGCCGTCACGCAGTGCTTCCGGCAGCAGCGCCTGCGGGTAGTTCTGGTAGCACACCGGGCGCAGGAAGCGGTCGATGGCCAGGGTGCCGACCGAGGTGCCGCGGGCATCGGAGGTGGCCGGATACGGCCCGCCGTGGACCATCGCGTCACACACTTCCACGCCCGTCGGGTAGCCATTGACCAGAATGCGGCCGACTTTCTCTTCCAGCAGCGGCACCAGCCAGGCGAAGGCCTCGAAGTCCTCCGGCTCGCCAATCAGCGTCGCGGTCAGCTGGCCGCGCAGGCCCAGCAGGGCGTCACGCAGTTGCGCATTGTCCTTGACCTCGACCGCCACGGTGGTCGGGCCGAACACTTCTTCCTGCAGCAGCGGGTCGGCCTCCACCAGCAGGCGGGCATCGGCCTTGAACAGCTGGGCACGGGCCTGGCTGCCTTCCTGGGCCTGGCCGGCCAGGTGCTCGATACCGGCGTGGGCGTGCAGGTGCTCCAGGCCGCCGACGTAGCTGCGCAGGCCACCGGCATTGAGCATGGTCTGCCCGGCTTGCTGGTCCAGGTGCTGGCCGAGGTCGGCGAGCAACTGGCTGTACTGCGGCGACTGCAGGCCGATCACCAGGCCCGGGTTGGTGCAGAACTGCCCGGCACCCATGCAGACCGAGCCGGCCAGCTCACGAGCGATGGCCTCGCCACGCTTGGCCAGGGCACCCGGCAGGATGATCACCGGGTTGATGCTGGACATCTCGGCGAACACCGGGATCGGCTGCGGGCGCTCGGCCGCCATGCGGCACAGGGCATCGCCACCCTTGAGCGAACCGGTGAAGCCGACGGCCTGGATGGCCGGGTGCTTGACCAGCGGCTCGCCGACGCCAGCGCCGAACACCATGTTGAACACACCCTTGGGCATGCCGGTACGCTCGGCGGCGCGTTGGATGGCGCAGCCGACCAGATCGGCGGTGGCCATGTGGCCGCTGTGTGCCTTGAACACCACCGGGCAGCCGGCGGCGAGGGCTGCGGCGGTGTCACCACCGGCAGTCGAGAAGGCCAGCGGGAAGTTGCTGGCACCGAACACGGCGACCGGGCCGACGCCGATGCGCATCTGGCGCAGGTCTACCCGCGGCAGCGGTTGGCGCTCGGGCAGGGCCAGGTCGATGCGCGCACCGAGGAAATCGCCACGGCGCAGCACCTGGGCGAACAGGCGCATCTGGCCGCTGGTGCGGCCGCGTTCGCCCTGGATGCGCGCGGCAGGCAGGGCGGTTTCACGGCAGACGATGGCAACGAAGGCGTCATCCAGCTCGTCCAGTTCGGCAGCGATGGCGTCGAGGAACTCGGCGCGGCGGGCCGGCTTCAGGTTGCGGAATTCGACGAACGCGGCAGCAGCGGCTTTGGCTGCCTGGTCCACTTCGGCCTCGGTGGCCTGGGCGAAGCTGTACGGCAGGGCCTCGCCGGTGGTGGCGTCCAGGCTCTGCAGGCGTTGTGCGCCAGCGGCGCTGCGCTGGCCGGCGATGAAGTTGTGGCCGAGGATCTCTGGCATGTGGGGCTCCTAGGGTTGAATGTTCAGGTAATCGGTGCCGGATTGAACAAGGTGATGTCGTTGTGCAGGCGGTGCTGTTCGGCCCAGGTCTGCTTGCGGCCGCTGGCCACGTCCAGGTAGTAGTGGAACAGCTCCCAGCCCAGTTCTTCGATGGTCGAGCGGCCACTGGCGATGCGCCCGGCGTCGATGTCGATCAGGTCCGGCCAGCGCTGGGCCAGCTCGGTACGGGTGCAGACCTTGACCACGGGGGCCATGGCCAGGCCATACGGCGTGCCGCGGCCAGTGGTGAACACATGCAGGTTCATGCCGGCGGCCAGTTGCAGGGTGCCGCAGACAAAGTCGCTGGCTGGGGTGGCGCAAAAGATAAGGCCCTTGCGGTTGACCCGCTCGCCTGGGCCGAGCACGCCCTGGATGGCGCCGCTGCCAGACTTGACGATCGAACCGAGGGACTTCTCGACGATGTTCGACAGGCCGCCTTTCTTGTTGCCCGGCGTGGTGTTGGCGCTGCGGTCCGCCGCGCCTTGCTGCAGGTAGCGGTCGTACCAGTCCATCTCGCGCACCAGGGCATCGGCGACTTCCTGGTTTTCGGCGCGCGAGGTGAGCATGTAGATGGCATCGCGCACTTCGGTCACTTCCGAGAACAGCACCGTGGCGCCAGCGCGCACCAGCAGGTCGGCGGCGTAGCCCAGTGCCGGGTTGGCGGTGATGCCGGAGAAGGCGTCACTGCCGCCGCACTGCATGCCGAGGATCAGCTCGCTGGCCGGCACGGTCTCGCGGCGGCGCTGGTCGAGCTTCTTCAGGCGGGTTTCGGCCAGGCCCATGATCTGCTCGATCATCTCGGCAAAGCCCAGGCTGGCGTCCTGCAGGCGATACAGCCACGGCTCGCTGAGGTCCACGGACGGGTCATTGTCGTGCATCACCTGGCCGGCCTGGAGCTTTTCGCAGCCCAGGCTGATCACCAGCGCCTCGCCACCGAGGTTGGGGTTGCGCGCCAGGTTGCGCACGGTGCGGATCGGGATGTAGGCGTCGCGAGCGTTGATCGCCACGCCGCAGCCATAGCTGTGGGTGAGGGCGACGACATCATCGACATTGGGGTATTTGGGCAGCAATTCGGTTCGGATACGCTTGACCGCGTGTTCCAGCACGCCGGTCACGCACTGCACGGTGGTGGTGATGCCGAGGATGTTACGGGTGCCGACGGTGCCATCGGCGTTGCGGTAGCCTTCGAAGGTGAAGCCGTCCAGTGGTGGCAGGGCGTCCGGTACCGCGTCGCAGCGCGGCAGGCTGTCCAGCTCGGGGGCGGCCGGCATGGCCAGCTGGCTTTCCTGCACCCAGCTGCCCTGGCGCAGGTCTTCCAGCGCATACCCGATGATCTGCCCGTAGCGGCGCACCGGCTCGCCCTTGGCGATCAGCACGGTGGCAACCTTGTGGCTCTGTGGCACGCCTTCGACCAGGGTCAGGCCATCGGCGAAGCGTGCACCTTCGCCCAGGCCGCCGTCGTTGACCACTACCACGACGTTGTCGTCGTCGTGCAGGCGGACGTAGCGGGGCGAGTCGGAATGTTCGATCAACTGCATGTTTGGGCCCTACTTGTCAGGTTCTCAGGCTTTTTGTACGTCCGCCCGCGCAGGCTTCGGCCGGCGCGGGCGTGTTCACTCAGTGCCGCGAGCTGGCCAGTTCGCCGTTGGCGACCGGCTCAGGCTGTGGCTTTGGGGCATCGTCGCGCAACTCGATACGCTTGATCGGGCCGACGATCACCAGGTAGCTGAACACCGCCACCAGGGCATTGGCACCCACGTACACCAGGGCCCACTTGAACGAGCCGGTGGCGCTGATGATGTAGCCGATGACGATCGGGGTGGTGATCGAGGCGATGTTGCCGAAGGTGTTGAACAGGCCACCGGACAGCCCGGCGATCTGCTTGGGCGAGGTGTCTGCCACCACCGCCCAGCCCAGTGCACCGATGCCTTTGCCGAAGAAGGCCAGGGTCATGAAACCGACCACCATCCATTCGGCGTCGACATAGTTGCAGAAGACCATGGTGGTCGACAGCAACAGGCCGCAGACGATCGGCAGCTTGCGCGAGAAGGTCAGCGAGTTGCCGCGGCGCAGCAGCCAGTCCGAGATCACGCCGCCCAGCACGCCACCGATGAAGCCGCACACCGCCGGCAGCGAGGCGATGAAGCCGGCCTTGAGGATGGTCATGCCGCGTTCCTGCACCAGGTACACCGGGAACCAGGTGAGGAAGAAGTAAGTGATGGCGTTGATGCAGTACTGGCCCAGGTACACGCCCAGCAGCATGCGGCTGGTCAGCAGTTGCTTGATGTAGCCCCATTTCGGGCCATCGTTGCCGCGCTTCTGGTCCATGTCGACCAGGCCGCCGTTCTGTTCGATGTGCTCGAGTTCGTCCTTGCTGATGCGCGGGTGCTGGCGCGGGTTGTAGATGGTCTTCAGCCACACCATGGAGAACACGATGCCCAGGGCGCCCATGACCACGAACACGTGTTCCCAGCCGAAGCTGAACACGATCCAGCCCATGATCGGGGCAAACAGTGCAGTGGCGAAGTACTGCGCCGAGTTGAAGATCGCCGAGGCGGTACCACGCTCCTGGGTCGGGAACCAGGCTGCGACGATACGGGCGTTACCCGGGAACGACGGGGCTTCGGCGAAGCCGACCAGAAAGCGCAGGGTGAACAGGGTCACCACCGCCCAGGCCACCGGCAGGCCGCCGACAAAGCCTTGCAGCAGGGTGAACAGCGACCAGGTGAAAATGCTGAAGGCGTAGACATTCTTCGAACCGAAGCGGTCCAGCAGCCAGCCACCGGGGATCTGCCCGGCCACGTAAGCCCATCCGAAGGCGGAGAAAATATAACCAAGGGTGACGGCGTCGATGCCGAGGTCTTTCTGCAGGCTGGAGCCTGCGATAGCGATGGTTGCTCGGTCTGCGTAGTTGATCGTGGTCACCAGGAACAGCATGAACAGGATCAGGTAGCGCACATGCGTCTTTTTAGTCGCTTGCATGCTGTTAATACTCCCACTAGTTATTTTTGTGCGGGCTCACGAGTTGTAGCCGGAGTGGGGCGGGCCCACTCCGGATGCGGCATTGGCAGGCCGCGGGGCGCGCTTATTGCGGGCCCATCTTGTCCATCAGTGCTGCGAGCATTTCGTATTCTTCGGCGGTCAGGTCGGTCAGCGGGGTACGCACCGGGCCTGCGTCGTAACCGGCGATCTTGGCGCCAGCCTTGACGATGCTCACGGCGTAGCCGGCCTTGCGGTTACGGATGTCCAGGTACGGCAGGAAGAAATCGTCGATGATCTTGGCCACGGTGGCGTGATCGTCGCGGGCGATGGCGTGGTAGAAGTCCATCGCGGTCTTCGGAATGAAGTTGAACACAGCCGACGAGTACACCGGCACACCCAGTGCCTTGTAGGCCGCAGCATACACCTCGGCGGTCGGCAGGCCACCCAGGTAGCTGAAACGGTCACCCATGCGGCGACGGATCGACACCATCAGTTCGATATCGCCCAGGCCGTCCTTGTAGCCGATCAGGTTCGGGCAGCGCTCGGCCAGTCGCTCCAGCAGGTTGGCGTTCAGGCGGCAGACGTTGCGGTTGTACACCACCACACCGATGTTGACCGACTTGCACACCGCTTCGACGTGGGCGGCAACGCCGTCCTGGCTGGCTTCGGTGAGGTAGTGCGGCAGCAGCAGCAGGCCCTTGGCCCCCAGGCGCTCGGCTTCCTGGGCGTATTCGATGGCCTGGCGGGTGGAACCGCCGACGCCGGCGAGGATGGGTACCGAGGTGGCGCAGGTGTCGACCGCAGTCTTGATCACCTGGCTGTATTCGCTGGCAGCCAGGGAGAAGAATTCACCGGTGCCACCGGCGGCGAACAGGGCGCTGGCGCCGTAAGGGGCGAGCCACTCCAGGCGCTTGATGTAGCCAGCCTGGTTGAAGTCGCCCTGGGCATTGAAGTCGGTGACCGGGAAAGACAGCAGGCCGTGGGAGAGGATGGATTTCAGTTCTTGTGGAGTCATTGTTGTAGGCATCCTGTGGCGCTTGGGGTGAAGGGTGTTGTTCTGCGTTGGAGGTAAGTTATCGTACAACCTCTGCGATGACTAGCCCCTTTGGAGAAATTTTTGTCGGGATGCCGGAGGAGGGTTGCCTTGAGATTTGTGGTGGTGCGCAGATCGAGCGCCGCCCGCGCGGCGCATCGCGAGCTGCGCTCGCTCCTACGCTTGTTTCGGGCCAGTAACGCCTGTAAGAGGCGCGCGCGATCGCCCAGCTGATACGACAAGATATCTTGTCGTGCGCCAAAGCGTTCGCGTGCAAATCCCACAGGATTAATTGGCCAGAAACAAACGTAGGAGCGAGCGCAGCTCGCGATGCGCCGCGCGGGCGGCGCTCGATCTCACAGGCGCAGAAAATCTTACGACAACCACTCGGCAGTCATCGTATCTCTTGAAGGAAAAAGGAAAAAAACGACCGCGGAGACAGGCACAAGCCCGCCGCCCGCTTCCACGGGAAGTGTTCTGGGACCAGCAGAGGGTGACCGGGGAAGCGGGGGCGACATTGCGCCGCCCCGCGATCAAAGCTAACGAAGCTGAAACCGGGTATCAGGCGGCCTGTTGGCGCTTGATCTGGCTTTTACGCACCTGGGCGCGGCAGGCGTCGCCAAAGGCCTGGAAGATCTTGATCGAATCAGGGTTCTTCGCGGCTTGCCACTCCGGGTGCCACTGCACGGCAAACAGGAACGGCGAGATGCTCGGGGCGTGGATCGCTTCGACCAGGCCGTCTTCGGCGACGGCGATCGGCTCGATGCCGGCGCCGAGGTTACGCAGGCCCTGGCCGTGCAGCGAGTTCACGCGGATCTCGTCGGTGCCCAGGGTTTCACGCAGCCAGCTGCCCGCCTTGATCTTCACGCCATGCACCTGGGCGTACTGCACATCGACC
Source organism: Pseudomonas putida (assembly GCF_009883635.2). Lineage (NCBI taxonomy): Bacteria > Pseudomonadati > Pseudomonadota > Gammaproteobacteria > Pseudomonadales > Pseudomonadaceae > Pseudomonas > Pseudomonas putida. The sequence goes on from NZ_CP026115.2 coordinate 5,482,861, forward strand.
GGATCTTCCGGGTTTTCCCGGTGGTCGTTGAAGCCTGGCTCGGCGTAGACCTTCTGGTACATGTCGCCGCCCAGGGCAACGTTGATTTCCTGCATGCCACGGCAGATGCCGAAAATCGGCAGGCCGCGCTTGAGGGCCGCCTTGACCAGCGGGATGTCGAACAGGTCGCGGTTCTTGTCCTGGCCTTTGCCTGGCGTTTCGTTCTCCTGACCGTACAGGGTCGGGTCGATGTTGCTGCCGGCACCGGTCAGGTACACGCCGTCGGCCATGTCCAGATAGGTCTCGAGGTCTTCGACGCCACAGCAGGTGGGCACCAGGACCGGGACGCAATCGGCGAAGTCGACCAGCGGGGTGATGTATTTGTGGGTCATGACCTGGTAGTCATGGCCTTTGCGCTCTTGGCTGCCCATGGTCATCAAGACGACGGGTTTGCGCAGGGAAGGTTGCTTGTTGCCAATGTTGCTGTTGGACATATGTCACCTTATGACAGGGCTCTGCCTGTCGTTGTTGTGCAGGTGCACGGCCCGTGGCCTTGATGTGCTACCTGAAGTCCCGAGCACTGCCGGCTCATCACTGGACGATTCCGGTCGGGGCTTGTAGATAGCTTGCCAGAGCCGTTCGATATGTCAAACGAGCAAAAAGCGGTTAAGGCGCCGAAATACGGGGGCTGCACCCTTGCGAGCCTGAGCCGGCAAGGGTTTGGCAGGGGGTAAGGTCAATTATATTTAACGACGCAGTTGGATCATTGCAGCGCTGCAATGATCGACGGCTCAGTGCAGTATCTGCGCCAGGAACGCCTTGGCCCGCGCCGTGCGCGGCTGGTTGAAGAACACCTGGGGCGGGCTGTCCTCGATGATCTGCCCGCCTTCGAGGAACAGCACCCGCTCAGCTACCTGCCGGGCAAAGCCCATTTCGTGGGTGACGCAGAGCATGGTCATGCCGGTGCCGGCCAACTGCACCAGCACATCCAGCACCTCGGCGACCATCTCCGGGTCGAGCGCCGAGGTCGGCTCGTCGAACAGCATGATGCGCGGCTTCATGCACAGCGCCCGGGCGATGGCCACGCGCTGTTGCTGGCCGCCGGACAACTGGCTGGGGTATTTGTGCGCCTGGCTCTCGATACCCACCTTGCTCAGGTACATGCGCGCCCGTTCCTCGGCGTCCTTGCGTGACAGGCCGCGCACGCTGGTAGGGGCGAGCAGGCAGTTGTCGAGCACGCTCATGTGCGGGAACAGGTTGAAGTGCTGGAACACCATGCCGATGTCGCTGCGCACCTGGGCCGCCTGGCGGGTGTTGGCGGCCAGGTCGGTGCCGGCCACCTGGATGCTGCCCTGCTGGGCGATTTCCAGGCGATTGATGCAGCGGATCAGCGTCGATTTGCCCGAGCCGGACGGGCCGCACAGGACAATGCGCTCGCCTTCGCGCACCTGCAGGTCAATGTCACGCAGCACATGGAAGGCGCCATAGTGCTTGTTCAGGCCCTCGATGCGGATCAGCTCCGGGCGCGGGTCAGGTTCGGGGGCAAGGCTGGCAACGCTCATGGGGGCGGTCATGTTGTTGTTCTCCCGCTGGGTGTCAGTCGAAACGTGCCGCGCTGTAGGGCGCAGGGTCGGTGAAGGGGCGTTCGCCGGTGAGCAGCTCGGCCACCAGGCGGCCGCTGACCGGGCCGAGGGTGAGGCCGTGGTGGGCGTGGCCGAAGTTGAACCACAGGCCTTTGTGCCGGGGCGCCGGGCCAATCACCGGGCGCATGTCGGGCAGGCACGGCCGGCGGCCGAGCCAGGGTTTGTCATCGAGGCGCTCGCCCAGGGCGGGGAACAGCTTGCGGGCCAGGGCTTCGCAGCGCTTGAGCTGGATTTCGTTGCCCGGCGCGTCACTGGCGGCGAATTCGATGCCGGTGGTCAGGCGCACGCCACGGGCCATGGGGGCGAGCACATAGCCGCCTTGGGTGTCGCAGACCGAATGCTGCAGCTGCGCGCCGTCACGGGTGCCGTAGTGCATGTGGTAGCCACGCTTGATGCCCAGCGGAATGCGGTAGCCCAGGCGCTCGAACAGGTCGCCCGACTGCGGGCCCAGGCAGGCCACGACCTCGTTGGCGGTAATCGGCCCCCGTTGGCTGTCGACCTGCCATTGGCCGTCGACCTGGCGCAGGCTGCGTGCATCGCCATGCAGGAACTGCCCGCCGCGCTGCACAAACAGCGCGGCGTAGCCACGGGTGAGGGCGCCGGGGTTGCTGACGGTCTTCGGGTCGAGCCAGTGGATGCCACCGACCACCGTGCTGTCGAGCTGCTGTTCGCGCGCCTGCAGCTGGCCGCGTTCGAGGATTTCGTACTGCAGGCCGTAACGGGCCAGGCCCTTGAGCTCGGCCTTGGCCTGCTCGAACAGCGCCGGTTCGCGATAGACCTCGATCCAGCCTTTGGCCTGGACCAGCCCTTCAAGGCCGGCGGCGTGGATCAGCGCATCGTGCTCCTCGACGCTGCGCTGCACCAGCGGCAGCATGTCGGCCGCCGCTCCGGCCAGGCGCCCAGGCGCCGACTGCTGCCAGTAGCGCAGTAGCCACGGCGCCGCCCTGGGCAGGTGCAGCAGGCTGTAGCGCACATCGGGCTGGCGGTTCAGGCCGTAGCGCAGCAAGGCACTCCACTGCCGGGGGAAGGCATAGGGGATCACGCTGGAGCGCTCGATCAGCCCGGCATTGCCATGGCTGGTGCCGCTGCCGGGGTCGTCGCGGTCGATCAGGATCACCTGGCGCCCGCGGGCCTGCAGGTGCAGTGCGGTACTGACGCCGACGATGCCGGCGCCGAGAACAAGGGTCTGGCAATGCATGGATGTATCCTTCGGTCAGTTCAGGTGGCGGCCCAGGCGGGCTTCCAGGTGTTTGAGCAAGCGCCGGACCAGTTCGACGATCACCAGGTAGAGCACCGCGGCCCACAGGTAGATCTGGAAGTCGAAACTGCGCGAGAACGCCAGTTTGGTCACGCCCATCAGATCGTAGATGGTCACCAGCGAGGCAATGGCGCTGGCCTTGATCATCAGGATCAGCTCGTTGCCCAGCGGGCCGATGGCCACCAGCAACGATTGCGGCAGGATCACCTTGAAGAAGGTGGTCGAGCGTTTCAGGTTCAGTGCCCGTGCCGCTTCGTACTGGCCCGGCGCCACGGCCATCAGGCTGCCGCGGAAGATCTCGGCCTGGTAGGCGGCGGTATTCAGGGTGAACGCGAGCAGGGTGCAGAACCAGGCTTCACGGAAGAACCACCAGAGGCCGACGTCCTGCCAGAAGCCTTTGAGCGAGCCCAGGCCGTAATACAGCAGGAACAGCTGTGCCAGCAGCGGCGAGCCGCGGAAGAAGTAGATGTAGCCGGCTGCAATGCGCTGCAGCAGCTGGTGGCGCGACATGCGCGCCAGGGCCAGCAGCAGGCCGAGCACGGCGCCCAGGCTGAAGGAGATCGCCACCAGCTTGGCGGTCACCAGCAGGCCATCGACAAAACGCGGCCCGTAGCGTTCCAACAAGTCGGGGTCCAGCACCAGGCCCAGCAGTTGATCGGCACTCATGCGCGTGCTCCTTGCAGGTGGCGGTTGCTGCGGCGCTCGATATAGGCGAACACCCGTCCCGAGGCGGCCGAGAACAGCAGGTAACCCAGGCAGGCGACGCCATAGAAGAACATCGGCTCCTTGGTCACGCTGACCGCCAGGTTGGTCTGGCGCATCAGGTCGACTAGCGAGATGGTCGACACCAGCGAGGTGTCCTTGAGCAGCGACAGCCAGTTGTTCGACAGGCCCGGCAGGGCGATACGGGTCAGTTGCGGCAGCACCACCTTGAAGAACCCGGTGCGCTTGCTCAGGCCCAACGCCGAGCAGGCTTCGAGCTGGCCTTTGGGCAGGGTCTTGAACGCCGCCAGCCAGATTTCGCTGGAGAACGCTGCGAATACCAGGCTGAACGCGATCATCGCGGCCAGGAAGGTGTTGATCAGAAATTCGCCTTCATAGCCCATGGCCGCCAGCAGCTTCTGAGCGGCGATCTGGCAACCGTAATAGATGATCAGCAAGGTCAACAGCTCGGGCAGGCCGCGGAACACCGTGGAAAAGGTGGTGGCCCAGGCCCGTGGCAGGCGTTTGCGCGAACGCGCCGCCAGGGCCACGGCCAGGCCCAGCGGAAGGCCGATGGGCAGGCAGGCGAGGGCCAGGGAAACGGTGACCAGGGCGCCGGCCAGCAGCGCCTGGCCCCAGCCACCACTGGCGAAGGACAGCAAGGACAATTGATCGAGCATGACAAACCCCTCACGTGGGATTGCCCCCCATCCCTGTGGGGGCGGGCATGCCCGCGAATGCGTCGGCCCATGTGGCGCGTTTAGCTGGTCAAATGCATTCGCGGGCAAGCCCGCTCCCACAGGTCAGGTGGGTAAGCCAGTGTCAGTTGTAGATATCGAAGGCAAAGTACTTGCTGGCGATCTTCTGGTAGGTGCCGTTGGCGACGATCTCGGCCAGTGCGGTGTTCAGCCGCTGGCGCAGGGCATCGTCGTCCTTGCGCACGGCAATGGCGGCGTCGGCCTTGGTCTCGGCAACGTCGCCGAGGATCTTGCAGCAATCGCCGCCGTTCTTGTTCATCCACTCGTGCAGCGGGAATTTGTCGGCGATCACCCCGTCCAGGCGGCCGGCGGCGAGGTCGGCGTTGGCCTCGTCCATGGTTGGGTACAGCTTCACATCGGCGCCGGCCTTGGCGTACACGTCTTCGGCATAGATGGCCTGGGTCGAGGACGACTGGGCGCCGACCGTGTAGCCGTCAAACTTGGTCTGGGCGTCGCCGATCTTGCTGTCCTTGGCCACGGCGACGGTCAGCGGGGTGCGGTAGTAGTGGTCGGTGAAGGCGATTTTCTTGCGCCGTTCCTCGGTGTCGATCATCGACGCCACCACGGCGTCGTACTTGCGCGCCATCAAGGCCGGGATGATGCCTTCCCAGTCCTGGGCGACCAGGGTGCATTCGACCTTCATCTGTTCGCACAGGGCGTGGGTGATGTCGATGTCGAAGCCGTGCAGCTGGTTATCGGCATCGACATAGTTGAAGGGCGGGTAGGCACCTTCGGTGGCGAAGCGCAGGGTCTCGGCGCTGGCGTTGCCCGCCAGCAGCAGGGCACACGCACCCAGCATAGCCATGGTCTTGTTCATCTCGCACCTCTTGCACTCTTGCTATTGTTGTTTGCCCGCCGGCCACGAGGTGTAGCCGACGAACTCGTTATGTAGAGCGGCAGTCGCTTCCAAGCGTTTTTCAACTTCAGGCCCGAGCTTCTTGCAGACCTCGTTGACCATCAGGTGCACCCACGACAGCATGGTCGCGGTGGACTCCCAGAACAGGTTGAATTCGGTGGGGATGCGGAACACTTCGTCGGCATGGGCATCGGCCCAGTCGCAGAAGGTGTCGGTCACCAGGGTGACCGGGATGCCGGCGTCGCGTGCCTTCTGGCACAGCTGCAGGGCATGGCGTGAATAGCGGCGCGCCTCGAACACCACCAGCGCGGTGTCTTCGCTGCGGCCGAGCAGCACGTCGCCGAAGTGCCCGGCGCTGCCATCGACCAGCAGCACGCCGTCGCGCAGGTATTGCAGCAGGTGGCTCATGCACATGGCGATACCGCGCTCGGTCTGGAAGCCGGCGATGCACACCCGTGGTTTTACCGCCAGGCGCTGTGCCACGGCGTGCCAGGCGTCGCTCTGGCGGTATTCGTGAACGCGCACCAGGGCCGCGATTTCCCGTTCCAGGCTGCCGGCGTTGTCGCTGACATCCTGGTTCTGGCGATATTCTTGCAGGCGATCACCCATCAGCCATGGCCCGTCGCCGAGGTCGCTCTGCAGGTCTTGCTTGAGCGCCTTGAGATGGGCATAACCGAGGGAGCGGCAGAAACGGCCGACGCTGGATTCGCTGACACCCAGCTTTTCGGCAATGCTGGCCGAGGTCTGGAACGGCAGTTCGTGCAGGTTGGCGAGCATGTAGCTGGCGATCTTGCGGCCCGAGGCAGCGGCTCCTTGCAGGCTGTTTTCCAGGCGTTGCTTGATCGGTTGGCTCATGCTGCTGCTCCAGGTAAGTCGTGAAATAGAAAATGGCCGTTTTCTGTCATTGCGTCAACATTTGACAGATAGCTGTCACTTATTGGAAAGTTTTTGTCGTTGCATACGCTGTTGCCATTCCAATTCCAAAAAAGGAGCTACAGATGTCCGCACCTTCCACCAGCCCGCTCGTGCGTGTGCCCTTCGCCGAGCTGCAAGGGCTGTTGCAAGCGATCTTCCAGCAACACGGCTGCAGCGAAGCGGTGGCTACCGTGCTTGCCCACAACTGCACCAGTGCCCAGCGCGATGGCGCTCACAGCCATGGCGTGTTTCGTATTCCCGGTTACGTTTCGACCCTGGCCAGTGGCTGGGTCGACGGGCGTGCCACACCGCAGGTAACCGACCTGGCGCCAGGCTATGTACGCGTGGATGCCGCCGGTGGCTTCGCCCAGCCCGCCCTGGCAGCGGCCCGTGAGTTGCTGGTGGAGAAGGCCCGCAGCGCCGGCATCGCCGTGCTGGCGATCCACAATTCGCACCATTTCGCTGCGCTGTGGCCGGATGTCGAGCCCTTTGCCGATGAGGGCCTGGTGGCACTGAGCGTGGTCAACAGCATGACCTGCGTGGTGCCGCACGGTGCGCGCAAACCGTTGTTCGGCACCAACCCGATCGCCTTTGCCGCACCGTGCGCGGGCCATGACCCGATCGTCTTCGACATGGCCACCAGTGCCATGGCCCATGGCGACGTGCAGATCGCCGCGCGCGCCGGCCAGACACTGCCCGAAGGCATGGGCGTGGATGCCCAGGGCCTGCCGACCACCGATCCCAAGGCCATTCTCGAAGGCGGCGCGCTGTTGCCGTTTGGCGGGCACAAAGGTTCGGCACTGTCGATGATGGTCGAGTTGCTGGCGGCGGCGCTGACCGGTGGGCATTTCTCCTGGGAGTTCGACTGGTCGCGGCATCCGGGCGCGAAAACGCCGTGGACCGGGCAACTGATCATCGTCATCGACCCGAGCAAGGCCGAGGGTAGCCGGTTTGCCCAGCGCAGCCGCGAACTGGTCGAGCACATGCACGCTGCCGGGTTGTCGCGCATGCCGGGCGAGCGCCGCTACCGCGAGCGGGAAGTGGCCGAGCGCGAAGGGGTGGCCCTGACCGAACAGGAGCTGCAGGGCCTGAGGGCGCTGCTTGGCTGAGCCGTTGTGCAAAGTTGCATAGACAACCTTGCACTTATGTGATGTTCCTTGGGCCCGACTCCGGGTATCCTCAGGGCAGTCTTTCCGAACTGTCCTGATCCAAGGAGCTGCACGCTGTGTTCAAACATGTCGATGCCTATGCCGGCGACCCGATCCTCTCGTTGATGGAAACCTTCAAGGCCGACCCGCGCGCCGACAAGGTCAACCTGAGCATCGGCCTGTATTACGATGAGGCCGGTGTGGTGCCGCAGCTGGAAGCGGTGGATGCGGTGGAAAAGCGCATTGCCGGCCAGGCCCATGAAGCCTCGCTGTACCTGCCGATGGAAGGCCTGGCCAGCTACCGCCAGGCGATCCAGACGCTGCTGTTCGGTGCCGACCACCCGGCCGTGACCGGCAAGCGCGTGGCCACCGTGCAGACCGTTGGCGGCTCCGGCGCGCTGAAAGTCGGTGCCGACTTCCTCAAGCGCTACTTCCCGAAGTCGGAAGTCTGGGTCAGCAACCCGACCTGGGACAACCACCGCGCCATTTTCGAGGGTGCCGGGTTCAAGGTCCACACCTACCCGTACTTCGACCAGGCCAGCCGTGGCGTCGATTTCGACGGCATGCTGCAAGCCCTGCAGGGCCTGCCGGCCAACAGCATTGTGCTGCTGCATCCGTGCTGCCACAACCCGACCGGTGCCGACCTCGAGCCGGCGCAGTGGCAACAGGTGGTGGAAGTGGTCAAGGCGCGCCAGCTGATTCCGTTTCTCGACATTGCCTACCAGGGCTTCGGCGAAGGCCTGGTGGAAGACGCCTACGCCATCCGCGAAATGGCCCGTGCTGGCGTGCCGTGCCTGGTCAGCAACTCGTTCTCCAAGATCTTCTCGCTGTACGGCGAGCGAGTAGGGGGGCTGTCGGTGGTCTGCGACGACGAAGCCACCACCCAGAGCGTGCTCGGCCAGCTCAAGGCCACCGTGCGCCGCAACTACTCCAGCCCGCCCAACTTCGGTGCCCAGCTGGTGGCTGGCGTGCTCGGCGATGCCGCACTCAACGCCCAGTGGGCCGCAGAAGTGGAAGTGATGCGCAAGCGTATCCTCGACATGCGTCAGGCGCTGGTCGATGCCCTGGCGGTGCTGCTGCCGGGCCAGGACTTCCAGTTCTTCCTGCGCCAGCGCGGCATGTTCAGCTACACCGGCTTCAGTGTCGAGCAGGTGCGTCGCCTGCGTGACGAGTTCGGCGTGTACCTGATCGACAGCGGCCGGGTGTGCATGTCCGGCCTGCGTCCGGCCAACCTGCAACGGGTTGCCGAGGCCTTCGCCGCAGTACAGAAGTAAGACTGCACGGGGCCGCTTTGCGGCCCTTTCGCCGGCAAGCCCGGCTGCCACACCGACCGCGCAGAACTTGAGCCATGCGCTATACCTGTGGGAGCCGCGCTTGCCGGCGATTGGGCTGAAACGCAGCCCCGGCACAACCCGCTTGTAAAGACAAGTGCAACCACTCCTCGGAAAAGGGCTTCGCAAGTGCAACCTTTCGGTGCACAATCGCGCCCCTCTTCCCCGGTTGAGTTGGGCGAATCGTCTAGTTCGCCATTCTCAGCCTGTTGCAGTCTTGCGAGTGGAGCTTCACCCGGAATGAATGAGCAGGCCCCAAGCGTTGAACAACGCTTTGTAGAATCGACCCCCGCCACCCTCGGCGCCTGGTCGCGTAACGACACCACCTGGATGCTGGGCCTGTTCGGCACAGCCATTGGCGCGGGGACCTTGTTCCTGCCGATCAACGCCGGCCTCGGCGGCTTCTGGCCGCTGCTGATACTGGCCGCGCTGGCCTTCCCGATGACCTATTTTTCCCACCGTGGCCTGACCCGCTTCGTGCTGTCCGGGCGTAACGGCGGTGACATCACCGAAGTGGTCGAGGAACATTTCGGCATCAAGGCCGGTGCCTTGATCACCGTGTTGTACTTCTTCGCGATCTTCCCGATCCTGCTCATCTATAGCGTGGCGCTGACCAATACCGTCAGCAGCTTCATGGAGCACCAACTGCACATGGCGCCGCCACCGCGGGTCATCCTGTCGTTCGTGCTGATCCTCGGCCTGTTGGCCATCGTGCGCTGCGGCGAGCAGGCCACGGTCAAGGTCATGAGCCTGCTGGTGTACCCGTTCATCGTCGCCCTGGGGCTGCTCGGCCTGTACCTGATCCCGCACTGGACCGGTGGCATCCTCGACAGCGCCGCCCAGGTGCCGTCGGGCTCGGCCTTCCTGCACACCCTGTGGCTGGCCATTCCGGTGATGGTGTTCTCGTTCAACCATTCGCCGATCATCTCGGCCTTCGCCGTTGACCAGAAGCGCAGCTACGGCGAGCACGCCGACCAGCGCAGCGGCCAGATCCTGCGCCGTGCCCACCTGCTGATGGTGGTGATGGTGCTGTTCTTCGTGTTCAGCTGCGTGCTCACCCTGAGCAGTGCCCAGCTGGCCGAAGCCAAGGCGCAGAACCTGTCGATCCTGTCGTACCTGGCCAACCACTTCAGCAACCCGACCATTGCCTTTGCCGCGCCGCTGATCGCCTTCGTCGCGATTGCCAAGTCGTTCCTGGGCCACTACATCGGTGCCAGTGAAGGCCTCAAGGGTATCATCGCCAAGACCGGCGTTCGCCCAGGCGCCAAGACCTTGGACCGTGTGGTCGCCGCGCTGATGCTGGTGGTCTGCTGGATCGTCGCCACCCTCAATCCGAGCATCCTCGGCATGATCGAATCGCTGGGTGGGCCGATCCTCGCGGTGCTGCTGTTCTTGATGCCGATGTACGCCATCCGTCGCGTGCCGTCGATGCACAAGTACAGTGGTGTACTGTCGAACGCGTTTGTGGTGGTGATCGGCGTGGTTGCACTGACCTCGGTAGTGTACGGCCTGATTGGCTGATACGCTGCCTGCAATAAGAAAAGTCCGGAGCACTTGTCGTCATCCGGACTTTTTTTGTCCACAAGAATTGTCTGGAAATAGAACAATTGCGATGTGCCCATAGGCACCCGGCCGCCTTCATGATTAACTCAGTGTCCTTTTCAAAACCCGTATAAGGATTTCGTCATGGCTCAAGTCACTCTCAAAGGCGGCCCGGTTCAGGTCAACGGCAACCTGCCACAGGTCGGCGCTCAAGCTCCAGCTTTCTCCCTGGTAGGTGAGGGCCTGGCTGACAAGTCGCTGAAGGACTACGCCGGCAAGCGCAAGGTGCTGAACATCTTCCCAAGCGTCGATACCCCGACCTGCGCCACTTCCGTGCGCAAGTTCAACGCCCAGGCCAACGACCTGGCCAACACCGTGGTGCTGTGCATCTCAGCCGACCTGCCATTCGCCCAGGCGCGCTTCTGCGGTGCTGAAGGCCTGGAGAACGTGAAGAACCTGTCCACCCTGCGCGGTGCCGAGTTCCTGCAGAACTACGGCGTTGCCATCGCCGACGGCCCGCTGGCCGGCCTGGCTGCCCGCGCCGTGGTGGTACTGGACGAGAACGACAAGGTGCTGCACAGCGAGCTGGTTGGCGAGATCGCCGACGAGCCGAACTACGAGGCAGCCCTGGCTGTATTGAAGTAAGGACTGCCTGGGGGAGGGTAAAGGAACTCTTCTGCCTGGCCCCTCTCCAAGCAACACCCTGTAACGGCCCGGAACGCTTTCCGGGCCGTTTTCGTTTAAAGTTCAACCTTTTGGCAACGTCAGGCAAAGGTAAACCTCTGGTAAAGAGCCTTTGCTAAAACGATGCCACTGCTTATCGTTCAATCTCCCCAAGCCGCCATTTCCGAACAAGGTTCGTTCAACCCATGCAAGTGTCCAATTCCCGATCCCCTCGTCGCTGGCTCGTCGGCCTGCTGATCCTGCTGCTGGTGGCCTTGCTGGCCTGGTGGCTGTGGCCTGCTGCAACGCCTGACCACAAAGCGGCCGGAGGCGGGCGCGGCGGCAAAGGCGGGGGCATGGGCATGGGTCGGCCAGGCTTCGGTGGCTCCACCGACCCGGTGCCGGTGCGCGTCGAACCGGTGCGGGTTGGCGACTTCCCGCTCTACTACAAGGCCCTGGGCACGGTCACCGCGACCAACACGGTGAATGTGCGCAGCCGGGTGGCCGGCGAACTGGTCAAGATCCTCTTCAAGGAGGGCCAGCAGGTCAAGGCCGGCGACCTGCTCGCCGAAATCGATCCGCGCCCTTACCGCATCGCCCTGCAGCAGGCCGAAGGCACCCTGGCGCAGAACCAGGCGCAGCTTAAGAATGCCCAGGTCGACCTGGCACGTTATAAAGGCCTGTATGCCCAGGACAGCATCGCCAAGCAGACCCTCGACACCGCCGAAGCCCAGGTTGCGCAGTTCCAGGGGCTGGTCAAGACCAACCAGGCCCAGGTCAACGATGCCCGCCTGAACCTCGATTTCACCCAGATCCGTGCGCCGATCAACGGCCGCGTGGGCCTGCGCCAGCTTGACCTGGGCAACCTGGTGGCGGCCAACGACACCACCGCCCTGGTGGTGATTACCCAGACCGAGCCGATCAGTGTCGCCTTCACCTTGCCGGAAACCGAGCTGAGCACCGTGCTCGAGCGTTACCGCAGCGGCGCGAGCCTGCCGGTCGAGGCCTGGGACCGCACCGACAGCAAACTGCAGTCGACCGGCGTGCTGGGTAGCATCGACAACCAGATCGACACCACCACCGGGACCCTGAAGTTCAAGGGCCGCTTCGAGAACAAGGACCTGGTCCTGTTCCCCAACCAGTTCGTCAACGTGCGCCTGCTGGCCGACACCCTCAAGCAGGTGGTGATGGCACCGGCAGCCGCCGTGCAGTTCGGCAACGACGGCACCTTCGCCTATGTGGTCAATGACCAGAGCACGGTCAATATCCGCAAGCTCAAGGTCGGCGCCAGCGATGGCCAGAACAGCGTCATCCTTGACGGCCTCAAGGCCGGCGACCGCCTGGTGCTGGAAGGCACCGACCGCCTGCGTGAAGGCACCAAGGTCGAAGTGGTCGAAGACAGCTCGCAGGTGCCGACTACCCCGGGCCAGCACCTGCAGGGCCAGGACGCCAAGGGTTCGGCACAGACCGATGAAGCACCTTCGGGCAAAGCGGCAGGCAAGGCGGGCGCATGAACCTGTCACGCCTGTTCATCCTCCGCCCGGTCGCCACCACGCTGACCATGCTGGCCATCGTCCTGGCCGGCCTGATCGCCTACAAGCTGCTGCCGGTGTCGGCCTTGCCCCAGGTCGACTACCCGACCATCCGGGTCATGACCCTGTATCCGGGTGCCAGCCCGCAGGTCATGACCAGTGCGGTCACTGCCCCGCTGGAACGCCAGTTCGGCCAGATGCCGGGCCTCGAGCAGATGGCGTCGACCAGTTCCGGTGGTGCCTCGGTGCTGACCCTGCGCTTCAGCCTGGACATGAACATGGACGTCGCCGAGCAACAGGTGCAGGCCGCGATCAACGCCGCCAGCAACCTGCTGCCCACCGACCTGCCGGCGCCACCGGTGTACAACAAGGTCAACCCGGCCGACACCCCGGTGCTGACCCTGGCCATCACCAGCAAGACCATGCCGCTGCCCAAGCTCAACGACCTGGTCGATACCCGCGTGGCGCAGAAGCTCGCGCAGATCAGTGGCGTGGGCATGGTCAGCATCGCCGGCGGCCAGCGCCAGGCGGTGCGGATCAAGGTCAACGTCGATGCGCTGGCGGCCAACGGCCTGAACCTTGACGACGTGCGCACCCTGATCGGCGCGTCCAACGTCAACCAGCCCAAGGGCAACTTCGACGGCCCGACCCGGGTGTCGATGCTCGACGCGAACGACCAGCTGCGCTCGCCCGAGGAATACGCCAACCTCATCCTCGCCTACAACAATGGTGCGCCGCTGCGCCTGAAGGATGTCGCCGAGATCGTTGACGGCGCCGAGAACGAACGCCTGGCCGCCTGGGCCAACCAGAACCAGGCCGTGCTGCTGAACATCCAGCGCCAGCCGGGTGCCAACGTCATCGAGGTGGTCGACCGCATCAAGCAGATGTTGCCATCGATCACTGACAACCTGCCGGCCGGCCTCGATGTCTCGGTGCTCACCGACCGCACCCAGACCATCCGCGCGGCCGTCAAGGACGTGCAGCATGAACTGCTGATCGCCATCGTGCTGGTGGTGATGGTCACCTTCGTGTTCCTGCGCCGCTTCAGCGCCACGATCATTCCCTCGATCGCCGTACCGCTGTCGCTGATCGGCACCTTCGGCGTGATGTACCTGGCCGGCTTCTCGGTCAACAACCTCACGCTGATGGCACTGACCATCGCCACCGGTTTCGTGGTCGACGACGCCATCGTCATGCTCGAGAACATCTCGCGCCACATCGAGGAAGGCGAAACGCCGCTGCAGGCAGCGCTGAAGGGCGCCAAACAGATCGGCTTCACCCTGATCTCGCTGACTTTCTCGCTGATCGCCGTGCTGATCCCGCTGCTGTTCATGGCCGACGTGGTCGGCCGCCTGTTCCGCGAATTCGCCATCACCCTGGCGGTGGCTATCCTGATCTCCCTGGTGGTGTCGCTGACCCTGACGCCGATGATGTGCGCGCGCCTGCTCAAGCGCGAGCCCAAGGAAGAAGAGCAGGGCCGCTTCTACCGCGCCAGCGGTGCCTGGATCGACTGGATGATCGAACACTACGGCCGCGGCCTGCAGTGGGTGCTCAAGCACCAGCCGCTGACCCTGCTGGTGGCCGTGGCCACCTTGGCGTTGACCGTGCTGCTGTACCTGGTGGTGCCCAAGGGCTTCTTCCCCCAGCAGGACACCGGAGTGATCCAGGGTATTTCCGAAGCGCCACAGTCGACCTCGTTCGCCGCCATGAGCGAACGCCAGCAGGCCCTGAGCAAGGTCATCCTGCAGGACCCGGCAGTGCAGAGCCTGTCGTCCTATATCGGGGTCGATGGCGACAATGCCACGCTCAACAGCGGCCGCCTGCTGATTAACCTCAAGCCCCACGGCGAACGTGATGTCACCGCCGGTGAAGTGATCAGCCGCCTGCAACCGCAACTCGACAAGCTGGTCGGTATCCGCCTGTTCATGCAGCCGGTGCAAGACTTGAGCATCGAGGACCGGGTCAGCCGTACCCAGTACCAGTTCACCCTGTCGTCGCCCGATGCCGAGCTGCTGGCGCAGTGGAGCGGCAAGCTGGTGCAGGCCCTGCAGGAACGCCCGGAACTGCAGGACGTTGCAAGTGACCTGCAGGACAAGGGCCTGCAGGTGTACCTGGTGATCGACCGTGACATGGCCAGCCGCCTGGGCATCACCGTGGCGCAAATCACCAACGCTCTGTATGACGCCTTCGGTCAGCGGCAGATTTCCACCATCTATACCCAGGCCAGCCAGTACCGCGTGGTGCTGCAGGCGCAGGACGCGGCGGTCATCGGCCCGCAGGCGCTGGAGTCGATCCACGTCAAAGCCACTGATGGCGGCCAGGTGCGGCTGTCGGCGCTGGCGCGTATCGAGCAGCGCCAGGCGCAGCTGGCCATTTCGCACATCGGCCAGTTCCCGGCGGTGACGCTGTCGTTCAACCTGGCCCATGGTGCGTCGCTGGGCGAGGCGGTCAAGACTATCGAACAGGTGCAGCAGGACATCGGCATGCCGCTCGGCGTGCAGACCCGTTTCCAGGGCGCTGCCGAAGCCTTCCAGGCTTCGCTGTCGAGCACCTTGCTGCTGATCCTGGCGGCCGTGGTGACCATGTACATCGTGCTGGGCGTGCTCTATGAGAGCTACATCCACCCGGTGACCATCCTTTCGACCTTGCCGTCGGCGGCGGTCGGCGCCTTGCTGGCGTTGATCCTCAGCGGCAATGACCTGGGTATGATCGCCATCATCGGCATCATCCTGCTGATCGGCATCGTCAAGAAGAACGCGATCATGATGATCGACTTCGCCCTCGAAGCCGAGCGCAACCAGGGCATGAGCCCGCGCGATGCGATCTACCAGGCGGCGCTGCTGCGTTTCCGGCCGATCCTGATGACCACCCTGGCCGCGCTGTTCGGCGCCGTGCCGCTGATGCTGGCCACCGGTTCCGGTGCCGAACTGCGCCAGCCGCTGGGCCTGGTGATGGTCGGCGGCCTGCTGGTCAGCCAGGTGCTGACACTGTTCACCACGCCCGTCATCTACCTGTACTTCGACCGCCTGGCCCGCCGCTGGCGCCCGGCCGCTGACGCGCAGCAGGCCGAGGCATGAACCTGTCCGGACCGTTCATCCGCCGGCCAGTGGCGACCATGCTGCTGAGCCTGGCGATCATGCTGCTCGGCGGTGTCAGCTTCGGCCTGCTGCCGGTGGCGCCGTTGCCGCAGATGGACTTCCCGGTGATCGTGGTGCAAGCCAACCTGTCCGGGGCCAGCCCCGAAGTCATGGCCGCCACCGTGGCCACGCCGCTGGAGCGCAAGCTCGGCAGCATCGCCGGCGTCACCACCCTGACCAGCAGCTCGAACCAGGGCTCGACCCGGGTGATCATCGGCTTCGAGATGGGCCGCGACATCGACGGTGCCGCCCGTGAGGTGCAGGCAGCGATCAATGCCACGCGCAACCTGCTGCCCAGCGGCATGCGCAGCATGCCCACCTACAAGAAGATCAACCCGTCGCAGGCGCCGATCATGGTGCTCTCGCTGACCTCCAGCGTGTTGCAGAAGGGCCAGCTGTACGACCTGGCCGATACCATCCTGTCGCAGAGCCTGGCCCAGGTCAGCGGGGTAGGGGAAGTGCAGATCGGCGGCAGCTCGCTGCCGGCGGTGCGCATTGCCGTGGAGCCGCAGTTGCTCAACCAGTACAGCCTGTCGCTGGACGAGGTGCGCACTGCGGTGTCCAACGCCAACCAGCGCCGGCCCATGGGCTTTGTCGAGGATGCCGAGCGCAACTGGCAGGTGCGCGCCAACGATCAGCTGGAAACCGCCAAGGACTACGAGCCGATCGTGATCCGCCAGTCGAATGGCACCATCCTGCGCCTGTCTGACGTGGCCACCGTCACCGATGGCGTCGAGAACCGCTACAACAGCGGCTTCTTCAACGACCAGAGCGCCGTGCTGCTGGTGGTCAACCGCCAGACCGGCGCCAACATCATCGAAACCGTTGACCAGATCAAGGCACAGCTGCCGGCCCTGCAGTCGTTGCTGCCTGCCAGCGTCCAGCTGAACGTGGCCATGGACCGCTCGCCCGTGATCAAGGCCACCCTCAAGGAGGCCGAGCATACCCTGCTGATCGCTGTGGTGCTGGTGATCCTGGTGGTCTATGTGTTCCTCGGCAGCCTGCGCGCCTCGCTGATCCCTAGCCTGGCGGTGCCGGTGTCGCTGGTGGGCACCTTCGCAGTGATGTACCTGTGCGGGTTCTCGTTGAACAACCTGTCGCTGATGGCGCTGATCCTGGCCACCGGCCTGGTGGTGGACGATGCCATCGTGGTGCTGGAGAACATCTCCCGGCACATCGAGGACGGCCAGCCGCCGATGCGCGCGGCATTCCTTGGCGCCAGGGAAGTCGGCTTCACCCTGCTGTCGATGAACGTCTCGCTGGTGGCCGTGTTCGTCTCGATCCTGTTCATGGGCGGCATCGTGCGCAACCTGTTTCAGGAGTTCTCGATCACCCTGGCGGCGGCGATCATCGTCTCGCTGGTGGTGTCGCTGACCCTCACGCCGATGCTCTGCGCCCGTTGGCTCAAGCCTCACCGCGCCGAGCCGACACGCCTGCAACGTTGGAGCGACAAGGCCCACCAGCGCATGGTCGATGTCTACGACCGCAGCCTCGGCTGGGCGCTGCGGCACAAGCGCCTGACCCTGATCAGCCTGCTGGCGACCATCGGCCTGAACATCGCCCTTTACGTGGTGATACCCAAGACCCTGATGCCGCAACAGGACACCGGCCAGTTGCAAGGCTTTATCCGTGGCGACGATGGCCTGTCGTTCAGCGTGATGCAGCCGAAGATGGAGATCTATCGCCGCGCGTTGCTCGCCGACCCGGCGGTAGAGAGCGTGGCCGGCTTCATCGGTGGCAACAGTGGCACCAACAACGCCTTCGTACTGGTACGCCTGAAACCCATCGCCGAGCGCAAGCTCGATGCGCAGAAGGTCATCGAACGACTGCGCAAGGAAATGCCCAAGGTGCCGGGTGGGCGGCTGTTCCTGATGGCCGACCAGGACCTGCAACTGGGCGGTGGTGGCCGTGACCAGACCTCCTCGCAGTATCTGTATACCTTGCAGAGCGGCGACCTGGCGGCCCTGCGCCAGTGGTTTCCCAAGGTGGTCGCGGCCCTGCGCGCATTGCCCGAACTGACCGCCATTGACGCCCGTGACGGCTCCGGTACGCAGCAGGTGACCCTGGTGGTCGACCGTGACCAGGCCAAGCGCCTGGGCATCGACATGGACATGGTCACCGCAGTGCTGAACAACGCCTACAGCCAGCGGCAGATTTCGACCATCTACGACAGCCTCAACCAGTACCAGGTGGTCCTGGAGATCAACCCGAAATACGCCTGGGACCCAAGCACCCTGGAACAAGTGCAGGTGATCACCAGCGACGGCGCGCGGGTGCCGCTGTCGACCATTGCCCACTACGAGAACAGCCTGGCCAATGACCGGGTCAGCCACGAAGGCCAGTTCGCCTCCGAAGACATCGCCTTCGACGTTGCCGAAGGCTACAGCCCCGACCAGGCCATGGCCGCGGTGGAACGCGAAGTGGCCAAGCTGGGCCTGCCCGAGGAAGTGATTGCCAAGCTCGGCGGCACGGCCAGCGCCTTCGCCAAGACCCAGGAAGGGCAGCCGTTCATGATCCTCGGTGCCCTGGTGCTGGTGTACCTGGTGCTGGGCATTCTCTACGAGAGCTACATCCACCCGCTGACCATCCTGTCGACCTTGCCCTCGGCCGGCGTCGGTGCCTTGCTCGCGCTGTACGCCACGGGCGGCGAGTTCAGCCTGATCTCGCTGCTGGGCCTGTTCCTGCTGATCGGCGTGGTGAAGAAGAACGCCATCCTGATGATCGACCTGGCGCTGCAACTTGAGCGCCACCAGGGCCTGAGCCCGGAAGAGTCGATCCGCCGCGCCTGCCTGCTGCGCCTGCGGCCGATCCTGATGACTACCCTGGCGGCCATCCTCGGCGCCTTGCCGTTGCTGATCAGCCGCGCCGAAGGTGCGGAGATGCGCCAGCCGCTGGGCTTGACCATCATCGGCGGCCTGGTCGTCAGCCAGCTGCTGACCCTTTACACGACGCCGGTGGTGTACCTGTACCTGGACCGCCTGCGCCACCGATTCAACCATTGGCGCGGTATCCGCACCGACGCCGCCCTGGACACACCGCTATGAACTTCGCCCAGACCCGACTTCACCGTGCCTTGCAGCTGCTGACCCGTGGGCGGGGCTCACGCCTGGCCGGGGCCGGGCTGTGCGTGGCCATGCTCAGTGCCTGTACCCTGAGCCCGGACTACCACCGCCCGCAACTGAGCACCCCGGCGCAGTACAAGCAGGCCGAAGGCTGGACCCAGGCCAACCCGTCCGATGCCATCGCCCGTGGCGCCTGGTGGGAGATCTACGGGGATGCCGGGCTGAATGCGCTGGTCGAGGAGCTCAACCGCAGCAACCAGACCGTCGCGCAATCGGAAGCCCAGTACCGCCAGGCCCAGGCGCTGGTGCGTAGCAGCCGGGCATCGCTGTTCCCCAGCCTGGACCTGAGCGCCAGCAAGAACCGCTCGGCACAAGGCACCGGTAGCTCCAGTTCGAGCCTGTCCAACAACAGCAGCGGTATCCGCAACACCTACAACGCGCAGCTCGGCGTCAGCTGGGAAGTCGACCTGTGGGGCAAGCTGCGCGAAACCATGAATGCCAACGAAGCCAGTGCCGAAGCCAGCTTCGCCGACCTGGCCGCGATCCGCCTCAGTCAGCAGTCCGAGCTGGTGCAGAACTACCTGCAGCTGCGGGTGATCGACGAGCAGAAGCGCTTGCTCGAAGCGACTGTCGCGACCTACGAGCGGTCGCTGCGGATGAACGAAAACCAGTACCGTGCAGGCGTCGCCGGCCCGGATGCAGTGGCCCAGGCGCGTACCCAGCTGAAGTCCACCCAGGCCGACCTGATTGACCTGATCTGGCAGCGCGCGCAGTTCGAGAACGCCATCGCGGTGCTGCTGGGCAATGCCCCGGCGGAGTTCTCCCTGGCCGACAGCAAAAGCATTCCGGCACTGCCGCAGATCCCGGTGACGCTGCCGTCGCAACTGCTCGAACGCCGCCCGGACATTGCCTCGGCCGAGCGCAACGTGATGGCCGCCAACGCCAATATCGGCGTGGCCCGCGCCGCCTACTTCCCGGACCTGAGCCTGAGCATGAGCGGCGGATATTCCAGCAGCAGCTTCAGCAACTGGATCGAGCTGCCCAACCGCTACTGGTCGGTGGGGCCGCAACTGGCGATGACGTTGTTCGACGCCGGCAAGCGCAGCGCCGAGGTTGACCGCACCCGGGCGGTGTATGACCAGACCGTGGCGCAGTACCGCCAGACCGTGCTCGACGGCTTCAAAGAGGTGGAGAACTTCCTGGTGCAGTTGAAGGTGTACGCCGATGAAGCCGTGGTGCGCCAGGAAGCGCTGGAAGCGGCACGCGAATCGTTGCGCCTGACCGAGAACCAGTACCGGGCAGGCCTGATCGGTTACCTCGATGTGGTCAACGTGCAGACCACGGCGCTGAGTAACGAGCGCAGTGCGCTGACCCTGCTGCAAGGGCGGCTGGTGGCCAGCGTGCAGCTGATTGCCGCGCTGGGCGGCGGCTGGGATGCCGAACAGGCGTTTGCCCAGCAGGAGTAGGCACTACCGTGCTAAGGGCTGGCACGATCCTGTGGGCGCCGCGCTTGCCGGCGATGGGCCGCGAAGCGGCCCCGTCAATTTGTGCAACAACCTTGAAATTGTGGGGCCGCTTCGCGGCCCATCGCCGGCAAGCGCGGCTCCCACAAAAAAAGCGCGGCGGTCCGACAAATGGCAATTTGCCTCCATCGTGCTGGAAATGGCTCTGAGTCAGGGGATTCAGCAAGTTTTATTACTCGATGGATCCATTCCCATTCGCACAAACCCCGTGCGTTTCGCCAAAGCTTGAGTACAATCGTCAGTTTTTTCGGGCCCCCCTGTCCCGAGCTGGATTTTCCAATGCTGACCGGTAGTTACTCCTCTGCGCTGGTGCTGATTTCACTCTGCGTAGCCATCCTTGCTTCCTACACCGCCCTTGACCTGACTGGCCGCATCGCCACGGCCAAGGGCCGTGCCGTGTATTTGTGGATGGGCGGGGGTGCGCTGGCCATGGGCATCGGCGTCTGGTCGATGCACTTCATCGGCATGCTCGCCTTCAGCCTGCCCATCGCCCTGGGCTACGACATCGGCCTGACCGCGTTCTCGCTGGTAATCGCCGTGCTGTCTTCCGGCTTCGCCCTGTGGCTGGTGAGCCAGCCCAGCCTGCCCCGACTGCAGCTGGCCTTTGGCGCCCTGATCATGGGCACTGGCATCGCCTGCATGCACTACACCGGCATGGCTGCACTGCGCATACTGCCCGGCATCGATTATGACCCGACCTTGTTCGGCGTCTCGCTGGCCATAGCGGTAGGCGCTTCGGCGGCCGCGTTGTGGATTGCCTTCCGCCTGCGTCAGCACACCCCCTACGTGCGACAGATCCGCGGCCTGGCAGCCATGGTGATGGGCGTTGCCATCGTCGGCATGCACTACACCGGCATGGCTGCGGCGAATTTCCCCGAGGGCAGCTACTGTGGCGCGCTGGTAAGCGGCCTGCAGGGCGATGGCCTGGTCTATCTGGTGTTGATCACCACCTTGGCGGTGCTGGCCGCGGCGTTGCTCACGTCGGTACTGGACGCGCGCCTCGAAGCACGTACGGCGGCGTTGGCCCACTCATTGACCCTGGCCAACCAGGAGCTGACACAGCTGGCTTTGCACGACACCTTGACCGGGCTGCCCAACCGCACGCTGTTGTCTGACCGCATCGATCAGGCGATTGGCAAAGTGGCGGAGCAGGGTGGCTGCTTTGCGCTGATGTTCATTGACCTGGATGGTTTCAAGCCGGTCAACGATGCCTTTGGCCACCATGTTGGCGACCTGCTGCTCAAGGCCGTGGCGGCCCGCCTGCGCGGCCACCTGCACAGCCAGGACACCTTGGCGCGCATCGGCGGTGACGAGTTCGTGCTGCTGGTGGAGCTGCAAGAGCCGGAAGACGCCATGGATGTCGCGGTCAAGCAGGTCAACCTGGTGTCGCGCCTCTTCCGCGTCGCCGAGCATGACCTGCAACTCACAGCCAGCCTGGGCATCGTGATGTACCCCGGCAACGGCCAGGACCAGCTCGAACTGCTGCGCAACGCCGACGCGGCCATGTACCACGCCAAGAGCGCTGGCAAGAACGGTTACAGCTTCTTCGACGTGTCGATGAACAGCAACGCCCGGCAACAGTTACAGCTGCTGCAGGACCTGCGGGCGGCCCTCGAACAAGGTCAGTTCCGCCTGCACTACCAGCCCAAGTTCGACGCCCAGGCCTGCAGGCCGATCGGTGCCGAAGCCTTGCTGCGCTGGGAGCACCCACAGCACGGCCTGATGCTGCCTGACCGCTTCATTGGCCTGGCGGAAAAGACCGGCCTGATCATCCCGATTGGCGAGTGGGTGCTGGATCAAGCCTGTCGGCAGATGCGCCAGTGGCTCGAGCAAGGGCACCGCGATTGGCGCATGGCGGTCAACCTGTCGGCCATCCAGTTCTGCCATGCCGGCCTGGTTGACAGTGTTGCCCGCGCCCTGCAGGAGAACGGCCTGCCGGCCAACTGCCTGACCCTGGAAATTACCGAAACCACTGCCATGCACGACGCCGATGCCAGCCTGACCGTGCTGCAGCAGCTTTCCGACATGGGTGTGGACCTGTCGATCGACGACTTCGGCACCGGTTATTCGAGCCTGATGTACCTCAAGCGCCTGCCGGCCAACGAGCTGAAGATCGACCGTGGTTTCGTACGTGACCTGGAACAGGACAGCGATGACGCCGCGATCGTCTCGGCAATCGTCGCCCTGGGCCAGGCGCTGGGCCTGCGCATCGTGGCCGAAGGGGTGGAAACCAACCGCCAGCAGGACTTCCTGACCCGCCTGGGTTGTGATTCGCTGCAAGGCTATCTACTCGGTCAGCCGGTGCCGGCCGAGCAGTTCATGGGCAGGTTGCAGGCGTTGCGCGAAGAAAGCGAAGTGGCTGTCTAGCCCGCATCCAGCAGGGAGAAGGGTGGGGCAAAGGCTTCCATCTCGGCCTCCACGGCCTCGATGATGCGTTCGACATCTGCTGCGGCCATGATCGCCGTGCAGGGGATGCCGGCAATGGCCAGCAGGGTCTCGCCCGTGGCCCGATCGAACAGCCGTGCAACCATGCTGCGCGGTGCATCCATGCTGGCTTCGAAGCCCAGCGGATGGAAGTGCCAGCGCATCACCTGGCAGGCGTTGGGGAACGTCATCTTGTTCAAGCCAGCCTCCTTGTCCTTGCCTGGACGCGGTGATCGACCGCCGTTCGCTCGGCTGCCGGGAACCTAACCATAGCACCTGCCACAGCCCATGTTCGGACCAGGACAAGACAAATGTATGAATGCATGACAGCGTTCACACACCTGTCATGCACGCCGTTTGGCGGCAAATGGCCACGCAAACGTTTTCTCCGCACGATGCCCGCATGGTTGCCGATTTGCTCTGCTATTTTTATCCACATTCGGCGCACAGCGTTTTCGGACGAGCGGTGCGAGCTGGGCAGACAGGGAGACAGTCATGCGCTATTCCACGCTCACCCAACGCATCGTCGGCGAAGCCGTTGCGGCATGGGACATTCACTATCAGGCCCAGGCACTGCGCCGCGAGGGGCGCGAGATCTTTCTGCTGTCGATGGGCGATCCGGACTTCGACACGCCAGCGCCGGTGGTCGACGCGGCGATTGCCAGCCTGCAGCGTGGCGAAACCCATTACAGCGACGTGCACGGTAGCCTGGCGCTGCGCCAGGCGATTGCCCGGCGCACAGGCGCGCAGGTCTTGGCCGACCAGGTGATGGTCCTCGCCGGTGCCCAGTGCGCCCTGTACGCGGTTTGTCAATGCCTGTTCGAACACGGTGACGAGGTGATCATCGCCGAGCCGATGTATGTCACCTACCAGGGCGTGCTCGCTGCCTGCGGGGCACAGCCCGTGCAGGTAGCTGTCAGCCCGGAGCAGGGCTTTCGCCTTGACCCGATGGCGGTGGCCAGGGCGATCACCCCGCGTACCCGTGGCCTGCTGCTCAATACCCCGCATAACCCTACCGGCGCCGCCATTTCGCCGCAGGACATGGCGCTGTTGGCGCAACTGTGTCGTGAACATGACCTGTGGCTCGTGTGCGATCAGGTATATAGCGGCTTGCTGTTCGACGGCGAACCGGCAGACCCGCTTAGCCTGCCGGGCATGGCCGAGCGCTGCGTGCTGATCGACAGCGTGTCCAAGTCCCATGCCATGAGCGGTTGGCGGGTGGGCTGGGTGGTGGGCCCGCAACCGTTGATAGCCCACCTGGCGACCTTGGCCATGGCGATGCTGTTCGGCCTGCCGGAGTTTGTCATGGCTGCCGTCTGCGTGGCGCTGGAGCAGGACCTGCCGGCGGTGCACGCGATGCGCGAGGCCTATCGGCAGCGGCGTGATCGGGTCTGTGCAGCCCTGGCGGATTGCCCGGGAGTGCTTGCCCATCGCCCGGCCGGCGGCATGTTCGTCATGCTCGATATCCGTGCCACCGGGCTCAGCGCCCAGGCCTTCGCCCAGCGCCTGCTGTGGGAGGAAGGAGTGTCACTCTTGCCTGGCGATGCATTTGGCGCCAGTGCGGCGGGCCATGTGCGCTTGGGGCTGGTGCTCGATGCCGAGCGCTTGGAACACGCCTGCCAGCGCATCGGCGCCTGCGCAAGACGGATACTAGCCGAGCAGGCCTGCCGCAATATTGATGGTGAAGCCCAGAATCGCCGTGTTGAACACAAAGCCTACCAGTGAGTGCGCCAGCACCACCCGGCGCATGCCACGCCCGCCGACGCCGACGTCGGAGGTCTGCACGGCAACGCTGATGGTGAACGAGAAATAGTGGAAGTCCCAATAATCCGGGTTGCACTCACCGTCGGGGAAGCGCAGCGCCGGTGCATTGCGCTCGCCGGTGTAGAACAGGCGGGCGTAGTGCAGGCTGAAGATGCAGCCGATCAGCAGCCAGGAACCAGCCACGGTCAGCCCGGTGTACAGGTAGTGCAGGGCCAGCGCACTGCCTTGCAGGCCGCGGCTGGAAACCAGCTGCAGGGTCACGGCCGCCAGGCTGGCGATGGCGGCGATGCACACGGTGAGCAACACCAGACCGGCGTTTTCGTCCTCGACCCGGGCGATCTTGCGCACCTTGTCGGGGCTGGCGCGCCAGGTCAGCCACAGCACCAGCAGCAGATAAAGCCAGACCCCCAGGTTCCAGCCGGCGAGGATGCGCTGGACGGTATCGTCGGCAGGGATCAGCCAGGCGCCGAGGAGGCCGACCAGGGCGGCGATGCTCAGGCGCGGGTGGGTACGGGTCAGGCGGTGGAAAGCCATGGGCGCTCGCTACAGAACAGTCATGGCTACCACTCTAGACCACTGCTTACCCAGGCATGCCATCCGCCCGCGGGCGCAGCAGGATCGGCAGATAATGCCAGAGGAACAGCAGCAGCGCGCCACTCCAGCACAGAATCGAGACGTCGATGCCGAACGGTGTGAACAGCGTGAGCAGTACCCGTGCCAATGCCGCCAACTGCATCAGCGCGAATGCCCAGGCAATGCTGCCGGGCACCTGCAGCTGCCTTCCGGTATGGCCGAGGCTGACCCGCGCCATCATCGCCACGATCAGCCCGGTCATGCCACCCACGGTCAAGGCGTGGGCCACCAGGCTCGGGTTGAGCGCGACCCCGGCGTGCCACAGCGCCATGCCCAGGCAGGCCAGTGCCAACCACGCATAAGCCAGGTGCAACGACCACAGCAGCGGCACCCGCCACAGGCCACGGTCGTACCAAAGCACCAGGCGCACGCCGTGCAGGCCGAACAGCGCAGCGAACAGCACGGCCATGGCCGGTTGCGGCACGTCGGCCATACCGCTGGCGAAGGCGGGCGGTAGGGCGATGCTCAGCAGCAGGCAGGCGCGGTCAAGCCAAGGGCGGGCAGTGGCCGGGGTCATGTTGCCCAGCCCGCGACGGGTGAAGAACGGGATCACCCGGCCACCGAGCAGGGTCATCATCGCGGCCACCAGCCACAACCCGGCGAAAATACCCCGGCGTTGCCCCAACTCGTCCTGGCGCAACCAGCCAATCAACGTCAGCCACTGGCAGGCGGCAATCAGCAGCACCAGGCCGATGATCGGGTAGTTGTTGCGCAGCCGCCGCTGCACGATCGGGCGCGCCAGGGCCAATGCCACCAACGGCAGAAAACTGCCCTGCAACACCATCAGCAACCAGGCTGGCAGCGGCAGGAACCAGCTGGCCCGGCCCAGCAGCCAGAGTAGGAACAAGGCTTGTAGCGGTCGCCCGCTGAGGCCGGGTATACCGCTCCAGTTCTGCACCGCAGTGAGCAGAAAGCCGGCGATGATGGCGACAGCGAAGCCGTACAGCATTTCGTGCCGATGCCAGGCGAGCATGCCGCCTGGCGGTGTGGGTTGCAGTACCCCGGCCAGCACGCCGGCCCAGATCAGCAAGGCGACCAGCGCGAACAGGCTGCCGCCGAGGAAGAACGGCCGAAAACCCAGGGCCCAGACGGCCTGGCGTGGACGGGAATCGATCGGTTGTACGAGCATGGGCTGACCTCGGGTCGATCAAGGGCGTTGTTGTCTGCGTGTTTGAGGTACTATCACGATCCGTGCCATCGCCAAAGGCCTTGAATATCAAGGTGATGGCACTGCCCTGGGTGTTATTGACCCCTTGTTTCTTAGTCATTACGACTTGCAGGAGAGTCGTAATGACCTGCTTCAGGATTCACGCTTTGTCCAACCTTTCGCAAAATCCACTGCTGCAATACCTGGCCCGGCTGGCACCCTCCAGCCAGCAGACCATGCGTTACATCCTCCAGGATGCCGCCGACCGGCTCGGCTTCGTCGACTGCAACCTGGTCGATGTGCCGTGGCACCGGCTCGAACCTGGCCATGTGATTGCGCTGGTGGCGGCATTGCGCGCCGATGGTTATGCGCCGAACAGTTCCTCGCTGTATGTCAACGCGGTACGCGGGGTGATGAACGAGGCGTGGCGCCAAGGCCTGATCGACCATGAACAGCTGTTGCGTATCCGTGAGGTGAAGCCTGCGTCCGGCAGCCGCCTGCCGCCCGGGCGCAACCTGCGGCGTAGCCTGATCCGCGAACTGATGGACTTGTGCGAGGCCGACCCGCGGCCCCAGGGCGTGCGCGATGCGGCGATCATCGCCTTGCTTTACGGTACCGGCATGCGCAAGTCGGAGTCGGTGGACATCGACCTCAGCCAGGTCGACTTCGAGGCGCGCAGCCTGCAGGTCACGGGCAAGGGCAACCGGCAGCTGATCAAGTACGCCCCGGCCTGGGCGTTCGAGAAGCTGCAGGCATGGCTGGACCTGCGCCGCGAGGCGTTGCCCGAAGGGGCGTCCGATGACCTGTTCCTGTTCAACCGCATTCGCCGTGGCAACCACATCACCCGTGCCCGCATCACCAAGCATGCGATCTACTACATCGCCCGACAGCGCGGTGCCCAGGTGGGGGTGAAGATCATGCCCCACGATTTTCGCCGGGCGTTCATCACCCGGGTGATCGAAGAGCATGACCTGTCGATTGCGCAGAAGCTGGCACACCATGCCAACATCCAGACCACCGCCGGTTATGACCGGCGCGATGACAACGAACGGCGGCGTGCGGTGGATCGGTTCGACTACTGAGGTCAGTGAATACTCGAAGCCAAATCGAAGATCGGCATGTACATCAGGATCACGATCACCCCGATCAGCAACCCGATGAAGGTCATCAGCAGCGGCTCGAACAATTTCACGAACCACTCCACCCAGCGGCCGATTTCCTGATCGTGGAAATCCGCGCAGCGTTCCAGCATTTCCCCCAGGTTCCCCGATTGTTCCCCCGCCCGCAGCAGCCGCAGCGACACGGGCGTGACCAACTGCCCGGCTTCCAGTGCGTCCGATAACGGCAGCCCTTCACCGACGCGCCGGCTGGCCTGTTCAAGGCCTTGCGCCGAAGCGCTGCCGAGCAGCCCGTGGGCCATGCCCATGGCGGTCAGAATCGGGATGCCGCCCTGCAGCAGGATGCCCAGCGAGCGGTAGAAGCGCGCCAGTTCATACATCACCAGGCGCTGATGCAGGGCCGGCAATCGCCGCAGTTGCCGTGATGCGCAGCGCCGTACCAACGGGTTGCGGCGCAGTACCACCAGCGCACCGATGCCGCCTGCAAAGGCCAGTCCCAGCGGCAGTTGCTGGGCATGCAGGAACAGGCCGATGTCCATCAATACCCGGGACATCCAGGGCAGTTCGCTGCCCATGCCCTCGAACACCAGGCTGAAGCGCGGCACCACATAGCCGAGCAGGAACAGCACCACGCCGCCGCCGACCAGCAACAGCAGCAACGGGTAGACTGAAGCGCCCACCAGTTTCTGCCGGACCAGGTCCAGGCGCTGGCGATAGCCGATGTAGCGGGCCAGGGCATCGCCCAGCGCGCCGGTGCGCTCGCTGGACTGCACCAGCGCCACGTACAGCGGCGGGAAGACCCGTGGCTGCTGCGCCAACGACTGGGACAGCGAGTGGCCTTCATAGAGCTGGCGCACCAGCTCGGTCAGGACTTTGCGCGAGGCGCCGACGGGGGATTTTTCCGCCAGGCTTTCCAGGGCATCGATCAGCGGCAGGCCGGCATGCAGCAGGGTGGTCAGTTCCTGGCTGAACAACACCAGGTCGAATGTTGCCGCGCGGCGCCAGGCCAGCCCGCCCAGGGCTTTGCCCTTACCGCGCACGCTGACCACCCGCAGCCCCTGGTTCTCGGCCTGGCGCCGCGCGTGTTCGGCATCCTCGGCGTCGATCTGCAGCTGCACGATGCCCTGTCTGCCGAGGGCCTTGAGGCTATAGCGCATGTGAGTTCTCCTCATTGCCAGCTGGTGATTTCAGCGTTCTCGCCATCGCCGCCGGGCTGGCCGTCCTTGCCCATCGACAGCAGGTCGTACTCACCGCCGTTTTCACCCGGCTGACGGTAGATGTAAGCGCGGCCCCATGGGTCCTGCGGCACGGCCTTCTGCAGGTAGGGCCCCGACCAGTGCGACTCGCCACTGGGGGCGGCGACCAGCGCCTGCAGGCCCTGTTCGCCGGTGGGGTAATGGCCCACTTCCAGGCGGTACAGGTCCAGGGCCTTGCCCAGGCCTTCGATCTGCGCCTTCGCCACCTTGGCTTCCGAGCGACCGAGCTGGCTGAAGTACTTGGGCGCGACGATACCGGCCAACAGACCGAGCACCACCAGGACCACCAGGAGCTCAAGCAGGGTGAAGCCACGTTGAGGGTTGGATCTGCGCTGCATGGTGAAGCCCTCCGCTGCATGGGGACACGCTTTTTCAAGCCACATGCAACAGCCGTGCACGTCTGCCTCGGGGCCTTGCGCCATGCGCCATGGCAAGCGGCACAGTGCTTGCGTCGTAGCAGAAAAGCCCGGGTTTTCCGGGGCATTTCCCCCATATCGGGGGGCACGGCGGGGAGGCGACCGACATGCGTGTGGTGATCCTGATAGTGACCTGGCTGGTGGCGGCAAGCGCCCAGGCCGACATGTACATTTCCATCGATGCCAAGGGTGGTTATGTACTGAGCAACGTCCACCGGCCAGGACGCCATTACGAACGGGTGATCAGCGAGCCACTTGCCCAGGCTGGCCCGGCCGGTGCCCAGTTGATCACCGGGCGGCCCTATGCCGAACTGGTGGCTGCGGCGGCCCGCGACTACGATGTGCCGTTGGCGCTCCTGCATGCGCTGATCAAGGCCGAATCAGGCTACAACCCGAAGGCCCGCTCGGCGGCCGGGGCGGTGGGGCTGATGCAACTGATGCCCGACACAGCCAAGGAGATGGGCGTGGAAGATATCCTTGACCCCGAAGACAATGTGCAGGGCGGGGCGCGCTACCTCAAACGCATGCTGACCCTGTTCGACAATGACATCACCCTGGCCGTGGCGGCCTACAACGCGGGCCCCGATGCCGTGCGGCGGCGGGGTGCGGTACCGCCGTTCGCCGAGACCCGCCGCTATGTGCCAAACGTGTTGCGCGAATACCGCAGGTTGCAGGGGTTGGCCGATGACTCGCCCCTCTGAACGGGCCTTGCGTCACGAAGTGGCGCAAATCGTCCCCAATCAGTGCCATGGTTACCCAACTCTAGGCTATAACCTTTCAAAAGGTGCCCTGCAGTGGAGTCCGCCATGGACATCGCCCCCCGTTCCGAAGCAACCGAGGCGCCTGCGGGTAGCGAAGCCGCCACCCCGCGCAGGCCGTTCAACCTGTTGCGCTGGTACGCCTGGGTGAGCCTGGCGATCATCCTTTCGGTTGCCGCAGGCCTGGGGCTGATTTCCAGTCGCTTCATCATCGATGAAAGCATCGAGCGCGATGCCTTGCTCACCGCGCAGTTCATCACCTCGATCGCCGACGCCGAAGTGCGCCATGTGTCGATCCCCAATGTGCGCACCATGGGTGAACTGCTCGACCCACGCACCGACCTGACCGCCATGCCCGATGTCGACCCGGAAGCGCGGCGCAAGTCCCGCGGAGAGTTCCTCGACCATATCGCCCATCTGCCGGACATGCTATTGGCCAACATCTATGCGCCGGACCGTACGGTAATCTGGTCGACCAACCCGGCGTTGGTGGGCAAGCTGATCGAAGGCGATGACGACCTGGACCGGGCCTTCGAATACAAGATGCGAGTTTCGGCCAGCTATCACAATTTCGAGCAGGCCCGCGCCGAACAGAAGTTCGTGATCGCGCCGGAACAGCTGTTCATCGAAAACTACATCCCCTTGTTCGATGCCGATGGCGATACCGTCACGGCGATGGTGGAAATCTACAAGGAACCTCACGACCTGATCGTGCGCATCGAGCACGGGCTGATACTCATCTGGATGGCCATCACCGTCGGAGCCGCGCTGGTCTACATCGGCCTGTACGGCATCATGCGCCGCGCCGCGCGGGTGATGGCGGTTCAGCAGAAGCGGTTGATCAACAGCGAGACCTACGTGGCCCTCGGCGAGGTGTCCTCGGCGGTGGCCCACAGCCTGCGCAACCCGCTGGCCAGCATCCGCTCCAGCGCCGAGCTGGCCCAGGCCTTTGATGAAGGACCGGCGCAACGCAACATCAATGACATCATCAGCCAGGTCGACCGCATGTCGCAGTGGATTCGCCAGCTGCTGCAATCCTTGCGGCCGCTGAATGACGAAGCGGTGCCGGTCGACCTGCCTCAGGTTCTGCAGGAAAGCCTGCAAAGTTTCGCCGTGCCGCTGGCCCGTAGCGGGGTAACCCTGGACCTGCAGCCGGTACCGCCGGTACAAGTGCTCGGTCACCCGGCGCTGCTCGGACAGGTTTTCAACAGCCTGATAGCCAATGCCCTGGAGGCGATGGAGCAGGGCGGGCGGTTGCGCATCGAGGTGGTCAAGCGCGACCGGCGCAGCCTGACCTTGCGCCTGGCCGATACCGGCAGGGGCATGAACGAAAAGCAGCTGCGCTTGGCTTTCAGGCCATTTTTCAGCACCAAGCAAGGTGGGTTGGGTGTGGGGCTGGTACTGGTCAAGCGCATCATGGAACGCTTTGGCGGTTCAGTCCGGTTGAGCAGCAGCCAGGGCCATGGCACGCGGATCTCGCTCAGTTTTCGCTTGGTGCATTCGTAACTTAAAATATCAAGACGAAGTTATAACTAGCTGATCTGTATAGAATTTTCATCTTTTGGGTAAACGGTACCCAAATCTGGGGAATCATCCTCGAGCAGAAACCATGAACAAACTGTAATTGATTGATTTATATGGATATGACGATTGGTAAACGCGCATGGCGGAGTTCTTGCAGACTCTCGCTGCAGGCAACGCGCGACAACGGTGGCGGCAGCTGCCCTGGTGGGATGGCATCAATTTGCTACTATCGGTAGCAATGCGGTGACCACCTTCTGAACGGACTCCCTGTACGGGAACGACGCGATGCAGATGCTGGATGAAGATGCTCCCGTGAAGCCGGCCGCGCTCCCCAGCAGCGGCCTGGCCGTGCCGCTTCGCGAATTCAACCTGCTGCGCTGGTTTTCGGTGATCAGCCTGCTGATCATTGCGTCGGTGGCCGGCGGTCTCGGCTACGTGTCGACCCGCTTCGTGGTGCGCGACAGCGTAGAGCGCGATGCCATGCTAACCGCCCAGTTCATTCAAGCCATGGCCCTGGGCGAAGTGCGTCATTCGCAGCTGCCACCCGGTTCCACCATGGGCGAACTGCTTGACCCACGCCTGGATCAACAGCACCTGCAGGTCAGTCCGGCCCTGGCCGAGTCGACCCGGATCGAGTTTCTCGACCACGTCGAGCACTTGCCCGATATCTTGCTGGCCAACGCTTATGCCCGTGATCGCACCATCGTCTGGTCCACCAATCCTGAGCTTATCGGCAAGCGTATCGAAGCCGACGGTGACCTGGACCGCGCCTTCCACTCGCGCAAGGCGGTATCTGCCAGTTACCACAAGGCCGAGGACGACCGGGAAGAGCAGAAGTTCTTGCGCGAGCCCAAGTACCTGTTCATCGAAAACTACATCCCCTTGTACGACAGCCAGGGCGAGCAGGTCATGGCCATGGTCGAGATCTACAAGGAGCCGCAGGACCTGGTGCGGCGTATCCAGCGTGGTTACGTGCTGATCTGGGCCTCGACCCTGGTGGGCGGCGCACTGATCTACTTCGGCCTGTTCTGGATCGTGCGCCGCGCCGCGCACATGCTGCAGCAGCAACAGGACCGGCTGGTGGCCAGCGAAACCTATGTAGCATTGGGCGAGATGTCTTCCGCCGTGGCCCACAGCTTGCGCAATCCGCTGGCCAACATCCGCTCCAGCGCCGAGCTGGCCGAGGAAATCGCCAGCCCGCTGGCGCAGAAGAACATCAATGACATCATCACCCAGGTCGACCGTATGTCGCGCTGGGTGCGTGAGCTGCTGGTGTCGCTGCGCCCGGCCAGCGATAACGCCGAGGCGGTGGACCTGGTGGCGGCTATCGAAGATACCCACCAGGCCTTTGCCCAGCAGATCGAGCGCAATGGCGTGCGCTTCAGCTTCGAAGGGCCGCAGGCGCAGTGGGTAGCCAGCCAGCCCCTGCAATTGACGCAGATTCTCAACAGCCTGTTTTCCAATGCCCTGGAAGCCATGCCCAAGGGCGGCGTCCTGCATGCACAGGTCAGCCTGCAGGATGGCCAGCGCGCGCAGCTGCTGCTCAGCGACACCGGCAAGGGCATGAGCCAACAGCAGGAAAGAATGGTGTTCAAGCCATTCTTCACGACCAAGCAGGGCGGCCTCGGCGTAGGCCTGGCCCTGGTCAAGCGGATCATGGAACGGTTTGGCGGCTCGGTCAGCCTGAGCAGCCGTGAAGAGGAAGGAACCCGCGTCAGCCTCACTTTCAATATCGCAGCGGGAGGGGACCATGGAGCACAGCATCCTGGTAGTTGAGGATGACGAAATCCTCGGCGACAACATTCGCACCTACCTCAGCCTCAAGGGCTTCGAGGTGACGCTCTGCCACAGCGCGGAGCTGGCGCTGGAGCAGATCAAGCGGGCTCAGCCCGATGCGGTACTGACCGACAACTCGCTGCCGGGCATGAGCGGGCACGACCTGCTGCGTACCCTGGTGGAGCAGGCGCCTGACCTGAAAGTGATCATGATGACCGGTTACGGCAATGTCGAAGATGCCGTGCAGGCCATGAAGGAGGGCGCGTTCCACTACCTGACCAAACCAGTGGTGCTGGCCGAGCTCAAGCTGACCCTGGAAAAGGCCCTGGCGGCCGAGCGCATGGAGCGCACCCTGTCGTTCTACCAGGAGCGGGAGGCGCAGAAGTCGGGTTTGCAGGCCTTGATTGGTGAGTCACCGGCGATGCTCAGCCTCAAGCACACCTTGCAGCAAGTGCTCGATGCCGAGCGGCGCATGGCCAGCGACGATCTGCCGCCAGTGCTGGTCGAAGGCGAGACCGGTACCGGCAAGGAGCTGGTCGCACGCGCGCTGCATTTCGACGGCTCGCGCAGCAAGGGACCGTTCATTGAGTTCAACTGCGCCTCGATCCCGGCCAACCTACTCGAGGCCGAGCTGTTCGGCCATGAAAAGGGCGCGTTCACGGATGCCAAGGAACGCCGCGTGGGCCTGGTGGAAGCGGCCGATGGCGGCACGTTGTTCCTCGATGAGATCGGTGAGATGGACCTGGTGCTGCAGGCCAAGCTGCTCAAGTTGCTGGAAGACCGCAGCATCCGCCGCATCGGTGCGGTCAAGGAGCGCAAGGTCGACCTGCGGGTGATCAGCGCCACCAACTGCAACCTTGAGCAGATGGTGCAGCAAGGCAAGTTCCGCCGTGACCTGTTCTTCCGCCTGCGCATCATTGCCCTGAAAGTGCCGCGCCTGCATGCCCGAGGGCAGGATGTGCTGCTCTTGGCCCGGCATTTCCTGGCTCACCACGGGCGCCGCTATGGCAAGCCGAACTTGCGCTTCAGCGCTGAAGCCGAAGCATTGATGCTCGGCTACACCTGGCCGGGGAATGTGCGCGAGCTGCGCAACATGCTGGAGCAGACCGTGTTACTGGCACCGAATGAAGTGGTTCAGGCGCACCAGCTGAACTTGTGTCTGACTCTGGTCGATGAACCGCTGGTGGCGCAGCCCATGGCGACGGTGTACGAAATGCCACGGCATGAGCCGGAGGCGGGCACCAGCCTGCCGGACATGGAGCGCGACCTGGTGTGCAAGACCCTGGATCGTACCGACTGGAATGTCACCAAGTCGGCGCGGATGCTGGGCCTGTCGCGGGACATGCTGCGTTACCGCATCGAGAAGCTGGGGCTTACCCGGCCCGACAAGCGCCAGTGGTAAGACCAGGGGCGCAGTGCGCCCCTGGGGTTCTATTGCTGACTGCCGCCTGAATTGCTCCCGCCTTCTCGGCCAGTGCCTTCCGAGCCGCTGCCATCCATCCCCGGCAAGTCGCGGTTGTCATTCTGCTTGGCCGGTGGGCTTTCTGGATCATTGCCCTGGATGCGCGGGTCGGTATCCCGCGGCATGGGCTTCTCTATGGGGTTCAGGGTACTGTCGACACCCGGTTGAGGCGCCGGGTTGTGCGGATCATCGGGGTAGGTCGGCCCGGTGCCGACCGCCAGGGCCAGCGGCGAGGTGAGCAGGGCAAGCAGCAGCAAGGTTGAACGGGGCATGGCAGGCTCCTTTGCATTGGGTAGGGCACATACTTGCGTTGGGCCCTACCCGCGATGCTCAGGTGCCATCACCCCGATCAGCGGTCACACTACCGTCGACAGCGCCATGATGAAGATGATGCCGACGATCGACAGGATCGTCTCCATCATGCTCCAGGTCTTGAAGGTTTCCGCCACAGTCATGTTGAAGTACTGCTTCACCAACCAGAAGCCAGCATCGTTGACGTGGGACAGGATCAGCGAACCGGCGCCAGTGGCCAGCACCAGCAGTTCGCGGTTGACCCCTGGCACCAGGTCGATCACCGGGGCGACGATGCCGGCACCGGTAATGGTCGCCACGGTTGCCGAACCTGTGGCGATGCGGATCACCGCCGCCACCAGCCAGGCCAGCATGATGGGCGAGATCTCCGCCTGCACGGCCATCTGCCCGATCACGTTGCCCACGCCGGTATCCACCAGCATCTGCTTGAAGCCGCCACCGGCGCCGACGATCAGCACGATGGCCGCAGTCGGTGCCAGGCTCTGGTCGAGCATCTTCATGATCTGCTGGCGGCTGAAGCCACGGGCCGAACCGAAGGTATAGAAGGCCAGCAACAGGGCGGCGAGCAGCGCGGTGATCGGGTGGCCGATCAGGTCCATCCACTGGCGGATGATGTGCTCGGCCGGCAGTACCACGTCGGCGAACGTCTTGAGCAGCATCAGCGCCACGGGCAGCAGCACGGTGACCAGGGTGATGGTGAAGCTTGGCAGGTTGCTCTGGTCCGACTCCTTGGCAATCTGGTCCATCAGCTCCTGCGACGGGTTGCCGGGGATGTAGCGGGAAATGAAGTTACCGAACAGCGGGCCGGCGATGATCGCCGTGGGCAGTGCCACCAGCAGGCCATAGAAGATGGTCTTGCCGATGTCGGCGTGGAAGATGCCGATCGCCAGCAGCGGCCCCGGGTGTGGCGGGACCAAGCCATGCACCACCGAAAGGCCGGCCAGCAGCGGGATGCCGATCTTGACCAGCGACACGCCCGAGCGCCGGGCGACGATGAACACCAACGGAATCAGCAGCACGAAGCCGATCTCGAAGAACAGCGGAATGCCGACCAGGAAGGCGGCGAACATCATCGCCCAATGCACGTTCTTCTTGCCGAAGGCGCGGATCAGGGTTTGCGCGATCTGGTCGGCGCCGCCGGAGTCGGCCATCAGCTTGCCGAGCATCGTACCCAGGGCGAGGACGATGCCGACGAAGCCGAGCACGCCACCGAAGCCGTCCTGGAACGATTTCATCACCTTGGCCACCGGCATGCCGGAGGTCAGGCCGAGGAAACCGGCAGCCAGGGTCAGGGCGACGAAGGGGTGGACCTTGAAATGGGTGATCAGCAGGATCAGCCCGACGATGGTGACCAGCGCGTCGAGCAGCAGGTAGGTATCTGTAGCCAGTCCGAACATGGTTTTGATGCCTCGGTCTTATCGTTGTTTTGGGCGTAGCATTTATTGAACTTTCGTCGCCTTCAGGCGTCGAGACAGCGCTATCTTTGGTGAGCCGGAAAAACCGCCGGTTCAGGCAGTCCGCGCCAGGTTCCGCTCACCGCAGGGCTTTAGCCAGGCGTCGACCGATTCGGCGAGCACCACAATCGGTTGAGTGGCGTCCAGCGGCAGGGTCAGGGGTTCGCCCCTGGGTGATTCGAGGGCAGCGAACTGGCTGTCGATCAGGCTGGCCGGCATGAAATGGCCTGGGCGGGCAAGCACGCGTTTTTCCGCTTCTGCGGGGGTGAGTTCGAGGAACACGAACACCAGCTCCGGCATCGCCGCGCGCAGGGTGTCGCGATACCGGCGCTTGAGCGCGGAGCAGGTGAGGATCGGCCGTTCGCCGGCCTGCACCGTCGCTTGCAGCTCCTGGCCCAGGCGCACCAGCCAGCCGGCACGGTCATTATCGTCCAGCGGGATACCGGCACTCATCTTGCGGATGTTTTCGGCAGGGTGGAACGCGTCGCCTTCGATCAGGCGACCGCCGCTTCGCTTGGCAATGGCATCACCGACGCAGCTTTTGCCGCAGCCGGCCACGCCCATCACCACGATGGCGGACAGGGGAGAATTCATCAGTACCTCCTGCGGGGTGAGATAGCGCTGTCTCGTCGCTCACGAAACGCCACCTCCCCGGTGTTATTGATCTTGTCCTTACGCAGTATGGACGCTTGGCAGTGTGCTGCAGTGGCCACTACCAAAGATTACATTGCCTGCGTCCTGAGACAGCGCTACCTTAGTGGCCGTTCCCCATTCCTGCAAGTAGTAAAATTACAACATCCATGTCCCGCACAGGCTCTCGCACCACAGGTCGTCCCACACTGGCTGAAGTCGCCAGGCTTTCCGGGGTTTCCCCGATTACCGCTTCGCGCGCGTTGCGCGGAGTCAGCACGGTTGCCCCGGAACTGGTGGAAAAGGTCATGGCCGCTGCCGCGTCCCTGGGCTACGTCGCCAACCCTGCAGCCCGGGCGCTGGCGTCGGCGCGCAGCCAATCGGTGGTGGTGCTGATTCCGTCGCTGTCCAACCAGCTGTTCATCGACACCCTGGAGGCTATCCACGAGGTGATGCGCCCGCGTGGGCTGGAAGTGCTGATTGGCAACTATCACTACGACCTCGACGAAGAAGAGAACCTGATCCGCAATTACCTGGCCTACCAGCCTTGCGGCATGCTGCTCACCGGGTTCGACCGCAGCGACGCGGCGCGGCAGATGCTGGCCGCCAGCGGCGTGCCTTGCGTGCACATGATGGAGCTGGGCGGTGAGGCTGGCGCGTTGTCGGTGGGCTTTTCCCAGCAGCAGGCCGGGCGGGCCGCGGCAACCCACCTGATCGAGCGGGGGCGGCGGCGCCTGGCGTTCATTGCCGCGCAGCTCGACCCACGGGTGATGCAGCGCGCCGAAGGCTTCCGCCAGGCCCTTGCCGACGCCGGCATGCAGGCCACTGAGCTGGAGATTCTGGCGCCACAACCGTCATCCATTGCCTTGGGCAGTGAACTGTTCAGCCAGCTTCTGGCGCAGGCGCCTGATGTGGATGGCATCTTCTTCTGCAACGACGACCTCGCCCAGGGCGCGGTGTTGCAGGCGTTGCGTCAAGGCATCGAGGTGCCGAACCAGGTGGCCATGGTCGGCTTCAACGACCTGCCCGCATCGGCGCACATGGTGCCGCGCCTGACCTCCATTCGCACCCCACGGGCGGCCGTTGGTCGGGGCGCCGCCCAGGCATTGCTGGCGCTGCTCGATGGCAAGCGGGTAGCGACCGAGCAGCAGGATCTGGGCTTTGAACTGATGGTGCGCGAGAGTTCATGAGGTTTTGCAGGAACCGTCGCTAACTGTTTAATCACTAAGTGATATCAATTGGCTTGCACGGTAACAAAGCCGATCTATGCTCAGAAAACCCTGGGCATCAAGGATCGTGGCGCCATGTTCGACTTCCACCGCAAGTCTGATTTGATCGAGATTCAGCGCACCCGCAAGGCCCTGGCCGAGAGCCAGGCCAAGCTTGCCGCGATCAGCCGCTGCATGGCCATGATCGAGTTCGCCCCCGACGGTACCATTGTTGATGCCAATGCGCAGTTCTGCCAGGCCATGGGCTACGACGTCGACGAGCTGCGCGGCAAGCACCACCGCCTGTTCTGCGACCCAGGCTACACCAAGACCGCCGAATATCAGCAACTGTGGCATGAACTGGGCCAGGGCAAGGCCATCAGCGGCACCTTCGAGCGCGTCGACAAGGCAGGCCGTGAGGTCTGGCTGGAGGCCAGCTACATGCCGGTGCTCGACGAGCAACAGCAGGTCACCAGCGTGATCAAGGTGGCAGCCGATATCAGCCAGCGGGTGAAGGACGAACACGAGAGCGAAAGCCTGCTCAAGGCCATTGGCCGGTCCATGGCCGTGGTCGAGTTCACGCCGCAGGGGCGGGTGATCAAGGCCAATCAGAACTTCCTCGCGACCATGGGCTATCGCCTGGAAGAAGTGGTGGGCCGTCACCATGGGCTGTTCTGCCAGCCCCATGAACGTGAATCCGGCGCATACCGCGAGTTCTGGGCTTCACTCAATCGCGGCGAATATCACTCGCACCGCTTCGAGCGGATCAACAAGCAAGGCCAGACGGTGTACCTGGAGGCCTCGTACAACCCGATCTTCGACAGCAAAGGGCGCTTGTACAAGGTGGTCAAGTTCGCCAGCGACATCACCGCGCAGGTCAGCACCCAGCAGAGCGCCGCCGATGCGGCCCATGCCAGTTCGGTGCAGACCGATGCTTGCGCGCGCAAGGGTACCGAGGTGGTGCAACAGACGGTAGCGGTCATCGAGCAGATTTCCCAGGAACTCAATGACGCCGCGCGCAGCATCGATGCGGTGAGCAAACAGTCGGATGTGATCGGGCAGATCGTGCTGACCATCCGTGGCATCGCCGACCAGACCAACCTGTTGGCATTGAACGCGGCCATCGAGGCGGCCCGGGCCGGTGAGCATGGCCGTGGCTTTGCCGTGGTGGCCGATGAAGTGCGTAGCCTGGCCGCGCGCACCAGCAAGGCGACGCTGGAAATTGTCGACGTGGTGCGCCAGAACCACGACCTGTCGCTGACCGCCGTGGCCAGCATGCAGTCGAGCCTGTCCCGCACCGGGCGTGGCGTTGCCTTGGCCAACGAGGCGGGAACGGTGATCATGGAAATCCAGCAGGGTTCGCGTCACGTGGTCGACGCCATCAGCCAGATCAACTCGACACTGCAATTGCACTGAGGGCGTCGCCCAGTTCCCGCAGCAAGGCCTGCAGGCTCGTTTCCAGCTGCAGGTGCAGCGCGCTCGTCGGCAGCCCCTGGGCATGAGCCTGCTCGATGGCTTCGCAATCCTTGACCACCCCGCGCACCCGCAGCATCTTGGCGCCCCCTTTTATGCGGTGAGCGAGGGTGCGCAGCGCCTCGCGGTCGCTGGCGG
The DNA here is from genome assembly GCF_009883635.2 of Pseudomonas putida. Taxonomy (NCBI): domain Bacteria; kingdom Pseudomonadati; phylum Pseudomonadota; class Gammaproteobacteria; order Pseudomonadales; family Pseudomonadaceae; genus Pseudomonas; species Pseudomonas putida. The sequence continues at coordinate 5,522,403 of NZ_CP026115.2, forward strand.
CATCCAGGGCTTGCAGGGCGGCCAGGTCCTCGCGGGCACTTTGCGTCAGTTGCTCGAGCAGGTGCCGGGTCAGCTGCTGGTCATTCTGGGTCAGGTGGTGCAGTTCGTTCAGGTCGAAACCACTGACCCTTGATGCAGGTGCATGGGCGGCGGCGCGTGCCTGGGGCAGATGTGCCTTCAGTGTCTGCAGCCCGATGGGCTTGAACAGGCAGTCGTCCATGCCGCTCTCCAGGCAACGTTGACGCTCTTCGGCCTGGGCATTGGCGGTGACGCCTAGAATGTTGCAGGCGGGTAGCCCGCGCTCTTGCTCGAGCTGGCGAACCCTGCGGGCCAACTCATGGCCGTCCATCACCGGCATGCTGCAGTCAGTAATGACCAGGTCAAAGTCGTGTGCTTGCCACAAGGTCAGCGCCGATTCGCCATTCTCGGCCAGCGTCACCTGGTGACCGAGGCTGTGCAGCTGTTTTTCCAGCAGCAGCAGGTTGGCAGGGTAGTCATCGACCACCAGCACATTCAGCGGCCCGCTTTCGGCTTCGTCGGCGACTGCAGGGTGCTCCACGGGGGCGGGTGGCGCACTCAGTGGCAGCGGTAACTGGACGAGCACACGGGTGCCGACGCCTTCCACGCTTTGCAGGTCCAGCCTGCCTCCCATGAGTTCGGTCAGGGTCCGGCTGATGACCAGGCCCAGGCCAGCGCCTTGGCTCGCTCGGGGGCCTGAGGCCTGGGTAAAGGTGTTGAACAGCCGGGCCTGATCCTGGGCGGCAATGCCGATACCGGTGTCGGTCACGCTCACCTCGACCAGCGCGATGTCGCCTGCGCTCACGGGGTTGAACGTGAGGCGGACTTGTACGTCGCCACGATCGGTGAACTTGATAGCATTGCTCAACAGGTTGGAGAGGATCTGCTTGATCCGTAACGGGTCAGCCAAGACCCAGAGTGGGCCCGCTGGCAGCTCGCCTTGCAGGTGCAAGCCCTTTATCCGTGCGTTACCTTCGAAGACGCGCAGGGTGCTGCGCAGCAGTTCGACCAGGTCGGTCGCAACCGGCTGCAGGGTCATGTGCCCTGATTCGATGCGGGAAATATCAAGGATGTCACCGATCAGCCCAAGCAGGCCAATGGCGGAATCGTGGGCGGTTTGCAGGGTCTGGGTGTCGCAGTGGCCAGCGCGGTTGTCTTGCAGCGCCAGTTCCAGCAGGCCTATCACCGCGTTCATGGGGGTACGGATCTCGTGGCTCATGGTCGCCAGGAACGCGCTTTTGGTTTTGCTGGCCTGTTCTGCTTCATCCTTGGCCTGGCGCAGTTGCTCCAGCAGCCCGCGGCTGAAGGCCAGTTGCGCCTGCAGGGCGCGCTGCGCTTCGGTGCGCTGGTGGATCAGCTTGCGCAAGTAGCTGTTCCAGAACACCACGCCCGCCAGCAGCAGGGCTGACAGCACCAACACTTGCAGGGCCAGGGTGCGGTAGTTGCGCCAGGGGCTGTCGCTGACCAAGGTGCTGCTGCGCCTACGGTTTATCAGCTGTTCCAGTTCTTCGGGAGGAATGCTCATCAACGCCTTGTCGAGGATGGCCTGCAATTGCGGCAGGTCAGGGGCGACCGCGAAGGAGGCAACGGCCGGCTCGTCCCCCACGACGCCGGCGATACGCAGGCGCCCCTTGAATACCTGGTTGATGTAGTACGAGGCATTGATGTAGCTGCTATAGGCGGCGTCGGCGTCGCCGTTGGCCACCGCTTCCATCAGGCCAAGGGGGTTGTTCACCATGACCAGTTTCGCCTGCGGGAAGCGCTGCAGTACTTCGGCGCGAAGGTGGGAGCCCTGCAGCAGGGCAATGCGTTGCCCGTCCAGGTTCCTGGCGTGCAGTGGCGAGGGCGCCTGGTCGCGCGTCACCAGCACCCTGGGGCTGACCAGATACGGACGGGTGTAGCGCAGCTGGGCTGCGCGTTCCGTGCCATAGCCCAGTGCTCCGATCATCTGTGCCTCGCCGCGTGCGACCTTGTCAACCATCTGCTGCACGGTACCTTGCTCGATGAACTTGAACTGCAAGCCGGTGCGCAGGGCGATCTGCTTGAGCAGGTCGATGGTGATTCCGCTGACATGCTGCTCGGCGTCATTGAACGTGAGCGGGGCCAGGGCCGTGTCGACCAGTACACTGACCGTCGGATGCCGGGCTATCCATTCGTTTTCCTCCTGTGTCAGTACTGACAGGTGGCGGTCCAGCAACAGGCTGGTATTGCCACTGCTCCAGCGGCGCAGGATGTTCAGGCGCTCGCTTTCGGTGATCCTGGCCATGGCACTATCGACCAGGCGGCGCAGCCGTGGGTTGTCATTGGCGAATGCGAAGGCGAAAGAGCCGGGCGCCACCTGGCAGAAATGATCGATCTTCACCATGCCTTGGTAACTTCTGCCTATCAGGAAGTCGGTACTGATGGCATCGCCCAGATAGGCGTCGGCCTCGCCCAGTTCGACTGCCGCAAGGCCCGCGAGGGTCGAGCGATAGAGGCTCAGTTGGGCATTGGGGTAGAGGGAGCGGACGGTCTCGCCCGGCAAGTAGTGGTCGACCATCGCCAGGCGCAAGCCAGCCAGGTCCTTGCCATGTAGTAGCGGGGAGGACTCGCGCGTCACGATCACCGGCAGGTCTTCTGCATAGGGCAGGCTGAGGCTGAGCTGGGCATCGGCAGCTTCGAAGCCATTTGAGCTGCCCAGCAGGTCGATGGTGCCAGCACGCAACGCGGCGATCGCTTCATGACGGCTGGCGAACCGCCTGACTTCGATCGGTACGCCCAGCTGCTCGGCGATCAGCCCGGCATAATCGGCGCTCAGGCCTTCGTAATCAGCCAGGCTGACGTTGATCTCGAAGGGTGGGTAATCCGGCCGTGAACTCCCCAGTAGCAACACGCCGCGCCGCTGCAGCCACTGGCGGTCGTCGTCATTCAGCTGCAGCGGTTGCGTAGCACTGGTGGCGCGTGCCAGCAAATGCCTGGATTCACCATCGGCAAGCGCCATGAACGGGTAGCAGAGCAGGGCGATGAGCAGGGTCAGGCCGGCCAGGACAGATTTCATGCTTCCCGCACGCTCATCTGACGTCGTTGCGTTTGGCCAGGTCCACCATTTCCACCAGTGACTCGGTCTTGAGTTTTTCCATGATACGGCCACGGTAGGTACTGATGGTCTTGGCACTGAGGTTCATGCAGGCGCCGATGTTCTTGTTGTTTTCACCACGGCTCAGGCGCCGCAATACTTCCATCTCGCGGTTGGACAGGCTGCCGAGGCGCTCTGGCTCGCTCTCCAGGGTATTGCTGTTCACCGACATCTGGGGGAAGGTGGAGTAGCCCTTGATCAGGGCCTTGATTGCGAACACCACGGCCTCCAGGTCTTCGCCTTTGGTAACGAATGCACCAATCCCGGCATCCAGGCAGCGGCGCACGTAAAGGTCGGTGGCCTGCCCGGTCAGCACCATGATCTTGGGGGCAGGCTCCTGTTGTTGCAGGCGCTTGATGACTTCCATGCCATCCAGGCCGGGGAGCCCTATGTCCAGCAGCACCACATCCGGGCGCAATTCGCGCACCTTCTGTGCTACTTCACTGCCATTGTCGACTTCGCCGACGATGCGAAAGCGCTCACGCTCGAGCAATATGCGTAAGGAAAAACGGACGATGGCATGATCATCAACGATCAGCACGGTTGTCATGTCACTAACTCCTGTCGGAATGTGGTCGGCTTCCTGAGGCAATCAGGAATACGTCTGCAAGCTTTTTCTGCTGTGCGGCACGATACGACGATTCCGGATCCATGGTAATGGCGAGTATAGATGTGTTGAACAAGCGAGCCGGTGTTGTGGAAAATTCCTACACGGTAGCTGCTACAGACACCGTCAGAAGTGGCGGTGCCTGTATTGGCGGAGGGTCAGGCGCAGGTCGGATGAGGCTTGAGGACCCGTTGGGTCGAGGCGGGGTTATTGCTCAAGGCCTGGCCCACCCGCGTCGGGCGGGCCAGCAACTGGCCGCCGCAATTCGGGCAACGTCCTTGCAGGCGTTGGTCTGCACAGTTACGGCAGAAGGTGCATTCGAACGAGCAGATCAGGGCGTCTGGGCTATCGCCCGGCAGGTCGGCATCGCAGCATTCACAATTAGGGCGCAGCTCCAGCATGGGTATCACTCCGGTCGGGTGGAATGCGCAGTCTGCTCCGCCCCTCGTCAGCCTGGCAATGCTAGTCGCCGGGGCGGTACAGGTGGGCGTGGCCGGCGCGGTATAGCGCCGACTCGCTGAACGGCGCATCGCCGAGCACATGGCCGACGAGGATCAGGGCGGTGCGCCGGAACCCTTTGCAGGCAACCTGTTCGATGATATCGGCCAGCGTGCCGCGCACCCAGTCCTGGTCTGGCCAGGTAGCACGATGAACCACCGCGACCGGGCAGTCGGGGCCGTAGTGGGGCAGCAGTTCTTCGACGATACGTGGCAGGTGCTTGACCCCCAGGTGAATGGCCAAGGTACTGCCGTGTCGGGCCAGGTCGCCGAGCTGCTCGCCTGCTGGCATCGGTGAGCTGTCGCCGTAGCGGGTGAGGATGACCGTCTGCGCCACTTGTGGCAGGGTCAGTTCGCAGCCGAGCAATGCCGCGCTGGCGGCGGTGGCAGTGACGCCAGGGATGATCTGGTAATCGATGCCCAGTTCGCGCAGGTGGCGAATCTGCTCGCCGATGGCGCCATACAGGCTGGGGTCGCCACTGTGCACCCGGGCCACGTCCTGGCCATTGGCGTGTGCGGTGCGGATGGCGTCGATGATTTGCTCGAGGTGCAGTTCGGCGCTGTTGATGACCGTCTCGGCCTGATGCCCTTCGAGCACCGCCGCAGGTACCAGCGAACCGGCATAGATGATCACCGGGCACTGACGGATCAGGCGTTGGCCCTTGACCGTGATCAGTTCCGGGTCGCCGGGGCCGGCGCCGATGAAGTAGACCGTCATGGCAGATCCTTGAAATGATGAAAGAAGCGATTATCCGGCAGAGGCCAGTGCCAGGGTAGCGGGGCCGCGCACCTGACGGGTTACCCTGAGTGTGGCGCCGGCGTGACTGAGGCTGGCCAGGGCCAGTGCTGTGCTCTCGGCAACGCCCCAGCAGCCGCTGTGGGCGTAGGCGACTGCGGAGCGGTGGCTGAGCTGGGGTTCGTACGCCTGCAGTTGCTCGGTAGCGAAAACTACCAACGGCAGGGCGTAGCGTGCGGCGAGTTGTTGCAGGCCTGGCTCGTCGGCCTTGCCCGCGATGCTGGCAAAGCCGCGAAGTGCTGTGGCGGTCAGGCCGTGACGCTGCAGCACTTCATGCAGCAACACGTCGAGGACGTCCACCGGGCAACCCCGACGGCAGCCGAAGCCGGCGTACAGCGCCGGCAATGGCTGGTCGATGGCCATCAGGCGTGGCTGGAGCGGCGATACAGCCAGGCGCTGAGCAGGCCCAGGGCTACCCAGAAGACCGCGTTGGTCAGCCAGGAAGCGATCTTGAACTGAGCCTCAAGGGCTTGCGGGGCCAGGCTTTCATGGGCTTCCGGCTGCGGAGCGCCAATCACGTGCGGCACCACCAGCAAGACGGCGCCCAGTGCCTTGAGCAAGCCATGGCGTGCGAACACCAGCAGGGCCAGGCCCACTGCGGTCGCGGCTGCGGTGCCGATCCACCAGCTCTGGCGCTGACCGAGGTCGGCTGCGGCAGTGCCTGGCAGTTCCGGCGGCAAGCCCAGGGTAGGGGCCAGGCAGAACACGGCAAAACCGGCCAACCCCCACAGCGCTCCCGTGCTGGTACGGCCTGGTTCACGCAGGCTGTACAGGGCGGCGAGGATCAGGGCGAAGCCGACGGCAACCACCAGATTGCCGCCGGTGGTCGACAGGATGCGCTGCCAGCCATCTTCTGGCGACCAAGCTTCCTCGCTGTGGGTGTGGCCAGCGCTGGCTTCGTCGCCGTGGCTGTGGTGCTCGGCTGCCGGAGCGGCCGATTCATAGGTTTCCGCCTCGAGGATCAGCGGTGCGACCCAAAAGCTTTGCAGCAGGGTCAGCAACAGAGCGGCGAGCAGGCCGCTGAACCCGGCAGTGCGGGCGATACGCTTGATCATGGCAGCCTCAGTGGCAAGGGAATGCGGCGCTGTGGCGGGTGTCGTGCGCGGCGTTGTGCACGGCTTCGATGTGCGAGAACCCGGCAAAGTACACCAGGCACAGGCCGAGCAGGCTGGCACCGACGGCAATGACCACGCGCTGGCTGAGGGTGACGGGGGTAGTGATGTTGTGTTTGGCGCTGGTGATGGGCATGACGCGATCCTCTGCTTTGCTTTTGCTTTTTAGAAGGCAATGGGGACAAGCGCGGCAGCCCCGGGCACGAGGGCGCCCGAGGGAATGCGACAGCGCCCGCCCTCCGCGGGGTGTTCATGAACGCCAGGCCGGTCTCCGGGCTTGCGAGGAGGAGCTGGGCTCCTTGAAAAGCATCACCTTCCCATGCCGGACTGCGTGGCACAGTGGTCTGGACGCTTCGCTCGCTTACCGTTGCGGGGGCAGCACCGGATTTGCCCGGCCCTGACAAGGGCCTGCGACGCACCGATTTCCCGTTTCACCCTCGATGGGGCACCTGACGCAAGGCGTTAGGAGAGCACGCGGCGAAGGTGGCGTCAAATGCAAAGGTGCATGGGGCCAGGCCTGTACCACGCAACTGTAAAGAAATGGAAAAGCTCGCCAGGCTGCCCGGTCTGGAAATTACACTTGCAACGCTGTTCTGCCTTCCATCCGGCAGGGCACCCGTTTTTGCTTTTGGAGCGTTGCAATGAAGTTGAAGCATGTATTGCGTGCCGCCGTGGTGGCTGCATTGGTATCCACGCTGGCAGGTTGCTGGATGTTCATGCCGCCAGGTGGCGGTGGTGGGCATGGTGGGGGGCATGGCGGCCCAGGCATGATGGGCGGCGGGCACGGTGGTGGCCCACGCTGACAGTACTGAAGCTGACGGCTGTTCGCTCACCGGCCAAGGGCTGGGCGGATAGCCTGGCTACCGTCATGAATCTTCGAGCAACCGCCCAGGGTTGAAGAAGAATGATGCAATCATCACGGCGCTGATCACACCCAAGGCGTCCGCGACCAGCAACAGGAATTCGCTGCCAGCCCCCAGCAGCGCCTGCTGGCCGATGGCCACGCTCGTGCCATGGGGGAAGGCGGCGATGCCCAGCAGGGCGAGCGCCAGCGCGGCTGACAGCAGCTTGCTGTAGGTCTTGCCGAACGCCAGCGTATAGGCCCAGAACACAAAGATGCTGAACACGGCAAGTCCTGTGGAGATCACGAACTGGGCGAGTATTTCCAGCCACCACACCATGGGACTCTCCTGAACGTTGCGCGTGGTCGATACGCATGAGAATCATGGCTGATTGAAATCGTTCCGCTCGGCTAAAGAAATAATGCGAAAGCCGGAAAGTTGCCAGTCATGGACCATTGCCCATATAGCAAACAAGCCTATTGTGCTGTGCACTTTGCGCAGTACCATGGGCACACGAGAACTAAAAAGGGCGTTCGGCTTGGCCACTCTTTCGTCAGTTATCGATGGGGCAGCAGGAGCGTGTCGCGTGAAGAGTTCAAGATCGGTCGCAGGCGCAATACTGTTAACCACTTTTGCCACGCTGTTGATGGCCGGGTGTGCACAGAATCGGGATGTGCGCGATGGCCATGATTATACGTCCGGTACTACCGATAGAAGCACGACCGCTTATCTGGGGTGTGTCAAAGGCGAACTTCAAGGTAACGTGAAAACCTATGAGGTCGATGGCGACAACTCGGTGAAACTGTACGTCGAAAGTACCGACCTCACCCAGGCCGCTGGTTTGGTAGAACTGCACGGCACGGGAACCGAGCGTCAGTTCACGGCTTACCAGCGCGACGCCTGGTACGACCATGGCAGGCTGCTCGATGCTGCCTTGATGTGTAAAAAAGCCTGAAGCATTGCTCTGCAAGAGCAAAAAGCCCGCGCACATGAGAGCGGGCTTTTTGCGATGGGTGCTGATCCATCAGCGAGGTGCATTCTAGGGAATGGAGCCGTCTTGCCCATTCGACGGAAGTCTTGCGCCATGGCAATCAAGCCGGTTCACGACCTTGGTGGATTACTCCTCCGACGCGAACCCAGCTAGAATGGCGCACGTTCCCGTCTGGTTAATTGCAAATGCCAACCTTTCGCATCCTGTTCTGTGCCGCGCTCGCAGCAAGCCTTGCCGCTTGCGCAAACCCAGGCAAGCCTACCGCCAGTAAGCTGACCTCGAAATCCCCGGAGAACTACGCCGCCTGCGTATTGCCAAAGTGGCAGGCGTTGTCGCCGCAGACCACGCAAAAGTCCATCAACCATGGTTATCGGCTGACCGCACCCAGCGCCGTGACGTCGGACGAGGTGCTGGAAGTGGTCGAGTATCGCGATGGCAGCCGGGCAACTTTCTACAAAGGCAGCTTCCTGTCGAGTGACAAGTTGCGCATGGCCGCCAGAGAGTGCCTTGAGTGACCGGCAGCCGGTTGCATCAGTAGCCTGACCCTCCCATGCCGCCCATGCTGGGCATTGCTCCATTCGGCGCAGGTCATGAAGCGGGTCTTGTCGACTTTCCCGGCCTGATCGAAGCTGACCATGTAAGGCTGTTGTTTCTGCCCCGGTTTGCTCAGCATGTAGTCGAAGCACGTTCCAGGCACTACCGTGCGGTCGGACTGGGCGCCCGGCGCGCCGCCTATTTGCAGTACTTGCTCTTTGCTCATGCCGTTATCGACCTTGGCTACCAACGGCTGGTCATGGTAAGTGGATGAGTTACTTGAACAGCCCGCGAACGCTGCCAATACCAGCAACAGCGCACAAGTTGATTGGTTCATGGCAGTGCTCCCGTCAGAGAACGCCGTTACGGAACAGCATCAATCCAGTCGGCTATTCATCATACGCTTGTATTGCTTCACCCGACGCAGCGTGCACCACTGTTCCAACAGCAGGGCGCGCAGGGGCGAAGCCTTGGCCTGGGGTTTGCTGCCGGCAGCGAGCCGGCGCATCTGCAACTTCACCAGCGCCATGTAGGCCAGGGCGGCGAATGCCTTGCGCTTCCAACGGACCGGCGGCAGTTCGGCCAAAGCCTTGGTCTCGCCGGCTTGCCAGCGCCGGGGCAGGTTCGGGTCGACCGCCAATGCAGTGGCGATGCCAGCCATGGCCACGCCGCTGGCGAGCACCTGCTCGACCACTGCCAGGCGACGGATGCCACCGGTGACCATCACGGGCATACGGGCAATCGCGGCAATGTCGCGGGCGAACTCGAGGAAGTAGGCCTCCCGCGCCAAGGTACGGCCATCCCGGGCATCGCCTTGCATGGCCGGTGCTTCGTAGCTGCCGCCGGACAGTTCCACCAGGTCCACCGGTAGTTCGTTCAGCCACAGCACGACCTGGCGTGCATCTGCCGGTTCGAAGCCGCCGCGCTGGAAGTCGGCCGAGTTCAGCTTGACCGCCACGCTGAAGCCGGGAGCCACCACCTCGCGCACCGCTTTGACCACTTCCAGCAACAGCCGCGCACGGTTTTCCAGGCTGCCACCCCAGCGGTCCTGGCGCCGGTTGGTCAGCGGCGAGAGGAACTGGCTGAGCAGGTAGCCGTGCGCGGCGTGGATCTGCACGCCGCTGAAGCCGGCTTGTTCGGCCTGTGCCGCAGTGCGGGCGAAGCGCTGGATCAACGCTGCAATCTCGCTTTCGTCCAAGGCCTTGGGTTGCGGGAACAGTTTCGACAAACCGCCCATGTCCAGTGCCACCGCCGAGGGTGCCACGGTTGGCTGGCCAAGGTTGGCCTGCATCTGCCGCCCGGGGTGGTTGATCTGCATCCAGACCTGCGCGCCCTGGGCGCGGCCGGCTTCGGCCCATTGGCGAAAACGTTGCAGCTGCTGGCTGTCATCGAGCATCACGCCCCCTGGGCCGGTCATGGCGCTGGGGTCGATCATGACGTTGCCGGTCAGCAGCAAGCCGGCGCCACCTTCGGCCCAAGCCTGATACAGGCGCAGCAACTGATCGGAAGGGGTCTGGTCCTGGTTGGCGAGGTTTTCTTCCATGGCCGCCTTGGCAATGCGATTGGGGATGACACTGCCATTGGGCAGGCGCAGGGGCTGGAACGGGGTCATGCGGTGTTCTCCAAGGTAGCGCCGGGCGTCGGGCGGGTTGGGTTTTGGGGAAGGCTAAGGTTAAAGTAAACCTTAAGGTCAACAGAGAATTTCACCCAGCATGAAAATTGGCGAACTGGCCCGACGCACGGGCCTCAGCGCATCGCGCATCCGTTTCTATGAAGCCAGCGGGCTGATCGAGGCCCGGCGCTTGGGTAACGGTTATCGGGATTACCCGGAGCAGGTGGTGAGGTCACTGGAGATCATCACTTGCGGGCAGCAGGCGGGGTTCAGCCTGGAGGAAATGCGCAAACTGACCAGCGCATCGGGTGACGGCGCAGCACGGCATGATCTGCTGCTGGCTAGCCTCAAGCGCAAGGTGACCGAAATCGAAGCCATGCAACTGCGCCTGGCGCAGAACCGCGCGCAATTGCTGGCGGTGATCGCCGGCATGCAGAGCAAACCACAGGGCATGGATTGCGACGAAAATGCCCAGCGCCTGATTGCCGGGTGGCAGGAAGGGTAGCTGCCTTCCGGGCTTCCTTTGCCATTTTCGTGGCTCCCCAGGCAGACCCCTGAGTATTCTGGCTCATGAAGAAAAGATTGCAGCCCCAGGCCCGGCGACCTGTCATCAAATGAAAACCCGCTGTCGCCCGATGCGAAGCACCCCGCACCCCGAGCGCTTACATTCCAATTACCCAGAACTGACGCCCTGCGTCCAGATCGATGATTGGAGAGACAAGCATGTCCAAAGTCGTACGTTTCCATCAGACCGGTGGCCCCGAAGTACTGCGCTACGAGGAAGCCGAGGTTGGTGAGCCCGGCCCGGGCCAGGTGCGCCTGCGTCAGGTGGCAGTGGGCCTGAACTATGCCGATACCTATTTCCGCAATGGCACTTACCCGATCCCGCTGCCTAATGGCATTGGCGTGGAAGCCTCCGGGGTGGTGCAGGCGGTAGGTGAGGGCGTGACCCAGGTGGCGGTGGGGGACCGGGTGACCTACACCGGTTTCCTCAACACCCTCGGCGCCTATTGCACCGAGCGGCTGATCCCCGCCGCAGCGCTGATCAAACTGCCGGAAACGATTGCCTTCGAGACCGCCGCCGCCATGACCATGCGCGGCCTGACCGCGGCCTACCTGATGCGCCGGCTGTACGATTTCAAGCCTGGCGACACCGTGCTGCTGCATGCCGCAGCGGGTGGCGTCGGCCTGATCGTCGCGCAATGGGCGCGGCTGCTGGGGCTGAACGTGATCGGCACGGTGTCCACCGAGGCCAAGGCCGAAGTTGCCCGCGCCCATGGCTGCAACCAGATCATCAACTACAGCGTCGAGGACGTGGCCAGCCGCGTGCGTGAGCTCACTGATGGCGTCGGCGTCAACGTGGTGTTCGACAGCGTCGGCAAGAACACTTTCGTGGGCTCGCTCGATTCGCTCAAGCGCCGTGGCCTGATGGTCTGCGTCGGTACCGCCTCCGGCACCATCCCGCCGTTCGACCCACAGTTGCTGGCGATCAAGGGCTCGCTGCAGCTGACCCGCCCGGCACTGGCCGACTTCATTGCCGACCCTGCGGAAAAGGCCGACCTGGCCGGCGAGCTGTTCGACCATGTCAGCAGCGGCCGCATCCGCATCGAAATCAACCAGCACTATGCCCTGCAGGACGCCGTCCAGGCCCATCGTGATCTTGAAGCGCGCAGGACCACTGGCTCGTCGATCTTCGTCATCTGAAGAGGGCAACAGCATGCACATCGAACAACTGACCTGTGCGATCGGCGCCGAGATCAGCGGCGTCAACCTGGCTGACGCGATCCACGATGACGACCTGTTCGAGCAGCTGCGCGCGCAGCTGCTCAAGCACCGAGTGCTGTTCTTGCGTGACCAGCACTTCAGCCGTGCCGAACACGTGGCCTTTGCCCGGCGCTTCGGCGACCTCGAAGACCACCCGGTGGCCGGCAGCGACCCGGACCACCCTGGCCTGGTGCAGATCTACAAGCGCCCTGACCAGCCCAACGACCGTTATGAAAACGCCTGGCACACCGATGCCACCTGGCGCGAAGCACCGCCCATGGGCTGCGTGCTGCGCTGCGTCGAATGCCCACCGGTAGGTGGCGACACGATGTGGGCGAACATGGTGCTGGCCTACGAGAACCTGCCCGCAGACGTGAAGGCGAAGATCGAAGGCCTGCGCGCACGCCACAGCATCGAAGCCAGCTTCGGCGCCGCCATGCCGATCGAAAAGCGCCTGGCGCTCAAGGCGCAGTTCCCGGATGCCGAGCACCCGGTGGTGCGCACGCACCCGGACACCGGTGAGCAGGTGCTGTTCGTCAACGCCTTCACCACCCACTTCAGCAACTACCACACGCCCCAGCGTGTGCGTTTCGGCCAGGACGCCAACCCCGGCGCTGCCGACCTGCTGCGCTACCTGGTCAGCCAGGCCTACCTGCCCGAGTACCAGGTGCGATGGCGCTGGAAGCCCGACAGCGTGGCCATCTGGGACAACCGCAGCACCCAGCATTACGCGGTCATGGACTACCCGCCATGCCATCGCAAGATGGAGCGTGCGGGGATCAAGGGCAGCCGCACTTTCTGAGTCAGCCGCCGCAAGAACGCGGCGCGCAGCACAATAACAATAGCGAGGACTACTGCATGCAATTCTTCGACGATTCGTTGCACCCGGAAAACATGGAAAAGGTGGTGATCACCGTCGCCCCGTATGGCCCGGAATGGATGCCCGAGGACTTCCCCGAAGACATCCCGCTGACCATGGAGGAGCAGGTACAGAAGGCAGTTGATTGCTATGAAGCCGGCGCCACCGTGTTGCATCTGCATGTGCGCGAACTGGACGGCAAGGGCTCCAAGCGCCTGTCCAAGTTCAACGAGCTGATCGCCGGGGTGCGTGAAGCGGTACCGGACATGATCATCCAGGTCGGTGGCTCGATTTCCTTTGCCCCCGAGGGCGAAGGCGAGGCGGCCAAGTGGCTGTCCGACGACACCCGGCACATGCTCGCCGAGCTGACCCCGCGTCCTGACCAGGTGACTGTGGCGATCAATACCACGCAGATGAACATCATGGAGCTGCTGTATCCAGAGTACCTGGAAGGCACCTCCCTGGCCCACCCGGCGATCCACGCTGCCTACAGCGAAATGACCGTGCCAGCCGGCCCGGCCTGGGTCCGCGAGCACCTGCGCCGTTTGCAGGCCAGTGGCATCCAGCCGCACTTCCAGCTGACCGGCATGCATGCCCTGGAAACCCTTGAGCGCATTGTCCGCCGAGGCGACTACATGGGCCCGCTGAACCTGACCTGGATCGGTATCGGTGGCGGTTTCGACGGCCCCAATCCGTTCAACTTCTTCAACTTCATCCACCGCGCGCCGGATGGTTGCACGCTGACTGCCGAATCGCTGCTGAAGAACGTGCTGCCGTTCAACACCATGGCCTTGGCCATGGGCCTGCATCCACGCTGCGGCAACGAAGACACCATCATCGACCAGCATGGCAAGCGCTTCGGCTCGGTGCAGCAGATCCAGCAGACCGTACGTGTGGCCCATGAACTGGGCCGCGAAGTGGCCAACGGCAAAGAGGCCCGGGCCATCTACCGCATTGGCGAGCAGTACACCAGCATCGAAGAGACCCTCAAGGCCAACGGCATGGCGCCGAACCGCCAGTCGGGGCAGAAAGGCGTGCCGCAGCGGGCCTGACAGGCAGGTCCGGCCTCTTCGCGGGCACGCCCGCTCCCACAGGGTTACCTGACGGCCTTGAACTTGTAGGAGCGGGCGTGCCCGCGAAGAGGCCAGGCCAAGCAGTAAAGATTTTGGCTGTTACCCATAAAAACAAGAACACCACCCACGCCAGATACCCCGAGGAGGCACCATGGCCACCTATCTCGCCAGTGCCGATACACCCGGCACCGACACCGCGCACAGCATCCCCCGGCGCTATGCCTGGGTCGTCTTTGCCCTGACCTTCGGCCTGTTGATCTCCGACTACATGTCACGCCAGGTGCTCAATGCCGTATTCCCGCTGCTCAAGGGCGAGTGGGCCCTGAGCGATAGCCAGCTTGGCCTGCTCAGTGGCATCGTCGCGCTGATGGTCGGCCTGCTGACCTTCCCCTTGTCATTGCTCGCTGATCGTTTCGGCCGCGTGCGCAGCCTGGTGCTGATGGCCGTGCTGTGGAGCCTGGCGACCCTGGGCTGCGCCCTGGCGGAAAACTACCCGCAGATGTTCATCGCCCGTTTCCTGGTGGGTGTCGGCGAGGCCGCCTATGGCAGCGTCGGCATCGCCGTGGTGGTGGCAGTGTTCCCCCGTGACATGCGTTCGACCCTGGCCGGCGCCTTCATGGCCGGCGGCATGTTCGGCTCGGTGCTGGGCATGGCCCTGGGCGGTTTGCTGGCCCAGCACCTGGGCTGGCGCTGGGCGTTCGCCGGCATGGCCCTGTTCGGCCTGGTGCTGGCGCTGCTGTATCCGCTGATCGTCAAGGAAGCTCGCATCACCGCCAAATGCGTCGAACAGGCCCGGGGCAAGGCGAGTCGCCCGCTGCGCACCCTGTATGGCTCGCGCTCGGTGATCGCCGCGTATATCGGCAGTGGCCTGCAACTGTTCGTCGGCGGCACGGTCATCGTCTGGATGCCCAGCTACCTGAACCGTTACTACGCCATGGGCACCGACCGCGCCGGGGCGATAGCCGCCGTGATCGTGCTGTGCAGCGGCATCGGCACGATCCTCTGCGCGATGCTCTGTGACCGCCTGGGCCGTCAGCGCCCGGACCGCAAGATCAGCCTGGCCATCGGCTACTGCCTGGGCAGCTGCCTGCTGCTGTCGCTGGCCTTCGCGCTGCCGGCAGGTACCGCGCAACTGGTGCTGATCTGCCTGGGAATGATGATCGCAGTTGGCACCAACGGCCCGTCCAGTGCCATGGTCGCAAACCTGACCCATGCAGCCGTGCACGGCACTGCATTCGCCACCCTGACCCTGGCCAACAACCTGCTGGGCCTGGCGACCGGCCCGCTGATCACCGGCCGTGTTTCCGACCTGATCGGCCTGCACGCTGCGTTCCAGCTGGTGCCGCTGATGAGTATCGCCGCCGCCGCCGTGTTTTTCATCGCCAAACGCCATTACCACCGCGACATGGAGCGTCTGCAAGCATCGGTCAGTCGTACCGAGGAGTTGAGTTCGTGAAACAGACGTTGTCCGTCGAAGTGTTCTTCGATTTCATATGCCCGTGGTGCCTGATCGGTCAGCGGCAATTACAGGCTGCCCTGTTGCTGCTGCAGCGCGAGCAGCCACAGGTAGAGGTGACCTTGCACTGGCGGGGGGTGCAGCTGCTGCCTGGCTTGCCTGCCAATGGCCTGCCATTCCACGCCTTCTATACAGAGCGACTGGGCAGCGAGCAGGCCGTGCGTGAGCGCCAGGCCCAGGTGCGAGCAGCGGCCAGCGTGGTGGGTGAGGACATTGACTTCAGCCGTATCCGCCGCATGCCCAATACCGCCAATGCCCACCGCTTGCTGCAACGTGCGTCCGGCCTGCTCAGCGCCAGGCGCCTTGAAACCCTGTTGGCTCAGCTGTTCATTGCCTACTTCCATCAGGGTCGTGACCTGGGCGACAGCCGGGTATTGCTCGCCATTGCCCAGTCTTGTGGGCTGGAGGCGGCGCAAGTGGTCGATTGCCTGCGTGAAGATGGCAGCCCGTTTCTCGACGGTGCCGGGCGCGCGGGCAGCGCGGTGCCGTGTTTTCGCTTCAATGAGGGCCGCCTGATCCCCGGCGCGCAACCTGCCGATGTGCTGTTCGCCGCCATGCGTGAAGCCCTGCAGATACAGGTGCCGGCATGAGCCGGCGTATCGCCCTGGCCGCGAGCCAGGTGCCCGAGCGTAACGGGCGTGTGCTGGTGGAGAGCCACGGCAAGAGCCTGGCCGTGTTCAATGTCGCCGATACCCTTTACGCGATCGACGACAGCTGCCCGCATCAGGGGGCCTCGCTGTGTGGCGGGCGCCTGGAGGGCCGGGTCATCCAGTGCTGCGCCCATGGCCTGCGTTTCGACCTGGCCAGCGGCTACCTGCTGCATTCGACAGCGCTCAAGGTCGAGACTTACGCGGTCGAGCGTCAGGATGGCGAAGTATTCATCGTGATCGCCTGCGAAGCCTGATCACCCTTCAAGGCGCCTGCTCGGCGAGCCTGGCTCGCCAGCTGGCGGGTGGCATGCCGAACTGGGCGATGAACCAGCGGGTGAAAGAGCTTGGCATCGAGTAGCCGAGCAAGTCCGCAATGCGCCCCAGCGAATAGTTGGGGTTTTCCAGGTAACGCATTACCAGATCGCGGCGCACGGTGTTGATCATCTCCTTGAAGGTCAGCCCGTCCTCTTCCAGGCGCCGTTGCAGCGTGCGCACATTCATGCCCTGGGTTTGCGCCACCTGCTCGATGGTGGCACGGCCCATGGGCAGCAGCAGGTAGATGGTCTTGCGCAGCTCCAGCTCCAGGGACGGCGTGCCACCGGCCGGCAGGGTGTCGAGGTAGCGCCGTGCCAGGCGGGCCATGGCCTCGTTGGCCTGGGGGCTGGCGCTGTCGAGGTCGGCGGCGGGGCAGACGATGCCGTTGAACTCGCTGCCGAACACCAGTTTGCAGCCGAAGATGCGCCGGTGGATGGCCAGGTCGGCCGGAGCGGCATGGGTGAAGTTGGCGCTGATCGGGTGCCAATGGGCCCCCAACAGCGCCGCGCACAGGCGCAGCATCACGCCGATGGCAAGCTCGGTGGCCTGCCGGCTGCACGGCGCCCGGTCGTTGATCACTTCCTCACGAATGATGACCGTCTTGCCGGCTTCCTCGACATGGATGGCCAGGGCGTCGTTAAGCAAGTGGCGATACTGCACGATCACTTCCAGGGCATCGCGCAGGTTGCGCTGGTGGCTGAGCAGCAGGCTGATTTCGCCGAAATCCGAGAGCTGGCGCGATTCGGCCATGCGCAGGCCGAAGGTTTCGCAACCGCTGATACGGGCCGACTCTTCCAGCAGGGTAATCACGTTGGCTGCCGGAATACGCCGGTTGGGGTCTTCGAGCAATGCAGCGCTAAGGCCCACCTGGGCGAGCAGGGGGGTGGGGTTCAGGCCCACGTGGCGGGACACTTCGAGGTAATTGGTCAGGCTGGCGGCGCGGACTAGGGCGGGCATTTTTATTGTTTTTCGTCAGGCGGTCTGTGAGTTATAGCCTGCGTGTCATCAATAGAGAAGCACAAGGCCGAAAGATCAGCTTGTCATCAAATGAAAAGTCACTGACGCGCAATGTAAAGCACCCGTCGAGCCCCCTCTTTACTGTGAACCTCGTACCCGATCCAAGCCCCGATCCAAGCTGAGGTTCTGACGTGGAAAAACTGCAAACCACCGCCACCGTGCTGATCATCCCTGGCCTGCGCGAGCCTGTCAGCGAGCACTGGCAAACCCTGCTCGAAGCGCGCCTGGCCAAGGTCCGCAGCGTGCCGCCGCTGCAGGTCGACGGGCTTAGCTGCAACGCCCGTGTCGAAGCGATCCAGCATGAACTGCAGCAGATCGACGGCGAGGTGGTGCTGGTGGCGCATAGCGCTGGCGTGCTGATGGTGGCCCACTGGGCTGCGCGCTATCAGCGGCCGATCAAAGGCGCCTTGCTGGCAGCTCCGCCAGACCTGCACGCCCAATGGCCGGCTCACTACCCCAGCCCGCAAAGACTCGCCGAGCAGGGATGGTCGCCGTTGCCGATGGCGCCGTTGCCGTTCCCCAGCATCGTCGCCGCCAGCAGCAACGACCACCTGGCCAGCTTCGACGCCGCCGGCGTCATGGCTAAGGCCTGGGGCAGCGAGCTGATCGCCCTTGGGCCGGTCGGCCACCTCAACCCGGCAGCCGGTTTTGGCCCCTGGCCGATGGCTGAAAACCTGATTCGTCGCCTGGACCACTGATCTGCCGACCCCGCACGGATGCCCAAGCCAAGCCCGCAGATCACGGGCGGCCATGAACAACAAGAACAATAAGTGGAGCCATCGCAATGCCAGAACACCGCATCCACCGTGCTGTGAAACCACAGCGCTGCCTGCTCGCCTGCGCCATCAGCCTGCTCAGCCTGCCCGGCGCGCAAGCCTTCGAAGTCACCACCGGCAGCGAAGACTGGGCCGTGCGCTTCGACAATACGGTCAAGTACAACTATGGCGTGCGCACCGAAAGCGCCGACAAACGCCTCCTCGGCACGCCCAACAGCAACGACGGTGACTTCAACTTCCGCAAGGCTGGCACCACGGTCACCAACCGGGTCGACCTGCTGACCGAGCTGGACGTGGTCTACCAGGGCAACACCGGCTTTCGCGTCAGCACCGCCAGCTGGTACGACAAGGCCTATGACAACACCGGCTCCAACAGCAACCCGTTCGTCAACGGCAACGGTGACCAGTCCGGCATCAACCCCAGCCTCAACGGCCTGCCGGGTACCGGCGTACCACTGGGCAGCCCGCACCTGAGCAACTATGCCCAGCGCTACTACAGCGGCCCCTCTGGCGAAGTGCTGGATGCCTTCGTGTTCTTCAGCCGCGACGTCGGCGAGGAGTCGCAGATCAGCGCCAAAGTCGGCCAGCACAACCTGTTCTGGGGTGAAACCCTGCTCAACCCGGTGCACTCGCTGAGCTACGGCCAGTCCGGGCTGGACCTGGCCAAGCTCGCGGCCTCGCCAGGCACCGAGGCCAAGGAACTGTTCGTGCCGCGCAACCAGCTGTCCACGTCGTTCATGGTCAACCCTGAGCTGACCCTGGGGGCACAGTATTTCTTCGACTGGGATGCCGCGCGCCTGCCGGAAGCCGGCACCTACTATGGCGGTTCTGACGTGGTGGGCGAGGGCGCCCAGAGCTTCCTGCTCGGCCACACCGGCACCCCTGGGTTGATCCCGGTGCGCGGTGCGCTCACCACCATCCGCCGTGGCGACGACCTGACCCCACGCAAAAGCGGCGACTGGGGCGTCATGGCCAAGTGGTCGCCGGAATGGCTCGGCGGCACCCTGGGCTTCTACTACCGCAAGACCTCCGAGATCCTGCCCCAGGCCTGGCTCGACGCACGCGGCATGACCGTGGCCCGTGGCCCGTTCGGCGCGCCGCCTGCCAGCCGCCAGGGCGCGGTCGGCAACCTGTACAACTCGCTGCAGAGCACCACCTACCAGTTCGCCTACTCCGACGACATCGACATCTATGGCCTTAGCCTGTCCAAGGACATCGGCGGCATCAGCGTCGGCAGCGACCTCAACATTCGTCACCACATGCCCCTGGCGAGCATCCCGGCCATCGTCAGCGCCCCCGGCACCGCCGGCCTGGGCGGCGGCTTCGGCCTGCTGCCGCCACGCCTGGCCAGCAGCGGGGTGATCTACGATGTGCCCAAGGACGGCGACAGCCTGAGCGCCACCGGTGAAACCCTGCACTGGACCCTCAACGGCCTGATGACCATCGGCAACACGCCGCTGTTCGATTCGGCAACCCTGCTTGGCGAGCTGTTCTACAGCAACCTGCTCAAGCTCGATGGCCACAACGAGGCCTTGTACAAGGGCAAGAGCAGCTACCGCGGTATCGACCAGCCGACCCGCGACAACTGGGGCATCGCCGTCAACTTCACGCCCACCTGGTTCCAGGTGATGCCCGGTATCGACCTGAGCATGCCGCTGTCGGTCAACGTCGGCATCGACGGTGTGTCGCCGGTGCAGGGCGGCGGTGCCAAGGACACTGGCAACTATGCGGTCGGCGTCAGCGCGGCCATCTACAACCAGTACTTCGTCGACCTCAAGTACGTCGACAGCTTCGGCAAGACCCAGTCCTGCAAGGATGGCCAGACCGACGGCAGCACGCCGAACGCCCTCGACGGCGAACAGGACTACACCTGCTACGGCGGCGGCTACGCCTCCTTCTCCGGCGGTGGTGCCACCACCGAAGACCGTGGCGCCCTGTACCTGACCCTCAAGACCACGTTCTGAGACCTGTTCCCCACAGACTTCACAGGAAAACAACAATCATGAACCACGTGAAAACCCTGTTGGCCACTTGCCTGTCGCTGGCTGCCCTCAACGCGGCCCACGCCGCCGTATCCCCTGACCAGGCTGCCAAGCTGGGCAAGAGCCTGACCACCCTGGGCGCGGAAAAGGCCGCCAATGCCGATGGCTCGATCCCGGCCTACCAGGGCGGCCTGCTGACGCCACCGGCCGGCTATCAGAGCGGCGCCAGCATGCGCCCGGACCCGTTCGCCAGCGAGAAGCCGCTGCTGGTCATCGATGGCAAGAACGCCGAGCAGTACAAGGGCCAGCTGACCGCCACCACCCTTGAACTGCTCAAGCGCTTCCCGACCATGCGCGTCGATGTCTACCCGACCCACCGCAGCGTGGCGCTGCCTCAGGCGGTGCTGGACAACACCCTGAAGAACGCCACCGGCGCCAAGAGCCAGGAGGGCGGCACCGCGGTGGACAATGTGCTGCCGGGCATCCCGTTCCCGATCCCGCAGAACGGCGCCGAGGCAATGTGGAACTTCCTGCTGCGCTACCAAGGCGTGAGCATGACCGCCAAGTACGATTCGTGGAACGTCGACGCCGCCGGCAAGCCGTCGCTGTCGACCACCGGCCAGGCCAACATCAGCTACCCGATCTACGAAGACATGAACAAGCCGATCGGCGCCAAGGACACCTACTACCAGATGAAACTGGTGTACACCGGCCCCGCCCGCCGCGCCGGCGAAGCGATGATGCTGCGCGATGCCGCCAACCCGCTGGTGCAGCCACGCAGCGCCTGGCAGTACCTGCCTGGCCAGCGCCGGGTCAAGCTGGCGCCGAACCTGGCCTACGACACGCCCAACCCGGGGACCTCGGGGTCTGGCACCTACGATGACGTGTTCGTCTTCAACGGCGCCCTCGACCGCTACGACTGGACCCTGGTCGGCAAGCAGGAAATGTACGTGCCGTACAACACCTACCAACTGACCTACAACACCGATGTCAAGCAGCTGACCACCGCCAACCACCTCGCCCCGCAGTTCGTGCGCTGGGAAAAACACCGCGTGTGGGTGGTGGAAGGCAAGCTCAAGGACGGCGCGCGGCACATCTACCACAAGCGCCGCTTCTACCTCGACGAGGACAGCTGGGTGGCCCTGGCCTCCGACCAGTATGACGCCCGCGGCCAGCTGTACCGTGGCTCGTTCGCCTTCCTCACCCAGAGCTACGACAAGCAGACCCCGGACGCCACGCCATTCATGATCTACGACCTGGTTGGCGGTACCTACAACCTCAATGGCGTGGTCGGCGCCTACGGTGGCATCCGCTACATCGACCCGCTGTCCAAGGCCCAGTGGTCGCCTGAATCGCTGGCCGGCAATGGCATTCGCTGAGCGCATGGCGCAGAGGTTCGCAATGTCTGTCTGCAAACGATGCAGCGTGGCGATGCTGCTCTGGGGCGCGCTGCAAGGCGCGCCCCAGGCGGCGCCCTTCACCGACGTGCTGGACCTGCCGGCCATGCCCAGTGCATTGGCCGCAGCCAGCGCGCTGCGGGATGTGACCCGGGCCGGTGAGCGCCTGGTGGCGGTGGGCCCGCGTGGGCACATCCTGTACTCCGACGACCATGGCGCGCACTGGCAGCAGGCTCAGGTGCCGGTGAGCGCCGACCTCAATGCCGTCAGTTTCCCCTCCGCCGAGCACGGCTGGGCGGTGGGCAACGACGGCGTGGTGCTGTACAGCCGCGACGGCGGCCAGCACTGGGAAAAGCAGCTCGATGGCCGTGAACTGGCCGATGGCACCGACAGCACCTTGCTCGATGTGTGGTTCAGCGATGACCAGCACGGCTATGCCGTGGGCCTGTTCAACCTACTGCTGCGCACCGAGGACGGTGGCCAGCACTGGCTACCGTGGCAGGCGCACAGCGACAACCCGCAAGGCCTGCACCTGACCAGCCTGGCGCCAGTCGGTGACGCGCTGTACATCACTGGCGAGCAAGGCCTGCTGCTCAAGCTGGATGCCGCCAGTCAACGCTTCGAGCAGGTTCCCACGCCGTATGCCGGCACCTTGTTCGGTGCCGTCGGCAAACCCGGCCTGCTGCTGATCTACGGCTTGCGTGGCAATGCCTACCGCAGCACCGATGGCGGCCAGCAATGGCAACCGGTCAGCAGTGGGGTCAAGACCAGCCTCACGGCGGCCAGCCTTGGCGCAGGCGGCGATGTCTGGCTGGCCAGCCAGGCCGGCGACCTGCTGCTCAGCCGCGACGGCGGCGCCAGCTTCAGCCCGCAGCCACAAGCCACACGTGGCCCGGTGACCGCACTGGCCAACGACGCCGGTACCGGCCTGGTACTGGTGGGCGAGCGGGGCGTGCGTACCTTCGACGAGAGAAGACCCTGATGGCCGATATCCGCCAAGACCCACTGCCGGTGATCCATAACCTCGCCGACTTCGACCGCCGTTCGGGCAATCGCCTGGAACGCCTGGTGTTCAACCACCGCCTGGCCTTCGTGCTGTGCATGCTGCTGACCACCCTGGTGCTCGGCTACATGGCACTGACCCGCCTTGAACTGCGCCCCAGCTTCGAGAAAATGTTGCCGCAGAGCCACCCCTACATCCAGAACTACCTGGCAAACCGCCAGTCGCTGCGCGGCCTTGGCAACTCGGTGCGGGTGGTGGTGCAGAACACCCGCGGCGACATCTTCGACCCCGACTACCTGCAGACACTGCGCCAGATCAACGACGAGCTGTTTCTCAGTGACGGTGTCGACCGCGCCTGGATGAAGTCGCTGTGGAGCCCGGCGGTGCGCTGGACCGAGGTCACCGAAGAAGGCTTCCAGGGCGGCCCGGTGATGCCTGACAGCTACCAGGGCGGCGCCGCCGACATCGAGCAGCTACGCCAGAACATCGAGCGCGCCAATATCGTCGGCAGCCTGGTGGCCCGCGACTTCAAGTCGAGCATGCTGATCGTGCCACTGCTGGACCAGGATTCGGCCACTGGCAAAGGCATCGACTACCACGCCTTCTCGCAAAAGCTCGAACAGCTGCGCAACCAGTACCAGGCCAGCGGCCAGTACCAGATCCACGTGATCGGCTTCGCCAAGCTGATGGGCGACCTGATCGACGGGCTGATCGAGGTAATGGCGTTCTTTGCTCTGGCCGTGCTCACCAGCCTGGTGATCATCTACCTGTACACCCGCTGCGTGCGCAGCACCTTGCTGGTGGTGCTGTGTTCGCTGATCGCGGTGGTCTGGCAGCTGGGCATCGTCGCCTGGCTGGGCTATGCCATCGACCCGTACTCGATCCTGGTGCCGTTCCTGATCTTCGCCATCGGCGTCTCCCACGCCGCGCAGAAGATGAACGGCATCCTCCAGGACATCGGCCGCGGTACCCACCGGCAGATCGCCGCACGCTACACCTTCCGCCGCCTGTTCGTGGCCGGGGTCACCGCGCTGCTGGCGGACGCGGTGGGCTTTGCCGTGCTGATGCTGATCGATATCCCGGTGATCCAGGACCTGGCCATCACCGCCAGCATCGGCGTGGCGGTGCTGATTTTCACCTCGCTGCTGCTGATGCCGGTGGCGCTGTCGTATGTCGGCGTGGGCCGCAAGGCTGCCGAGCGCGCCTTGTACATCGATGCCCGTGCGGCGCAGCACCGTGGCTTTGGCCGCTTGTGGGACCTGCTCGACCGCTTCACCGAACGCAAGTGGGCCACGGGCGCCTTGCTGGTGGCCGTGGTCCTTGCCGCCGTCGGTGTGTGGGGCAGCCTGCAGTTGAAGATCGGCGACCTCGACAGCGGTGCCCCGGAGCTGCGCGCCGACTCGCGCTACAACCGCGACAACGCCTTCATCACCGGCCACTACGCGCTGAGCAGCGACACCTTCGCGGTGATGGTCAAGACGCCCCCGGAAGGCTGCCTGCGCTACCAGACGCTGGTGCTGGCCGACCGCCTGGCCTGGGAGCTGCAACAGCTGCCCGGGGTACAGACCACGTTGTCGCTGGCCAACGCAGTGCGCCAGATCACCGCCGGCACGTACGAAGGCAACCCGCGCCTGAACAGCCTGCAGCGCAACCAGGACGTGCTCAACTACGCGGCCCAGCAAGCCTCGGTCAACACCCCGGAGCTGTTCAACAACGACTGTTCGCTGATGCCGGTGATCGCCTATCTCAAGGACCACCGTGCCGACACCCTGGCGCAGGTTGCCGCCAGCGCCGAGCGCTTCGCCCAGGCCAACAGTGGCGATGATCGCCAGTTCCTGCTGGCCGCCGGCAGCGCCGGTATCGAGGCCGCGACCAATATCGTCGTGCGCGAGGCCAACCACCGCATGCTGTTGCTGGTGTACCTGGCGGTTACCGTGTTCTGCCTGTTCACCTTCCGCAGCTGGCGCGCCACCCTGGTGGCGATCCTGCCACTGATGCTCACCTCACTGCTGTGCGAAGCGCTGATGGTGGCCATGGGCATCGGCGTCAAGGTTGCCACCTTGCCGGTGATCGCCCTAGGTGTGGGCATTGGCGTCGACTACGCCTTGTACCTGCTCAGCGTGCAGCTTCATCACCAGCGTGCCGGCCTGCCGCTGGCCCAGGCCTACCAGAAGGCCGTGGCC
The DNA here is from genome assembly GCF_009883635.2 of Pseudomonas putida. Lineage (NCBI taxonomy): Bacteria > Pseudomonadati > Pseudomonadota > Gammaproteobacteria > Pseudomonadales > Pseudomonadaceae > Pseudomonas > Pseudomonas putida. The sequence goes on from NZ_CP026115.2 coordinate 5,547,062, forward strand.
TTCACCGGGCGCGTGGTCGGCCTGGTAGGCATCACCCTGGCCGCTGGCGTGGTCGGCTGGGCTTGGTCGCCGATCAAGTTCCAGGCCGACATGGGCCTGCTGCTGACCTTCATGTTCCTCTGGAACATGCTCGGCGCGCTGGTGCTGATCCCCGCGCTGTCGCACTTCCTCTTGCGCGGCCATGGCGCCCCGGCGGCAAGCCGGGCCCGTGCCGCGTCATGTTCGTCAACCCAAGAAACCGAGTGTTCGCCTCATGTCTGATTACCTTCCGCCACTGCGCGACATGGATTTCCTGTTCAACGAAGTGTTCGATATCCCGGCCTGGTGGGCGCAGACCCCGGCGCTGGCCGAGCAGGTCGATGCCGACACCGCCCGGGCCGTGCTCGAACAGGCCGGCAAGCTGATTGCCGACGTGGTGGCGCCGCTCAACCGCAGCGGTGACGAACAGGGTTGCCGTTGGGATAACGGCCGCGTAAGCACCCCTGATGGCTTTGCCGACGCCTACCGGGCGTTCGCCGAAGATGGCTGGGTGGGTGTGGCCGGCGCCCCGGAATATGGCGGCATGGGCATGCCAAAAGTGATCGGCGCCCAGCTCGAAGAGATGCTCAACGCGGCCAACCTGTCGTTCGGCTTGTACCCGATGCTCACCGCAGGCGCCTGCCTGTCACTGCTCAACCACGCCAGCGAACCGCTCAAGGCGCGTTACCTGCCACCCATGTATGAAGGCCGCTGGACGGGCTCGATGTGCCTGACCGAGCCGCACTGCGGTACCGATCTGGGCTTGCTGCGCACCCGCGCCGAACCGTCGGCCGATGGCCGTTACCGGGTCAGCGGCACCAAAATATTCATCACCGGCGGGGAGCAGGACCTGACCGAGAACATCATCCATCTGGTGCTGGCCCGTCTGCCGGACGCACCCGCCGGTGCAAAGGGCATTTCCCTGTTTCTGGTGCCGAAAGTGCTGGTCGACGATGATGGCGCGCTGGGCGAGGCCAATGCCGTCAGTTGTGGCTCGATCGAGCACAAGATGGGCATCAAGGCCTCGGCCACCTGCGTGATGAACTTCGACGGCGCCATCGGTTACCTGGTCGGCGAACCGAACAAGGGCCTCAATGCCATGTTCACCATGATGAACTATGAGCGCCTGGGCGTGGGTATCCAGGGCCTGGCCCTGGGCGAGCGTTCCTACCAGAACGCCATCGCCTATGCCCGCGACCGTCAGCAAGGCCGCGCCCCGACCGGCGCCGAGGCGCCCGGGCAGGCCGCCGACCCGATCGTCGTGCACCCGGATGTGCGGCGCATGCTGCTGACCATGAAGGCCCTGAACGAAGGCGGGCGGGCATTTTCCACCTACGTGGCGCTGCAACTGGACCTGGCCAGGTACAGCGAGGATGCCGGCGCACGTCGCCTGGCCGAGGCCAGGGTGGCCTTGCTGACCCCGCTGGCCAAGGCCTTCCTCACCGACATGGGCCTGGAAACCACCGTGCATGGCCAGCAGGTGTTCGGCGGGCATGGCTACATCCGTGAATGGGGCCAGGAACAGCTGATTCGCGATTGCCGCATTACCCAGATCTACGAAGGCGCCAACGGCATCCAGGCCCTCGACCTGGTGGGGCGCAAGCTGCTGGGCGATGGTGGCCAGGCGTACCGCCTGCTGTCGACAGAGATCCGCATCTTCGCCGAGGCGCAGACAGCCGAGTTCGGTACGCCGCTGCTGGCGGCGGTGAATGAACTCGATGACCTGACGGCCTGGGTCCTCGACCGTGGCCAGGGCAACCCCCAGGAGATTGGCGCTGCGTCGGTGGAATACCTGCATGCATTCGGCTACACGCTGTATGCCTACCTGTGGGCACGCATGGCCGAAGTCGCCCTGAAAACAGTGCAACCCGAGCCGTTCCACCAGAGCAAGCTGGCCACCGCGCGCTTCTACTTTGCGCGCCTGCTGCCGCGCACCCACTCGCTGAATGCCAGCGTCAAGGCGGGTAGCCACAGCCTTTACCTGCTCGATGCCGACCTGCTGTGAAGGATGCCGCGATGACCACCACCCGTATCATGCCGGCCGCCGAACAGGCCTATGGCTACCCGCTGCTGATCAAGCGCCTGCTGTTGTCAGGCGTGCGCTACCAGCCAAACCAGGAAATCGTCTACGCCGACAAGCTGCGCTACAGCTACACGACGCTGATCGAACGCATCCAGCGCCTGGCCAATGTGCTCACCGAGGCCGGGGTCAGGCCAGGCGACACCGTCGCCTTGCTCGACTGGGACAGCCACCGCGCCCTGGAATGCTTCTTCGCCGTGCCGATGCTTGGCGCTGTACTGCACACCGTCAACGTGCGGCTGTCCGCCGAGCAGGTCCGCTACACCATGAACCATGCCGAAGACCGGCTGGTGCTGGTGCATGACGACTTTCTGCCGCTGATGGCGCAGCTGCGCGAGGAGCTGCCAACCGTGCAAGGCTTCATCCGCCTCAGCGATGGCGACTGTGAGCAGCCGACACTGCCCACGCTGGGTGAGTATGAGGCACTGCTGGGCGCGGCGGGTGCCAGTTTCGACTTCCCCGATTTCGACGAAAACTCCCTGGCGACGCTGTTCTACACCACCGGCACCACCGGCCACCCTAAGGGCGTGTACTTCAGCCATCGCCAGCTGGTGCTGCACACCCTGGCCGAACAGGCGACCCTGGCTGCCTGCGGTGGCGAGCCGCTGTTGCGTGAAGGCGATGTGTACATGCCGATCACGCCGATGTTCCATGTTCATGCCTGGGGCGTGCCCTATGTGGCCACGGCGCTGGGCATCAAACAGGTGTATCCGGGGCGCTACGAGCCCAACCGCCTGGTGCGCCTGTATCGGGAGGAGGGCGTGACCTTCTCGCACTGTGTGCCGACCGTGCTGCAGATGATGCTCGACAGCGACGAGGGCCGGCGCACCGACCTGGTCGGCTGGAAGATGCTGCTCGGCGGCAGTGCGCTGACCGTAGGGCTGGCACAACGGGCCAGCCAGCGCGGCATCCGCGTGCACTGTGGATATGGCATGTCGGAAAGCTGCCCGCTGCTCAGTGTCACCCGCCTGAGTGCCCAGGACCTGGCGCTGCCCATGGCCGAGCAGGTGTCGCTGCGCATCAACGCCGGCGTGCCGATCGTGCTGGTGGACCTGCGCATCGTCGATGACGCAGGCGTTGACGTGCCGCACGATGGCGAACGCCTGGGTGAAGTGGTAGTGCGCGCACCCTGGTTGACCCAGGGCTACCTCAAGGAGCCGGAGCAAGGCGCTGCGCTGTGGCGCGGTGGCTGGCTGCACACCGGTGACCTGGCCTGCATCGATGCCGGTGGCGTGGTGCGCATCCGCGACCGCATCAAGGATGTGATCAAGACCGGTGGCGAGTGGATCAGCTCGGTCGAACTGGAAAGCCTGATCAGCCAGCACCCGGCCATCGAGGCGGTGGCGGTGGTCGGCGTGCCGGACCCGCAGTGGGGCGAGCAGCCGCTGGCATTACTGGTGTGCCGAGACGGTCGGCAGCTGGATGCGGCGGCCTTGGCCGAGCACCTGCAGCCTTTTGTCGCCAGCGGCCAGCTGAACAAGTGGGCGATTCCGCGGCAGATACGCTGTGTCGGGCAAATCCCGAAAACCAGTGTGGGCAAGGTCGACAAGAAACTGATCCGGCAGTCCTTGCTCACGGAATAACCTGCGCAAGAAAGCGGATGCAGCGGGGAGCGAGCGACGTTAAAGTGCGCTGAAACTGGTTTGCCTTAGGGAACTCAGATGTCCAGCGCCTTTACCTTGATGCCGTCTGCGGTCGGCACCCTGACCCTGGTGGCACGCGGCGAGCGACTCGCCGCTGTGCTGTGGGAAGAGGAACGCGAGAACCGGGTGCGGCTCGGCGAGCTGCACCGCGATGACCAGCACCCGACGCTGCGCGAAACGGCCCGTCAGCTGGGCGAGTACTTTGCCGGCACCCGCCAGCGCTTCGAACTGGCCATGGATTTTGCCGGTACCGAGTTCCAGCGCCAGGTGTGGGCGGCCTTGCTGACCATTCCCTTCGGTGAGACCCGCAGCTACAGCGACATCGCCCGGCAGATTGGCAACCCCAGTGCCGTGCGGGCAGTGGGTGCAGCCAACGGGCGCAACCCGATCTCAATCATTGCCCCGTGTCACCGGGTGATTGGCGCATCCGGCAGCCTGACCGGATTTGCCGGGGGCTTGGCAGCCAAGCAGTATCTACTGGCACTGGAAGGGCGGCAGAGCCTGGCCCTGGATCTTTGAGAGTCCTGTACCGGGCTGTTCGCGGTTCAGCTGAGCCAGCTCACCAGCAGGCAGACGACCAGCGCTAGCACCGACCCTGCCATCAGTGTGTACAGGCGTTGTGCACGCCGTGCATGTGGCCTTACCTCGCGCAGGTATTCGCCCGGCGTCGGTGCATCGGGCCGGTGCCGCAATCCCTCGGCAATTTCAGCCAGCTGGCCCTGGATCAGCAGGCCGACCACGTAGTAGGTGAAGGCAAAACTGAACAGCGTCGACAGCAGGAACTTCATGCCTCAGCCATCTTCAACGGCAGGCAGAGCGCGATGTTGCTGGCGGTATCCAGCAGGATCAGGCCTTCGGCCTTGTCATCCAGGGCAGCCAGCAGGTTGCCCTGGCTGTCCCAGGCTGCGGAGCCGCCGGCACCGATGAAGTTGTCGGCCGGCCCGACGCAGTTGGCCAGCAGCACCGGAATGCCCAAGGTGCGCGCCACCTCCGGGTAATGCTCGTTGCCTTCGCGGATGCCTTTGGCGGTCTTGGCCACGCTGACCAGATACAGCTCGGCACCCAGCCCATGGGCCTGGTCGGCATGTTCGATGAACATCGATTCATAGCAGATGGCCGGGGCGATTTGCAGCGCCCCCGATTCGAATACCAGGGGTTGGTCTCCAGGCGTGAAGAACGGCAGTTCATCGTCATGCAGGCGCTGCTTGGCATACGCCAGGGGCGGCAGGCCTGGGCGCAGGATGGGCATGCCAATGCGAATGCCGTCTGCGGTCGGCAGTGGCAGCCCAACGGCCACGCTGATTGCGAGTTGGTCACAAAGCGCCTGCAACGGCTCGAGCCGGGCAGAGGTCACCGGCAGGGCCACCTGGCGCGCCAAGGTTGGCTCGTAGCCGGTCAACGACAGTTCCGGGAACACGACCAGCTCGGCACCCAGCGCCGCCGCTTGCTCGATGCAGCGCAGATGGCGGGCGAGGTTGCTCGCCAGGTCGCCTTTGCGCGACGCCAGTTGTACGGCACAGAGTTTCATGGTGCGTCCCTTCCCTGGTACTGGTCGAATGGCCGAGCATACCCCCGACATACTCGCCAGTACCAGCAATGGGTTGCCTCAAGACGTCGAATGGGGCCCGAACCGCTGGCGGAACCAGTCATCGAGCATGGCCTTTTCCGCGTACAGGCGGTCACTGCTGTGGGAGGCCCGCCCTGGGCGGCTCAGGTACATCTTGTCGCTGACCCGCTCCTGGGCCTGCTGGTCGGGCTTGCCGGGCTGGCGGAGGGTGTAGCTCAGGTCGATGGTCGGCCAGGTGATGTCGCGCATGAAGCGCACATCGTAGGCCTGGCTGTGCCACGGCTCGTATCGGCCGGCCAGGTCGATGTCGCGAATGTCGATGACCAGCTGCTGGTCGGGCTTCAGGTAGCGTTGGCCGAGTTTGTGCAGGTACTCGGTCAGGCTCTTCATCACGTAGGCGTCGGCCCCGCGTTCATAGCCAGGGCCATCGAGGCTGGCGTCGCGAAATTTTTCCGGGTGGTCGAAACGTACCTCGACCTGCGCAGGCGGAGTGCCTTGTGCCATGCTGTTGAATGACAGCGCCATGAGCACGGCACACACTAGAGCGTTACGCATGATGCACCTCCGGGGTGGGCTGCGTGTCGCTCCATTTTACGCCGGCCGCCGCGCGCCAGCAGAGGAACATTGTAATGAGCCGGTTTCGGCGGCTAGCCGCCAACAGCAAGGGGCGCGACCTGGCCGTGGGCGATATCCACGGGCATTTTCGGCGGCTTGAGCAGTGCCTGGACGCAGCAGGTTTCGACCCTGCCGTGGACCGGCTGTTCAGCGTCGGCGACCTGGTCGACCGCGGGCCGCACAGTGAAGAGTGCCTGGATTGGTTGGACCAGCCCTGGTTCCATGCCGTGCAGGGCAATCACGAGTCGCTGGCAATCACCTGCCTGTATGGCGGGCGCCTGGACCTGGAGATGTACCGCGCCGCAGGGGGTGGCTGGTTCATCGATATGCCCAGAGACCGGCAGGAGGTGTTTGTCGAACGGTTCCTGCAGCTGCCGATTGCCCTGGAAGTGCAAACGGAAGCCGGCCTGATCGGCTTGCTGCATGCCGACAGCCCGTTCAGCGAGTGGAATGCCTTGCGCGATAGCCTGCTGTTCGATGACGATGCGGGCGTTCGCGAGGTCTGCCAGTGGTCGCGTCAACGCCTGAAGGACGGCAACACCGAGAATGTGGCAGGCCTGCGCGCCTTGCTGGTAGGGCATACACCAGTGTTGCGGGCCAAGCAGCTGGGCAACGTCTGGCACCTGGATACCGGCGGCTGGGCCAGTGGCCATTTCAGCCTGATGGACCTCGCCAGCTTGCGCCTGGTCATCCCGGCAGCAGATGAATCAACAGCCCCACCGCCAGCACCATCAGCATGACCCCGGAAGCCCGTTCCAGCCACGGCAGGGCATGGGCGAAACGCCGCAGCAGGCGTTGATTGCCGATGGCTGCGGCCACCAGCAGGTCCCACAACAGCACGATGGTGAACATCCAGGCGCTGTACAGCCACTTCCAGCCGGCGCTGCTGCTGGCCACCATGCCGGCGAGGCTGGCGTAGAACAATGCGTTCTTCGGGTTCAGTGCCCCAGACAGAAAACCCATGCCCAGGCCGCGCCACCAACCCTTGATCGCGCCCTGCCCGGCAACGGCTGTCAGTTCGCTCTTACCGGCATGGCGCAGGAACAGCAGGCCGATGTACAGCAGGTAACCGGCACCGGCCAGTTGCAGGGTAAGGAACAGTGCACTGCCTTCACGCAGGATGGCCAGACCCGCGAAGGCCATGGCGATGAACAGGCCATTGGCCAGGGCGATGCCCAGGCAGGCGCCACTGGCAATGCGCCAACCTGCCGCTACCGAGGTGCGGGCCACCAGGAAAAAGTCCGGGCCGGGAGACAGCAGGGCGAGGAAGTGGGCGAGGGCGACGATCAGGAACTGCTCCATGGTGGGCTTTCTCGGTAGCAAAGCCGCAGTCTGGAGGCTGCTCTGGCGCAGGTATTGAAGATTATTGCGCGTGCCGGTACTGCCCCGGCGTGACCCCGACATGGGCCTTGAACACCCGCTGGAAGTGGCTCTGGTCGGCAAACCCCAACTGGTAGGCAACCTCGGCCAACGCCAGCCCGTCACGCAGCAGCAGCCGGCCACGGTTGACCCGCGCGTTGAGCAGGTAGGCATGGGGTGTCAGCCCGGTGGCGGCGCGAAACGCCCGGATCAACTGATAGCGGCCAAGGCCCGCTTGCCCGGCCAGGCATTCGAGGCTCAACTGCGCCAGGTCTTGCGCTTCGATGTGTTCGATCAGCCCACGCAAGGTGGGCACTCCCAGCACTGGTGCGGGGGCCGCAAGCGATGCCGGTTGTGCCGAAAAGTCGTGATCGCCGAGGAATGCCACCAGCTCCGCTTCCTTCTCACTGATGGTGGCTGCAGAGAAGAGCAGGTCGTTCAACGTGCAGAATTCACGGTACAGCGCCGGGTCCCGGCTGATCCGCGCAGGGGCACCGGGCCTGGCCGCTTCGAGCCCTGATTCCAGGCGCAACTGTGCCAGCCAGCCGGCATCCACATGCAGCATCTGGTAGCTCCAGGCCTTGCCGGGTTCGGGGTTGCAGGCGTGTACCCGCTGCGCGGGCACCAACACCAGGGTGCCCGGCGTCAGGCGCTCCTGCCGGTCGCCTGCGCCCGTGAAGCAGCTGCTGCCGGCATCCACTGCGCCGATGGAGAAGGTCGGGTGACTATGCGCCTTGTAGCAGGCGCGGCTATGGCAGGCTCGACGGCTTTCCACCCAGGGCAGTGCCGGGTCGCGCCAGAGCTGGGAGCGGGCAGTGGGCATGAAAGGGTCCTCGATCAGCTGGGCAGCTTAGCAGCGCTGGGCGAGCGACCGTACAGTTTTTGCCGCTGGCTGTACCTTGACCTGGCCCCCGCCGGGCATCGAAAGTAGCGCCTGATTGCCTGGAGAACAAAATGGACCTGTCGAGCCTGTTGCTATTCATCCCCGCCTGTTTCGCATTGAATATGGCGCCGGGGCCGAACAACCTGTTGTCACTGCACAACGCCAGCCGCTACGGCCTGCGCACCGCCTGTGTGGCCGGTGGCGGGCGGATTCTCGCCTTCAGCGGCATGATCGCCCTCGCCGCCATGGGCCTGGCGGTGGTGCTGCACACCAGCGAGTACCTGTTCCTGGCGATCAAGGTGGTGGGCGCGGCATACCTGTTCTACATCGCCTGGCAGCTGTGGCGCGCCCCGGTCGGCGAGGCCGTGGTGGCCAGCGATCACCCGAGTGGCACGTGGCGGCTGGCACGCCAGGAGTTCTGGGTGGCGGCGGGCAACCCGAAAGCCATCCTGATCTTCACCGCCTTCCTGCCGCAGTTCGTTTCGGTTGGCAGCGCGACGCCGGTGAGCGAGCAGTTCCTCTGGCTCGGTGTGCTGTTCCTGCTGCTGGAGTGGGCGGCGATCGCCATCTACTCGGGCCTGGGCGCCTATATGCAACGCTGGTTCAGCCAGCCCGGGCCGCGCCGGCTGTTCAACCGGGTCAGCGCCTCGCTGCTCGGTTGCGCCGGCCTCGGCCTGCTGGCGGCGCGCCGCTAGAACTGCCAGCGCACGCCCAGGTTCACCCCGCTGGCTTCCTGCTGGCGGCTGTCGAGGTTGCTTGAGTACTGCACACCGCCGTGCAGGCTCAGCGCCTCGCTGACCTGGGCGACCAGGCCGGTTTCCAGCTGCAACGCGGTGTAGCGGTAGTCGGTCTTGATCTTGTCCACCCCATCGAACGTCAGGGTGTCGCGACCGCCATCGCCGTGCCACAGATTGAGCTGCGCGTAGGGTTGCAGCAGGCGGCCGTTGATGCCGCCATAGGCGCCTTCCAGGCGCACGCCGAGCCGACCGGTCAGCTCGACCTGGGCATCATGGCTGACGTGCGAGACGCTGTCGTTGGCGCTGTCGAGCGAGACTTTCTGGGCAATCAGCTGGGCTTGTGGTTCCAGGGTCCAGCGTTTGGACAGGCTGATCGGATAGCCGGTCTCCAGCGATGCGCTCCAGGCGTGCCCGTCGATGTTCAGCTTGTCGCCCCGGTCGGAGCGGGCGCGGCCATCGAGTTTCGTGTACTGCAATACGCTGTCGAGGTACCCGCCTTGCGGGCCGACCAGTGTCCAGTAGCCGCCGACACTGTCGCCGTCCAGCTTGAGATCACCCACGCTGCGATCCTCCACGGCCAGCGCGAAGCCTTTGACGTCGGCGTCCAGCCGGCTGTGGCTGACATACAGGCCCAGATGCTGGCGATAGCCATTATCGCTGACCTTGGCATACAGGTCCTGGCCCACCTTGAAGCCGTACAGGTCACCGTCCAGGCTCGGGCTGACGGTGCCGCTCCATTGCTGGCGCAGCGCGCCGCCGTAGGCCTGGCCCCAGCTGGCAGGAAAGGCGCCTTTGCCCTGCAGCAACTGCTGGTCACCCTGGCGCTGATGGAAGGTGCCCAGTGCCTGGCGGGCGATAATGGCGGCGCCCCTCGGAGCTGCGGCATAGACCGGCACTTCCGGGCGATACAGCGGCAGGCTTTCGCCTTGCACCGGCGCTGGCAGGTCAAGCTGGCCGGGCGCTGGCGCAGCGACAGGCGGGGTAGCCGCCGAGGCGATCACGGGCGGCTCGCCCGGCTGCGTTGGCTGCGTTGGCTGTGACGGATTTCCCGGTTGTGTCGCGGGGGACGGAGCGGGCAGCGCGACCAGTGTCGAGCGCAGGTACCAGCTGTTTTCGCTGCCAGCCGTCACACCGCCTTTGAACAGTCGGTAGTCATAAGCACCCACCGACAGCGTCTGAGTCTGAACAAAGGCCGTGGCGGTGCTGGTGGCGCCGTTGCGGGCTTCAACGACCTGAATACCATTCTGGTTCGTGGCGGCCCCCGCGCCACCCAGATTGTTCACCTCCAGGCGCGTGCTGCCGCCGATGCTGCCCTGGCTGACCACCAGCCGGTCGGATGCTGCATCGTCGCCGGCGAGCACACTGTTCACGCGCAGCAGGCCATTGTCACCTTGGTAGTTGCCGTTGATGGTCAGGCGGCCCTGGGCATCATTGCCCGTGCTCAGGTCGATCGTGCCAGCATTGCGCACACTGGCAAGTTGCCCCGTGGTGAAGGACGCAATCGTTCCCTGGCGAGCAGCCAGCGTGCTGCTGGTATCAATGGCCAGCGTGCCGCTGCCGGTATCTGCATCGCCAAGGGCAAGCGTATCGTTCAGCGTCAGGCGGCTGTTCTGGTTCAGTTCGACAAACTCGAAGTTCAGGTAGCGGGCACCGCCATCAATCTCGCTGTTGAAAAATTGCAGGCGGTCGTTGCCGGCACCGCCATCGATGTTGACGCTCAGGGTTTGCGGGAAGAGGTTACTGATGGTGACCTGATCGTCGCCGACGCCCATGTCGACCCGCCCACCGATGGTGCCCCCTGACCAGTTCAGGACATCATTGCCCGCGCTGGCCAGCACGTTGCCTTTCAAGATGCCGCCGCTGATGGTGATGCTGTCTTCGCCACCGCTGGTGCTGATGTTGCCGCCGATGGTGCCGCCGCGAAGGATGATGGTGTCGTTGCCGAAGCCGCTGACCAGGTTGCCATCGATCAGGGTTTCGACGCCCAGGTCCTGGGACATTTCGAAGAAGTTGTCGGCCAGCTTGAGGTCGACCCGGCCAATACGCCCGCCCGCGAAGATTGCCCGGTCGCCATCCTCGAAGGCGCCGACGTTCCACCCGCCAGACATGTAGAACGTGTCGTAGCCTTGCCCTTGATTGAGCGATTGCACGGTCCCGCCGGTCATCCTGAAGTCGTCGATGGCCGGGGTCTGCACCACGGCGCCCAGGTTGTCGCCAAGCGAAACGACCATGATTTGGGCATGGACCAGTAGCGGCAGGGCCAGGAGGGGAAAAGCGGCGAACGAAAGCAAGCGAGGGCAACGCATAGGCAGGTCTCCGTGTCCGTTAGAGGGACCACTACCTGAAGCGGCATCTTAAGCACCGCTTCGGCCCTGCCTGAGTTGTATGTAAAGCGCGAACACGGGGCAACTGGCAAAAATGCTAGGTGGCCCGTGGCTATCAATCGCGGTAGAAGGTCTGCACCAGGTGGTAGCCGAACTTGCTCTTGATCGGCCCGTGAACCACGCGCAGGGGCTTCTTGAAGATCACCTGGTCGATCGCCCCCACCAGCTGGCCCGGGCGCACTTCGCCCAGGTCACCACCGCGCTTGCCCGACGGGCAGGTGGAGAACTTCTTCGCCAGCACGTCGAAGGCCTCGCCGTTGGCGATGCGCTGCTTGAGCTTTTCGGCTTCGTCAGCGGTCTTGACCAGGATGTGGCGGGCTTGAGCTTTCATGGGTACACCTGTGCTTCGGGGCAAAAAAGGGCGCCATTATGCCTGATCGCGCAGCTCCGTGCGGTCACGAAACTGCTCCAGCGCCTGAGGGTTGGCCAGGGCGTCGGTATTTTTCACTGGCAGCCCGTGCACCACGTTGCGGATGGCCAGCTCCACCAGCTTGCCGCTGATGGTGCGTGGGATGTCAGTGACCTGGGCGATCACCGCCGGCACATGGCGCGGCGTGGTGTACTGGCGGATCACCTGGCGAATGCGCTGGCGCAGGGCGTCGTCCAGCTGCAGGCCATCGCGCAGGCGCACGAACAGCACCACGCGCACATCGCCGTGCCAGGCCTGGCCGATAGCCACGCTTTCCAGCACCTCTTCAACCTTTTCCACCTGGCGGTAGATCTCTGCCGTGCCGATGCGTACGCCGCCCGGGTTGAGCACGGCGTCGGAGCGGCCATGGATCAGCAGGCCGCCGCTGCTGCGCTGCTCGGCGTAGTCTCCCTGCGCCCAGACCCCGGGGAACTGGCTGAAATAGGCGTCGTGGTAACGGCTGCCGTCGTTGTCGTTCCAGAAGCCCAGGGGCATCGATGGAAAGTTGCGGGTGCAGACCAGCTCGCCTTTTTCGTCGAGCACCGGCTGACCCTGTTCGTTCCACACCTCCACGGCCATGCCCAGGCCCTTGCAGGCCATCTCGCCACGGCGCACCGGCAGGGTCGGGTTGCCAAGCACGAAGCACGAGACGATATCGGTGCCACCGGACATCGAAGCCAGGCACAAGTCGGCCTTGATCTTGCCGTACACGTAGTCGTAACTGTGTGGCGACAAGGGCGAACCGGTGGACAGGATCAGCCGCAGGCTGTGCAGCCGATGGCTGCGGGCCGGCTCCAGACCTTCCTGTTCCAGCGCAGCCAGGTACTTGGCACTGGTGCCGAAGGCCTGGATGCGTTCGGCGTCGATCAGGTCGAGCAGACGCTCCGGGCCGGGGTAGAACGGTGAACCATCGTACAGCACCAGGGTGGCACCGACGGCCAGGCCGCTGGCCAGCCAGTTCCACATCATCCAGCCACAGGTGGTGTAGTAGAACAGCACGTCGTCGGCCTTCAGGTCGTTGTGCAGGCCGTGTTCCTTGAGGTGTTGCAGCAGCAGGCCGCCCGCGCGATGGACGATGCACTTGGGCACGCCCGTGGTGCCGCTGGAATAGAGAATGTACAGCGGGTGGTCGAACGGCAGCGAGGCAAACACAGGTTCGCCGCCGGGCTGGTAGAAGTCATCCCACAGGCTGACCTTGGCGGCGTTGAATTCACACGCTTGGGTGTGCGGGCGGGTATAGGGCACCACGATCAACTGCTGCAGCCCCGGCAACTGGGCGCAGACCTGGTTGATCTTGTCGACCTGATCGATCGGCTTGCCGGCGTATTGATAACCGGCGCAGACCAGCAGCAGTTTCGGTTCGATCTGGCCGAAACGGTCGATGATGCCGTGCAGGCCGAACTCCGGCGAAGACGTCGACCAGACCGCACCCAGGCTGGAGCAGGCAAGCATCGCTACCAGGGTTTGCCAGGTATTGGGCATGACTGCCGCGATGCGGTCACCGGGCTCGATGCCGGCTGCCTTGAACGCTTTCTGCAGGCCCGCAACTTCAGCGGCCAGTTGGGCGTGGGTGAAGACCGTGCGCTGGCCATCTTCGCGCACGGAAACCACCGCAGGCCGGTCGTCACGACGGCGCAGCAGGTGTTCGGCGAAATTCAGGGTGGCACCACTGAACCAGCGGGCGTCAGGCATCTGCGCGCCTTCGCTGAGGACCTGACTGGATGGGGTATGCCAGGCCACATGGAAATAGTCGGCAAGGGTTTGCCAGAAGGCCGGCCGCTGCTCGATGCTCCAGCGGTGCAGGGCCGCGTAGTCATTGAGCTGCAGGTTGTAACGCAGGTTCACCCGGCGGCGGAAGGCATCCATCCGGCTGGCTTCGATCTGCGCCGTGGAGGGGCGCCAGAGCACATCGTTCATGCCGAACCTCCAGAGACTGCTTGGGGTTGAGGGCCCGTGAAGGGCCCTCGGGGAGACTTATTCCACTTTAGCCTTTTGCACTTCTTCGGATGCCGACCACACGCGATAACGCACTTCGACACCCTTGGGCACGTACACCACGACTGGCAGCTTGCTGTTGTAGCGCAGCATGAAGCCTTCACCGACCACCGGCACGAAGGCCTGGGTCGTCTTGCCATCCGGGCAGGCCATCAGGGTGCTGGCTGGCCCACCGACCTTGTCCAGGCGATAGTAGCTGTAGCCCCAGCCTTCGAGGGTGTGTTCTTCCAGGCTGCCGGCCAGGCGCTGGCGGTTGCAGTCCACTTCCAGCGTCTTGCCGGCCAGGATTTCCAGCTTGTGGGCCGATTCATCGGTTTGCGCCGGCAGGTGGATGACCTGCCGGGTGAAGCCTTTTTCCGCCTCGGGATAGGGCGCGACGTCCTTGAGGCTGGCGGCCATCGCCGGAGCGGCGGCGGCCAGGGTCAGGGCAAAGATCGCGGTCATTGGGGTTGGGCGCATAGGGCCTCCTTGCAGGTAAACGAGTGCAAGACCGCTGCCAGGCCCAGGCCGCCAGTCACTGGGCCAACCAGCCACCATCGACGTTCCAGGCGGCACCGCGAACCTGGCTACCGGCCTCGCTGCACAGGAATAGTACCAGCTCACCGAGGTGCTCGGGGGTGACGAAGGCCAGTGAAGGTTGCTTCTCGGCCAGCAGATCGTGCTGTGCTTGCTGCGGATCGACGCCATTGGCGGCACGATCGTCGATCTGCTTCTGCACCAGCGGGGTCAGCACCCACCCTGGACAGATGGCGTTGCAGGTGACGTTGCTGGTGGCGGTTTCCAGCCCCACCACCTTGGTCAACCCGACCACGCCGTGCTTGGCCGCCACATAGGCCGCTTTGCCGGTGGAACCGACCAGCCCGTGTACCGAGGCGACATTGATGATCCGCCCCCAGTTGCGCGCGCGCATGCCGGGCAGGGCCAGGCGGGTGCCATGGAACACGGCCGAGAGGTTGAGGGCGATGATCTTGTCCCAGCTGTCCAGCGGGAACTGCTCCACCGGCGCTACGTGCTGGATGCCGGCGTTGCTGACCAGGATGTCGACACCGCCGAACTCGCGCTCGGCCATCGCGAACAGCGCTTCGATCTGCGCCACATCGGAGAGGTCCGCCGGGTGGTGGACCACCTTGGCGCCGTGGCTGGCGATCTCTGCCAACGCCGGCGACGGGTCGCCGAAGCCGTTGAGTACAATGTTCGCTCCAGCGCGGGCCAGCACCTGGGCGATGCCCAGGCCGATGCCGCTGGTGGAGCCGGTGACGAGTGCCGTCTTGCCTTTCAAAGTCATGCAGAAACTCCTTAGACGATGCCGGTGGCGTAGAACGTGGCGATGACCACGAATACCGCCAGGGTCTTGATCAGGGTAATACCGAAAATGTCTTTGTAAGCTTCGCGGTGGGTCAGCCCGGTCACCGCCAGCAAAGTGATTACCGCGCCGTTGTGCGGCAGGGTGTCCATGCCGCCACTGGCCATCGCGGCCACCCGGTGCAGCACTTCAAGGGGAATATTGGCGGCATGGGCCGCAGCGATGAAGCTGTCGCTCATGGCCGCCAGGGCGATGCTCATGCCACCCGAGGCGGAGCCAGTGATGCCGGCCAGCAAAGTCACGGTGATCGCTTCGTTGACCAGCGGGTTGGGAATCCCGCGCAGCGCGTCGGCCAGCACCAGAAAGCCTGGCAGCGAAGCGATGACTGCGCCAAAGCCATACTCGGAGGCGGTGTTCATGGCTGCCAGCAGAGCGCCGCCGACTGCACTCTTGGTGCCCTCGGCCAGGCGTTCGCGGATCACCCCGAAGGCACACACCAGCACCATCAGGATGCCCACCAGCAGGGCTGCCTGCACCGCCCAGATTGCCGTGAGCTTGGCCACGTCGCTGTTGACCGGCGCGCTCATGCCCGGCAATTGCAGGGTGTGGCTGGGGCCGTACCACTGCGGGATCCAGTGGGTGAACATCAGGTTCATCACCCCCACCAGCACCAGCGGCGACAGTGCCAGCCAGGGGTTGGGCAGGGCCAGGTCGGCAGCGGTTTCAGGCTCGTTGCGCAGGTTGCTGCCGTAGCCTTCACCCGCACGCTGGGCCTTGTTGCGCTGGCGCTGCAGGTAGAGCATGCCAGTGCAGAACACGAACAATGTGCCGATCAGTCCGAGCCATGGCGCGGCCCAGGCGGTGGTGTTGAAGAAGGTGCTGGGGATGATGTTCTGGATCTGCGGGGTGCCGGGCAGGGCATCCATGGTGAACGAGAACGCGCCCAGGGCGATGGTCGCCGGGATCAGGCGCTTGGGGATGTCGCTCTGGCGGAACATCTCGGCGGCGAACGGATACACCGCGAACACCACCACGAACAGCGATACGCCGCCGTAGGTGAGCAGGGCACAGACCAGCACGATCACCAGCATTGCCTGGCGGGTGCCAAGCAGGCGGATGGCGGCGGCGACGATCGAGCGCGAGAAGCCGGACAGCTCGATGAGCTTGCCGAACACGGCACCGAGCAGGAACACCGGGAAGTACAGCTTGATGAAGCCGACCATCTTCTCCATGAACACCCCGGTGAACGCAGGAGCCACGGCGGCCGGGTCGGTGAGCAGGACGGCGCCGAGGGCGGCGATGGGGGCGAAGAGGATCACGCTGTAACCGCGGTAGGCGGCCAGCATCAGCAGGGCCAGAGCGGCGAGGGCGATGAGCACGGTCATCGGGATGGGTCTCCTGGGTGAGTCTTGTTGTTATGGGTGACCGGGAGATAGCGGGAATCGTGCCAAGTGCGTAACTATATGAAGTTAAAGGATTTTTTGTTTTTTATTAATGGCTGTGTCTCCATTTTGAGATTGCATGGGCTGCTGTGCGGTCCATCGCGGATAAATCCGCTCGTACAAGAGACCGCGTACCCCCTGTAGGAGCGGATTTATCCGCGATCGAGGGCGAAGCCCTCGCGGCAATCCCAAAACAGAAACAAAAGTCTCCAATCAGAGACCAAATGCAACCATTTTCTTGTACAAGGTCGATCGTCCCAACCCCAGCGCCTTGGCAGCTTCGGACACATTCCCCGCATGCTCGGCCAACGCCCCGGCAATCAGCCTGCGCTCGAACTGCTCACACGCCTCACGATAGCCCATCCGCTGTTCCTGACCCACCACCGGGCTCAGCGGCCCCAGCGCCGCCGCCAGGTCGGTGACACCAAGGCGCGCTTGGTCGGCCAGCAACGTCGCCCGTTCCAGCACATTGCGCAGCTCGCGAATATTTCCCGGCCACCCATGTCGCGCCAGCAGTGCCTGGGCGTCCTGTTCCAGCTCGTACTGGCTGCCCAGCTCGGCCAGGATCGCTTCGCACAACGCCGGCAAGTCCTCGACCCGCTCGCGCAGCGGCGGCACGTCGATCGGCAGCACATTCAGCCGGTAGTACAGGTCGGCACGAAATGCCCCGCGAGCCATGGCCGCCTGGAGGTCGATGGAGGTGGCGGCAATGATGCGCACGTCGCTGCGCAGCATCTGGTTAGAGCCGACCGGTTCGTACTCTTTCTCCTGCAGTACGCGCAGCAGCTTGCTCTGTAGAGCCAGCGGCATGTCACCAATTTCGTCGAGGAACAAGGTGCCACCCTCGGCGAGTTGCAGCTTGCCGCTGCGCCCCTTGCGGTCGGCACCGGTGAAGGCGCCAGGCGCGGTGCCGAAGAACTCGGCTTCCAGCAGGGTTTCTGGGATCGCCGCACTGTTGATGCTGACAAAGGCCTTGTGCGCCCGCGCCGAAGCTGCATGGATGGCATGGGCCAGCAACTCTTTGCCAGTGCCGGTTTCGCCCAGCAGCAGCACTGGCGAATCGCTGCCCGCACCGCGCCGTGCGCGGCGCTTGGCTTCGAGGCTGGCTGGGCTGCTGCCGACGAACTGGGCGAAGCTGTACTTGGCCTGGCGTGCGCGCAATTGCGAGCGGGTGCTGGCCAGTTCCTGTTGCATGCTCGCATAGCGCTTGAGCAAGGGCGACAGGCTGCGCAGCTCTTCGAACAGGGCGAAGCCGATGGCGCCGATCAGGGCGCCCTGGGCATCGTGGATCGGCAGGCGCATCACCACCAGCGGCTCGTTGGGGGTATCGAGCATGTCCAGCAGGATCGGCCGGCCATCGCTCACCACTTGGCGCATCAGGCTACCCGGAATGACCGCCTCGCACGGCTGGCCGATCGCGCTGCCGGCATCGGCCAGGCCGAAGCGCCGGGCGTAACGTTCGTTCATCCAGACTATGCGTGCATCACGGTCGACGATCACCGTGCCTTCGCTGGACTGCTCGATGATCTCGAACAGCGAGCGGATCGCCAGTTGCCGTACCTGGGGGTAGTCCTTGAGGCTGTCGCTGTCGTGCATCTTGCTAATTCCTGTACTTGCCTTGCTGGCCTCTTCGCGGGCTTGTCCCGCGAAAGGGCCGGTCCTGAAAACCTATCTTCTGGGGTCGAACGCCTCACGCAAGGCATCGCCGATGAACACCAGCAGCGACAAGATCACCGCCAAGGCAAAGAACGCGGTAAAGCCCAGCCACGGTGCTTCCAGGTGCTGCTTGCCCTGAGTCACCAGCTCACCCAGCGAAGCACTGCCGGCGGGCATGCCGAAGCCTAGGAAATCCAGCGCCGTCAGCGTGGTGATCGCCCCGGTGAGCATGAAGGGTACATAGGTAAACGTCGCGTTCATCGCATTGGGCAGTACATGGCGCAGCATCACCAGAGAATCTGACAGCCCAAGAGCACGTGCTGCCTTCACGTACTCGAGGTTGCGCCCACGCAGGAACTCAGCGCGCACAACATCGACCAGGGCCAGCCATGAAAACAGCGCCATGATGCCCAGCAACCACCAGAAGTCCGGTTCGACAAAGCCACTGAGGATGATCAGCAGGTACAGCACCGGCAGGCCCGACCACACCTCCAGCAAGCGCTGCCCGAACAGGTCCACCCAGCCGCCGTAATAACCTTGCAGCGCGCCCGCGCCGACGCCGATGAGCACACTGATCACCGTCAGGGCAAAGGCGAACAACAGCGAGGTGCGGGTGCCATACAGCACCCGCGCCAGCACGTCGCGGCCCTGGTCGTCGGTCCCTAGCCAGTTGCTCGCGCTCGGCGGGCTGGGGGTGGGCACCAGCAGGTCGTAGTTGGGTGTGTCGGCGCTGAACGGAATGGGTGCGAACAGCATCCAGCCGCCCTGGCCCTCGATCAGCTGGCGCACATAGGCACTGCGGTAGTCCGGCTGGAACGGCAGCTGGCCACCGAACTGCTGCTCGCTGTAGCGCTTGAGTGCCGGCATGTACAAATCGCCTTTGTAGCTCAGCAGCAGCGGCTTGTCGTTGGCCACCAACTCGGCGCACAGGCTCAGCACCAGCATCCCGGCGAACAGCCACAGCGACACCCAGCCCAGGCGGTTGCGGCGAAAACGCTGCAGGCGACGACGCGAAACCGGCGATAGCATCAGTGCGCCCTCGTGTCGAAGTCGATGCGCGGGTCGAGCACGGTGAAGGCCAAGTCGCCGATCAGGCGGAACAGCAGGCCGGCCAGGGTGAAGATGAACAGCGTGCCGAACACCACCGGGTAGTCCCGTGACACCGCTGCTTCGTAACTCATGCGGCCAAGGCCGTCGAGGGAGAAGATCACCTCGATCAGCAACGAGCCGGCGAAGAACACCGTGATCAGCGCCTGGGGCAGGCCGGCCAGTACCAGCAGCATGGCGTTGCGCAACACGTGCCCATACAGCACGCGGCGTTCGCTCAGGCCTTTGGCGCGGGCAGTGACCACGTACTGGCGGGAGATCTCATCGAGAAAGGCGTTCTTGGTCAGCAGGGTGAGGGTGGCAAAGCCACCGATCACCAGGGCGCCGACCGGCAGCACCAGGTGCCAGAAGTAATCGGCGACCTTGCCCAGCAGGCTGAGCTGGTCGAAATCATCCGAGACCAGGCCACGTACCGGGAACCAGTTCAGCGAGGTGCCGCCGGCGAACAGCACGATCAGCAGCAGCGCGAACAGGAACGAGGGCAGGGCATAGCCGACCACGATCAGCGCGCTGCTCCAGGTATCGAAGCGAGTGCCATGGCGTACCGCCTTGCGGATGCCCAGCGGGATCGACACCAGGTAGGTGATCAGCGTGGCCCAGAAGCCCAGCGACAGGGTCACCGGCAGCTTGTCGAGGATCAGGTCGGTGACCTTGGCGCCGCGGAAGAAGCTCTGGCCGAAGTCCAGCCGGGCGTACTGGCCGAGCATCAGCCACAGGCGCTCCGGGGCGGTCTTGTCGAAACCGTATTGGCGCTTGATCTCCTCGATCAGCTTCGGGTCCAGGCCACGGGTGGCCCGGGACTCGCCGTGTACCACCTCGGCCCGGGAGCCGGGCGCACCGCCGCCCAGGCCCTGCAGCCGCGCCACCGCCTGCTCGACCGGGCCGCCGGGGGCGGCCTGGACGATGGCGAAGTTGACCAGCAGGATCGCCAGCAAGGTCGGGATGATCAGCAGCAGGCGCCGCAGGATGTAGCTGGTCATGGCTGGGCCTTCTGCCGTTCGGCCATCTGTGCGTTGGTCAGTGCGGTCGGGCTGATTTCCCACCAGCTGTCCAGGCCTTCGTCATAAGCGGGCTGGACGTTCGGCAGGCCGAAGCGGTTCCACCACACTGTAGAGCTGCCGGGCGGGTAATAGTTGGGGATCCAGTAGTAGTTCCATTGCAGCACCCGGTCCAGGGCATGGGCGTGGTGCAGCATGTCGGCCTGGGTGTCGGCGCGCACCAGGCCGTCGATCAGTTGGTCCACCACCGGGTCCTTGAGCACCATCAGGTTGTTCGAACCCGGGTCGTTGGCGGCGGCCGAGCCGAAGTAGTTGTACAGCTCGGCGCCTGGCGACAGGGTGACGGTATAGCCGGTGACGATCATGTCGTAGTCGCGCGCCATCAGCCGGTTCACGTACTGCGCCGAATCGACGTTGCGGATGTTCAGGGTGATGCCGATCTGCGCCAGGTTGCGCTTCCACGGCAGCAACAGGCGCTCCATGCCGGACTGGCCGTTGAGGAAGGTGAATTCCAGCGGCTCGCCCTGGGCATTGACCAGGCGATCACCGTCGGGGTGCCAGCCGGCCTGTTGCAGCAAGGCCAGCGCCTGCAATTGTTGTGGGCGAATGATCCCCGAGCCGTCGGTGACCGGCGCCGTGAACACCTGGTTGAAGACTTCGTCCGGCACCCGGCCGCGCAGCGGCTCGAGCAGCTTGAGCTCGCCCGCATCCGGCAGTTCGCGGGCTGCCAGCGGGGTATTGGAGAACACGCTTTGCTGGCGGATGTACATATTGCGCATCATCTGCCGGTTGCTCCACTCGAAGTCCCAGAGCATGGCCAGTGCCTGGCGCACACGGCGGTCCTTGAACTGTGGCTTGTCGAGGTTGAACACGAAGCCCTGGGCCGCCTGCGGCTTGGCCGGGCCCAGGTGGGCCCGTTGCAGACGGCCATCGTCCAGCTGTGCGCCGTTGTAGCCCAGGGTGTAGGCGGTGGCGGAAAACTCGCGGTTGTAGTCGTAGCCACCGCCTTTGAGCACCTGGCGTGCCACTTCGGTATCGCCGAAATACTCGATGCGGATGTGCTCGAAATTGTAGCGCCCGCGATTGACCGGCAAGTCCTTGGCCCACCAGCCAGGGTCGCGTTCGAAGGTGATGCTGCGGCCGTTGTCGATGCGCCCGATACGGTACGGGCCGCTGCCGACCGGCTTGTCGAAACCGGCGCCGTTGGCAAAATCGCGGTTGGCCCAGTCATGCTCGGGCATTACCGGCAGGCTGGCCAGGTCCAGGGCCAGGGTGCGGCCGTGGGGCTGCTTGAAGTCGAAGCGCACCTGCAGCGGGCCTTCGACCGTTACGCCGGCGACTTCGGCGAACTGGGTGCGGTACTTGAGGCTGCCTTCGGCCATGAGTTTATTGAAGCTGAAACGCACATCCTCGGCGAGCACCGGCTTGCCATCGGCGAAGCTTGCCTTGGGGTCGATCTCGAAGCGCAGCCAGGCCTCGCCCGGGCCACGTTCCATGCGCCGGGCGATCAGGCCGTAAACGGTATAGGGTTCGTCGAACGAGCGTTGCGCCAGGGGCGCATACAGCCAGCCATCGACCTCGCTGACGCCGATGCCTTTGTCGATGTAGGGCAGGATATGGTCGAACTGGCCGATCTCGATGGCCGAGCGGCGCATCAGGCCACCCTTGGGGGCGTCGGGGTTGGCGTAGTCGAAGTGGCGGAAGGTTTCGCTGTAGCGGGGGGCTTCGCCGTAGACGGTCAAGGCATGGGTGGGCGCGGCTTGGGCCATCCAGCCCATGCACAAAAGCACGACGCCAAGAATGACCTGTGGGAGCGGGTTTACCCGCGAAGAGGCCAAGCCAGACAACCCAATTGTCTGCTCGGGCCTCTTCGCGGGTGAACCCGCTCCCACAAGGGACACGATGATCAGTCGATCAGTCCTGACGGCTGGTCACTTCCAGCAGGTGGTAGCCGAACTGGGTCTTCACTGGGCCCTGTACGGTGTTGACCGGTGCGCTGAACACCACGGTGTCGAATTCCTTGACCATCTGGCCTGGGCCGAACGAGCCCAAGTCACCGCCTTGACGGCTGGACGGGCAGGTGGAGTTGGCCTTGGCGATTTCAGCGAAGTCGGCACCGGCTTCGATCTGGGCTTTCAGTTCGTTGCACTTGTCTTCAGTGGCGACGAGGATGTGACGTGCGGTGGCGCGTGCCATGGGTACTGCTCCTTGGGGGGTGAAAACGGCAAGCCTAGCGCACTTGATCGGGTCATGTCTCGCCAGGCTTGCTGTAGGCACTTCACATACGCGCTGCAGCCTCGCGCAGCAGAGTTTCGGTCGCGCTCCAGCCCAGGCAGCCGTCGGTGATCGACACGCCGTATTTCAGCGCGCCCTTGCCCAGGGCCTGGCAGCCATCGAACAGGTGCCCTTCGAGCATCACGCCGACCAGCGAGCGGTCACCGGCAAGGCGCTGGGCCAGCACGTCCTCGAACACGGCGGGCTGGCGGGCAGGGTCCTTGCCGCTGTTGGCATGGCTGCAGTCGACGACGATGCGTGCCTGCAAACCGGCTTTGGCCAGGCCTTGGCGGGCCTGGGCGATGCTGGCGGCATCGTAGTTCGGGCCCTTGTGGCCGCCGCGCAGCACCAGGTGGGTGTCCGGGTTGCCCAGGGTTTCGATGATCGCCGGGTAGCCCTGTGCATCCATGCCGAAGTGGCGGTGCGGGGCCGCCGCGCTGCGCATGGCGTCACAGGCGATGCCGACGCCGCCGTCGGTGCCGTTCTTGAAGCCGACCGGCAGCTCTAGGCCGCTGACCATTTCCCGGTGAATCTGCGATTCGGTAGTGCGTGCGCCAATCGCCGCCCAGCCCAGCAGGTCATCGAAATAGCCGGCGGCCATCGGTTGCAGCAGTTCGGTGGCGATCGGCAGGCCGCGTTCGATCATGCTCAGCATCAAGCCGCGAGACAGGGCGATGCCGGCGTGCATGTCGTCACTGCCATCGAGGTGCGGGTCGTAGGCCAGGCCTTTCCAGCCCACCGTGGTGCGAGGTTTTTCCACGTAGGCGCGCATCACCAGCAGCAGCTTGTCATCGACTTCGCGGCTCAGCGCCGCCAGGCGGTCGGCGTACTCCACGGCCGAGCGGGGGTCGTGGATCGAGCATGGGCCGACGATCACCAGCAGGCGCTCGTCGCGGCCTTCGAGAATGGCGCGGATGGCCTGGCGGTGGCTGTGGACTTGCTGGGCGAGTTCGCTGGACAGCGGCATCTGCTGCTTGAGCAGGTGCGGGCTGGGCAGGCGCTGGCTGACGGTGGTGTTGGCAGCGTGCGGTTGGGTCAGGGGCAGAGCGAGGTTCGAGGCTTGCATGGCGTATGTTCCCTGGGCGGACGGCGGGTTCTGGCCCGCGCGGTCGGCCCTATCGAGGTGTTCGACTATTCGTTGATTGATGGTCTGCAGCATTGCCACCGGTGATGGACCGATCGGAGGCGGCAGGCTGGCCCGAACGGGATTGGCTAAATCGCCAGGCATAGGTGCTTGCGTAGTAATAAGTGGCGTAGTTCATGAATCTGTCCTCAGTTCGAATCGGTAAAAGTGCAATGACCTGAAAAGCAAAACCCCCGGTCGGGGAGCCGACCGGGGGTTTGAGTATGCTCATGTTCGGCGGCCCCTCGAAGGTGGGCGCCGGGTGGGTATCGGCGCCTAGTGGCTAAACCAATACCCAAAGTAATAGCTGGCAGCAGCCTGGCAGCCGGCAACGGCCAGCACTGGGCGCAGAGTGCGACCGGTGTGGTTGGCGTGGTTGCGGGTGTGTTTCGGCATGTTGCTCTCCAGTGAATGAGCCCGAGCTTACTTCAGGCGATGCGCACTGTTCAATGGATAAATGCTATCGCGCCGATAATTGCACAAAACGGATAGCACTCTGCACACGATGGATATTGCCGCTCCAGGGCAAACCCTAACCTGACCCGGTCTGAACAATAACAATGGAGACCCTGGCCATGTCCCTGGGATTCGACTACCTCAATGCCATGCTTGAGGACGACCGTGAAACCGGCGTCTATCGCTGCAAACGCGAGATGTTCACCGACCCGCGCCTGTTCGACCTGGAGATGAAGCACATCTTCGAGGGCAACTGGATCTACCTGGCCCATGAAAGCCAGATCCCCGAGAAAAACGACTTCCTCACCCTGACCATGGGGCGCCAGCCGGTCTTCATCGCGCGCAACAAGGACGGTGAGCTCAATGCCTTCCTCAACGCCTGCAGCCATCGCGGCGCCATGCTCTGCCGGCACAAGCGCGGCAATCGCTCCAGCTACACCTGCCCGTTCCATGGCTGGACCTTCAACAACAGCGGCAAGCTGCTCAAGGTCAAAGACCCGAGCAACGCCGGCTACCCCGACAGCTTCAACTGCGACGGCTCCCATGACCTGACCAAGGTCGCACGCTTCGAGTCGTACCGTGGCTTCCTGTTCGGCAGCCTGAATGCCGACGTCAAGCCGCTGGTCGAGCACCTTGGCGAGTCCGCCAAGATCATCGACATGATCGTCGACCAGTCCCCGGAAGGCCTGGAAGTGCTGCGCGGTGCCAGCTCGTACATCTACGAGGGCAACTGGAAGCTCACCGCCGAGAACGGTGCCGACGGCTACCACGTCAGCTCGGTGCACTGGAACTACGCCGCCACCCAGAACCAGCGCAAGCAGCGCGAAGCGGGTGACGAGATCAAGACCATGAGCGCCGGCGCCTGGGCCAAGCAGGGCGGTGGCTTCTATTCCTTCGACCATGGCCACCTGCTGCTGTGGACCCGCTGGGCCAACCCCGAAGACCGCCCGGCCTTCGAGCGCCGCGACCAGCTGGCCGCCGACTTCGGCCAGGCCCGCGCCGACTGGATGATCGAGAACTCGCGCAACCTGTGCCTGTACCCGAACGTCTACCTGATGGACCAGTTCAGTTCGCAGATCCGCATCGCCCGGCCGATTTCGGTGAACAAGACCGAAATCACCATCTACTGCATCGCACCAAAGGGCGAGAGCGCCGATGCCCGTGCCAAGCGCATCCGCCAGTACGAAGACTTCTTCAACGTCAGCGGCATGGCCACCCCGGACGACCTGGAAGAGTTCCGCTCCTGCCAGACCGGCTACGGCGGCGGCACCGGCTGGAACGACATGTCCCGTGGTGCGCAGCACTGGGTCGAAGGGGCTGATGAGGCCGCCAGGGAAATCGAACTCAAGCCGCTGCTGTCGGGCGTGCGTACCGAGGACGAAGGGCTGTTCGTGCTGCAGCACAAGTACTGGCAGGACACCATGATCAAAGCCCTCGAGCAGGAAACCCAGCTGATCCCCGTGGAGGCTGTGCAATGAGCCTGCATGACACCGTGCGCGACTTCCTCTACCGCGAAGCGCGCTACCTGGACGATGCCCAGTGGGACCAGTGGCTGGAGCTGTACGCCAGCGACGCAACCTTCTGGATGCCGTCCTGGGACGATGACGACACCCTGACCGAAGACCCTCAGAGCGAGATCTCGCTGATCTGGTACGGCAACCGTGGTGGCCTTGAAGACCGCGTGTTCCGCATCAAGACCGAGCGCTCCAGTGCGACCGTGCCGGACACCCGCACCTCGCACAACATCAGCAACATCGAGATCGTCGAGCAGGGCGAGGGCAGCTGCCAGGTGCGCTTCAACTGGCACACCCTGAGCTTCCGCTACAAGACCACCGACAGCTACTTCGGCACCAGTTTCTACACCCTCGACCTGCGCGGCGGGCAGCCGCTGATCAAGGCCAAGAAGGTGGTGCTGAAGAACGACTACGTGCGTCAGGTCATCGACATCTACCACATCTGATCCGAGGTAACGCGAGCCGCCCGGTGTGCCCTTTGGCGCGCTGCGGCCAGGTTCGCCCGCGAGGTGCAACATGAGCTTCCAGATCGCGCTTAATTTCGAAGACGGGGTGACCCGCTTCATCGAGGCCAGCGGCCATGAAACCGTGGCCGACGCCGCCTACCGCCAGGGCATCAACATCCCGCTGGACTGCCGCGACGGCGCCTGCGGTACCTGCAAGTGCAAGGCCGAGTCCGGGCGTTACGACCTGGGCGACAACTTCATCGAAGACGCCCTGAGTGAAGACGAAATCGCTGAAGGCTACGTGCTGACCTGCCAGATGCGCGCCGAAAGCGACTGTGTAGTGCGCATCCCGGCGTCGTCGCAGCTGTGCAAGACCGAACAGGCCAGCTTCGAGGCCGCCATCAGCGATGTGCGCCAACTGTCGGCCAGCACCATTGCCTTGTCGATCAAAGGCGACGCACTGAGCCGCCTGGCATTCCTGCCGGGGCAGTACGTCAACCTCAAGGTGCCGGGCAGCGACCAGAGCCGCGCTTATTCCTTCAGCTCCCTGCAGAAGGACGGCGAGGTCAGCTTCCTGATCCGCAACGTGCCGGGCGGCCTGATGAGCAACTTCCTCACCAGCCTGGCCAAAGCCGGGGACAGCATGAGCCTGGCTGGCCCGCTGGGCAGCTTCTACCTGCGGCCGATCCAGCGCCCGCTGTTGCTGCTGGCCGGTGGTACGGGCCTGGCACCGTTCACGGCGATGCTGGAGAAGATTGCCGAGCAGGGCAGCGAACACCCGCTGCACCTGATCTATGGGGTGACCAACGATTTCGACCTGGTCGAGCTGGACCGCCTGCAGGCGCTGGCCGCACGAATTCCCAACTTCACCTACAGCGCGTGCGTGGCCAACCCCGACAGCCAGTACCCGCAGAAGGGCTACGTGACCCAGCACATCGCGCCGCAGCACCTCAATGACGGCGACGTCGATGTGTACCTGTGCGGGCCGCCACCGATGGTCGAGGCGGTTAGCCAGTACATCCGCGAGCAGGGCATCACGCCGGCGAACTTCTACTACGAGAAGTTCGCGGCGGCTGCGGCCTGAGGTTCCTTTGGGGCCGCCATCATCGTGCGGGTGAAGGCGGCCTCCTTTTATTTGACTGCCGGATTTTAAGGAGACCGACATGAACAACCGATTCCACAATAAGGTCGCCCTGGTCACCGGCGCCGCCCAGGGCATTGGCCGTGGCGTTTGCTGGCGGCTCAAGGCCGAAGGCGCGCAGGTGGTGGCCGTGGACCGCTCCGAGCTGGTCCACGAACTGGCCGGGGAGGGTATGCTGACCCTCACCGCCGACCTCGAACTGCACACCGATTGCGCGCGGGTCATGGCCACGGCGGTGGAAACCTTCGGCCGCCTCGACATCCTGGTCAACAACGTCGGCGGCACCATCTGGGCCAAGCCCTTCGAGCATTACCAGGTCGACCAGATCGAGGCCGAAGTACGCCGCTCGCTGTTCCCGACCCTGTGGTGCTGCCACGCGGCGCTGCCGTACATGCTCGAACGCGGCAGCGGCGCCATCGTCAACGTCTCGTCGATCGCCACCCGTGGGGTCAACCGCGTGCCGTACGGCGCGGCCAAGGGCGGCGTCAACGCACTCACCGCGTGCCTGGCCTTCGAAACCGCCGGCCGCGGCATCCGTGTCAACGCCACTGCGCCTGGCGGTACCGAGGCGCCCCCGCGCCGGGTGCCGCGCAACAACAGCGAGCAGAGCGAGCAGGACAAGGCCTGGTACCAGCAGATCGTCGACCAGACCCTCGACAGCAGCCTGATGCACCGCTACGGCAGCATCGACGAGCAGGTCGGCGCGATCCTTTTCCTGGCCTCTGACGAGGCTTCCTACATCACCGGCGTGACCCTGCCGGTGGGGGCGGTGACCTCGGCTGAACCCTCCCCATGCAAAGCCCCCCGGCAAAGCGTTCCTCCAAAACAACAACAAGAGAGACAGATGCCATGCGAACCCTGGACGTACACCCGATCATCGATAACGCTCCCTTTACACCGTTCCACTGGATGATCATGGCCCTGTGCGGCCTGCTGCTGATCTTCGACGGCTACGACCTGTTCATCTACGGCGTGGTCCTGCCGGTGATCATGAAGGAGTGGGGCCTGAGCCCGTTGCAGGCCGGTGCGTTGGGCAGCTACGCGCTGTTCGGCATGATGTTCGGCGCCCTGGCGTTCGGCAGCCTGGCCGACCGCATCGGGCGCAAGAAAGGGATCGCCATCTGTTTTGCCTTGTTTTCGGGGGCGACCATCCTCAACGGCTTTGCCAGCAGCCCCAGCGAGTTCGGCATCTATCGCTTCATCGCCGGCCTCGGCTGCGGCGGGCTGATGCCCAATGCCGTGGCGCTGATGAACGAATACGCGCCCAAGCGCGTGCGCAGCACCCTGGTGGCGATCATGTTCAGCGGCTATTCGCTGGGAGGCATGCTCTCGGCGGGTGTCGGCATCTTCATGCTGCCGCGCTTTGGCTGGGAGTCGATGTTCTTCGCCGCCGCAGTGCCGCTGCTGCTGTTGCCGGTGATCCTCTATTACCTGCCGGAGTCCATCGGTTTCCTGGTGCGCCAGGGGCGTACCGATGACGCCGGCAAGCTGCTCAAACGCCTGGACCCGAAATGCGACCTGCAACCCGAGGACGCGTTGTTTGTGGGAGCGGGCTTGCCCCGCGAAAGGGCCGGCAAGTTCACCGCCGTCCTCGAACTGTTCCGCAACGGCCTGGCCATCCGCACCCTGGCCCTGTGGCTGGCGTTCTTCTGCTGCCTGCTGATGGTCTACGCGCTGAGCTCGTGGCTGCCCAAGCTGATGGCCAATGCCGGCTATAGCCTGGGGTCGAGCCTGTCGTTCCTGCTGGCCCTGAACTTCGGTGGCATGGCCGGGGCGATTTTCGGCGGCTGGCTGGGCGACCGCTACAACCTGGTCAAGGTCAAGGTGGCCTTTTTCATCGCGGCGGCGCTGTCGATCAGCCTGCTTGGCGTGAACAGCCCAATGCCGGTGCTGTACCTGCTGATCTTCATCGCCGGCGCCACCACCATCGGCACGCAGATCCTGCTGTATGCCGGTGCAGCCCAGCTCTACGGCCTGTCGGTGCGCTCCACCGGCCTTGGCTGGGCGTCGGGCATCGGCCGCAACGGCGCCATCGTCGGCCCGCTGCTCGGCGGTGCGCTGATGGGCATCAACCTGCCGCTGCAACTCAATTTCATCGCCTTCGCCATCCCTGGCGCGATTGCCGCGCTGGCCATGGCCGTGCACCTGGCCAGCGGCCGGCGCCAGGCCCATCTGGCGACGGCCTGATTACTCACTGACTGAACTGGAGCTTTTGCATGACAAGCCCGACCATCGAGCGCATCGACGCGATCATCGTCGACCTGCCGACCATCCGCCCGCACAAGCTGGCGATGCACACCATGCAGCAGCAGACCCTGGTGGTGCTGCGCCTGCGCTGCAGCGACGGCGTCGAAGGCATCGGCGAGGCCACCACCATTGGCGGCCTGGCCTACGGCTACGAGAGCCCAGAAGGCATCAAGGCCAACATCGACGCGCACCTGGCGCCGGCGCTGATCGGCTTGCCCGCAGACAACATCAACGCCGCCATGCTCAAGCTCGACAAGCTGGCCAAGGGCAACACCTTCGCCAAGTCCGGCATCGAAAGCGCCTTGCTCGACGCCCTGGGCAAGCGCCTCGGCCTGGCGGTCAGCGAACTGCTCGGCGGCCGTGTGCGCGACAGCCTGGAAGTGGCCTGGACCCTGGCCAGCGGCGACACTGCCCGCGACATCGCCGAAGCCGAGCACATGCTTCAGATCCGCCGGCACCGGGTGTTCAAGCTGAAGATCGGCGCCAACCCGCTGGAGCAGGACTTGCAGCACGTGGTGGCGATCAAGCGCGAACTGGGTGAGCGCGCCAGCGTGCGGGTCGACGTCAACCAGTACTGGGACGAATCGCAAGCCATCCGTGCCTGCCGGGTGCTCGGCGACAACGGCATCGACCTGATCGAACAGCCGATCGCACGCATCAACCGCGGCGGCCAGGTGCGCCTGAACCAGCGCAGCCCGGCGCCGATCATGGCCGACGAATCCATCGAGAGCGTCGAGGACGCCTTCAGCCTGGCCGCCGATGGCGCGGCCAGCATCTTCGCCCTGAAGATCGCCAAGAACGGCGGCCCGCGTGCCGTGCTGCGCACCGCGCAGATCGCCGAAGCGGCCGGCATCGCCCTGTACGGCGGGACCATGCTCGAAGGCTCGATCGGCACCCTGGCCTCGGCCCATGCCTTCCTCACCCTGCGCCAGCTGACCTGGGGTACCGAGCTGTTCGGGCCGCTGTTGCTGACCGAAGAGATCGTCAACGAGCCACCGCAGTACCACGACTTCCAGCTGCACGTGCCGCGCACGCCAGGCCTGGGCCTGGCCCTGGACGAGCAACGCCTGGCGCGCTTCGCCCGCCGCTGAGCCACGGACTGAGGCAACACACAAACCCCCTGTGGGAGCGGGCTTGTCCCGCGAAGCAGACGACGCGGTGGATGGCACGGGCTTCGCCCGTGTTCGCGGGGCAAGCCCGCTCCTACAGGGACTGCACAAGCTTTTAGAGCTCATGTAAGACAGGAGAAGACAACATGCTGTTCCACGTGAAGATGACCGTGAAACTGCCGGTCGACATGGACCCGGCCAAGGCCGCGCAACTGAAGGCCGACGAGAAGGAACTGGCCCAGCGCCTGCAGCGCGAGGGCACCTGGCGCCACCTGTGGCGCATTGCCGGGCACTACGCCAACTACAGCGTGTTCGACGTGCCCAGCGTCGAGGCGCTGCACGACACGCTGATGCAGCTGCCGCTGTTCCCGTACATGGACATCGAGGTCGACGGCCTGTGCCGCCACCCGTCGTCGATCCACAGTGACGACCGCTGATTCAACCCTTTGCACAAGAACAAGATGAGGTATCCATCATGACCGTGAAGATTTCCCAGGCTGCCGATATCCAGGCGTTCTTCGAGGAAGCCGCCGGCTTTGGCAATGACCAAGGCAGCCCGCGCCTGAAGCGCATCATCCAGCGCGTGCTGCAGGACACCGCACGCCTGATCGAAGACCTGGAAATCACCGAGGACGAGTTCTGGCATGCCGTCGACTACCTCAACCGCCTTGGCGGGCGCGGTGAGGCCGGGCTGCTGGTGGCGGGCCTGGGCATCGAGCACTTCCTCGACCTGTTGCAGGACGCCAAGGATGCCGAAGTCGGCTTGAGCGGCGGCACCCCGCGCACCATCGAAGGCCCGCTGTACGTGGCCGGCGCGCCGCTGGCCCGGGGTGAAGTGCGCATGGACGACGGCAGCGAGGAGGGCGTGGCGACCGTCATGCTGCTCGAGGGCCAGGTGCTCGACCCGCAAGGCCAGCCGCTGGCCGGGGCCATCGTCGACCTGTGGCATGCCAATACCCGTGGCACCTACTCGTTCTTCGACCAGAGCCAGTCCGAGTACAACCTGCGCCGACGCATCGTCACCGATGCCGAGGGCCGTTATCGCGCCCGCTCCATCGTGCCGTCCGGCTATGGCTGCGACCCGCAGGGGCCGACCCAGGAATGCCTGGACCTGCTCGGCCGCCACGGCCAGCGTCCGGCACATGTGCACTTCTTCATCTCGGCACCGGGGCACCGCCACCTGACCACCCAGATCAACCTGGCCGGGGACAAGTACCTGTGGGATGACTTTGCCTACGCCACCCGTGACGGACTGGTGGGCGAGGTGGTGTTCCATGAAGGGGCAACGGGCCGCCATGCCGAGTTGAAGTTCGACTTCCAGTTGCAGAAGGCGTACGGGACCGAGGATGAACAGTGCAGCGGGCGGCCGCGGGCGTTGCAGGAGGCCTGATACACCGCGCTGGCTTCTTCGCGGGACAAGCCCGCTCCCACAGGTGTCGCGTCAGTATCAGAACCTGTGCTGATCCTGTGGGAGCGGGCTCGTCCCGCGAAGAAGGCCACACAGAACAAGAGCCAGCCACCAAGGCCGGCCGAAGCCTTGCGAGACGTCTCATGAAAACCCTGATCAAGGACTGCTCCCTGTCAGCCCTGGTCGCCGGCTGCATCGCGACCCTGATTTCCTACGCTGGCCCGCTGGTGATCATCTTCCATGCCGCCGAAGCCGCCGGCCTGTCCCACGGCATGCTGTCGTCCTGGGTCTGGGCCGTGTCCATGGGCAGCGCCGTGCTCGGTGCGGTGCTCAGCCTGCATTACCGGGTACCGGTGGTGATTGCCTGGTCGATCCCGGGTTCGGCGCTGCTGGTCACCGCCTTGCCCCAACTTGGCCTGGAGCAGGCCGTAGGTGCGTACCTGGTCGCCAAACTGGTCTTACTGCTGATCGGCATCAGCGGGGCCTTCGACCGCATCATCGCGCACCTGCCTGGCTCCATCGCGGCGGGCATGCAGGTCGGCATCCTGTTCAGCTTCGGCACCGAGGTGTTCCGAGCATTGCCGGTGCAGCCGCTGCTAGTGTTGGCGATGTTCGCGACCTATGTGCTGATGCGCAGGCTGCAACCGCGCTATGCCGTGGCTGCCGTGCTGATGGTCGGCGCCATGGTGACCGTGGCCAGCGGTGCCTTTCGCAGCGAGGCGCTGGTGCTGGAACTGGCCTCGCCGCAATGGATCATCCCGCAGTTCAGCCTGGCGGCCACCTTCAGCCTGGCACTGCCCATGGTGCTGGTCGCACTGACCGGGCAGTTCATGCCGGGCATGGCGGTGTTGCGCAACGCAGGCTACGCCACGCCGGCCAGCCCGCTGATCAGTGCCAGCGCACTGGCTGGTGCGCTGCTTGCGCCGTTCGGTTGCCATGGCCTGAACCTCGCTGCCGTCACCGCCAGCCTGTGCACCGGGCACGAAGCCCACGAAAATCCGCGCCGGCGCTATATCGCGGCGCTCGCCGGCAGTGCGCTGTACCTGCTGCTGGGGATTGCCGGGGCGACGCTGATGTCGGTGTTCGCCGCGTTCCCTGCCGCGCTGATCGCCGCGTTGGCCGGGCTTGCCCTGTACGGCGCCATCAGCGAGGCCCTGGCGCGCAGTCTGGCCGTACCCAGCGAACGCGATGCCGGGTTGTTCACCTTTCTGGTCACCGCTTCGGGAGTGTCCTTCCTTGGCCTGTCGGCCGCGTTCTGGGGGCTGCTGTTCGGCCTGCTGGCCCATGCGCTGCTGCGCCTGCGCCGCCCGCAACCCCGCGAGGTGCTGCGCCGCACACCCTGAAAACCCGTGTTCCCCGCGCTTTATCCATAACAACAAGATCAAGAGAGCTTCGGAATGAACCACACCCCTTGCGTCGCCATCGGGCTGACTTTGCTCAGCCCCTCCTTACTCGCCGCCGAAGGCGGCTTCTTCGAGGATGCCAAGGCCAGCCTCAGCGCCCGCAATTACTACTTCAGCCGTGACTTTTCCGACATCGTCGGGGCCAATCAGCAGTCCAAGGCCGAGGAGTGGGCCCAGGGTTTCATCCTCGACTTCAAGTCCGGCTACACGCCGGGCCCGGTCGGTTTTGGCGTCGACGCCCTGGGCCTGCTCGGCATCAAGCTCGACAGCAGCCCGGACCGGGTCAACACCGGCCTGCTGCCAGTGCACGGCGATGGTCGCGCAGCCGACGAGTACAGCCGCATCGCGCCGACCTTCAAGGCCCGGCTGTCGAAGACCGAGCTGCGCGTGGGCGAATTGCAGCCCAACCTGCCAGTGCTGACGTTCAGTGATATCCGCCTGCTGCCGCCGACCTACCAGGGCACCAGCATCAGCTCGGCAGAAATCGACGGGCTGACCGTGCAGGCCGGGCACCTGACCAGCACCCACCTGCGCAACGAGGGCGGCGACGGCAAGATGAACGCCATGCTCGGCCATGTGCCCCAGCGCCAGGCCGAGAGCGATGCGTTCAACTATGTGGGCGGTGACTATGCATTCAACGCCAACCAGAGCAGTGTCAGCCTCTGGTACGGGCAGCTTGAAGACATCTACCACCAGGGCTTCCTGGGCCTGAAGCACAGCAAGCCGGTGGGGGATTGGGTGCTGAGCGCCAACCTTGGTTATTTCACCGCCCACGAGGATGGCGATGCGTTGCTGGGCAAGATCGACAACCAGGCGTTCTTCTC
The DNA here is from genome assembly GCF_009883635.2 of Pseudomonas putida. NCBI lineage: Bacteria > Pseudomonadati > Pseudomonadota > Gammaproteobacteria > Pseudomonadales > Pseudomonadaceae > Pseudomonas > Pseudomonas putida. The sequence continues at coordinate 5,581,203 of NZ_CP026115.2, forward strand.
GATGTTCACCGCGCGGCATGGCGGCCACAGCTTCGGCGCCGGTTACCAGGGCATCTATGGCGACAGCCCGTTCCCACGGGTGTTCGCCAACATCTCGCCGTTGGGCAACGAAGTGCCGACCTACGAGTTCGCCTATACCGACGAGCGTTCGTACCAGGTGCGTTATGACTACAACTTTGCGGCGATGGGCGTGCCAGGGCTGACGGCGACGGTTCGCTATATCACCGGTAACAACGTCGACACGGGCCAGGGGTACGAAGGCAAGGACCGCGAGCGTGACCTGGATATTGGATATGCCGTGCAGAGCGGCGTACTCAAGGGGTTGGGCATCAGGGTTCGCAATGCCATGGCACGGTCCAACTACCGCAGTGACATCGACGAGAACCGGCTGACGCTGGTGTACACCTGGCAGCTGTTCTGAGGCATCGTCAGCCATTTGTTGTCACACAGCAGCGATTGCGCCACCTGGGTGTGGAGGGTTAGGTTTCCCCATTGCCACTGAGGAAGCCTGACCTTGGATTCCATCACTCAAGCCGTGCTTGGCGCAGCGCTGCAAGGCACGGTTCTCGGCCGCATCCAGGGCCGCCGTTCACTCATCTATGGCGCTGCGCTGGGCACCGTGCCGGACCTCGACGTGGTCATCCGCTACGCCGACCCGGTGTCGCAGATGACCTACCACCGCGGCTTCTCCCATTCGCTCTTCGTCCTCACCGGCCTGGCCTTGCTGCTGGCCTGGCTAGTCAACTGGCTCGCCCGAAAGCGCTGGCCCGACAAGGGTTACACCTTTTCCCGGCTGTTCCTGGCGTTCTGGCTGGTGCTGGTGACCCACCCGATCCTCGATGCGTTCACGGTCTACGGCACCCAGCTGTTCTGGCCGCTGCCATTCACCCCGCTGAGCTGGGCGGCGGTGTTCATCATCGATCCGGTCTATACCGTGCCGCTGTTGGCGGCAGTGATCTACGCGGCATTCAAGGGCCTGCAGGGCATGGCGATACGGTGGCTGGGCCTGGCACTGCTGTTCAGCACGGCCTACCTGGGCTTCGGCCTGGCGGGGCGCATGGCCGCTGAACAGCGCTTGCAGACCGCGCTCGATGCACAGGGCATTGTCGTGAGCGAAGTACGCGCAGTGCCGATGGCCTTCAACAGCCTGGTCTGGCGGGTGCTGGCGAAGACCCCGGATGGTTATTACTACGAAGGCATCAGCAGCGCATTCGACCGCGAACCACCGGAAATGCAGCGCCTGCCGCTGAACCTGGAGGCGGCAGAGGTGCTGAGCGGTTCTGCGTTGCTCCAGCGCTTGCGCTGGTTCACCGACGGCTGGCTGCGCTATGACGAGGTCGGTGACGCGTTGGTGGTCACTGACCTGCGCATGGGCATCCCGGGCAACTATACCTTCCGCTTCAACATGGCCCACCGCGACAGCCAGGGCCACTGGATCGTCGACCGGCCAAGCTTGTGGCAGGGCGGCGGCGTGATGTTCAACCGTGACGATCTGGCGCTGATCTGGCGGCGCATCCTCGACCAGCAACCGCCGTTGCCACTGGCAGCCTGGACCAGCAGGTACCTGGGGCAGGCCAGCGAGCCTGGGCACTAAGGCGTGCGCTCGGCGGGGCTGGACCTGGTCAAGTGGGTGGCGATCGTGACCATGATCGCCGACCATGTGCGATTCATCTGGCCTGAAGCGCAAGGCTTGTTCATCGTTGGCCGGTTTGCATTTCCCCTGTTCTGCCTGGCCATGGCGGTCAACGTGGCGCGTGCTGGCAATATCAACCTGCGCTACCTCGGCTGGTTGCTGGCGTTCGCCGTATTGTCCGAAGCGCCCTATCGCTGGCTGGACCCAGACTCGCAGACCTTCAGCATCATTCCCACGCTGACCCTGGGGCTGCTGGTTGCATGGGGTGTGCATCATCAGCAGGTTTGCGTTCGGCTGGGCGGGCTTGCTGCCGTTCTGCTCGCCGCACTCTACAGCGAGCGTGTGATGTACGGCCTGCCCGGTGTGTTGCTACCTGCCGGCTGGCTGCTGGCGCGTCGGCAGGGCGGGCTGGCCTGGCTGCTGCCCGGCCTGCTGGCCGTGGCGGGCAACCTGACCAACAGCTGGCTGCGCGGGCATCTCGGGGCCCCGGTGACATTGATCACCATGGCCGCTGCGGTGCTGGCGATTCCCATCGGCTGCCTGCTGCTGCGGGCCGAGCATTGGCCGGTGCCAGCGGTGCGGCGCTGGGGCTATCTGTTCTACCCTGTGCATCTGTTGCTCATCAAAGTCCTTGTGTTAGCCCTTGCAATGGCGCAAATCGCACCCATTTAAGCGGGTCTTTCGTATCCGCAGGAGCCCGCCATGGAACCCAACCGCTTCGGCGATATCGCCGCCTTCGTGAGCGCCGTGAAGGCTGGCAGCTTCACCGCAGCGGCAGCCAGCCTTGGCCTGACCCGCTCGGCGGTGGGCAAGAGCATCGCCCGGCTGGAAGCGCGCATGGCCGTGCGCCTGCTGAACCGCACCACACGCAAGCTGAGCCTGACCGACGAGGGCCAGGTGGCCTTCGAGCGCTGGCGGCAGATTCTCGATGATCTGGACGAGGTCGAGAGCACCATGGCCCTGCGCCGGGGCAAGCCTACCGGCACTTTGCGCCTGACCGCGCCGTTGTCGTTTGGCCAGCGTCATGTGCTGCCGGTCCTGGATGCCTATCTCAAGCAGTGGCCGGAGTTGCGTGCCGACATTCGCTTCACCGACCGTTTTGTCGACCTGGTGGAAGAGGGCGTCGACGTCGCCGTGCGCATTGGTGCGCCCAAGGAAGACTCGCAGTTGTTGACCCGCACGGTGGCCTGGCAGCAGTTCGTCACCTGTGCCTCGCCCGAGTACCTGCATCAGCACGGCGTGCCGCAGGTGCCGGCGGACCTCTACGGGCATGACAAGATCGCCTTCCTCAGTGGCGAGAAGTCGATGCCGTGGCGCTTTCACACCGACGAAGGGCTGCACCTGTGCGAAGAGCCCGGGCGGTTGAACATCGACAGTTCCGAGGCGATGCTCGATGGTGCCCGTGCCGGTTTCGGCCTGATTCACCTGCCGACCTACATCACTGGCGATGATTTGCGGGCCGGAACGCTGGTGGAGGTGCTGCACGACTATCGCCCACCGGCTGACCCAATTCGTGTGGTTTATCCGAGCAAGCGGCACCTGTCGCCACGGGTACGCGGGTTCATCGACCTGCTGGTAGCGACCTGGGAGCAGGGCGTGCCCTGGGAAGACTGATTGGGGACTGCCAGGCCCCTATGTGGGGCCTGAGGTCGGGTTTATCCCTGGCGCCGCAGCGCAGAAACTGGCGTCACTGATAATCCCTCTGGAGACCCCATGACTGTCCTGTCCGTACTGGATCTGGTCATGATCGGCGAAGGCAAGACCTTCGCCGACGCGATCGAAGAATCCCGCCAGCTGGCTCGCCACGTCGAGCAGCATGACTATCGCCGCTACTGGATCGCCGAGCACCACGACATGCCCGGCATCGGTTCGGCTGCCACCTCGCTGGTGATCAACGAGATCGCCAATGCCACGCAGCATATCCGCGTTGGCGCCGGCGGCATCATGCTGCCCAACCATGCACCCTTGGTGGTCGCCGAGCAGTTCAGCACCCTCGACACGTTGCATCCGGGCCGCATCGACCTGGGCTTGGGGCGTGCGCCCGGTACTTCGGGGCCCACCGTTCGCGCCTTGCGCGGTGCTGCGCCGGAGCGCGACTTCAGCCAGGACATCGCCGAACTGCGCGACTACTTGGCCGACAACGGCAAGCGCCAGGTCCGCGGTGTACCGGGTGCACACGATGTGCCGGTGTGGATCCTCGGCTCCAGCCTGTTCGGTGCCGACCTGGCAGCGAAGCTGGGGCTGCCGTATGCCTTTGCCTCGCATTTCGCACCGCGTTACCTGTTGCAGGCGATTGCCCATTACCGGGCCAACTTCCAGCCTTCTGCACAATTGGCCAAGCCGTATGTGATGGTGGGCGTGAACCTGTTCGCCGCCGACAGCGATGCCGAGGCCGATTACCAGGCCAGCTCGCACCGCAAGTGGATGCTGGACCTGCATGTCGGGCGCTTCGGCTTGCTGCCCAAGCCGCAGGAAGGGTATGTGCAGAACTTGCCGGGGCACGAGCGGGCGGTGCTGGAGCAGGTGATGGCCTGCAGCATTGCCGGAGGGCCGGAGCGGGTGCGGGAAGGGCTGCGTTCGCTGATCGAGCAGACCGGTGCGGATGAGTTAATGATCGATTGCCGGATCCATGATCCGTTGGCCAGATTGCGCTCGCATGCTTATGCGGCGCGGGCGTTGGCCGAGTTGCGTTAACCTATTCTGATCTCTTCGCGGGCAAGCCCACGAAGGGGCCAGAGCAGGCAACAAAAAGGGAGCTTTCGAGCTCCCTTTCAGCATCAGGCCTGCTTGAGGAACGGATAATCCGTATACCCCTCAGGCCCATTGGCATAGTCGAACTGCGCCCGATGCTCGTTCAGCGGCGCCTGCACCCGCAGCCGCTCCACCAGGTCCGGGTTGGCAATGTAGCTGCGGCCGAAAGCCACGGCATCGATCAGGCCACGGCCGATCAAGTCTTCGCCTTTCTCGGCGGTATAGGCACCCGCCGCGATGATCACACCTGGGTACGCGGCACGGATCTGCTCGCGGAACTCATCACGCAGCGGCTTGCCACCGGCCCAGTCTGGCTCGGAGAGGTGCAGGTAGGCGAGGTTGCGCTTGGCCAGTTGCTTGATCAGGTACAGGCCGGCGGCTTCCTGGTCCTCGCCGTTGTCCACACCATTGAAACCACCCAGCGGGAACACGCGGATGCCAATGCGCTCGGCGCTCCAGTTGGCGATTGCAGCGTCCACGGCTTCCAGAACGATACGCGCACGGTTCTCCACGCTACCGCCGTAACGGTCTTCGCGTTGGTTGGCGCTCGGGGTGAGGAACTGGTGCAGCAGGTAGCCGTGGGCGGCGTGCAGCTCGATGAAATCGAAACCGGCCTCACGGGCGTTGACGGCGGCCTGACCGAAGTCGGCAACGATGGCCGCAATCTCGTCTTCGCTCAGGGCACGAGGCGTGGAGGTTTCCACCCGCATCAGGTTGCCTTGTTCATCGCGCAGGGTGGTGCGGGCGTTGGCCGGCAGGGCCGATGGTGCGACCGGTGCTTCGCCGTCGGGTTGCAGCGAGGTGTGCGAAACGCGGCCGGTGTGCCAGACCTGCACGGCGCTGTGGCCGCCATCGGCGTGGATGCCATCGTTCACGATCTTCCAGGCGGCGATTTGCTCGGCGCTGTGGATGCCGGGCGAACCGGAATAACCCTTGGCCTGGAAGGAAATCTGCGTGGCTTCGGTGATGATCAGGCCGGCGCTGGCGCGCTGGCGGTAGTATTCGGCCATCATCGGCGTCGGCACGTCACCGGGTTCCAGGCTGCGCAGGCGGGTGAGTGGGGCCATGAACACGCGGTTGGACAGGGTCAGGGGGCCGATCTGCAGGGGTTGCAAGAGTTTCATTGTTGCTCCAGAGGTAGGGAAACCAATGGCGCGAACGATACCGGGATGATTGGGGAAAGGGGGGACCGGGACCCCGGAGTAGAGCTCCCCAATGCCTTTTGCCTGTACTGGCCCCTTCGCGGGCTGGCAGCGAAGAGGCCAGTACAGGAGAACAATCAGCGACGAGCCAACCGCCCACTGACAAAATGCGCCACATCATTGAACCCAGGCGTCGACGCATGCCCCGGCGTCACCAGCGAATCGATGAATGCCTCGTCTTCCGCCGTGATCTTCACCTCCAGCGCCCCGCCATAGGTATCCCATTGCGCCTCAGTACGCGGCCCGACGATGGCCGAGCTGACCAGCTGGCTGTTGAGCACCCAGGCAATCGCGAACTCGACCAGGCCCACGCCCTTGGCCTGGGCGTAATCCTGCAGCTGCCGGGCAATGGCCAGCGACTCCTGGCGCCATTCCACTTCCATGATGCGCTTGTCCTGACGTGCCGCGCGGCTGCCGGCCTCGGGCTCGGCCCCCGGCGCATACTTGCCGCTGAGCACGCCACGGGCCAGCGGGCTGAAGGGCACCACGCCCAGGCCGTGATACGCGGCAGCAGTCATCTGCTCAGGCTCGGCCTGGCGGTTGACGATGTTGTACAGCGGCTGGCTCACCACCGGCTTGGCCACACCCAGGCGCTCGGCGAGGTTGCAGATTTCGGCAATGCGCCAGCCACGGTAGTTGGACACCCCCCAGTAGCGGATCTTGCCCTGCTGCAACAGGTCGCCGATGGCCCGCACGGTCTCTTCCAGCGGCACCTTGTGGTCTTCGCGGTGCAGGTAGTAGATGTCCAGGTAGTCCAGGTGCATGCGCGTCAGCGTGGAGTCGATGCCATTGAAGATGTGCTTGCGCGACAGCCCGCTGCGGTTGGGCAGGCCATCGGTGGGGCCCATGCCGACCTTGGAGGCGACGATCCAGTCCTGGCGGTGGCGCGCCACCGCTTCGCCGACGATCTCTTCGGAGCGGCCGGCGTTGTACACGTCGGCCGTGTCGATGAAGTTGATGCCCTGGTCCCAGGCCTTGTCGATGATCCGCAGTGCATCCTCGGTGCCGGTCTGCTCGCCGAACATCATGCTGCCCAGGGTCAGGGCGGAGACTTGCAGGCCGGATTGGCCCAGGGGACGGTAGATCATGCCGAGTATCCTTTGCGGGGAATGATCCGGTTGTTTTACACAGAACCGACGGGGTTTGAAAGGCCGCAAGGGCGCTGAATTCAGCCAATCAATTGGAGAGCTTCGTCCAGGCTCAAGGGCCGCTTCATCCGTTGTGACAGCGTCGCCATGGCATCCGAGTAACCCTTGGCTACCACCGCCTCGACCTGTTCCCCGACACACTGCAGGGCAATGAAGTCGCCTTTCTCCGGCTCACCGACGAACTCGATGCGGTTCCAGTCCCGGGCGTGTCCCAGCACCTCGTAGGTGCGCCCGTGCTGGTAGGTCCAGAAGAACGGCACATCGTTGTAGCGCCTTTGCTCACCCAGCATGTTGGCCGCTGCAATTACGCCGTGCTGCTGGGCCAGCCGCCAGTGCTCGATGCGCACCGGCTGCCCTGCATGGGGAAAGGTGGCGATATCGCCAGCGGCCCAGAGCCCATCGGCGGCATGCAGTTCGGCATCGACCGACACTGACTGGTCTTTGGCCAATTGCACACCTTGCACGAACGCCGTGGCCGGTTTAACGCCCGTTCCGAGTAACACCAGAGAGGTGCTCAGCTTCTCGCCATTGGCCAACTGCACGGCTTCGACCTTGTCTTCGCCCAAAAAGCGCTCGACCTCGGTCGGGCCGTGGAACACCACGCCCTTGCGTTCATGCAGCTCGCGAATGCAGCGTCCGATGCGCTCGCCCAGCTGTTTGGCCAACGGTACGTCGTGACGTGTGACCACATGCACCTGTACGCCATATTTGCGTAGCGCAGCGGCGGCTTCCAGGCCAATGAACCCGTCACCGACGATCACCACCGGCTGCCCAGGTTCGGCGGCATCGAGCAGGCGTGCGGCATCCTCGCGCGAGCGCAGGGTCATGATGCCGGGCAGGTCGACACCCGGCAGCTGCGGGCGCAACGGCTTGCCGCCGGTGGCCAGCAGGGCGGCGTCATAGTCGATGTGCTGGCCGTCGGCGAGGGTGATCTGGCGCTTTTTCGCATCCAGCGCACGGACCTTGCCGAAGCGCCGGTCAAGATGGCCCTTGCGCAGCTGATCGGGCTCCAGCAAGGCGGACACCTCGTCGGGCGCCATCTCCCCGGCAATGACGAACTTGCTCAAGGCGGTGCGATCGTAAGCGGGCTGCCGCTCCTGATCGAGCCAGATCAGGTGCCCGCCGAAGCCGTGGTCGAGCAGCGTGACCACCGCCGCCGAACCGGCGGCACCGGCACCGATCACCACGAAGGTGCGGGCATCGCTGTGTCGCGGTGACTCGCTCTGTGGCAAGGGTTGGTCATCGACCCACACCTCGCCCTCCTTGACCCATGCCCGGTACCTGCGCAGGCCCGTCAACGCCGGGGGTTCGCATACCGCGCCTTCATCGACGGCAAACGCGGCCTTGTGCCAGGGGCAGACCAGCAGGCCGCCGCAGATCACGCCTTCTTCCAGCGGCGCGCCTTCGTGCGGGCAGTTGCCCTGGTAGGCATGGACCTGATCGCCTTGGCGGATGAGGATCATTTCTTCGTTGCCGGCCTGGATGCGCAAGGGGCGCCTGGGATCGAGCTGTTCGAGGCGGGCCACGGCGTGCTGGGTCATGGGGCTTCTCCAAAGGGGGGCTTTGGAACCATTTGACGCCTGGGGTGGGAGAGGGATGCGTTGAGCTGACGATCGGTGTTCTTGTGTTCGCCTTGGGATTTTCAGCGCTTATGAGATCGAGCGCCGCCCGCGCGGCGCATCGCGAGCTCTGCTCGCTCCTACGTTTGTTTCGGGCCAGTTATTCCTGTGGGATTTGCCCGCGAACGCCTTGGCGCCTGGCGGGATATCGCGTCGTACAGACAAGGCGGTCGCGCGCGCCTGTCACAGGCGTTACTGGCCCGAAACAAACGTAGGAGCGAGCAGAGCTCGCGATGCGCCGCGCGGGCGGCGCTCGATCTAACAGGCGCTGCAAACCTCCCGGCGAACACCCCGGTGCCTCAACTTACCCGAGCAGTACTCAACGCCCCAGCCCGGGTAACCCGCAAGGCCACCAGGCTACCCAGCACAATCAGCGCGGCCAGCGAATACAGCGCAGCATCGGTAGACCCAGTCTGGTCCTTGATGAACCCGACCAGATACGGGCTGAGGAAACCAGCCATCTGCCCCACCGAGTTGATGATCGCCAGGCCCGCCACTGCGGCACTGGCGCTGAGCAGCGCGGTCGGCATCGGCCAGAACATCGGCAGGCCGGTGAGGGCGCCCATGGTGGCGATCGACAGGCCGAGGATGGCGATGGTCGGATTGCCGGCGAAGTTGACCGCGATCAGCAGGCCGACGGCGCCCATCAACATCGGCACTACGAGGTGCCAGCGCCGTTCGTTGCGCAGGTCTGCCGAGCGGCCGCAGAGGATCATGAACACCCCAGCCAGCAGGTACGGAATGGCGCTCAGCCAGCCGATCAGCAGCGGGTTGTCGAAGCCCATGTTCTTGATGATCGACGGCAGCCAGAAGTTGATCGCGTACACACCGCTCTGGATGCAGAAGTAGACGAAACCGAAGGTCCAGATCAGCGGGTTGGTCAATACAGCCATCACGCTGTCGCCGGTAGCGTTCGGTTTGCTGGCGGCGTCGGCCTTGAGGTCGGCGGCGATCAGCTGGCGTTCGGCGGGGCTCAGCCAGTCGGCTTTCTGGTAACCATCGCTGAGTAGCTTGATGGCCAGTACACCGAGGGCGACGGTTGGCAGGCCCTGGATCAGGAACATCCACTGCCAGCCGGCCAGGCCATGTTGGCCAGCGGCGAAGTGCTGCAGGATCCAGCCGGAGAACGGCCCGCCGAGCAGGCCCGACACCGGGATCGCCGACATGAACAAGGCCATGATGCGGCCACGGCGGTCAGCCGGGAACCAGCGCGAGAGGTACAGCACCACGCCGGGGAAGAAACCTGCCTCGGCGGCGCCGGTCAGCAGGCGCAGGGTGTAGAACTCGGTGGGGGTGGTGACGAACAGCAGGCAGGTCGACAGGCTGCCCCAGGCGATCATCATCGCCGCAATCCAGCGCCGCGGGCCGAAGCGGTTGAGCGCCAGGTTGCTCGGCAGGCCACAGAGCACGTAGCCGATGAAGAAGATGCCGGCGCCGAGGCCGTACACGGTTTCGCTGAACTTCAGTGCATCGAGCATCTGCAGCTTGGCGAAGCCGACGTTGACGCGGTCCAGGTAGTTGAACAGGTAGCAGATGAAAATGAACGGGATCAGCCGCAGGGTGATGCGCCGGTACAGCGCGTTGCGGGTGATGTCCGTGCCTTGGTCAGGGGCGGGGCTGTGTGCCATGATCGTGGTCTCTGTTGTTATGGTTGTCGCCGCGTCGCCTGTGCCGGCGCTCGCCCTGACGAGTCTCGGGGACGGCGGCGCGCCTGTCTTTGTGCTTTTGCACAGCGTATCGCGGATGGCGCTGTGCCGCCGTACAAAAGCTGACACGATTAAGGACCGCTGAATGTTCGAACTGGACCATGACCTGGCGCAGGATATCGTCAATCGGGCGATGGCCATTCTGCCCTGCAACGTCAACGTCATGGACAGCCAGGGGCTGATCCTCGGCAGTGGCGAGCCGGAGCGCATCAACACCCGTCACGAGGGTGCGCAGCTGGTGTTGGCCAATGGCCGGGTGGTCGAACTGGACGTCGACGCGGCCAAGTGCCTGAAGGGCGTGCAGCCTGGGGTCAACCTGCCGTTGATGCTCGACGGGCGCTTGATCGGCGTGCTCGGCCTGACCGGCGAGCCGCAGCAACTGCGCACCTACGGCGAGCTGGTGCGCATGACCGCCGAGATGCTCCTGGCGCAGCGCCATCTGCAGGTCGAGCAGCAGTGGCGGCGCCAGCGTTGCGACGACCTGCTGGCGCTGCTGCTCGGCGGCAGCGGCGATTCGCCACGGTTGCTGGACGAGGCCCAGCAGTTGGGCCTGAAGCCTCAGTTGCCACGGGTGCCATGCCTGTTCGAGCTGCAATCCGGGCCGCCTGCCGAAACGCTGTCGGCCTGGTTGATGAGCCGCTACCCGGAAAGCTGGTGCGTGAGCCCTTCGCGCGAGTCGCTGCTGTGGTGCCGGCCGGCGGGGCTGGTGCTGGATGAAGCACGCCTGATCGAGCGCCTGCGGCGCCACGGCTGGGAGGTGGAACGCCTGGCCCTGGGCAGCGCGGCGCAGAGCCTGGAACAGCTGCGCCGGGGTTACCGGCGGGTACGTGACTTGCTGGCCTATGGCCGTGAGGTGCTGCCGAAGGAACAGCTGCTGAGCCTCAGCCGCTACCGCTTGCCGGCCTTGCTCTGGCGCCATCGCAATGAAGACGCGCTGGATGAACTGCTTGAGCCGTTGCAACGCCTTCGCGCCCGGGATGCCAGCGGCCAGTTGCTGACCACGCTGCGCGCCTGGTGCGCGCACGATGGCCAGAGCCAGGCCTGTGCCGATGCCCTGGGTATCCACCGCAACAGCCTGCGTTACCGCCTGGAGCGTATCGCCGAACTGGGCGAAGTAGACCCGTTGCGCCTGGAAGGCATGCTGAGCCTGTACCTGGGGCTGCAACTGCTGCCGGCCGATTGAGCGCCGCCGAAGGCATTTGCCCAAACAACGCCATCGGCCTTTTGTGCATCCGACTGAGGCCGCCGCGCCAGACAGCTGTCAGCATGCCTGTTATCAGGACAGGAGAATCCCCATGAAAATCGTCATCGCCCCCGACTCGTTCAAGGACAGCCTCGACGCTGCCGGTGTCGCCCGTGCCATCGCCCTTGGCCTGGGCGAGGCGTTGCCCGCTGCCGAGCTGGTCGAATGCCCGATGGCCGATGGCGGCGAAGGCACCATGGAGGCGATTGTCGCTGCCAGCCATGGCGAACTGCGCCGGCAGACCGTGCGCGGGCCGCTGGGGCAGCGCGTGGAAGCCGGTTGGGGCTGGCTGGCAGAAAGCCGCACTGCGGTCATCGAGATGGCCCAGGCCAGCGGCATCCAGCTGGTACCCAGCGGCCAGCGCGATGCCTGCCGCAGCAGCACCTGGGGCACTGGTGAGCTGATCGCCGCAGCCCTGGCGGCCGGGGCGCAACGGATCGTCCTGGCCATTGGCGGCAGCGCCACCAACGATGGCGGCAGCGGCATGCTGCGGTCGCTGGGCCTGCGCCTGCTGGATGCCGACGGGCAAGCGCTGGAGGAGGGTGGCCTTGCCCTGGCCCGGCTGGCCCGTATCGACGCCAGTGACCTGGACCCACGGCTGGCCGAGGTGCAGGTCGACGTGGCGGCCGATGTCGACAACCCGCTGTGTGGCGCCAATGGCGCTTCGGCGATCTTCGGCCCACAGAAGGGCGCCAACCCCGAGCAGGTGCAGGCGCTGGACCAGGCCCTGGGCCACTTTGCCGACCACTGTGCGCAACTGCTCGGTGAAGACGTGCGCGACTTCCCGGGTTGCGGTGCGGCCGGGGGCATGGGCTTTGCCGCCAAGGCCTTCATGGGCGCACGCTTCCGCCCGGGGGTGGAAGTGGTCGCGGAGCTGGCTGGCCTGGACGCGCTGGTGCAAGGCGCCGACCTGGTGATTACCGGTGAAGGGCGCTTCGACGCCCAGACCCTGCGCGGCAAGACGCCCATGGGTGTCGCCCGGGTGGCTAAGCGTCACGGGGTGCCGGTGGTGGTGCTGGCGGGTACCCTGGGCGAAGGCTACCAGCAGCTGTATGCCCACGGTATCGACGCGGCCTTTGCCCTGTCCAATGGGCCGATGACCCTGGAGCAGGCGTGCGCGAACGCCGCGCAGCTATTGCAGGACCGTGCCGGTGATATCGCCCGTGTCTGGCAACGCGCCAGGCAGCAGCGCTGATACGTCGCAATCCTCCTGCATCAGCGGCTTCTGCAGGGTATCGGCAAAGCGCTGCGGCGCGCCCTGCTGGAGCATGGCAATGAAGCTGCCCAGCGCCGGCGAGGCGTTCTCGGTATTCCAGTTCATGTACAGGCCCATGCTCGGCGTGGGCTGGCCCTTGATCGGCCGGATCGGGCGGAACTGCACGCGGTCGCCCAAGGCCGAGTAGGCAATCGATTCCGGTACCAGGGCGACACCGAAACCGCAGGCCACCAGCCCGACCTGGGTGTGGATCTGCGCGGCCTCCTGGACGATCCTGGGGTGGAAGCCTGCCGACTCGCACAGGGCGATTAGCTGGCCGTGATAGCCGCTGCCCAGCGCCTGCGGGGTGAAGACGAAATCCTCATCGGCAAAATTGCGCAGGTCGACCACGGGCTGCCGCGCTTCGGGATGGTGAGCGGGCAAGGCCATGACGATCTGCTCGCTGAGCATCAGGCGTGATTCGAGGGTGCCTGCCGGCAGCGGCAGCTTGCGCATGAAGCCGACGTCCGCTTCCCCGGCCAGCAACGCCTTGGCCTGGGAGGCCGAAGGCATTTCGCGGATGGTCAGGCGCACGTTCGGGTAGGTTTCGCGAAATTGCTTCAAGGTGGTGAGCAGCGACGCGTAGTAGGCGATGGAAATAGCGGTGATGGTCAATTTGCCGCTGATGCCTTGGGAGACATTACGCGCGTATTCGATGCCTTGCTCCAGTTCCTTGAGCGTGCGGTAGGCTGTTTCCAGGAAGGCCACGCCAGCAGTGGTGAGCTTGACCGCCCGTTTGTTGCGCAGGAACAGGCTGAACCCCAGTTTTTCTTCGAGGCGGCTGATCGCCTGGCTCAGGGGCGGCTGGGCCATGTGCAGGCGCAGGGCCGCCTTGTGAAAGTGCAGCTCCTCGGCGACGGCAATGAACTGCCTGAGCAAGCGTGTCTCGATCATTCCCTCTTCCTTCGACGAGCCGGGACGGCGGTGATATCCCGGAGATATCAAAGTTGCATGCTTTTAATATTAAGTCATTGATTTTTTTGTTGTTATCGTAAAAAGGAGAATTGGAAGGGCTCTACAATGCCATTTACAGACCCATTCACGGGCAAGGTCGCCATCGTCACCGGTGCTGCCCAGGGCCTTGGCCTGGACTACGCCATGGCACTTGCAGCCCGTGGCGCCCGGGTCGTCATCAGCGACCTGGGCACCGACCGGTCAGGTGAAGGGCAGGACCCGACGGCCGTCAGCGCTGCGTTCGAAACCCTGCGCGCCAGGGGTTTCGACGTGGTCGCACACATCGGCCAGCTGGAACATGAAGACGCCTGCCGGCAACTGGTCGAGCTGGCCGTCGAACACTTCGGCGCACTGGACATCCTCATCCACAACGCGGGCTGGGTGGACTACCAGGGCATCGAGACCCAGGAACAGGCCTTCCTCGACCGCGCCCTGGGCATCAGCGTGCACGCGCCGGTGTGGCTGGCCAAGCATGCCTGGAAGCACCTGAAGCGATCAGCGGCACCGCGCATCGTGCTGACCACTTCCGACCGTGCCATGTACCAGCGTTACGCGCAGCCGGGGCTGGTGGCCTATGCGGCGGGCAAGATGGCCCAGGTCGGCATCATGAACGCCCTGAGCATGGAAGGGCAGGAGCACGGCATTCTGGTCAATGCGATCTCGCCCGTGGCCAAGACCCGCATGTGGGGTATCAGCCAGGCACCGCAAGAGCTCAAGCCGGAGTGGGTCACCCCGGGTGTGCTGTACCTGGCCAGCGGGCTGTGCCACGACACCGGCTATATCCTGAGGGCCAGCAACGGCCAGTTCACCGCCACGCGCCTGTGCGAGAACAGCGGGGTCAGCTACCCGCGCGACCTGGCACGGGTGGAGGCTGCCAGCCTGGCCGAAGTCGCGGCGCGCTGGAGCCGCATCAAGGAATGCCACTACCAGCCGGTCAAGGTTGCCAATACCCGTGCCGACCTGGGTGAAAGCCCGGTCTGGGATGCGCGGACGGGGGCGTTGTACTTCGTCGATATCACCGGCGGGCGTATCAACCGGCTGCAGCCCGATGGCAAGCTGGAGCGGTTGTATGAGTCGGCCGCACGTATTGGCGCACTGGCGCTGACCGACCGCGGCAACCTGATCTTCACCGAAGACTCCAGCGCGGTGCTGCTCGACCTTGCCTGCGGCCGCATTCGCCAGTACTCGGTACCCGTGCATCCGCGCTCGACCTATCGTTTCAACGATGGCGCCTGTGACCCACAGGGGCGCTTCGTCACCGGCCTGATGGACGAAGTCCCGAGTGGCGGGACCGGGGCGCTGTTCCGCTTCGACGGCCAGTTCAGTGACGAGGTGATCCATTGCGGCCTGGCGTTGCCCAATGGCTTGGCCTGGTCAGCCGACGGCCAGACGCTGTTCTTCGTCGACTCCGTGGCACGCAGGATCTACCGCGCCGAATACCCCGCAGAAGGGCGCCTGGAGCAGGTCAGCCTGTTCGCCGAGACGCCTGCCGAACTGGGGCGGCCGGACGGCATTGCGCTGGACCGTGAGGGTGGGCTGTGGGTCTGCCAGTTCAATGGCAGCTGCCTGCTGCATTACGACCGTCATGGCCACCTGACCGATCAGGTGGTGATGCCGGTACCGCGCCCGACCAGTTGCTGCTTTGGCGGCGAGAACCTGGATACCTTGTACATCACCACCGCACGGGTCGGCATGGCACCGGCGCAATTGCGCCATTACCCGGATGCGGGCGATCTTTACGCGATCCGCCCGGAGGTGGCTGGCATCGCACGGTATGCCTTCAAGGAATGAGCACCTGCCCCTGACTGGCCGGTAGCACGGCCAGCTCGCCGAAGCGTTGCGCGGCGTCGATATAGCGCAATGCTGACTTGGCGTCTTTCCAGCCCACGTAGCTCATCAGGGCTTTCAACTCCCAGCCATTGGCCGTTGCCCAGGTGGCAAAGCCGCGGCGCAGGGAATGGCCGGTGTACAGCGCGGCGGGTACCTCGGCACGTGCCAGCATGCGCCGTAGCAGGCCGACCAGGCTGTTGCTGTTGAGCGGCGTATCGCTGAGGTTGCCCCAGCGGTCGAGCTTGCGAAATACCGGGCCGTGGGCGATGCCCGCCACCTCGATCCATTGCAGGTAGGCATTGACCGGGCACAGCGTCTTCAGTGCCGGGGTGCGGTGCTGCACGCCCAGCGCTTCGCGGTCGCCCTTGCTGCGCGGCAGGAACAGGGTGATGCCCACGCCCGCTTCGGCCTGGATGTGCTCCACGCGCAAGCGCGCCAGTTCATCACCGCGAAAGCCGCGCCAGAAGCCCAGCAACAGCAAGGCGGTGTCACGCCGGGCGCGGCGCAGGGCTGGCAGGTCGTGGCATTCACGGGCCTGGGTGGCTTCGGCTTCGAAGCGCTCGACGGCTGCCTGCAGGTGTTGCAGTAACAGCGGGGCGGCTTGCCTGGGGGGTGTCGGGTGCAGGGTGCGGATGCCGCGCAGCACCTGGCGCACCAGCGGCGCCTTGGTCGGGTCGGGGAAGCCCTGGCTGATGTGCCACTGGCTGAGTGCTGCCAGACGCTGGCGCAGGGTGCTGACCGCGTGCTGTTCGGCGTGGTCGGCCAGGTAGCGGGCGATGCTGTCGGCGGTGGCCGGCAGGAACCCGCCCCAATGGGTCTCGAAGTGTTCGATGGCGGCTTGGTAGCTGCGCCGGGTGTTGTCGCGGGTGGCAGCGCGGACGTAGCGCTCGATGTCGGTCATGGCTGGCAGGTTGGTGGGAGACCGTGACACGATAAAGCTTATTGGTCCGCCTGTCCCGGCCTCTTCGCGGCAAAAGCCGCTCCCACAGGCCCTGCGCAACCCCTGTAGGAGCGGCTTTAGCCGCGAAGAGGCCGGCACAGGATGCGCGTAAATCAGCGAGGCAACGAGGCGTCCATCAATTGCCGCAGCGGCGCATATTCGGCCTGGCTCACCGGCACCAGCCCGCTGGCATCCTGAGAGGCGACAAAGGCCGCCATGGCCTTGGGGTCGTCCAGCATGGCCGTGCGAATGCGTTGCTTCAGCGCCGGGCACAGGCTGGCACTGAACACATAAGGGTCGTAGTAGATCGGCTGCGAGCGCCATTGCACCTTGAGTGCAGCCGGGCTCAGGGCATGCCGGGCGAGGTAGGCATCGGCCCGCTCGCTGGCGACGAAGGCGGCATCGACCCGACCATCGAGCAACGCTTCCAGCGCCTTGTCGTGGGTCCCGGCATACACCAGCGCGCCGAAGAATTGCGGTAACGGCGAGCCGACTTCGGCCGGGAACTCGACACTCGGCACCAGGCTGCCCGAGGTGCTGGCCGGGTCGCTCAGGGCCACACGCTTGCCGCGCAGTTGCTCGATGTTTTCGACGCTGTTGCCACGGGTCAGCAGCAGTGCCTGGTAATGGCTGCCGGCCGGCGTGTAAGGGCCAGCGCTCAAGGTGAAGGTCGCGAACGGTTCGATGCCGGGGTCGCGTCGGTTGGCCAATACATAAGATGCTGGGCCAAGCCGGGCGATGTCCGCGCCGCCGGAGACGATGGCGTCAACCACGCTTTCGTAGGAGGCGGCAATCACCAGTTCTACCGGCACACCCGCTGCCTGGCTCAGGCGCTGCAGCAGCGGCTGGTGTTCGCGAACCATGTCCTCGCTGCTCTTGATCGGGATCACCGCCAGGCGCAGGCTGCGCGGCGTGCAATCGGCCACGGCGGCAGAGGCCAACAGATTGGCCAGCAACAGCGCGGCCAGGGTCTTCACAACACGCATGGCTTTTCCTCGATACCGTTGAAGGGCGGATACTCACGCAACTGCGCCGGCGACAACGGCCGGCTGAAATGATAGCCCTGGGCGATATCGCAGCCGGCGAGCTTCAGGCACACCACCTGCTCGCGGGTCTCAACGCCTTCGGCCACCACCTCCAGGCCCAGGCGCTTGGCCAGGATGATGGTCGAGGACACGATCGGGCTGTCGTCGTAGCTATTGGACAGCGGTGCGATCAGCGAGCGGTCGATCTTCAGCTTGCTCAGCGGCAGCGACTGCAGGTGTGCGAAGCCGGCGTAGCCGCGGCCAAAGTCGTCCAGGCTGATGCCCAGGCCGGCGGCACGCAGGCGATGGAGGTGATCGACGGCGGTGCCTTCCGGGTCGAGGATGGTGGTTTCGGTGATCTCCAGCTCCAGGCGCTGCGGGTTTATGCCGTACAGCTTCAGCTTGGCCAGCAGGCGGGTGCTGAAGTCGGCCTGGCGCAACTGCATGGCCGAGACATTCACCGCCAGCCGTGCCTCACGGCCTTGCGCATCCCAGCGGGCCAGTTCTTCGCAGGCCAGGCGCAACACCTCCCAACCCAGTTCGATGATGAAACCACTGCGTTCGGCCAGGCTGATGAAGCGGTCGGGGTAGAGCAGCCCGAATTCGGGGTGATCCCACCGCACCAAGGCTTCATAGCCCAATACACGGTGGTTATCCAGGCGGATCTGCGGCTGGAAGTGCAGCACGAACTGGCGCTCGGTCAGGGCTGTGCCGAAGGCTTGCTCGAGGGTGAAGGCCTGGATGTCGGAAAGGTTGAGCGAGGGGTCGAAGAAGCGGTACTGGGCGCGCCCGGCCTGCTTTGCCGAGTACATGGCGGCATCGGCGCTGCGGATCAGGCTGTCGATGTCCTGGCCATCACGCGGGCAGATGCTGACCCCGACGCTGGGGCTGGTGTTGACCTCCTGGCCGTCGAGGGCGTAGATGGCCGAGAGCTTCTGCACCAGTGTGCGTACCCAGTTGTTGATCTGCGCCTCACTGCGCTCGCCCGCCAGCAGCACGACGAACTCGTCACCGCCAAAGCGCGAGGCCTCGTCGCCGGGTTCGAGCAGGCGCTGGATGCGCCCGGCAACCGCCTGCAGCAACAGGTCGCCGATCTTGTGCCCGAGCGAGTCGTTGATCGACTTGAAACGGTCCATGTCGATGAACAGGATTGCCATCAGGCGGCGTTTGCCGCGCTGCCGGGTCAGCGCCTGTCCGGCGACTTCGACGAACTGGCGGCGGTTGTGCAGGCCGCTGAGGTGGTCGGTGGCGGCGGCGTGGCTGCTGCGCCGGTGTTCGTCTTCCAGGCGGCCGATCAGTTGCTGGTTGACCTGCTGCGCGTGCTCCAGGGCGCTGAACGCCTCCTGGCGCTTGCGCAGCAGGCGCAGGGTCCAGGCCAGGCTGGCGAGGATCATCAGGGTCATGCTCAGGTTCAGCCAGAACTGCCGCGAATAGGCCAGCGTGGAAGGGGCGAGAATCTCGTCATAACGCTGGCTGACCACCACGCTGAAGCCACGCTCGGGCACCCGCCGGTACAGGCTCTGGTAAGGGACCCCGGACGCGTATTGGGTCAGCTGCCCGGCCGCCCCGTCGGCATCTGCCATGTCCGGTTCGAAGCTGTCGCCTGCCACCACCACGCCGCTGGTATCGATGCGCAGACGCTCCTGGCCATCGTCCTGAATCAGGCGCATCAAGCCGCTGTCGCCAAGGTCGATGTGCTGGAACAGCACCGCCAGGTAGCCAATGTCGAGCTGCACCACGAGAATATTGTCGATTTCCCGGCCCGGCAGGTCGGTCAACGGCAACAGGAAGGGCAGGCGCCAGTTGGGTAGGGTCGGGAGCGAGGTATCGGGGATGATCCGTGGCAGGAACGGTTTGAAACCGTAGTGGGCGACATGCACCTTCAATTGCTGCAGCCAGTCCGCCGGCAGCTGCGCGGCTTCGTCGCTATGGCTGGCGGACAGCAGCCGACCCTGGCGATCGTACAGGCTCATGCGCTTGAACACGGGGTCTTCGGCCAACAGCCTGGCAAGGCTCAGGCTGCCCTGGCGCAAGGTTTTCATGTCGTCCTGGGTCACCCGACCCACGGCCTGGGCGCGGTCGACCAGCTGGCGCAGGCTTTCGGCAACAATACTTGCCAGGTTCAGATGCTCGGCCGCCTTGGCCGCCAGTGCATCCTGGCGCGAGGCGGCCTTCTGGGTGACGTGCAGCCCCCAGAGGAAGGTCAGGGTGGCTGCACAGAGCATCAGGATCAGCAAGCGCAGGAGGCTTGCGGAGGAGAGAGAGCGACGGATCACTGCTGTTGTTCCCGACCCTGGGTGATGGTCGAAAAATACGACAGGCAGATGACAGCCTCATGACTGGTGGCTAATTGCCTTTAAGGTTTTCCCCGGTCCGTCAGGGGCGCCTGTATGCGTGAAGTTTCTTCCTGCAGGTAGCTGATCAGCGCGGTGACCTCGGCATCGCCCAGGCGCATGTTGGGCATGGCCAGGCGGTTGTACTGCTCGAAGAGCAGCGTGGCCAGCGGTTCTTTCTCGGCCAGCATCTGGTCCGGCTCCTTCAGCCAGCGTACCAGCCAGCTGGGGTCGCGTTGCTGGGTCACGCCGAGCAGGTCGGGGCCGATGCCGGGCTGGCCGGGTTCGGTGTTGCCCACGGTGTGGCACGAGGAGCAGCGGGTGCGGAAGATCTGTTCGCCACTGCTGGGCGGGCGGATTTCCGGCGCGCTGGCGTAGTCGTTGGTCATGGCAGTGGCCTGTTTCCAGTTGTGCAGGCTGTTGCCCAGGCGGTCGGCGAGGATGTACGGGCTTTCGAACGGCGAAGCCTTCATCCAGCGGCCGGTGGCCTGGTTGCCGATGATCAGGCTCAGGTTGTGGTCCTTGGAACGACCGTTCTCCAGGCCTTCGATGTACAGGCCCAGGCGCCGGCGCAGCTGTTCGATATCTTCGGGTTCGCCGGTGAGCAGGGTCCAGCCAGGGCCGATGCCGAACTTTTCGGCATAGCGCTTGAGGGTGGCGGCGGTGTCGTTGTAGGGGTCGATGCTGATGGAGTAGAGGAAGATGTCCTTGCCGACCCGCTCACCGAGGATCTTCTGCACCTGGCGCAAGCGGGCGGTTTCCACCGGGCAGGAGTCGGAGCAGCCGGTGAAGATGAAGTTGATCGCCACCACCTTGTCCTTGATCAGGTCGTCGAAGAAACGCACCTGCTTGCCGTCCTGGGTCACCAGCGGGGTGTTGGGGAAGTAGTCGGCGCCCCATGGGGTGGCGGCTTCGGTGCTTGGTATCGATTGTTCCGCTTTGATCGGCCAGTAGTGGGTGCCGGCGGCGAACAGGGTAAGTGCGAGCAGAACACGCCATGACAGGGCCATGATGTACGTCCTCTGATTTGCGGTGAGCCGCGAAAGGGCCGCAGAGCGGCCCCCCGTGCAATGCGTATTACTTGACGCTTACTGGTACCGTGACGCTCTGCCCCAGAGCCGACTTCACGGTGATCGTCGCCGGTGCCGCCAGGCTGCCACCGGTGGTGGTCACCGACAACCGCCAGCGCGCCCCGCTGGAGGCCGCGGTCAGCGTCGCCGTGCCCAGGTTCAGCGGGCCACTGGTGGTGGCTGCGGTCACGCTGATGCTGTTGCCGGTGGCCACCGAGGTGGTGCCGGAGATGTCCCAGGTGTAGCGGTTGTTGCTGCGCACCTGCACCACGGCGCTGCTGACCTGGATCTGGTCCGCCACGGCTGCCGGGCTCACCGCCACACTGACCGTGGCCGGTGTCAGCGATTCGGCGCCCTTGGCGTCACGCGCCGTGTAGTTGAAGCTGGCGGTGAACGGGGTGTCGACCGTAGCCGGCGGGGTGTAGGTCACGGTGGTGCCGTCGCTGCTGACCGAGCCCTTGCCGGAGTCGGGCTGGCTGAGGTCCTTGACGGTCAACGGCAGGTTGCCTTCCGGATCGGTGTCGTTGGCCAGCACGTTGATCACGGTCGGCTTGCCGGCCGTGGTCGCGGCGCTGTCGTTGACGGCCACGGGTGGTTTGTTGGCCGGATTTTCACCGTTATTGTTGCTGGCGGTGCGGAAGGTCGGCAGACCCACAGAAGCCATGTACTGCACGCCATCCCAGCCTGGCAGCGGCGTCGGCATGACCTGGAATTGCCCAGGGTGCTCGATGTCCCAGCGCAGCAGCATCGACGAGTCTTCATGCTGGGTGTTGTGGCAGTGCTCCATGTAGGTACCGGCGAACTCGCGGAAGCGAATGGCCATTTCCACTTCTTCCGAGGAGTCGTCGTCCGGGCCGATGCGGTAGACGTCCTTGCGTGCCCATTTTTCCCACTCTGGCGGTGCCTTGCCGTCACGGCTGAGGATCACGCCTTCCTCGAAGTGCACATGCACTGGGTGGCTCCAGCCGTTGCCGCCGTTCTTGATCTTCCACACTTCCAGGGTGCCGTCGCCGCTGAAGCCGCCTTGGGTCGCTTCGCTGGCCAGCTGTGGCGCGGCGGAGATGCGCCGCGGGT
Organism: Pseudomonas putida; assembly: GCF_009883635.2. Lineage (NCBI taxonomy): Bacteria > Pseudomonadati > Pseudomonadota > Gammaproteobacteria > Pseudomonadales > Pseudomonadaceae > Pseudomonas > Pseudomonas putida. The sequence goes on from NZ_CP026115.2 coordinate 5,602,986, forward strand.
CCATGCTGTAGCCGAAACCGCCGTCGGTCTTGATGGTCCAGGGGGCGGTATCGGTGCCGTCGGAGCGCCCGAAGATGAACTCGCGGTGACGGGCCGCCTTGATCTTGGCCTGGTCGGCGGCAGCGGTGCGGTCGATGGTCAGCGGGATCATCTTCAGGCCTTCGGCCTTGCCCGGTTTGGCCGGTTCATAGGCGGTCGGGTCCATGCTGACGTCGGTGCCGCTGTAGGGTTGCACGATAAACTGCATGAACTTGCCCACTACCGGGTCGCCTTTGTCCCATTCCGGCCCTTTGCTGGTCTGTTTGATCACTGCCTTGTATTTTTCGGACAGCACGTCGGCCAACTCGATGGGCTGTTTCGGGCCCTTGCCGGTGTCATGCTCCATGATGTTGACCAGATACAGCTTATCGCCGACCTTGATGCCGTTCTTGGCGAAGTTGATGATGATGTCATAGCGCTCGGCGATGCCTTGCAGCGGCAGGATGGCGTTGTTGTCGTCGGTCTTGCCGTCGCCGTTGAGGTCCATGGTGCCGTCGAACGGCACGGCGTGTTCCATGATATTGCCGTCGTTGGCGATCATGTGGAACGGCACACGGGCGTACGACACGTTGGAACCGGAAGGGCCCTTGAACTCGCCACCGTTGCCGGCGATTTCACGCACCACGGCAAACTTGAAGTAACGCGAAACCGAGCCATTGAGGATACGGAAGCGGTAGGCCCGCGCGCGAACCTTGAGCTTGGGCTGGTACTGCCAGTTGACCAGGATCTGGTCACCGAGGAAGCCATCGGTATTGAACGGGTTGAACCACAGCTGGCCGCTCTGATCCCAGGCCTTGTCGGCGATCACCAGGTTGACGTCGTAGTCGCGGTTACCCCACGGCATGGCCGAGCCGCTGGGGAAGCGCAGATTGACACCGTCCTGCAGCGCTTCGTTGCCACGGTCGATGGCGCTGTAGTAGTTCATCATCACGGCGTTGCCTTTGTAGACGTTCTGCGCCGTGAAATCCATCATGTGGTCGTGGAACCAGTGTGTACTCATGGTTTCGTGCCAGTCGCCACGAATCTTGATGCTGCCGTTCTCGCAGGTCTTCAGCCCTGGGTTGGCGTCGTTGACGAACAGGGTTTCACCCGGCGAGCAGGGGAAGGCAGCGCGCGGGTCTTCGGCACGGGTGTTGATGGTGTCGTAACCGGCCAGCTGGATCGGCCAGCGGTAGTCATAGTACTGGCCAGGGAAGAAGTAGGCGTTGGCGAAACCATCGCTCTCGGCTGGTGAGTGACCGTTGTGCTCGTGGGTGGAAATGGTGTGCAGGCCAAAGCCGGCGTTGGCTGCCGGGTCGATCGGCAGCGCGTTGTAGTGGCGCATCAGCACCGGCTGGCCATAGCGAACCATCAGCAGTTTCGGCGGGAAGGTACCGTCGAAGGTCCACAGCGACTTGTGGTTCTGCAGCGGGAAGTTCGGGTGGAAGCGGGTGTCGATGCCCTTGGTGGTGCCGAGGGTGGTCGGGATGTCCGAGGTCTGGTAATACAGCCCGCCCGGCGCGAACTCGCCCGCGGCATAGTTGTGCAGCTGCTTGCGGTCACGCAGCCCCTGGTTGATGCGCGCACCTGCCTGCGCAGTCTTGAACGCCGCCTGGGGGTAGAACTCGTTCCAGCGCTGGTGCGACCAGCCTTTTCCTGGTGGCCGGCCTTCCGCTGGCGAGCCGACCGAGTTGCGGTTGAGGAACAGCTCGATCTGCGCCTTCCACGGGTTGCGGTCGAGGGTGTTGGCGAACTGGGTCGGGAACGGGTACAGCCCCGGCTGCTTGAGGAAGGCCTCCAGGGCATTGCCGTTGGGGCTGCTGCGGGCCACCACGTTGGGGTCTTGAGCAGGTTCCGCGCCCAGTGTGGGAACCGGGAAGGTCAGCGAAGGGGGAGGCAGGTTGGGGTCGAGTTTTTCCGGGCCGAATTCCTCGAACAGCAGCAATTGCTGAGTGAACGGCTGGGCCCCGAACAACGGGCTTGGCTTGCCGTTGGTAGGGTAATTGCGTGATGTCTGCAGGGCGGGCGGCAGCACGTTGTCGACGCGGTTGGTCGCGCGATCACCGTACACCCCGTTTTGCAGTTCCAGCGAACCTTCGTTGGCTTCAGGCAGGTTGAACAGGTTGAGCAGTGCCGGGCCGGGGTCTGCCGGTTGGTCATCGAAATGCGACGGGTCCGTCGGCGGCGGCGGGCTGACGTCATCCAGCCCGGAGGCCATTGCTGAGATCAGCCCGAGGCTGAGCATCAGCGCGGTCACGGCGGACAATTTGAAGAGAGGGCTGTTGGGGTGGATCACGGCAGGTGTTTTCATTGCCTGGTGCCTCGCTCGCAGCTAAATGGCTAAGGGCCATCAATGGCGTTGTGCCGGGTTTTACTGGCCTGAGCAACGGCTGTGCCAACAGATGTTTCGGCAACACTTTGTTAAACAACTCCTTGCAACGCCTGAGGTGCGCTAAATAATGGGGTGTCAATGAACGGGTGTAGGGCCCCGAAAGCGGGGTGAAGTGGGGCCCAACAGCGGTGTTGGGAGTGGTGACAATTCTTGTTTAGCGCTGTATACCTAATGCCCACCAAGGGGAGCCCGGCAACGGGCTGAGAAACCGCTGAGAGTTGAAGCGCGGTGACCCTTCGAACCTGATCCGGATAATGCCGGCGAAGGGATGGGACTGCCGACCTGCCTTTTGCCGGCCTCACTGCGAGGCCACACCATGACCGAACGCTTCAGCGAAACCCTTCAACGCCAGAACCAACCGACCTGGTCGGCGGCCGTCGGCCACCGTTTCGTCACCGAACTCTGCGCAGGCAGCGTCGCCGACCCGATCATGGTCCGCTACCTGGTCCAGGATCATCGCTTTCTCGACAGCTTCCTGACCCTGCTCGGCGCCGCCATCGCCACCGCCGACACCTATGAGGCCCGCCTGCGCTTCGGCCGCTTCGCCGGGATGATCTCCAGCGACGAGAACACCTATTTCCTGCGAGCGTTCGAGGCGCTGGACGTCAGCCCGGCGCAGCGCACCGAGCCTGCAGACACAGCACCTACCGCCGGCTTCAAGGCCATCATGCGCGAGGCCGCGGCTACCCGTTCCTACGCCGCCGCGCTGGCCGTGCTGAACGTTGCCGAAGGCCTGTACCTGGACTGGGCCCTCAAGGCACCCAAGCCGCTGCCGGCCAACTTCGTTTATGCCGAATGGATCACGCTGCACGACAACCCGGCATTTTGCGATTTCGTGGCGTTCCTGAAGTCCGAACTGGACCGGGTCGGCCCCTTGGAGGCCGCATTGGCCAGTGATTTTTACGCACGTACCGTTGAACTGGAGCTTGCCTTCTTCGACGCCGTGTACAGCGAGGAGGCGTGAGCATGGATATTTTCGAGCGTCTGAAGGCTGCCACGGCCGGCCAGTGGAACAGCTATGTCGATCATGACTTCGTGCGGCAGATGGGCGAGGGCACGCTGCCCGAAGAAGCCTTCCGCACCTACCTGATCCAGGACTACCTGTTCCTCATCCAGTTCGCCCGCGCCTGGGCCCTGGCCGCCTACAAGAGCCGCCTGCCGACGGATATCCGCGCCGCCCAGGCCGGTTTGGCGGCGATTCTCGATGAAACCGAACTGCACCTGCGCCTGTGTGCACGCTGGGGGTTGTCGCAAGCCGATATCCAGGCAGCCCCCGAGCACCAGGCGACCGTGGCCTACACCCGTTACGTGCTCGACTGCGGCGCGGCCGGCGACTTGCTCGAACTGCATGTGGCATTGGCGCCGTGCGTGATCGGCTACGCCGAGATCGGCCGCACATTGGCGGAGCGCATTGGTGACCTGAGCGACCACCCGTACCGGGAGTGGATTGGCGAGTATGCCGGCGAGGGTTACCAGGGCGTGGCAGCGGCGGCGCGCAAGCACCTGGACGAACTGGCGGCGCGGAGCATGACCGAGCAGCGGTTTGTGGAGCTGGCACAGATCTTTGGCCAGGCTTCGCGGTTGGAGGCTGATTTCTGGCAGATGGGGCTGGATGGCGTTGACTGAGTGCCGGTTGGCTTCAGTCAGGCTGTTTCATTGAGGTTTTGTGGATCGCCGTGCACATGTACCGCACGGCGATTCGATCGCGCTCGGGCAGGGTGCGGTAGTGGTCGATGAGGTTGACCTCTTCCTTGTTCAGGCGGCGCAGGAACAGGCGTTGGTTGAATGAGGTGAAAGCACGGAGGATGCGGACCAGAACGGAATCGATTGCCATGGAATCGCCTTGCTTGGTTGTTGGTCTCGTCCGTGAGATTTTCCTTACTTTGTCAGGGGATAAAGGTGAAGTCTAGCGATCTGGCTCAATTTCTTGAGTGATTGGGCTGCTGCAGACAGCCCAAGCTTTCCTGAGCCGGTGCTCATTTGCGTTTTCGCTTGCTGGGTTGAATGGGGGCTTCCTCGAACGCCTCTGGCGGTGGCGGCGCTGCGCGAACGTTGAATACACGGCAGATGACGTACCAGCAGATGGCAACTGACAGGTTGTAGGGAAAGAGGACTGCCCAGAACGGTAGTTGCCAGTTCTTTTTACCCTGTATTTCACCGGGCTCGCCGGTGCGCCAAGGGGCGTAGTGGCGCCACGCTTCTGCTGGGGTGAGACAGATGGCGTGTAACGGCCTGTGCCACCAGTTGGGTTCGCCTGGAGGAGGGAGTTTGTCGGGGCCGTGGTCCATGAAATGGCGTAGGTATTCCCAGACTTCGGCGACATATCTGATGTCAGGCTCGGTAGGTTCGTTGCTGTCAGTCCAGAGGCAGTCTCGCTGGTGGAGAGTGCCATCTTCTCGACGGGGAGCGAACGCCAAGGCGTAGCTGGTGCTGAAGGATGAACCGCCAAATTCGGTCCTTTTGAAAACACCTCCGCAGACATTGTGCCAATCGAAAATAAATAGTTTTCCTATGCGCTTGTAGTAAATCTTCTTTGTTGATCGGTTAAAATACACGGCGGATAATTTTTTTATGAAGTAGATGCGATAAACTAAAAAAGGAGAAAAAATAAGAGGGCATAGCAGAAGAATTATTGCTGAGTCTATGTCGGCAAAGGTTATATCTCGAAAATTTTCATCTACTATGTCTGGATAGATGAATATGGCGAGAAATATTGTCATGGCAGTATAAATCTTGCCCATAAAAACGGAGTCAGTTACCCAGGGGTTTTTCAGTGTTAGTACCGTTTGATTGATTTGTGTGATTTGACCGCCAATTCGTGGCGGATGATTTGAGTTGCCTGTAGGTGTGAAAAGCCACAATGTTGCCATGTTGTTAATCTCCTAAAGAAAATTTTGTTGTGGACTTGGCTTCCTCATCTAGGTCTGTGCCGGGGTAGTAGCATATTTTTAACGTTATCTTAATGGGGGTGTTGCTCATCATTTTGAAGATCAAAATCAATCCTGCCGCTGTCAGGTGGCAGGTCGGTGTTATAGCGATCGCACTAGTAGTATTATCATGGTTTCGTGTGCTTGCACTTGATTTCCAAGTGCTATGACCAAGAACAAAGCCGGGTAAAAGCACGGTAAATCCCAGGCTGTTCGTGTGGCTTGGCATATCACCGTGAAAGATCGCTCTCCAGTTAGGAGATGACCATGATTTAGAAGTGCCGGTATTCATTTGTCCTCCGACGAGTTTTTTTGAATCTTCCTTTGACAGTAGGGAGGGCAAATAAAAAGCAGCATGCCATGCTCTAATTTCTTCCTTTGCACTCGTGAATGTTGGCAGTTTCCTTGCGTGATCCAGAGGCGTCTCTTCTCTGGTTTCTCCATCATTTTGGCGTGTACCGAAAATGCTTCTGACTGCCCAAAGCTCTATCGGGTTATGAAGTTTTTCATGAGATTTATGGTGAAAGTACATTCCGCCTGCAATGAAGCCGGCGCCAAGCAGTACAACTGCGGCCGCAGCCCAGCCAGCGAAGGGAATAAACATTGTTGGACCAGCAATTGCAAGGGACCCCTCTAAAGTCAAAGTGGCCCCCAGTGCCATAGAAGCCCCGCCGCGTAATGTGTAGCTTGCGGCCTCCGCGTTACCATTTGCATTCTGTCTTTTGTACTTTTGGATATCTGAGGTTAAGCTCAATAAGATGGCTGGGTAGCCAGAAATTCGTACAAATAAATTACTGCTCAGGAATGTTGTTAACCCATTGCCGAATGCCATCCCTGGAGCACTAGATCCCAATTTCAGCATGATCGCTTTTTGTGTTGCTCGTGTACTTACTAACGTCGCTGCTGTAGCACCGATCACACCAAAGACGGAAGCCGAAAAACCTGTCTCATACTCAGGCGCATCACTTCGCTGCAAGTTGTTGTACGCCGCTTTCAGTGTAAATATGTTGAACCACAGCATTCCGGCATTCAAACCCGTCCCGACGCCAGAAGTTAGCAGCCCGAGTGGCGTTGGCTTGACCAGTGAAGTGGTAGTCATCTCCAGCATCACTTTCCTACTGCCTGTGATGCGCAACTGCTTCATTTCTTCAACTTGCGCCATCCCGCTTTTCAGGTATTTTTCCACTTCCTGGCTGAAGGGATTCTCGAGGATCAATTTGTCAGTGATGTTGTACCGCGCCGCTAGGAGCCCCAGCGCTTTTTCGGCATTGGCCTCGCGCGCGGCAGCTTGCACTTGCTGGCGCAGGCTGTTGCTGGCATCCCAGCGCGTCTGTCCGCGCATGCGCTTCAGCACCACGGTACTGACCGATTGAGCCGTGAGGTCGGTGATATTCGCCATGGCTGGAAAGCGTCCGACCAAACCTTGGATGACATTGTCACTGCCACCGAGCAAGGTGCCGATTGAGTCGGCCTTGTCGCGAAACGGGTTGAAGGGCGCCAACGCTTCGTACAGCGGACTGTCATGCTGGTCCAGCCAGCGCTCCAGGCGCTTGAAGCGCAGGTCCTGCTCTTCGGTGCCGGGCACGGGTTGGCCCATGGGATGAATCAATAGGGCCAGGGACATTTCCAGTCCGCGGGCGGAACTGAGTTCGTCCCGGTCATAGCAGGCCAGCGCGGCCGCCAGGCTGTAAGGATCATCGAGATGCGCGGCTTCGGCGGTGGCCAGCCAGGCGTCGTGATCGTTGCTGGCTTGCAAGGCCAGTTCACGCATCTGGCTGATGCGGTACTCCAGTTCGTCGCGTTCCTCCAGAAACTTGAGGTACTTGGCGGTATCGATACGCTGCCCCAGTCGATGGCCCTGCTCGGAATAGTCTGGGTGGGTGAGCACCCGGAAGCGTTCCTCGTAAGGCGGCTTCGGTCGGCTGTCCGGGCGTATCCTCAGGGCTGCCGTGCCCAGGGACGGGTTGTCGGGTGGGTACATGCTTTCCAGGGTCTTGTTCAGCAACGTGGCAATCAGATTGCGATGGTGGAAATCGCGGCTCTGCGGGCTGAGGCGTTCGGCATCCAGCTGGTAGCACATCGGTACATCAGCCTGCTCGGTACCCTGCGCCGGCCTTGTGTGGGGCAGCTGTTCGGAGGGCATCAGGTCGCGCATCTGGTGCTGATAGGCCGACACCGACAGGCTCAGGTCCAGGGCCAGGCCCTCGGCGTCGCTGAGCACCACCACGGCGGGGATCTTCGGTTGGGTGTAAGGGTAGTGCCGTGCAACGGCGTGCAGGCTGCCGGCGAGCAATGCCGAAGTGCGTGGCTGGCTGCTCCAGCTCAGTGACATGCGTTGCGCGTCCGGCTTGAAGTCTTCGACCCAGGTATGCAAAGCGCTGACCGGCAGCACATGGGCCTGGTTGGACGGCGCCTGGTTGCCGGCAATCAACTCGGCCATGTTCAGCTGGCGCATGTGCCGTTTGCGCATGGCCAGCGAACCGGTGATGCGCGCGGTTATAGCGTTGGTCCACAGGTGCGGGCTGTAGGCGATCCAGACTTCCTTGGCGCTGGTCTCGCAGGTGTCGGCCCAGACCCAACCCATCGCCCGGCCGGACAAGTAGCGGTCGCGCCGTTGGTAGTGCTCCAGGCACCGGTGGCGCAACTCCTTGTACTGACCTTCACCGTCGTACTCGTGGATGACCAGCTTTTCGCCCTGGGTGCCTTTCATGAACACGTAGACATAACCCGGACGCAGGGCGCGCAGGGTGTAGGCGGCGTGCTGCAGTGAAGGGAAGCCTTGCTCCAGGGCGAAGCCGGAGTCGCTGTAGCGGCAGGGCGGGGCAGCGCCGCTACGTGGCACGACGGCGTAGCGCACTGGCAGGATCGGTACCCGTGCACTGCAGGCAGGGGGCGATGCGGCGCGGCTCACGGAGGCGTCAGTCATGGGCGTTTTCCTTGCTGTGAATGAGTGCTTGCAGCTCGCGAAGGCGGCCTTGCGGTGACTCTTCGAGGTTGGTGTAGATAGCCTCGGCCCGCGCATCAGTCATCAGCCACCTGTGCTCGGCGACCAGGCGAATGAAATCACCGGCAACGGTCTCGTCGCTGAAGTTGAGTGCATCCAGTTGCGGCAACAGGGCTTCGATCCATTCACGGATCTCCGCCAGCGTGCGATCGGTATGAGCCGGCGTAGCCAGCAGTTCGTGGGCAAGACTGATCACGAAGTGTTCGTGCAAGCCCGATTGCAGCCGGCCAAGCTCGTGCTCTTGCAGGGACAACAGAAGGGCATACCTCGAACGCGCTGTGGTCGGAGTGTTTTCAAGTGTCTTCCACTCATGGACAGGCCCCCAGTCGACTCGCCACGCCAAACGCGACACCGGGCCCAGCCAGGCTGCTCGATTGGCCTCATCCAATGCGTCCAGCCAGGCGCTCAGGTGATTGGGCGTAATGTGGTGGGTGGCCACCCCCAGATCCGGCATGGTGAATTGCACCAGGCTGTGGAAATGGTCGGAAAGCTCATCGACGCTGACCTCTGCATCCATAGCGATAGCGCCGCCAATGGGCATCCAGCTAATGACGGCATGACGAAGCAGTTCTGGCGAATCGCTGACGTCCACCAGCAATGGGCCGAACTCATATTCTTCATCCATGACGCTGCGTTTCCAGGGCCAGGCGTGAGGCGGGCGATGGGCCACGGCATCGATCAGCTCCAACACTGACGGCGCGTAGGGAGGCACTACTTCACCTTGCGGTGAAATGGAGAGCGGGCGGACGGCTGAATACTCCAGCTCTCGACTGAGCAGCAAGAGAAAGCGCAAGCCACTGGCAAAGTGGGTGTCAGGCATAGGCACGGATGATGAACCCATCATGCGCCAGGTGCTCCTATGCAGTTGCAGTCAGACAGCGAGCACGTTCCGTCGGGACGTCGCCCGCACTGCCGATCCAGAGGGGCCCCGCTGACGGGTGCGCCATTGATGGTGAAGGAATGAGTGGAGCCACCCAGCGATTGGTGCACCGCTCCGTTGAGGCGTATCGTCGGGCTGTCCAGCGTGATGCCGGACTCATCGATACGAATCGAGCCACCCGGGCCTTGAATGACCAGTGCTTCAGCCGCCCGCAGGTCATAACGCCGGGTGCGCCTGCGGATTTCCGTTCGTACCTCCAGTTCCGCATGCCCTTCGATCTGTTGCTCGAGATTGCCGCCAATCTGGACCTGATAGTTGGCGGTGATCTTGTCGTGGCGATGGTTGCCGACGGCTTCGAAACGGTCCTTGGCGATATTGATCCTCTGGTTGCGGCCAACATGGAGGAAGTCGTCCTGGCCAATGCTGACGCGTTCATCGTTACCGACGGTTTCACTGCGGTCATGGCCAATGGAAATTGTTTCATCGTGGCCAATCTGCTCGGTCCGGTCGTTGCCTATCTGCGTGCTCTCATCGTGCTTGACCACATTGTTCTGATCCCGCTCGGCATGGATGAACACCTCTTGCCGGCCCAGCTCATCTTCGAAACGCAGCTCGTTATAGCCATCGCCCTTGTGGGTCTGGCTCTTGATGGTCATGCGGGTCTTGTGTTCCGGCAGGTCATACGGCGGCAGCTGGTTACCGCAGTAGGTGCGGCCGGTGATGATCGGCTGATCGGGGTCACCGTTGAGGTACTGGACGATCACCTCCTGACCGATGCGGGGGATGGCCATCGAGCCCCAGCTGCCGCCGGCCCAGGCTTGCGACACGCGCACCCAGCAGGAACTGAACTCGTTGCTGTTGCTTTCCCGGTCCCAGGGGAAGCTGACCTTGACCCGGCCCCACGGGTCGCAAAAGATCTCCTCGCCGGGCGGGCCGACCACGGTGGCCATGTGCGGGCCATCGACGCGTGGCCGGGGCAGCGGCGCCGGTCGCCATTCGGCCATGCCGGGGACCAGCACGGTGCTTTGCTCGTAATGGGTGCCTTGCTTGGCGTCGGCGGCGCCTTCCTGCAGGCTGGTGAACTGGCTGCCCTCGTGGCGGGCGCTGATCACCCGCCAGAGCACATTGAGGTTTTCGCGCGGGTGGCCGGTGAGGATGAAGGCCTTGCCTGGCTGCAGGCGAACGTCGTCGCCTGTGACTTCGGCGATGCGGGCATCGTGGCGCAAACCGGTAAGGCGGGTTTGGGTGAAAGGGATACCCACCACTTCGCGCTTGTAGCGACCGGGGTAGTCGAAGCGCTCGTAATCCATGGACTGATGCACTTCGCCCTTGGCGCTGGCTTGTTGATCCAGGCGATAGGCTGGGTGGGTGAAGGTATAGTCACGCTGGGCCTGGCGCGCAGTGCGGACGTTTTCGCTGTAGTGGAAGCGCCGTAGGCAAGGTTGCGCCTGGTCGCCACCGCTGTTGACGTGGTAGACCACAGGCTCAGGGCTAATTGCATCCTCTGCTTCGTAGGCGCCTTGGTGCTTGTCCTTGGCCTGAATGGGACCTTGTCTGATCAGGCCCAGTGATAACAAACGGTCGGTGATGAGCAGCTTGTGTTGCTTGGGGCTGTGCTCGAAGCTGTAGACGAAACCTTCCTCTGCCGCGAGGCGGGCAATGAAGTCGAGGTCGGTCTCGCCAGCCTGAACGCAAAATTCGCGGACCTGATGGTCCACACTGGTACTCAGATCGAAGCGCAGGATGCCCTGGCGCTGGAGCATCAGTTCGAGAATCTGTGGAACGGTCTTCTGCTGGAAGATACGCCAGTTCGAGCGCAGCCCGGCGCGGGCCAGTTGCGGTTCGACCAACGCGTGATAGCGAGTGCGGTGGAAGCCGCTGTCGCCCTGGCGGAAGCGGCTGATCAGGCCGTGTACGTAACGCACCGGGTGCCCTTCATCCCAGATGGTGAAGAGAGCAGGTCTGTCGAGCAGTTGGCCGAAGTCGATATCGTCATGGAAGCTGATCAGCTCCAGGTGCAACTGGAAGGGAGTACTGAGCGCTTCGTCAAGCGTGAAGGACACCACTTCGAGATCCATTTCAGCGATCAAAGGCTCGAAGCTGTAACGGAAGTGAGATTGGCTAGGCATGTGAAATCCTTATCTGCCGTCACTGGAGGTAGAAAGTCCGGGCAGACGAGTCCGCCCGGAGCACTCCTGAATGTCAGGCAGCAGGCGCTCGCCAGTCATCGGAACTTTCGGTGTTCGCAGCGACGTGGGCCCAGTTGATTTTCCGATAGGCCAGCGATACCTCAATCAGTTGCGTGTGGCTTTCGTTCTCCTTGTCTTGAGCATGAGGGAGTACCGTATGGATGTTGACGACGGTGGCGTCTTCGAGCGTTGTGGTGAAAAAATGCTCTTGCTTGCCCTCCACAGAAGTCCGATACCACTTGATTTCGGCTTCGATGAGCATTTCCCCAGTTGTCAGCGCCTGATAAAGGAGTGGTATCGCCTTGTTCAGTGCGCAAGTGAAAGTCAAGGGTTTATGAATACGCTGACCGGTCGGTTGACCGCTCTGTGGGTCTGTTGGTGTAGTTACTTCGTGTTTGATCTCCTGTATCAGAATCTCGTCTTCGTGACCTTCTACGAAGACATTGCCGACCGAGTCAGGGGTGAAGGCGCTCGCGGTGATGTTGCCTTGGGTCTTACCTACGATTCTGATGTAAGCGGGTGTTGCCATGGCAGTTTCTCCTGTCTCCAAGTGGATAATCACGCGCACCATGGGCGGCGTGGCCATCGGTAGCGATGGGCTTTTCAACGAGGTCGGCCCTCGTCAATTCGTTGAATCAGGTCACTGCTGAAGAATGCTGTTGAGCGACTCCAGCACTTCAGCAGTCAGCAGGTGCAGGTGATAGCTGTAAACCCCGTACACCACTGCCATGGCCGTAGCACTGATCAGCAACGGACTCCACCACGGCCACTGCCGGTGCATCCGAAAGTCGCTTGAAGCGACATTGGCCAGCGGATCGCAGACCTGTTCCGGGACCGGACCACGCACTTCGCGGATTAGTGTGTGGATCTGCTGGAGCAGGGCGTTCACCGCCTCATCACCCTTGGGTGCCAGGCCGTATTTGCCTTTGAGACCGAGGCACAGGCACAGGTACAGAAACTCCAGCACGTCGATATAGCGCTGGGGCTCCTGCATAAGGCGCGACAGCACCGTGTAGATCTTCTCCCCGCCCCAGGTCTCATGATGAAAAATGCTCAGCAGCGACTCCTGGCTCCAACAAGAACTTCTGCCCCAGGGGCGGCTCATCACGGCCTCGTCCAGGTACAGGCACAGGGCGTAGGAATAGGCCAGCAGTTGCGCCGACTCATAGCCGCGCTGGCGCATTTCTTCGACAACGTTGTCGACCTGGGTGCGCACCTGATGGTGCACCTCCTGAATGTTGGGCAGGCTGTCCAGCGTGCGCAGGCGCATCACCAGGCCGAACAGCGGCATCGCCGCATCGATCATGGGGTTCTGGAAGGTGCCGCGCAGCTGGAAATCCGGGTCTGCCGGGTAGCCTGCGCAAGCGCTTTTGGCATCAGCCGCATACGCGTCTGCAGCCCCGGATTTTGACGGGTGAAGCGCCGTCTCCAGCGGTTCGCGTTTCGTTGGCGGTCTATCAACAGCCTTGCTGTCGGACGCTTCCATTTCATTCACTCCTGATCGCCCAGAATTGCAGTTCAAGGCCCGGGATTTTTCCGGCAATGTGGATGCCGAACCCATGGCTGTCCTTCATGGATGCCCAGGCCGGGCTGCGCCGGTCCAGCTCGAAGTAGCTGAAGCCGGCATGGAAGGGCAGGTCGCGCGGGGCCACAGGCAATGCCACCAGCCCAATGCCCGGCAAGTGATGCAGGACCATCTCGTTCATCGCTTCCAGCGCGCTGACCTTGACTGTGTGCACGAAGGTCTGACGCAACGATTCCACGGGCTGGTTGGCGCGCACCGCCAGGATGAAGTCGGCCTCGTCGATCAGGCGGCGATCTTCCAGGGTCGTAGTCATCACACCCCAATCGAGGGTCTGCAGCGGCAACGACAGCGCCCGCGGCTGCAGCACCGTGCTCAGGGCGCGGCGCAGCGTGTCTTGCAGTGGTTTGAAGGAAGTACGCAGGGCGTTGTGGTGATACGCCGGGTATTCCTGCGGCAGGCGGTTCTCGTCGGTGAAGGTCACCAGTTCGCCACAGGCCTGGCTCATGCTGAGATAGAGTTGTTCCGGGTGAGTCTGCGGTTGCCGGGCCAGGTGGGCGAAGCAGGGCCACCAGCGATTCAGGGCCTGCAACAGGTTGAAGTCACGGATATCGGCGATGCCGGATTGGCCTGACGAGCCGATACGCGCCGCCAGGTTGCGCGCACGTTCGCGGAAGGTATTGCTGATCTCTTCAAGGAAGCGCTGCAGCGCCGGCACTGCCCGCACCGACACGCTGGTGGGGTAGAACGATTCGTCCAGCTGCAGGCTGCCATCGGGGCGACGCTCGAGGATTCTCGCCAGGGCGAGGCGGGTATAGGCACTGCTGTCTTCACTTTGCCGCCGCAGTTGCAGGTTCGGCACGGCGAGGCCCACCTGTACCAGGTCGCCATCGGCGGTGTGGGTGTCCTTGATATCCTGGGCATGCGCGACATAACGCAGGTTTGCCACGCTGTCCGGCCAGCTCACTTCACGGCCGCCGTCGGAGCGCAGCGGCAGGCACAGGTAGATCTCGCTGTTCTGCGCGCCATCGTCGCTGATCTCCAGCGGTGGCGGTGGGGGCAGGTCGCCAGGGATATCGAAGACGGCCCCGTCGGGCATGATGCCTCTGGCCCGGGTGATGGCGACCTTGCCAAGGCACAGGTATTCATCGTTCAACTGCAGCTCGCTGAAACCGTAGAACCCCGCACTCAGGCTGCTCAGGCGTTGATGCAGCGCCGCCTCGCTGGCCCGGGCCGCTTGCTGGAAATGCTGCGGTTTGACGAACAGGCCTTCGGGCCATAGCACAGGGTTACGTGAACTCATGGGCACTCCATGTCAGGGATGAGGGGTGGCGGGCCGGCTGATCGATCATCGGTCCTCTTCCTTGAGCTCGATTTGCGCGTCATGGACTTGCAGCGAGAGCACCACCCGGCGGCCACGCGGGGCAATGCGCAGTACCTGCTGCCAGGTTGCGCTCTCCAGGCTGCGGTAGTCGGCAATCACTGCAATGAAGCGCGTGTCGTCATGGAGGGGTTCGAACGGCACGAACTTGAACTGGCCGGGCGACAGCAGGTAATCGTCATCGCGGATGTAGGTGTTGCGCAGCGCTTTGGCCGGGTCCGGCACCAGTTGTTGGTAAACGCTGTTGAGCAGCAGTGAGTCGTCCCGCAGTTGCAGGACCTTGACGGCGATGGGGCTGGCGAGCTGGGGGCCGTGGCCGGGCGTTGCATCGGGCCGCTCAAGCCCTGTCGTGGGCACCTCGTAGTCCCCGAGCGCACTCTCATCGGCAGGTACTGATTCGGGATACTGCGCCTGCAAGTAGCTGAACAGGCTGGCAACTTTCTCGGTGAGCGCATGCGGGTCGTCTGCGCTCAGGCTGACCGTGTAAGGGCCAGGCTCGAGTTCGCCTGGTGCTGCTTCAGCGGATTCGCCGTTGTCGGCAACACCATTGAGCGTAGGGCTGACATGGATACTGATGGCAAGTTCGGTCGGCACATCTTCCGGTGCGCCCACGGGGATTGACGGGTCTTTCAGCACCTTGGACATCTTGCCCAGGGCAGTGCAGCCAGAGGTGGTGGTGAGTACAAGCAACAGTGAAGCGCAAAGCATCCGGCGTGGAAGCATGATCACGGTCCTGTAATCAGATCTTGCAGAGGGTTCTGCTTCGCAGGGCAAGGCTGCGACCTCGCATCGAGGGCAGCCAAGGGGTCGTGCCCGGGGAGCGGGTCGAATGCCGAGCACACATCTGTCGCGGTAAGGTGTGGCAAGGGATTGATGGCGTTGTCTCGCGGGCGAGTCGAAGCGCTCGCCTCCAAGGCCTCGTGCACGTCCTGCCGAGGCACGAAGACTTCCTCCAGAGAGCGTCTGATTGCCTGTTCCGTCTGCAGATCGACCCGTAACCGATAGGCGCCGACCCGCAGGATGTCGCCATCCTTGAGGCGCATGGGTGGGCGTATTCCGAGGCAGCGCGTGCCGTCATTCAGATACGTGTGGCCGCTGCGGTCGATGGCGCAGTAGCCGCCGTCCGTCCAGCGGATCTCGCAGTGGATGGGTTGCACCTTCAGGCTCCTGTCGATCAACAGCCAGTCCGCACCCTGGCTGCCCAGGGTGCCACCACTGCGGCCGAAGCGGTGCTGGCGACTCACGCCGTGCGGTAGCTGTTCGATGTTGCTGACGTGCAGGGTCAAAGTGCTCATGCCCGCCCCCTGAACCGGACCACCGGGCTGATCACTCCGTGACGGTCATCGATGAAGCTGGTCCAGCCCAGATAGGCACCCTGGCTGCGGTGCAGGCTGAACGGCGTCAGCGCGTTGCGCTTGAGGCGTAGTTCGAGGTCATACGCCAAGCCATCCCGCAGCAGCACGTCGATCAGTGCACGCAAACGGCCGAAGTTGATGCCACTGGGCAGCAGGTCGCGAAACTGCGCCTGTTCAAGCTCGCTGATCACGATCGTGAACTTGCTGCTGCGGGTTCGTGTTCGGCTGCCAACCATGAAGCTGCTGCCCAGTTCGCCGTTGGCCCGGCCGAGTCGCACCAGTTGGCGTGCGGCAGTGCGCACCGAGCGCGTTTCGAACTCGCGGATGTGTACCTGCGAAAGGTCGAAGCAGTGGCCAATGATGCCGGCCACGGTACCCGGTGAACGGCTACGGCTGGCGATCACACCGGCGAAACTGAGCAAGCGGCTCCAGGGCAGTGTGGTGTCACCGCGCAATTGCCGATCATTGAGGCCGATCAGCGCGAAAACGTATTGGGAAAACTGGTCGTCGGCGCCAGGTTGAAAGCGAATGTAGTAACGGTACTTGCGCCAGGCACGGTGCAGCAGGCTGAGCAGGTAGTGGTTGAAGAAATCGAGGAACGCCGGACGTACACCAATCCCCTGGGCATGTTCATGGGCGATCTGCTCCAGGTAGTAGGTGGGCAGCGGCGAGTCGCTGCCGTGCAGGCCCATGAAGGTGGTGCAGATCCGGTAGCGGGCATCATGGCCAGGCATTCGCTTGGCACTCAGCACATCGCTGGCGGGAAAGCGTAGCCGTGGATCGCAGCCCAGGCGCAGCCGCAAGCGCGTGACAGCATCGGGCCAGCGCGCTTCCAGATTGTCACCATGCAAGCCGTGCAGATGCTCCAGCAACTGGAAGAAATCGAACCGATGCGCCTGTACGAGTAGCGAATCGGCTAGATCAGGGGCTGTTTGCCAATCAGCGGCGGCCATATGTAATGCTCGTTGTTGGTGGTGTTGGTCACTTCCAGTTGATGGAAGGAATTGATGCTGGCGTAGAGGGCAAAGAAGTGCGCGAGCACACAACTGAACAGGTAAAGGTCGCCCTCGCCGAGGAAGCCCTGCTGGTCGAGCTGCAATCGGGTGTGCAGGCCGCGCACGGGCTGCCCGTTGATCAGCCAGTCCAGGGGCGCGGTCTGCACGTCACAAATAGCGTCCAGGCGCTTGCGCGTGGTGCGCGCCTGCTGAATGTCATGCAGGGCCGCGAAGTCATAGGCGCGGATCACCGCCTTCAGCGGGTCAGCCGACAGCAGCGACAGATAGTTGAGCGACAGGTTGGAAATCAGCGCCCATTGCAACTGGCCGTCGAGCACAGGGCGGTACGGACGGGTCGGGCGCCGAAGGTTGCGGTAGGTGGTCAGCGGTGGCGTGAATTCGTTGATGGTGCAGATGTCGCCAGCATGCAGCGCCAAAGGCAGGTCGCGGTTGGTGCATGTCAGGTCGATGGAAGCCGTTTCCAGCGCACCGCGGTAGGCGCTGGTGTCGGCGCGCACGAAAGATATACGGTGTATCACGCCATCGCCGAGCAATGATTCTTCGAGTTGGCAACGGTAGTACAGCGTGGCCCGGCCCTGGGCGTGCTCGATTTCATGGGCGAACGATTCGAAAGGCAGGAAGGCCCGCAGCGGCTCGCCCGCCTCGCCATCGGCCAGGGTACGCGTGCTGATCACTCGGTCTACGCTGAATATTTCGTAGCCGTGCGCTGCGCTGCAGCTTGGCTTCAGCAATGCGTGGGCGTGCTCGCCAGACAGGTCGATCGGTTCGGCACCACAGTGCAGCAGGTTTACCGCTGGCGTACAAAACAGGCAGAAATCGTTGACGCCAAGGGGCATTGCGCCAGGCAGCGGGCGGCTGAAGTGGAAGTCGATGCTCACCTGCCCGCTGCTCTGGGCCGGCCAGTGCTCGCCCAGGCCGGTCAGGGAGAAGAAGTGGAAGCGTTGAGGAAAAACGAAATACTCCTGCAGGATCCGGTAGCCGTCGAAGACATTCTGCGGGTAGGGCAGCAGGGCTTCTTCGGGGCGGAAACCGGGAAAAGCCAGGCTGCTGGCCGGTAGCCGGCGGACCTCGCCGTTGATCGTCACGCTGATGTGCTTCAGGTACTGCGACAACCACAGGTACAGGGTCTGCGCGCAACAGTCATCGCCACTGAGGTGAACGTCCAGGCTGTCGCAGCCCAAACTGTTCAGCGGGCGTTCGACCAGTGTTTCCAGCTCGATGCGCACCACGGAATGCTCCGGCGTGTGGGTGGCCTGGACGTCGCTGATGGCAAAAGGATGCAGCGTTACCTCGGTGCAGGTCCGGTACTCGCAAGCGATGCCATCCACGGGCACGGAGAACAACCGCGTACCCCTGGGAATGCTGCGGGACTGGCTGAGCGCCTGTTTCTCCGGTGAGAACTGGATGATCGTTGCGCTCGGCAGGGGGCGCAGGTAATTGGGCCAGAGCAGTTGCAGCATGGGGTGGGTCAGCTCCGGCAGGTCGTCCTCAAGCTTCAATCGCAGCTTGGCAGTCAGGAACGCGAAGCCCTCAAGCAGGCGCTCCACGTCAGGGTCGCCACTGTCCTTGCCGAGAAACCGCGCCAGCTGTGGGTTGTCCTTGGCGAAATCCGCACCCAACTCGCGCAGGTAGCGAAGTTCTTCGCTGAATCGATCCTTTAATGACATGGCTACTACCTTACTCGGGTGTATCGGCTAAGCCCGTTGACCAGCAACTCGACCTGCAACCGCTCGGGGTGATCGTTCACCTGCACCAGGCAGTCGAGCCGCAAATGCAGCTCAAGCGGGGCGTAGGCATCGGGCACGGCTTTCATTCCACGGATCTGGATACGTGGCTCGAAGCGCTGAAGGGTCTGGCGGATGTCATCACTGACCTGCCGCACGCGGTCACCAGTGCTCAGGTCGTATCCGTTGAAGTCGCGCAGGCCCAACTCAGGGCTACTTCGGGAGCAACCCTGGCGTGCGTTGAGCAACGTTTCGAGGTGCCGCTTGATCACCTCGAACTTTTGCCCAGCCTGTTCCCGCCGGGACGGCGCGCGAAGGGTCTGGCGCTCGGCAGTCAGGCGGTCGAACAGGCCACTCATTGCGTATCCAGCCGCCCAACCAGCGAGATCTCGAAGTTGGCGCCCATGTATTTGAAATGCGGGCGCACGGCGATGCAGACGTGATACCAGCCCGGGTCTGCGGCGACATCCGTGACGGTAATTGCGGCAGCGCGCAGCGGGCGACGACTGCGTACATCGGCCGAAGGATTTTCCTGGTCGGCGACGTACTGCTTGATCCACTTGTTGAGCTCCGACTCCAGGTCGCGGCGCTCTTTCCAACTGCCGATCTGTTCGCGTTGCATGACCTTGATGTAGTGCGCCAGGCGGTTGACGATGAACAGGTATGGCAGTTGGGTGCCGAGCTTGTAGTTGGTCTGGGCCTGCAGGCCTTCAGGGGTCCTGGGGAAGGCCTTGGGCTTCTGCACCGAGTTGGCCGAAAAGAACGCCGCGTTGTCGCTGTCCTTGCGCATGGTCAGGGCGATGAAGCCTTCCTCGGCCAGTTCGAACTCCTTGCGGTCTGAGATCAGCACTTCGGTGGGGATCTTGGCCTGCAACTGGCCCAGTGATTCGTAGAGGTGCACCGGGAGGTCATCCACTGCGCCACCCGACTGCGGGCCTATGATGTTCGGGCACCAGCGGTAGCGGGCAAAGCTGTCGTTGATGCAGCTGGCCAGCAGGAACGCGGCGTTGCCCCACAGGTAGTTGCCGTGACGAGCGCCCATGTTCTCGTGGTAACTGAAGCTTTCCGTCGGCAGCTCCTCGGGGTGGTACGGCGAACGCAGCATGAAGCGCGGGGCGACCAGCGCGGTGTGGCGAGCATCTTCGCTGTCGCGGAACGCTCGCCACTTGGCATGACGGGGGCCGGCAAAGATGTCCTTGATCTCTTTCAGGTCAGGCAGGTCTTCGAAACTGCTGAGATTGAAGAATTCTGGCGCTGGCGCCGCGAGAAAAGGTGCGTGGGCCATGGCGCCCACTGATGCCATGTAACTTAGCAGCTTGATATCAGGTGATGACGGACCGAAATGGTAGTTGCCCAGCATGGCGGCAATCGGCTCGCCACCGAACTGGCCATAACCGGCGGCATAAACATGTTTGTAAATACCGCTGCAGGTGATATCGGCTGCGTTTTCGAAATCGTCGAGCAGTTCCTCCTTGCTGGTGTGCAGGAACTCAAGCTTTATGTTTTCACGAAAGTCCGTGCGGTCCACCAGCAGTTTCAGGCTGCGCCAGGCAGACTCGAGTTGCTGGAACTCCGGTTGATGGAGGATGGTATCCATCTGTTTGCCAAGCACACGGTCGACTTCGGCAATCATCTGGTCGACGCGATGCTTGTTGATCGATTGCTCCGGCTCATCGCTTCGCAGAATCTGCGTAATGAATGCGGCTACGCCTTGCCGGGCAACCTGATAGCCTTCCTGGGTCGGGGACAGCCGGGTTTGCGCCATGATCTGGTCGAGCAGGGTGGCCTCACCCAATACCTCGGATGAAACTTCGGCCGTGGTGGTCGTGTTGTTCTGGGTCGGCATGCTGACGCTCCGTTGTCTTCAGTCTTGTCGTGGTGCGTCTAGCACCAGGTTCAGTTCTTGTGCCAGTCGCTGGCGACCCTGATCGTCATCCAGCAACTGCTGAAGCTGCCTGCGGAACGCCGGGACGTTGCCCAGCGGGCCTTTCAGGGCCACCAGTGCCTCGCGCAGCTCGATCAGCCGATTCAACTCCGGCACTTGGCGCGCGATTCGGTCTGGCCCGAAGTCCTTGATCGAGGCGAACTGCAGGCTGACGGCCAGTTCGGTATCCGAGTCCGTGTCGAGCTGGGAGGGGACCGACAGGTTCAGGCTCACCTGGGCTTCTTCCAGCACACTGTCGAACGAATGCTTGTCGATCCGCAGGACGGGTCGGTCTTCGAGCGCACGGCTGTCGTCCAGCCCGAAATCACCGATAACCAGCATCTTGTGGGGCAGCTCGACTTCAGCTTGCTCGCCGCCTGTGGCGGGTACGTAACGGATGTTGATGCGCTCTTTCGGCGCCACGGAATTCGTATTCTTGGACATGTTTATTTGAACTTCCCGCTTTGCTTGTAGGATGTTTCGTATAAGTGTTCAGTGTGGATATTTGATGTTTGTAGGATGTTTTTCGTGTTTATATATTTCTGTAGGGCTCGTCTCACATAAAGAAAGATTTGTTACCTAGGGTGTTTTTCGGAAACTTTTCCTCCTTTAAAAAATGCGCTGAAAGTTTCCTGTTGGTCGAGGCCTTAAGTGTAAGTAAATATTTATTTGTATATCTCTTCCGGCATGAATAGTCTTCGTGGGGTTTTGCTGTGCCCGGTGCCATTAATTTGGTTGCAAGTGCGGGGCCTGGCGTTGATATTTAGAGGGAGAGCCAACTTACGATGACTGCCCGCAGTGCATATACCGCTGGTCTTTCGTTGCTGTTCATTTTGCAACCGGCGTTTGCTGGTGCCTTACGGGACTGCCCACGCGTGGTATCCAATCTGGAGCGCCTAGCCTGCTTCGACGAGGCCGCCGGCACGCCTGCCAGGGCGCTCAGTCAGACATGGTCGGCACCGGAGCAGCAGGCCCCAAGCGTGTCACGCGTGATGGCCAACGAGGCCGGCCGCCCCATCGATGACCTGACCTTCCGCCTCGGTAACGCGAACGAGGAGGCTGGTGCAGCGCAGCCGTGGCTGGTGATATCAGCACCGGCGGTAGCCTCGGCCGAGCCACGCAGCTATCTGGTGATCAGCTGTATCCAGAGCATATCCAGGCTGCAGCTGATCACTGGGCAGCCGATCGAGGCCAATCGGGTCAAGGTGCAACTGCAGGGGGCGCGGGGAGCCAGCACGGCAACGGCTTGGCAGGTGATGGAAAATGGCCAGGTACTCGATGCCGGCCGCGGACTGCCGGCCATCGAACAGATCAAGCGCTTGATCGGTGCCCATCGAGTGCAAGTAGTCAGCGATGACCCTGGTGTCGATGGGCTGACGTTCGATGCTCAGGGGCTGGATCCACTGATTGACCAGGCGCGAAAGACATGTCGCTGGTAGCGGAGGTGTCGGCGCAGGACATCGAGCGGTTGCTTGCGCCCATCGATCCCGAAACACCGGCAGGCCTGTTCGACATGGAGGACGATATCTATCAGGCGGTCGACCAGGAAATGGTCAAGCTTGGCGGCCTGCACCAAGCGACCATCGATTGGCCGTACATCGAAGAGGCATCCCGCGAGTACTTGAGCCAACGCTGCAAGCACTTGCGCATCGTCGCGCACCTGAGCGCCGCTTGGCTGCGCAGCGGTTGCTGGGCGCGCTGGGGCTTCACCGCCGGGCTGCTGGCAGGCGTGCTCGACCGCTATTGGGAGTCCGCACACCCCAAGCCCGGGCCCAAGGGCTTGCTGGGCAAGCGCAAACTGGTGGTTCTGGTGCTCAACCGCTTGCTTGAGGCGCTGCCACGCCTGGACCGGTTCACCTACGGTCCCGCTCAGGCAGCGGCGGCGCGCCAGGCGATGGAATGTCTGCAACGGCAGACGGACAAGGCGCAACTGGAGCCGAGTCTGCTCGACGCATTGCAACAGCAGTTGTCCAAGCAACTGGAGTGTACCGGCGGCAACGTCGAAAGCGCGCCGGCCACGGTCGCCGCCCCTCTGCCAACGCCCGCACCGCTGGGCGCCACTTTCGCTGCGCCCAAGGCGAGCTTGTCTCTGGGCAACGAGCGCGAGACCCGGCGGGCATTGTTGAACATGGCCGACTACATCAACCAGCAGGACCATTACGACCCAACGGGCTACCAGCTGCGCCGCTTTGGCCTGTGGGCGCCAATCAAGGCCGCACCGATGTCCAGGCAGGACCATCGCACCGAGCTGATGGCGGTGCCGACCGATATCGCCGGTAGCTACGAGGACGCCATCGCCAGCCAGGCGACGGACCTTGCGCTGTTGTTGCGCATTGAAAAGAGCGTGGCGGCCTCGCCGTACTGGATCCGCGGCAGTTTCCTGGCCTCGGTCGTGGCAAAGCGCTTGGCGATGGGCGAGGTGGCCGAAGCCATTCGCGCCGCCACCGTCCGCTTTGTCCAGCGCCTTCCGGCCCTGCAGCGCTTGTGTTTCAGCGACGGCACGGCGTTCGTCGACGAGCCGTGCCTGGCATGGCTCAAAGGTGCGCAAGGGCAGGTCGATCGGGGCGCGCCTGCCCATGAGTTTGGGACGCTTCGTGAAGAGCTGGCCAACCAGCTGGAGGCGGGTGGAATCGAGCCGGTGCTGCTGCGCCTGCAGGCACTGCAAGCGGATTTTGGCGCACCGCGCGAGCGCTGCCACAGCACGCTGATTGCTGCTGATCTGCTGGCGGCGCGCGGGGTTTCCTGGCTGGCCCAGGACCTGTGCAGCAGTGTCGCCCTGACGATGCAGCAAACCACGGCGGATGCCTGGGAACCTGATGTGTTCCAGAGGCTTCAGCAGTACGGCGCTCATGCCGAGCTGACCGATCAGAACAAGGACTGGAAACCTTCATGAGTCAATTCTGGAAGCTACTCAAACGTTGGGGCATGCCGCTGGCCATGCGAATCGGCCTTGCCATGCCGCTATTGCTTGGGTTGGGCGCATTGTTGATGTTGATCGCCATCTGGTGGCTGGGCCCGCAGTGGAACTGGCGCGAGCAACAACCCTTGGCCAGTGTCGCGCATCGCAGTGTGGCCAGCCTGCTGCTGGTTCTGGTGCCGCTGTTGTGCTGGGCAGTTGTACTGCGTAGCCGCTTTCGTAGCCTGCAGGCGGAACGTCGCCAGGATGCAGCAGCCCAGGCCGATCCGTGTTTGCCGTTTGTTCACGCCCAGGAACAGGCGCTGGATCGCCAGCTGGCGAACTACCTGAGCAATGCGGGAGGGCGGCGGGCGCTGTATCGCTTGCCCTGGTACCTGATGCTCGGCGACAAGTGCGCAGGCAAGAGTGATTTTATTGAGGGTACGAACCAAAGGTTTTCCTTGACGCGTATCGGCAATGTCCAAGCGCGTGGGCAGCAGCTTGAGCAAACTGCTTTTCCGGTGGGCTGGTGGGTCAGCAATGAGGCGGTGATCCTCGACCCGCCAGGCGATCTCATCATCCACGACGCCATCGACGCGCAACAGCAGGATGCCGACCAGAGACCGCCGGCGGAGCTACCTGCGGGTATACAGGCCAGGCTCTGGAGCGACTTGCTGGCCTGGTTGCTGCGTAATCGCAGCCGCCGGGCGCTCAATGGCCTATTGCTGGTCGTCGATCTGCCCGCGTTGCTGCACGGGACACCGCAGCAACGAACCGCGCTGGCCTATGTATTGCGCACTCGTCTGCATGAGGTGAGCAGCCAACTGGGCGCCCGGCTGCCGCTGTACGTGGTACTGAGCAAATTCGACTTGCTGGACGGCTTCGGTCCGTTCTACAACCGCCTTTCACCGGCCCAGCGCGAACAGTTGCTGGGTTTCACATTCAGGCTCGATGCGCTCAGCCGTTTCGATGCCTGGCAGGACGAGTTGGTCGAGCAATATGATCGCCTGATCGTCCAGCTGCAGGCACAGACCCTGCAGCAACTGCTGCTTGCGGACGGTCTGCCCCAGCGCACATCCCTCGTGTCACTGCTTGCACAGCTGGGCGGGCTGCGGCCGATCCTGACGGGCTTCCTGCGCGAAGTGCTGGCCAGTGATCGCTTCACCACGCCGCCGCTGGTGCGCGGGGTGTTCTGGTCCTCGGTGCAGCAGCAGGGGGAGGTCAGCAACGCGTTCGTACGCGAGGCGGCGCAGCCCTACAACACGTCATTGCCACCGCGCGAGAGCACGCGACAGCTCAAGGCGCAGCGCTATTTCGCCCAGCAGGTCTTGCAGCAGGTCGTCTACAAGGAAGCGGGCCTGGCCGGCGACAACGTACGGGTTGCGCGAAGCAAACGCCAGTTGCTGTGGGTCGGTTCCGCCGTGGGCGTACTGGCACTGGCCGTGGCAGCCGCCACATGGCACCGCTACTTCGACCTGAACGGCGCCAAGGCGGCGGGGGTGCTGGACAAGAGCCGGTCGTTCAGCCAACAGGCCGTGGACCCGCGCCTGGACCCCACCGGCCGCAACCTGCTGGAACCACTCGACCAGATCCGCGACGCTGTTGCGGTGTTTGGTGATTATCGCGCCGCATGGCCGCTGGTGGCGGATGTCGGCCTCTACCAGGGGCGGGTCATCGGGCCCCGGGTCGACGAAGCCTACCTGAGCCTGCTTTCGCGGCGCTTTCTGCCAGCCTTGGCCAGTGGCGTGGTCGATGCAATGGATGCGGCGCTGGCTGGCAGCGAGCAACAGATGGCTGCGCTCAGGGTCTACCGCATGCTCGAAGACCGCCACAACCGTCGCCCGCAATGGGTCGAGGAGTGGATGGCGAGCCAGTGGCAGCAGGCGTTTCCCGGCCAAGGCCAGGTACAGCGCGACCTCATGCGACATTTGCAGTATGCCCTGGCCTATGCCGATGCCGACCTGCCGCAGTTCCAGGCGCGCGTCGCGAGCGTTCAGCAGGCTTTGCGCAAGGTCCCGTTGCCACAACGGGTGTATGCCACGCTCAAACAGCAGGCCCTGGAGCGGCTGCCTTACGGGCTGAATCTGCGCCATCAGGTGGGCCCGGTCTTCGACATCGTCTATCAGCCAGCCGACCGCGCCACCGAAGACATCTACCTGGCGCCCCTGCTGACGGCGAAAGGGTTTACCGAATATTTCGAGCTGCAGAGTCGACACATCACCGACATGGCCTTGATCGACCAGTGGGCGCTGGGCGAACGCAAGGCCCTTGACTACTCTGATGCCGACCGCGAAGCCCTGATCGAGCGGGTCCGCGCCCTGTACAGCGCAGACTACATCGCCAGCTGGCAACGCGCGTTGCAGGCATTGGCCATCGCCGATTTCCGTGATCTCGACCATGCAGTGAAGGTCCTCGAGCAACTGACCGGGCCGGCGGCGCCGTTGCAACGGTTGCTGGAGACCGTGCGTGAAAACACTGTCCTCCAACATTTGCCGGCATTATCCAGCATGGCCGATGCCGTACCGGACAGCCCGCTGCCACTGCAAGTTACCGCAATCAGCCGGGCGTTTTCCGGGCTGAACGCCATGCTTGAAGCGAAAGGTGAGAAGCCCAGCTACTACGATGAAACCCTCGGTGCGATAGTTGCCGTCCACGAGTATGCGAGGACGGTGCAGGGCAGTCCGGATCGAGGCAATGCAGCGTTGCAGGCGGTGCTGCAGCGCTTCTCGATGCAGGGCGCCGACCCGATCAGTACATTGCAGCGAGTCGCGACCGGCCTGCCTGAACCAGTCAGGC
The DNA here is from genome assembly GCF_009883635.2 of Pseudomonas putida. Lineage (NCBI taxonomy): Bacteria > Pseudomonadati > Pseudomonadota > Gammaproteobacteria > Pseudomonadales > Pseudomonadaceae > Pseudomonas > Pseudomonas putida. The sequence continues at coordinate 5,629,010 of NZ_CP026115.2, forward strand.
AGCAGGTCAGGGCGGTCGCCGAGCAGACCACCCGTGTGCTGAATATCGAGGCCCTGCGGGAACTGGAGCGACGCTGGGACAGTGAGGTATACAGCTTCTTCCAGCAACGCCTGGCCGGCCGCTACCCCTTCGTGGTGAAAGCGCCCGATGCCTCGCTGGAGGACTTCGAGGCCTTCTTTGGGCCGAAGGGGCGGTTGCAGCAGTTTCAGGATCAGTACCTCAAGGTCTTCCTGAAAGACAATCTCGAGGCGTTGCGCTCAGGCCGGCAGGGTACTTCGCTGATTCGTGAAGATGTCATCGAGCAACTGGAAGCCGCCGACCGTATCCGCGAGACGTTCTTCGACCCGCGTGGCAACCTCAGCGTGCAGTTCAGCATCGAGCCCTTGGGCCTCAGTGCCAACCAGCGCACCAGCCTGCTCGACCTCGATGGCCAATTGATCTCCTACACCCACGGTCCGCGTCAGATCGTCGGGGTGATCTGGCCCAATACGCTGGGGCAGCAGGTGCGCAGCAACCTCACCCTGCTCAGGCACGGTGGCAACAGCAGCAGCCTCGATTATCGAGGTCCTTGGTCGATGTTCCGCCTGTTCAGCCGCGGAGCGCTCAACGGGCGTACCGAGAGCAGCGTGGACCTGAGCTTCCGTGCCGGCGATGGCGTGATGCGCTATCGGTTGAATGCTGAAAAGGCCTTCAATCCCATTACCCAGCAACCCTTCAAGGACTTCAGGCTGCCGCGCGGGTTGTTGCAGGGGGCGCTTTAGATCGCAACTCTGGCCGAAATCAAATGATAAGTATTATCATGCGCGGACTTCCTATTAATCGCCCCGGAGCTCCGCTGCATGCCTGCTGCCCGCCACGACGCCGTCGCAGACCTCTACCTGGCGCACCACAGCTGGGTGGTCAGCCTGCTGCGCCGCCGGCTGGGTAACCGCGAGCAGGCCATGGACCTGGCCCAGGACACCTTCGTCCGCCTGCTGCGCAGCGAGCTGCCGGCGCCATTGCGCGAGCCGCGAGCCTACCTGAGCACTGTTGCCAGTCGGCTGTGCCTGCAACATTTCCGCCGCCAGGCACTGGAGCGGGCCTATCTGGATAGCCTGGCTGCACTGGAGCCGCAGCATCAACCCTCGGAAGAGAACCGCCTGCTGGTACTCGAAGCACTGGATGCCGTCGGCCAGGTGCTCGACGGCCTGGGCGGCCGGGTGCGCGAGGTGTTCCTGCTGTCGCAACTCGATGGCCTGACCTACGTGCAGATCGGCGAACGCCTGGGGCTGACCGTCAATGTGGTACAGAAGGCCATGCTCAAAGCCTATCGGCACTGCTATGCCGAGGTTTACGGCGCATGAGAGCGCACGGCGCGAATGAGCCTGTGCTGGACCCGGCCGTGGTGGAGCAGGCGATGCTGTGGCTGGTGCGCCTGCAATCAGGGGCCTGCAGCGAGGCCGAGCAGCAGGCCTGTCAGCGCTGGCGTTTGCAAAACAGCACACACGAACTGGCGTGGCAGCGCCTCAATGGCCTTGGCCAGGGCCTGCGCGAAGGCACCCACGGCCTGAGTGCGCAGGGCGCGCGACAGTTGCTGCAAGCGCGCACGCAGGTTTCGCGCCGCGCGGTGCTCAATGGGCTGGTCGGTGCTGGTGTACTGATTGCCGGTGGTTACAGCCTCCAGCAGCGCAGGCTATTGCCGACCTGGTTCAGTGATTACGCCACCGCTACTGGCGAGCGCCGCAGCTGGCGCCTGCAAGGGGAGCTTGCGCTGCAACTCGATACAGGCAGTGCGCTGGACATCGAGTCGGTGGCCGGGGCGCAGTTGCTGACGCTCAACCGTGGTCGGCTACTGCTGGAGCTTGGAGATAACGCAGATGTGCATCTGCGCAGTGCGCAAACTTTGGTAAGACCTGGGCATTCCTCACGCCTGGTGGTTCAGCAATTGGCAATGACGACGCAGGTGCAATTACTGGAAGGCGCTGCGCTGATCGAGTACGGGCAGGGTGCCCGCCTGAAACTGGCGGCGGGTTGGCAACAGCGCTTCAGCACAGCCGGGGCTGAGCCGCCCCAGCCTTTGAACGCTGCTGCCACGGCCTGGACCCAGGGCCAGTTAGTCGCCGAACGCATGCCATTGGTGCAGTTGCTGGCCGAACTCGATCGCTATCGACCTGGCATCTTGCGCTGCGACCCGCGTATCGCCGGGCTGCGGGTCAGTGGCATGTTCTCGGTCGACCGGCCGGATGCCAGCCTGCAGTTGCTTACCGAAGTGCTCCCGGTTCAGGTCCAGCGCGTACTGGGCTATTGGGCCTCGGTAGTGCCTGCCTGATTTTTTCATTGCTGGCGGCAGGTTTTGGTTTTTCGCGCATCAAGACAGGAGAAAGCGCTGAACGAGCAGCGCACTGTGCCTACCCCTGTCTGCCAAGGATTGTCCCGATGCATTCTCGCCTCACCCCGATTGCCGCCGCTGTGCGCCCGCTGATGCTTGGCCTCGCCGTCGCTGCATTCCACCTTCCCGTACAGGCCGAAGAGGCCACTGCCGCGCAAGCCGATGTGCGCCGTTTCGACATTGCCGCAGGCAGCCTCGACAGCGTGCTGGGCCAATTCGGTCAGCAAGCTGGGGTGATGGTCGCGGTGGATTCGCAACTGTCCCATGGCGTGCAGAGCCCCGGGCTGCGCGGCCGGTTTTCGGTGGAGCAGGGGTTGGCCATGTTGCTGAACGGCACCGGGCTACAGCCAGTGCTGGTGGCTAGCGGCCGTTATCGGCTGATTGCCAGGGGCGACGAGACGAGCGCCCTGGAATTGGGCGCAACCAGCGTCAACGCAGCAGGGCTCGGGGCGACCACCGAAGGGACCGGCTCCTACACCACTGGCGTGACCAGCACCGCCACCAAGATGAACCTGTCGATCCGCGAAACGCCGCAATCGATCAGCGTGATCACCCGCCAGTTCATGGACGATCAGCAGCTGACCAGCATGTCCGATGTGCTCAAGCAGACCCCAGGCATCACCATGTCCCAGGACGGCGGCGAACGTTTCAACATCTATTCCCGTGGCAGCGCGCTGAACACCTATCAGTTCGATGGCGTCACCACCTACCAGGAGAACCAGACTCGCACCATGCCCAGTACCTTGCTGGACATGGCGATCTACGACCGTGTGGAAGTGGTACGCGGCGCGACCGGCCTGATGACCGGTGCCGGCGACCCGAGCGGCGTGGTCAACGTGGTGCGCAAGCGCCCGACCGCGACCTTCCAGTCGTACATCCAGGGCGGTCTTGGCTCGTGGAACTACAAGCGCCTGGAAGCCGATGTCTCCGGCCCGCTGACGCCAACCGGCAATGTACGCGGGCGCCTGGTGGCCGCCAAGCAGACCAACCACACCTTCATGGACTGGTACCAGCAGGACCGGGATATCGCCTACGGCGCACTTGAAGCCGACCTCAGCGACAGTACCGTGCTGCGCCTGAGCATCGACCACCAGCGCTATCGGCCTACCGGCGCCCAGGGTGTGCCATTGATCTACACCAACGGCCAGCAGACCGACTTCTCTCGCTCGACCAGCTCCGGCGCACGCTGGAACGAGGACCGTTTCGAAACAACCAACTACAACATCGGCCTTGAGCAACAACTGGCCGGTGACTGGCAGCTGAAGATCGCCAGCACTTACATGGATGTCGACCGCAACACCACCACCGGCTCGTACAGCAGCCCGTCCGGCAACTCCCGAATCACCTCGGACAACATCGCCAGCATCGGCCAAAGCGCGTCCTGGGCTACCCAGCGGCAGAAAGCTATCGACGTTACACTGCAGGGGCCATTCGAACTGTTCGGGCAAACCCACGAACTGATCCTCGGGGGCAACTACCTCGATTACGTGAACCATCACCACGCCGTGACGGGGTCTGCGGTCAGCGTCGACTTCGACAGCTGGAACAACGAACTGCCCAAGCCAGACAAGGGCAGCTTCGCCCCTAACCTGGACTAAGATGTCGACACCCAGCAAAGCGGCTACTTCGCAGCCGGCCGTTTCAACCTGACCGACAGCCTGCACCTGATTCTCGGCGCCCGGGCCAGCAACTACCATTATCACTACTACCTTCGCAGTTTGCCCAACGGCGCCCCCACCGACTATCGCCTGACTGAACGCGGCGTGGTCACGCCCTATGCCGGCCTGGTCTACGACCTGACCGCCGAGCAGTCCGTCTATGTCAGCTATACCGACATCTTCAAACCTCAGTCGGCCCGTGACCGCACCGGCAAGATGCTCGACCCGGTGATAGGCAAGAACTACGAGATGGGCTGGAAGGGCGAGTTCTATGAAGGCCGCCTGAATGCCAGCGTCGCAGCCTACCTGATCAAGCGTGACAACGTCGCCGAGCTGGACGGCGGCCTGACTGTGCCGGGCTCCGATTCCGAGGAAAGCGCCTACCGTGCGGTCAATGGCGCCGAGACCAAGGGCGTCGATCTTGAGTTGGCCGGCGAGCTGAGCCCAGGCTGGAACCTCCAGGGTGGCTACAGCCACTCGCGCACCGAAGACCCGGACGGCGAGCGACTGACCGCGCAACTGCCGCTGGACACCTTTCGCCTGTGGAGCACTTATCAGCTGCCGGGCGACTGGCAGCGCCTGACCCTGGGCGGAGGGGTCAACTGGAACTCCAGCAACTCGCTGTACTTCAGCAATTTCAACAGCCGCGTCAGCCAGGATGACTACACCGTGGTCAACTTGATGGCTCGCTACCGCTTCAACGAGCACCTGTCGACCACCGTCAACCTGAACAACCTGTTCGATGAGAAGTACTACACGGGGTTCGCCGGCAGCTATGGGCATTATGGTGCGCCACGCAACCTGATGATGAACGTGCGTTACGACTTCTGAGCCCCCGACCAGAGCGCCCGAGGTACGCACACCTGCCCGTCGAACAACAGGCGAGCCGTGCGTACCAACCCGCAGCCGGTCAATGCACCCTGTTCCAGCGTTACCTCGATACTGAATTCACCACTGGGGTGCTCCACCGAAAGCCGCTGGCGGTCGCCCGAGCCAGTGACGGCAATGCCCTGGGTCACCATGACTTCGATCAGGCAGGCAGTGGCTGCGCTGACCGCGCCGAACACGCCGCAAGTGACCTTGCGGGCGAATGTCGAGAACGTCGCGAACAAGGCCTATGGCGTACTGCCCACCTCGATCCGCGACCGTATTGAGTACTTTTTCGTGATTAACATGCGATAAGCCGTGATTATTAAGCCTTAGATTCAACTTGAAATATTGCCTGACAAGGAACAAAATCCCCACGTAATTACATGGTACGTATCATGTTACGAAATCGTAGGAGCAAACATGGCCCGGGGCGGTATCAACAAGGCGGTAGTGCAGCAGGCGCGGCAGGTGCTGATCGCCCGGGGTGAGTACCCCAGCATCGATGCGGTACGTATCGAGTTGGGCAATACGGGCTCGAAGACCACCATCCATCGCTACTTGAAGGAGCTTGAGGGGCAGAAGCCAGTGGCCCTGCAGGGGCAGGCTGCCCTCAGCGACGCGCTGACCAAACTGGTATCGCAATTGGCTGCGCAGGTGCAGGAGGAAGGCGACGCCCGCATCGAGCAGGCCGAAGCCGCGCTCAGTGAGGAACGTGAGAAGCTTGAGGCGCAGTTGCAGTTGGCGCAGCAGGCATTGGCGGCCGCCCATCAGCAACAGCAGATCCAGGCTGCTGCGCTGGCTGCCGAGTCTGAGCGCCTGGTGACTGCACAGAACTCGCTGCAGGCCGAGCAATTGCGTAGCGCCAGCCTCAATCAGTCACTGGGCGAATTGCAGGTGCGGCTGACCGACAAGGACGAGCAGGTGCGCTCGCTGGAAGACAAGCACCGCCATGCCCGTGATGCACTTGAGCATTACCGCAGCGCCAGCCGCGAACAGCGCGAGCAGGAGCAGCGCCGCCATGAAGCGCAGACCCAGCAGTTGCAGGTGGAGCTGCGCCAGTTGCAGCAAGGCATGATCGTCAAGCAGGACGAACTGACTCGCCTGCACCGCGACAACGAACGGATGCTCGGCGAACACCGCCAGGCCAACAGCGAATGCAAGGTCAAGGACGAGCTGCTCGAGCAGCGCGATGCGCAGATCCAGGGCTTGCGAACAATCCTCGCACAAGCACAGGGCGCCAGCGATGAAATGCGCCGGCAGCTGCAGGCGCAAACCCAGAGCCTGGAAGACAACCGCGCTATCAACACGGAGCAGGGCAGGCAGTTGCAGCACCTGCAGGACGAACTGCGCAAGCGCGACGAAGCACTTCAGGCCTGCCGTGCGCAGCTTGCGCCGAGCAATTGAATCAAACTTCCTGGGTCGGCTGCGTTCTTCCGAAGACATAACCGGGAGAGCACAACATGAGCAAGCCAGAGCCGCAACATCGCCAAGGTCCGCATTCTTCAGACCATGCAAGCAAGAAGGATGATCTGGGTTTTGACCCGGACTCGCCGGACCTTGACGACCCTCAAGTCGACCCGCAGGGGCCGGCAAAGCCGCCAAGGGACGATGAAAAGGCCAACAGAAAGCGCTAAGCCGACCCACCCCATCGTCGGGCTCCCGGCGATGGGGTGGCTGCGGTTCAGCGCTCCACTTGTTTGGCCGCTTCGACCCCCGCCGAAGACAGCTTGATCGGGTAGCTCATGCTGATCTGGTGGTCTTCGTCCACCGCCACGCTGCCATCCTGGATCAAACCATGCTCCTGAAGTGTCTTGAGCATGCCGGCTACCGCCATTTCGCCGCGATAGTTGTCCAGCAACTCCTTGCCCAGCCCTTGAGGGTGGGCGTGCAGCAGGCGGGTGAGAATTTCGCTTCGCAAAGCATCGTTAGTCATGTGTGGCCTCGTGTCGTGGGGCGGTCACTTGCCATGGGTGGCCTGGAGTGCCTTGGCCTGTTCCAGGTGGTGTTCGAGGGTCGGCAGAGTCTCGCTGGCGAAAGCCTTCAGTTCAGGCTTGTCTGAGGAGGCGGCCTCCTTCTTGAACAGCTCCACAGCCTTTTCGTGGGCGTCGACCTGGTTGTTGACGTACGACTTGTCGAACGACTCGTCGCGCCATTCGAGGATCATCTTTTTCACTTTATCGGTCAGCGTTGCTTCGTCCGGTACGCTGATGTCCAGCTTGCGGGCGATGTCGCCAAGCTTCTGGTTGGCCTTGGTGTGGTCGGTGACCATTTGCTGGGCAAATGTCTTGATCTCGGCGTTCTGGCTTTTTTCCATGGCCAGGTTGCCGGTGACCGTCTCGGCGATGCCGGCCTCGGTGGCGGCATCGACGAAATCATCGGACGTGGCGGCCAGTGCCTGCAGCGATGCCATGCCCAGTACCAGCGACAACCCAGCGCGTTTGATGAACAGATTGCTCATGCCTGACTCCTTGTAATCGGTGGCGCGACCTCAGTGTCGCGTACGGTTGAGCCAGGCAGATCGGCAAAGGTTTAGTTTTTCTTGGCGCCGGGCGACCACCGCGAGTCAACTGCCAGTGGCAGACGCATTGCACACCGCCCGGACAACCCATGCGCGCGCTCTGTTGCCAGGATGCTCTGCAACCTTGCCCCGAGGTGCTGGACATCGAGCACTTCGAACCCGTACCTCACATAGAAGGGCGCATTCCAGGCCACTTGCGCAAAGGTGGTCAAGGTCAACTCCACAGCGCCCCGACGCCGGGCTACGGCACATGCCTTGTCCAGCAACTGCCTGCCGATACCTTGCCCCTGCGACTGCAACCGTACCGAAAGCTCGTGCACATGCAGTGCCTGGCCTTCCAGGCTCAGGCATATAAAGCCCAGGGCCTGGCCCTGATCATCCTCGGCCAACCAGCTGCCCTGATCGTCAATGAAGGCCTTGTGCGCCTTTGCGTCCAGCCCCTCGGCAGTTGCCAGCCAGGCCAGTTCGGGCAACTGCAAGAACGCTTGTGCGGCTGATCGCTCGACTGCAATCAGCTGGGCGATGTCGGGAAGCAAGGCGGGGCGTATGAGCATTGGACGTTCCTCCATGGGCTGGCAATAGTCTGTGGCGATATGAACAGGGCTTGCAATAATAGGGTTATAACGTAACATTTTCGCTTTCCCAGCCACGCGAGACCGCCTTGATGACTGAAGAGGAACTGCTGCGCCAGGCGCCCGCAGCCTACATGAACGAGGTCCAACAGCAATTTTTCCGCACGCTGTTGCTTGGCCAGCGTTGCGACCTGCAAGCCCGTATCGACGAAGAATTCCAGGGCTTGCGTGAGCAGGAAGTGCACAGCGACCCGGCCGATATCGGCAGCGCCGAGGAGGAACGGCAGTGGAGGCTGCGCTCGCTGGAGCGGGAGAAGAAGCTGCTGGACAAGATCGACCAGGCACTGGAGCGCCTCGCCCGGGGTGAGTATGGCTGGTGCCAGGAAACCGGCGAACCGATCGGCCTGCGCCGCCTGCTGCTGCGCCCCACGGCAACGCTGTGCATCGAAGCCAAGGAGCGCCAGGAGCAGAAGGAGCGGCACCTGCGCGAAGAGCGTTAATCCGCCGCCAGTGCCTGGGGCTGCAACTGCCAGCGCACCGAGCTGACGCCTTTTTCCAGGCTCACCCGACCCACCAGCCGCTCCAGTTGCGCCGGCGCCTGCGGGTTACCGAGCAGTTCTGCGCGTACCTCCAGGCGGGCTGGGTTGGCCAGGTCTTCGCTGTGCAGCGATTGCAGGCGCAACTGTGGGTCGCCCAGGCTGTGCAGCATCAGGCTGCGCACCTGAATCTCATCTTCGGCACGGCAGACGATGCGCACCTCGAAACGTTGTTCGACCTCACTGGCTGGCAGCACCTCCTGGCGGTCGAGACGCTGGGCGATATCGCGCAGCAGGATATTGGCACACAGTACCATCAGGCTGCCCAGCGTTGCCTCGAGCAGCAGCCCGAGGCTGCACAGCACACCGACCGCCGCGGTGCACCAGAGCGTGGCGGCGGTGTTCAGGCCACGCACGTTGAAGCCGTCGCGCATGATGACGCCACCACCGAGAAACCCGATGCCCGACACCACGTAAGCGGCCACCCGCGAGGCATCGTTGGGTGCCATGCCAGGCACCGCCTGGGTCATCAGCACGAACAGGCAGGCACCGGTGCTGACCAGCGCGTTGGTGCGCAGCCCGGTCAGGCGTTGACGCAGTTGGCGCTCGGCACCGATCAGGGCGCCGAGCAGCAGGGCAATGCTGACGCGCAGCAGAAAGACTTTCCAATCCATAGCAAACCTCTTCCACGGGCACACGCCCGCACGGTTGAATAACCAGAAAATGCGCAGGACCACGAAAGGGAAGAGGGGGGAAAGCCTTTAAAGGCTGGAGAATTCCACCGCCTGGCCAATGGCGAGACAGTGGCAGGAAGCTGCCGGACTAGCTCGCCGTGTGGGCCTGTCGCAAGCGACTGGGGCTACTGTCCAAAGCAGGACTCCTGTTCAGGGATGCGAAATTGCGTCGCGGACCTTACGCCGCCGTCCACACCGGGTCAAGGGCAAAAACATGACAAGGGATTCATCAGGAAATGCCCTACAGCCGGTCACGCCTGCATGGAAATAAACCTGGGTAATCGGTACCCTTGCGCCATTCTCCGCCATACCCCGGACCGTTACATGCTGTTCAATCTCGCCGTGCTGCTCGGCACCCTGGTGGCCATGGAAGGTGTCGGCACACTGGCCCACAAGTACATCATGCATGGCTGGGGCTGGTGGCTGCACCGTTCGCACCACGAGCCGCAGCTGGGCATGCTGGAAACCAACGACCTGTACCTGGTGGCCCTGGGGCTGATCGCCACGGCGTTGATCGCCCTGGGCAAGGCCGGCCATGCGCCCTTGCAGTGGGTAGGCGCAGGCGTGGCCGGGTATGGCGTGCTGTACGTGCTGGCCCACGACGGCTTCTTTCACCGGCACTGGCCGGGCAAGCCGCGGCCGGTCAACCGCTACCTCAAGCGCCTGCACCGTGCCCATCAGTTGCACCACGCCGTCAAGGGGCGCACGGGCAGCGTGTCGTTCGGCTTTTTCTATGCCCCGCCGCTGAAGGTGCTCAAGCGCCAGCTGCAGGCGCGGGTGCCACGCGACCGCGGCTGACCCACCAGCCAAACCCTGCGGCGGTGAAGAACATGATGAGGCTGTACAGCGCGGCTGGCACGGCCATGGTGGCGTTGTTCAGCAGCGATGGGCTCAACGCCAGGGCGATGGCCAAGGTACCGTTGTGGATGCCGATTTCCATGCCGATGGCGATGGCCTGGCGCTTGGGAATACTCAGCAGGCGCGGCACCCAGTAGCCAAGTGTCAGGCTGATCAGGTTGAACAGCAAGGCTGCCAGACCCACCACCGGGGCATATTCGACAACGGTCTGCCAGTCCTTGGCCAGCGCCAGCACGATGGTGAACGCCAGGAACAGCGCTGCCACCAGCTTCATCGGCTTTTCCATGCGTGCGGCAAAACGCGGTGCCCAATGGCGGATCAGCATGCCCAGGGCCACCGGCAGCAGGACGATGGCGAACACCTGCATGACCTTGGCGAACTGCAACGGAATTGCCTGATCCGACGTCATGAACCAGGCCAGCGACAGGTTTACCAGCAGCGGCATGGTCAAGATCGCGATCAACGAATTGACCGCTGTCAGGGTGATATTCAGCGCCACATCACCATGGGCCAGGTGGCTGAACAGGTTGGCGGTGGTGCCTCCCGGGGACGCGGCCAGCAGCATCAGGCCGACCGCCAGCGCCGATTCCAGGCCAAAGCCATTGGCGATCAGGAAGCACACCAGTGGCAACAATAGGATCTGACAGCACAAGCCAACCACCACCGGTTTCGGGTATTTCACCACGCGGGCGAAGTCGGCCAGCGTCAGGGACAAGCCGAGACCGAGCATGATGATGCCCAGCGCCAGGGGGAGGAACGCAGTCAACAAGGGTGAGGCGGTCATGGGCAGGCACTCAGGCAAGGGATGCAGGCAGTCTAGGCCGGCCTTGCGGGCTGGCTAATCGCAATGCGCCAGTACTTGGTAACCGTTTGTTACCGGATTACCGGCAGACCCTGGCGCACAGCGTCTCCACGTCGCGTTGCGATAGGCGCCCCAGCGCAGTAGCATTCCGCTTTTGCCGAGGATTAGCCTGTCATGCCGTTCCAGCAAGGTCTGCTTGCCACCCCCGTGCCGGCCCACGCCCGTCACCTGTTCTTCGCCCTGCAGTCGCCCGAGGCGCTGCCTGCCGTACTGGATGCATTGCTGCCGCAGGTGGATGGCCAGAACCTGATCCTCGGCATCGGTGCGCCGTTGGTAAAAGCCCTTGGCCGCGACATCCCTGGCCTGCGCGCCTTTCCGCAACTCGATGCCGCAGTGGAAAACCCGAGCACCCAGCACGCCCTGTGGTTGTGGCTGCGCGGCAACGAGCGTGGCGACCTGCTGCTCCAGGCCCAGGCACTGGAACAGGCGCTGGCCCCGGCATTGCGCCTGGCTGACAGCGTCGATGGCTTCCTGCACCGCGGTGGCCACGACCTGACCGGTTACGAAGACGGCACCGAGAACCCGGTGGACCAGGAGGCGGTGGATGCCGCCATTCTTGCCGGCGAGCAGCCAGGCCTGGCCGGTTCCAGCTTCGCCGCCTTCCAGCTGTGGAAGCACGACCTGGAATACTTCAAGTCACTGCCCCAGGCTGACCAGGACAACATCATCGGCCGCCGCCTGAGCGATAACGAAGAGCTCGACGACGCGCCGGCATCGGCCCACGTCAAGCGTACTGCCCAGGAAAGCTTCGAGCCGGAAGCCTTCATGGTGCGCCGTTCGGTCGCCTGGGCCGACAGCCGTGGCGCAGGCCTGGCGTTCGTCGCCCTGGGCCACAGCTTCGATGCGTTCGAAGTGCAGCTGCGGCGCATGAGCGGCCTGGAAGACGGCGTCATCGACGGCCTGTACCGCTTCAGCCGGCCGCTGACCGGCGGCTATTACTGGTGCCCACCGATGGCCGAGGCGGGTCTGGACCTGCGCGCACTGCTGCAGGCCTGATCACAAAACATCCAGATACAGAATCACCTGCCAGCGCAGGGCATAACGGCTAGCCTTGAAAGTTTCCGACTTATGACGGGAGCTTTGCCATGTACAAGCGTCGCGATGTCCTACGCGCTGGTGCGGCGTTGGGGTTGGTAGCCGCCAGCCCGTGGCTGCATGCCGCCAGCTCCGCCGGGTTGCTGACGCGCAAGGTCCCCTCCACGGGCGAGGCCTTGCCGGTGATTGGTGCCGGCACTTCCGGCAGTTTCGAGGTCGAGGCCGGCTCCACCGAGTTCCAGCAGCTCAAGGTGGTGCTCAAGGCGTTTTTCGACGGTGGCGGCAAGGTCATCGACACTTCGCCCAACTATGGCGGCGCCGACAGCATTCTTGGGCAGTTGCTGGAGGAGGGCGGCTGGCACCGGCAGTGCTTCATCGCCACCAAGATCGCCGCCGACAGCCGGGCCGATGCCGAAGCGCAATGGGCCGGCACGCTCCGGAGCCTGCGCACTGACAAGGTCGACTTGCTGCAAATCCACAACCTGCGCGACTGGCAGACCCAACTGCCCTATGCCCGCGAGCTCAAGCAGCAGGGCAAGGCCCGTTATGTCGGTATCACCCATTACCTGAACAGCGGCCACGAAGACGTGGCGCGCATCGTGCGCAGCGAGCCGCTGGACTTCATCCAGGTCAACTACTCGGTGAATGCCCCGCAAGCGGCACGCGAACTGCTGCCGTTGTGCCAGGACAAGGGCGTCGCCGTACTGATCAACCGCGCCTTCGACGACGGTCGGCTGTTCGCCAGGGTCAGGGACCAGGCCTTGCCGGCATGGGCCGCCGAGGCCGGAGTCGGCAGTTGGGCACAGTTGTTTCTCAAGTTCGCCATCAGCCACCCGGCGGTGACCACAGTGATACCGGCGACCGGGCGACCGGAACGCCAGGTTGACCAGCTCAAGGCTGGGCATGAGCCGCTGCTCACCCAGGCGCAACAAGACGCGCTGATCAAGCAGTTCGCCTGAGCCCATGAACAGCTGGGGCAGGCGCCTCGTCCAGCCCGGAGAGGGGCCAGCGGTGATCGCCGGGCTATTGCTGTTCTACCTGCTGTTCACCGGCTATTTCATGCTGCGCCCGGTGCGCGAAACCATGGGTGTGGCAGGGGGCGTGGACAACCTGCAATGGCTGTTCACCGGCACCTTCATCGCCACCCTGGCCTGCCTGCCGCTGTTCGGCTGGCTGGCCTCGAAGGTACGTCGCCGGCACATCCTGCCCTGGACCTATGGTTTCTTCGCCAGCAACCTGGTGCTGTTCGCGGCGCTGTTTGCGGTTGCTCCAGACGACCTGTGGAGCGCCCGGGCTTTCTACATCTGGCTGTCGGTGTTCAATCTGCTGAGCATTTCGCTGGCCTGGAGTGTGCTCACCGACCTGTTCTCCACCGAGCAAGGCAAGCGCCTGTTCGGCCTGTTGGCCGCCGGGGCCAGCCTGGGTGGCCTGAGCGGGCCGATCCTGGGCACGCTGCTGGTCGCACCATTGGGACATGCCGGGCTGGTGCTGCTGGCCGGGTTGTTGCTGTTGGGCAGCGTGATCGCCTGCCTCTGGCTGCAGCTCTGGCGCGATCGCAACCCATTGCCTGCAGCGAATGAACAGCCCACCTCACGCCCCCTGGGGGGCAATCCCTTCGCCGGCGCGACGGCCGTGTTGCGCTCACCTTATCTGTTGGCGATTGCCTTGTTCGTGGTGCTGCTCGCCAGTGTCAGTACCTTCCTGTATTTCGAACAGGCCCGCATCGTCAGCGAAACCTTCACCGATCGTACGCGCCAGACCCAGGTGTTCGGCCTGATCGATACCGTGGTACAGGCGCTGGCCATCCTTACTCAGGTATTCCTTACCGGTCGCCTGGCCAGGCGGATGGGCGTAGGCGTGTTGCTGGTGGCGGTGCCGCTGGTGATGGCGGCGGGTTTCCTCTGGCTGGCCCTTGCACCAGTATTCGCCGTCTTCGTGGTGGTCATGGTGGTGCGCCGGGCGGGTGAGTATGCGCTGGTGCGGCCGGGCCGCGAGATGTTGTTCACGGTCTTGCCGGCAGAAGACAAGTACAAGGCGAAGAACTTCATCGACACCGTGGTGTATCGCGGTGGCGACGCCCTGAGCGGCTGGCTCAAGCGCGGGCTGGACCTGCTGGCCGATCACCCACAGCTGGCCATGCTGATCGGCGCAGGGCTTGCCATAGGCTGGGCGTTGACAGGCGGCTGGTTGGGCAGACGTCAGCGCCAGGCAGAATCGGCTGTCGCACCAAATAAACCGCCGCCGCTTATTTAACGCCGCCGGTCCGAACCCTTCGCAATAAAACGAATCCCCCGATATCGCCGAACTCCGACCTTATGTACGGCGCAGCGCCGTGCACTTCGAAAGCCACAAGAGGTTAGAGACCATGGCCAACAAAGAAAACAGCCGCACCGGTAGCCAGGGTGGTAGCAAGAACCCTGGCAACTTCGCCAATGATCGCGAGAAGGCCTCCGAGGCCGGTCGCAAAGGCGGCCAGCAATCCGGCAGCGGTCGTACCAGCAGCGAGTCGGGCCGCAAGGGCGGCCGTTCGTAAGTGAGGCAACGCAGTGCCGGGGCGACCTGGCGCTGCGGTCTCCAGATCGGGAGCAAGGCATGACGGTCACGACCCGCAACAACACAGCACCGACAGGGGCGCTGGCCACTGATAACAGCCTTGCCAGCCGTTACCACGCGCTGCTGTCGGGCGAAGACCATGGCACTCACCAATGGCTTGCCGCCAGGCTGGATCAGGCCAGCGTCATGGCCGACGACCTACCGGACACGCCTGGGCAGCTCGACGCTTGGAGCACGCGCCATGCCGCGCAGGTCGCCCATGACCATGCTCACTACCTGGAGCAACGTCGCCAGGGTGCCCCCCGGCGGTATTTTGCCAATCGCTCCCAAGCCCTATGGTTCTTGCAGCAAGTGGCACCGACCAAGGCAGTCGACGGTGCCTGGTTGCACGCCAGCCTGCACCATTGGCACGACCCGCGATTCCACGGCCTGATCCGCACGTACCTCGAAGAATTGGGCGATGGCGACCCGCGCTGCAATCACGTGCTGATCTACCAGCGCCTGTTGAGCCGGCTGGGTTGCCTGGAGCCACTGGCGCTCGACGATGAACGGTATCTGCAAGGGGCCTTGCAGCTCGCCCTGGGCCGATATGGCGACAGCTTCCTGCCGGAGGTAATCGGCTACAACTTGGGCTACGAACAGCCGCCACTGCATTTATTGATCACCACCCATGAACTGGCAGAGCTGGGCATCGACGGTCAGTATTTTCAGCTGCATGTGACCATCGACAATGCTGCCAGTGGTCATGCGCGCAACGCCATTCGAGCCGTGCAGCAACTGTGCCCGGAGCAGGACACCGAGACGTTCTACCGTCGGGTTCGCCACGGCTACCGTCTCAACGACCTTGGCACGGCTACCCCCACCTTGATCAGCCGCTTCGACCTGGAGGCTGAATTACTGGCCGCCCTCGAGCGTAAACGCGCTTTTGGTCAGTTCATGCATGCCGACCGTTGCCGCTTGCAGCAGCGTACGGTGAATCAGTGGCTGGCCGAGCCGGATTCGCTGCCGGGGTTCCTGCAGGCTTTGCAGAACCAAGGCTGGATCAAGCGCGGGCAGAACCCATCCGACAGCCGCTGGTGGTCGTTGATCGAGGGCCCCAGTGCGCCCATGTTCGGTGTGTTCAACGCCTATGAAAAGCAGCTTTGGCACGATTGGATCGCCGCTGACTGGCAGCCGCCCCTGCGCCGGGTGGCGCCAGGCAGTTGGTTGCCAGACATCCCGGCGCCAACCGAGAGCATCGTCAGGGAACAGGATATCGACAGCCTCATCGCCGACATGGCCGGCAATCGTCACGCCCAGCCTCAGGGTCTGTCCGCTACCCGTGCCTACTTGCGCGTTACCGGCCTTGCCCAGGAGGGCCCATACTGATGATGCTCGACCCACAACAGGTGCAGGCCGACGAGGCGCTGCTCCAGCTCGGCCGCAGGCTGCGCGCAGATGGATACCGCTTCACCTGCGTGACACCGGCCACCCAGGCACGCAACAACGCCCGGCAGGGCGCCGAACATGCCAGCAGCCTGCGCGATGTGTTCGGCTGGAGCCGACCGTTCTCGCCTTCACTGATCTCCAGTGACGAACTCCAACAGCTGCGCGCCGCCGACGTGGTGAGCGAGGAAGGCGAATGGCTGCGCAGCCGGGTACGTTGGTCGAGCCTGGACGACCTGCTGTTGGTGCATTCGGCCTATCCGACCGAGGCCAGTGATGCGGTGTTCTTCGGCCCCGACAGCTACCGTTTCGCCCAGGTTATCCATGACCACCTGCAGCGCAGTCCGATCCCTGTGCAGCACGCTGTCGACATCGGCTGCGGCAGTGGTGTCGGTGCGTTGGTGATTGCCCGCGCGGCGCAACATGCCCAGGTCAGCGCCGTTGATATCAATCCGCTGGCCCTGCGCTACACGGCCGTCAATGCGGCGCTTGCCGGTGTCAGCAATGTATCGATCGAACCGAGTGACCTGCTCGACGGCATCAGCGGCCAGTTCGACCTGATCGTGGCCAACCCGCCGTACATGCTCGATGCCGGCCAACGCACCTATCGCCATGGCGGCGGGGCGCTGGGCGCGGAATTGTCCCTGCGTATCGTCGAACAGGCGCGGGAGCGTCTTAGCCCCGGTGGCTCGTTGCTGCTGTACACCGGGGTCGCGATCGTCGAAGGCTGTGACCCCTTGCTCGAAGCCATTCGCCTGCGCCTGGCCGGGCCGGAATGGGCCTGGGTGTACCGCGAAATCGACCCAGACGTGTTCGGCGAGCAACTGCTGGAACCAGGCTATGAGCGGGTTGAACGCATCGCCGCCGTGGCGCTGACCGTCAACCGCTGCGCCTGATGCCGCATGTACCGGCCCTGCACGTTCGGCATCGAGGAAGAATACCTGCTGGCGGACATGGCCAGTGGGCGAGTGTTGACCACACCTTCGCTCACGGTGGCTCGGCGCTGCCGTGAAGCGGTAGGCCGTTACTACGCGGAAGAGATGTTTCGCAGCCAGATCGAGATTGCCTCGCCGATTTTCGGCAACTTGCATGAGGCTCGGCAGTTCTTCCTCGAATACCGGCATCGTCTCAATACCCGTCTGGCCGAGGAGGGCATTGGACTGTACTGCGCTGCCAGTCATCCGAGTGCGCCGTGGCTGCGGCAGAAAGCCAGGCCTTCGCCGCACTACCGCCAGGTTTTCGACGATTACCAGCATGTGGCCCGCCGTAGCCTGCTCAATGGCCTGCACATCCATGTAGGCGTACCGCCAGGCTGTGACCGCATGCAGCTGATCAACCGCCTGTTGTACTGGTTACCCCTGCTGTTGGTGCTGAGCACCTCGTCGCCCTTCTGGGGCGGGCAGGATACCGGCTACATGAGCTACCGGCGGGTGATCTGTGGTGAGTGGCCCCATATGGGGCTGCCGGAGGCATTGCCTGACTGGACTGCTTACGAGCGCTACCGGGCGTTGCTGCAGCGTACCGGTGCGCTGGCAATCGACGGTGATTTCTGGTGGGCGATCAGGCCGTCGCGGCGCTTTCCCACCGTGGAATTGCGCATCTGCGATGCCTGCCCTGACCTGGAGGACGCGTTGTGCGTCGCCGGTTTGTTCCGCCATCTGGTGGAACTCAACCTGCAGCCCCATTACGACCCTATGCCGCTTGGCCGTGAACTGCGCTGGATTACCCAGGAGAATTACTGGCGGGCCATGCGCCATGGCCGTTTTGCCGAGTTCATCGGGCTGCATGACCAGCAGCCGGTTACCGCGCAGGGTTGGCTCAGCCAGCTGCAGGAACGTCATGCCATCGACACGGTGGACGCTGAACGGGCCTGCCGGCATGCGCAGCATATTCTGCAGGCTGGCACCAGTGCCGATCACCAGCGAGGGCTGAGGGCACGGTCGCTTGCCGATGGAGCCACCGCTGCTCAAGCGTTGCAAGCGGTGACCCTGCAGGTGCTGGCCCAAGGCCGTGGCGAGCCGATAACGCCGCTGACAGCGGCAGGGCTTGCAATCAGGTAGCGATGGCCGACAATGGCGACGCCCATCGCACGCCATTCGGACCCCTGCACCATGATGCTGATCAAGCAATTCCCCGACATTTCCCTCGCCGATACCTTGTTCGTCTTTGCCCTTGAGGCAGAGGCCGGCGACGTCTTTACCGAGGTGAATACCGTGTTCACCGGTATCGGCAAGGTCAACGCCGCCATCGCCCTGACCCGGGCGATCCAGCAGCAGCGTCCCAAGCTGATCGTCAACCTTGGCTCGGCCGGCAGCCAGCGCCACGGCAAGGGCGAGGTGGTGTGCTGCACGCGCTTCGTGCAGCGCGACATGGACGTGACCCCACTGGGTTTCGCCCGCTATGAAACGCCGCTGTCGGACATCCCGGTCCTGCTGGAGCATGGCCAGGTGATCCCTGGTTTGCCTGTGGAAACCTGCGGCAGCGGTGACAGCTTCGAGATCAACCATGGCGATGCACCTTACGATGTGGTCGACATGGAGGCCTACGTGTTCGCGCTGATTGCCCGCGAAGAGGGCATTCCGTTCGTGTGCCTGAAGTACATCTCTGACGATGCCGGCAGTGATGCGGCGGGGGACTGGGCAGTGCAGGTGCACCTGGCGGCCGAGGCGTTCAAGCGGGTGCTGTTCACCCAGGTGGGCTGACCACCCGCAGGGCGAATCGAGTAAACCTTCCCGGCGCCACGCAGTCATTTCTGATATGAGGCCCATCGTCGGGTCGGGGAGGTGCAAACGATGGCCAGGGCTATCTGGAAAGGCGCGATCAGTTTCGGTCTGGTCCATATCCCGGTGTCGCTCAATACCGCGGTGCGCACCGAGCGGGTCGATTTCGACTGGCTCGACAAGCGCAGCATGGAGCCGGTGGGCTACAAGCGGGTGAACAAAGTCACCGGCAAGGACATCGACAAGGACAACATCGTCAAGGGTGTGGAGTACGAGAAGGGCCGCTACGTGGTGATCAGCGAGGAGGAAATCCGCAAGGCCCGCCCTGAAGCCACGCAGACCATCGACATCTTCTCGTTCGTCGAAGCGCAGGACATCCCCCTGCAGCAGTTCGACACACCGTATTACCTGAGCCCTGACAAGCGCGGTGGCAAGGTCTATGCCTTGCTGCGCGAAACCCTGGAGGCGACCGGCAAGGTGGCGCTGGCCACCGTGGTACTGCATACCCGCCAACACCTGGCGCTGCTGCGTCCGCTCGACGATGCGCTGGTGATGATCACCCTGCGTTGGCCGGAGGAAGTGCGCGGTCTGGAAACGCTGGAGCTGGACAAGAGCGTGACCGACAGCAAGCCCGACAAGCGTGAGCTGGAGATGGCCAAGCGGCTGGTCGAAGACATGAGCGGGCCGTGGGCGCCCGATGAGTACCACGACGCGTTTCGCCAGACCATCATGGACCTGGTGGAGGAGAAGGCCAGCAAGGGCAAGATCGCGGTGGTGGAAAAGGGCGAGAGTGGAGCTGGCGAGAAAGGGGCCGACATCATCGACCTTACCGAACTGCTCAAACGCAGCCTGGGAGGCAAGAAAGCTGCTGCCGAGAAAAAACCCGCCAAGCGTAGCCGCAAGGCCTCCTGAGTTCTGTACCGGCCTCTTCGCGGGCGTGCCCGCGAAGAGCCCGGTACAGGCAATCACAGACTAGCCAGATAATCCCCGAAACCTTCTCTGGCCCGGCTGTCGATCCTGCTGCTGGTCGCCACACTGTGCCTGGCCGTCCACACGATCTGCGCGCCATCGGCCTCAAGGTCGTGCACCAACTGCACATCTTCATGTGCAGCCAGCGGCTGGAACCCGCCAACCCGCTCATAAGCCCGGGCACACACGCCAAGGTTGGCCCCATGGATATGCCGATGGCCTTCCCGCGCTTCATAGCGGCTGAGGTAGAGCTTGCGCAGCGCCGCCCGTTGCCAAGGCTGCCAATGGGCAATATGCACCGTGCCGCACACCACCTCGGCCGTGCAGGCCAGCTGCGACAGCAACCAGTGCGTAGGCACCTGGCTATCGGCATCGGTGCAGGCCAGCCAGCTGGCGCCGCGCTCAAGCATCCATTCGGCACCCAGGCGGCGTGCCATGCCGACACTGCCGGCCTCGACCGCAAGCACATCGACAGCATGCCGAGCGGCTACCTGGGCGCTGCTATCGACACAGCGGTCGAGTACCACCAGCACACGCACAAGATGGCCTGCCTGTTCAGCGCTGGCCACAGCGGCAGCCATCGCCTTCAGGCAGCGCCCCAGGCGCCTGGCTTCGTTGTGCGCAGGAATCACCACGCCAATCATGGGCAGGTCTCGTCCAGGTCGACCACGCTGGGCTGGCACGACCAGTATTCGAGCAGGAAGTCGGCCTCTTCGTGGCGGTAAACCGGATACAACGGCAGGTGCTTGGCCAGCCACTGGTGCACCTCACGGCCATCTTGCGGGCAGCCGGCGATGGGATGCTTCCAGTGGCAAGCAAGCAAGCCTCCGTCGTAAGTCAAGCTGGCGACCGATTGTTCGATGACCTGCAGCCAATCGGTGGGGGCGAGGTAATACCCGATTTCGCTGAGCACGATCAGGTCGAAGCGCCCCCCCGGCCAGTCACCAGGCAACCTGGCCTGCTCGATCGAAGCATTCGGCACATCGGCCAGGCGCTCTCGGGCCAGGCCCACCGCCGTAGGGTCGAGGTCCTGGCACAGCAGCTCGGCGCAGCGCTCGGCCAGCAGTACGCTCAGTTCACCATTGGCACAGGCCGGCTCGAAAATTCGCTGGTAGCACTGGCGTGGCAGGCTGGCCGCGACCAGCTCGCGTTTACGTTTCTCATACCAGCGTGTGCGGAACGCCCACGGGTCTTCGTTGCGGGCATACAGGTCGGCGAAATACTGCGCATCAAGGCTCATGATCACTCCGTTACAGAAACACCAGTTCGAAAGGCTGCAGCAGGCAATCCAGCAACCGGGCCGGCAGCACGGGTGGGCGCGGGCCATCCGGCTCCAGCTGGCTGACATGCGCGGCCAAGGCCTTGCGTTTGCGCGCCAGGGCGGTTTCATCCAGTTGAATGCGGTGGGCGCGTGGCCAGGGCAGGCGCGGGTCGTCTGGCTGTGCCCAGTACCAGGCCCACACTGGCACTTCGATCAATTGCGCCCTGCGCGCCTGCGCGGCCTGGGCAGCGGCCCTGCCGACCGCCTCGTGGTCGCCATGACCATCGCTGCGCCAGGTCGCCATCAGCACGTCATCGGGCCGCAGTACCTGGGTCAGGTGGTTGACCAGGAAGGCTTCTTCGCGGGGCAGGGCGCCGTCCTTGAGGTTCAGTCTTCGCCAGTCCAGGCGGTTGAGGTCCAGGTCGAGCTGCTGCAAGGCCTGCCGGCTCTCAAGCGGGCGCTGCCTGCGCAGGCGATGCTCGGTCCACTGTTCGGAGCCCGCGTGGCTAGCCTCGCCATCGGTGGCGGAAATCAGCAGCAGTTCGTTTTCACGGCCGTGAAAATGGCTCAGCAACCCGCCGGCCATCAGGACTTCGTCGTCCGGGTGCGGTGCAATCAGCACCAGGCGGCGCCCAGGCGGGCACAGTTGTTGCGGCGTTATCCAGGTGGCACGTGCCAGGTGGGCGGCCTGCTGCCACTCGGCCCAGGGTGTACCGTCGCTGGACTGGATCAGGTTGGTGTTCATAGCTTCCAGGCTCCTGCCGGTACTTGTGTCAGTTGCGCCCCCAATGCCGCCAGATCACGTTCGGCATGGCTCTGGCGCAAGTAGACCGGTAGGTCGGCGCTGAGCCTGGCGAAGTGGCTGTTGCGGCAGAAGGGCGTAGCCCCCAGCGCCCGGCCGACGTGGTGAATCACCAGCTCGACCGCCTGCTCGACCTGGGCGCGGGTACGTCGCACTTCGAAACTGGCGTCGGCCTCGGGCTGCCGGTCGATCCATGCCGCGCATTCGCGCAGTGCAGCGCGTGCGCCAAACAAGGCAGCGTCCACCGCGCCCAGGTGAGCATCGGCGTGGGCATCGGGGCGCGGTTTGCGGCAATGCGCCCGCAGGTAGTCGGCCAATGCCTCGGCGGCGCCATACCAACATGCGGCAATGCCGGCGCCGCCGTGCCAGAAGCCAGGGCGCGACAGATATTGCCCGGGCCGGCCAATGGCGATGCCGGGCGTATGGTCGAATTCCACCTCTATGCTCGCGGTGGTCGCCATGCCAATGGCCTGCCAGCTGTCGATACTCAAACCCTGGCTCGGCTGCGCCAGTTCGATCGCTACCAGTTGCGGCTGGTCGTCTTCGGTCCAGGCCGTAATCAGCGCCCGGTCGATCTGCAGTGCGCCGGAGCACCAGGCCTTGCGCCCGGCCAGGCGTACCTGGTTGCCGTCACGGGCGACGATGCGTGCGCGGGCATCTGGCGGCTCTGCGGCCCAGACGCCCCAGATACCTTCGTCGACGTGGTGCGCTGCGCCGCATTCAGCAAGTATCGCAAGGGCATCGGTATGACCCTCGTAAAGCTTGGCCAATGCAAGGTCGCAACCGGCCACCCGTGCCAAGGTCTGCCAGCGCCGTAAGGTATTGCCTTGCCCAGGCAGGGGCAGCAGGTCCAGGTGGTCGGCCTGCAAGGCCTGGATCAGTTGCGGCAGCTGGGTGTCGAGGTTCAGCGGCTGCGGCCGCTCGCCAAAGGCGCGCAACAGCCGGTCGAGGTTGTTGAGGTCGAAATCCTGAACGATGCTCATGCCATTCCCATTTGCTTGCGCATGCGCGCGGTGATCGATTGCCGGGTCTTGGCCATGTCGGCCCAAGGGTCGTCGGCTTCGGCCAGGCGTTCGCGCACATTGCCGATATGCCACTGATTGGCGCCTTTGAGCTGGCCCAGCTCCTCACGCCAGATCGGCACCGACACCGGCAGGCCTTCTCGGGCCCGCAGGGAATACGCGCACGCCGTGGTGGCGCCTTTGCCGTTGCGCAGGTAGTCGATGAAGATCTTGCCGACCCGGTTCTTTGGCCCGGAGACGGCGCTGAGCCGGTCGGGGAACAGCTTGGCCAGGTATTCGACGATGGCATGGCTGAAGTCCTTTACCTCGTCCCATCCGGCTCGGCGGGTGAGCGGGATGACCAAGTGCATGCCCTTGCCGCCGCTGGTCTTGAGGAACACCTTCAGGCCCAGCTCGTCGAGCAGGGTGAGGGCCAGTTGCGTGGCTTCGAGCATGGCTTTCCACGGCAACGCCGGGTCTGGGTCGAGGTCGAGCACGAAGCGGTCGGGCTTGTCGAAATCCTTGTCGGTGGCGTTCCAGGTGTGCAGTTCGAGCATGTTCATCTGCACGGCGCCCAGCAGGGTATCGGCGCGGTTGATGACCATGGCTGCCTGCCCGGCTTCGGCCTTGTCGTAGGTGAGCACATGGGGGATGTGCAACTGGCCGGCGTTCTTCTGGAAGAACAGCTCCCCGGCCAGGCCGTCCGGGGCCCGCACTAGCGCCACGGGGCGATCCTTGAGTTGCGGCAGTAGCCACTGGCTGACTTCGGCGTAGTACTCGGCTATCTGCCGCTTGGTGGCGCCGACAGTTGCGTCGATCACCCGGTCGGGATGGGTCAGGCGCAGCTCGCCGAGGTCGTCCGGCAGGTCGGCTTGCTGGCGTTTGGGCAGGGTCTTGCCGGGCATGGCGCGCTCCAGGTCGATGGCGGTGGCAGGCTTGTCATCGCGCAGCCCATGGAACACCGCATGGCGCACTACGCCGTCGCGGGTCATCTGGGCATAGGCAACTTCGGCCAGCAACTGCGGCTTGAGCCAGTGCACGCCACGTGCTTCAACGCCGGTCGGTGGCTTGGGCAGTGCGGGCCTGGCGACTTCCAGCGGTTTGAGGCGGGCATGGATGTTGTCCAGCGTGGTGGCGCTGAAGCCGGTGCCAACCTTGCCGGCGTAGCGCAGTTCGCCGCTGTCGTTGTCGTGCAGGGCCAGCAGCAGGGCACCAAAGCCGCTGCGGCTGCCTTTGGGGTCGGTGAAGCCGACGATCACGAACTCCTGGCGTTGTTTGCACTTGAGCTTGACCCAGTCGGCGCTGCGCCGGCCGACATAGGGGCTGTCTGCACGCTTGCCAATCAGGCCCTCGAGTTCAAGGCGGCAGGCGCTGTCCAGCAGCGACTCGACGGGCTGGTCGAAGTCCTCGGAATACCTGAGCCTGTCCGACTCGCTGTGCTCAAGCAGCTGGCGCAGGGCCCCGCGACGTTCTCGCAGCGGTTGTTGACGTAAGTCCCGGCCGCCCAGGTAAGGCAGATCGAAGAGGTAATAGCTGATCTGTTCGTCGTGATCGGTGTCAAACGCGTTCTGCAGCGCCTGGAAATCGGCCTTGCCGTGCTCGTCATTGACCACCATCTCGCCGTCGAGCCAGGCCGAATCGACACCCAGCGCACGCAGTGCGGCAACCTGGCCAGGCATCCTGTCGCTCCAGTCATGGCCATTACGGGTGTACAGGCGGATGTCGTCACCCTCAATCCGTGCGAGCATGCGATAGCCGTCGAATTTCACCTCGTAACGCCAGTCGCCGTCGGGCGGCGAATCGACCAGGGTGGCGAGCTGTGGTTGCAGTTGCTCGGGCAGTGCAGCCTTGACCGCGCTGCCGGCTCGCTTGCGGTTGGTCCGGGTTGGCGAGGCCTTGGCTTTGGCCGTACGTCGGGGCAGCAGGGTGCGGTCGCTGAGCACGCTATCCGGCTGGGCCTCGACGATGCTGTATTCGTCTTCGCTGCGCGCCTGTTCGTCGTGCGACTTCACCAGCATCCATTGCTCTTTCTTGCCGGCCAGGTGGGTACGGAACAGGTTCCAGACGCCGTTGAGCTTTTCGCCCTGCAGGCGAAAACGCAATTTGCCCTTGGCGTAGGCCTGGCGGGCATCGCCTTCGGGTTCCCAGACACCCCGGTCCCAGACGATCACGTCGCCAGCCCCGTAATGGCCCTCTGGGATATGCCCCTCGAAATCGGCGTAGTCCAGCGGGTGGTCCTCGACATGCACCGCCAGGCGCCGCACTTTCGGGTCGAGCGACGGGCCCTTGGGAATGGCCCAGCTCTTCAGCGTGCCGTCCAGTTCCAGCCGAAAGTCATAGTGAAGATGGCTGGCGTCGTGCTTCTGGATGCAAAACTGCAGAGCGTGAACGTGCTTGCCCCGGCTGCGCGTGCCGCTGGGCTCGGGCGTGGCATTGAAATCGCGCTTGCGTTCATATTCAGCAAGGGGCTTGGCCATGGCGGGCTCCGGGGTGATTCACTGTCTGTAGATTGGGAGGCGGCGGCCTGCGTGCTAGTTCAAAAAAACTCTGAATCATCCACAGCTTGGCGGAGTCGACCGTGTGTACCGCACTGATGGAGAACCCAGATGAACCGACCCGACGATCCCAAGGCCTACACACCCACCGAAATCGACGACACCGAAGACCGCATGGGCAGTGTCCGTGAACTGGACTTCAGCGACCGAAACGACGAGCGCGAAGGCCGTGTCGGCGATGAACGGCCAGCCGCTGAGGTGGCCCAGGAATTCCCGCCGCGGCGCGTTGCCGAAAGCGGCATGACCGGCGGCGAAGCCCTGAGCGACAGCCTGCATGAGGACAACGTGACCTACGACGACCTCAGCCCCGACACGCTGCTGGACGAAACCGGCGCCCGCGACCCGCATGAACCTGGCGACGGAGGGCCGGCAGACCAGGCCCTGCGCCATGTGGATGCCGACGAGATTGGCGGCGGCATCGGTCTGGATGAGGCAGAACTTGCACGTTCTGCACCACTGGATGGCGAGCCATGGACAGATGATGTCATCGAAGACGACGAGGGGAACACACGATGAACGAGCAACGTTGTGCCTGTAATCATTGCAGCTGTACCGTCGATGCCAATGCCGTGCAGCAGGGTGGCAAGGCCTACTGCTGCGAGGCCTGCGCCAGCGGGCACCGCAATGGCGAACCGTGCCGCATGGCCGACTGCAAGTGTGGAGAAACCGTGCAGCCCAAGGAAAGCAACGTGGACAATGCGCTGGACGAGACCTTCCCGGCCAGTGACCCTATCTCGCCCTGAAGCGCATTCTCTGGGTCAATGTGTCTGCCAGATGCCCTCGGCGCGTTCGCAGTCTGCACGGGCCTGACCGAGGCTGGGCGTGTCGTAGTAATAGGTGATAACCCTGGCATCCTTGCTCAGGGCCGGCTTGGTCGAAGGCTGGTCCCGCCCGCCGGCCTTGGGGTTGGCCAGGGTTTCCTGGGTCAGTGGTGCGATGCAGCTGCCCACACTGCCATCGGCACAACGCGCCACCTTGTGTTTTTCGGTGCTGAGCATGTCCTTGCTCTCGTTGCTGCACGACCAGTTGATCGCTTCGGCGGGCATGTTGCTGAAGCTGTAGCAGGTGTGATGCTCGACCGGCTTTACCGCTTCGCTGGAGGAGCGGGTCTGCACATCACAGGCTTCGGCCAGCACTTCGCCGCTGGCCAGGCTGGCGAGCAACGTCATTATCAGATGCATGCGCATGTTACCTCCCGGGCCATTCAGGCCGGTTTATCGCGCTGGCGCATGGCCTTGGCGCGCTTTTCCAGGATCAGGTAGGTGACTACGGCCGCTACCAGCGGAATCAGGTAGTACAACGTCCGGTAACCCAGCAGTGCCGCCACCAGGGTGCCTTGGCCGATCTGCCCGTGGAGCAGGGCGAGGAACACGGTTTCGAGCACACCAAGGCCGGCAGGAATATGGGCGACCACCCCCGCGACACAGCTGATCAGCAGAATGCCGAGGATCGAGGGGTAGAACGCTTCGCCAGGCAACAGCCAGAAGATCAGCAAGGCCATCATGGCCCAGTTGCTGGCACCCAACGCCACTTGGCACAGGGCCAGGCGCAGCGAGGGCAGCGTGACTTCGTGCTCACGCCAACGCCAGGTCCGCTTTTTCGCAAAGCCGCAAGCCAGCAGGTAGCCGACGGCGATGACCAGCAAAAGCACACCGATCAATCGCAGGCCACTGGCGCCAACCGCCCAGTTCGCCGGCAATTCGACCAGCCCCAGGGCGAACACGCTGCCGGCCAGCAGCATGTAGCCCATCCAGTTGGTCAGCAGGCCAAGGGTGAGGATGCGAGTAATGGTCGGTGTGTCCAGGCCCAGGCGACTGTACAGGCGATAGCGCAAGGCAACGCCACCTACCCAGGTGGTGAAATTGAGGTTGAAGGCGTAGCACACGAATGCCACCGGCAGCACCTGACGGGCCGGCAGGCGGTGCCCGGTATAAGCGCGGGCCAGCAAGTCGTAGCTGGCGAAGATCAGGTAGCTGCACAGCGCCAGCACCAGGCCGATGGCCAGCGTGCCCGGCTTGTAGGCCAGCAGCGACTGGCGTACCTCGTTCCAGTCCAGGTTGCGCGCCAGTACATAGAGCAACACAGGGATCAGAACCAGGAAAGCTACGGTGAACACCCGCTTGCCCCATATTTGCCAGGCTTTCTGTGCCATCAGGTATTGCCCTCATGCAGGTCGCCTTGGGCCGCGACTTCTGGCTGCACGGAACGCAGGCGTTGGCGGTGAGCGGGAAACCAGCCAGCAATCCGCGGAAAATGCCGGATCACATGGAAACAGGCGAAGATCAGCGGTGCTCGCCACCAATAGCCGCGGACCATCCGTTCCAGGGTCACCGGTTTGCAGTGTTCGTCTGCCAGCGTCTGCAGGTGCTCGAACAGTTGCTGATTGAATGCCGAGTCACGGATGAACAGGTTGGCTTCCAGGTTGAACGACAGGCTCAAGGGGTCGAGATTACTGGAACCGACCGTGGCCCACTCGTCGTCGACCAGCGCCACCTTGCCGTGCAACGGCCGCTGGCGATATTCGAGTATCCGCACTCCGTCGCGCAGCAGGTAGTTGTAGAGCAAGCGCGACAGGGCGCGCACCCAGCGCATGTCAGGCTGGCCCTGGAGAATCAGCGTGACCTCGACCCCGCGCCGCGCCGCATTGCGCAACTCGCGCAGCAGGCGGTAACCGGGGAAGAAATAGGCATTGGCCACCACGACTCGCCGCCGCGCACCACGCAGGGCCTGCAGGTAGTGGGCTTCGATGTCGGTGCTGCGCAGCCGATTGTCGCGTTCGATCAGCACCGCCGTGCTGTTGCCGGTCGGCTGTGTCACCGGGCGTACCTCACTGGGCGGCTCGAGCACCGGGGCCATCAGCCTGCGGCTGGCGGCATGCACCTGCGCCACCACCGGCCCGGTCACCTCCACGGCGTAATCCTGCTTGGCCATGGGGCCGAAGTCACCCAGGTGGTCGGCGCTGTAGTTGATGCCGCCGATGAACGCCCGTTCGCCATCGATGACCACGATCTTGCGGTGCAGGCGGCGGAACAGGTTGGTGCGCATGCCGGCCAGCCGGGGTTGCGGGTCGAAGGCATGAAAGCTGACGCCGGCATCGGTCAGCGCTGCCACGAAGTTGTCAGGGAGGTCGGCGGTGCCGTAGCCATCCGCCGCCACTTCCACCCGCACACCTCGCCTGGCAGCATCGATCAGCACCTGCTGCAGCTGCTGGCCAACTTTGTCGTCGTAGATGATGAAGGTTTCCAGCAGGATCTCTTCTTGCGCTTGAGCCATTGCCTCGAATACGCGGGGATAATATTGCTCGCCATTGATCAGCAGCTCGACATTGTTTCCGTCAACCCAGGGTCTGTTCACAGATTGATCTCCGCAGCCAGTGGCGCATGGTCTGACAGGTGCGACCAGGGGTACATGGAAAGCACCTGGGCCTTGGTCGGCATGGCGTTACGCAGATAGATACGGTCCAGGCGCAACAGCGGCATGCGTGCGGGGAAGCTGCGTGCCGGGCTGCCAAAATGTTCGCCGAAGGCTTCGACCAAGCGCTGGGAGAGCACCGCATCGGCCTTCAAACGCCAGTCATTGAAGTCGCCCGCGATGATCACCGGAGCCTGCGCCGGCAGGCTGTCGAGCAGCTTCAGCAGCAGCTGTACCTGGCTTTGCCGGTGCGCCTCGCGCAGCCCCAGATGCACGCAGATCGCATGCACCTGCTCATGGCCGGGCACCTCCAGATGGCAATGCAGAAGGCCACGCTGTTCGTTGCCGTGGATCGACACGTCGAGATTCTGGTAATGCGCAATCGGGAATTTCGACAGCAGGGCGTTACCGTGGTCACCGTGGGGATACACCGCGTTGCGGCCATAGGCGAACTGCGGCCACATGCTGTCGGCAAGAAATTCGTACTGTGGCGTCTCCGGCCAGGCCGGGTGGCGCACGGCATGCTGCTGGTGGCTGCCGTGCACTTCCTGAAGAAACACCAGGTCAGCGTTGGTGGTGCGCACCGCGTCGCGCAGTTCCGGCAGGATGAAGCGCCGGTTGAACAGGGTGAAGCCCTTGTGCACGTTGATCGTCAGCACATTCAGGCGGTGTACCGTCGTCACTTTGTCGATGATGCAACGGGGGGCGGGCAAGGTCTTGTTCATAGCTGCACCTGCGGCGTCACGCCCGGTTCGGTCAGCAGGTGGTAGTCAAGCTTGAGCTTTTCCAGCAGGCGCCGCGCATCGTAGGGGGCATGCACTTTCTGATCGTTGTCGAAGTAGCAGTAAATATCCCGTGAGGCCCGCCGCGGCGGAGCCTTGTTCACGATCAGCTTCGCATCATCGGCCTGGCTACCCTGGGCCCAGGCTTGGATACGCTGCTTCCAGCGGCGCAAGGCATGCGCCGTGTAGCCGCTGCTGTAGAGCTCGACGTCACCGTGCAGGCGCAGGTAGACGAAGTCGGCCGTGACATCCTCGACATACGGCCACTTGCCCGCGCTGTCCGCCACCACCAGCGCCACCCGGTGCTTGCGCAACAGTCTGACGAAGGCTTCGCACAAAAAGCTGTCATGGCGGATCTCCACAGCGTGGCGCAGCCGCGCATTACCCCTGATTGCAGTACCGCCTTGATCCTTGAGCTGTTCCGCGCATCCCTGTGCACAGGCTCTTGCGGCCTTGCGGTCCTTGGGCAGCAACTGGAAGAAGTGGCTGAATCGCGCTTCGTCGAACTTCATGTTCGGCGGAAACTGCCACAGGAACGGCCCGAGCTTGTCGCCCAGCAGCAGTGGCCCGGAGGCGAAGAAGTTGGCGATAGGTTCTTCGATTTCCTTCAGCCGGCGCACATGGGTGATGTAGCGTGGGCCCTTGACCGCGAAAATGAAATCATCCGGTGTTTCGTCGCGCCATTTCACATAGCGTTCGGGCGTCTGCAGGCTATAGAACGAACCGTTGATCTCGATGCTGTTCACCGCCCGCGAAGCAAATGCCAGCTCGCTGTCCTGGCGCAGTCCCTTGGGGTAGAAGTCCTTGCGCCAGGGGCCATAGCGCCATCCCGAAATGCCGATGCGGATATCGCTCACGCTGCTGTCCTCATAGCCTGCTCCGTTGAACATCACTCTGAAGGTGCGACCTGGGCGGGGTGTCGAGGGTTCAGCGCAGTTGATCGAAGGCGATGTTGCAGGCCAGAGTTGAACTTTGCCGGCGCCAGCGATTCCACCGCATAGCGGATATGCAGCGCAGGAGATCGTCGGGATGAAATTCGATCGCTTCTGTCAGTGGCTGGCGAACTGGACCGGGCGACCACTGACGTTCGGCCTGGCCTTCCTGTTGATACTGATCTGGGGCATCACCGGGCCGTTGTTCGATTTCAACGACACCTGGCAACTGGTGATCAACACCTCGACCACCATCATCACCTTCCTGATGGTGTTCCTGATCCAGAACACCCAGAACCGCGACAACGACGAGCTGCATATCAAGATCGACGAATTGCTGCGCACCACCCACAAGGCGCACAAGGCACTGCTTGACCTGGAGGACATGGACCCGGCCGAGTTGCATGCCTTGCGCAAGCAGTACCAGCAGATGGCCGAGCGCGGCGACGATGGGCAGAAACCGAAGGAATGACCTGCCAGAGACTGGAGGCAAGCATGGCCAGACATATCATCCACTTCACCGGGCCGATCAATTCATCCACCTGCGGCAACCTGATCAACACCTGCTCGCGCGCCATGCAGCAGGGCGCCGACGTGCTGCAGCTGAACATCGCCACCATGGGCGGCGAGTGCAGCTATGGCTTTACCTTGTACAACTTCCTGCGGGCGCTGCCGATCAGCGTGCACACCCATAACCTCGGCACCGTCGAGTCCATGGGCAATATCCTGTTTCTGGCGGGCGAGCACCGTACGGCGTGCAGCTACAGCAAGTTCCTGTTCCATCCGTTCCACTGGACGCTGCACGGCTCGGTGGACCATGCGCGCATGGCGGAATACGCCATGAGCCTGGACTATGACTTGCGCCTGTATGCGCAAATCGTCGCCGAACGTACCGAGGGCAGCCGCGAAGTGCTGGATGTGCCGCGCTACCTGATGGCCTATCCGCGGATCCTCGGCCCCAACGAAGCGCTGGAGAGCGGAATGATCCATGCCATCGATGAGCTGCCGATCGAGTCCGACAGCACCCAGTGGAGCGTCCACGCCTGAATTGCCGGGGCCGCGAGGCGGCCCCAGCCTTTCAGTAAGGCACCGAACCGCTCAGTGCCTCGATCGCCTCGACCAGTTCGTCATAGCCCACTGGTTTGTTCAGGTGACGATCAAAGCCACACTGGCGCGACTTGTACTGGTCGGCGCTGGCACCGTAACCGGTGAGGGCGATCGCCGGAGTGGTGCGCAGATGGGCATGGCCACGCAGGGCCCTGATCAGCGCGTGGCCGTCCATGCCCGGCATGCCGATGTCAGAGATGATCACGTCATAGTGCCCGTCGGCAGCAGCCTCCAAGGCCTTCAGCGGGTCGCTGTAGGCCATGACTTCGGCACTCTCCATTTCCAGCAATTCCTGCATGACCTCGAGTACTTCGAGCGAATCGTCGACCAGCAAGATGATGGTGCCTTGCAGCCGCCCCTCGCTGAATGGTTCGGGGCCATCGGCACGCGGTTGCAAACCGGGGTCGCACAGCGGCAGGCGCACGGTGAAGGTGCAGCCCTTGCCCAGCCCTGCCGAGCGGGCCTCGACGCTGCCACCATGGGCTTCGGCGAGCTGGCGCACCAGTGACAGGCCGATGCCCAGACCTTCCCGGCCATGGTTGGCCAATTGCGGCGCCGCCTGGCTGAACAGGCCGAAGATGTGCTCCAGGCTGTCGGGGTTCAGCCCCACGCCCTGGTCGATCACCTGCAGCCGCGCCTGTACCTCGTCGTGGCTCAGCACCAGGCGAATTTCGCTGCCAGGCGGGCTGAACTTCAGCGCATTGTTCAGCAGGTTCCAGATGATCTGCTCCAGGCGCGTGACGTCACCCTCGATCATCAAGGGCAAGTCGTCGGCAGGCAGCTCCAGGCGCACCGGGCAAGGATGCTGCTCGCTCAGTACCACGGCGTGGATGCCCTGGACTATGGCGCCGAGGTCGACCGGTTCGGTCTTGAGCTTGAGCTTGCCGGTGCGAATGCGTGCCACATCCAGCAGGTCATCGATGATCCGCGCCTGGCTCGACACCGCTTCGCAAATGGTCGTCACTGCCTTGCTGGCGGCGCCGATGCCCTTGATCGTG
This sequence comes from Pseudomonas putida, assembly GCF_009883635.2. Lineage (NCBI taxonomy): Bacteria > Pseudomonadati > Pseudomonadota > Gammaproteobacteria > Pseudomonadales > Pseudomonadaceae > Pseudomonas > Pseudomonas putida. The sequence goes on from NZ_CP026115.2 coordinate 5,661,537, forward strand.
GGCAGCCGGCGGAGGATCTCGGCATTGAGCTGAATCAGGTTGAGCGGGTGCTTCAGTTCATGGGACATCACCGCGAAGAACTCGTCCTTCATGTGGCTGGAGGTCTGCGATTCTGCCAACTGCTTGCTCAGCCGCTCTTCCCCCAGGCGCACGCGCTCTTCGGCGGCGTGGTTCTTGCTGATGTCGATGAAGGTGAGCACCGTGCCGTCGATTTTCTGCTCGCTGGAGCGGTAGGGCAGCAGGCGTGCCAGGTACCAGTGATCGCCATGGCCGCCTATTTCGCGTTCGATGATGGTTTCGCCCTTGGCCACGGCGCGGGCGTCATCGGCCAGGGCCGGGTAGTCGAGGCGGTGGGTGATGTCCAGCAGCGAGCGACCGGTGTCCACCGGCAGCATGTTGAACAGGTCGGTGGCGCGCGGGGTGAACCAGCGAATGTGCAGGTTGCGGTCGACGAACACCGTGGCGATGTCGGTCGAGGCTATCAGGTTGCTCAGGTAATCGTTGACCTTGTCGGTTTCTTCGACCTTGTTCTTGAGCTCGTAGTTGACGGTGAGCAGTTCCTCGTTGATCGACTGCAGCTCTTCCTTGCTGGTTTCCAGCTCTTCGCTGGCCGAACGCAGTTCTTCGTTGATCGCCTGCATTTCTTCGTTGGAGGCGGTCAGTTCTTCGCTGGAAATCTCCGATTGCTCGATGGTTTCCTGCAGTTGCAGGCGTGTTCGTTGCAGTTCACGTTCCAGATTGTGCAGCACCATGCTGTCGGTCTGGCGGATCACGCCGGGCAGTGGCAACGATGGGTCGGGCGCGCGTTCTTCGAACACCACCAGCAGGCATTCGTTGTCACTGGGCTCGTCCTTGTAGGGTTGCACGGTGATTTCCACTTGGGGCCTGTGCTCACCTTCGCCGAGGTCGACTGGGCGCGAGGTCACGGCCTCGGTGCCCTGACGGGCCTGGAACAGCGTGCTGCGCAGGGTCAGGCGCAAGCCTGGCAGCACCAGGTTGAGCAGATTGCGGCTCGGCTCGCCGCCGGCCAGTTGCAGGTAACGCCCGACACCCTCGCTCATGTGCAGGATGTTGCCTTCGCTGTCGACGATCAGGCTGGGCGGCGTACGCCGGGCCAGGGCGCGGTGGTGCACCTCGGCATAGGACGGCTTGCGCCCCGGCTTGGCCTTGGCCTGGGCGCCCTGGGCGAGCTTGGCCATGCCTGCGTCTGGCAGCTGCCGGCCTGAACTGCGGCCAGCCGGGCTGACGTCGCAGGCACGGAAAATCCGGTTGCGCTTGTCCACGGGCGTGAACAGCTCATTGGCCACATCGGCAGACTCCGACGTGCCAAGGAACAGGTAGCCGCCGCTGCGCAGGGCGAAATGGAACATCCGCAGGATATCCTCCTGCACCTCGCGGTCCAGGTAGATCAGCAGGTTGCGGCAGACGATCAGGTCGATTTGCGAAAAGGGCGGGTCGGACAGCAAGTTGTGACGGGCAAAGAGGACCTTTTCGCGCACTTCCTTGCGCACCCGGTAATGCTGGTCTTCCTTGACGAAGAACTGGCGCAGGCGGGTAGGCGGCACATCGGTGACAATCGCTTCTGGATAGGTGCCTGTGCGGGCGATGCCGATGGCGCGCTCGTCCAGGTCGGTGGCGAACACCTGTACCTTGCGGGCACGTTGTTCCATCGCCAGTTGCTCGCTGACCAGCATGGCCAGGCTGTAGGCCTCTTCGCCAGTGGAGCAGCCAGCCGACCAGACGCGTATCTCGCGATTGTCCTCACCTTCGCTGACCAGTTGTGGGAGTACATGACGCTCCAGCGATTCGAACGCCTCCCGGTCGCGGAAAAAATTGGTGACGCCAATCAGCATGTCGCCCAGCAAGGCCGTGGCTTCGCTGGCGTGCTGTTCCAGGTAGCGCAGGTAACCGCCCAGGTCGGTCTGCCCGGTCACGTGCAGGCGACGCTCGATCCGCCGTAGCACGGTGGCGCGCTTGTAATGCTGGAAGTCGTGACCGGTAGCGCTGCGCAGTTGCAGCAAGATCTCTTCAAGCAAAGGCTCTGAGGCCTGGGCATCGCCGGCCCTGGTGCCCAGCGCTGGCGGCAAGGTGTCGTCTTCGATCTCCGGCAATTTCACCTGGCGCGCCGTACGCCACAGTTCCATCAGCTTCTGCGGCATTTCTGCAGCTGGCAGCACCAGGTCGACCATGCCGGTTTCGATGGCGGCGCGCGGCATGCTGTCGTACTGCGCGTCATCCGGCGTCTGCACCAGCGTCACGCCACCTTGTTCCTTGATCCGCGACAGGCCCACCGCGCCATCGGCGCCAGTACCTGACAGCACCACGCAGAAAGCGTGGTCCTTATGCACGTCGGCGAGGTCGCGGAAGAACAGGTCGATGGCCACGTGGTCGCCACGCCGGCGGTTGGCCGGGGTGACCCGCAGGTAGCCGTCATTGGTGGAGAGGCGGTTGGCCGGGGAGATCACGTAGACGTGGTTGCGTTCGATCGGCACGGGCTCGGTGACCTGGCGCACCGGCATCGACGTGGCCTCCTGGATGATCCGGTCAGCCACGCTCTGGTGGTCGGGCGACAGGTGCAGCACCACCACGAAGGCCATGCCGCAATCGCCAGGCATCTGCTGGAAGAAGGTGCGGATGGCTTCCAGCCCACCAGCCGAAGCGCCGATGCCGACCACCGGGAAATCCAGGTGGCTGGGGCTCAGCGCAGGGTTTTGTGGCGATGCGGGTTGCTCAGTCATGGAGATGCCTTGTGCAGACCTGAAGGGTGGCCCTTTGAAGCATCGCCGGGCAGATGAGCGACCATTATAGGCCGCTCGTCGGCTCTGCCGCGAGGCATTGCAAGGTGGGACCGTTTGAGCTTGTGACCATTGGCATCGAGAAAAATTGCCTGACCAATACCTGCGGCACAAACATCCGTGCCGAACACCTTTCGCGCCACCGGTCAGCCGCGCGCAATCCGATTGAGCAGACCCTCCCATCGCCGGTTCGGAATTAAGGCATGGCACCGTTTCATGCGCCCAACCCCTCCGCATCGCAAGGAGAAATGACATGGCTGGTGATCAACAACGGACCGGACAACGTGGCGGCACCAAGGAAACCAACCCAGGCAATTTCGCCAATGATCGTGAACGCGCTTCCCGTGCTGGCCACAAAGGCGGCCAGGCATCTGGCGGCAACTTTGCCAACGATCGGCAACGGGCATCGGAGGCCGGCCGCAAGGGCGGACAGAACAGCCACGGCGGTGGGCGCCCGCATCAGCAATAGCGGCGCTCGCTGAAGCCCGCCAGTGCGGCTGGCGGGCCGTCTGCCGTGAATTGTTCGACAATCTTTTTGAATCTTTCCCGGACGGCATCACTCAATGAAGAAGTCATCCATGGAGAAAAGGAGGGCGGCGTGATGCCTAGTCCGCAGCTTTACATTATCGATTACCTGCTGCACGGCGAGCCGCGCAGTTTCATCATCCGGCTCGAGAAGATCGATAACGCCGAGGCTTGGCACTGGGCAAGTTGTGATGCAGGGATCGGCATCATCCCGAAATTCGGGCGAGAGAAGATCAGAAAGGTCAGCCGGCCGATGGCTGAGCGGTACGGGATAACCGCCGTGAGTTGGCGCGTATCAGGTGGCAAGCCCAGCCAGGCGGTCAGCGACTCCAGTGTGACCAGCTAGTGCCTCATGCACCGGATTCGGGGTCGCTGGCAGGCACCCCAGGCCGGTTCTGATCGTCATCGTTCAGGTTCGGGTCGGCATCCGGGTCGTCTGCCCGGTCGTTGCGTTGCTCAGGGTCCAGCTCAGGCCAGTCGTCCTGGGCGCTGCCTCCGCCCATATGCAGTTGTATGTTCATTTCGGCGCCCTCGTTCTGGGGAAAAGGGCCCACCCGCGGCGGGCCAGACACAGGAGTGAGAGGCAAAGCCATTGACCACCCCTCATTCATTGAGAGTGACTGGCGCACTGGCCTGATCATTCCAAACCGCGAGACACCGACCAACGGTATCAGGTACCGCTGTACTTGACCGCTGCGGCGGTGCGCGTGGTGACATTGAGCGCCTTGAGCAACGATGACACATGAATGCGCACGGTGAACGGCGAGATATCCAGGGCGCGGGCGATCTCCTTGTTGGTCTTGCCCTGGGCGATCAGGCGCAGCACCTCGTGCTGGCGGTGGGTGAGCTGTTCCAGCTCGCTGGGGCTGCCCAGGCTCGGCAACAACCCCGAAGGGCTGTACCTGACCAGCACCTCGCCGTCGCGAATGGCCAGGATTGCCGCGCCAAGCTCGTCAGGGGCGACGCTCTTGCCGATGAAGCCGTCGACCCCAGTGGCCATGACATGCTCGATCAGCGCCGGGTCGTCGACCATCGACACGATGATCAGGGTGGTACGGCGTAACAGCTGGCGCAGTTCGGCCAGCCGCTCGATGCAGTCGAGCCCCGGGAAGCGCAGGTCGAGAATCAGCGTGTCCGGTGCTTCGCCCTCGCGGGCCAGCGCCAACACCTGCTGCAGGTCGCCAGCCTCTTCGAGCTGCGCCTGTGGCAATACCCTTTGCACGGTGCGGACCATCGCTTCCCTGAACAATGGATGGTCGTCCGCCACGATGATGCGGCACGTCACGTCCTGACACTCCCTGTGAACGGCGGTTGTTCCGACCATGCTAAGTTAGCATCCGACAACGGCAAGCGCTGCGCCAAGCAGGCGTTTATGCGACCCCGTGCACAAGGACGTCGACCATGGACTACAACAAGAACAACGAACTCGACCAGGCCAACCTGCGCGTCATCGTCGCCAGTTGCGCGCTGGTCTACATCACCGTGCTGGGTTTCCTGCCGGGTGAATCGATCGACAGCTACCTGCCGGTGATCTACTACATCATCAGCTTCATCGTGCTGTCGATCGGCCTGCGCCAGGCCATCGCCCGCTGGCCGGGGCATTACCCGTGGCGGCGGGTGCTGGGTATCGTGCATGACTACACCGGCACCTGCTTCGGCCTGGTACTTGGTGGCGAAGCGGCGCTGCCGCTGTATGCGGTGATGGTCTGGGTGAACCTGGGCAACGGCATGCGCTTCGGCACCCGCTACCTGGCCATCGCCACGGTGCTGGCGCTGACCGCGCTGGTGGCGGTGTACCAGCTCAACCCTTACTGGCAGGCCAACCCGTTCATGGTGCTGATGCTGCTGACCACCAGTACGGTCATCCCGCTCTACGCCCATATTCTGCTGGAGCGCACGCGCAAGGCCTCGGAGCTGGCAATGGCTGCCACCCGGGAGAAATCGCGCTTTCTGGCCCAGGCCAGCCATGACCTGCGCCAACCGATCCACTCCATCGGGCTGTTCACCGCCTGCCTGCGCGAAGCGCCACTGGCCGAGCAGGAACGGCGCCTGGTGGACAGCATCGACCGCTCGCTGCTCAACGTGTCGCAGCTGTTCCGCTCTATCCTCGACCTGTACACGCTGGACAATGGCCGGGTAGAACCGAAGTACCAGGCCTTTGCCTTGCATGAGTTTCTTGCCGAACTGCTGCGCGAGAATACCGAAGCGGCGCGCTGGGCGGGCGTGGAAATGCGCTTGCGCCCTTGCGCGCACTGGACCCACGCCGACCGCGGCATGCTCGCGACCATGGTGCAGAACGTGCTGTCCAACAGCTTCAAGTACGCCGCCCATCGGCCGCTGCTGCTCGGTGTGCGGCGCCGGGGTGAAGCGCTGGCCATCGTGGTCTATGACCAGGGGCGCGGGATCGATGAGACGCATCAGGGCTTGGTCTTCGAGGAGTTCTACCGGGTGCGCCAAGTGCGTGACAAGGATGTCGAAGGGGTTGGCCTGGGCCTTTCGATCGTCAAGCGCCTGGGGCATTTGATGGGTTTGCAGGTGCAGCTGCGTTCTCGTGTCGGCCATGGTACGGCCGTCAGCCTGCAGGGCTTGCCGCGGCTGGCCGCACAGCCATTGCCACAACGTAGCGAACAGCACGTGCTGCAGGGCGCCATGCTCGGCGGCCTGAAGGTGTGCCTGGTGGAGGATGATCACAACGTGTTGCGTGCGACCTCGGCGCTGCTGCAGCGTTGGGGCTGCGAAGTTGAAGCGCATGGTTCACCCATGGGACTGGTCAGCCAGTGTGACGTGATCGTTGCCGACTACGACCTGGGCCAGGAGGCCACCGGGGTCGATTGCATCGACAGCTTGCGGGCGCAGCGGGGCTGGGAAGTGCCGGCCTTGATCATGACCGGGCATGACCTGGAGAAGATCCAGGCGATTGTGCAGGGGCGCAATATTGCAATCCTGTCCAAGCCGGTGCGCCCGGCGGAGTTGCGCGCGGCCCTGCGGGCCTTGCGCGAGGTGCCGGCGGCGCCGGAGCTGGAGCGCGGCGCCGGGGGCAGCGGTAGCATCACTGAAGGATGATCGCCTGGCCTTCCTTCAGGCAGGACGGGGTGGGCTCATAGAGGCCCATGCTGCCGACCGCGACGATGGCGCCGCTGGGCATCTGGCAGTTGTATTCGCCCTTGGCGGTGGTAACGGTGTAGTAGGTGAGGGTGCTGTCGCTGCGCACGTTGGCGACTTTGCTGACCGGGGTATTGAGCGCGAATTCGGCGCGTTCCTTGAGGGTCTGGTCGGAAGGTTTGATGGTCTGGCAGCCGGCGACGGCAAACAGGACGGCGGCGCTCAGCAGGAGCTTGGCGGGTTTCATGGCGGATGGCTTCCTTGGCGTGGGGTGTGGCGGATGGCCGGACTATAGCGCCGAGGAGCGGACAGGGCATTAGGGCGGATGTACGAGGTGGCTATGTGCCTTTATGTTGTGCCAGTGCCGGCCCTTTCGCGGGAACACGCCCGCTCCTACAAGGGGATGTGATCTCCTGTAGGACCGGGCTTGCCCCGCGAAGAGGCCGGCACAGCCAACCCATTTATTACTTCTTCAGCACCAGGGTCAGGATGTCATAGCTGGCCACCAATTCACCCAACTGGTTGGTCACCTCCACATCCCACGCTACAACGCCTTGCGGCTGCCCCAGCGGGCTGGTCTTGCCCTGGTCGATCTTGCGCTTGCAGGTCAGCCGCGCCTGGATGGTGTCGCCAATCCCGACCGGGTTGATGAAGCGCAGGGTGTCCAGCCCGTAGTTGGCCAGCACCGGCCCGGCGCCTGGCGAAACGAACAGCCCGGCCGCAGCGGAGAGCACGAAGTAGCCATGGGCGATGCGCTTGCCGAACTGCGATTCCTTGGCCGCGATCTCGTCGAAGTGCATGTAGAAATGGTCGCCCGACAGGCAACCGAAGTTGACCAGGTCGGCCTCGGTCACGGTGCGACGGTGGGTCAGCAGCGATTCACCGATACGCAGGTCGTCGAAGTAACGGCGGAACGGGTGCACTTCGGTCTCGATCACTTCGGCGCCACGCACGTATTCGCCGGTGACGGCCGTGAGCATGCTGGGCGAACCCTGCACCGCGGCGCGCTGCAGGTAGTGCTTGACCGCTCGCAGGCCGCCCAGCTCCTCGCCACCCCCGGCGCGGCCCGGGCCGCCGTGCTTGAGTTGCGGCAGTGGCGAGCCGTGGCCGGTGGATTCCTTCGCCGCTTCGCTGTCGAGCACCAGCAGGCGCCCGTGCCAGGCGGCAGCAACCGGGATGGCCTTGGCGGCGACGGCTCGGTCGGCGGTGACCAGGGTCGCCACCAGGCTGCCTTTGCCACGTGCGGCCAGGGCCAGGGCCTCATCCAGGTCGTCATAGGCCATCAGCGTGCTGACCGGGCCGAACGCCTCGATGTCATGGGCGCCGCCTTCGCCATGCGGGTCCCGGGCCTGGAGCAGCGTGGGGGCGAAGAACGCGCCTTCGGCAACGCCTTCACCACGCGGGGCAAAGCCATCGCTGGCACCGAACAGCTGGTCACAGCTCTGCAGCAGGCTGCGCACGCGCTCGCCGACGTCGCGTTGCTGGTCATGGGAGGCCAATGCCCCCATGCGCACGCCTTCCACCGACGGGTCACCGACCACGACCTTGCTCAGGCGCTCGCGCAGGCGGCTAGCCACCGCATCGATGTGCCTGGCCGGGACGATGGCGCGGCGGATGGCGGTGCACTTCTGACCGGCCTTGGTGGTCATTTCCCGCGCCACTTCCTTGATGTACAGCTCGAACTCCTCGCTGTCCGGGCTCACATCCGGGCCGAGGATGGCACAGTTGAGCGAATCGGCCTCGGCGGTGAACGGCACCGAGTTGCGGATCAGGTTGGGCGTGACGCGCAGCTTCGCGGCAGTGTCGGCGGAGCCGGTGAAGGTCACCACGTCCTGGCCCTGCAGGCGGTCGAGCAGGTCGCCGGTGCTGCCGATCACCAGTTGCAGGCTGCCCGCCGGCAGCAGGCCGGAGTCGTTCATCAGGCGCACCACGGCTTCGGTCAGGTAGCTGGTCGAGGTCGCGGGCTTGACGATGCACGGCATGCCGGCCAGGAAAGTCGGCGCGAATTTTTCGAGCATGCCCCATATCGGGAAGTTGAAGGCGTTGATATGCACGGCCACGCCGGCGCGCGGCACCAGGATGTGGCTACCAGAGAAGTGGCCCTGCTTGCCCAGCGGAATTGCCGGCCCTTCGTGCACCAGGTTGCCCGACGGCAGCTCGCGGCTGCCGATGCCGGCGTAGCTGAACAACGTGGCGTTGCCGCCCTCGATGTCGATCCAGCTGTCGGCGCGGGTGGCGCCGCTGTGGTGGGACAGGGCGTAGAGCTGTTCCTTGCGCTCGGCCAGGTACAGGGCCAGGGCCTTGAGGCGCTGGGCGCGTTGCTGGAAGTCCATGGCCATCAGCTCGGCCAGGCCGCGCGCGCGGGCGAATTCCACGGCTTCGGCGAAATCCGGGCGTTCTTCGTGGCTGTAGGCCAGGACGTGGCCGTCCAGGGCGCTGCGCAGGGCCTGGGCGCCGTGCTGGCCGATCCAGCGGCCAGCAATGAAGCTCTGCAGGGTTGGGGCGTCAGACATGCTGTTTTCCTCTTGTGGGCGCTGTTACCAAAGCGCCAGGGTGTAGCCGATGATCAGGCGGTTTTCGTCCACGGCGTTGGTCAGGCCATTGCCGGAACGGAAGGTGACGTTGCGCCAGCGCAGGCTGACGTCCTTGAACGGGCCGCTCTGGATGACGTAGGTGAGGTCGGTGTCGCGTTCGCGCTCACGGCCGTTGCTGAGCGTGGCGGTTTCGGCATGGCGGCCGTCGGTATAGCGGGTCATGAAGCTCAGGCCGGGGATGCCCATGGCTACGAAGTCGTAGTCGTAGCGCAGCTGCCACGAGTCCAGCCCGGCGCGGGTGAAGGTGTTGTAGGTCACCAGATTGACGGTGAACGGGTCGCCGCCGTTGACGAACGGGAACGCACTGTCACCGGACATCTGCTGCCAGGTAGCGGTGAACTTGTGGGCGCGTACGCCGAGGGTGAACATGGCGTTGAAGTTGCGGTTTTCGATGTTGCCGGCGCGCTCGGCGCCGTCGTTGCGGCTGTCGAAGTAGCGCAGGTCGCTGCGCAGGCTCAGGCCTTCGCCCAGCGGGCGGGTGTCGATCAGGCCGAAGAACTGCTGGCGGTAGATGTCTTCAAGCTTTGCGTAGTAATAGCTGACGCTGGTCTGTGGGGTGAGCGCGTAGTTGCCACCGCCGAAGTCGAGGTGGTCGCTGGTGGCGGCGCCATAGCCCATGTCGTCGCGGCCGGACGAATCGCGCAGGTTGACCTTGCTCAGGCGCCCGGCGTTGACGGTCAGGCCGCCGATGTCCTGGCTGGTCAGCTGGCCACCCTGGAAGGTCGAGGCCAGCAGGCGGGTGTCGTTGTACACCACCACCGGCAGGATCGGCTGTAGCGTGCCCAGGCGCAGGGTGCTCTTGGACACCCGCACCTTGCCGGTCAGGCCCAGTTCGCTGTAGTCATCGACCGGCTCATGGCTGTTCGGGCCGAACGGCAGCAGGCCGGTGTTGCGTCGGTCAGGGCTGGAATCGAGCTTGACGCCCAGCTGGCCCATGGCATCGAGGCCAAAACCGACCATGCCCTCGGTGAAGCCCGATTCCACTTTCGCGGTAAAGCCCTGGGCCCATTCCTCGGCCTTGGCCTGGGGCGCGTTGCTCTGGCGGAAGTCGCGGTTGATGTAGTGATTGCGCATTTCCAGCCGCGCGTGGCTGTCGTCGATGAAGTCCGCCAGGGCCGGGAGCGGCAGGGCGAAGGTGGCCAACCAGGCGGCCGATTTCAGGTGTGTGCGGTTCATTGTTGTTATACCCGACAGAGTCAAAGATCAGTGCTTGCTGGCGCCGGCGGCGCCGATACCGGTCATGGAGCGAATGAACTGCCCTAGGTAGCGGCCACGTTCCTCCTGGGCACGCTCCGAACTGTCAGTGACCGAGAACGCCCAGGCGCTGAGGAATGCCAGGCTCATCGAGAACAGCGCCGGGTTGCTGTAGGGGAACAATGCCGTTTGGTTATGCAGCACGTTGACCCACACCGCAGGGCCGAGCACCACCAGCAGCACGGCCGACACCAGCCCGGCCATGCTGCCGCACACTGCGCCACGGGTGGTCAGGCCCTTCCAGAACATCGAAAGCAGCAGCACCGGGAAGTTGACCGAGGCCGCCACGGCCAGCACCAGGCCGGACAGGAAGGCGATGTTCTGCGACTCGAACACCAGGCCCAGCACCACCGCGAGCAGGCCGATCACCAAAGTGGCGATCCGCGACACGCGCATTTCTTCCTGCTCGGTGGCCTGGCCCTTGCGTACCACGCAGGCATACAGGTCATGGGACACCGCAGAAGCACCGGACAGCGCCAGGCCAGCAACCACCGCCAGGATGGTGGCGAAGGCCACGGCGGAGATGAACCCGAGGAACAGGTTGCCACCCACGGCCTGGGCCAGGTGCACGGCGACCATGTTGCCGCCACCGATGATCGCGCCCGCCGCGTCGCGATACGCAGGCTCGGTACCGACCATGACGATGGCGCCGAAGCCGATGACGATCAGCAGCAGGTAGAAGTAGCCGATGAAGCCGGTGGCGTAGAACACGCTCTTGCGCGCTTCCTTGGCGTCGCTGACGGTGAAGAAGCGCATCAGGATATGCGGCAGGCCGGCGGTGCCGAACATCATGCCCAGGCCCAGCGAAATCGCATCCACCGGGTTGGACAGCAGGCCGCCCGGGGCCATGATCGCCTGGCCCTTGGCATGCACCGCCACGGCGCTGGCGAACATCGCTTCGGTGCTGAAACCAAAGTGCTTGAGCACCATGAAGGCCATGAAACTGGTGCCGGACAGCAGCATCACTGCCTTGATGATCTGCACCCAGGTGGTGGCGAGCATGCCGCCGAAGGTGACGTAGGCGACCATCAGTACGCCGACCAGCATCACCGCATACAGGTAGCTGATGCCGAATAGCAGCTCGATCAGCTTGCCGGCGCCGACCATCTGCGCCACCAGGTACATCAGTGCCACCACCAGTGTGCCAAAGGCCGAGCTGAGGCGCACCGGGGTCTGTGCCAGGCGGTACGAAACCACATCGGCGAAGGTGTACTTGCCCAGGTTGCGCAGGCGCTCGGCGATCAGGAACAGGATGATCGGCCAGCCGGCCAGCACGCCCAGGGCATACAGCAGGCCGTCGTAGCCGTTCATGAACATCATTGCGGAAATGCCGAGGAACGACGCCGCGCTGATCATGTCCCCGGCAATCGCCAGGCCGTTCTGCATGCCGGTCAGGCCGCCGCCGGCAGTGTAGAAGTCACTCGCCGAACGGGTGCGCAGGGCTGCCCAGCGGGTCACCAGCAAGGTGAAGCAGACGAACACCATGAACATCGAAATGGCAGTCCAGTTCATTGCGCGCACTCCTGCTTGAGCTTGTCGTTGAGCGGGTCAAGCACGTTGTTGGCACGGTGCACGTAGATGCCGGTGAGGGCGAAGGACAGCAGCACCATCAGCACACCCACCAGCATGCCGACGGTGGTGACGCCGCCGCTCAGGGACTGGCCGAGGGTGCTGGGGGAGAACGCCACCAGCAGGACGAAGCCGTAGTAGATCACCAGCATGGCCAGTGTCAGGCTGCCGTTGAGGCGGCGCTTGCGCCGCACCAGGTGCTGGAAATCGGGGTGATTGCTGATGCTTTCGATGTGTTCCGGGGTCATGGCAAGCGATCTCTTTTGTTTTGTAATTGTTGTAATCAGGTCACTTTGGGGTGTTGCTGATGGCCTCTTCGCGGGCGCGCCCGCTCCCACAGGTACTGCTCTGGCCCATGTGGGAGCGGGCTTGCCCGCGAAGCAGGCGACGCGGTGTCAGAGCTGGTCGAAGTCGAGCACCACCTTGTCGCTCACCGGGTAGGTCTGGCACGACAGCACATAGCCGGCCGCCACTTCGTAGTCCTCCAGGGCATGGTTGCTGTCCATCTCCACTTCGCCCTCGATCACCCGGCACTTGCAGGTCGAGCACACGCCGGCCTTGCACGAGTAGGGCAATTCAGCGCCGATGGCGTTGCCGGCATCCAGCACGTTCTGGGTATTGCGCGGCAGGTCGAAGCTCAGTGCCCGGCCATCGCTGATCACGGTGATGTGGCTGAGCGCCGAGTCCACCTGGCGGGCGGCCTCGCGGGCTTCACGGCGGGTTTCGTTGCCAGCGGCGGCAAACAGCTCGAAGTGGATACGTTCCTTGGCCAGGCCGTTGGCCTGCAGGCTGTCGCGCACGGTCTCGGTCATCGCCTGGGGGCCGCAGATGAACGCGGCATCGAGGCTGGGCACGTCCATCCAGCGCGAGAACAGCTGGCCGCACTTGTCGGCGTCGATGCGGCCGTTGTACAGGTCGACATCCTGCTGCTCGCGGCTGAACACGAAGATCAGGTTGAGGCGGTCGAGGTAACGGTTCTTCAGGTCTTCGAGCTTGTCGCGGAACAGCGCCCCGGAGCTGGAGCGGTTGCCGTACAGCAGGGTGAAGCGGCTGTGTGGCTCGCTGGCCAGGGTGGTGGCGACGATCGACAGGATCGGTGTGATGCCACTGCCGGCGGCCACGCCCAGGTAGTTGCCCTGGCGCGCCGGGTCCAGCGGCACGAAGAAGCTGCCCGAGGGCGGCATCACTTCCAGCTGCTGGCCGGCCTTGAGCACTTCGTTGGCAAAGGCCGAGAAGCGCCCGCCGGGCACGCGCTTGACGGCCACCCGCAGCTCACCGTCCTGCACGGCGCTGCAAATGGAGTAGGAGCGGCGGACTTCTTCGTTGTCCAGCTCGGTGCGCATCACCAGATACTGGCCCTGGGTGAAGCGGAAAGCCGCTTGCAGGTGCGCCGGTACGTCGAAGGCGATCGACACCGCATCACGGGTTTCGTTACGCACTTGCTTGATGGTCAGGCTGTGAAACTGGCTCATGGTGGTCTCCACGGCTCAAATGCATTTGAAATAGTCGAACGGCTCCAGGCACTCGCGGCAGCGGTACAGCGCCTTGCAGGCCGTGGAGCCGAACTGGCTGAGCAATTCGGTGTGGTGGCTGGCGCATTGCGGGCAGCACACCTCGGGGGCCGCGCCGAGCAGGCTGCGCTTGCTGGGGCTGCCGTGCGGCGGGGCGATGCCATAGGCACGCAGGCGTTCGCGACCCAGTTCGCTGATCCAGTCGGTGCTCCAGGCCGGGGTCAGTCTGCGCTCCAGGTCTGGCGCGGCGAACCCGGCCTGTTCCAGCGCCTGGCGAATATCGCCCTCGATCACTTCGGTGGCCGGGCAGCCGGAGTAGGTCGGCGTGACTACAAGGTGCAAGTGGCCGGCACGCCAGTCCAGGTCGCGTACGATCCCCAGGTCGACCACGCTGACCACGGGCACTTCCGGGTCCATCACCTGGCCCAGTACCTCCCAGGCCCGCGCCAGGTCGTCGCCGCGCGGCGCACGGGCGCCACGGTCGCCGGCAATCAGCTCACCAGGTTGCATCGGGGTAGGCCCTTGGCAGGAACTGCATCTCGGCCAACAGCAGGCCCAGGTGCTCGGTGTGCAGGCCCTGGCGGCCGCTCAGGTAGAAGTGGCTGGCGGCCTTGGGCAGTGGCAGCTCGACCGATTCGAAGGTCGTGCTCACCTGTTTCAGCCAGGCCGCACCGACCGCTGCGGGGTCGGCGGCAATGCCGGCCTGTGCCAGTTGCACCTCGTTGTCGCTGCCGGCGCTGAGCTCGACGGTGAAGCGCCACACGGCGGGGATCGCTTCCAGCATGCGCCGGCGGCTTTCATCGGTGCCGCCACCCAGGCGCTGCACCCATTCGGCGGAGCGGCGCAGGTGATAGGTGACTTCTTTCAAGGCCTTGGCGGCAATGCCGGCGATACGTTCGTCGTTTGACTCGACCAGGCCCTGCAGCACGGCATGGTGCCAGGCGTCGTAGAGGAACTGCTTGGCCATGGTCACGGCGAAGTCGCCATTGGGTTGCTCGACCAGCAGCAGGTTGCGGAATGCGCGCTCGTCGCGGCGGAACGCCAGGGCATCGGCGTCGCGGCCGTCATCCAGCAGCTCGGCGGCGTACTCCAGCCAATTGCGCGCCTGGCCCACCAGGTCGAGGCCGACGTTCATCAGCGCCAGTTCTTCTTCCAGTGCCGGCGCATGGCCGCACCATTCGCACAGGCGCTGGCCCTGGATCAGGGCACTGTCGCCAAGCAGCAGCAAATACGGGATCAGATCGTGCTTGTGCATGGCCAACCTCACATGTGCCCGACTTCGTCGGGCAGTTCGTAGAAGCTGGCGTGGCGGTAGACCTTGTCGTCCGAAGGGGCGAACAGCGGGTCTTTCTCGTCGGGCGAGGAGGCGGTGATCAGTGCCGACGGCACCACCCACAGACTCACGCCTTCGCTACGGCGGGTGTACAGCTCGCGGGCGTTCTCGATGGCCATGGCGGCGTCGGCGGCATGCACGCTGCCGACATGCTTGTGGTTAAGGCCGTGCTTGCTGCGCACGAACACTTCGTAGAGGGTCCAGACAGACATTTTCGATCTCCGCATCAATCGCCGCTCAGGCGGCGTTCTTGTTCTGTTGCTTGCGTGCATAGGCCACGGCCGCTTCGCGTACCCAGGCGCCATCCTCGATGGCCTTGCGCCGGGTGGCGACGCGTTCCTGGTTGCACGGGCCGTTGCCCTTGATGACTTCGTAGAACTCGTCCCACTGGATTTCGCCGAAGTCGTAGTGGCCGCGCTCGGCGTTCCACTTCAGGGCAGGGTCCGGGGCGGTGCAGCCGAGCAGTTCGAGCTGGGGCACGGTCTGGTCGATGAAGCGCTGGCGCAGCTCATCGTTGGTCTGGCGCTTGATCTTCCAGGCCATCGACTGGGCGCTGTTGGGGGAGTGCTCGTCGCTCGGGCCGAACATCATCAGCGCCGGCCACCAGAGGCGGTTGATGGCGTCCTGAACCATGTCCTTCTGCGCCTGGGTACCCTCGCGCATCATGGTCAGCAGCAGTTCGTAGCCCTGGCGCTGGTGGAAGCTCTCTTCCTTGCAGATGCGGATCATGGCGCGGGAGTAGGGGCCGTAGGAGGTGCGCTGCAGCACCACCTGATTGACGATGGCGGCGCCATCGACCAGCCAGCCCACGGCGCCCATGTCGGCCCAGCTCAGGGTCGGGTAGTTGAAGATGCTCGAATACTTGGCCTTGCCGCTGTGCAGCTTGGCGACTTCCTCGTCGCGGTCGGCGCCGAGGGTTTCCATGGCGCTGTACAGGTACAGGCCGTGGCCGGCTTCGTCCTGGATCTTGGCCATCAACTGCAGCTTGCGCTTGAGGCTGGGGGCACGGGTGACCCAGTTGCCTTCAGGCAGCATGCCGACGATTTCCGAATGGGCGTGCTGGGAGATCTGCCGGATCAGGGTCTGGCGGTAGGCCTCGGGCATCCAGTTCTTGGCTTCGATCTTGATTTCGGCGTCGATCTTTTCCTGGAAGTTGCGCTCTTCGGGCGACATCTCTTCCAGCGACTTGACGCGCTTGACTCCGGTTTCCACTAGCTGTGCGTACATGTTCCGACTCCTGCTAAGGCATGAGTCATTTGTAAGCGATACAAAACATAACGTCAAACTGTTTTATGTGTATCAAATAAGGTTTGTGTATCGCTTTGAGGGTTTGACGGGGGATTTTCAGCGCCTGTGAGATCGAGCGCCGCCCGCGCGGCGCATCGCGAGCTTTGCTCGCTCCTACGTTTGTTTAGGGCCAATCATTCCTGTGGGATTTGCGCGCGAACGCTTTGGCGCATGGCGCGATATCGCGTCGTACCAACAAGGCTGTCGCGCGCGCCTGTCACAGGCGTTACTGGCCCGAAACAAACGTAGGAGCGAGCAAAGCTCGCGATGCGCCGCGCGATCTCATGGACGCCACACGTCTCAAGGCAAACAGCCAAAAAAAAAGCCCCGGACGATGCCGGGGCCGAAAAGGCAGCCGATGACTCAGCTGGCCAACCGTTTGTCGAACACATGGCATGCCTTGCCCTCGGACCGCTTGAGCGTGCCGCATGGCTGCAGGAGCACCTGGGTGCTGATGCCGATATAGGTCTTGATCTGCTTGCTCAGCTCCCCGACCACCAGCTTGCGCTGCGACTCATCGAGGTGTTGGCATTCCGCCCGCAATTCCACGTGCACCTCAACACTGTCCAGGTTCCCATTGCGATACAGATGAATCTCATAAAGCTCTGAAAGCTGTTTTATTTTAAGTACCTGCTCCTCGATCTGCGTCGGGAACACGTTCACCCCGCGAATGATCAGCATGTCGTCACTGCGCCCGGTGATCTTGCCAATGCGCCGCATCGGCCGCGCCGTGCCTGGCAGCAGGCGGGTGAGGTCGCGGGTGCGGTAGCGCACCATCGGCAGCGCCTCCTTGCTCAGCGAGGTGAACACCAGTTCGCCCAGCTGCCCGTCCGGCAGCACCGCCCCGGTTACCGGGTCGATGATCTCGGGGTAGAAGTGGTCTTCCCAGATGGTCGGGCCATCCTTGGTCTCGATGCACTCCATGGCCACGCCCGGGCCCATGATTTCCGACAGGCCGTAAATGTCCAGGGCATCGATGCCCAGGCGCTGCTCGATGGAGCGGCGCAGCTCGTCGGTCCACGGTTCGGCGCCAAAGATGCCCAGGCGCAGCTTCAGGTCATGGGGGTCGATGCCCTGGCGCTCGATCTCGTCGGCGAGGTTGAGCATGTAGGACGGCGTGACCATGATGATGTCGGGCTGGAAGTCACGAATCAGCTGTACCTGCTTCTCGGTCTGGCCGCCGGACATGGGGATCACCGTGCAGCCCAGGCGCTCGGCGCCGTAGTGGGCACCCAGGCCACCGGTGAACAGGCCGTAGCCATAGGACACATGCACCTTGTCGCCCTTGCGCCCGCCTGCGGCGCGGATCGAACGGGCAACCACGTTGGCCCAGGTGTCGATGTCATTCTGGGTGTAACCGACCACGGTCGGCTTGCCGGTAGTGCCGCTCGAGGCATGCAGGCGCACCACCTCTTCCTGGGGCACGGCAAACATGCCGTAGGGGTAGTTGTCGCGCAGGTCGTTCTTGCCGGTGAAGGGGAACTTCGCCAGGTCGTCGAGGGATTTCAGGTCATCCGGGTGGGCGCCGGACTCGTCGAAGCGCTTGCGGTACAGCGGCACGTTGTCGTAGGCGTGCTTCAGGCTCCAGCGCAGCCGCTCCAGCTGGTGCTGGCGCAGCGCGTCGATACTGGCGGTTTCCATCGGGTCCAGCAGGGCACGATCGGCATCATGGTACATGTTCATGGCTTCACTCGAATTGTTCTTGTACGTCGGCCGCTTGCCAGGGCAAGCGGCTTATCGTGAGTGTCATGGACGCAGCATAACGGGCGGCGTCGCGTTCGGTAACAAGCCTTTGGTCAGAGACGCTCGATGACCATGGCAATGCCTTGGCCAACGCCGATGCACATGGTGCACAGGGCATAGCGGCCGCTGGTTTGTTCAAGCTGGTGCAGGGCGGTGGTGACCAGCCGCGCACCACTCATGCCCAGCGGGTGGCCCAGGGCGATGGCGCCGCCATTGGGGTTGACTCGCGGGTCGTCGTCGGCCAGGCCCAGTTCGCGCAGCACGGCCAGGCCTTGGGCGGCGAAGGCTTCGTTGAGCTCGATGACGTCCATGTCGGCCAGCGCCAGGCCGGTCAGCTCCAGTACCTTGAGGGTTGCCGGTACTGGGCCGATGCCCATGATACGTGGCTCGACGCCGGCAACCGCCATGCCGACGATACGCCCGCGGGCCTTGAGGCCGTGGCGGTGAGCAGCAGCGTTGCTGGCCAGCAGCAGGGCGCAGGCGCCGTCGTTGACGCCGGACGCGTTGCCAGCCGTGACGCTGCCGCCCTGGCGGAAAGGCGTGCCTAGCTTGGCCAGTTGTTCCAAGGTGGTATCGGCACGCGGGTGCTCGTCCTGCTCGACACGGATGGCCGGGCCTTTGCGCTGGGCGATCTCGACCGGCACGATTTCCTGTGCCAGACGGCCATTGGCCTGGGCGGCTGCCGCCTTGTGCTGGCTACGCAAGGCAAAGGCGTCCTGGTCGGCACGGCAAATGCCAAACTGCTCAGCGACGTTCTCTGCGGTTTCAGGCATCGAGTCGATGCCGTACTCGGCCTTCATCAGTTTATTGACGAAGCGCCAGCCGATGGTGGTGTCGAACAGCTCGGCACTGCGGCCGAACGCTTGCTCCGACTTGCCCATGACGAACGGCGCGCGCGACATCGACTCGACGCCTCCGGCCAGCATCAGCCCGGCCTCGCCACAGCGCAGGGCGCGGGCGGCATTGCCGATGGCGTCCAGGCCCGATCCGCACAGGCGGTTGATGGTGGTGCCTGGCACACTGATCGGCAGCCCGGCCAGCAGGCCGGCCATGCGCGCAACGTTGCGGTTGTCTTCACCGGCCTGGTTGGCGCAACCGAGGATCACGTCGTCGATGGCCTGCCAGTCCAGCGCCGGGTGGCGTGCGATCAGGGCCTTGATCGGCACGGCGGCCAGATCGTCGGCACGGACGCTACTCAACGCGCCGCCGTAACGGCCAATGGGGGTGCGCACGGCATCGATGATCAGGGCATCGAGGGGCTTGGCTTCAATCATCTGGGGTCTCCTGCGCGAGCACGGTGCCGCGCACTTGGTAGGATTTGCCGCGGAACAGGGCGATCAGCTCGCCGCGCTGGTTTTCGATGCGCACGTCATACACGCCGGTACGGCCTTTACGGCTGAGCTCGATGGCTGAAGCGACGAGCAGGTCGCCCGGCAGCGCTGCGGCGATGTAGTCGATGCTGCAGCCCTGGGCGACCGTGGCCTTGTCCTGGCTGTTGCAGGCAAAGGCGAAGGCCGAGTCGGCCAGGGCGAACAGAAAGCCGCCGTGGCAGGTACCATGGCCCTGCAGCATGTCGGCGCGCACTGTCATGCTCAGGCGCGCCCGGCCGGGACCTACGTCGAGCAAGGCGATGCCCAGACCTTGTGTGGCCTGGTCGCGGGAATACAGGGCGTCGGCACAGGCTTGGGCCAGCTCAGTGGGATTGCGCTGCAGGTCAGTCATGCAGGTTCGCTCCTTGTTCGGCGCTGCGACGCAGCAGCAGGGAAGGCCGGTAGCGGCTTTCGCCGTAACTGGCTTGCAGGTTTTCCAGCACGCGCAGGGTGTGACCGACGCCAAGCTGCTCGGCCCAGGCCAACGGGCCACGGGGGTAATTGACCCCGGCACACATGGCCAGGTCGATGTCGGCGGCGCTGCCAACGCCCTGCAGCACGGCATCGGCTGCTTCGTTGGCGAGCATGGCCACGGTGCGCAGCACCACCAGGCCGGGCAGGTCGGCGATGCCGGTCACCTTCAGGCCGGCGCGCTGCAGCAGGGCCACCGCCTGGTCGCGCGCCTCGGCCGAGGTGTCGGCCGACCAGCTGATGGCAATGCGTGTGGCTGCCTGGTAATCTAGCGCGAGATCGACCAGCACCAGGTTGCGCAGGCCGTCTTCACGGGCGCGCTGGCTGGCCAGGCGGCCGTCGGACAGGGCCAAGGTGGCGTCACCGACGCGCAGCAGGCCGTTGCCCGCCCGCTCGGTGATGGCCAAGCCGCTGTCACGCAGGCGCGCGACCAGAGGATGGAGGGCACCCAGCTGGCCTTCGACCACGCAGCACTCGGTGCTTGCCTGGCTGTGCAATTCGGCGGCCGGCGGGCGTTCGGCGCCGTCGGTGTAGCTATAGAAACCTTGGCCACTCTTGCGGCCCAGGCGCCCGGCATCCACCAACTCTTTCTGCACCAGCGAGGGCTGGAAGCGGAAGTCACCATAAAAGGCCTCGAATACCGAGCAGGTAACGGCGTAGTTGACGTCGTGGCCGATCAGGTCGGTCAGCTCGAACGCGCCCATGCGAAAACCGCCGGCATCACGCAGCAGGGCATCCAGCGTCGCGCAATCGGCGGCGCCTTCCTGCAGCAGCCGCAGACTTTCGGCATAGAACGGCCGGGCCACGCGGTTGACGATGAAGCCAGGGGTAGAGCGCGTGTGCACGGGCTTCTTGCCCCATACTTTGGCGGTTTCATACAGCGTGTTGGCTATAGCAGGCGCGGTCGCCAGGCCGGACACGATCTCCACCAACGCCATCAACGGCGCCGGGTTGAAGAAGTGCATGCCGACCACCTGTTGCGGGCGCTGCAACCCGGCTGCAAGGCCGGTGATCGACAGCGACGAGGTGTTGCTGGCGAGGATGCAGTCCTCGGCGCACAGGCTTTCCAGCTGCTGCAGCAACTGCTGCTTGACCTGCAGGTTCTCGACGATGGCCTCGATCACCAGGCGGGCGTCGGCCAGGGTTTCGATCGCCTCGACCGGCTGCAGGCGTGCGCTGATGGCTTCGCGTGCTTGCGGCTGAAGCTTGCCTTTTTCCACCAGGCGCCCGAGCTGGCGATCGATGCCGGCGACCGCCTGAGCCGCAGCACCCGGGCGGTTGTCATAGAGTTTTACCGGGTGACCGGCCTGGGCGGCCACCTGGGCGATACCTGCCCCCATGGCGCCTGCGCCGATGACCGCCACCAAGGCGTTGCTGCTTAGTGCGCTCATGATCAGCGGCCCTTGAATGCAGGTGTGCGCTTGTTCATGAAGGCGCTCACGCCTTCGCGGTAATCCTCGCTGCGCCCGGCCAGCCTTTGCAGGTCGCGCTCAAGCTCCAGTTGCTGGTCGAAACCGTTGTCGAAGCTGGCGTTGAGGCTGCGTTTGATCAAGGCCAGGCCGTAAGTCGGCTGGCTGGCCAGGTGGCGGGCGAGGGCAAGGGCCTCGTCGCGCAGCTCGGCATCGTCCACCACGCGGTGGATCAAGCCCCAGCGCTCGGCCTGCTCCGCGCTCAGGCGCTCGCCGAGCATGGCCAGTGCCTTGGCCCGCGCCATGCCGACCAGCCGCGGCAGCAGCCAGGTACCGCCGGAATCCGGCACCAGGCCGATCTTGCAGAAAGCCTGGATGAAGCTGGCCGAACGGGCGGCCAGCACCAGGTCGCAGGCCAGCGGGATATTGGCACCGGCACCGGCAGCCACGCCATTGACGGCGCAGATGACCGGCAGCGGCAAATCGCGCAGGGTACGCACCAGTGGGTTGTAGAACTTGTCGATGGACTCGCCCAGGTCGGGCATGGCCGCGCCTGGCGCGACGTTGCGGTCGGACAGGTCCTGGCCGGCGCAGAAGCCGCGGCCTTCACCGGTCAGCAGCAGGACCCGGGCCTCGCTGCTCTGGCGCACCTGCTTGAGGGCTTCGCGCACTTCCAGGTGCATCTGCGTGTTGAAGCTGTTCAGCTGCTCGGGGCGGTTCAGCGCAAGGAAGGCCACGCCGTCCTCGATGGAAAACACAATGTGCTCGAAAGTCATGACGGACTCGCTCGATCAGTCGATGGGAAGTGGGCGGCTCAGCAGCCTTTGAACTGCGCCGGGCGTTTTTCCTGGAAGGCGCGGATGCCTTCGTCACGGTCGACGGTGCCAGCCAGCACGGTGAAGGCATGGCGCTCGAAGCGCAGGCCGCTGGCCAGGTCGCTGTCGCCAGCCTTGAGCAGTGCTTCCTTGGCCAGGCGCACGGCCAGCGGTGCCTTGGCAGCGATGCTGCGGGCGACCTGCAGCGCACGCTCGACGGCCAGTTCAGGTTGGGTGATTTCGCTGATCAGGCCGGCCTGCAAGGCATGGCGGGCGGTGATGGCCTCACCGGTCAGGACCATCTGCATGGCCAGCGGCTTGCCCACCGCGCGCAGCAGGCGCTGGGTGCCACCCGCGCCGGGCATGATGCCGAGGTTGATCTCGGGCTGGCCGAAACGGGCGTCTTCGCCGGCAATGACGATGTCGGCGCACATCACCAGCTCGCAGCCCCCGCCCAGGGCGTAGCCGTTCACTGCGGCGATCAAGGGTTTAGGAAACGCCGCGATACGTTGCCAGTGGGCGACACGGGGATCATTGAGAATGCCGACCAGATCGCGCTCGGCCATCTCGCGGATGTCGGCACCGGCGGCAAAGGCCTTGCGGCTGCCGGTGAGTACCACGGCGTGGGTAGCGGGGTCGGCATCTGCGTTGGCAAGGGCGCTGGCCAGCTCCGCCAGCAACTCGGTGCACAGGGCATTGAGCGCTTCCGGGCGCTGCAGGGTGAGCAGGCGAACGCCCTGTTCAGGGGCCTGCACATCGATGAAACGAGGCATGTCGGGGTCCTCAGGCTGCTCGCACGGCACTTCGGGAGGCCGGCATTTATTGGAATTGTTTGCAGGTGCGGCAGGGGAGCCTGCCCAGGTGCAATCAGTATAAGCACCAAGCGATACACCAATGCAATAGCAATTGTATTTTTGTGTATCTCGTTTTATGTTGAGCGCTATGAGGATCTCGCTGAGAAGCAGATAGTATGTGGCTTAAGCGCAGTTCTGCGGCGTACCAGATTGTGATACACAAAAATCTATCCATATAGAAATTAATGGAGATAAGACATGCCTTGCTATCGACTCGACGGCCTGACTCCGGTGGTCGACCCCACTGCTTATGTGCACCCGAGTGCCGTACTAATCGGTGACGTGATCGTCGGCCCGCGCTGCTACGTTGGCCCGCTGGCATCCCTGCGCGGTGACTTCGGGCGCATTGTCCTGGAAGAGGGCGCGAACCTGCAGGACACCTGCGTCATGCATGGCTTCCCGGGCGGTGACACGGTGATCGAGCGCAATGGCCATGTCGGTCACGGCGCCGTGCTGCATGGCTGCCGCGTGGGCGAAGATGCCCTGATCGGCATGAATGCCGTGGTCATGGACGGTGCGCACATCGCGCCACGCTGCATCGTCGGCGCCACGGCGTTTGTCAAAGCGGGCTTCACCTGCCCCGAACAGAGCCTGGTGATGGGCGCGCCAGCCCAGGTCAAGCGCCCGCTGACCGAGCAGGAGCTGAGCTGGAAGCAGCGCGGTACGGCCGAGTATCAGCACTTGAGCCAGCGCTGCATGGCGACGATGGTGGAATGCCCGCCGCTGACCGCAGCCGAAGCACAGCGCCCGCGCATGGGTGACGGCGGCTTCAGGCCAAAAGGCGAGGCGGGCGCATGAATCAGGCTGCGTCGCGCCATGGTCAGGCGACCCGTCGCACAGGTATAGTCGGTGCTTTCAATGCGCGCAGTTCGTCCATGAGCAACCTCGTTCCGCTGAACAACCTGATCACCCGCTTTCAGGAGCAGACCCCGATCCGCGCCAGCTCGCTGATCATCACTCTCTACGGTGATGCCATCGAGCCCCACGGCGGCACGGTCTGGCTGGGCAGCCTGATCAACTTGCTGGAGCCGATCGGCATCAACGAACGGTTGATCCGCACCTCGATTTTCCGGCTGACCAAGGAAGGCTGGCTAACCGCAGAAAAAGTCGGCCGGCGCAGCTACTACAGCCTCACCGGCACCGGTCGGAGGCGTTTCGAGAAGGCCTTCAAGCGCGTGTACAGCCCAAGCCAACCGGCCTGGGACGGTGCCTGGACGCTGGTGTTGCTGTCCCAGCTCGACGCTGGCAAGCGCAAGGCCGTGCGCGAAGAGCTGGAGTGGCAGGGCTTTGGTGCCATGGCGCCGAACCTGCTGGGCTGCCCACGTGCCGATCGCAGCGACCTGGCCGCCACCTTGCGCGAGCTGGAGGCCAGCGACGACAGCATCGTCTTTGAAACCCATACCCAGGAAGTGCTGGCCTCGAGGGCCATGCGCGCCCAGGTGCGGGAAAGCTGGAGCATCGACGAGCTTGGCCAGCAGTACAGCGAGTTCATCCAGCTGTTCCGGCCGTTGTGGCATAGCCTGAAAGAGCAGGACGAACTCGATGCCCAGGATTGCTTCCTGGCGCGGACTTTGCTGATCCACGAATACCGCCGCTTGCTGCTACGCGATCCGCAACTGCCGGACGAGCTGCTGCCCGGCGACTGGGAGGGCCGCGCCGCTCGCCAGCTGTGCCGCAATCTGTATCGCCTGGTCTGTGCCAAGGCAGAAACCTGGCTCAACAGCGCCTTGGAAACCGCCGACGGCCCTCTGCCTGATGTGAACGAGAACTTCTACAAGCGCTTTGGTGGTTTGGCTTGAAGGGACTGAGAGTACAGCTGCGTACCGCAGCCTTCTCCCGGCAGCGAAGTCCCGAAATCAAATGAAATGAGTCTTTACATTAAAGCTTTTAGTGAACGCATCAACAGCGCGATTGCTACCGTTGAGCCAAGTCCAAAAGCTTACTTCACTTTCAGCGATTGCAAGGTGTTCAATGTCTTTCCCAAACAGCAGGCGACCGTGAGACTGCCACTCAATGTAAGCCTCTAGTGGGCCGTGCGGAAGCTGCTCATTGATAATAACCTGCTCATAAAAATCCAGCTGCTCCGGCGTCGCATAGCGAATTAACGGATACATGTTACCCGCTGCGGCTATGTGATTTTGAAAGCGCCTGGCCTCGCCTTGGGTTGTTAGATCCTCAAATAGGCGGAAAGAGTCTTGCGGCGTATAACTCAGGTATCTCATTGTCTCAGTGTCGTCAGTTAAAAAGAACGCAGAAGACCCGTAAATCGGCGCCCCGCCTTGGGAGAGCTCTAATGAGTGCATCTGTATTGCCCCATAAGTTGGATGCGCAGGTGCAAGCTCGCTACTCACAACCTTAAAGTCATCAGAAAAATACAGCTCTTTAAGGGCTGGATTGGCACCCTCAATATTGACCAGTGCGCTATCCGTATCAAAGCGCATATCAATGTAGTTGCTGCTATTTGATCGCGCCCCGGTGGAAAACATGTTTTTCACATAATCATCCGAGTAGCCACCTACTTTCACATAGCCTGTGTTTATTGAGCGAGGTGCTTCATGAAAATACTCCATGATTTTCACCATGCTTTCGCCTAACGCCTGCCCTGTCAGCTTTAAATGGCTTTCGAGGATCCCGAGTGCGGCGTCATAATCTAAATCATTCCGACTGAGAATCATGGGGCGCACGTTGATCAGGAAGTTTTCTTGCAGAATTTCATGAGGATCTCTTCCATCCGGATCATTCAGCCTGATAGGATTATTACGGCAGAACCGGAACAAGTTCGCTCCATCAATCAATTCACCTGGGTCGGCGCTTAACCATCGACCCAACTCAGCCTGATAATAACGCCAGCCGTAATAATACAACCCCGTTGCATCCCGCTCGTTGCCAGCATAGCGCACTGTGCGATCAGTAATTTCTGTCGACTCTTCATCCGAGCCAGCGCTGTCGCCATAAGCTGAGAACTCTTCACGCGAAGTTATACGCCCCACCTCATCTGCCTCCCCCCCACAACTCCCCAGGCGGTCCGTGAAGGCATAGCGCAGATGAGGCTCGCCAGTGAGTTTGTTTTCGATAAAACGCACATCTCCGGCGGTGGTAATTGAAATGTCCTTCTGGAGCGCATTCGCAAGTCGGCGTTGGCGGCGCTCACATCCAGCTGAGTAAGTGGTTATCGAGGTCTGTAAACCACAAGCAACCTGGACTATTTGGATTTTGCGGGAACGGGTACCGCCATCTGCGTACAGGTAACGCTCGGTGTCATTCAATTCACCGTCGCTGCGCCTCACCGGTGCGACCTGATACAGCTGATTGTCGGCATACCAGCTTAGCGCCTGGCCATTGGACAGTTGTTTTTGCAGCCCACCGGCCCAGAAGCCATTCTTCGCTGCCTGACCAAGCTTATCGATTATCGCTCGATTGCTGTCCTCGGCAACAGCGAGCTTGCGCGTGTAATCGCCGGCGCCTGAGAGGTGGCGAATCAGGGCGAGGTTATCCCCATGATCGTAGGAAAAAATCTCGGTATAGGGAACCCAGACCCTGCTTTCTGAAGGGCCAACGCCGTAATGTGCAACGGGAACACGCTCCCGCCCGGTAGCAGCGGCCAGTCGATAGAGGGTGTCGTACGCATAGCTTCGTAAACCAGTAGCCTGCTGGTTACGGTGCCATTGCGGGTCGGCTCCCTTATCATCAAGTGTCAGGATATTGCCCACTGGGTCGTATACATAATGCAGGTCGCTGATAACCAGTGGGCCATACCGGTGATGCGAGGGGCGCATGATGGTATGCCGAGTCAGGTGATGTGCGCGCGGGTCATACGCCAATAGCTCCGTCAGCCCATTTCCCATTGACTGCGTAATCACAGCACCGTTCGGCTGACGCACGATGTCCCTCAAGGTAATGAGGTCTAC
Organism: Pseudomonas putida; assembly: GCF_009883635.2. Lineage (NCBI taxonomy): Bacteria > Pseudomonadati > Pseudomonadota > Gammaproteobacteria > Pseudomonadales > Pseudomonadaceae > Pseudomonas > Pseudomonas putida. The sequence goes on from NZ_CP026115.2 coordinate 5,688,077, forward strand.
CGGTGAGTTTTGCCGCGTGTATTTGAGCCGGGCAGTGTGCAGTGCGCCAGTGATGTCGTATGCGGTTGCTGCAGTGACATCTTCCGAGTTGGTACTGGTCAGCACAGCCCCTGTGGCATCGTAAGTTGCCGTTTGCGTGAGCGCCGCTTCGGTCTCTGGCGGCTCGATGGCCGCCCAGTCAGGCAATGCTTCGTGCAGTTTCAGCAGATACTGTGCTGAATCGATCGATTGCTTGGTAAGTGCTATCGAGCAGGTGTCCGTATACCCGGCATTGTCGTAACGACGCGTTACTACACCTGCCAGGTTGCGTGCCTTGCAGCCAGCCTGGTTGCTCTCGCCGTAAATCAGTTTTTCCCGAGTGCGGGCTTTTTGACTTCCTGCCGCTGTTTCGGTAACCGACAGCAATCGCCCGGTGGTATCAGCACCTTCATAGATAAAAACATTTACCGTTCCCTGAGCGTTGCGGGCCCATATGGGCTGCCCATCGATACCGACCAGAGAATATGACTCATCCCCGTCTGCGGTGTGAGTCATGAGTGCCTGCCGATCAAGTGCAGCATGGCTAATGGCATCAGGGATCACCAGCCCGTCGGCATTCTGAAGTTGCCGTGCGCCATACAGCCTGACGGTGCGCAACATAGGTTCGTTAACGTTGCGCGAGATCAGGATGGATGCAGGTTCGCTGGCGCTCAGCCGATCTGGGTGACGCAGAAAACGCAACTCGCGCGCCTGAGCGCCTGTACTTTCTGTAACGCTCACCGTCGGCGTACTCATATGCAGGGCAGGGGAGGAGCTGATCATCATTCACCTGGCGGGGAAACGCATCAACCATGGGTGACCGTATCATCGAGCGAATATCCAGGCACCTATCAGTTCTGTCAGTTGCCGAGCCATTTCCTGATCAGCCATCGTTGCTCTGCAATCGTTGAGATCGCGAACTTCTGCTGCCCTGAACCGAAAGCAAATGGAGGTTCGTATGCCGGTCAACGCCATGCCGTGCCTGCATCTCGGTACACCAAGTGTCGCTGCTGGTTTCAGGGTTCTGCGTTTCCTGCGAACACACAAAGACGAATCCGCTCGGCTACGGACCACCCGAACGAGGGTGGACCCATTGACCCGTAACAGCCACGCCTACGACGCTCGCAAGTTGGACAATCCTGCTAGCGACCATGCTGATGCGCTGACGGCCATTGCGCTGAGCGCGGCCACGCTAAAACTCCATACCGCTGATGGGGACGTGTCACTTTCACTTGGCGATATTGGTAGCCGGCCGTTGTGGTCGCAGAATGCCCAAGGCACTGTCAGTGCAGTGATCTACGAGCCTGCAATCGCTGTCGGGAGACCGCTTGCCGCGACATAGCAGCCGGCGGCTGGACTCGCCCGCACTCGGGAGCGGTATACGTATGCGTTGGCCAGCGACATCCTCTGGCGGGAAAGGAACCTGGCCGGCGCCATGCGTTTCCTGGCCGAGATGGAACAGGTGGTGCCGTGGAGCGGTTTAGTGGCATTGATCGAGCCGTATTATCCAAAGGCCGGCGCTGGTCGCAAGCCGTACCCACTAACCATGCTGCGCATTGATCTGCTGCAGAACTGGTTAGGGAATAAAACAGCGGTAGTGGCAAGCAGTAAAAGCAGCGCGCGTTGATCGGTTCTTCTTTGATGCATGACTGACTCTGCGGACAGGCAAATTGTCGGCGAATCCTAGGCCGCAAAAAGTGCGAGGGCAGTGAAGAATGAGTGAAAAGTGGCGAAGCAGTGGCTGGTTGCCATATAACTACACTAAATGACTATTTAGTGTAGTTATAACCAAAAGTGATGACATTCAAAGACAGGAGCGGGCAAGCCACAGGCCGAGTCTTCCATGATGTGATCCAGGACTACAAAACCATGATTCTGCAACAGGCTCGTATATGCGTGTGGGCCCAAGCTGGCGTGATAAAGGGCTTCACCTTCGAATTCGCCCAAAGCTTCGCCATGGGACGGGCCGCTGGTGACCATCAAGTACGCGCCCGGCGCAGCGTGCTTCTGGAATACCGGGAACATCCGGCGCTGGTCGTCGGGCTTTAGATGGAAAAAGCTGTTCCAGGCCAGGATACCAGCGAACCGGCGATCAAGTTGCAGCGTGCGCATGTCTGCGTGAACCCATTGCTGTTCGCTGAAACGTGCGCGGCACATGGCAAGCATCTTCGTGGAAGCATCCACACCGACGAGCGACAAGCCAGCCTCGATCAGGAATCGCGCAACGGGCTGGCCCGAACCACAGCCCAGATCAAGCACCACATCAGGCGGCTGCAGCAGCGCATGAAAACGTTCGATCCATTTGTGGTCAGTCAGATGATCACCGCGCAGTCGATCCCAAGTCGAAGCGTGGCGGTGGTAAAGGTCGATGATCTGATCGGCTGATGGGTGGTGAGTCATTGGGCATCCTTGAATGGCCATTTAGTATGTCGAAAGAAATCTGACCCTACCCCCGATTTTCACATTCACTGACTAATCAGCGGCTTACATAGTGAGGGGCAACAGCATGGGTTCAGCAAGGTGCGAAATATCTTCTCAAAAAAAGAAGAAAAATTGAATGCTGCATAACAAAAAGAAGCAACTATGTACTTAAGGCGGCAAAAACCTACTGCTTGCACACAGGCCCTGTCTAACGGCGTTAGTAGGTAGAGCGGTTATCTCTAAAGCGACCTGTTTATAGTGTACGGCTATTGCCGCTCCCTGGGAAACTTCGAAACGATCCAAAAAAGCGCCATTCGTCGCGCTAAAATCATGGAAGAAAATCTGTTCCTTCGCAACAGAGGGAGAAGGCCATGGTTTCGTTGAAAGGGCACCGTCGTAAGCAGCTCATGTCATCGCGCACTGGAAGCCATAACGGGAGCCTTTGGCTGTGTTACAGCCCGAAAATCGACAAGGATTTCACTATCATCAGCGATCGAGAGATGGTCTATTGGGTTTCAGAACTCGAGTCCAATCCCAAAGTGCGCAGATTTGAATTTGACGCAGAGGTTGAAGTCTGCCTGATCCCGGATTCAGAGACTTTTGAACGAGTCAAATGTACTTGGGTAGATTGCGCGGATGGCACGGTAGAGTTGCATGTAATAGACAGTCGCGAAAATGTCGATAAAGACTTGAAGGCAGTGAATGTACGATGCAGGCGTTCAGGACACCCTGAGCGTGACGCCCAGATTGTACGTATTCCCCATGTGAGATTGGTACTGTTCTCGAAATTCATGGGTTTTTGGCTACAGGTGATAGCTTTCGCAGCCCAAGTACGAGATTACGATCTTGAGGTCGAAACTGAAACTCTAGATTCTCAAATCACTCACGACAAGGAGGGGACTATAAAAGATCTCCTCTCGGCTGTATCAATTCAAGATCAAGCCCTTGCAATTGGTGCCATTTCCAGAATGATTTTGGTGGGGGCAATACAAGTGGATGCAGGGAGCGCAGGATTCGGCAATAACACCCAGTGGAGATTGTCATGAAAACAAGGCGCTCCAGAGCTGAAATTGTTGAGCTTGTACAATCAACGATGCCGTGGGAAGACGTCGGTGTTGATATGCTTTCACAGAAAGAGTTGACAGTATTTCGTCACAGAAAGGATGCATTGACACGATACATGGAAGGGCAGTCTTTGGCAGTTATCAAGCAGCATACAAAGATTGGTGGAAACTATCTGATAAAGATGATAAATCGATGCCTCAAGCCAGCTCCTGATGGCCAGCCTTTCGGGTATCGCGCAATGCTGCCAAATGAGGCTACGACAGAGTATACCAGAACTAAACCGCTTAATTCCGAAGTCCATCTTAATGGAGCTGGTTTGGCAGGAGCGCTTGGTAGTCTGTTTAAGGTTTATCCTGATCTCAAGCCGTTTCTCGACGCACTGATCCTGAAGAAAAGTAAAGCCAATAAAGAACTGAAAACCGTTCCTGAGTTCGCCATTCGCAGGAAGGATGTTCATCGTTTGTTTATAAAATATCTCGAAGAACGGAATCACTCAAAAGTCACGTGGCCGTTTACTTCGAAAGATTTTGCCTTGAGAACGATTTCTGGTTATGTCAAAAAGACTCGTGCTCAAAATTTTGAAAGATCAGTGGAAATTATAGGAAATAGAGCCGCCGTAGCACATATTCCAGTGGGCACTGGCGAATCACCACTTATAAAGCTGCGTGGCCTCTGGGATGGCATTGAGATTGATAGTCACACTTATGATGCTGTTTTCGTGCTCTCAATTCCAAATGATGTCGAGGTGAGCCATGCTAACCTTAGAGCGGTAATTGAACTTAAGCGACTGCATGTTCTTGCTGCAGTAGAGATATCCTCCACTGCGGTACTTTGGTATCGAGTCATCTATGGTGATGACGTGACCGCTGAGGATGTGGTTGCGCTGATCCGTGAAATGTTTGGGGCGGAACGTCCAGTACCCATGCCAGTTATCAATGATTTGATTTTGAAGAGTGGCGCCGGCTTCCCAGCCGATTTGATCCCTGGGCTGAAGCAAGCGCTGCCATCAGTAATCCGCTTCGATAATGCACTTGCCAATTTGTCAGTTAAAGTCAGTAGTAGCCTTCGAAAGCAGCTGGGCTGCATGATGGACTACGGTCGCGCAGCACATTTTGAACGGCGGCCAAATATCGAAAATTTATTTGGCCGCTTTACTGAAGATCTGTGCAAACGGTTTCCGAGCACAACTGGTGCTGGCCCGAATAAAGGTGGCGCTGACAATCCCGGCAAGGAAGCTCGTATCCATTACATGGAAAGCACTGCTCTCGATCAGTTAACTTACACCTGGTTCGCAAATCATAATGTCGAACCATCAAAAGGATTATATTACCAAACGCCGCTGCAGGCCTTGGAGCAGCTGATTAAATCAAATAACGACCACTTTATTCCAAGATGCCCTCCGCTGGATACGCAAAAGGCCTTGGGGACAGTGCATGTCCCTGAGTTTAGGGTAGTGTGTGCTGATCTCAATGCTGGTTTGAGGCCCTACATTAATTTGGATGGTGCTCGATATAGTTCTCGGCGCCTGAAGAATGCTACTGACCTGATCGGGAAGAAGATTTTGATTCATGTGAACGAATCTGACATGCGAGTTGTGCAAGCGTTCCGGGTTACTGGTGAAGCGCTTGGGCCACTTAAAGTTCAGGGGGCTTGGGATCAAAGGGCACACACAAGGAAAGTACGCCGAAAAATAAACTCCTTAAAGCGCCTTAAAATAATCTCTTACCTAAGCGGCGAATGTCCTGTGGATGTGTATCTTCGATATCTGTACGCGAAAGCAGAGAAAATGCGTCTGGACGGCAAGCAAGATCGAAGCTCTGCGTCCAAAATTGATCTCTTACAGCATGAGATGTCTCGGTCATTGCCGGAGATAGACCAGCAGTCGGATGTCCTCGAACTGCCGGCGCCTGTGGCTCCGGAGGAAGACATCCCCAGACGCGCATGGACAATAGCAACCAATGAAACTGATTTGCTTGAGCTACTGAAGAAGTTATAGCAGGTGGTTGATTATGGATAAATATGATCCGACCAATGCCGCACTTCAAAAGCAGCTGTTTTCCAAACACCCGTTGGTGACAAACCAATACAAAGTCCTAACCCCAAGCATGCCAATTGTAGTCGAAGTTGTGATGGATGCTGTGGAGCTTCATAAAAAAAGCCTATATTTCAAAGGGTTGCCACAGATGGGTAAAACTACATGCTGTGTATTTGCGATCAAATGCATTGAGGCGCGTGCAGATTTTAAAGATCGTTTTGTGTGTCATGTGACTGCTGATCCATTACGGAAAGAGGGCATACTCAACAACATTGCACGTAGCTATCTCCTTGCGCTACCAAAAAGGCCTAACCTGGATCAGGTGCGGGCCGCAGTGGTGTCTTATGTTAGTGGTCGGCTTATAGATCGTGCCGGCCAACATCTAGTTTTGTTTATTGATGAGATGCATACCTTAACAATTGCCGACTTCGAGAATCTTCAGTATCTACAAAATGTCCTAGCGCTGCGTAATGTTGGTGTGACTGTAGTCGGATTTGGCCAAACTCAGATTACTGAAACAATGGAAATGCTTAGAGCCATGGGTCGGCCGGAGCTTATCGCGCGATTTCTCAACGAGAAATTTGATCTGCCGCGGTGCGAGGATTCTACTTGGATAGGCGCTACTGCCGCTATACTAGATGATGCACTGATGTATCCTGAGGGAAGTGATTGTACATACACGCGTTTTTTTCTACCCCAAGCTTACGAAGCAGGTTTAAGGCTTGCTCGTATTTCAGGCGATATTTATCGTATAATGAATGGAGTAGCAAAGGAATGCAATCTCGCTGTTCTTCCCACTGTTTACATTTTAGACGTGATTAGATTTCTCCTAATACGATCAAGACACAATGATGCAGCTGATTTCAGATTTGGCGAGTCAGCAATCAAAGATGCGGTGGAAGAATCCCAGCTTCGTACTTATCCAAGCACTAATCCAGAGGCTAAAAGGTAATTATGGATAAGAGAATACGTGTAAAGCTCATTCATGCAGGTGAGTCTATTCCTTACGCGTCATCATGGTTGATTTTTTTGCACATTCTTAAATGGAATGCGATTCCGAATTTTCGACGACTTTTGGAGATTATTGATCCTAGTGCTGTTGTGCCTTGGGGTAGGCAGGGTAATATATGGTGGTGCGGTCAGCACATCCCTCATTGGAGGTTAGAATCAGCTTTGGAGCTTAAGCTTGGTTCATTGAAATATTCATTTATAGATGGTTGGTTTCCGTTTCCGAAGAGCAGTGAGTGCACGCCACGTTATTGCCGACCAAGCATCGAAATTCGGCACTGCTCCGAATGCATTAAGCATGGCTATCACTCTGTAATATTTTATTTCAGCCACATAACCCGCTGTCCTTGGCACAACATAGAACTTCAAATGTGCCAAAATTGCACGAATGTTCTTAATTGTAAGTTCGGTGTAACCAAGGGGGTCTATGAGTCCGCTGATGAGTGTGAGCATCTGTCGATTATACTTGATGTGACCGCGCCAGCCATAGTTGGCATGGAATTTAAAGACGCAGTCAAGGCTTGGTGCGATCAGTATACGGCCTGGGTAGCTAGAAGTATCGAATTGGTTGGGCATAATGCATATAGGATATTGGTTGAAAAAAGAAGCTTGCATGACGCTCGGGAAATTCAGCTGCCTATTGATTTTCTTACGGAGCGCTTAGGTAATTTAGGATCTCCGCGCAGTGATCAAGGCCGTGTATCGGCACTGAAATTGCCTCATTCGAAATCGGTATGGGAGATCCCCTTTCATGATGTACTACATAGCCCTCAGCGGAGACCGATTAGGAGAAGACAACCCCAAGTTAGCTGTGGTGAAAGACTCGCAATGCTTAAGTCTGTTCGTAGGTTTATTTTCAGGACTTACTTGCGTTCTCACAGGAAATGCTTGGCGAGACTAAGCTCAGTGCCTAGAGATAGCTGGTGTAAGCTCGATTCAAGGGCTGTATGCCCGTGCGTGCTTGCATATTTAATCGTTTTTTCATCACTAGCGACGGCCACGCCTTATGAATTTTTAAACTCCGGGTTGAATTTTAAAAGCTTCATTCCAGTTAGAGCAAAAGGGGCTTATCATCATATTTTGTTGCGTTGTGAGGTAGAGTATGGCGCGGTCTGTACATTAGCGGATTTTTACGAGGTATGGAATTCACTCAGAAAGCTTGATCAGGTCGACTGTAAGTTTATCGTGTTCGGTAATAGGTATGATATTCAATTTTTCCCAGTTAAAATGCCCGGATTTTTTAATGGCATAAATTTTTCCGGTCATGGAGGCTACTGGGATTCGTATTGCTTCATGGATAATCCAAGTGACGCGCTAAAATCGAGTGTCATTGACTGTAAGGCACGGAGGTATATGAAATTGTGCGTGGATATGGATGATGCCATTGCCAGTAACTTCAATAATAATGAAAATATACAATGCGTGGTACATAATGTTTGTTCGAACAGTACGGTTCACGGCAGACGTTAGTCTTAAAACCGCACTCTAAGAGCTTTACTCGCGAGTTGTAGTATTCCAAATACGGTTTACCATGGTGGCAGAAACGCCTGCAGTCTCGGCCGTTTCTTTCTGATACATTTTTTGAGCTCGACAAGTCAAGATAGCATTTATCGTATCCGGAGGTGTCCTCCGTCCAGTCTTGTTCATGACGAGCGATCCATCTTCAAACCCCCCGTGCCATTTCGCTAACATGCAAAGCTTGGCTAGTTGCTGGCTATCGTTTTTGAGGTGCAGGAGTAGGTCGCTGTAAGATTGGCTGTGCCCAATGCTCGATGAGGCGGTAGGAGGTGGGAACATCGACCTGAAGCTCCGAAGCAAATGCTTCGAACGTATCGAGGGTCACGCCGACTCTTGCGGTTTCGAGGTTGTGCATGTCCTCACGTGGACTATCTATGGTTGGTACAGCTGCAGCGCTTGCCCTGGCGAAACTTAGAGTCTTGCCGGCTTATTTCCTCCAATACTCCATCACCGACGTCAGCGCCAATCCCAACCTGGTAGCAGCTTGCTGAGGTGACAGACCTTCAGCTCTAAGCGCGAGCACCGCCTTCTCATTTTCAGCATTCAGTGGCCTGCCACGTGGTCGCTTGACCAAAGATCCGACAGCGTCGAACTGCTCCTGGATCAACTCCATACCGCCGGCTGCCTCAAAGTCGACAAGCTTGCACATCGACTCCTGCACCCTGTCACGTGTGACAGCCTTTTCACGTACAGACACACACAACGCCATCAGAGCGATCGAATCAAGACCTAAGGATTCTGCGAGTGCGTCGAACTGCTCAAGGGTGGTGCTCGTCTGAGCGTTCTCAAGCTCAGCGATTTTGCGACGATGCGTAGCGTCCGAGAGATCGGCATACCGGGCACCACGGACGAGGCGGAGCGCGCGCAGCACCCCTGCGAAAGCGGTTCTCAGATCCATGACTTGCTCAAAAGTCAGGATATAGCCACATCCAAGCTTTACGAATAAACGCCAAATTAGTGTATTATTCGTAGTCGCGGGATGACCCTAGAGCTCTGTGCTGAGGTTAGAGAGGGGCCGCAGGACACTGTCAGTCGTCTCAGCAGCACCGCTAAACGAGGTTCAGCAGGTGGAAAACCGCAGAAATCAAGCTCCCCCAGAAAGCGGAAGAGCACCAATGCGGGGTATGCCCGATCTGTGCGACGTCAAGAACTTTAAGCATCTATTGCCAGTGTCCGCTCTCTGGCAACGAGTGTCGATAACGAGGTAGTGAAGGTGTTTGTAACCAACGGACATGCGCTCAAAGGTCGTTTCAAAGCTGATGACAGTGAACGGCTGCTCTGGAAGGCGGTTGAGCTCAATCCTGGCAGCTACTACTTCCTGGTGGAGGGATGCGGGCTGGTCGATGGCAGCTTTGGCCCTTGGGCGCGGCTTGTGTCTGATGTGAACGATCTGGACTCTCTTTGTAAGGGTGAGAGAGTCGAAGCACACAGCATCAATAAAATCCAGTTGCTCGCACCTGCTGCTATGACGAAGCGCTCGGGACTGTCAGTTGAGGTGCTTTCGGAAATCCGCATACAGCCTGGTACTGAGAGCTGTCCGGTTTATGAATTTGTCACCAGCTCAGGAGACGTCTACACGAGTGCGCGCAAGTGAGGGGCACGAACCAATACCGTAAGGTCTTAGGATTCAACGTCACTGAGTACCGGATTCTCGTTTCGCGCGTAGCTGTTTCATCACGTTCAAACACGCCGCCTTTCAGGTGGTGCGGTTAATTACGCGCTCAATAATTGCAGGAGCAGATTTTGTTTAGATTTGATTGCCGACAGGTCACCGGAGTGATCGAGACTCTCAAGGTGACAGCCACTGAGCAGGGTACTTTTACTGCCCGCATTGTCATCGACGGGCAGGTGCTGCCGAAAGTCTTGCTGCCAGGGAAGATCTACGAAGAGATCGAGCCAGTGCAGCGTGTCACCTTGTACGGCATCTTCACCAAGAAAAAGGACAAGATGGAAAACAAGGCCATCATCTACGCCATGAAGGGCGAGAACGGCACGCTGGTGGCCGCCCGTGAGTATCAGATCAAGGTGCCGATCCTCATTCTTGTGTCTGCAATTCCTTTGATGATTTTGACTTTCATCATCGGCTGCTTCGCATCCCCGTATTTCATCTACCTGCTCACGGGTAGCGAGAGCCCAAGTTACTTGGTACCGACCACTTTCGTTTGGGCGTTCTGGGAAGGCATTGCTGCAGGCGTGTTCATGCTCGGGTGTGCGATCAACTTCATCAAGAAGAGCAGTGACCCCGAAGGCTGGGCGCTGATCGGGGTTGCTGAGCTTTCTCAGCGTTTTAGCAAAGCCTTCAAGTAGTGGTTCATAGCCAGGCTTCCGTTCCGATGGAGGCTTTGGCAGGCCGGCGTGGAGGTGCCATGGACATTGATGAGATCGAACGCGAACGCCGTCATGAAGCCGTGGCAGCAGAAATCGCTTGCCTAGCGCTCGATGGAGGGAAGCTTTCTGCTGAACGCCGTGCTCGATTGCAGGCTTATGTAGACGGCCAAGTTAGCCTTGAAGAGCTTCGAGCAGAGCTCATTGAACGTTTGAGACGAGATAGGTGGGGAATTTCAAATGAGAACGAAATGCGACGGGCCTGGGGTGATCCTGAGTGACCCGAATCCGCCATCACTAGCCGGCTAAAGCCGAATGAGCGAGCTTTTCGCGGACGGCCCCAGTTGCACTATTCAGCTGGGAGCTCCGATCAGATGCCTGGAGTGAATTCCGTGGATTTCCTTACCGAGCTGTTAAGTGACTTTCAGATGAGACGCTTGGTGCAAGCAAGCCTCGGGAAATTCAGCGTGCCCATCACGGCTTTTCTCAGCGATGCGGCGATCATCGAGGGTCGCTGCAGGGGCATTTCTTTTGATCATTTGGAGCAGGACTACGGCTATTGGACAGGAGAGGGAGCGCTCCTTCAGACGTCGAAGGTTCTACGGGCATGGAAAGAGGGGCGGTATTGGATTGTCGGTAGCCGAGAAGGTAACTACGTCATCGCTAGCTTCAAGAGATCCGTCGGTAGAGCTGGCTTCCTCATCCTTCTCCAGTCGATAGATCGGTGTTGAACAGGCACGACAAGGTTTCAATGGCCAACACCGCTGTTGTTGCCCAGTGCTTCTGCAAAACCTTCAAGTAACTATCAGTAGCCGGGCCTCCATGGAGGCACCGGAGACACGATCAGCCCTCGGACAGGACTCTGCTGACTCGATGAAAATTTTGATCTATTCGGATCTGCACCTGGAGTTCGCGGACTTCCAGCCTCCTGCGACGGAGTGCGATTTGGTTGTGCTGGCTGGCGACATCTCTTTGCGTAGCCGGGGAGTGGCATGGGCGAACGACACCTTCCAATGCCCCGTGATCTACGTCTGTGGGAACCACGAGCACTACAAGGGCAACATCGACCGCACACTCACCAAGATGCGTGACGTGGCTGCAGAGCACGTGCACGTCTTGGACAACCAGATCCTGATCATCGGCAACACGCGCTTTTTGGTCGCGACAGCCTGGACTGACTACACCGCCACGGGCGATTACAAAGCGGCGATGAGGGTATGCGCCGAGTTGATGACGGACTTCAAGAGGATCCGGATCGGGGTGGGTTTCAGCAAACTTCGCCCTGTCGATCTCATCGCTCGCAATATCGTGACACGCGAGTTCCTGTCCACAGAGCTAGCGAAGGATTTCGATGGTACGACAGTGGTCGTTACCCATCATTGCCCCATCCAGGATGTCGCCGGCAATGGCCATGAAGGTCATCTCGGCGCGGCGTACTTCAACCAGTGGCATGACCTGGTTGCTCAGGCTGATGTTTGGATTTTTGGCCACACGCATCACGCCGTTGACACGGTCGTTTCAGGCTGTCGAGTAGTATCTAACCCGAGAGGGTATCCGGGCGAGCGTACCGGGTTCTCGCCGGAATTCACCATCGAGATTTAATCTGCCGTTGTGCGTTGCCCGTGCATCGAGCACCAGGGTCAGAAGTAGGAGCAGGAACAACGAATGTCAGACGAAGTAGTCATCCAATACCACGTCAAAGAGCTCTCGGATTTCCAGCTCAAGCGGATCGATCGTGCCATGGTGCAGAAGTACTCTGTGCCGATCACTGCTTACCTGAGTGATGTGTTCATCTCGTCCGAGCGAGCAGTCGGTATCGTGTTTGGCCACAACGATCCGGGGCCCCACGAGCAGCATGCAGACGGGCACATTCTGGAGACCGCTCCGATCTACGAATTACGGAAGTTTGGCAGGTTCTGGGTGGCGTCCACGAACAGTGGCAACTATGTGCTGACGACGTTCAATAGAGAGTCTGGAAGAGCGAGCTTGAGGGCGCTCATTGAGTTTGCTGACAAGCCAGAGCTGCCAGCTGCTTAACAGAATAGCCAGGCGCCTCCGTGCGCTGGAACATCGAGTAGAAGGTGCCGTGCTCTAGGTTCGTAGGGCGACGCGCCGCCGGTGAATGCTGCTCAAGATCTTAAAGTCTCGAAGGCGGTCGGTTGTGAGGTGCCCAGCATCTACCAGGCCCTGGATGTAACCCTCAGCTTTGCCGCGAGCTTCACGCAGGTCACCTTCCGTGGTGCTGAGGTGAATGTCATCAACGATCAACTGCCAACGCTGGCTCTGCCGTATACCGATAGGGTCAGCGGAGAAGACGGGAGCAGTCAAGAGAGTTTCGTAGTAGCCAGAAACGCGTGGTTGGTTCAAGTGGGGCGCTCCTCGGGTTAAACATGGCCCGAGGTTATCATGCGCATATCTAATCGACTGTTACTGGTTGGCCTATTGGGTGGCGTCTGTTGCGCAGCGTTACTTGGGCGTCATCATAGAGGAGGTACAACATGGTCAAACGGCGAGCGCCGCTTTCCACTTCCAAGATCGTCGATGTCTCCCCATCGGCCATGCCCAGCTCGGTAGCTAAAGCGATGCATACTGAATTCGAGTTGGAAATCACTGCGTACCTGTCCTCGGTTGAGTATGGGCCGCATGAGCTTTTCCTGAGAGGGGTGGTCTTCGGTGATCGGGAGCGACGATTTGATGATGGTGATCCCATTCGCACCTCCAACATCGTTAGCTATGTAGAGCTTCAGGGCTATGTGTTGGCGCGAACTCTCAACAGCACGTATGTCGTCTGCGATTGGGCTGCAGAGGGAGCGCGAGGGGGCTCGAAGGCTCAGCACTAGAATTCTCAGCTGGGGGCGATAATGATTAACTACCTAGCAGCAGGGAGAAGGGAGCTGATTGAAGGTTACCAGCGAAACCGATCCAGATATGGTCACAGATGTCATTTGCGACATGTGCGGAGATTCAACACTTGTTGAGTCTGGTCAACTGCAGTTCGGGACGATGCATGCATCATGGGGCGAGGGCTCTGCACATTGCGGCGAAGAGTACGAGTTGCACCTGTGTGAAAACTGCTTCTTCGTGCAGGTTTCAACCATGCAGCGCACGCGATGGATCGGCGTTATGTTCGAAGATGAGGGAGACTCTATCCTTAAGAACGATGCTTACGGGCGGCTTCCTCGAAACGATGAAGCGAACTGATTGGTGTATAGGTGGATCACAACCGCTACCGCTGGAGGACGACTATCTCCAAACTCGGGCCCGCCGCCTGCATTTTGGATGCTCAAATTCGGCTGGGTAGCCTGGATGCTCAGCCCCGCTGAAGCCGAGTGGCTGGCAGATCAACTATGGACTGCGGCGTTTTTGGCAGCAAAGCAAGCGAAAGTCTCTAGTTGATCTGAGGATTCTCCTTGTGACCGAGACAGTACGTGTTCCGAAGGGATGACCAATGGACTTCAGTCCAATCTGTTGGTGGTTGGCCGGTGGTTGAGCGCCAGGTCTGCCGTGAGACTTTTCAATTGAATTTTTAAGCGTAAATCCCCTCAGGAAATATGGGTCAAAGGGAGATACTGACGTGGCTGGGCAGCAATTATTCGTGATCGATTACACCCTCCATGGTGAGAGCCGAACGTTCATTATTCGCTTGGAAAAAATGGATAACCCCGTGGCCTGGCATTGGGCCAGTTGCGACGCCGGCGTCGGCATCATCCCAAGGTTCAGTCAGCAGGAAATCAAGCTGGTCAGCCGTCCCGTCGCCGAGCGCTATGGCATCGCGAATGTGAAGTGGCGACTTGCCGGCAATGGCCGTGAGTTCGTTCCCCAACCTATCGATGTCGGCAAATTCTCAGGTGGTGCCGAAGGTGCCTGAACACTTGCATTTACTTCCCTGGAGGTTTTGCCATGCAGCCGAAAACTGAAGGCTCTGAAGAGAAGGGGCCAAGCGACGTACCCTTCATCAACGATCCTGAAAAGCCCACGTCGCCACCGTTGAATGACGCTGATGCTACGGTTAGCAGAGCTACTCGGCTATACGGAGACTTCGAGCTTTACTCATGCCTTCAATCGCTGGTCTGGCGCGTCACCAAAGCGATGGCGAGATCAAGCGCGCCAGGCCAATGCGTGAGCGTGTGATCGCATGGCAGGCTCACGTCGCTTGAGCCTTATCCCGTGAACGACAGTGGCCTGTTTCCAGTAGTGAAAATCCTAGAGCCGTGAGCTCCTTACCCTCACAGGATCCTGGCTCATATGCACTGAGGTACGAGAGCCGCTCGCCAGCTCGTTGATTTAACCACGAGGTAGATTTTCCGTCCCTCTGCATCACTCTGAGATCTCTCTCCAATGATTTCACCACTCGGCGCTGAAGCCACAGGCCTTTGGGCGGGCCTGCTAGCGCAAAGCCGATAAAGAGGAGCCCAAGCCCCGCAATGATGCCAAGTCCTATCGACACAGATTGATCTACAGCAAATGCCATGTAGTTACTGGGTTGCACCGTCACAGCGACGGTGAGGCAGAATCCAAGCCCATAGGGTGTAAACGCAGGCGAGGTCATGGCCATCAGACCTAGAAATAGAGGCCCAGCCAGAGCCAGCATAAGTGCCAGAAAATGGTTCGGGCCCTGTGCAATCAAGGGGAGCACCCAAAAAACTACAACAGGCACCGCTATTACCACCCCGGTGATGAGTCTCCGAACGATCAACGTCGGCGACGGTGCTGCTGCGAACATTTGTGAGAAAAGCGTCGGTAGTACCATCATCATAATCAGTGTGGCAGCCCCATCTGACGCTACCCACAGTGTCGCCGCCGCAACGAAAACGAGAGCGTTCCGGGTGGCAGATCTTGCTGCTGCAGGCCAATCACGGTGACGCTTCAAGCGCATACTTATTTGTTGGTAAGGCTCCCCTTGGGGCGAGGACTCAGCTCCTTCGATTATGGCCAGTAACGCACGTATAAATGCCTTTGATGCATTGGCCAGAGCGGCTGCTGGGCTACCTCCTTCAGCCGCTTGCACTTTATCTGAAAGCGCTCGGAGCCCACGCATTTGAGACTGGGAGTCAAGCTTCAAGATTTGGTTGACCTCCCTTAAAAAAGGCTGTGCGATGCCTGCGAGCGGTTGGCTGGTAGCGCTTTCTCGTTCGTTGAACAAACGCTCAACGGTATGACCGCTCGCAGCTAGTGTGAGTGCGTTGTGGCCCATCCGGAGTGACCGGGAAACGTTATTCGCCAGCTCGTATCGCCCAGCATTTGAGTCATCATTTATCAGCGATATCAAGCCGACAATCTCCAGACGCTTCTGGTGTAGCAGCATTCTGTCTTGTGGGGAGTTGGCTAGCGCCTGGGCGTATGCGAGGCATGCTGAGTGAAGGCTGCGAGTGTGGCCAGCCAGTAGTGTTTCTACCTTGAAGGGAAACAGGAAAACGCTTGCCAAAGTCGCGCAGCTTGCCCCAACCATCACTTCGGTCAGCCGGGCACGTATAAGCATGAAGATCGATTCACTGGTCGTGGTTGTAGGATCCGCCATCGCAAACATCACGATAAGGATGGCTGTCACTGAGATCAGGGCTGTGCCAAAAATGAAGTTGACGTGCCGTTCCGTTGAGGCAATCGCGGATGTGGTTGCAACACAGACAGCCAAGGCGCCGATTGCCAAGAGGGGGTATGGCATGAGGTAGTTCAAGATGAGCACGGCAACACAGGCGCCCAGGGTCGAACCGATAACCAAGCAGAGAGCCTTTTCGATTACCAATCCCCTTTCAGGACGAGCCTGCAGCATCATCGAAGCAACCATGGCCCAAAATGGTTTATCGAGATCCAAGCTCATCGACACTGCGAGTGCCACGGCAACGGCTGACAACCCTTTGGCTGCAAAAAGGACACTACGTAGATTGGGCTGCAGGTAGTGAATTAGGATCGCCTTCATAGATTCGCAACTCGCGAGAGCGAGGGTGAAAGCTTGACCGAAGCGTTCATGCCCGCGCTTAGGCGAGTGCCTTCGGGAATAGAGTCGAGCTTGATATCTACAGGAATCCGTTGCGCAAGCCTCACCCAATTGAAAGCTTGCTGTACCTGGGGCAACAGCATCGTGTCAGCTTGCGTGTTGGTGTTGGCAACCCCTTTTGCAATGCTTACAACATGTCCCTGTAGACGCTCACCTTCGCTCATGAGCGTGACATCAGCAGCATCCCCTTCACGGATACCTGGCAATTTCGTTTCTTCAAAATAGGCTGTGACGTAGAACGAGTCATCTTTGATCAGTGAAAATGCTGGGCCACCCTGAGTTACGTAGTTGCCCTCCTGCAGTTTGACGTTGGTGATCGTTCCGTCAGCAGGTGCTACGACCCGCGTGCGTGTGAGATTGATCTGGGCTGTTTCCCACTGCGCTTTACTTATTTCGAACTCGGACTTCGCAAGCAAAACCTGCGACCGTGCATTGTCCAGATCCTCGGCGCTGATCGCATTGATCTTAGCGAGTGGCACGCGTCGCTTTTCTTGAGTCTTGGCCAGCTCCCAAGAATGCTTGCCGTGTTCCATCGTCGCCTTCGCTTCATCCAGGATTGCTTGATATCGAGCCCTATCAATCTCGAAAAGCACATCCCCTTTCTTCACTGATTGGTTATCGCGCACCAAGAGCTTGGTCACCCAGCCAGCGACATCTGGTGCCACGATCACCACATCAGCCCTCACTCTGCCGTCTCGTGTCCAAGGTGACTGCCGATAGTGATTCCACACCCATGAGCCCGAAAAAACGGTTGCTGCAGCTATGAGGAGGGTCATGGTGATCCGCAAAGTACCTTTCATCTCAGCTCTCCATCAAGGAAGGCAACGGTTGCTGCGATGTAGCAAATGAATAGCGAAACGCCCAACCAGGAGCGGTTCGGAAGCAAATGTTTCAGCAAAGAGCGCTGAAGGAGGAAGTTGGTTACCGCCGTAAGACCTGCGGCGATAAAGGCGCATAGCACCATCGGACTGATCAAAACGCCTGCGATTGAAAACTCTCTGAGCATGGTTCGCCTCTAGGTTGGCTGTACCGCAATGCGATAACTGTACCGTAAAGTGATTCGTACCGCAATGTGGTACAGTTACCGAAAATACGGAGGTGACTGTGGACGAACGCAATCAGCAGGCAGGAAACGATGAGAAGAGCGGTGGAATCCAGGTCATCGCTCGAGCAGCCAGGATCATGTATTTGCTCGGAAAAAAGCCCGATGGCTTGAGTCTGGGTGATATCGCGCAGGAGGTTGGGCTACCTCGTTCAACCGTTCAGCGAATTGTTGGCGCGCTTGAAGATCAGGGTATGGTGCGGAGTGAAGGAATTGGGGGAATTAGCCTCGGAGCCGGTCTGCTGAGGCTTGTTACCTACGCTCATGCTGACCGGATTACAGTGCTTGGGCCCTGGCTGCAGAGACTCAGTGAGACCATCAATGAGACCGTCGTTCTATCCAGGCCAAGTGGATTGCAATTGGTGGTTGAACACCGGATCGTAGCTGACCGTGAACTGCTGGTGATGCCTCGACTGGGTCAATTGGACAAGCCGCTTTACGGCACATCGGCGGGGCGAGCAATCCTTGCTTTAGACAGCGATGAAGAGGTTCGGGCCTTGCTCCAAACGGAAGGATTCACTCCACCGGATACGGCATCGGCTGAGAAAATTCTCAAGCAACTGGACGTGATAAGGCAGACCAAGGTCTCTTGCGACCATGGAGAGCTCATGGAAGGGATCACCACCACCGCCGTTGCGTTGGACACAGTTTTGGGGCGGTTCGCTATTTCGATGCCTGTTCCGACATTCCGCTTCGAGAAGGAGAAGGAAAATTACATCCTGAAGTTGCTTCACTGCAAGGCTGGTGTGGACAAGGAAATAGGCCTAGTCGGTTGATCAACGTTCGTACTGAACGCGGCTGATGACATACTCAGAAGAAGTCCACCGAGATGAGCCCTAAGCAATCCTTGCGATTCATGGTTTCCGTGCGCCTCCTGGGCCAGGGATGGGTATATCACTTCGTCCGATGGCTCTCAGCGCCCGCAGGTTTCCAACATGATTGATCGTATCCACCGTTGGCCGGCATCTCGATCTGTCCTCTCATGCCAAGCCATCGCTTTGGTAAAACCAGGAATGTCGACTGGTGGCGTTCTTAAGATCAGAGACTTATCAGTTGGCGTCAGTCTTTCTGGAATCACTGCAATCATGTCACTGGTACTGAGCAATTCAGGAACGATGAGGAAGCTGGAGACCGATACACTGACTCTACGTTGCCGATGGATCTGCGACAGCGCTTTATCGGTCACTCCATTGAAGGAGCCACCTGCCGGCGAAACCAGCACATGATCGAGCTCGCAGAAGCGGTCAAGCGACAGTGTGGGTATATGCGCATCAGGGTGGTCTGCCCGCATCACACAAACGTAGCGCTCATCGAATAGGTTCTGCGATGACACGCCTGGCGGGGTCATCTCTGGCGTGACCAAGGCGATGTCGACCTCGCCCTGTTCCAGTTGAGTTGGAAGGCTGGAGATATCTACCGCTTTTACTGCTACGCGGATGTTGGGGGCCTGTTTGCGAAGGGTGCTTAGAAAGGGCACAACGACCGCTCGAAGAGCGTAGTCAGTCGCGGCCACCGTGACGAGGATGGTACTTGTCGCCGGATCGAAGGCCTCAGGCTGCAGTAAGGCCTCCAGGTCGCTGATGAGTTGCTTTACCGGAGCTGAGAGCTGTTGTGCACGCAGCGTTGGCACCATACCACGCTGTGCTCTGACAAAAAGAGGGTCATCGAAGCTATCCCTGAGACGGGTAAGCATGCCGCTCACGGCGGGTTGGGTCAGTGACAAGCGCTGGGCAGCTTTGGTGACACTACGTTCGTCCAGTAGCGCGTCCAGGGCCTTGAGCAAATTGAGGTCGAAATGCCTGATATCAGATTTCATGATGCCCTGGATAATTAATGACGATTGGCGTTATTTGACCTTACCATTGATTATCCCTCCATCCCAACTTCAAGAGGGCGTTAGACCATGAATGAGATCATCTGGCCTGAAGGCTACCTACCCGGTTTTACCGACAACTTTGCTTCGAACGAAGTCATCGTTTCAGGCTTGAAAGCGGAGGACATATGGCCGCTTCTAGCTTCCCCGTCCTGCTGGCCGACGTATTACGCCAATTCTGCCAACATCCGGCTCTACGACCATGCTGGCCCGGAGCTCGCGAACGGCGTCCGCTTCTACTTCGAGACCTTTGGTTTTCCTGTGGAGGCGCAGTGCAATGAGTTTGAGCCCCCATCGGCAGACAGTCCGGGTCGAATCGCCTGGCATGGCTGGGCCGGGGAGGGTGATACCAAGTTGGACGTTCACCATGCATGGCTGATCGAAGACTTGGAAGGTGGTCGGGTGCGGATCCTCACGCAAGAGACCCAGATTGGAAAACCTGCACAGGCGCTTGCGAAGGCCAAACCGAACCCGATGATCAATGGTCATCAGGATTGGTTGGATGGTCTGATCGATGCTGCACGGGCGTGAAGTTCTAATCTCACCTTGAAACTCACATGTGGCGAGTAGTTACACCCAAGCGGTGCTGCAGCTCGTCAATGACTCGCCTGGCTCGGGACGACAGAGGCCATTCGGATCTGTAGATGAGCCAGAGCGTGTCCACCACAGGGTTCCCACACTCCACTACCTGCAAAGCGTCCTGTTTGTAGAAGGCACGCCTGGCGAATCTCGGAAGCACAGTAAAGCCAAGGCCTCGGGAAACAGGTTCCAATATCAGGCTTACCTGGTTACTGAAGCCTCGTGTCTGGATCTCGCGCACACTTGGTGCATCCGGATACCTCCGACTGAGTAAGCGTGTTGCCATCCCGACTCCATCAGGGTGATCAATGAAGCCGAGCTCTGTCAGCGTCTCATATCCAACATAGGGCGTTGCAGCTGGCAGTATCAACTCCAGTGGCTCCTCAGCAAACCTCTCCGCCTTGATCCTGTCGTTGTCCGGCTTGAAAGTCAGAATTCCCATCTCGAAACGATTGCTCAGCACTGCTTCGAGCACCTCTGTGTCGGGGGCGAATCTGTGGCGAATGGTAAGCCCGGTATGGGCTTGTTGATAGTCAAGCAGTAGCGGATAGAGCGCCAGTCCGATGCTGCCCGGCGTCACTAAGCTGATGTCGCCTACATCCTGCTCGGCGGCAGTTAGGCGAGCATCCAGGGCTCGGCCAGCTCGCTCCATTTCCCGGAAGTAATCCAGCAAGGCGCTTCCCGCCGGTGTCAGCTCTACGTGCCGATGGTGCCGTATGAGCAGGCTGCCAAACTGCTGTTCAAGGTTCCGAATGTGCTGGCTCACTGCTGCCTGAGTAAGATTCAAATGCTCAGCGGTGCGGGTGAAATTTCCGAGATCGGCAAGCACTGCGAAAGATCGGAGCCACTGTGGATTAACCATCATGAAGTCTTATCGTAACCATAATCTAGGTGTTGTTTCAATTATACGTAGGCGAGGATAGGGTAGGGCATACCCTGTTGGAGACTACTCACCATGTCCGTGTATCCACGCAATTTCTCCCACATCGGCCTGTCGGTCACCGATCTGGACGGCGCCGTCAAGTTCTACACCGAGGTACTGGGCTGGTACCTGATCATGCCTCCCACGACCATCACCGAAGATGGCAGTGCAATTGGTGTGATGTGTACGGATGTCTTTGGTGCCGGCTGGGGATCGTTCCGTATTGCTCACCTGTCGACGGGTGATCGGATCGGCGTGGAAATTTTCGAGTTCCGTAACGCTGAACGTCCAGAGAGCAACTTCGAATACTGGAAAACCGGAGTGTTCCATTTCTGCGTTCAGGATCCAGATGTGGAAGGCCTGGCCGCAAAAATCGTCGCCGCAGGTGGCAAGCAGCGCATGCCGGTACGTGAGTATTTCCCGGGCGAGAAGCCGTATCGCATGGTCTACATGGAAGACCCGTTCGGCAACATCCTGGAAATCTACAGCCACAGCTACGAGTTGACCTACTCGGCGGGGGCTTATCAATCATGACATTACCCACTACCCACAGGGTTTTTGAATGGCGAGGAAGCGCCAACCCGGCTGACCTGGCGTTGGTCGAGCGTCCTCTTCCCGAGGTCGAACCCGGTGACGTGTTGATTCGCAATGCCGTGATCGGCCTTAACCCCGTGGACTGGAAAGTTCTGGGCGGCAGCTTGGTCGATTGGCAGCCGGGGCATGTGCCGGGAGTCGATGGCGCAGGGACGGTGGTCGCGGTGGGTGAAGGTGTTGCGGATGGATGGGTAGGACAGCGCGTTAGTTATCATCAGCATTTGGCCAGGCACGGCAGCTATGCCGAGTACGTCGCCGTCAAGGCGAGAGCGTTGCTTCGCGTACCAGCAGGCGTTCGCTGGGAGCAGGCCGCGAGCATGCCCTGTCCTGCGCTGACTGCGTGGCTGGCTTTGGAGAAACTTCCGCAGGCGTGTAAGACGCTATTGGTGAGCGGGGCGGGCGGGTCGGTAGCCAATCACTTGATCCAGTTAGCCGTGCGCCGAGGTCTGGCTGTCACCAGCCTGAGCAGCCTTCGGCATGCCCGAAGGTTGAGCGAGCTGGGTGTAAATGAATGCCAGCCAGGGCCGCTCACCGAGCCTTGGGAGCAAGGGCCGCGTTTTGACGCCGTGATTGATACGGTCAATGACCAGCATGCCGGCTGGCTTGTTCCGGCGCTTCGTGCGAATGGCCACCTGGTGTGCGTTCAGGATCGTCTTGCGGCCTCTCCAATTCCACCCTTCACCCGCACGCTATCGATTCATGAAGTGGCTTTGGGCGCATCACATGCTTACGGTGATGACCGCACCTGGCAAGAGCTGGTGGATGCGGGTGAGGAGATTTTGTCGGCAATGGCGCGCAACCAATGGCAAGTCGATGAAGTGACTGTTGCTGCCTTCGAGGAGTTGCCGGTTCACCTTGAGCGACTGCAGAACCGCACTTTCCACGGCAAGGGTCTGGTCACCGTTTGAGTCGAGGTTTCAGGAGGAATGTTGATGCGTGTTTCCCATGTTCTGCTTGCAGCTCTCGTCGCCACGCTTCCCTTGGCCGGCATTGCCACCCCTGAGCATCCTGCTCGAACGTTGTTGGCCATTTCGAAAGTTGATCACACGCTCTGCGTGATCGACCCCGATACCCTCAAGGTCATTGCGCGTCTTCCCGTTGGCCCGGATCCGCACGAAGTCGTAGCTTCGGCTGACGGTACCCGGGCCTATGTATCGAACACCGGATACGGTCTGTTCCACGAAATCAATGTGCTCGACCTCGAGCACCTCAAGGCGCTGCCGTCGATTGATACAGCCCCTTTGCTCGGCCCTCATGGCCTTGCTTATGTCCAGGACAAGCTGTGGTTCACCGCACAAGGTTCACAATCAGTCGCTCGCTATGACCCTGAGGCTGGCAAGGTCGATTGGGTGATGGGTACCGGACAAAACACCACTCACATGTTGTATGTGCGGCCTGACGCGAAGGCGCTGTACACCACCAACGTTGATTCGGGAACGGTGAGTTTGCTGCGTGAGGTCATGGTGGAGCCCACAGTGCCTCCGACCGGTGTATTGCCGGCAGGGGCAAAGCCGCATTTGGATTGGCGGCAAACACCCGTGAAGGTGGGGCAGGGCGCTGAAGGATTGGATGTGAGCGCCGACGGCCGTCAGCTATGGACGGCCACTCCCAAGGGCGTACTGTCGATAGTGGATCTGGACACTGCCAAGGTTCACCAGCAGGATCTTCATATGACCGGCGCCCACCGTCTGGGCATTAGCCCAGACGGGAAGTACGTCATTGTTGCGAGTGTTGGTACTGGGGAGCTGTTGGTGCTTGATGCCAAGACCCGGCAGGAGGTGAAACGATTGAAGGCCGGACGCGGTGCTGCGCTGCTGATGGATCCGGTCGACAATCGAGCTTTCATTTCCTGCACGCCGGACAACAAGATCGTGATTTTCGACTTCAAGACCTTGGAGGTCGCAAGCGAGCTTGATGTTGGTGGTCGACCAGACGGGATGGCTTGGGCCGTTCGCGACTGAGTTTCTCTCGCACTTCTTGTCGGGACTGGCACACCCAAGTAGTCCGATGCTAGGAGAGGTTTCTGCTTGGCCAGCCGGGAGCGGCCACAGGCAAAAGAAAGCCCGCTGCTAGGCGGGCAAGGTCTATCACACGTAGGGATAGCTAGAGACTGACCTTCCGGGCGTGAAAATTAAGTGAAAGCCTAGTCAAGGATGTATGAAGGTTGTCTGTGCTGGGCTTTCTGTCGCTTCAAGCGCTGTGACGATCAAGCGCGAACTTCGCGCCGGCAGAAACTTTAGATGCCGGATCTCCGGCCCCTACTTAGAAATTGAACAATGATGACAGTTAATACTCAAAATTTTAGTAGGACAAGCTGAAAGTAGTTTACAGTAAACCGATAATTTCATTTGGTATTTGAGGAAGCATCTATGTCCCGTCTCGCAGAATTCCGTAAGCTTGAGCAAACATTGGCTGCACAACTGGCCGAACTGGAAGCTATGAAAGGCTCCTCCGAGCTGCAGGCGGAAATTGAATTTGAGACCAAATTACGCGATCTGCTGAATAAATACGGTTACAGCCTGCGTGACATCATCAACATCCTGGATCCTCAAGCGAACCGTCGTGCCGCCGCCCCAGCAGCAGCTGAAAAGGCTCCGCGTCGTGCGCGTCAGGTCAAGCAGTACAAGAACCCGCACAACGGCGAAGTCATCGAGACCAAGGGTGGCAATCACAAGCTGCTCAAGGAATGGAAAGCCGAGTACGGCTCCGATGTGGTGGAAGGTTGGCTTGTCCAGTAACACGCTCCACTGATGATTTGCTAAAGCCCCTGATGGGGGCTTTTTCTATGGCGATGCTGGCAGGTGTTAGCAGGTGCGGTTGCTGTCCCACTTTATGGTGCATTACTGGACACGACTGCAGCAGAGAACGAGTGACCTGCTGACGCTATGTCAAGGGCTTTTGCTCCTAGCGAGCTCACCATAAAGGGACTATCAACCATTGTTTGGACGCTCTACCTGGCGCTCTGCTGGTCTATGCTAGGTGTCCGTACTTCGATGGCGATGCACCCATGAGATTGGCAGAATTCATTCTTCAAAACATGGAACCGATCCTCCAGGCATGGGAGGATTTTGCGCGCACAGTAGATACGCCTTTGCCCAACCTCGACGATGCGGGTCTGCGAAATCACGCCGAGACTATCCTGCGTACCGTGGCTCTGGATATGGCGTCACCCCAGACTGCCATCCAGCAGTTCGATAAGTCTCGTGGCATGCAGCCCGCTAGCCCTGTCGAAACTGCCGCCCAAGTCCATGCCGTAAGCCGGCTTGATGCTGGTTTCACGCTCGATCAGGTTGTTGCTGAGTATCGTGCATTGCGCGCAAGCGTGCTGCGCCGGTGGCTGCCGCCTCAGATGGCCGTAGAGCCCCGCGATATCGAAGATATGATTCGTTTCAACGAGGTCATTGATCAAGCTCTCGGCGAGTCCATCATCTCATACGGTATCGCGGTGGAGACAACCCGGAAATTGGTTCTTGGTGTGCTTGGGCATGATCTACGAACCCCGATGACTGCGGCCCTTCTGGGCGCCGAGATGTTGAGCCGTAAAGGTCAACTGTCCCAGCGCGACCGAAAAATTGCAGACCAGATTGCGGCCAGTGTTACGCGATCCAAGCAAATCGTGACTGATCTGTTGGATCTCGCCAAAGCGAACCTGGGTTCTGGCATCCCCATCCAGAAAGAGGCGGTTGACCTCTCACAGGTGTGCCATACGCTGGTGGAGGAGCTTCGCGTTTCTCGGCCAGAGATCACAGTTGTTTTGCAGGGTGGCCGCCAAGCACTTGGCCAGTTTGACGCTGTCCGGATGGGGCAGGTGTTTTCCAACCTGATCGCCAATGCCTTTCATCACGGCGATCATGCCAGGCCCATCACTGTGACGTTGACTCAGGGCCCTAAGGCGGTTGAGTTCAGCGTACATAACTGGGGCAAGCCCATTCCGCCGGATATAGTTCCCTACCTATTCAACCCCCAGGCCAGGTACTCCAGACTGTCCTCGGAGCATCACGAGGCCTCAGACGGGCTGGGTCTTGGCCTGTTCATCGTGGGCGAGATCGTGGCAAGGCATGGAGGGTCTATCGACGTCGAGTCCAACTCGTCTTCTGGCACTACGTTCCGCCTATCCCTACCAATCGTGTGAGCGCGGTCACGCCGTAACTTCTAATTGAGTATTTTTTCGCCACCCTCGCAGATTCATGGCGCAGAGGCAGAACTGCAGGATGATCAATGCCCACGCTTCTGCCTGCCAACCCCAAACCGCCCAAAGCACATTACTTGCAATGAAGCAGCTGAAACCTATCTTGCGCCGTCCAGGACGGCGGGAGCCGATACACCACGCGGCCAGCACGGTCATCAGCATGGCCGGCCAATCGAGTAATCCTAGCCAATACCCCATATAACTCTCCCCGTTGTATGTCTGAACCTTGAGGCCAGGCTGCCAGCGAGTAACCGCTGGCAGCTATCCAGGCTTCTTCAGGCGGCGCGCTGCTCTCCCTTCAGCATCTTCTTCTGCATTTCCATGGTGTGTCCGAGTTCGTCCAGGATGTCCTTGCTAAGTAGCTTCTTGGCCGTGGGGAAGAGTTCACCTTCTTCTTCCTCGATGTGGTGCTCCAGCAGCTCTTTCATGACTTTGACCCGCCCGGCGAATTCGACGGTGCCAGTTTCGGTGTGGAGGAGGTCGGGGAGAACGAGGGAGTCGACAGTTCTGTGCTCCTCCTTGGCCTCGTAATACATTTTCGCCTCCTCCTTGCCACCGGCTTGCTTGATCGCCGGATAGAGAATTTCCTCCTCAAGCCTCGTGTGGATCTCTAGCTCCTGCTCGATCTTGTGCAGTAATTCAGCCCGCTTCTTCACCGCCCGCTCAGTGGTGGTCGACAGTTCTTCGAGCAGCTTCTTCACCAGCTTGTGGTCTTGAATCAGTAGGTCGATGGCGTTCATGGCGTACCTCATCATGGACAGATGAAAGAACTTGCCTGTGGTTGAGTCATGGCCACGCCACGCGGTTCAATGGCGACGATGTTTGGCAGCAGAGCATCTTTGGCAACAAGACCGGGGCATCCGACCTACGAAAGGCCCTTAGGCACGCTCGCCTCGATGCCAGCGCTGGTGATAGTGGGAAATTCGGGTAAGTCCGAAAAGTGCGCCTTGCCGCATGACCTCTGAGCGCTCGCCGAAGAAGCGTTGGGTGCGGGTGAAAACGGCTACCGGTTCCCCGGCAAACGCCCAGGCAAAGCACATAGTGCCTGGCGGTATGCTTGATTCCGGTGACGGCCCTGCTACGCCGGTGGTGGCGATGACCACAGTAGCGTCGCTGTCCCTCAAGGCGCCCAACGCCATTTCCCAAGCTACTGCCTCGCTCGTCAGGCCGTAGCGTTCGATAGTCTCAGCACTGACGCCCAACAAGCGTTTTTTGGCGCCGGGGGAGTAGACGACGTAGCCGCTTTCCAGCACTTCCCCGGTGCCGGGTACAGCTGCCAACATCGCCACCATGCAGCCTGCCGTGCATGACTCTGCGGTGGTCAAGATCAACTCGTTGTCTTTGAGGTAGCCGAGCGCGGCCAGCACGGGGTCGGTTGCCATTTGAAGATCGACTCGCTTGTTGTTTTGCGGTGGACGCAAGTCAGCGAGCGTTGGTTCCTCCCAGCTACTACCCGCCCATCCCGTTTTGCAAACCTAGCCTGAACTTTGCCTGGCGCTTCGGCTTCCCTTCTTTGAAGGGGCGGGCATCGTGAGTTCCGCGATGCCGCCACTGAGAGAAAGGAGTAGGAGGGCAGCATGAACAAAGAAGCGCACTCACAAAAGCCGAATTCACAATCAAGGTCAAAAGGTGAGGAAGAGCGGGACAATGATGCTCATCGTCCCGACGGCTCGACCGGTACCTCTCATGATTCCACGGCACAGAAAACTGCGCGTGACCATGGCCATCACAAACGTTGAAGTAGAAGTGTTCGGGTAGGAGGCTCACCAGATTGGTGAGCCTCAGCTACTTCACAGGATCGGTTTACCACCTGTGACTGCATAGCGTGACCCACTGATATAGCTGGCCTCGTCTGACCCCAACAGCACATAGATCGGTGCGACCTCGACGGGCTGTCCCGGACGACCCATGGGATAGCCCGACCCAAAGTTCTTCACGGCCTCATCGGGCATGGTCGCCGGGATCAGGGGCGTCCATATAGGGCCAGGGGCTACGCTGTTGACCCGGATCCCGTCCTTGGCAAGCAACTGCGCCAGGCCAGCTGTGAAATTGGCAATGGCGCCTTTGGTGGTTGCATAGGCCAAGAGGCTGGGCGATGGATCGTCGGAGTTGACCGAGCTGGTGTTGATGATTGAACTGCCTTTCGGCATGGAGGGTAGTGCGCGCTGGCAAATGCGGAAGATGGCGGTGATGTTTACATCGAAGGTCATCACCCACTCTTCATCATCAATCTCATCCAGGGTCTCATGGGCCATTTGAAACGCAGCGTTGTTGACTAGGATGTCGATGCGACCAAACGTTTCGACGGTTTTGTCCACGAGGTCATAGCAGTGCTGCTTCTCGGCGAGATCGCCGGGTAGAAGCAGGCATTGTCGTCCAGCTGCCTCGACCCAGCGTGCGGTTTCCTGGGCGTCTTCATGCTCATCCAGAAAGGCCATGGCAACGTGAGCACCTTCGCGGGCATAGGCGATAGCAACCGCGCGCCCGATACCGCTGTCAGCACCGGTGATGAGCGCAATTTTTCCTTCCAGTCGACTGTGGCCGGTATACGATTGCTCACCGCAGTCTGGATAGGGCTCCATTTTGCTCTGTGAACCCGGTATGGATTGGGGCTGGGATGGGAAGGGAGGTGTAGGGTAGTCCCGCATGGTAAAAGCTCCTGCAGTAGAGAAGGCTCATACCTGTTCAGAAAGATCCGACAGCTTGGTGTTGGGCTGAATGCCCTCTCAGGGCGACGGGCGGTTAACGCGTGCTGGAATAATCAGTTCGTTTGACGCAGCACTCTATGAGTGCAGGTATTTCCCGATTGTCGTCATCAGATCTGTAAGCGTCCAAGGCTTAGCCATGAAGCCGGCGTTGGCGGGTAGGGTGTCAATGGCGATCACCGCGTCTCCAGACGTCAGTACCACAGGTAGATGTGGCCATCGCCTCCAGATCTCCCTGGCCAAGTCGAGGCCGTCCAGCGCTCCAGGCATGTGAATATCCGTGAACACCAGTGAAGCCTTGAACCCCTTGTTCAGTAGATAAAATGCCTCATCAGCGTTTGCACACGAGGTGACGACGACATCGGGAAGCGAGGCGAGGCCATCCGCCGTGAGCTCCCGCAGTGTGCTGTCATCTTCGACTACCAAAATGTTGCTGTGCATGCGCTTTAAACCCTCTGCCTGTTCTCCTTAGGGCTTAGACAAGTTTCGTCGTTGCGCCGGGGCGATGAGCGGTGATAAACCATATGAAAAATTGGTTATCCGCTGATGCATCTTTATCTGTGGGTGCGCTAATTTGAACACCACCTCTCTGGTTATCGAATCGCGGGATCACCCCATGCAACAGCTACCCCCTGACGAAACAATTCGTGCTGCATTGCAGAAGTCCCATGCCCGGCTTCATCGGCAGCATGAGATTGTCGTCGAATACGGGGTGACGTCTCTCAAGTCGACTGACCTTGATGCGCTGCTCACCCAAGCCTGTGCTGCTGTGGCCAAGGGGATGCAAACA
The DNA here is from genome assembly GCF_009883635.2 of Pseudomonas putida. Classification (NCBI taxonomy): domain Bacteria; kingdom Pseudomonadati; phylum Pseudomonadota; class Gammaproteobacteria; order Pseudomonadales; family Pseudomonadaceae; genus Pseudomonas; species Pseudomonas putida. The sequence goes on from NZ_CP026115.2 coordinate 5,717,216, forward strand.
CGTTTTGCCAAGGTGCTGATGCCGATCCCCGAGAGCGATGAGTTTCTTCTGTCCCATGGCGTCGGTTGGGATAAGTCGGATATAGGTCGGGCCAGGGTGGGAGGTGATGTGGCCAGTCCTGCCGGCTACGCGATTGCCACCTACAGACCGGTCTTGTCTAACCATCTGGGCCAGGAATTCCGTTTTCGCACACCTGAGCTGCTCAAGAAATACGGTATCGAGCGTGCGATCAATGTCCCGATCAGAGGCATTCTGGGGCCTTTTGGGGTCTTGGAGGCGGACAGCGGTGATGGCGATGACTTCATCGAGAGCGATCTGGTATTCCTTGAGGGCATCTCCAACGTTATTTCCATGGCAGTGGAGCGCTTGAGTGAATCGACCAACACGCCCCCTCCCAATCCGTATTCGGAAAGCATGCTCAACGCGAGCCCGGACTGCGTCAAGATCCTTACCGCGAATGGCGAGATCGAGTTCATGAATGATGCCGGCATGTGCCTGATGCACATCGGTGATCTCGCACAGGTGCGCGGCTTGTCTTGGTCGCAGCTATGGCCGGATGAATCCAGGGCACTTGTTCAAAATGCTGTGGGTAAAGTCGCAAACGGGGAGTCTGCACGTTTCGAGGCCTATTGCCCTACGGCCAAGGCCGAGCCGAAATGGTGGGATGTCACCTTGGCCCCCATCCTGGGCCTGGATGGCAGCGTGGACAAGCTGATCGCGGTTTCCCGAGACATCACTGAGCGTCATCGGCACGAAGCTGAGTTGTTATCGCTGATCGAGGCTCAAAACAGTCGCCAGACCACCACTGATCTGCACATGGAAGAAATCCATCATAGGGTCAAAAACAGCCTGCACCTGGTCAATACCTTGCTCCTCCTGCAGGCCAACCTCACGCCGGACGAGGCAGTCAGGCTGCAGTTGCAGACAGCCGCTGAGCGAGTAGTCACCATCGCCAGTGTCCATGAGCGGCTGTATCAAACTGCGGGCACCCAAGATGTACGTGCCTTGGATTACCTGGCGGCCTTGCTCAGTGACTTAGGCAAGGCGTTGGCTGATCGGAAAATCATCCTTGATGCTGACAGCTTCATCCTGCCGCCAGAGAGGATGGCGCCGCTTGGCCTGGTCATTTCTGAACTGATTACCAACGCCCTGAAGTATGGAAAGGGGACAATCACCGTCAGCGTGAAGGGGGCTCAGGATCACGCCCTGATAACGGTGACGGATGAGGGCGATGGCTTTCCTGAGTCCTACCCGAAGCCCAGCGGTACAGGTTTGGGGATGCGCCTGATCAAGAGCTATTCGGGGTATGGCGGTAGTGCAATCACCGTAGATCGCCATGAGAAAAACAGCACTATCCACGTGCGGTTCAAGCTGTAAGCAGGTATCAGCCCTCTCTAAAGCGTGCTTTCACTGAGCTTCGCTACGGTGATGCTCTATCCGCCTTGAGTGAAAGTATTTCGGCGGTACGACGTTGAGGCATGCCTGGGAGTCAATACGTCGTTATCAGCCAGCCAAGGCTTTGATCAACTGCTCGTTAAAGGCCGGTATATCGTCAGGCTTGCGACTGGTGATCAGATTGCCATCCACGACCACCTCCTCATCGACCCAGTTACCCCCGGCATTACGAATATCGTCCTGCAAGGTTTTGTAGCTGGTCATCTGCTTGCCCTGGGCAATGCCTGTCGATACCAGCAGCCAGGCACCGTGGCAGATCACGGCCAGCGGCCTGTTAGCTGAATGGTGGCTTTTGACCAGTTTCTGAGCGCCGGGTATCAGTCGAATGGTGTCGGAGTTTTGGACGCCGCCAGGCAGCACGATAGCGTCGTAAAGATCGAACTGGGCATTGTCGAACGTCGCATCCACTGCAAATTCGTCGGCGGGCTTGTCGTGATTCCAGCCACGCACCTTGCCCTCCTTGTCAGCCAAGATGTCGACCACCGCGCCAATCTCCAGCAACGCGTCACGAGGCCCGGTCAGTTCGACTTGCTCAAAACCATCGGTGACTAGAAAAGCTACGCGCTTGCCGCTTAAATTTGCACTCATCATCGAGTCTCCATTTTTGATAGACCTAAGAAGGGGCTCTTGGCCAGGCGCAAAGTTCAAGGACGCTGCTTCAGCGGCGCCTGCGTTTTGCATGGGTGATGATCAATCCGGCGAGGAAACCGACGACTGCCGCACTCAACAGCAACGGTATCTTGTCTTTACGGGTTAAACGGATGCCTTCCAAGTTTGGCTGCCCGCTCTGTGGTGCGAGCAGATGTTCGGACGACCTCGCCTGTTCGGACGACATCACTGCGGCAGGAGCGTGGTTCAACGCTACATCCGGCTCCGTTTGAACAACCGCCTCAACCTTTTCGGTCGTGGCGCTGACATCCAGTCTGCTCAACCTCAACGCTGTGCCATCCACCAAGGTCAGGGTCAGGTCTTCAATATCACCTGCCGCGCGATCAGGAAAAATAGGATCGCCCGCAGCATCCAAGTTGTCGTAAATGAATCGAGTGCCCTCCAACCAGCCGACGGCGGTGAGTAGCTCGGGGCCCAGGTAGTATTTTCCATCGAGAAAGAAGCCAGGAAACTGGTGCGCGCGTTCGACGTTCTCCACCGAGTATCGCTCACCCGCCTTCATGCCTGTTGTGGGATCAATCATGACCACGACCTCCTTATGCTCGTAAAGTCATGGAGGCCGGTAGGAAATGACCCGTTCCGAAGAGACGACCAGTGGGCCCATGTCCCCTCATGATTGGGAAATTGCGAGAAATTCACGTGGCTGGACACATTGAAAGCCCCTGAAAGAGGACTGGCCTTATGCCGCCATCGACGTGCGGCCTTTTGAGTGAAACACTCAAACCTTCCACTCGGGACTGGAGAGGCGGATGAAACTCGCTGTCGAGGGTTTATCTCTGTTAGGGAAGACAGTCGTTGTCGTCGAAGATGATGAAACGCTTCGAAGCCTGCTGGTGGACATCCTGATTGAACTGGGTGCCGAGTGCGACTCGTTCAGTAATTCTGAAGACGCTCTGATCCATTTGATGGCCCTCAAAGGTGAATGCTCACTGGTCGTTGTCGATCACGGTGTTCCTGGGAACATTAAAGGCATGGAGTTCATCTCTATGGCCCATGAACGTTGGCCTGGGCTACCCGCCATCCTGACGTCGGGGTATCAGCTCGATGCTTCTGAAGTCACCCCGCCCGTTTCTTTCCTGTTCAAGCCATGGTCGATTGACGAGCTGGCTGACGCCATTGGTCAGGCTTTCCTCGGTGCAACGGTTCCGTCAGCTACCGTAGTGTCCCTCGACCAAAAACTCTTCTAGCGCTGCAGAATTGCTATGACTTCACGACGTGACCTCCGTCGCCGTCTATGCATACTAAACACGCCAGATCCGGCGAAATATTTTTGTACGCCTGGAAATAATGACTGGCCCTTACGGTGAGTGCAGTGGAACGACGGCTGACGTAGGAACGTCGAACGGTAGTCGACAACCTCATTCAGGCTCACGCGCTGATGACTTTCATTGTCTGGTTGGCCATGTTGGGCGTGGTGTTGCTGCTGCTCGCGCTCTCATCGTCCTATTTTCGCTGGATGCCTGTGACCTCCTCCGTAGTGTGCCTTGCTTTGGGCATTGGCCTGGGGGCATCCGGGCTGGGCTTTCTACATCTCGACGTTGCAACATCGAGTAGCTGGATGGAACACCTGACCGAGGTCGCCGTCCTGTTTTCGCTGTTCTTCAGTGGCTTGAAATTGCGCCTCCCACTGCACAACCCCAGATGGTGGAGCGCTTTCTACCTGGCTGGCCCAGTGATGCTGATCTGCATCGGAGGGATCACGCTGGTACTGCATTATGGGTTGCACTTTGGGTGGGGCGTTTCGCTACTGATCGGGGCAATCCTAGCCCCCACAGATCCAGTCCTTGCGACACTTGTGCAGGTGGTTGACGCACAGGACGAAGATCCTGTCCGTTTTAGCTTATCGGGTGAGGCAGGGCTCAACGACGGAATGGCCTTTCCCTTCGTCATCCTCGGCTTGCTCTGGCAGCAGAATCATGGCCAGGATTGGTTCAGTGATTGGTTACTTCAGGACATGCTCTGGGCCGTGAGCGCCGGTCTGCTACTTGGCTACTGGATGGGACGCGGCCTGGGTAAACTCACGCTATTTCTGCGGCTACGCAATGATGACAGTACCGTCTCACCCAACGACTACTTAGCCCTTGCCTTGATCGCGTTGACGTATGTTATTGCCGAGTCCATTCAGGCGTATGGCTTCCTTGCAGTGTTTGCCGCTGGCCTGGGTTTGCGTCAGGCCGAAGTGCAGACATCGAGCAGTCCGAGTGATCCGGCAGCTGAGCATCTGGTGCAGCCTGTAGTGGGCCACCAGCACTTAGCGCCGGAGATGGCCGTCAAAGGTGACGTCGAAGGCATGGAGGATTCTCAGGTGGCGGCGGGGATCATGCTTGGAGACATGCTGGCATTTGGCAGCTTGATTGAGCGGGCAATGGAAGTGTTTCTCGTGACCATGCTCGGTGTGGTGCTGATAGAGCACTGGGACGGACGGGCACTGCTGGTCGCCGGCGTGCTGATCTTGATCATCCGGCCTTTGAGCATTCTCATGTTTCCCGTTCGAGGGCTGCTGAATGTCCGGCAGCGAGGGCTCCTAGGATGGTTTGGTATCCGAGGAATCGGCAGTTTTTACTACCTCTTTTACGCCCTCAACCATGGGCTGCTTCCTGCTTCGGCGACAGTGATCACCAATATCGTCTTGTCGGTGGTGGCGTTGAGCATTGTGCTGCATGGATTGAGCGTTCAGCCGCTGCTCGCCCACTACGAAGCATGGAAGGCGCGCTCCTAGTAATCACTAGGCTGCACATGAATCATCGAAGTTCAGCAGGGCACTGTTGGCTTGCCGTACCAGGTAGACCCATTCCCTACGGCTGATGATTCCAGAATGCTCCAGATCTTCAGCACTACGACACGCTCGCTCATATTCATCCTCACCGAGGGCGCCCGACCTCAAAAAACGATTGCGCCAGGCCTGTATTGCAGCAGTGCCGATGTTGCAGCATTCCACGTATAACTACTCCAGAAATTCGATAGGTGAAGGGCAGGCGAGGTGCGAAAGCGGCGGGAGGTTACAGCATTCAAAGCGTAAGGAAATTGGAAAGCGACAGTCGGCCTTGGCCATCAATATGACACCAAGTACGGTCACTCCTGTCACTCTCTGGGTCATCTGAGATGTGCTCGAAGAGGCCACCGATTGGAGCATTCGAATGTTTCTGTCAGCGGTTGCGCAGAGTTTCAAGCGCTGGACTCCAGACCTTATGATGGCAGCGGTTGCACGGCTGTGGATGCTGAGCTTCAAGGTAGGTGGGAAAGCCGCAGTCTACGCAGCAGTAAATGCCTGCGCTGGGAGGGGATGAGTATTCCAGCCGATGCTCTTCGGGAAGAACTGATAGTCCCGGGCGAGTATCTTCAGGTGCATAGAAATAGACGCTCAGATCGCCATCAGTTTCTAGAAGCCCCAGGCGCACCTGGCCTAAATGCTCTACACCGTGTTGCCGTAACTCCATGTACAGTTCATTGGACGAGATGTTCAGGTTTCGCAGCGAATGGATCTCGTACACCCCATCTTTAACCACCGTTATCGGCAGGCCATCGATCCAGGCTTCACAGGTTTTGCTCCGCCTCATGAGGTAGATAGTGCCGCGATAGAGCAACAGGAGTGTGAGGAAAACGAGCGCCACTGGCAGAAGCGGCACGTCTTCGTAAAAGGTCACGTCTCCTGCTGCTGAACCCAACGTCAGGATCACAACCAGCTCGAATCGGGAAAGCTGCTTGATTCCGCGACGGCCACTGAATTTTAGAAAGAAGAACACGGCGAGGAAGGCTGCCAGAACACGGAGGGCGACTTCCAGGAGAAATGCCAATGGAAACTCGTCTATCAGCATCCGTTGCAGATCAAAGGCAACCATCCGTACCACCCATTTCTTAGCAATGGCTTATGAAAAATTGACCATCCCCGCCCATTCCTAGTTCATCAACTGACCATTTGGCTTCGTCTTTGGCGGGGCGATGTAGGCGTATCTCATCATGTGGCAGATGGGAGGGCGGATGACCGTGACCTACGGGGTAGAGCAGATCGACGATGCAGAGCTAAAGATTTTGAAAATTGCCGTGGCCTAAATCAATGTGATGAAGGTGCCAGAAATCCTTCGCGCTTGAGCAGCTCAATAGTAATTGGCTTCACTGGTGCCAGCTTTAGCTCCTGAATGTTGAACCAGTGGCACTCCACAATCTCGTGGGAAGGAGAGGGCGTTTTCGATGCAGTCACGGTCATCCGATAAAGCCAGTGCTCCTCGCTAACGAGTACGTGATGCCCCAAGAACTGGGCGGCAACCAATTCCAGGGTGGTTTCTTCCCGCAATTCACGCCTGGCCGCTTCGACTTGGGTTTCCCCATGATCCATTTTTCCGCCTGGCAGAGACCATTCGGGCGCAGCTTTACGCACGAGCAGAATTTTACCCGCTTGCAGGCAAATTATCGTGGCATGCAGCTCTCTGAATTCCGTCATTTGAGTCCTCCCATATGAAAGGAAGGCCGCGCCCAAAGGACTAAGTTCACCCGAGCTTCTGAAGGGAGTGAATCGCCCCTGCTTTCCTAGATGACCAGCGGGCGGTCAGTTCGTGGGTGGTTTGATGGTTGCTTCAACGCCCGGTCTGCCGCTGGGCTTTTCAATTGAATTTTTGGCGGCCATTCACTCTCACTACCAAAGAGGTAAAGGGAGAGGCTCACATGGCAGGACAGCAACTGCACGTTATCGATTACACGCTTCATGGCGAGGGCCGAACGTTCATCATTCGGTTGGAGAAAATGGATGCGGCCTTAGCCTGGCATTGGGCCAGTTGCGATGCCGGCGTTGGCATCATCCCAAGATTCAGTCAGCATAAAATCAAGCTGGTCAGTCGACCTATGGCCGAGCGCTACGGCATCACCAGTGTGAAGTGGCGCCTGGCAGGCGATGGCCCCGAGTTCGTACCGCAACCTATTGATGTCGGCAAGTTCTCGGGCACTGCGGAAGGTGCATGACGATCTGGTGCCGGCCATTTACATAGGAGGTTGTGAAATGCAGCCAAAAACTGAAGGATCCGAAGAGAAGGGGCCAAGCGACGTACCCTTCATCAACGATCCGGAAAAGCCTACGTTGCCACCTTTGAATGACGCTGACGCCACGGATGCAGCCGAGGCGGAGGAAGATATCGAGGATGACGGCCAGTCGATCTAGCATGGGCTCTCGAGAGGTGGGGGCGGGTCGGCGCAGGTGCTGAGAAAAGTTTGAGGATGCCATGCCAAATCAAAACAAGGATCAAGCCGAACAGCTGGTGGCTGAGGTGCTCGCTGCGGCCTGTCTGGCCATCGAGAAGGATGCAGGCTCAGCGAAGGATCGCAGTGTCATCCGACATTTACTGCGTTGCGCCTTCGAAGCACTCCGTTCTCGGCATATATCAGTGCACAGTCAGGTGGGAGTCCTGGAGTTCCAGCTTCCGAGCGAGGGGGCTGCTATCGCGGTTCCGGGGACTGGCCGGAGAATTGTGATGAGGAAGCGTGGACGGCTGGATCGGGCCCGGCTCCAATCTCATGTTGCACTCATGACCATGGGCCGTTGGTGCAAGTCGGCGCTAAGAAGCAATTTCGTGAGGGCCTTTAAAATGCTGGGCCATCCTGAATTTTGCTGATGTTTCTGGAATGCCTGCCACGTCACATCCCGTCACAGTAAGTGTCCAGAATCCGCTGGGCGGGACGGGCTGTTCCACTTCGCTGCGCTAAGGTTCACAGACCCATAGATAAGACTAAAGTCGTAGGAGGGCGGCATGCGGATTCGGCGTGATGTTTTTTGGGGTTGGGCAGATCCAGTGCTTTATCATCGGACTCATGACGAGACGCTGGACGACGGCACCACGATGGATATCCAGGTGCGCCTTTCGCGTACAGGTGACACGCAGATGTTCATAGGCGTGTACGCAGGTACCGGCATGGCACCTCACGAAGAAGCATTTGACACACGCCCAGGAGAGTCGATGACCCGTGCTTTGGTCTGGGGGGTAGAGCGCGCAAGGTGCCTCGCTACGCAGGGCCATCAGCTGAATCAACGGATTGCTTGAGCAATCTGGCAATAGCCGTGGATGATGTAGTCAGCGATCCACGGCTTGATTACTCCAGGCGGCATAAGCTGCTTTGAGAGTTTGAGGCAGGTGAGGCAAATCGGGTTTCGATTCGCCCGCCTTCGCCACCCATTCGCTCAGCCATGCGATGACTAGGGTGCGAGTGACAGGGCTGGGCCCTACCTGGCGCTCCAGTTCGGCAGCAACCTGATCTAGAAAAGCGATCTCAGCGTCCAGTCGGTCTATCTGATCAGCCATAGTATCGTCCTCTTCTCGCTAAGTGGCTAGTCGCAGCCTCCGGATACTACCTTGAGCGGGCTTGTATCTAACAAGCCGACCAGGCCGTGCGTTATGAAGTATAGGAATGGCGTTCGATTGCAAGGCATGGCGTCAGTGACAAGGCACCACGCTCCGGTGAGTTGAACATCGACTGAAGATTCTTCTCGATGTTTCGGCAGAGCTCATCGGTACGAATGCTGTGCTGGCTATGCCCGAATGGTGCTTGCAGGTCTGTGCCGATCCGCTCCATGGCCAGCAGCATGCAACCTACCACCGTGGAGACGACCGGTGTGAACCAGCCTAAAGAGGGCACCAGGCTGAGCGGCATGATCATGCAAAAGAGGGTGCTGAAAATCCTGGGGAAGTAGGTGTATGGGTAGGGAAGCGGTGTATTGGCAATCCGTTCCATTCCGCCTTGCCAGTTTGAAATATCGACCAATGTGGACTCGAGGCGTGCAAGACGAATGCTGTCGAGGCGGCCTTCCTGAAACTCTTTGGCGATGATCTCTGCGGAGCAGCTGAGGATGTCGTTTGGCAAATTGCTTGCTGTGGTCAGCAGCTGCAGGTCGTGGTTTGACAGCAGCGGAGTTAATGAAGAGATGTCCCGTTTCCCTTGCAGATGCATTCGCAAGGCCTGGAGGTATGCCAAGTGACGCTGAATGAGTCGAGCCTTCACCGGATTGGCGTGCTGGTCATCGTCGATCAGCGTTAGCACCTGGCGGCCATAGCTTCTCGAGCTGTTGACCATCGAACCCCACAAAGTACGTGCTTCCCACCAGCGGTTGTAAGCGCTGGAGTTACGAAAACTGATCAGCACCACCAGCGCTGAACACAGTAGTGTCAGGGGCATCAACGGCAGCTCAAACCCGTAGCCCGCCACGAGCATCGCATCCAGCGTGACGGCGACGTCCCACAGCAATAGCCAGAACAGCGCCCATCCGACATACGTGATTGTCCGAGCCAGGCATTTCCATTTCTTCGCCAGTGAAGCTTCCATGTCGCATCTCTCCTCATCACCTGGGCGCGGGGCCTGATTGCCTGATTGAAGAGACTACGGCGTGATCCTTAACAGGAACTTAATGCCTGACCGTATCCATTATGGGAGGCGAGCACGTATGGTCAGATCGAGAGCCGCAGTACAGCGCAGGAAGCTCGGCTGAGTTTTCTCAAGGCTTCCCTGACGATGGTCTGGCACTCTAGGGAACACGAGCTGATGGAGCGCAAGAATGAGCACTTTGAAAACACGAAACCCAGTTATCAGTGCATTGATATTCCCGCTCGCACCTATTGCGGTGATTTATCTGAGCCATATGCTGTGTCGAGAGATCTGGTTGGCGAGCTACTACGTGCCCGGTGAGGACGGCGGGGAAGCTGAACCCGCAATGGCGCTCATCGGTGTTCCGTTTCTGCTGCTCGTAGGATCATTGCTGCTGGGCAGCCTAACCTGGCTAAACAACAGGGGCTCACCGCGCTGGCTGACTGCAATGGTGCGTGTGCCGCTTGCAAGCTTCGCGCTGCTGCTATGGCTGATTGCGACCATTTTCTTTATGGGGCAAGCGGAAGCCGTGTTCAGCCATTGGCAGGTTGCGTCCGCTTGGCTGGCCTGGCTTGGAAGTGCGGGGATGTTTGTACTGCAGCAGTGGGATCGATTGTGCAGGTGATCGTTTAAAGATGATGAGCCAGAGCAGGCAGAGGGTCTGCGTTCGCAAACGGGCTACAATCTGATCAGCAGCATGAGCCGTCGAGGAAACTGCCACGCCAATGCCATAGCCGAGAGCTTTTTCCAGCTTTTGAAGCGGGAACGAGACCGACGAAAGACCTACGAAACACGTGACGAGGCCTGATGCTACAATCGACAATTGATGCGACTAGCTGCAACCCCTTGATTTCGATGCATTATTCCATTTTCAGGAAAAATCAATGCGACTTTTAGCGACAAAGTCGCATCGTTATTTCAGGCTAAAAAAAGAAAGGCGCAACGATATTTAGCCGTAGATTTAGGATGGTCGCAACGTTCTTCTAACATAGCGCTGTCCAGATTTCGCAGCATCAGAACTTGATGAGATAGCTCAGAATCAGCCGGTTTTCATCTGCACTATCTGTGTAACTGGATCGGTAAGTCGCGTTTCGCCAGCGGATTGAGAAGTCTTTCAGGGGGCCAGATTGCACAACGTAAGTAATATCTGTCGAGCGCTCCCATTCTGTGCCGTCTTCGTTTAGACCACGTAGGGTGGCAGCCTTTCTACCTGATATCTGCTCTGGGTCGATTTGGTCACCCCGTACGTAACGTGCCGTGAAGCTAAGCCCAGGAATGCCAAAACCCGCGAAGTCCAGATCGTATCGAGCATGCCAAGCACGTTCATTTTCCATACCAAACGTGCTTACGAGCATTTCGCTGAAAAGGTAGGTATCACTGCCGGCTAAGTAAGCATACGCCGAATCGCCACGGCTCTTCTGGTATCCGCCACTGATCGTGTGAGCACCGAACTTGTACCCAAAGTTTGTACTGAGCGTCCTGTTATCCACGTCGCCCGCCAAGGATTTTCCATCACTGTCAGCGTCGAAGTAGCGAAGCTCAGCAAACGCCTTGCCATTACCAACGGGTAAGCTGTATTGAAGACCCAGGTAATTTCGCCGGTAGATGTCCTCTAGCTGTGCGTGGTGTGCGCTGAGGAGCCAGGTCGAAGCGATTTTATAATCAAGTCCCACATAATTCATTCCACTACTGCTGGCACCTCCAGAGAAAGCGCCCGACATGGGGGTGATCGTCATATCCTCAAAATTGGAGGAGTCTCTGGCTTTGACCTTTTCGATCCGCCCCAGAGTGGCTGTCAGATTGGTAATGTCATTTGAGGTCAACAGCGCGCCATTGAACACTTGGGGGACAAGCCGGCTGTAATTCGCAGCCATGAGTGGCAACGTGGGGGTAAGTCCACCGACCTTTAGTTCTGTCGCGGAATATTTAATTTTCGCCGTAGGTGCAAGAGTGGAGAAGTCGTCCGCAGCTCTTCCATCACCATGTTTGGGCAACAGGCCAGTGCCGGTTCGATCTGGACTAGAATCAAGTCTGATGCCAAGCATCGCGATGGCATCTAGACCAAAACCCACCATGCCATCAGTGTAACCGCTCTGAGCACGAAGAATGAATCCTTGCGCCCACTCTTCCCGCTTGGATTGAGCAGAGGTGTCACTACGAAAATCCCTACTGAAATAGAAGTTTCTCGCTTCCAGTGTTGCTTTACTGTCACTTAGGAAATCCGCTTGCGCAAGGCATGGAATAGAAAGCCCCAGCAACGGGAGATAGGTCGCGGGAGAGAGTTTTTTTGTCATTGTTATCCCCAATTACACGTACAGCACTGCTCACCACGCAGCGATCAAGTGCGTGCCGAGCAAGCCATTAGGTTGGAATGAGGTGCCCTGAACGGGCACCAGGCATCAAGCGATCTTACGATCGTTGGGAATACCCCAAAGGATCACTGCAACACAGATCAGGCAGAACGGAGCCAGCGCTAACATACCCATGTAGGTATTACCTGTGAGATCATTTATGTAACCGACCAGTAGCGGTGCAACCATGCCGCTGAGCTGGCCAACGGTATTGATTGCTGCAATGCCGCCAGCAATTGCCAAACCTGCGAATGCTGTCTGCGGAATAGTCCAGAAGATCGGAATGGCAATAAATACTCCAGCGGTAGCCAGCACCAGGAACGCTGTCAGGAGATAATAATTGCTGTTGAAATAGCAGGCCGCGAAATACCCGATACCCCCTACCAGCATACATTGCCAAAGGTAGCGTTTGCGCTCGCCGGTCGCGTCTGAGCGGCGGGTTACGAAAATCATTCCGATGGCTGCGACGAGGTATGGCAGAGCCGTAAGAAATCCAACGGTCATCTGATTTTTGACTCCAGAAGAGCCTATCAGGTGTGGCATCCAGAAATTCAGCCCATAACCAGTCAGCTTCACCATGAAGTAAATCGCCGACAGTACTGCCACCTCGCGAGTGAGGATGACTTTCAACAATGAAGCATGGATTGGTTTCGAGTCTTTTCTGTCATTATCCAGATTGTGCTGCAGTAGATCCTTTTCCTTCTGGGTAAGCCATTTCGCCGACTGGATATCACGATCGAGCTTGAACAGCACAATGACGCCAAGCAGGGCACATGGAAGACCCGAAAGGACGAAGAGCCAATGCCATCCAGCCAACCCTAAGAAGCCGTTCATGTACTCAAGAATTACCCCAGACACCGGCGCTCCCAACACACCCGAGAGTGGAATGGACAGGAACCAAATACCGTTCATGCTGGCCAAGTTCTTTTTCGGGAACCAGCATGCGAGGTAGAACAGCAACGCTGGGCCAAAGCCAGCTTCCATGACCCCGATTAGAAACCGCAAGAAATATAGGGTGTACTCGTTATAGGCAAACACCAAGCATGCCGTAGCGATGCCCCAGCTCACCATGATTCGGCAGATCCAGCTTGGCGCTCCGTATTTCTTAAGTCCGTAGCTGCTTGGTACCTCAAACATTACATAGCCAAAAAAGAAAATACTGGCAGCAAAGCCATAGGCGGCATCGCTCAGTCCCAGTTCAGCTTGCATCTGGGTCTTGGCGAAACTGATGTTAATGCGGTCGAAATACGAGAAAAGGAAGCAGACAATGGTCAGTGGCAGGATTCGCCAGGCGATACGACGGTAGAGCAACAGCTCTTGCACATCTGAAGCAACGTGCGTTGCCTCTTGGGTCAAGGTAGCCATACTCGTTCTCCATATTTGTATTTGTCGGAGAGATGAATTGGCTGATGGAGGCCCATCAGCCGCTAATCACGTTCCAAGCTTGCGCATGACTTTGGTAGTAGCCGCAAGCTCAGTTCGTCTTGAGTTGAACCCGACTCAGCAAAACTCCATCCGAGTCGGCATAGAGCCAGTCTCCAGGAGAGAGTCGCGCGCCGCCAATTTCAAGTATGACGTCGCTCATGCCACCGGGCTCATTTTTTGACCGTGCGGGCCATGAGCCTAAAGCAAGTACAGGCAGATCTATCGCAGATAAAGATCTGCTATCACGCACGTTACCGTTGATAAGAAAACCAGCCCAACCGTTGAGCAGCGCCTTCATCGATAGGTTTTCACCCAATAGCGCACCAGGATCGTCCCCGGCCTCGATCACTAGGATCCGGCCAAGGCCTGGCTGGTCTAGCTGCTCACGCAGCTCTGTGTTGCAGCCGTGCGCCTGAAGCGTGACGATTGGGCCGCGCATGGATGCCGCCTTGCCGAACCAGCGCCAGGTGCCCTGAAGAATGTGAAGATCGCCTGTGGCAATCATGTCTGAATGGGTATCGCACAAATCAGCTGTAGTGATCATGCTGGCGATACTTCAGCAGCGATGGATTTTTGCAAGGCTTCGAAACTGCCAAGCTTTCCAAGCAGCGCACTTGCTACCACCGTGTATGGGCTAGCAAGCCAGACTTGCCCAGGGCCAGATCGACCTGGAAAGTTACGGTTGATCGCGCTAACTGTCACCTGATCCGGTCGTGTTGACGACCCTGGGCCACAGTTTGCGCAGGCGCCGCAGCCGGGCATGATCAGTTCGACACCAGCCCTTTCAAAGGTATCGAGATAGCCTTTTTGTTGGCAGTAGTCGCGGACGGCGAGGGTGCCGAACTGCAGGAAGAGCTTGGTGTGCTCTGGAATGCCGAGCCCGTGATCGAGGCCCCAGGCTAACACTTCGTGGTAATAGTCAAAGTCCTCGCGTTTACCTGCGGTGCAAGAACCACCATACGCGATATCGATTGACACCTCTTCAGCAAGCTCGTCCAATGAAATGCCATTGCCTGGATCACCAGGAGCCGCCACCATCGTGGAGAGCGCACGACAGTCGATTTTGATGTGTTCTTTGTATTCAGCATCGGGATCGCTGAATAGCCAATCTTCGAGTTCGATCTTCACGCCACGGCGCTCGTGGATGAAGTCCACCGCTTTTTGGTCGGGGATCACGATACCGGTAAAGCCGCCTAGCTCGGCAACCATGTTGGTGAGTGTCGCCCGTTCATCGATAGACAGCGCAGCCACGGCTTCGCCTGAATACTCAAAGACCGCCCCAATGGCTTGACCCTGGCGGATAGGCTCGCTGCGTAACAATTCAAGGACGATGTCTTTGGCTGTCACCCCGGCCCGTAGCTGGCCCGTGAGCTCGACCTTGATGACCTCAGGCATACGGCAACGAATGAAGCCGGTAGCCCAGCTATTGGCAATGTCCGTAGCCCCAGCGCCAAAGGCCAGACAGCCCAATGCGCCAGAGTGAGGGGTATGTGAGTCGGTACCAACTACCACTTGACCAGGTAGTGCGTACTTTTCGGTCAGGAGGGCATGGCAGATGCCTTCAGATCCACTTTGACCTGCCAGAGCACCGTGTGCCCGCACCGGATACCGGCGTACGAACTCGTCATGAGCAGATGCCAGGCCGCCGACTGCACCGAGCAAATTGTCGCGAACATGTGGGAAGCTCTGGTTTGCCAAGATCAGGTGATCCTGGAATGCAATTATTTCACTCGGTCGGGCAAGCTCGATCTCATGGCCGAATGCGCCATGCATAAGGTGAGCACACATACCCGTGAAGTAGTCATGACTGAAACGCCAATCAGCGGAGAGAAACACTCCGTCGCCACGGGAGAGATCACCTTCCGGTGCAACACGGCGACGCTCAATGATCTTCTCAACCAGAGTCATGGGGCGACGGTTTGGAACAGAAGGATTAAAGACTTTTTCAGAGCGGCGGGGCAGATTCGCCTTGCTGTAGGGCAGTAAACCGCCAGCGCGGATCACCTCTTTGGTGACCTCGTCGCGACCAACCAAAAACTCCTCCAGATCAATCTCCTCACCTGCGCGAATGCGATCAATCAGTGAGAAATCGGTTGAGGTATAAATTCCTATGTTGTCGCAGTTCTGGCGATAGATTCGCTCGAAGCTTTCGGCGATGATCAATCGAATGCCGGCAGACTTTTCCGCCAGCGGGCTGGATTCACGGGACGAGCCTTTACCGTAGCGCTTTCCTGCGACGGTGATCTCAAAACCGCCGTTTTTGACCATGTCGTTACCGATCGGCAGCTTGCCGTCGGTTTTGAACCCGACGTAAGGGTAGGTGCCCAACCGCTCGTCATAGGTCATCATGATGACGACGGGGGTAATCTCATCAGTGGAAATGTTGTCCCTAAGCGGCAGCGTTTGCTGCAGGCTGAGATCAGCCCCTTCGATCTGGCGTTGCACTGCATCGCTGTCACAAGATAAAAATAGAAAGCGCCCAGCAAAGCGGATTTTTTTTGTCATGATTATCTCCTCAACGATGAACATGATGAAAGCTATGCGACTAGCTTGCCGCGATAATTCTTCTTGCCTGCCACGATAAAATTTCTGGTTACCTATGCAAACCACCTGGCGCTACGACCCGACCACGCTTCGACTGTTTATCGCGACCTGCGAGGAGGGCAGCTTCGCCAAGGCAGCCGAACGCGAGTGTATGGGGGCTTCGGCTGTCAGCAAACGCATAGCGGAATTGGAAGAGGCCGTAGGTTCTCCGCTGTTGTACCGGTTCAACAAAGGTGTTCAGCCAACGCCTGCCGGCCAGTGTCTGCTTGAGCACGCGCAGCGATTGCTCAACGAAATGCTCAAAATGAGCGCGGATTTATCCCAGTTCACGAGCGGCGAAAAGGGACATGTAAGAATCCACGCAAACCGCTCCAGCATCATTCAGTTCCTGCCACATGACCTGAACAGTTTCCTCACCGCCCATCCCCATGTCGATGTCGAGTTGGAGGAGCGCACCAGCGAACAGGTGATTGAGAACATATTGGGAAATCAGTGTGATATTGGCATAGGAGCAGGGCTGGAGTCGGCGAGCCTGGTAGGTCTTGCTGTCCAAAATTATCACATTGATCACTTGGCGCTGGTGGTAAGAGACGACCACCCATTGGCGGGCTGCGATAGCCTGAATTTTGCGGAAAGCCTCGTGTACCGACACATTGCGCTGCATCGCGACAGCCCTCTCTATCAGACTCTGGATAAGGCGGCCCGCGCGGCTCAGAGGCCTATCAATTATGGCGTACATCTACAGAGTTTTGATGCGGTGTGCCGCATGATCCAAAGTGGACTAGGTATCGCCGTTCTCCCTGATCGAGCGATTAGTGAATCATCCGAAGACTCGCCGCTCGTTAAAATTCCGCTCACTGATGGTTGGGCCAACCGTCAGTTCCATGTGGTGAGCCAGCCACGAGATAAACGCAGTGCAACCACGCAGAGCTTTTTGGACTTTGTGCAATCGGTTGCTTAGGGGGACGCTCAGTAACTCAATGATGCGTCCACTTAGCTAAGATCATTGGCTGAGATGATGAATTGCTGGAACGCTTTAGCGACTTGGCTCAATCCTGTTGTTGTGTGCCAAATCAGCCCAAGTTCCATAGGTGGTATGACATCTGTAATCGGGCGGGCCTCAATTTTTCGCCCTTCAAGTGACCATGGTCGGTAGAGCATGTCTGAGAGAATGGTGACTCCGAAGCCGTAGGCTACCAGGCCTCGGAGTGCCTCCATGGATGAAGTGCGAAATGCAATTCGCGGCTTCAGGTTGGCGGATCGCCAGTAACGCATTGCGGAGCTTTCCCCTTCATCAACCGTCGCCAAGATGTAGGCGTGCTCAGCTATCTCCGCCAGGGAGATTGCCTCTACATTCATCAGCGGATGTTCAGTCGCCAGCCACAATTGGCGCCTGGAGCGCATCAGCACATGCCGTTCGAACGGTTGATTGATGTCGGCGTTGGAAACGATGGTCAAGCCCAAGTCAAGAGACGCGTCTGAAATCCCTTGCTCGATGGCTATTCGATCCATGTCCACAAGATCAATTTCGACTTGTGGGTAGCTGCGTTTGAATCGAGCCAGCAAGGTGGGCAGATAGTAACCAAGCACTGTGTAGGACGCACCAATCCGGACGGTGCCGCTAAGGGAGTGGCTGAGAAATGACGGTTGAGCTACTGCATCTTGCAACGTGTCGAGAATGTGTCGAGCGTGCTGCCGAAACTTGTGACCCTCGGCAGTTAGCCTGACGCCGTGAGGCTGACGCTCGAAGAGTTGCACAGCCAGAATCGTTTCCAGCTGACTGACGGCGGTAGTGATCGCGGACTGGGAAACGTGAACCTTGATCGCCGCTTGTGAAAATTGGCCATGCTCCGCTGCTGCAAGGAAATAGCGCAGCTGACGCATGGTGATGTCGACTCGACTGGACATTAGCTTTTCCGATACCACCTCGTTCTTCTTGTCTTTTCACAATATCGCATCGGATGTGAGGACTCCAATCGAATCGCGGTCTTCGCGTAAAACAGTGCAGCCGGCGCTTAACAGCAGCCAGTCGCAACCGCCGAGGCCGGGGCAGTGATATCTGATTTACCAATACCTGATCTCATTTTTTAGAAATATCCGATGCCATTCGGGCTGAATACTCTGTCATCAACGTGGCTTGCCGCCTTTGGGTTCGCCATCACAAGAATAAAATAAGAGGATTAGCCCAATGAGCCAGACGCTTCCGTCGCTGGATGACAAATACGTCCAGGAGTCGGGTCGAGTTTTGATGACCGGTGTACAGGCGCTGGTGAGACTGCCGCTGATGCAGCGCAAGCGAGACCTTGCAGCTGGTCTCAATACTGCTGGCTTTATCTCTGGTTACCGTGGTTCACCCCTAGGCACTTACGACCAGACGCTGTGGAAGGCCAAGGATCATCTCAAGCTTCACCACATCAAATTCCAGCCTGGCCTGAACGAAGATCTTGCAGCTACCTCCATCTGGGGTACGCAGCAGGTCAACCTGTTCGAAGGTGCGCAATACGACGGTGTCTTCGGCATTTGGTATGGGAAGGGCCCCGGCGTAGATCGGTGCGGCGATGTTTTTCGTCATGCGAACGCCGCAGGCACCTCGCAGTTTGGTGGTGTGCTTGCAATCGCAGGTGATGACCACGGTGCTAAATCCTCATCTCTGCCCCATCAGACCGAGCATATTTTCAAGGCCGTGATGATGCCTGTTCTGGCACCGTCCGGCGTTCAGGAATACCTCGATTTCGGCATTCATGGGTTTGCCTTGTCCCGATTTAGCGGTTGCTGGGTTGCCCTGAAGGCGGTGGCTGATACCGTTGAAAGTGGGGCGATCGTCGATGTCAGCCACGACCGCGTGCAGACGATCCTGCCGGAGTTTCCGCTACCACCGGGTGGCCTGAACATACGCTGGCCTGATCCACCTTTGGCACAGGAAAAACGGCTGTTCGAGCACAAACTCTATGCTGCGGTGGCTTATGCGAGAAAGAATGGGCTGGATAAGCTGACCCTGAATTCGCCCAAGGCGAAAATCGGCATCATCACATCCGGCAAGTCGTATCTGGACGTTTGCCAGGCACTCAAACTGCTCGGAATCAATGAAGCGCGCGCCCAGGAGATGGGACTGCGCGTCTACAAGGTCGGTCTGGTATGGCCGCTGGATGCCGAAGGGGTACGCCAGTTCGCAGAGGGGCTTGAAGAGATCATTGTGGTCGAGGAAAAGCGCCACCTGATCGAGTACCAGCTAAAGGAGGAATTGTACAACTGGCGCGAAGATGTCCGTCCACGCATCGTCGGCAAATTTGCAGACAAAGGTGAATGGACGCTGCCTCATTCGGATTGGTTGCTGCCCGCCATCGGCGAGCTCACCCCTGCGATGATCGCGCGTGCCATTGCTACACGCATTCTGGGACACGTCGAAAGTGCTGAGCTCAAGATCTGCTTGGCCGTTCTGGAGGGACAAGCTGCCGCCAAGGCGGAAATTTCCACTTTGCTTGAGCGCGTTCCTCACTTCTGCTCAGGGTGCCCGCATAACACCTCGACCAAGGTGCCGGAGAACAGTCGTGCTCTGGCGGGCATCGGTTGCCACTACATGGCGAAGTGGATCTATCCACAGACCGCAACCTTCAGCCAGATGGGCGGAGAGGGTGTTGCCTGGATCGGCCAAGCGCCGTTCACAAAGACCCCGCATGTGTTCGCCAACCTGGGGGATGGCACTTACTTCCACTCGGGCATTCTGGCGATCCGCGCCTCAGTTGCAGCGAAAATCGCCATCACCTATAAGATTCTCTACAACGATGCCGTGGCCATGACCGGGGGGCAACCTGTCGATGGCACGCTCACGGTCTCGCAGATCAGCCAACAGCTGGTTGCTGAAGGTGTCACCCGCGTTGTCGTGGTGACTGACGATGCGTCGCGATACGAGCAGATCACCGACCTGGCACCAGGGGTTCCTGTCCACCGTCGTGACCAGATGGATGCCATCCAGCGTGAGCTGCGTGAGTTCGCAGGGGTGTCTGCCATCATCTATGACCAGACCTGTGCGGCTGAAAAACGGCGACGTCGCAAGCGCGGGAAATTCCCTGACCCAGCTCGTCGTGTGGTCATCAACGAAGCAGTCTGTGAAGGTTGCGGCGACTGCAGCAGCAAATCCAACTGCATGTCTGTCGTCAACGTGGAGACCGAATTTGGCAACAAGCGAGAGATTGATCAGTCTTCCTGCAACAAAGACTTCACCTGCCTAAACGGCTTTTGCCCAAGCTTCGTGACTGTAGAAGGGGGCAAGCTCAAGAAGCCCGCCGCTTTGAAGGACTCCACCCAGGATGTGTGGATGCTGCCTGAGCCTCAGGTCAAGCCCGTTGCAGAGCCCTATGACATCCTTGTCACCGGTGTAGGCGGTACCGGTGTAGTTACTATCGGTGCACTGCTGGGCATGGCGGCATTCATTGAGGGCAAAGGTACTCTCAACCTCGACATGGCCGGGATGGCACAGAAAGGAGGTGCAGTGTGGTCGCACATTCGCATCGCGGGTGATCAAGGCGATCTTAATGCGCCGCGTATTGCCGAAGGCGAAGCTAGCCTTCTGCTCGGCTGTGACCTGGTTGTCAGTGCAAATAGCGAAACGTTGCTCAAGGTGCGCCATGGCGTCACTCACGCCTTGGTCAACCTGGAAGAGAGCATCACCAGCGCATTTGTTCGTACGTATGCCGGTCAGGCAGAAACCGGTGATTTGCAACGTCATCCAGAGCCTGACTTCTGTGCTGACCAGCTCAAGGATCAGATCCGTGAGGCAGTGGGGCAGGGCAACACGCAATTCATTGACGGTAGCTATCTCGCCACTGCGCTGATGGGCGACTCGATCGCTACCAATATGTTCATGTTGGGGTACGCCTGCCAAATGGGGTGGCTGCCGGTTGGTTATGAGGCGTTGATGCAGGCCGTAGAGCTCAACGGGACAGCGGTCGCATCGAACAAAGCGGCATTCATGTGGGGTCGTCGCGCTGCTGTTGACTTGGACAAAGTAAAAGACCTAGTTGAGCGCAAGCAGCCGTCTAAAGGTGACTTGACGCTTTCTCAATCGCTCGACGAGATGGTTGAGCGGCGGGTCGCGTTCTTGACCCAGTATCACGATGCCCGCTTCGCTGCTCAGTATTACAAGCGGGTTCTGACATTCAAGGAACTAGAAAAACGTTTGTTCGGTCAGGTTGGAAAACTCACGGAAGCCGTTGCTCGTAACTACTTCAAGGTCTTGGCGATTAAGGATGAGTATGAAGTGGCGCGTCTTTACAGTCGTCCGGAGTTTTTGGAAAAGATCAACTCGCAGTTTGAAGGCGACTTCAAACTTCAATTCCACCTTGCGCCGCCATTGTTTAGCGGTGGGAAGAAATCAGGTTACGGCCCCTGGATGATGCGAGCATTCAAGTTGTTGGCCAGCGTCAAACGAATCCGTAATACCTGGATGGATCCTTTCGCCCGTACGCATGAGCGGAAGGTTGAGGTCAGCTGGTTGCACGATTACGAAGGCATTCTGAGCATGTTGGAATCAGGCTTGTCTGCTCAGAAATACGATCTGGCCGTTCAGTTGGCCGACTTACCTGATGCCGTCAGAGGCTATGGCCCGGTGAAAGACCGGTACTTGGCAAACGCCAAGGCCAGGCAGGGGACTCTTATGACCCAATGGAACGCCCCCGCCTTTTCGGATGCTGCGTCAGCGGCTGAATCGAAAATCGTCGTAAAGCTGATTTAAGAATTCGCTAAGACCTATTAGTGCGTTGGTTAGGGGCTGTTATTACGTCCCTGACGAAACTTCCTGATGAGAGATATGCTGATGAACAACTTGCCTAGCCTTAACTTTTTCTTGGGTGAAGAGATCGAAATGCTGCGGGATTCCGTCGCTGGCTTTGCCGCGAAGGAGATCGCTCCACGGGCGGAAGCGGCTGATCGGGACGATCAATTCCCGATGGATTTGTGGCGCAAGTTTGGTGATATGGGGCTTCTCGGTCTCACGGTTGACGAGCGCTATGGCGGCTCGGGCATGGGTTACCTGGCCCACATGATCGCGATGGAAGAGATCTCGCGAGCAGCCGGGGGTATCGGCCTGTCGTATGGTGCTCATTCGAACCTGTGTGTGAACCAGATCCATCGTAATGGTAACGATGCGCAGAAGGACAAGTTCCTGCCCAAGCTGGTCACTGGGGAACACATTGGCGCTCTAGCGATGAGTGAGCCCAATGCGGGTTCCGACGTTGTCTCGATGAAGTTACGTGCGGACAAGAAAGGCGATCGCTACATCTTGAATGGCACCAAGATGTGGATCACCAACGGCCCGGATTGTGACGTCCTGGTGGTGTACGCGAAAACTGATTTGGCTGCCGGGGCAAAAGGGATGACCGCGTTCATTCTTGAGAAAGGCGCTCCTGGCTTCTCGGTTGCGCAGAAGCTCGACAAGTTGGGCATGCGTGGATCACACACGGGTGAACTGGTGTTCCAGGATGTCGAGGTGCCTGAGGAAAATATCCTTGGTGGTGTCGGCGAAGGAGTCAAAGTGCTCATGAGCGGCCTGGATTATGAGCGTGCTGTACTGAGTGGCGGGCCGTTGGGGTTGATGCAGTCTGCAATGGACGTCGTGGTGCCTTACATTCACGACCGCAAGCAGTTCGGCCAGAGCATCGGCGAGTTCCAGTTGATCCAAGGGAAAGTCGCCGATATGTACACGACCCTGCAGGCATGCCGTGCCTACCTCTACTCGGTGGGCAAACACCTTGATGCCTTGGGTGTGGGTCATGTTCGTCAGGTTCGCAAGGACTGCGCGGGCGTGATCCTCTACGCCGCTGAAAAGGCTACCTGGCTGTGTGGTGAGGCGATTCAGATTCTTGGTGGCAATGGCTACATCAACGAGTTCCCTGTGGGGCGGCTCTGGCGTGATGCGAAACTCTACGAAATTGGCGCCGGCACCAGTGAGATTCGCCGAATGCTGATTGGTCGTGAGCTTTTCAACGAAACCCGTTGAGCATCCTAGTCAGCAGTCATGTTCGGCGCAGCCTGACCGGCTGTGCCACGAGCACTAGAACAAGAAGAGGCCCTCATGAGCACGCTCACTACACAACTGAACACCCGTTCACCTGATTACATCGCGAACCGTGATTCCATCCTGTCTCAAGTAGAAGGTTTGCGTACGCTGCTGGCTCATATCAACCAAGGCGGTGGTGTGAAGGCTCAGGAGCGTCATCTCTCACGAGGAAAACTGCTACCCCGTGATCGGATCGATGCGCTCCTGGATCCAGGCTCCCCTTTTCTGGAGATCGGGCAGCTCGCTGCTCACGAGGTCTACGGTGAAGACGTCCCGGCAGCGGGCGTGATTGCGGGCATTGGCCGCGTTGAGGGCGTTGAATGCATGGTCATCGCCAACGATGCGACGGTGAAAGGGGGGAGCTACTACCCACTGACGGTCAAAAAGCATCTGCGTGCACAGACCATTGCTCAGCAAAATCGCCTGCCTTGCATTTATCTGGTCGACTCTGGCGGCGCCAACCTTCCTCGGCAGGATGAAGTTTTTCCGGACAAAGAACACTTCGGTCGCATCTTCTTTAACCAAGCGAACATGAGCGCTCAGGGCATCCCTCAGATTGCTGTTGTACTGGGGTCATGCACGGCTGGTGGTGCCTACGTCCCTGCGATGAGCGACGAAACCATCATGGTTCGCAACCAGGCG
Source organism: Pseudomonas putida (assembly GCF_009883635.2). Lineage (NCBI taxonomy): Bacteria > Pseudomonadati > Pseudomonadota > Gammaproteobacteria > Pseudomonadales > Pseudomonadaceae > Pseudomonas > Pseudomonas putida. Next base: position 5,740,697 of record NZ_CP026115.2, read on the forward strand.
ACAATTTTCCTCGCTGGCCCTCCTTTGGTGAAGGCTGCCACAGGGGAAGTCGTGACTGCAGAGGATCTTGGAGGGGCGGATGTGCATTGCAAAACCTCCGGTGTCGCTGACCACTATGCTGAAAATGATACTCATGCCTTGGCACTCGCTCGGCGCTGCGTAGCCAACCTTAATTGGCGCAAGCTCGGTCAGTTGGAACGTCTACAGCCAGTCGCTCCACGTTACTCACCTGAAGAGCTCTACGGCGTTGTCCCCGTTGATCCCAAGCAGCCCTTTGACGTACGCGAAGTGATCGCGCGAATCGTTGACGGCTCTCAGCTCGATGAGTTCAAAGCACTATTCGGCAACACGTTGGTTTGCGGCTTTGCTCGCATCAATGGTTACCCGGTGGCCATTCTCGCCAACAATGGAATCCTGTTCCCGGAAGCCGCCCAAAAGGGTGCTCATTTTATCGAGTTGGCTTGTCAGCGCGGTATTCCCCTGGTGTTCCTGCAAAACATCACCGGCTTTATGGTTGGGCAGAAATATGAAGCTGCTGGTATCGCCAAGCACGGTGCGAAGCTGGTTACAGCGGTCTCCTGTGCACAGGTACCCAAATTCACGGTGATCATTGGTGGCAGCTTTGGCGCTGGCAACTATGGCATGTGTGGGCGTGCATACGATCCCCGCTTTCTCTGGATGTGGCCTAACGCGAAGATTGGCGTCATGGGGGCGCAGCAGGCAGCAGGCGTGTTGGTACAAGTCAAACAGGAGCAGGCACGTCGCTCGGGCCATGAGTTCTCTAGCGAAGACGAAGCGCGCCTGAAGCAACCCCTCATTGAACAATATGAACATCAGGCCCATGCCTACTACTCAAGTGCTCGTCTTTGGGATGACGGAGTAATCGATCCCGCGCAGACGCGTGAAGTCTTGGCCCTGGCGCTTTCTGCCAGTTTGAATGCTCCCATTGAGCCAACCCGTTTCGGGGTTTTCCGGATGTAAGCCGCCAGGTCTGGTTTTCCTCATGGGGTCACATCGTACCGTCTTGGTGTGACCGCCTTTTTTCCAGCTTGTGTGAGCGAGAAATCGAATGACCCATTACAGCACTGTTGAGCTTGAAGTCACCTTGAACAACGTAGCAACTGTCTGGTTGAACCGCCCAGATAAAAACAATGCTTTTAACGCCCAGATGATCGGTGAGCTGATTTCTGTGTTCCGAGAATTACGTGATGATCCATCAGTCCGGTTCATGGTGCTGCGGGGGCGTGGCAAACACTTCAGTGCCGGCGCTGACTTAGCCTGGATGCAGGCTTCAGCTGCGTTGGATTATCAGGAAAACCTGAAAGATGCCCATGAACTTGGTGAACTGATGAGTCTGCTTCACCATTTGCCATTTCCTACCTTGGCTGTTGTGCATGGTGGTGCATTCGGTGGAGCTGTCGGACTGGCTTCTTGTTGCGACATCGCAGTCGGCACCCATGATGCAATTTTCAGTCTTTCCGAGGTGCGCATCGGGCTAGTGCCGGCAGTGATCAGCCCTTACGTGGTCAAGGCTATTGGTCAACGGGCTACCCGCCGCTATGCCCTCACTGCGGAGCGTTTCAGTGGTGACTGTGCCCAGAAAATCGGACTGCTAGCAGAAACATATCAATCTGATGAATTGGATAGAGCGGTTGAACAACTGACCGACGCGCTTTTGCTGAATAGCCCCCAGGCCATGCGTGTCGCCAAGTCACTACTTGAGCGGGTCGGCAACGGCGTCCTCAGCCCTGAGTTGCGCCAATGCACAGAAGAAACCATCGCCACTGTGCGCGTCAGCAGTGAGGGTCAGGAGGGGCTTAATGCGTTCCTTCAGAAGCGAAAGCCCTCGTGGGTTTGAAACCCGCACGAATGCAGCCAATGACAGAGCAAAATGACATGAAAAAAAGAACAATCTCCACTGTCCTCATTGCTAACCGTGGTGAGATCGCCTGCCGAATCATCCGTACGGCCAAGTCGCTTGGCCTGACCACTATTGCCGTTCACAGTGAAATTGATCAGCGCGCCCGCCATGTGCGAGAGGCCGACGTTGCCGTCAATCTGGGAGGGGCTAAACCTAGCGATAGCTACCTGCTGATGGACAAGATCATTGAGGCGGCGCTCGCGAAGGGTGCGCAAGCTGTCCACCCTGGGTATGGCTTCCTCTCGGAGAACGCCACATTTGCGCGCAGGCTGGAAGAGGCCGGCCTCATCTTCCTTGGCCCCCCGGCTAGCGCGATAGATGCTATGGGTAGCAAATCTGCTGCGAAGGCTTTGATGGAAAAAGCCGGGGTTCCCCTTGTACCTGGTTATCATGGTGAGGCTCAGGATGCGCAGACTTTCCGTGACGCTGCTGAGCGCATTGGCTATCCAGTTCTCCTGAAGGCAACCGCTGGTGGCGGTGGTAAGGGCATGAAGGTGGTTGAGTGTGAGAGTGAGCTTGCCGATGCCTTGTCTTCCGCTCAGCGTGAGGCCCAATCCGCATTTGGTGATTCCCGAATGCTGGTTGAGAAATATGTATTGAAGCCTCGGCATGTGGAGATCCAAGTCTTCGCAGACCAGCACGGTAACTGCCTCTATCTCCATGAGCGCGACTGCTCCATCCAGCGCCGGCACCAGAAGGTTGTTGAAGAAGCTCCAGCTCCGGGTCTGTCACCAGAGCTTCGTAGAGCGATGGGTGAGTCGGCTGTTCGAGCTGCCCAGGCTATCGGTTATGAGGGTGCCGGGACAGTTGAGTTTCTCCTCGATGAACGGGGTGAGTTCTTCTTCATGGAGATGAACACACGCTTACAGGTGGAGCATCCTGTGACTGAAGCCATCACCGGGCTCGATCTGGTGGCTTGGCAGATTCGTGTCGCGCGTGGCGAAGCACTCCCCATCACCCAGGAGCAAGTTCCTCTGCATGGCCATGCCATTGAGGTACGTCTTTATGCAGAAGACCCTGAGGGTGGATTTCTGCCCGCCAGTGGCCATCTCGAACTGTATCGCGAACCAGCAACTGGTGATGGGCGCCGCGTCGACAGCGGTGTTGAGGAGGGGGATGAAGTATCGCCTTTCTACGATCCAATGGTCGCCAAGCTGATCGCGTGGGGAGAAAACCGGGAGGAGGCACGCCAGCGACTGTTGGCAATGCTTCAGGAAACGCTTGTCGGGGGCTTCAAAACCAACCTGGCATTCTTGCAGCGCATACTCGCCCATGAGGCCTTTGCGGCTGAAGACCTGGACACTGGTTTTATCGAGCGCTATCAGGCGGATCTGTTACCTAAAGCGGTAGAGTTGCCAGAAGTGTTCTGGCAGCGCGCTGCATTAGCCTTGATGGCAACAGACCCTGTGCACGTCCGGAGTGATGACCCTGATTCTCCATGGCAGGCGGGTACGTCCTGGCGTTCGGGCCTGGCAGCTACTGATAAGGTGCAGCTGGTCGTCGATGGAACTAGGCGTACCGTTGAAGTAGCGCGTGGTGGCGGTCAGCCTCGCTCTTTGCCAGTTGTTCGCAAGGGGCGCACCGCCTACGTGCGCTGGGGCGTGGAGTGGCATTCCGTCAGCCGTTTTGACCCGATCGCCGAAGCTGATGTGTCCACCGGGCATCAAGGTGGGCTGACGGCGCCAATGAACGGCAGCATTGTTCGTGTGCTGGTTGAACTTGGCCAGCAAGTAGAAGCTGGCACGCCCCTCGTGGTTTTGGAAGCCATGAAAATGGAGCACACCATTAGAGCTCCCGAAGGTGGCATGGTCACGGCGGTTTATTGCCAGGAAGGTGAGCTGCTCAGCGAGGGTACGGTTCTTGTCGACTTGGAGCACGCTTTATGAGCCTGCCCTTGCGTGTGCGCATTGTTGAAGTCGGCCCACGAGATGGTCTGCAGAACGAGCATCATCGTGTCGAGGTCGACCAGAAGATCCTGCTAGTCAATGCACTGTCAGCCGCTGGCCTTCAGTACATTGAAGTCGGCAGTTTTGTCTCGCCCAAATGGGTGCCGCAGATGGCGGGCAGCGCTGAGGTAATGGCAGGGGTGGAACGAAAGCCTGGTGTGACGTACGCCGTGCTGACGCCAAACCTGCGGGGCTTTGAAGATGCTCTTGCTGTCGGTGCTCAAGAGGTTGCAGTTTTTGCAGCCGCGTCGGAGTCCTTCTCGCAGCGAAACATCAACTGCTCGATTTCCGAAAGCCTTGCTCGGTTCGTTCCCGTCATCCAAGCCGCTCGGCAGAACGGCATTCGCGTGCGTGGCTATGTGTCGTGTGTCCTGGGATGCCCTTATGACGGTACGGTGCATCCTGAGCAAGTGATGGCAGTGGCACGAGAGCTGCGCGATATGGGGTGTTACGAGATCTCGCTTGGAGACACCATCGGCGTTGGTACGGCGAAAGCGACCCGAACTCTCATAGACGTTGTCAGCAAGCAGGTGCCACGTGAATATCTGGCCGGGCATTTTCACGATACCTACGGTCAGGCTCTGACGAACCTCTATGCCAGCCTTCAGGAAGGTGTTGCAGTCTTTGACAGCTCGGTGGCCGGCTTAGGTGGCTGTCCGTATGCAAAAGGTGCATCCGGCAACGTTGCTACCGAGGATGTGGTTTATTTGCTCAACGGCCTTGGCATTGAGACAGGCGTAAATTTGAACATGGTGGCAGAAGCAGGGCATGCGATATCCCAAAGCTTAGGCCGCAGGTCGAGTTCCAAAGTTGCTGCAGCAATTTCTGCAAGGAGCTAGCTGGTGAGTGCTATCTGTGAGCATGAGAGCACAACATTTGACCTCATCCGCGAAGCTGCCTGCACATTGTTTTGCCAATCTGGTTACAAAGGCATGGGTATGCGGCGGTTGGCTGCTGCGGTTGGAATTCAAGTTGGATCGCTTTATAACCACATTGAGAGCAAGCAAGCGTTACTTTATGAGCTGATAAGCGAGTACGAAATGCACCTTCTGCATGTTTTCAAAAGCAAAAACCTTAACCATTGCAAGACCGCTGTGCAGATGAATTCACTGCTGTGGGACAGAGTGTCATCCTACGTAGCTCACAATGGTCACTTAGCTCAGCTATCCCGAAATGAAATTCAGCACTTGAGCCCGGTGCAGGCAGAGTCAATAAACGGTATCCGCTTTCATCGTAAGCGTCAGCTCCAAGTGCTGCTCAACCAGTGTGCAGGGGATGTTGGGCTGAGTTCTGAAGGGCTGGAGATGCTTTCAGAAGAGCTTCATATATTACTGGACTGCCACATTGGCTTGGATGCCAACGTGATAGAGGATCCAAATGGCATTGTCCGTCGACAGTTGCGCAATATGGCTTCCATGCTACTGGTGAGGCGAGACTAGATACCCTCAGCAGACCCGAGTGTTCGTCCCTCCCTTCAAATCCAGTACCACGCATGCTGGTCTTGGAGGGCAGGGACGTCTTAATTTTCGCCAATGGAAAGTAAGCAGATGTTAACTTCTGCAATCCAGCATTGAGGTCGAACCTTACACGAACTTTTCGACTGAACCCAGATTGTGAGGGTTGGGTCGCCTGTTCATATTCACAGAAAAAAGGATGTTAGCGCTTAAAGCGCTGACTCGACTTTCACCGGCCTCGCATTGGTTAGTCCTATGCTACGTCAGCATGGGCTGATACGCCCGGTGCCGACTGGAAGGTGAACAAGGATCAGGCTGAAGCCACGTTGAAAGGTGCCGGCTACACGCAGACCACCAAGATCGAAGCTGACGATGGTCACTGGGAAGGCGAGGGCGTCAAGGCAGATGGCAAGCGGTACGAATTTCAGGTAGATCCGCACGACGGTAAGATCATCAAAGACGAATTGGATAATTGAAGCATCTCAATAAAAAGCCCGCGTTAGATCGTGGGCTTTTTGCTGACTGGGATGACCTTTGATGGGATAAAGCACTTTGGGTAACGTCTACTGTTTTAGCCTATCTCAATGTTTAGCTACCACCTTGATGCGCTCTCTGCCAGGCGTATCACACTAGCGACCAATTGCCGATAGTCCGCACGCCAGAGCATATCGAGAGATAAGGGCCCTTCCAGCAGTGGAGGTTAATGACCCCTCCGTAGTCCATCCTATCATTGACCCTCCTTGCATTGCGTCTTGGCCACCTCATGTGAGTTGAAGTTCAGAGCATGCCAGGTGTAGTGGCAGCTGATTTTTCTGCACTTAACCGCAGCTCTGCGATGTCGCGTTTGGGCGGAGTGCCGAACTGGCGTCCATATTCGCGGCTGAACTGCGAGGGGCTCTCATAGCCGACCCTGAAGGCAGCAGTCGCAGCATCCATGTGCTCGTTGAGCATCAACCTTTTTGCCTCGTTCAATCTCAGCCACTTCTGGTACTGCAGCGGGCTCATGGCGGTGAGTTGACGGAAATGCTGATGGAAGGTGGAGAGCCCCATCTGCACCTGGGAAGCCAGCTCCTCCACTCGTAACGGCGCGGCGTAATTCAACTTCATCCAGTCGATAGCCTTGGCAATTCGATGCCCCTTGCTACCTACGGAGGCGATATAGCGCAACAGAGGTGCCTGGTCGCTCAACAGCAACCGATAGTGGATCTCTCGCTGAATCAGCGGCCAGAGAACGGGAATCGCCTCCGGCTCTTCTAGTAGCTGGATCAGGCGGGCGAAGCTCTCCAACAATTTTGGACTCAGTTCACCAACCCCAGCACTGGTGTGAAAGGACTGTCCGCTTACGGGAAGACGACCATCTTGCGCGATCAGTTCGGCCAGCGTGCGCAAGTCCAGCTTGAACACCAAGCCGAGACATGGAGCGGCATCGCTGGCCACCGTCACCGCCGAGTTGGCGGGGATGCTCAGTGAGGTGACCAGGAAACGGGTGGTGTCGTAGGGAAAAACGTCGCTGCCAATGACCATTTCCTTGGCGCCCTGCACGACTAGCACGATGCTCGGCTCGACGATGCAGGTGATCGGTAGGGCTGGAGCGATGCGCCGGTAGACACTCAGGTCTGCAATGTCTGTCGAGAAATCTCCAGCAGTAGGCGCGTAGGAGCCGATGACCCTACATAGCGTGGCCATTGGGTGCGTGCTTGAGCTCTCTGGTGCAGTGATGGCCATGGCAAAGGTTCCGATCATCTTGTGCGAGAACACTACTTCCACGTCGCGTTCTCTGTCCATGTCCGGCGGGAAGAGCTGGATATTTAGGCAAGAAAACTACACGTTTGCTCTACTGATGCACCGGTTTTTGCGAGGAAGATGGGTGGCAATCGAGATGGCCAGGCTGTTCAGTTGCGAAGGCTTCTCGTACCCCTTCCATTTCGAGCAGACAGGAATATGTGCATGAAATCTTTGTTCGTAGCGTTTGCCTTGATGGCCTGTTCACTCACTGCGGGAGCCGCTGACATGTCCCATGGGGCCAACAATTTCTACAAGAGTGAACAGGTTTCACTCGAACGGGTTTCCTTCAAAAACCAGTTTCAGATGAACACGGTCGGCAACCTGTTCGTTCCCAAAAACATGAACCCCAACACTCGATACCCCGCCATCATCGTCGGCCACCCCATGGGAGCGGTCAAAGAGCAAAGCTCGAATCTCTACGCGCAGAAGCTGGCGGAGCAGGGCTTTATCACCTTTGCCATTGATCTGTCGTTCTGGGGTGAAAGCGAGGGCCGCCCTCGTAACCTGGTATCGCCGGACATCTATGCCGAAGACTTCAGTGCAGCGGTCGACTATCTCGGTGCCCAAGGTTTTGTTGATCGCAACCGTATTGGCGTGCTGGGTATCTGCGGCAGCGGCAGTTTTGCCATCAGTGCGGCGAAAATCGATCCACGCATGAAAGCGATTGCCACAGTCAGCATGTACGACATGGGCGCCGCGAATCGCAATGGGCTCAAGCATGGTGTCACAGTCGAGCAGCGCAAGCAGGCTATCGCCGAAGCGGCTGCCCAGCGTGATGTCGAGTTTTCAGGTGGTGAAACCAAATACACCAGTGGCACGGTTGATCAGTTGACAGATAGCTCCAATGCCATCGAGCGGGAGTTTTACGACTTCTACCGCACACCACGTGGTGAGTTCACTCCCAAAGGGTCGTCGCCGCTTCTGACCACGCACCCCACGCTGACCAGCAATGTCAGGTTCATGAACTTCTATCCGTTCAATGACATCGAGACGATCTCGCCACGCCCCATGCTGTTCATCGCCGGGGAAGACGCTCATTCCCGTGAGTTCAGCGAAGAGGCCTATCGCCTTGCCGGTGAACCCAAGGAACTGGTGATCGTCCCAGGTGCTGGCCATGTGGATCTGTACGACCGCGTCGAGCTGATCCCCTTTAGCAAGCTGACGACTTTCTTCCGCGAAAACCTCAAGTAGCTGATGTCGTGTATCAGGCTCAGCTGACGCACGCTGGGCTTGGGCAACCGTGTCTTTTGAAATTGGTACAACGAGAACCACCATGAGCAGCCCGGCAATATCCCTTCAACACTCAAGTCGTCAGGTCTGGAGCGCTGTTCTGGCGATGTCACTCTGCGCATTCGCTTTAGTGGCGTCTGAATTCCTCCCGGTGAGCTTGCTCACGCCGATTGCATCCGATTTGTCTCTGACAGAGGGCCAGGCCGGGCAGGCCATTTCCATCTCGGGATTCTTTGCTGTGATTACCAGCCTGTTGCTGGCCACCATGACTCAGGGGATCGACCGCAAGCCTGTCCTGCTGGCCACAACGGCGCTCATGCTGGTTTCGGGTGGTATGGTGGCCTTTGCTCCGAACTACCTCACCTTGATGGTAGGGCGCGCCGTGCTTGGGATTGCCATTGGTGGTTATTGGTCGATGTCCACTGCAGTGATGATGCGCATCGCACCTGAGGAGCTTGTTCCAAAGGCCATTGCCGTTATGCAGGGCGGTACAGCGTTGGCCACGGCAATCGCAGCGCCAGTTGGAAGCTACCTGGGCGGCATGATTGGCTGGAGAGGGGCTTTTTTTTGCGTCGTGCCATTGGCCGCGTTGGCGTTGATCTGGCAAGCATTCACACTGCCGGCAATGCCGAGTGAGCGGACTCAAGTATCGGCGACCGGCTCGTTGCGCTTGCTTGGGAACAGCAAGGTCGCCCTCGGCATGGCCGCAGTAGCGTTTCTCTTCATGGGGCAGTTCACACTCTTTACGTATCTGCGGCCTTTCCTGGAGACGGTCACGCATGTCGATGTGCCCACGCTCTCGCTCTTGCTCTTGATCATCGGTGCGGCGGGATTGATGGGCACCTTGTTGGTCGGCTCTTTCGTTAGCCGAAACCTGAACCGGCTTCTGGTGGGGATACCTTTGATCATGACCGCTATCGCATTTGCCGTCATCTCGGTTGGTAGCTGGGTCGTTCCAGTGGCTGCACTACTGGGGCTGTGGGGGCTCGTTGCAACTTGCGCGCCTGTGGGGTGGTTTACCTGGTTGGCCAGAGCACTTCCTAACAATGCAGAAGCCGGGGGTGGACTGATGGTGGCGATTATTCAGTTGGCAATCACTGTCGGTGCAACTGCAGGCGGGGTTCTGTATGACGGAATCGGTTATCAGGCCACCTTCATTGCTAGTGGCGCGTTTTTGCTCATCGCAACTGGGCTGAGTGTTGTCACAAGTCGAAGATAGTCGGTAGAAGCCATCAGCAGCCGGTTTGATCTCCAACCGGCTTATGCATTGATTTACTAACGAGACCACGGCAGCGACCGGTATGCGCGTGATTCGGGCCGGGATCCTGGAGGGCTCCGAACGTGTAGTGCCGGTCGCGCACAGCTCTGTGTGAATGAAACCGAATTTGGCATCGAAATGTCGCTCGCCGGCATCGGCATCACCTACTGCCCAGAAGAAAGAATTCGAGCGCACTTGGATGCAGGGCGATTGCAAGTGGTATTACCTGAGTAGTCACCATCGGAGCCGCCGTACTACTTGTATTACCCAGGGCGTCGCCAGATGCCATCAGGATTGCGCGAACTGATCGATATCCTCCGCACTGACGTCGCATCGTGGGGCGGCCCCGCGTGAGCAAAGTTTGCCGGCGACACGGCCAAAAACCAGAGCCGAAATCCGAACGGCTAACAACGCCCTGGCCGGGCGCTTGTGCCTCAGAGATCTCGTGGTTCTAATCATATGGCAGCTCTCGTTCTCTGCTCCCCTTTGGAGAGCCGCTGCTTCACGCCTGGGCAATCGCTATGCCTTAGGGACGGCGTACCGCCATCGGCAACGTGGTTGAGCCTTCGTAGGCGCATTTCGTCCGCAGTACCTATACAGCCGGGTATTTTCAGAATACTGTATGCGCATACAGTAACAGGGAATGCCGCCATGACAGGCACCAATCTGCCCGTAATGTCGATCCAAGAGTGGCGGCAGTTGCTCAACGACACCGAGGCCCTGCTCCTTGCACCTAAGAAACATCACAGGGAGCTTCTGCACCAAGCATATGCATTACGTGATACGCATGCCGTGGATTCAGGAACCTTGGCCGATATGCTGGAGCTCGCGGACGAAGCATTGATGTACGCCCACTCCGTCAAAGCGGATCACCACTGGTAGGCTAAAAGATGGCTCGGTGGGATGGCGCCGTGTGGGATAGCAATGGCGAAAATGTGGTCTAGCGGTTGCGTACGGTATCCAGTGCAGGTGACCAGACGTTATGTCCGCAGCGTTCACACACGACTGAGTCTTGAGGTTCATGGAAGGTTGGGAAGCCGCAGCTGACGCAGCAGTGTAGGCCAGCGTTTGGCGGCGCTAGTACTCTGGACGATGCTCAATAGGCAGCACTGACAAACCTGGCCGGGTGTCATCTGGCCCATAGAATTAAAGACTGAGATCGCCATCAGTTTCCAGTAGGCCGAGTCGAACCTGGCCGAGATGCTCCGCGCCTTGTTGGCGCAGCTCCATGAAGAGCTCGTTGGACGAGATGTTCAAATTCCGCAGCGAATGAATCTCGTACATGCCGTCCTTTACGACCGTGATGGGCAATCCATCGATCTAGGCCTCCATGTTCTGCTGCGCCTCATCCTGTAGACAGTTCCGCGATAGAGCAGCAAAAGGGTGAGGAAAACCAATGCGACCGGGAGGAGGGGTACATCTTCGTAGAAGGTCACATCGCCTGCGGCTGAGCCCAAGGTGAGGATCACCACTAGCTCGAATCGAGACAGTTGCCTGATTCCGCGTCGACCACTGAATTTCAGAAAGAAGAATACGGCTAGAAACGCCGCTGAAACGCGAACAGCGACCTCGAAGAGAAAGGTCAGCGGGATCTCGCCAATGAGCATTCTTTGCAGATCAAATGAAACCATTCGCTGTACCCCACCAGTTGCAATCTCCCGTTACAGACTGACCCGCAATTATCGATCTTGGTTCATGCGGCGGTGTCGGCGAGGCAAGCATTTATGCTCCCCGGGAGGGAGCAGTTATTTCATGGCACCGGCAAGCTCTACTATTCGCATTGCTGATTCAGGCGCGTGTACTTGAACGTCACTGCAAAAAAATTGAACAAGGATGTTAATGCATACTCAAAATTTAAGTAGGGCGAGCTGAAAATGGTTTACAGTAACCGACTAATTTCATCCAGTATCTGAGGAAGCATCTATGTCCCGTCTTGCAGAATTCCGTAAACTCGAGCAAACATTGGCCGCACAGCTGGCCGAACTGGAAGCCATGAAAGGCTCTTCCGAGCTGCAAGCGGAAATCGAATTTGAGACCAAATTGCGTGACCTGCTGAACAAATATGGTTTCAGCCTGCGCGACATCATCAACATCCTGGATCCTCAAGCGAACCGTCGTGCAGCCGCCCCAGCAGCAGCTGAAAAGGCCCCGCGTCGTGCGCGCCAGGTCAAGCAGTATAAGAATCCGCATAACGGCGAGATCATCGAAACCAGAGGCGGCAACCACAAGCTGCTTAAGGAATGGAAAGCCGAGTACGGCTCCGATGTGGTGGAAGGCTGGCTCGCGCAGTAACACGCTCCACTTGCGGTTTGCTGAAGCCCCCGATTGGGGGCTCTTCCAAAGGTAATGCCGTAAGGCATTACCCTCGTTTAGATGGCTCGCATCCAATCCAAGGTGCTACGGAAAACAGGATACTCCTGATCAATCACCGCTGGCTGCCAATCCCTAATGATGTCTTCCTGAGCGATTATAGCTGCCTCCCCCTTATCCTCGATGTTCAAGGCATCCTCGATACAACCCATTGGCCAGACCCAGGTATTGAATTCTTTCATCGCCTCATGAGCATCGTTCGCGAGTGCTTGGCCTTCAGGATGTCCTGCAAAGGCAGCCCAGCAGTCAGCAGCTGACTTGTTCCTGGAGTTTTGAGGCATTCCGTTACCACCCAGCTGGAAGCCTTCAGCCTGGCTGATGGTTTGTAGTACGGATTTAACCTTATTCATCTCTTCGCATTCTTTCTGCAGCCAAGGCCCCCTAGCATGAGTAAATGCAAAATCTAAATCTGCGATCACGCCGCATTTGATGCCCATTGCCGTCAGCACAGAAAAGCCCTTAGGGATGGAGGTACAGCTGCCGAGGGCAACAAAGCAGATACGCTCAAGCTCAGGCCTTACTCCATAGAGTTTTTCGTAAATGAGCGGCAGTAACCTCTGATCGGTCTTACCCTCGCAGAGGATCACCTTTTCAGCGAAATATATTTCGGCAATGTTTCCAAGCTCGAAAAGAGTTCGAGATTGAGCTTGTGCCTCTCCCATTGCATGAGCAACTGCGGCTCCCATCGGCACGCGAACCTCGGAACCATTCTCCCGTGATCTACGGACGATCACCGTATCAGGGGCGTTATCCCTGCTCACCATCAAGGGCGAGTGTGTAGTGAACACCACCTGGTAACCAGACCTGGAAAGCACATGAAGTGCCTCCCTCAAGCCCCTGACCCCCTGTGGATGGAGGAAAATCTCTGGCTCGTCAATCAACAACAGGCGTCGGGAGAGGTCTTGATCGCGGTTTCTTCTGATATCGGCTAGAAGACGGATTAGAGCCATTTGAATCGCACGCTGGGCACCACTGCCCAAGGTGTCGAATCGCCTGGTTTCACCAGAAATCTCATCGGTTACATTCAGGTCACCGCTCTTGAAAAACTCTTTTACATCGATTGACGGCACGTCGAGATTTAGCACTAGGCCGGGAAAGAAGCTCGAGAGAGCGTTATTGGCGTTGGTGTCGAACTCTGCAAGAAGAGGAGAGCGGTTCTCACCATCGGCAGCCAGGATATTTCTCACCGCCGCGAGCGCATCTTGAACTTCTTGGTGGGCTGTGAGGATCGGCGACATGATCTCGTCGAGCAATCCTCGAATTGTGCTGCCGGCCTTTCCTTTACCTAAATCCTCCTGCACGTCGTCCATGGCGCGGATATGGAGTGCTTCTGGAAGTAGAGCTGAAATTGCTTGGGGCAGACCAGTCGGGTAGGTACGCCAGGAGGTTGGGAGACCATGCTCATCTAAATCACCATTTTCCCAGACCTCAGCAGATGGCCTGGCCGTTCCAAGCGCAGATACTCGTATCCAAAGATCGCCGCCGATGCAATAGGGAGCAATGGCTGTTCGGTGCCGAGCTTCAGGAATCTGAGCTATGAGCTCTTCTGTGATCCCAGAAACGCAAGCGCTGATGACAATTGGCTGGGTTGGGTCATTGGCATCTGTTCTTGCAAATGCCTTTGGTGCAAGTACCAGCCTAATCGCATCGAGAATGGTAGATTTTCCCGCGTTGTTTTGACCCACCAGCGGAGTGAAATCGCCCAGAGGTAAGATCACTTGCTTGCACGAGCGGAAGTTCTTGATGTGTATTTTACTCAAGGAGTGCATGGCGGGAATTCCCTGTCTACGGTAGGCGTGGCCTTTCAGAGTAGTTGGTGTGCGGCCATGTGCCACCAGTTGTGGCAGAAATTTTTACCTGCTTCGGATGGCAGCTTTCCCCGAAAAAACTGAATAGACCTTAGTGAAACTGAGTAAGAAAGAGCGAGAGATCCATCAGTTGGCCAACTCACATAAGGTCGATTTTGAACCGGAAGCGGAGAAATACCTGCAACACCATATCGTGCGCACTATGGTGGGATCCAAGCCCTGAGCGAATACGGTAACCGCTTTGGCTCCAACCAAAGAAACCGTCGCCAACTGCAACTTCAGGGCAGTCGAAAAGCTCTGTGCATGGAGCTTTGCAAACCTCAACCGGTTCACATTCGCACGGGCATGTTGGATCTGGATAGGTCGAAGTGCGCCAACGGCACACTGGTCGAGTTGCTGTACCCCACGGATGACCGCGTTTGCTGGTAGAAGCTGCGCAGGAGGGCGTCGAGCGGATTTGCCGGGAGGGTTTCCGTTACAGCAAGTCGGAGGTGATGCTGCTTGACCTCTGCCGTCGTAACGAAATCACGGGGGAGGTGTTTGCGGCTGCTCAGCCGGTAGCAAGGTCAGCCGTTGGGAGATAAGCAGCCCGATAATCCGAAATGATGGCCGGGAACTCATCCAATGCTTACGGCTATACCTTCTTGCAAACCCAGTCATTTCAACCGTGCATTAACCGAAGCGTTAACAGAAAGGCACTCGCTCCCAGATTGTCGGTAACCCGGTTCGCACATCCAGCCATCGCCGGTGTAATTGATCACGGCGTTTTGGGGCGGGCGAACCGCAACACAACCATTACCAGACCGACTGTAGCCCTGCTCGCACATCCAACCATCGCCGGTGTAATTGATCACGGCGTTTTGCGGCGGGCGAACCACAACACACTCACCCCCAGACCGGCTGTAGCCTCGCTTACACATCCAGCCATCGCCGGAGTAATTGATCACAGCGTTTTGGGGCAGACGAACCGCAACACACTCCCCGCCAGACCGGCTGTAGCCCCGATTGCACATCCACCCATCACCCGAGTAATTGATAGTGGCGTTCTCGGGAGGATGTACCTCAATACACGTGCTCCCTGACTTGCTGTAACCTCGCTTGCACATCCAACCGGCGCCATAGCTATTGGGAACGGCATTTATCGGCACGGCTACCTTCGGCGCCATAGATTCGGCCTTCGGTACATAACCGGTCTTCGGAACGTATTCAGCATCAGGGACATATCCGGACTTCGGTACATATCCTGGTGAGCTGGATGGTGCCGAGGTATACCCTCCATGGCTCGGTGAGGTGAGTGTTCCCACTTTGCCTGTATACGGGTTCACGTTCCCCAGAGTGCTCCAGTTGTTGTAAAAGTTTCCATCGGGCGTCGAGCGATGATGCGGTGCGACATAGGTTCCATCCCTGCGGGTGTAGCCCCTTACGCTTACATCCCTTGCGTAAGTCAAATCGGAGAAGAGATTCAGTGCCAGTAATACCAATCCGACAATGGGGGTGGGCAACCTGAGCATAAAAATCACTTTCCGCCGCAGATGGTTTCAAAAAGCCATTATATACATAGGCGCCCGGCTCAAGTGCACCGTTGAGCGCCAGAAACGTCCAAGCCCGAGATTTTTGGGCAATGCAAGAATCCGCACAGCGGGGATGTCATCGAGACCAAAGGCGGTAACCATAAGCTGCTCAAGGAGTGGACAGCCCAGTATGGTGGTGACGTGGTTGAAGGCAGGCTCGCCCAGTAATACGTTCCACCAGTAGCTTGCTAAAGCCCCCTGTTTGGGGCTTTTTCAATAGCGACCTGGATCATAGACCTATCCAGGTAGTTCAGCTAAGTGGATAGAACTCAGGGATCCTCGTATCGTCGACCTTGAAGCATCTACTGCCGATATCGCGGAAGGCGCTGTCCCTGCTGGACGAGAGACAGTCATAAATTGATTAGTTTGTTGGTAGGATGCTATAGAAGTAGGCAAACTGTACCAGTTGCTAGTAGGATCCGACGAATGCCATCAACCCATGCAGCCTCAGTTGGATCTTGATGCCGGCTTGTGAAAAGCTGGTCTAATTCATCACTCCGAAATAGGATTTTTGATGGAGCTGATTTTTCTATCCCAGAAGGCCGATCAGAAGAACCTGAAAAGCTACTACCATCGTGCGATCACCGAATCCAAAGAACTATACATCGTCAGCGCGTATCTGACGAACTGGGATATAGAGGAAAAGCTCGGAAGCCATTGTGAGCAGTTCATGATGGTGGTTGGCCAAGATTTTGGCCTTACTCGTAAAGTCGCGTGCGAGAGCGTCCTGAAATGGCTCCCCATCCGGTACAAGGCGCAGTTCTTTGCAGCAGAGGGTGTTCAGGGTTTCCATCCCAAGGCGATGTTTTGGAGAGAGACTGACGACAAGTGCTACGCCTTGATCGGCTCATCAAATCTCTCCGTAGCTGCCTTCACCGATAACCACGAAATTAATGGCATTACCGAAATTTTGGAGACGACTTTCCAGCAGTCCAGAGCCTGGGTTCTTGGGTTGGAGCCGCCTCAATCGGTTGTTGTTGATGCTAAATGGCTGGAAGGCTATGTAGAGGCTACTCGTCAACCCAAGCCGAGTAAGAGGGGCGCTGCAGATGAGGATAGCGGTAACTATTCCGTCGAATATGTCCTCCCGCTCCCGATCGACTTGGAGATGGTGGATAAAATCCTTCGTTCTCGTCGTGCCGCTATGAGAGTCTTCAAGTCGCAAAGAGACGATCTGGAAAAGCTCTTTAGGGATGCCGCTGGCACTGCAAAGTGGAGTTCGAAAAAAAACCTAGCTTTCTACGACACCCTTTGTGAGCTCTGGTCGATGGATGGCGGAAGCCGATTCCAGGCTAAGGGGTGGGAAATAAAGGGCAAGCACTGCGACCACAGGGAGTTGTCCAAGAGCCTGGTTCGTGTCATGGATTCCCCAAAAGTAGAAAGGGACTCGGTTGTCATTCGAGAACTAAACAGGATGAGCGATATCTCACTCGCTACTAGAGGCTCTCTTTTTACAGAGATGTTGTGTCAGTTTTTCCCAAGTGTTTATCATGTGGCGAATAGCCCTATCAAAGATTGGCTGAGGGCAAGCGGGCTTGTACGCTAGGGGGGCTTTCTGAGGGAGACAGGTACATCTATGCAGCTAGGCATCTCCGCACTGCTCTCAAGCGAACGAAGGATTACCCTGCTAAAAATCTAGCTGAACTTGATGCTCTGCTTTGGTATGCGGAGGAGGCTAGGGCGAACGCATAGAACAACCTGTCGTTTTTATGCGAGATGTATATTCAAGAAAAACCGACAGCAGGGGTCGCCGAGTTCGCTGAATGTGCTTGCGGGCCGCTTGTCTAGCGAAACTATCTCGCGTAGATGCGTTGCACAACAGAGGCGGGAGTTGGCCCGCCCAGCCCGCAGTCGAAAGTTACTTGCAAGGCGGGGCTTACTTTTGCAAGAAAATGGAGAGCATGGATGTTTAATGTTGGAGAGAAAATCGCATCAATCGTCGGGGTATTGATCGGATTGGGCATTGGCCTGATGATCTTGCCACCGTTTGGGCTTCCAGCGTTTGTAATTTCCTGGTGGATATTCGATACACCATCACCCTGGGCAATTTACACCTTCATCTACGACAAACAGCATGTCGCAATCATCTTGCTGGTGGCCTTTGTCTTCCTGACATGGATGGTGGGCTTCAAAGCGAGCCTAGACGAGGCTTCGCATCTCGCGAAACTCAGAGAGAGCGAGCAGCGGCTCGGCTGGCTGAAGCGCTACTACCTTTACCGAAACCGTGAGCTTATCGACGCTTACCGCATGGTGTGTGCGTCAGACGTTGATGTTGCTGAGTTCTCGTCCTGGCTCAGCCTGAATAGGCCGAATCTGTACCGTAAGCACAGCGACCCGTTGTCCTTTATCCCGGATGGGCCGATACTGCAGAATGTCAGTGGTCATGTGCGCCGGGGCCATACCCGCTACACTAACAGAGGGCCGGTCGACGTCGGCTCGCATCATGTTCGAGGTCATACCAGGCTTAGGCGGTGATCGCTTGGGCAGCGATCAGCATAGAATCCTTCCAACACAGAGTTATACAGCAGCTCGCGGCTCAACTCGCAGAGCTTGAAACCTGAAAGGCAGCTCTGAGCTAGTAGTAAGAAATCGAGTTTGAAACCAAACTGCGTGACCTACTGAGTCAGTATGGCTACAGCCTGCGCGACATTCTCAACACGTTGGATCCTCAGTCGCGCCGCCGTGTTTCTACACTGGCAGCATCTGATAAGGCCCCGCACCGTGTACGGCAGGTCAAGCAATACAAGAACCCGCACAACGGCGAGATCATCGAGACCAAGGGCGGCAATCACAAGCTTCTCAAGGAGTGGAGGTTTCAGTATGGTGGGACGTGGTGGAAGGCTGGCTTGCCCAGTAACACACTCCACTTATGGTTTGCTAAAGCCCCCTGATGGGGGCTTTTCTATGCTGATGCTTCTAGGTGTTCGCAGGTACGGGGGCTGAACTGAGTGAGTGAAATGCATACCTGGCCTGTCTTGTGAAACGTGGAGAGGCCTGCGGTACTCACAGCGAAATTGACGGCAGCGTCTTTGGCGACGATCACCGGTGCGTGACCACCTAGCTCCATGGTCACTCGATTCATGTGGGCGCCGGCAAGTGCCGCGAGAGCTTGCCCGCAGGTGTAGATCCGGTGAAGGCAACTTTGCGGATGACTGGCTAAGCGATCATGTGTGAGGAGATCTGCTGCGGGTCACCGTAGATGAGTCCCAGTACGCTAAAAGGCAGTCCAGCGTCGATGAAGACTTGAATGAATGCAGCAGGTGAGGCCGGAGTTTCCTCGGGGGTCATGACCAAGAATGAAAGCCCGCAAGGGTCGACTCCTGTTGGGGCCAGTAGCTGGTTCACGGCATATGATGATAGAAGCATGGAGTGGAAACATTCACTGAAAGGAGAAAATCTTCTCTCTTGGACAATGCCCGATGGAATTTACCGGCTGAGATCTAAGTTTCGGTATCTCTGCGTTTCTAAGGCAGGAAAAATCGGCTGGGTAAGAGTCAATAAAACTATCTACTCATTCATTGAGAATGAGGTTGAGTATCCTATAGGGCGCATCCACTCTCAGCCAAGCTGGCAAGTCACCATTGATGCGAAAAACTCCGAGCCTAGAAGAGGGTTTTCTGATTCTAATTTGCTTGTAAGAGTTGCTAAGGGTGGGCGAGTGCTATGCCGAATCTTCATGAGGTATGATGTTGATCAGCTAACTGCATACCCTCCGGTGGCGCCTTACTCAAAAACTAAAAATAAGGCGTCTGCAAACTCTACTCGCGATGCTATTTTCTGGATTGAGAGTAATTTGCATGAGTTCGAAAATGATGTAAAAAAACTGATTACGACTCCGTTTAAGTTTGAGCAAAATTTGACAGGCGTTCGGGCTGAGAAATTTTTTGGTCGTGGTGGTACGTCTCTTCAATTGCAGTTGGTAGATATTGGGCAGGGGTTCGCACTACATGTACTGAAATGATAGAAAATTGCCGGCGACCGACCCTACACAACTTGTAGCCAGATTCTCAGCTGGGGCACGCCAGCCCGTTAGGGTCGAAGGCTTCGGGATAGAAGCCCACTAGAGCTGAAACTTGGCGCGGCCAGGGTTTGGTTCACGACAGCCTTTCTCGAGGAGCCAAGCTCAGAGCAGTAACGATGTGAAGCACAATAGACTAAGAGGCAGGGCGGTCACCAAGACGGCTGCGGGATAGAGAGCCATTGTGGCCAGCGCGGTTGTTTGGGCGCGCATGAACGGAGATTCCAGGGGCGCGGGGTGATTAACTGAGCGACCATATGGGCTTGCTCCAGCCCTGTTGCCGTCAAAGGGGGGCTCGCGTGATCCCAAGTAGGTTTACCTGCATTAGCGTCGCTTTCGCCGTGACGTATCAGCCTGACGTTCTTCATGGACTATGCTTTGGCTCACGTTGCTTGGATTGTGCCATGCTGGCATGGCAGCGAGTGGGATAGCCATGCTAGATGGGAGAAACCGTGAAGAAAGATCTGAGCAAGGTGCTGATGCCTGACCACCCTCTGTACACCGAGACTGTAGAAGCGCTCAAGCTGTACCACCAAGCCCAGGCTGATGGTGTAGGTGGAGCGGAGCTGGAACGTCTTCGGTTGATGGCTGAGCATCGCTTTCAAGCCGTCACTGATTACCAGCTTCAAGCCCTTGGCGGCCCTGCCGAGCAAGCCCATTAGCAACTGGTCTTCCGAGCTGGTCGACCTCTAGCTACGAGTTGGACTGGAGAACATGCCGGCGATGATCCTAGCATCAAGAAGAGCATGATGCGGCAGCTCTTCCCCATCGTTTATCGGAGACAGTGTGCTCGCATCTGTTGGACGATTCCGAACGTTTTGAGGCCAACGCCCAGCGTCGTAAGCGAGCTCGCAAAACAGCTCCCAGTCGTACTCGGGTGCATCTGTAACGATCTCGAGCTCAGTTTCGAAGGAAGCGAGGAAAGTGAGCAGCGCAGTCCTGGCCTCCATGATTGGCAGGGCGTGCTCACCGTGCCAAAGCTGAGGAAGTACGATTTCCTTTACGAACTCACTGCAGTCCTCCACTCGCCAGGAGTCGAGCAGTTCGACGTAAAATTCCCGGCCATCTTGGCTGACCAGAGCCAAGGAGATCAGCTTGGCCTGCTCGCTAAGCTCGGTGAACTCGGTATCCAAAAAGAGCCTCATACTTTTGAATCTCCTGCATGCCTAGCAAACGCCTACCCGACCGAAATTCTCATAGGAAAGCAGGGCGTCCCCTTCCTCAGTAAACATGGACAGTGTCCAGCGCTCGTGCTTTATGGCCGACACCAAAACGAAGAAGCAGGGCTCACATAGGTGAAGTTTATAGGCCTCGCCTGCATGCTGAGAGTCTTTCCCCCAAGCGGCGCTGAGTAGGCCATGCTCGCCGGTTGGGTAACACGATTGGCCGCAGCGGTCGCAGATAATGTTATCGACCTCGTCGGTGCTGATTTGGGCTGTGTGTGTCATGGCTCGTATGTTCGCATGCGTCTGTGAGAGATGACTTGAAGCATGTTGATGGATACTCCGAAAGGCAAGCGGAGCGCGCCGGCGTGACGGATGGAAGCCCGAAGGGTCGAGACGTCGCAAAACGATGGTTCGGTTCACGACAGCCGGGCCTGGTAGGGCACGCCATCAGCGCTCTACAAGGCTTTCAACATGCGCTCGAGTCGCTGATGCTCCCACGTAGATAACAGAGCAATCGGATCTGTTCGATCACCTGAACCAAAATCCCAACGCTGCCCTTCTGGGCTTACAGCTTGCTAGCAGTAATCCAGATCATCGCAGTCGTTGGGATTTCACTTGTTCGATGCAAATTCAGAGAGTGATGAGTAGGCGGAGCTGTACGCGTTCGAGCAGTGGGAGCCAGAACCTCCCGGAACCGCCTCAGATGCCGAATAAAGTCAACCATCGGACAGCGCTAAGACGACTTCCGTCAAAACTGAGCCGTAGGGGGATGCCCGGCAGACGCAAACAACCAGGCTAAAACTTTGGCTGGCCTCATTCGCTCTGACCTCTGTGAATCAGACCTTCAAGGCGCTGGGGAAATCAGTCCAAGCTCGTTCAGTGCTTTGATACCTTCAACGTCCACTACTCGAGCGATATCCGACGGCGTCCATGACGAAATCTCGTTTTTGAAGATTTCGCTTGATCGGAAAGGCATGGTTGATACGGCCTCGAGCTTACCCACCCTTACGTTTTGGAAGCGGTCGAAGTCGTCGACGAGCAGGAAATAGCAATTGCTATACGAAGAGAACAAGATCTGTGCCGAAGCGCGAAGGTGCAGGTGCTCCCTTAGAAGGGCTAGAGCGAAACCTGGGCCACGTACAGCTTCAACAGCGATGACCATTCGATTCGGGCACAGCGGCAGCTCATAAGCTGCGCCGTCTTGTAATGCGCGCGATGGGCGCGGCTCACCAGTATCGGTTTCATTCACCTGAGTCATGCTCGACCCAGAATCATTGAACTGAGTTTTTTCCATGTTTCACCATATCCTGCAGGCGCAAGGGGGCGCTTTCTGACTACTGATCAGGGTATACGTGGCCCTGCTGACTGACAACGGGCGCTAGAAGCGCGTCACTGAAATCGCCAGTCGCCGAAAGGGCTGATATCCACCAATGAATGCCTGGGTTGGATGGATAGGCGGTGAAGAGCAATATGGAAGGGGTAGCGCCACCAAGATGATCATTGGGAATACCGGTCAAGAATTGGGTATTGCGAGGGAGGGGAGCTCGTGGGCGCCAATCACTTTGTGCACCTAGGCACTCGCTCCTCAGTGAGGATGAAAGGGCGGCGCCGGGCAGCAGAGGGAGAGATGCGTGATGGCCTTTTGCTTTGATGGCTATGTCACTAGAATCCCCAGCAGCTCTGTGTGAGTTGCACGGAGCGTTAACGCAAGGAAGTCGATATGCAATTTGTACAAGCCATTGGCCTTGCCTTGGCATTGAGCCTTGGTGGATGCGCGAGTTTTACCAAGGATGAAGTGGCGCCGGTAGATCTGCCCTCGATGGCCAGTTACTCGATCAAGCCCAATGTCTATGTGGACTTCGATTATTACCAGGGGGCACCCGGCAACACCCAGGCAAACGAGGTACCGCAGGCTCGCGACATGCTCAAACCCGAGCTCAAACGTGCTTTGAACGAGTCGGGGCTGTTTGGGCGCGTTACCTTTGACGAGTTCGAAAAGCAGCCAGGTGACTACAGCCTACGACTGAAGGTCTACAACCATCCGCCCGGCGGTGGCCAAATGGTATTGGCGTTCATTAGCGGTTTTACGTTCACGATCATTCCAGCCCTGGCTACCGATCAGTTCACTATGAGCCTGGAAACCTTGGACGATCGTGGCCAGTCGTTGGGCAAGGACACTAACCATGATGCGGTCAACACTTGGCTCGGGATCTGGTTCCTGCCTCTTGTCGGCAACACTCCTAAGGCTGCGGTTACAGATACTTTCACCCGTCAGGTCAACGCGCTCCTGAAGAACTGGGTCGACAGCAACCGTATGAAGTACTCCGCGATTGAAACCCAGCAATCGCGGGGCTGAGATGAATAGCAAAAGGGCCGCAGCAGTCGCGGCTCTTTTTTTTCACTTCAATGCTTGTACGAACTGCGGGTCACTGTAGAGGCTTTTGAGCAGCTCTTGCACCATCGGGTTGTAGTTGTTCGCAGCAGCCGGGATGGCAATCGCTCCGATGAAGCTGCTGTCCCAATTACGCTGCACATCTTTGGTGGTTTCATATACCACTTGTCCTGCCTTGCGCAGCGTGAAACGGGCCGCCAATTCTCCATGACCATTCGCTACGCCGGAATCGAGCTGGCTTTTGACCAGTTGTACCTGCAGCTGCCGGTCAGCCCGTGGATCAAGCAGGCCAGCGTGGCGAAGTTCGTCGTTGATGGCTGCTTGGATGTGCAGGGGGACGCTGCCTGCAGGTGACGAGATGGAATTCATGCGCACCGACAGAGAGTCTTGACCGGCATCTGCATTCACTTGCGCTTCGCGAACAGGTTGTAACGGTGCATTCTGCTTGAGTTGCTGCACATTTTTGAAATTGGGTTCATATCGGGCCATTGTCACTCCGCAGCCTTGTAGCAGCAGTGCGCAGAGCGGGAGCGCCAGGTAGAGCTTCTTCACAGCAGATCCTTGCATGAGTGGTTGGAGCGGGATTATCGGTAGATAGCGTTTCGCCATCAAGCGGTATAGTTCGTTTTCATGCAAAGGGTACAGATGTGCTCCTGGGCGCAAAACATAGGAGCTTTTGTCTGATGACACCTGACGGTCATTGATTGGAACGGAATCACTTACACCTGGATGCAAACAAGGTCGCTGGCGGAGGTTTGATGAAGAGAACACTGTTGGGCATCACAGAAGCGGGCGAGCCTTTGCTGAAGCAAGCGCTTGAGGCGATCCGTGCATACAACGACGCAATGGCCGAGGGCCGACCCGACGCGGAACTTGAGCGCCTTCGTATCGAGGCGGATCACCTCTACCACACCGTGATCGACTACCAATCTTGCAAAGCTGGCACCTTGGGTGACTCGACTCATTAGTGCGGGCGATCATGTGAATGTTTCTACGCAGACCAGAAGCAAAGGCAGCGATAACCCTGTGATGGTCGTCACGAATCGCTAAACTGTTACCCAGATGATCCCGGTGATCCGAGCGTTGAAAGCAGCAGGCCATAGGCATCGACAATTAGCTATCTAGGCTTTAAGGCATTGGAGTAACCACAATGGTGAAGGATCTCAACAGCGTTCTGCTTCCTGACCATCCGATGTACGCCGATGCTGTGGAAGCTATGAAACGTTATCACGAGGCACAAGCTGGGGGTGTCAGCGACGCGGAGCTCCAGCGTCTGCGGTTGTTGGCTGAACACAGGTTCCAGGCAGTCAATGACTACCAGTTGCGCGTACTTGGCGGCCCATCCGAGACTAGCCACTAGTAAAAGCTGCTAAACGCTATAGCGCTTGAGCCCAGTGGTGCCGCTTGGAAAAGCAGACCGTTCTAGCCACGAACGATTTGGAGGAGGCAGAAAGTGAGTGATAGCAAGCGGAGCGCCGGCGTGACGGATGGAAGCCCGAAGGGCCGAGACGTCGCAAGGCGATGGCTCGGTTCACGACAGCCGGGCCTGGTAGGGCACGCCCTCTTGGAAATGGCATGCGTCAACCTGCTCCCAGCACTGATTTTCGACCTTGGTCATTCTCCGTCGCTCGAACACGACTTCTTCTAGTACCTGGCAGACCTCGCGAGTAGTGAGGACGCTTGGGGAAGTGTTGTCGCAGTCGTCTAGTCGAGCGATCAATCCAACCAGGAGATGCACTGTTGTAAAGCGCTGTGCATAACAACATGCACCAGTCGGAAGCGGAGTGATGGACTTCACACCCATTAGCCTTAAGCTCATCGATTTGCTTATTTGAGTAGCTCGCCCTCTCTGCGTGGCCGCTCACGCCACAGCAACTCGAGTGGAGCGCAGTCGCCTTGATATCCATCTATAGATCGGGGCCTGATCTCCTGCACGACGAGATGTCTTTGCTGCCAGCTGGCACAAAGGCTGCAAGACCTCCATTAGGTTTACCTACCACGTTTTCTCTGGACACGTTCTCGGTCAACGATGATCGATGTGTCGAGCAGACCACGAACAACGTTGGTGCTCACTCAGGTATATCTGGCTTTAACACTGCAAAAGAACAGGCAAAGGCGCTTGGAACCGAATGGTTCAAGCGCCTTTTTTTGCGTTTTTTATCCGTAATAGCATTGGAGCCGTTCATGAAAACAGCCGCACAATTGCTGAAACTGAAGGTCTTGCAAAACCAGCAGGTACATAGCATCGCGCCAGATCAGATGGTGTATGAAGCGCTGAAGATGATGGCGGAAAAAAATGTAGGTGCTTTACCCGTGATCGAGGAAGGGCAGGTGGTCGGAGTTATCAGCGAACGCGACTACGCCCGTAAAGTTGTTCTACACGGGCGATCTTCGGTCGGTACGCCGGTCAGGGCCATTATGAGTGCACCAGTCGTAACGGCAGACAGTCTTCAGAGTATTGAGCACTGCATGGAAGTCATGACCGAAAGACATCTGCGCCATTTACCAGTGGTGGAAGGTGATCAGCTCATTGGCCTCTTATCAATCGGTGATCTGGTGAAAGAGGCCATCGTCGAGCAGGCTGACCTAATCCGGCAATTGGAACACTATATTCGCGGGCACTAAGCGACCGAGAGTGCTTCGGATGTAGAGCTCATGGGCCTTGTTGGTATGAAAGGTGATACCCAACGGTCGGAAATTTTTCAGGGAGCTTTTGATATGGCCAAGTTAACCACGGCACGACGTATTGTTATCGGTTTTGCAATTGCGCCGATGGTTCTGATTGGCCTGACTTTTTATGCGTTGCACGATCTGGCAACGCTGAAAGACCAGGCAATGGTGATCGTTAAACAGGACTGGCCGAAAATTGATCCGATCATGGTCATCGCTACAGGTGTGCGAGACAACGCTAGGAACACGAGGGATTTGCTGATCGACAAGGAGAATCAGCAAGCGCAACAAGCCATTGAGGCCACTAAAAAGCGAATCAGCAAAGCACTCGAAATGCTTGAGCCGTTGCTCGATTCTCCGGATGGCAAGGCTGCCTACGCTGCCCTGAAACAGAACCGCGAGGCATACGTCTCGGCGTTCACCCAGGTGCAGGTGTTGATCAGGCAGGGGGCTTTTGATGACGCGATGACACAGTTAAAACAGCGCGTTGTCCCAGCCGAACAGCAGGTTTATAAAAGCTTGGATTCCTTGATAGCGCTACAAGGGCAGATCTTCGCCGATCGCGAAAAGTCGGCACAGACGCTGTACAACGATGCCCAACTGAACATGTTGGGATTACTCGCGTTTTGCCTGACCTCTGTCATCGTCGCTGCGGTCATAGTGACGCGCAGTGTCACCCGACCTTTGGGTGGCGAGCCCAATGATGCTGCACGGGTACTGAGCCAAATCGCGCAGGGTGATCTGACGATTCAGGTGCCATTGAATGCAAGTACTGACGACAGCGTGATGATGAACATGCACCAGATGCAGCAAAGCTTGAATGCGATGGTGAAACACATCGCGGCGTCGGCCCAACGGGTGGCAAGCTCTTCCGAAGAACTCACCGCGGTAAGTGGCCAGACCCGCAGCAGTCTGCAGCTGCAGGGGCTGGAGATCGAGCAGGCTGCGGCGGCGGTCAATCAAATGACGGCGGCTGTCGATGAGGTCGCACGCAATGCGGTCAGTACCAGTGAAGCGTCAAGGGTGTCCGAGCAAACTGCCCTATTCGGCCGTGAGCAAGTCCGGGAAACGGTGTCTTCTATTAGCACGCTGGCGGAAGGCATGACGGATACCTCGGAGCGTATCCAGCAATTGGCCAAAGGTGTGCAAGAAATCAGCTCGGTACTTGACGTTATTCGTAGCATTGCTGAGCAAACCAATTTGTTGGCCCTCAACGCGGCGATCGAAGCAGCTCGTGCCGGCGACGCCGGACGCGGTTTCGCGGTGGTCGCGGATGAGGTACGGGCTTTGGCCCATCGTACTCAAATGTCGACTCAGGAAATCGAACAGATGATAGGCAATATTCGGCTCGATACAGTGCAGGCTGTTAACGCCATGCAGAGCAGCAGTCATCTGGTGCAGTCGACCCTGGAAGTCGCGCAACGCTCCGGCGATGCGCTGGACGAAATCGCCCGTTCAATCTCGCAGATCAACGAGCGCAATCTGCTGATCGCGAGCGCCACGGAGGAGCAGGCCCTAGTGGCGCGTGAGGTAGATCGAAATTTGGTCGGGATCCGTGACGTGTCCGAACAAGTCTTGGTGGGAGGGCAGCAAAGCCAGGCAGCAAGTTTGGAATTGGCGCAGATGGCAGGAGCCCTGCTTGAAACGGTAGCTCGCTTCAGAGTTTGAGCTCGGTGGTCGAGGCGACGAGGGCACTACGATGGTGTTGACTGCAAGCTGAGCGCGTATCCGTGAAGGAGGGACGCCTATGCGTCGAGACGTCGGCGCACGACGATGGCTCGATTCACGACAGTCGGGCCCGGCAGGGCGCGCCCTCATCGCTTTACAGGGCTTTCAACATCCGCTCCAAGGTTTGATGCTCCCACGTTGATAGCAGTGCAACCGGATCTGTCCGATCGCCTGAATCGAAGTCCCAGCGCTTTCCCTCCGGGCTCACACACCGCTCGCAGTAGTCCAGTTCATCACAGTCGTTGTAGATCGTGATCCGCCATCCCTCTACATCCACTTCGAAATGGCAGGCGTACACCTGCTCCCAAGACTGAATGCCGACCTTGGTCATTGTCCGCCGTCCGAGCACTACCTCTCGTAACACCTGGCAGACCTCTCGAGTAGTCAGCGTGCTTGGAGAGGAGTCACTGCAGTCGTCTAGAGTCATACGCATCTTCCTTCGCTCATCCGATCGAGGATATTCCCTTTCACACAAAGGAGCGACGTGATGGCTTCAATCGACGAAAGCTTGGATGAGGCTCGCATCATTGAAAGGGCCCTCCTGCGCATCAAAGCCATCGGCTTAGCCAAGGGTGTAGACGAAGTCACGTACCGCTTTGGCCTTGCTACTGGTTACATCGCTGCAGCTCTAGACTGCGGAGTCTTGAGCAACGATCAGTGGGAGCGGCTTCTGATCCTTGCGGAAGAGACCCAGGAATCACATCCACGCTCGAACGGTAGCTCGGGGAGGTTTGACTGATAGGCTGAATTTCCTGTGGAGTACAAATGTGCTCTTTTGTTCTACAGCCAATTATTAGACAGACCCCTAGACAGAATGCTGATGGCCGGGAGCCTTGGGTCGTGCAACCTGAGTCCGCTCTGACAGAAGGGAAAATTCTGCAGTCCCTGCAGTGTCTTGGTTATCTGTGACGTATCAGCCGTGAGATCCGCGATATGCATCCAACGACACCAGACGGTCGCTATTTCGTAGTCAAAGGTCAGCCCTGGCGCTGTAGCAATCCCTCGCTCTCTGATGAAGAGCGTCAGCATCTGGTGGACGCACTGAGGGAGGCGCGGCGAGCCGTTAAAGAAGCGAAGGCATCGGATGATGCAGATCAGATGCGAACCGCAAGAGCAGAAGTAGAACAGGCGAAAAGGGCACTAGGGGAGAGGGGCCCGGTGTGGTGGGGCGACGGCAGTCCGGACTACAACCGCTATAGGGCAATCAACACGCCTTACGCTGAGTGGTACCGCTCATTGTCCGAGCCATAGAGACCATAGGCGCATGGGGCAGATTTTGGCCAGTCACACAAAGGCACTAATGTGGCAACTGAATCAGCCCATTTACTTTCTGGAAGGGCACTAGCGATCGAGCATGGTGGGGCAATAGCCGGCCTTCAGCCGAATTTTCGATGGTTAATGCTCCATCGGCACACTTTCGTCTCTGTAGTGCATCGGTTATTCGGGCAGGAGCCCGCCTATGGCTTTACGCTCGCCGCTACCAATTCTGCTATGCCTTCCCGAACGGCATCGATATTGTCGTCCAAGGTGGCAAGCGCCCCATTGACGTTGTCCACAACCGTGGCTGCGCCTCTATCACCAACCCATTTGGCTAGCTCTTCGACGGCGGCGCGCAACGCATCCTGGTTATGGCTGAGGCGCTCAAGGACTTCAGCAGCTGTCCGTAGCTCTTTCATGATTAGCGTGTCCTAGTGAGGTTGGAAGCAAACCTTGTATCACGGCCTCCGTTAGTAAAGCTGGCCGCAACAAGCGGAGCGCGTAGGCGTGACGGATGGACGCCCGGAGGGCCGAGACCACGGCGCACGCCGGGGGCTTGGTTCACGACAGCCGGCTCCGAAAGGGCACGCCCTCGCTATCTGAACAACAGCATCAGTAACCCCCGCAGGGCTACGTGCCACTGTAAGCTCATGCAGAGCTATAGACTCGTTCAGATCTGTCGCTGGTTAATGACCCATTTTAAGGAGCAACACCTGGTGTTCAGGACGTTGATGGAGTTGATCTATGTGGTGAGCGTGGCTTTCACTGTACTCGCGCTCGTTTTCATACCGTGCGCGATCCTGAGCCTCGGAATGCTGCTCGTACTCGGTATCGACGACAGGTTTGTAGAGCCCGTTGTGACTTACATTGCATTCCCAGAGGCTGTTGTGATCAGTGGCTATTTGCTGGTTCGCTACAGGAGGCAAATCACTGAAATCATCGAGTCGATCACCCCGTGGTGGTGACGTAGGAATGCGTGGGGGAAACGAGTGATTTGGTTTCTGGGCGACGTACATGGGCGTTTTGACCATGTGATCAGGCTGGTGAAGCTCCATCGCCCCGAGGCAGTGGTCTTCCTGGGTGACCTTGAATGCAGCTTACCCCTGGACATGATCCTGCGCCCGATCCTGGATACCACTGAGATCTGGTTCATTCACGGCAACCATGACTCTGATCGTCCAGCCTATTGGCATAACCTGCATAGCTGCGGCCTCGCTGAACGCAGCCTGCATGGCCGTGTAGTGGAGATTGCTGGCCATCGCATAGCGGGACTGGGTGGCACATTCGAGTCCCAAGTTTGGCTACCAGGTAACCCTGATACCGGCATCCAAAATTACCGGGAATTTCTCGAGCGTCTGGCGCTCAGGCCGCAGCACACAGACATACTCGCGACGAAAAGACAGCACGCGCTTTCTGCAATTTACCCGGATGACTACTTCACGCTCGCGATGGTTAGGGCCGACATTCTGGTCTGCCACGAGGCTCCCAGCTGCCATCCTCACGGTTTCTCAGAGATCGATGAACTAGCCCAGGCAATGGGCGCAAAAATGGTCGTGCATGGGCATCATCATGATTGCCTGAATTACCGGTCTGACTGGCCAAAGCTTGGTTTTGAGGCTCATGGTGTGGCGTTTAGATCCATCATGGCCATCGATGGTTCGGTCATCAGCTGAGGTGAAGTGTCTGCGGACTGCTGCAAGTCGCTTGGTCATTGCTATCGACGTTTCGGACTCGAAGAGACTGGTTGACTCATTCCTCCAGCTTTCTGATGAGCCCACCAAACTGCTGAGCCGGCTCGACATAGCGAAGGGCAGATTTCATGTCGCTCCAGCCCACGTACTCCATGAGTGTCTTGATGTCCCATCCTGAGCTCGCTGCCCAGGTAGCAAACCCTCGCCGGATCGAGTGAGCACTGTAGATCTCGGAGGGCAAGCCACACCTATTCAAGGTGTCGCGGAGGAGAGGAATAAGGCTGTGGGCTGCGATCGGGCGATCGCTGATATTGCCCCAGCGATCAATCCCCCTGAACACGCCGCCACGAGTGAGGCCAGCAGCTTCGATCCAGTTCAGGTACGCCTCGACCGGGCACAGTTTGCTCAGTGATGGTGTCTTGTACTCACGGCCAGTGTTGTGTCGGTCTCCTTTGGAAGACCCTAGATAGAACCTGATCCCGACGTATCGCTCCGCATGCGTATTCTCGATCGTGAGCCTAGCCAGTTCGTCCCCGCGGAATCCCCTCCAAAAGCCAATGGTGAGCAAAGCGATGTCGCGGGTCGCCTTGAGTAGAGCCGCCATGTTGCCGGCAGCTCTTGCCTGAACAACCTCATCCTCCAGGTGCGCCACTGCTTTTTCCAGATGCAATAACGCCAGAGGAGCTGCTTGCTTCTGCTGCACGGGGTGTACCGCCCGGATGCCCTTCAGCAACTGCCTGACCTTGGGGGCTTTTGTGGGGTCGGGGAAGCCGTTGCTTTGGTGCCAGTTCGCCAGCGCAGCTAGACGTTGCTTCAGCGTGCTCAGCGCCAGCTGGTCGGCGTACTCCGCGATATAGCGGACAACGGACTCAGTGGTGGTGGGCAGGAAACCGCCCCAGGTGACTTCGTAGTGGGAGAGGGCGGCCGCATAGCTCTTCGACGTGTTCTGACGAACGCTCGCCTCCAAGTACCTATCTGCCTTGTTGATCATATCAACCACGTCATTTCCCCGTTTTCAGCCTTCGGTGGCTAGCCTTGGCCATTTGTACCGCCTTTCAGGCGATTTTACCCTCGTTCTAAGGGCTGGCAAGCCATAACTCTTGATTATGTCTTGCCAAAATTCTAGGTAGAAAATGGTTTAACACGTGATAAAGTGGCACGTAATTACATGAAACGTAAAACAGTACGAAATCGTAGGAGGGATCATGGCTAGAGGCGGTATTAACCTGGCGCTTGTGCGCAAAGCTCGTGAAGCGCTGATTGCCCGAGGCCAGAATCCAAGCATTGACGCGATTCGTATAGAACTTGGAAATACCGGCTCAAAGACGACAATTCAGCGCTATTTGAAGGAAATAGAGACTCATGACCCTCGGCCATCCGCTTCTCCTTCGAGGCTAAGCGATGAGCTGACTGAGCTAGTGGGCAAAATGCTGGAGCGTTTGCTGGAGGAAGGGAGCGAGGCGCTGGCGCATGAACGTGCCTCCTTTGATCTTGAGCGCCAGGCGATGAAGCAGGAGGTGGATACACTTCAACGTCAGCTAGACCAGGCGAAAGACCAGATCGCCACGCTGCAGTCAGCTATGCAAGCGCAGGATGAAGAGCTCAAAACGACTCATTCCTCACTGCAGACCGAGCTCACACG
This sequence comes from Pseudomonas putida, assembly GCF_009883635.2. Lineage (NCBI taxonomy): Bacteria > Pseudomonadati > Pseudomonadota > Gammaproteobacteria > Pseudomonadales > Pseudomonadaceae > Pseudomonas > Pseudomonas putida. The sequence goes on from NZ_CP026115.2 coordinate 5,772,604, forward strand.
CAACGCCAGGCTCAGCCAGAGCTGCACTGATTTAGAGGTGCGGGTTCAAGAAAAGGACGGGCAGATTCAGTCCTTGGAGCAAAAGCATGCGCATGCCCGGGAGGCCCTCGAACACTATCGTGCTTCGGTCAAGGAGCAGCGAGACCAGGATCTGAGCCGCCATGAGTCCCAGACCTATCAAATGCAGCAGGAGCTGACCGTCCTTCAGCAAACGCTCATGGTCAAACAGGAGGAAATCTCCCGATTGATCCGGGATAACGAGCGGTTCATTGCCGAGAGTCGCCAACAGACCAAAGAGAACTCGCACCATCGCGAGGCCCTCGAACGTCTGCGGGGTGACCTAGGCATTGCTAATGCCGCTACTGCCCGTGCGGAAGGTGCCAAGGAACTGCTCGCTAGCCAGTTGGAAGCCAAATCTAAAGAGGCCGGCGACGCTCAGTCGGAGGTTGCAGCCGCGAAGCTGAGGGAGGAGGGTCTGGTACATAAGCTCGCCAGAGCAGAAGCAGAACTTGCAGCGCTGGGTTCATTGAGCGAAGCGGATGGCTCACAGGCTTAGTACTGATAGCCTTCAACCAGTAGTACATTGTGGAGTACATTTGTACTCGTTCGAGGATTCGTAGCTCGCGATTCGAGCCTGGTGGTACCCGTGCGAAACCAGCGCCAGCCATATCCTCAAATTTCAGGCGTACGAGTACCTGAAAATCGCCACCGCAGGTGCCATCTGCACAAAAATTTTTAGAGTGTTGGGTTGTATTTGCAAGCAAAGCGAAGGTGGCGGCGAAGCCGCCAAAAAGGCGATCCCCCTAGCCGTAAGTGCTGGACGGGATCAATGCAAAGCCGATCATCAGTGCGGCTGACGACCTAAAACCGAACATACAGGAGTTCCCGTGCTACAGGCTGCAACTGGCAAGCTCTTCAGCAATCGCGATAACCCACGTACCCAGGATCTCAAAGGGGTGATCTACACGAACCTGAATCTCGGGGCTGTTGAGCGAGTCAGCACCAGGATCGGGAGCCTGATCAACCTGGATACTTCTCACACTCCGGCCGCGCTGGGGTATGAAATGACCGAGTACATGGAGGCGGCTGAGCCGGAGCCTGGGGTTCTGGTTTCGCGCACCATGGGTGCTTACATTGACGACTTTGCTGACGTGGCGTCCTTCAGCCTGCAGGTGATTTGCTCGCCTGACGTTCACGTTGCTGAACGCCTGCTACGCCAGCGTCCCCGACCAGGGGAACGGCAGCCCAGTGAGCGCATGGCACGCTTCTATGACGCATCCGTGATGGTCACTCAGTCCGAGATCCAGGCTTTCGAAAAGTTAGCCGAGCAACTGATCGGGTTGCAGCGCAGCACATACCTTGCGGCCATCCAGGCCATCAGAACGTACGTGGCCGCTGTTCACAGGATGAGCGATGACCTCAACCTAGCCTACACGTTGCTGGTGATGTGCATTGAATCTCTGGCTCAGAAGTTTGATGGCCACGAACCAGCCTGGGCGGATATTCCTGAACCGAAGAGGACGGGGATCGATGCGGCTCTGGATGGTGCGGATGAAGCGTGCGCGAATGCAGTCAGGGCCGCGGTGCTGGAAGTGATCCACCCACGCCTTAGCTATCGATTTGTCCAATTCATACTCGCCTACTTGCCGGCGGATTATTTTACCGCTCAAGCCGATGCTCAGGCACATCCGATCGGGCGCCGTGACCTAGAGGCAGCGCTCCAGAATCTCTATGGGGTGCGCTCAAGCTATGTTCACACGCTCAAACCGTTGACCAAGGAATTTCTGCACTTCGCCAGCCACCATGAAACCTGCGAGGATGATGGCAAGCTCACCTTCACCTTCCAGGGGCTGTTTCGACTCGTCAGGGCGGTAATCATCGAGTTCGTTCGAAAGGCAGATAAGATCGAGCACGAGCCATGTAACTACGAGTGGGATAATCCTCACCTTCTGAGGATCAGACTCGACCCGTCGATGTGGATGTACAACCCTGCAGGCTTGAATAGCCAGACGCCCAGGCGCTTCTTCCAAGGGGTGGTCGAGCTGTTGGATCAGTGCCTGCTTGAGTACCCCGACCGCAAGCTCCACCGACCTGCCCAAGTGATCGGCGCCGGCTTCAGTATCCTGTCGCAAATGAGCGAACCTCAGAGGGTTTCGTTCTTAGCGTTCTGGTATCTCTCCAACGTCTATCTAGGGCACGAACCAGGTCAGAGGTTCCATACGGACAAAGAGCTGGAGCTGCTGAACAAGCCCAGCGTCGAATCCCTGATTGCGCAAGCAGTCCTCGGTTGCGATACGGAATGGACACCGGCAGACCATCAGACTCAGCTAGATCGCTATTACGCGCAGCGCTACAAGCCCACTGGCATCAAGGTACCTGCAAACGTGGAGACGTGCATGGAACTGGCAATGGCTGAACGCTACAGGCTGGCAGGTGACTCGACTTCGGCTATCTCAGCGTTGGCGTCCGCGGCCGAGAACTGCCCGCATCTCAAACACCTGCGTACATTGTCGGCTGGGTATGACCCTGACACTCCCATCGCGTGGCTTTCGATCATCTACCCACGCACCACAGGGCCGCGGGCAACCCTCGAATGCAATGGTTTGTGACGGGCCATTACTGCAGCTGTTGATTTGCTCTCCTGCAACCCCCACAGGGGATCGTAAAGGGTCATTGGTAAAGTCCTGCTAGTAGCCATGGCGCTGAAGCAGTACGACCATCCGAGCATTGAGCTAGCAGTTGCAACCATTTTCAGAACAGCCATGGAGAACACGATGGGTAACCTGCCCAGTGGCCGAAAAGAGCTGCAAGTGACAGTCTGCAATCCCTTCATTCCCCCTACAGAGTATCGCCAGGGAATGGCGCTTGCCGTGGAAGGGATCGGAGCGCATCTAAGCCAGCGCGAATTTGAGGCTCTTGTGTACAAAAAGCTGCGGCTGGAAGACCCAGCACCCGCGGAGTATCAATACCTCCAGGCTGCAGTCGAGCTGACCGTGTGTGCTCATTTCGCCCATTTTTTTCCAAGTGATTTCACCTACGAAGACAAGGTGGTTCGACCTCGTGATGTTGACTGCTCCTTCCGTAGTGAAGGCTTTAAGTTCAACGTGGAGGTGAAATGCGCTGACTATACGACCAAGCATGAGATCGACTCGGCAAACCAGTTCATTATTCGGTCGATAGGTCGGTTGCCGGACTACGACGATGCAACCGCACAGCTTCAAGAGACCTTTGCGAGCGGAGGAAAAATACTGGCGAAGGGGCTTCATATGGACAATAAGCTGAAAGACTACTTGTATGATGCCAATGGGAAATTCCCGGACAGGGCAGACGACACCCAGTACAACGTACTCGTCGTTGGATGCGATGACCCTTGGGACATGCGGCAGTGGGAAGGCTACCTCACGGGCACACAAGGTCTGTTCACCGAAACCCCCTTCGCGGATGCATCACGTTATGACAACGTCGATCTAGTTGTCCTGACCAACCTCTACCATCGTCATAAATCGGTCGAGCAGAAGGACAAGCTGACGGGACACTGGGAGTTTTCCAACGCCTTTTGCCTTCTCTATGAAAATCCCAGATCCAAGAAGTCCAGATCGATGCTTTATGCATTTTCCAGGACGCTGCGTTTCTACAACAACGAAGTCATTGAGCATAAGATGGAGGGTGATGCACCTGATCATCTCTCAGAGCGATTAGCCATCACACATTATGTCGGTCAGGTGCTATGGCCAAGCGGGCACTTCACCTTTCAACCCAAGTCAGGCAGACCACGCAAAGCCGGAAACGAGGCTGGCTAGCGTGGCATCTCGATCGGCAATATCAATACCGGCCTTTCCTCAGTTTCTCAGCCACCGGATGATCCTCTGCAATCTGCCGGGCCGCATGAAGCGGGGAGGGAAGCCGCAGGAAACCATCCCACAGCGGCGCATTCTTGCACCAGTATCCCGCCTGCAGCGCCAACTGATCTTTGTTTGCAAAATCCCCTTCCTGAATCATCACAAACTCGGTCACCCCGAGCTGCAGCCACGAATCCTTGAGCTGTGACTGTGTGACGTCATAGCGGGTGTGCTTTCGGTGAGAGCGCACCTTGTGGAAGGTCTTGGAATACGACGTGAAGTAGTACACCAGCTCTTGGTGTTCAGCCTGGTGCACGCCAATACGATTGCCTATGAACATGGGCGCCAGCGGCGAAAGGGAGTGGACGCCTGTCATTTGAGCCGTTTGATGATCAGACCGCGTGCGGATCAACCAGGCGTTTTTCGGTACCGGTGGTAAGCCATGGCCGGCGCCGTCATTCATGCCTGGGTACAGGCGCTTAGCGCCGGCGTTGATATAAACAATCAGCGGGCTGTCAGCCACTGGGGTCGGGGCCAGGAGCGCCTGCCTGATCAGCAGCTTCGTAGCCTCCCCATCCAGAAGTTTTGGGTTCGCATGAATGGCGCAGAGGCCTTCACTGTAACTTCTCCACTGGCCCGGTTGACCTCCGGCTCCATCCACGTAGACCTGCATCTCGCTTGTGTTGACCACAGCGCGCGTGATGACGGGCAGGTACACACTCAGTTTGCTGAGGTAATCGACGTAGATCGAAACCACGGTCGTATCAGCCGGGATGCCTGCTGTGCGCTCTAGAGGGATCGGTACATAGCCGGTACCGCGGATGGCATCGATCAGGCTGTTGATGCCTGGGTAATCCTCTGCCTTGTCGGATTCCTCAGCGTTCGCCTTGGCCTTACGCAGTCGGCTTTTAAGCCCTGCGGCAATACCCTTGGAGGAGGCAGCCCCTTCAGCCTGCGGCGGAAGGTGGAAGATGAACTGCGTGGTGACCCTATGCTTAGCGCAGAGCGCTCGCAAGACATGTTTCGGATCGTTGTCGTCTTTCGTGGCCACCTCGGGCGTAGTCTCGATGATCGCAGCGTCCGGCATCCAGGCGGTCAGCCGCGGCAGCAGTTCATCGATAAACCAATTTTGGATGTCGGCCGAACTCGTTTTGGTGGTCAGTATGCGCTGCGCATCCTTGCACTGGATCTGTTGGAGCAGGACTTGAGGCTTAGGCTTGTCCCTAAACACGTGGGAGACTGATTCCAGATGGGTGTACGCCGTGTTAATGCGCATCATGATGTCTGTATGCGCGGTTACCACCGCGAGGCGGATAGGCCGCGCTGGCGCATAAGAGACGTTGTCTCGCAGGGCGATCAGCCGACCGACATACCGGGTCAGCATGGGCTTGGCGGAGGCTACGGTTTTCTGGACGTGGAAGCTTGCTTGGTCGAGGATGACCGTTCCGACGCCACTGCCAATGGGTGAGCCAATTGGCGTGTGGGTGTGAATAGGCCTGAGGGGCCCCGACAGAGACACTTCATTGCCACCCAATGCCGGCAGGCTGCCTTCTCCCATGTGCTGGATGAGCTCCGCGGCGGGGCTGGAGTAGACCGTCTGATATTGGCCCTCGCCAATACGTATCGTGTGGATCTGAAACTTGGAAATTCCGTAGTCAGTCTTGAGCCAGGTCGAGTGTGTGGTATGGCGCCACTCGGGCAGAATGTGGCTCAGATGCACCGTCACGGATGCGTACTGACTGGGCACCTTGTGCAGCAACAAGAGGTTCGTCGACATTGAGTGCATGGCCACGGCCTTGCGATCGCCTCGGGCGTAGAGCAACGGGCTGTCCCAGGCGACCAATGAACCGTCGCTGCACACCGTGAGGTTCAACAGGACAGAAGAGTCCATCGGCTTGGTCGATAACTGATGGGCCAGCATCCAGGGGACGACTTTGTAGGCCAAAGTCGACTGTCGTGGGTCGCGCATGACGTCGGACGCATGAAGCGGCATGGCGAGATCGGGTATCAGCGCATGAACGAAGTCCTGTTGGCCAGGCGGTGTGTTGCGCAGGATATGCTGAGCCCATACGTTGATTGCCCGGTTCAGTTTGCTGGAGTCGAGCGCCTTCAGGGACACTATGGCTGGCGCGTCTTTGCTTTTGAGCAGTTGCGCGTTGACCCAGACAGGGCCGCCTGACAAGTAGCTGAGGATCTCTTCCAGTGACTCAGTGGGCAGATATGGCTTGCCGAAGTGGTCGGTGAGTAGCGCCCATGCATTCAAGAATTCACTTGAAGCATGGTACTGCGTGACGGGAGGGAGCTCGTCCGGATCAAATCGGAACAGGTTAGTCCTCAGGGAAATCGTCATCAGGTAGCCCCTCAGTCTCTTGTGAGCCTGCAGGTGTTTGCGGGCCCGAAGTCTCGATGTACAGCGTCATAGCTTCCACCAGCCCCGCGTGGTGCGTGGAAAACTCGCTCCAGTGGCCATCCTGCTTGAGCTTGTAAATGGTGCGTTCCAACAGCATCGCCCAAGTGTAGCGACTGTCGAAGAACGCCGCGTCGGCCAGGTAGCAGGTGACGGGAGTGCCTCCACGCCGGGCACGCCCAACCAGCTGGGTAAGCGTGACCAGGACGTTCATGATGGTGAAGAACCGGATGGCTTTGCGTTGGCTGTAAAAGTAGGGCGGTGCCAGTCGGATACCGTTGAGTATGCGGTTTGCCATGGCGCGCTCTGCCAGCAGCGCAAGGCCTGGACTCGCTGACGCCAGCACACTCTCGCCAACGCTGTAGCAAAGGTGCGCGAGGTTGTTGCCGGGCTGGTCTGAAGAAGGCAATGGTCGCACACACACCACCACACCCCCCAATGCCGACTTGCCGTCGGCGGTCACGATGTTGTGACCCCGCGCCATCGGATAGATCGAGCTGACCATCAGTTGCACATTCGCGTTGGGGCCGTCGGCGAATTCGACGAGATCGTCGTAGGTGAGCCGGTTCGCAAGCGGTAAGCGCTCTTGTCGATCGGTTTTCTTGCCGCCCCTGATCCATGCGACCTTGCGCTGCCCTGCAGAAATTTCATGGAGGGTTGATGCGAGCTGTTCTGCCTCAGCGTCACTTCCTGTGACAAGTAGCAACCGTGCTCGATGGCAGGTGTTGGCGTCCTGTTCCAGGGCCGCCAAGCGGCTGGTGAGCCAAGGCCAGAGCTCATAGGCCAGATCCCTTACGTTGAGCAGGCGAGAATCCAGAGGGGCGCCTGAAACGTGCACGGAGACATTCACATTTTCAAAGCGAATATTCCCCTTGGCGTCCGGAACGTCGATCAGTGTCTTGGCGTTCAAATCGAAGCAGCTGGCGCCAGGGAAGAACGCCGTGGCGCTGAAGCCAATGAACGTGCGATTCACACCAGCATGGATCTTGGACGTCAGGTTCGGCAGATACTGAAGTGTCCGATGCGGATCCCCGGACATAGCCACGACCTGAAGCGACCAGGTGTCCCGCCCCTCCAACTTACGTTTGAAACCGTAGACAACGCGTTGCAGCGGCCCAAGTGGCGTCGGACTGAAGGGCGCCGAGCCCGAAAGATCCTGCTGCACCCTCAACGCCGCGGCTACCTTCGCACGAGCAAGCATGGGGACATCTGAATAGAGGGTACGAAGGCTGGTCTCAATGAAGTGCAAACCCGTCCTGATGACCAATGACGACTTGAGCTTTTCGAGTTTATCGTCGTTCAGCTTCCTCCCTAGCTGTTTACGTGCCGCCAAGGTGCGAAGCAGATCACCAATGTTGACGACCACCTCCATTGGGCTTGGCAGCGCGTCATTGTGTGAGAAGGCTTGCAAGAGTTCCTGCAGCGGCGCCAGATGGGGAGGAATTCTCTGATCGCCGTAGCCGCAGACACCATCGAGCACCGATGGGTCGACGCCAAGGTAATCAGCGATCATCTGATCTTCCGCACGCTCCCACACGGTTTCGCGGTCTGGCCATTTCAGGTGCTTCAAGGCCAACTGGAGCAGCCGTGTCGTATGCAGGATTACCGCATTGCAGCCCCGCTGGGCACGATACAGGGTCGGGGCATCGACATCTGGAATGCTGTCCCGCCCAAAAATCTCCATGTGCAGTTCAGCCAGGCTGCTGTGCTCGATGTGGTTGCTCAACGGCAGCTCAAACACGCTGGTGTCGATGGCACTCAGTAGAAGGCCATCGATCTCATCGACCATGAACAGTGAGGCCGTTTTGAGCAGCAGCTCCAGTAGACTTCTTGATTCACCACCCCCACCTTCGACAGCGATACGGGTGGTACCGGAAATCAGAGCATGGTGATTGACGACGACGATGTCCGCTGCCAAAGCTTGTTCGAGCATCGTGCGCTTGCCGCACTGGTTTAAAAACGGACAGCTGCGTATGCGTTTAAACGTCTCACGCCCTCGGCGCTCACCCGGGATCTGCAGATTGAAGCAGGGCTCTTCATCCCGAGGACTTACGCTCTCGTCTGTTGCGCAGGCATCGAGGAGGCACCGATAGTCGTAGGGGTGATCCTCTCGGCCACGTGCCAGGTAAAAATCTCCCGCTTTAGCAATCCGGCGCTGGGAGTGCAGCGGGGCAATCTTCAGGTGGGGGGCGACGATACGCACCGAACGTTTCAGAGCCTCAACCATGTTGCGCACGTCAGTCAGGTTGGGAACCGCAATAACGACCCGATGCCCTTGCAAGGCGGAATGGATGCCCATCAACCCCATGACGACAGTTTTCCCTGTTCCTGTCGGCGCATTGACCCGGTAGAAATTTCCCGCATTTGCCTCTACGCGCTCTTCATTTCGCACGATTGAGTTCAAGGAGCTTCGATGGCTCTGGTGCAGATGGTTGATCGGGTCGCGTCCCGCTTGATCGAGCGCACTGGCCAACTCATGCAGCGAAGCCTTCTCCCAGGCAAACTTCGGCACGTCCAAGGCTTCAACCAGGGGAAGAGGGGTGTCATTTAGCACCAGTCGCGAGCGCTGGACTTTGGGAATGACGAACGTGCGATACCCATCGGACTGTGTTTCTCGAAGAATAATCTGTCCGTCCACGGGCCATTTCGTACATGAAGCTGCAGTTGACTCCACCTTGATAGCGCAGAGTTTCTCTTCGATCAGGCCGTCCAGGTCGAAGCCTTCCTGGAAACAGTAAACGTCGGTTTCGGTCAGGGGTGGCGGGACTTCTTGGCTAGCTAGGAGATCAGCACCCGCTGCCCGAAACGGCGAACCAGCACCGAAGATAATCCGCCGCGCCTCGTCCAGAAATCGCCCAGTCTGGTTCAAGTCGACAGGGCGGTACTTGATGAGCGTGATGATCTGCTCGCGTGCCACCTCAGAAGCGCTTTCCCAACCGATCCACAGATGAGGACGTCCTACCAGAAAGACTTCAGCGTCAGCGAGGGTCGGCTCCTTGCTGATGTGCTTGATGGCCAGCCCAAGCGCCAGGGCGGTTGCACTTTCAGTTAACGTTGACATAGCTCTTTCACCCACTGCAGGCACTGGGATTCAGACTTGATCTGCTTAGGGCTGCACTGCTCATTTAACGAATCGGAGTGCTGCCGTTGGTAGTCCGGAATGATGTAGATAGCCCCAGTGGATGGGGTATCTACCAGGTGAAGGCCCAGATTTCGAGGCGAATTCCAAACCTTGGCATCCAGCGAGTAGGTTCGATCATTGACCGTGAAGCGCAGGTCAGCCTGGTCGACGTCGGGCCACAGCTCAGCAGAAATCCCTAGCCGAGCAATGCCATCGCGCAAGCGCATCTCCAGCAGCCCCGGAATCAAGGTAAATGTCCACAATGCGGGGACTAGCCGGTACTTGTTCTTGGCAGTGACGGGGTGAATGACCTTCGAGGTTCTGACGCTCACCAGGTCGTCAGCCATCCACTGGAAAATTCCGACGGTTTGTTCACACCACTGCGCGCCGCAGGACACTGCCCGGTGCTGAATCTCCATCGGCCACCCACATCCCGGACACAGGTAGATACAACCCGAGCGGATCAGATGCTGAGGTATCGGTTCGTACAGCGAGTTGAAGCTGACTTGAAGCGGGATCAAGAAGTCCAGGCTACTGTCAGCGTCTACGACCCCATGCTCGATCAAAAACATCCGGAACAGCCGGTATTCATCATCGCCATGGGGTCGCGTCCGGCAGAGGTCGCGAACCTTCTTCACGATTTGCTGGATACGCTCCCAGCCCAAGCGAGGGTTGGTCTCCAGCGCGATCGCGCTGCACAGCATGGTGGGTTCATCGGCGAACTGCAGAGCGCCCTCGTATCCTTGCCTGAGACGACTGTCCAGCCATTGCTCAAGCGGCAGGCTGAGGCAGGAGAGCAGATTTGCGATCGTGCGGGGAGGGGAACCGGGCTCCAGCCACCAGAGCAGGGCGCTGGCCTGGCGCATGAGGTCATGCCGCTCGGCAAATTGGCGGGCATCAAGCTGCGCTGCCTCTACGATCAGGCCGAGCAAGCGCTGGGCGTCGCTATCCACTGAGTCCATAAGCCCCCCTTTACTTGGAAGCATGTGTCTCTGCGGAGCATCGTGCTCTGCACGTCTTACCACCGGATCAAGCAGGCTGGTTCAATAAATCGATTATCGCAAGACAACCGGTCGGATCGCGCCGTGCTCGCTGGCGTCGGCGTCCAGCTGAAAGCCCCATGCAGCCTATTCTACTGTTCCGTTGGGCCTTCCTGTTTGGGGCGCCACGTTCCGATCAATGGCCAGGCGTATGAGCCTTGGGAGGGGCTGGGGGTAGGGCTTTACTAGCTACCAGCATTGGGTAGCCTCCGGCAGGATTTCGTGGCATATAGCTATTACATCCAGGGAGGAATGATTGTCGCTAGGCTGGCGCTGGGCCAACCCACTCCCTGCCACTGAACAAGGATGGGAGCAGCGCTGTGTACCTTTCGGCTTTGAAGATCGAAAATTTCCGCCAGTTCGGCCATGGCGATCACGCGTTGGACATCCAGTTCAACGAAGGCGTGACCGCCCTCGTTGGTGAAAACGACGCTGGCAAGACGGCGGTCATCGACGCGATCCGCTACGTGCTGCAAACCCGGGATGCCGAATACCTTCGATTACAGATCGAGGACTTCCACATTGCCAGCGATGGTACTCAGGCCGAGACCATCACGCTCAGGTGCACCCTGGAAGGGCTGAGCCTCGCGGAACTGGGTGCTTTCGTTGAGTATGTGACGTACACCGGTGGCGTGGGGCGTCTTTATGTACATTGGTCAGCTCGTCGCGTTGTCGCCTCAGCCTCTACCCGCAAATGGGTCGACATCTCGGTTCGCTCGGGTGAAAAAGGAGAGGGGCCTTCGCTGGACGTGGGTGTACGACAGCTGCTCGCCACTGCATACCTGAAACCGCTGCGCGATGCCGAGCGAGAAATGTCACCAGGCCGGAATTCCCGGCTGTCCCAGGTATTGAGCAGTTTCCCTAATATTGATGCGGGTAACGCGTTTGATCCCGCGGCACTCCCGACCGACCTCACCGATGCAGAAGCCCTCAGCATTGCCGGCATGGGGGATTTCCTTCGTCACTTGGTGAACCGTCACGGCGCTATCGTCTCCGCGCAGAACGAGATCAACGATACGTACCTTCGGCCTCTATCGCTGGCTGGCCAGCCCCTAACCAGTCGCATCGGCTTTGGGGAAGCTGGAACGGATCCCGCTAAGCTCAAGCAGATCCTGGAGCGGCTAGAGCTCGGCCTGCTGGATCATGCCACTGGGGAGGCGCGCGGCATCTACGGTCTGGGCTCCAACAACGTGTTGTTCATGGCCTGTGAACTCTTGCTCCTAGGCAAAGAGCCTGACGGGCTTCCGCTGCTCCTCATCGAAGAGCCGGAGGCCCACCTGCACCCGCAACGTCAGCTCCAATTGATGGAGTTCCTCGAAGCCGCGGCTAAGCCCTCCACGGGGTTGAGACCGGTTCAGGTCATCCTCAGCACCCATAGCCCGAACCTGAGTTCGAAGATACCGTTGCAGAACCTGGTGCTGATGCAGCGGCAACGGGCGTTCTCGCTCGCCGAGAGTGAAACCTGCCTGGCACCAGATGATTATCGCTTCCTCAGCCGGTTCCTTGATGTGACCAAGGCGGGGCTGTTCTTCGCTAAAGGCTTGCTCGTGGTTGAAGGTGATGCAGAAGCGATCCTCCTACCGTCACTGGCACGTCGGTTGGGTAAGGATCTGACCAAGCACGGGGTTTCGATAATCAACGTGGGCGGTGTCGGCCTGCGGCGCTATTCGAAAATCCTGCAGCGCAAGGACACGTCCAAAGGCGAGATCACAGTGCCCACAGCCTGCATCACCGACATGGATGTGATGCCCGATTGCGCGCCAGAGATTCGGGGCCTGAAGGGGGTCAAGGGGGCGGTTTGGCCAGACATCGCCAAGCGGCGCTGGCGCGCCGAAAAAGATTTCGGTTCCACACCGGGAGACATTGAAAAAGGCCTGAAGGTACATCGCGAGAAGCGCGGAGAGAGTGACGGGCAATGTGTGCGGACGTTCGTTGCCGACCACTGGACGCTCGAATACGACTTGGCGTTCAAAGGGCTCTCGAAGGAAGTCCATCACGCCGCATACCTGGCCATTTATGAGGAAAAGATCGACGACGGCACGGAAACCAAGGCTAGCCTGCTGAAGAAGGCGCAGAAAGCCTTCGAAAATATCCAGACGACCCATGCCTCCGAGGAAGCCCGTTGCTCAGCGATCTACAAACTGTTCAATCGGGCGTCAAAAGCGATCGCAGCCCAGCACCTGATCGACTTCATTGAACAAGGTTTCGAAAACGGTTCCCTAGATGCCACGAAATTGCGGGGATTGTTGCCAACCTACGTTGTCCATGCGATCGAGTACGCAACCGGAGGTGCAGCCCTGGCTACCACCCCCGGCCCGGCTCACCCGCTCATGGCGACGGCAGCACCGGCAGGTTCTACTGATCCGCTGGAAGAGGCCTCCGAATGACGCTCAGGCAACTGGTTGCCCCCATTACTGACGCAGATGTGGACTGGGTCATCGAGCTTATGGGGCTAGATCCGCTGGACGAGCCCCGCCGTGATTTCTTGAAGTCCATGGACACAGTCGACGTGGCGGCCTGTCCTGGGAGCGGGAAGACAACCCTGGTCGTCGCCAAGCTTGCCATCCTGGCTCGTCATTGGAAGAGTCGTATGCAGGGTATCTGCGTGCTTTCGCACACCAACGCGGCCAGAGAAGAGATCGAGAAACGCCTTGGTGGCACCGAGGTGGGCCAACGACTGCTGCGCTTTCCTCACTACATCGACACTATCCATGGCTTCACTGGCCGATTTTTGGCGTCACCATGGTTACGCTCGCAGGGCATTGCACTGCAGGCAATCGATGATGAGGCCACTCACAAAGCTCGTCGAAGGGAGCTGTCATATCGTGAACACTTAGGTGCACAGGCCGCCTTCGAGAAAAAATTTAACAGCCTTCACAACTTGCGAGTGCGGTCTGCCGACTTCGATGATCCCCTCGGCGATGAAGACATTGGTTTTGCGCCACACACGGCAACCTACAAGAGTGTGGTGAAATCATTGAGCGGCGCGGCCAAGGCCGGTTACTTCTGCTTCGATGAGGTATTCGTGTTAGGGCACGCCTTACTCGACCAGGAGCCGGCCGTGGGCGGTGCATTGCGCCTGCGCTTCCCATGCGTGTTGATCGATGAAATGCAAGACACCCAACCTGACCAGGCGGGTGTTCTTCAACGGGTCTTTCCTCATGATGACCCAGATGTGCGTGTCATTCGTGTCGGAGATCCCAACCAAGAGATCTTCGAGAAGAAGACGCCCTTGCAGGATCCCTTCCCTGATCCAGGGCGTCAGTTGGAGATTGCAAGCAGCTTCCGGTTTGATCAGGCCATCGCATCGATCGCCAATTCGTTCGCGTATGTCCCAATCACGAATGGACTGATCGGACTTCGTGCTCCACGTGCCCCGGGCAGCGTCCCCAACACGATCATCGTCTTCCCTGATAACGATGCAACGGGTGTGTTGGATGAATTCGGCAAGCTGGTGCTGGAGCACCTTCCGGCAGAGTCCCGCGAGGCTGGTGTGTTCGCCGTCGGTGCTGTACATCGGCTTGAGAACTTCAAGGCAAACCAGTACCCGAAAGCCCTGGAGCATTACTGGCCATCCTACCGGTCTGACACAACGAAGACATCGTTCAAGCCTCGTACCTTTGCGGAAGGCGCACACGTTGCCAGACGTACCGCGATGAAAGAAGCCACAGCTGCTCCCGCAGTTGAGTTGTTGGCTTCATGCTTGTTAAACCTCGGCACACTGGCGTTCCCCGGCAGCTTGATGCAACTGAGAGGTCGACACCACGCTGCAGTGGAGGAAAAGCTTACCGCGAAGCCGCAAGCATTCGCACAGTATCGAGAGTGCCTTCAGTTGATCCTATTCGGAGCGGCTGAAATGACCGAACAGGAGTGGCTCACGACCATTGCTCCGAGAGTGCTGGTGGTGGCAACCGCGCTTCATGATGCCGAAGGCGTGACTGTAAATCTGGAGGGTTACCAGTATCTTGCTTGGCAGGTAGCCCCAGTTGCCAATGAGGCCAGCGAAAGTGGTGGCTCACTGATCAACACTTACCGGTACCAGGATGGTACCGATGGCGTCGACATTCGTATGTCATCCATCCATTCGGAAAAGGGCAAAACTCACGCGGCTACGCTGATCCTGGAGACCTTCCGGAAGACCCACTTTATTCAGAAGCTCATGCCATGGCTCGAATGTCAAAAGGCAGCGGCCAAGCGACCACCGGACAGCGCCAAGAAGGACATGATGCTGATGTATGTGGGGATGACTCGACCATCTCAAATGCTGTGCCTGGCTGCCCGCAAAAGCAGCATGGGCGAGGGGACAACGGGAGAAAAACGAAGGGCTGCGCTAGAGGCCGCAGGATGGTCGATTCTGGAACTTGAGACCTGAGGCAAACCACCGCACCGCGGTTACGCGCTTTGTAGCGCGAATACCATGGAACAAATACTTACAGATCTGACTGTGCACTAGAAAGGATGACTAATGCTGATCACCTCCGCAACGCCCCAAGAGCTCGTAGACTGGTTCCACACCAGGCAAGAAGACCAGCGGATCATGTGCGTCATGCTGGCGCCGGAATTGGAAGACCAGCAGAAGCTGAAGGAGTTGACTCTCCGCTTTGCAGCGGCAGACGCTTGGCTCGGCAGCGAAGTAGCTTTCATCTTGCTTGATCCCAACGGAGATTCAGCTGTGGGGCTCAACCGTGGCATGGGGGAGGTAGGGGCGTTTTCAGGCACCGCTTTTCCGCTGCGCGACACCACGGGTTTTCGAGATCTGACAGATGACTGGGCACACCATAGAGAACATGTGGCGCAGACATCAGCACGCGGGATGGCAAGGTTCGTCCCGGAGTTCATGGAGATTTTTGGGGTAAACCCCCAAGACCTGCCTTGCCTATCATTGGTCGTTCAGGGGGTGGACGAATCCATTGTCCTCTCCCTAGGAAAGGACTGGACTGTCGACGACCTAAAAGCGCTTCTGCAAAAAATCCGCAAGATTGTGGATGACGCCCCGAATTTCAAAAAAGAAATTTCGGGTATGGCAGGCTTGCTACCCCAATCCTTGGAGCGAATCCAAGATCTCGTCAACAGCATCAGTGCAAAGGTAGCTCAGGCATCCAAAATCTTGGATCAAGTGCTTCGTCGGCATAATGGGAACGATGACGATCGTCAAATGGTGGCGTCGTATGTAGGTCAAGGCTGTCAAGGACGTGAGATTCTTGAAAGCGTCCTCGCGCGATTCTCGTTCAAGGATTCTGAGAAATTCCTCAGGGACGAACAGATCACGCGCTTGTTGAAGCTGGCGGATGAACTGGATAGCCGTCGAGCACCACTGATTGAGCTGAAACGGGGTGGGCTCTTTATCCCATCGGTGGCGGAGCTGGCCCAGCATTGGGTTGAAAGCCGTGACAAGTTGTTCGAAGAGCTTCAAGGCCTTCTACCAGCGAAGCAGGTCGCCACTACCCGGATCAACCGCAGCCAGCTGACCCGGCTGAAGTCAGTCCTGGAATTTGTGAACACTTCGGGAGATGTCGTGGGTAAGGCGGTTGCTGCATATGACTGGATCACCAAGCTGACGGGGAAGGGCGGCTAGCCTGAACACTACGACTGGTGCGCCTTACAGGTAACGCTTACCGGGGGGCTTGAGCGCGTCGGGGCTGGCTTAGCAGCACAGCCCCGAACACTTTCAATCGAGTCCTCGGGAGCGGTCTAACGCTCTCGCTACTTGTCATACTTGGAGGGCAATGGGCAGTCGTAATTGACGTCAATCATGTCCAAGTTCTGCAACTCGAAATTGGCATAGCTTGTTCCATTTGACGTACGGACTTTGGGCTGCCCGTACACAAACACGAACGCGGTCGGCTTGGACTCCTGGGAGATCTTTGAAAGCCTGGTCGCCATGAGGTTCTTGAGCTTGTAGCGCTCCACGAGCTTGTCCGAAACGAAGCTTGAGGTCGTCAGGCTTTCGGCTCCGCGCATCAAGCATTTCTTGAACTTGATCCGGTATGCATCGTTTTTTCTGGTGCGGTCAATGTAGGCCCAGCCATAGTAGATGACAGGGTGGTCGGGGAGGTCATTCAGATCCTGCTCCCAAATGCATTTGAAAATACTGTCGTACGCCACATCCTGCCCGGCAATGTTGATGCGGCGAAACTCCAAGGTGTTGTCGGATCGATAGCGAATGTACCGACTGACCACCGAGCGGACGGAATAGATGGGGCCAACCAGCCCTGTTTCACCCAGCTTGGCAGTGTAAGGCCTGGTGCTCTTAGCGCGTTTTTTCGCTACATGCACATCGGCCGCGGGATCTTGGGTAGGTTCGTCATAGTACGAGTCAGGACGCTCAAGCTTGAATACGTCCACAATGGACTGATCGACTGTTCTGCGCTCCTGCCCGTCAGGGCCGTTCGGCTCCACCTCCAAGTCGATTCCCTTGCCGTTCACGATCCCGCATGCCTCACTATGGTCTCCGTAGACCTTGAAGTGTGGCACCACCCGCATGCTCTGAACGTCCTTATCCAGATTCGCACAGGTCACCTGGGCTGAGCAGTCAGCTCCAGGGCAAACGAAAGCTCGTTTATTGGTGATGACACCTGCCCAGAACAGGTCATAGGCTCGATCAGGATCGACGAAATCCCCAGCCTCAACGCTAAACGCAACATCCAAAGCCATGTTTCCAGTAAACCTCCTGTAATCCGTCCACCGCCACTACGGGGCATCCAACCGCTCAGCCCCCCCCCAACGGCAATCGCCGCGAACGAATCCTCGCACACTACGTGACGCTCGGCGATCTGTAGCGGTGGCAAAATGCGATCAGCAGGATTTCGACATAGCAGGCTCATTCTACCGTTCATCGGCAAAACCTATATATTGGGTTGGTCACATATCGAAAGCACTACATATTGGGCTAGATGGTGCTTGAGAGCCTACATCTGGTGTTTTGCCATGAACGAAACCCATATCGAGAAAGCAGCGACTGACCTGCTCATGCAGATTTACCGTGATCGCCGGTACCTGTGGCCAGATCAAGATATTCCGCCGATGATGATGCGCAGCCCCCGGATCGCTGCCATGGTCTGCGGCTACGACTACCATGAGCATCCCACCCTGGGAGACACCCCGTTCAACAGGCATAACACCGGTACTCGCATCGCAGGCCTGATTGACCGTCAATCGAACAAGATCGCCGTCGCGACTGAGTTCGGTGACAAAGTCCAGCTCTTCACCGGCGCGCATGAGATCGGCCATCTTGTGCTCCACGAAGACACTGTCATGCACCGCGACCGCGCTTTTGACGGCAGTCCTCTGCAAGCACCACGTGCACCTGCAGAGAGACAAGCCGATCGCTTCGCCGCCTGCTTCCTCATGCCTCAAAAACTGGTGAGGAAACGGTTCGAGTTCATGTTCTGCTGCAAGGGCCAATTGCGCTTCAGCGACGTGATTGCGTATCACCTCGATCCCAACAATCCGGATCGGCTTCTCTACTCCCCGAAAGAGTCGGGGGAACGTGAGCTGGCGCTGGCGCGTTGCACCCGATTTAACAACCAGCACCTGGTGTCACTGGCCCAGCAGTTCGGTGTCTCAGACTCGGCGATGGCCATCCGGCTCAAGGAGCTGGAGTTGGTGCGCTGGCCTTAGAGCGGGCAGGGCGTTCTGGCTATACCTGGAGCGCGCAGTCGGCGGGAGTTGTTGGATCGCCTAGAGAGGCACACTGTTCTGGGTAAATAAAAAGGGGCCTTCACGAGGCCCCTTATCCTTGCTTCTGAAGGGTTACTTAGCTAACCAGCTCTCGACTTCGTCGGCACCATGCTGGCTTTTCCACTCTTTCAAGGTCTTGTGGTTACCACCCTTGGTCTCGACGCGCTCGCCTGTGTGAGGGTTCTTGTAGACCTTGAGCTGACGAGGCTTGCGGCTGGACTTTTCAGCCACAGCAGCTGGTGCACGTCGACTGGCAGATTCAGGGTCAAGAATGGCTATGATATTGCGCAGGCTGTAGCCGTACTCCGAGAGCAAGCTACGGAGCTTTTTTTCAAATTCGATTTCGCGCTTAAGGCCATCATCGTTTTTGAGAGTCTCAAGCTCGGCCAGCTGAGCAGCCAGTTGTTGCTCCAACGCACGGAATTCGGCGAGTCTGGACATTTGATGCTCCTGTCTATGGTGCGTCGAGTACAGGGGTGGGGCTACAGGCCATCAATGCGCAGGTTCAAACCGATGCCTGAGGCCGTAAGCGCCAGCGCATCCAAGCTACTGAGAACATTTCAGCGCTTGTTTCAAATGTCTGCAGCTTGAATGAGACACTCACTGTGTGGTCATCATGCCATATCACGACGACCGTTCGTCACGCTGGTTAAGGTCGACCTCATTATGTATCCTGGCTTACCTCGCCTTCGGAGTCTCCCACTGGCGGGGAAGCCTGATCAGCGATGAATCCACGATCTCGCCAACGACGACGAACAAATGAGTTGAAGTCGTAGGGATCTTCGAGATCCAAATTATCTGCGTGGTCTGAGACGATGACCTGGGGCATCAAGCCTGTTTCTTTCTCTGTTTCCACACAGAACGCCGCCAGCTGACTGAACATGTTGTTCACTGCCACCAGATCTGCATCTTTTTTGTCGGATCTGTTTGCTGCCTCGGAGGCTTTCGTAGCCTCGAATGCTTTGTGCTTATCCAGCGCCGGGAAGTACACCTGGGTAGGTTGGTCGAGGAAAAGAATTGGCGGGATCCGGCAGTCTTGGTCGTCGTGTCGCGCAAATTGATAGTGCAACGCCATGAAGAGCGCCAGATGGGAGTAAAGCCAATTCGCGCCACTGCCCATGGAGCGCAGGTAAACCCGCTTCTCATCGCTTTGCTGGTACCAAAGCTCAAATGTGGTGAGGTCAAATTTAAGCTTGCAGGGTGTGTAGGTTTCTTCGAAATTGAACCTGTCACCGTATCGAGCAAGCGCTGCATCAATTTTCTCAGAAAGGGCGGCTACCTTGGTCTCTACGTCGTAGGCCTTGATCAACCGTTTGAGCTCTTTCACGTCTGCCCTGAGCTTGAGCTCTTGCTCGCTGAGCGAAATGCCCGATTTCAGCTTTTGATTCCTCAGTCCGATCTCCAGCTCCACCTTGACCGAGATCGCCTGTTCATTGGGGTTCTTGGTCGTCGTGAGCTTTTCAAGTTCGGCGTCGAGGGGGTCGATGGCGGCCTGGATTTTAGCGAGCTGGTCGTTGAATTTACCGATCTCTTTGATGAGGGCGCGCTCTTCGTCGGCGTAGCTCTCTACGGCATAGCTTGAGAGGTTTAGCTCGCCATTAAGCCAGGTAATGGCGTCAAAGAGCTTACCTGCCGCTACAGCGGGTAGATCGGTGTGAGAGTCACACATCGGGCAGTGGGTATGTGAGATCTGAATCGATTTCGGCGTCCCGTCCGCCCGCATAGCCTTGGTCAAACTCTTCGCAGATATTATCGATTCACGCACCTGAGCAAGTTGTCGAGTAGCTGCCCTTTTCTTCGGCAAGATCACGGCAGCGGCATCCTCGTGCGCCTGGCGTTTTGCCTCAATCGAGTCCGACTGGAAATTGATTCGCACCGCGCGCTGGGAAATTTCTTCTAGATACTTCTGGGGTTTGGCGTAGAGCTCATCTGCTGTGGCGTTGGTGAGCGGATGACCGGCCAGGGCTTCGTAGGTATCAAGGAGGTGCTGGTAATGTTCGACAACCTCTGTCTTTTTCTTCGCTTCACGAGGAATCTGATTCTGGATTTTCTTGAGCGCATCCTCGGCGATATTCAGCTCTTTGACTTTGTCAAAATAGTCTTCATGCACGAGCCCCATCAGGATTTTGAAATGCGCGATGGCTTGCTCACGCTTTTCCTTCTCATCGAACCGATAAAAGACGGCATGCTTGTTGGCCACCAAATTTTGGTGTTGGAGCATGAAGCTTGCAAATGTGCGAATTGAAGGCGTGGGCGATTTCGCCCCGGGAACATTCAGCCTCCAGGCCTCCTCATCCACGTTCTTGAGGGTAATGTTGAAATATCGGCCGAGCTCTTTCTTGAAGCGTGCCTCAGGATACTGATGGCGCTCCTCGGTGAACCGTTCTGGGGCTTCCTGTAACGCTTCGAGCAAAGCTTGATGAGTACCTGGCCATTCCGTGAGGTAGCAGCCACCATCCGAACTGGTTCGGGCCGCCACCAGTAGATGGCTCGGGAACTCAAGCGCGATGAGGTAGATCTTCGCCCGTTCGGTGATGCGTCCCACGGGTATGGTGTTTTCGCTCGCACCAAGGCAAAAATCGAAAATTTCCAAGATCGCGCTTTTACCCGTGGAGGATGCGCCAGTGATGATGTTCAGCCCACGCTCAAACGGAACGTGATGCAGCTGGTTGTCAGTATCCACCACGCCGATGTAACGCAGAAAACAATTCATAGTGATTTGAGCCCTAACATCCTGTAAATGGTAACGATATGCTCTGTCCCAAAGATGGTAGCCAGGCGTTCAGCCGCCTTCATGATCCTTGGATTGGCATTCTCTGCTCTGTTCTCATCATGTAAGGTCACTCCCAACCGCTGGTCGAAGCCGATGCATCCCTCGGCGGACAGGATCAGTAGGCAGTCGTTAGTCAGTGACTTCATTTGCTGGACTCTCTCGACCAGCCCGGCCAACCTCTCGCGCTTTTCGCACATGGTTCGCAGCGAGCTGGTGCTCTTGGCCTTGTGGAGAAAATCTTGAGTAGGTGGATACAGCACCAGCGGGAGAACGAGGTAGCTCAGCAGCACATCCTGTTCCGTGGTCTCTCTGTGTTTGTAAAACTGGTAGATTGCGGGCGCCAGCGCGAGGGGCGATCGCTGCAGCGTGTAAAGATGGTCGAATGGGCGTGCATTCATTCGTCCCATAGCCTCCAATGAAATTCTTCATTTCGGGTGCCAGGCTCCTCATCCGCCAGCAAGTGATAGATGCCGTTTCGGAAGGTTTGAGGAGTGTCCTGGAAACTACACAGGGGAGTAACTGGGGCGGCGCAGCTCTCCGAGAAGAAAAGGCGAGAAGCCGCCAGCTTGGTCGACCTGTCTGAATGTGTGTCAAGTTTTTCCATGGCCGAATCTCTCGCCCAAAAAGCGGCCTCGTGATGATTATCTTGGTAACGTGAAATATCTTCTGGGCTAACAGAGCAGTCCCGGATCATCCCTGAGACGTGCTCGTGCGCCTCAAGCAAGTTCAGGGTGGCGCGTGATAAATGTTTCTCCGCTCCGATCTCGATCAGCTTGCGGGCAAACCGCCGGCTTCGCATGTGAGGCTCAGCGGCCTGACGGCTAATTAGCTCGGTGTTGATAGCGGGGAAGGTCACCGGGCCCACCATGTGCCGCTTGGTAAGCTCTTGGAGCTTGGCGTTGAACTCGCGCCCCTTGATTTCCCAGCCCTGGGCGATACGGCTGGCGTCCATCATGAAGCCGAACAGGTCATTGACGTAATCATCTTTCCGGTTCGGGTTGATGCCACCCAGTTTCTCTTTTTTGTACGCGGCGATAAGGGCGGCCAGGTTTTGCTGCTCTGGCAGAATCCGAATCTTGGGGATAACGGCGAGGAGTGACTCCCGCATCTCCGTGCTTAAGACAGCTTTGCGTTGCGAAGTGAGCTTACCTTGCTTGGGACTAGTACCATCAGAGGGCAGCTCCGACTCCTGCTTACGTGGCTTGCGCTTGCCTATCGCCGCATTGATGGAGGTGAGCAGACCTAGGCGTTGGGAAGGGTCGCTCTCGTTCCATCGACTAAGCGTTGATCGACTGCCGAAGCTTTGCGTCGTAAGTAGGACTAGCTCCTCAAACCGCTCATGATCGAACGCCGGCTTGAGCCAGTTATGCAGAGTATTCCAGAAATTGGTATGCCCGTCGGAGAGGTCGTCTTCCCACATCTTGACCTCTACAGCGCCCTCCCGATCGACGGCAACATCGCCAAATACTTCGATCCAGAGGGATTGATCATCTTCGAGCTTGTGACAGTACTCGATGGCGACGTGGATCTGGTACTTGATGGCTTCGAAGAGCTTTCGGGCTTCAAAATCGATTGTTGACTGCATGGCTAACCTAGCGGGTGCCCGAAGCACACCTCATTATTGTTGCCATGAGGACGTTCGGGGGATGGTGAATCCGAGGCTACTGCGCGGCGGCTCATGCATATTACCGTGACCAGTGGCAGATGGCCATTTTGGATCCTGATTGAGCTGCCAGTTCGCCCATTTGGAGTATGCCAAGTTAGCACTGCGCACTCGGCATTCTTGGACAGGAGCGGCAGGTCATGCGCAGCGAGCTATGGGGCAAATCCCAAACTACCTATACGCCAGTCAAGTCCTGTGGGCCCAGATAAATGATGTCGATCGTGCTCGTGTCTTGGCCAACGTTGACGCGCAGCAATCCCTTCCGGGCGGGATTCATCGAATTCTGCAGAGTTCCTAGGAGTGCGCCGTCAACCGCTAACACTTGCGCTTTTCCTGCATGTTCGTACAGCTGAAGCGGGGTACTTGGAGGTGGTGAGGCGTCCAGCCAGTTGACCTTTCCCCAATAAGAACGTTTGGCCCACATGTGACTCTCACGCGGCTCGAAACTGCCCATGAAATCGAGCCAGATGTTCCTCGTTTCGGCGGTCGGCCAATTGGGCGAAACGTTTAGCTGTGTCACCTCTTCTGAAAGAAGCCAGCGCCGGAGCCCATCACTTGTATCGAATGTGGCTCCGGTATCAGTGACGGCCTTGATGGCAGCCATCCTTGAGCTGAAGCCCGCTTGAATTAATAGTGCCGCTGCCCGGTTCAGCGTTCCAGTTTCAACCGCTGCGACGGCCAAGCCAAGCTCAAAATTATCGAGGGATAGTTCAACGACCGTATCATCGTTAGCTTCTGCCCGGACTCGGATTGCTTCCATTGCCCAAGGCAGGCGATAGACAAGGCCGTTCTCTATAAATCTCAGGGTTTCTGAGGCTTCATCAGCAGAATGGCTGGTTATTGCTCGACCTTGCAGCCATCGCTTCAGAATGTCCTGCCAGTTTGCAGGTAGTGCGTCGGGCATGAAGGGATAGAAGGAAAACACGTGTTGAGCAATAGCAGTAAGAGCCTCGATTGCAACGCTTTCATCATCCTGGATTATTCCCGCGTTCGCCGTCACCAGCAATAGATTGAGCTCCTCTGCCAACGCGTCAAGAGTCTTGCCTGTGGCCAGCCCGATACCTGCCAGAAAGTAGCCTCGACGCTGGACGGAGCTAGTTTGGCTCCAAATCAGAGTGGCACGTGACCTCAGGCCTGCTTTCAACGCGTTCTGAGTGTTTTCATCACAACGAAGTAATCGGCGATGCCATAGCGAGGATTGAAGGATATCGTCAAGTGCAGACTCAATGTTGCTGTCGTCAACGTCACTTCCGCCAATCAAACTCAGGACGGCCGTGTCGAGAGTGGCCACATGTCGTTCCCAGTCGGCCCGAGCAACCTGACTCTCCTCAGGCTTCTCTGAGTTAAGCTCAGGGAAGCTCCACGCCATCGCATTGTTGGCGACGTACTCGACTAACGCGTCAATGTCGCCCCCAATTTTTCTCGACATGCGCACTAGCAGCGTGACAACAAGCTGGACTAATCCGCTTTCCATGTTGCGGGCGCCTAGGTCACTGATCAATGCTTCCCAATTTTTCCGTCGCTGTCCTGCCTTGTCGAAGATGGGGAAAAGCACCATACCTTCGACATCGACGTAAGCTCGTCCTGCCCGACCAATAACATTCTTGAATTCTGAAATATCAATTCGCTCGCCCGATCGGTGCAACGAATGCATCACCACTGCGGTGGCAGACAAATTTAAGCCTTGCGCCAGGGTAGGTGAGGATATTGTGACCCTGAGGACACCCTCGCGAAGCAAGCGCTCAACCTCCTTGCGATACGCCGTAGGCAACGCCCCGTGATGCAGCGCAACACCCAGGCGCAGGCATTTCAGGATCGAGCTCTCCGCTCCGAGCCATTCTTCGCCAAGTGCGATGGCAGTCCTCAGCGTGGCGGGATCAACCTCAAGGAGAGATCGGAGCGCTTCGCGCTCGTAGAGATCAATAATCACATCCGCATAAGGTTCGACACTGCTTCGTTGTGGGCAGAAGATGAGTACGGTTTGCCCATCATCAATAAGGCGCCAGGCTGTAGCGAGGCAGAGTTCGCGTTGATCATTAGGGAAAATCTTCGTCCGGCGGCGTTTTGGCCGCACCCAGACTGGGGGAACGCTCCCCTCTAGATAACGTTGCACCCAAGGGCGCTCATCACCAACGCGCAGACTGAGACGGGCGGTGGAGTTGGTGGCATTCCAAGTCACTTCACCGAACCGAAGCCGGGTAGGGCGCCAATCGTTTTTGATCAGATCGCCTGGGTGATCTTTGCGCAGCCAGTTAGAGAAGTCTTCCAACTGATCGCCATCTGGAAGGATTGCCGATAGACACACAATTCGGCGTTGATCAGCGTCTGCACGACGCAGCAAGCGTTGGATTTGCACTTCGTAGCGTACTTCACGTTCGTTGAGACCTATCATATGGCCTTCATCGAAAACCAGCAGGCCGACGTCGTTCAGGAGGTCTGGGTCATTGCGCAGGGCAAAGTCTATTTTTTCTGGTGTTGCGACGATGATGTTTCGGCCTCTGATTGAGTCCTCATCAATGCCGCTGACGCCAATGCTGCCGTAAAGCGCAGAGATCGTTTTACCAAGAGGCCCAAAGCTTCTCTGCAGAGTAACCTCAGTCTGAGCGGAAAGGGCCCGCAATGGTGTGATAAACGCGACACGCTTTCCAGCAGCCAAGCACCGAAGGATGCAAAGCTCTGCGATTCGGGTTTTCCCCGCGCTGGTCGGGAGCGAAACCACGAGATCGTCAGTCTGATCAGATGCTCGGTGGGCAGCATCGATTTGTGAGGGCCAAAGATCAAGCTCAGCACGAGGGCGCTGGTGCAGTAGGGCAATGAACAGCTCACGGAGCTGTGGCCAGTCGGCTGCCTCTCCTCCGGTGGGTTGAGGCGGTACATTAACGTGGAAAGTGTTAGACCACAGGTCTGTGATCAAATGAATCGCAATTCGGTACGCCCACCACTGGGGAAGCATGTTCATTTCACTGGAAATGGCGAGGCCAGTTCCAAGCCGATCCTTCGCTTGCGTAAGCAGTACTTCTTCACCCCGTTCAAGCGCGGATATGAAAAGCGCCATTCCCGCCATGAACGTATCGGTCAATGCAGTGTTGAGACTTTCGAAAAGGAAGTCGTCGCTGTCCTTCGAGGGTTCTCCTGCAGCCTCCAACCTGTCGAGGGTTCCCTGAACCTCCGCAGCGATGGCAGCGTCGCTACCCTGCCCAGATGCACGATAGTCGAAGACCATCGCGC
This sequence comes from Pseudomonas putida, assembly GCF_009883635.2. Classification (NCBI taxonomy): domain Bacteria; kingdom Pseudomonadati; phylum Pseudomonadota; class Gammaproteobacteria; order Pseudomonadales; family Pseudomonadaceae; genus Pseudomonas; species Pseudomonas putida. The sequence continues at coordinate 5,798,355 of NZ_CP026115.2, forward strand.
GAAGCTCGTGGAGGTTGCGTCGCATAAGCAAAGCGAGTGCACGCTCTATTAAGCTGAAGTTATTCTCGGCTACTACAACCTGGAGCAACGAGTAGGCCCTAGCGGAGAGGTGCGCCAGGTGGTAGCTCGCAGCTGTCATGATGAAGTGAAAGTCTCGATCTATTTCCTCGGGATTGCCCTTGGAGATCACTGCCTCAAGAGCTGTCGCCGCATGTTCGAAAGCCGTGCGAGCTTGCGCTGAGTCGCCCTGAAGATCTCGCAACCTTAACCCCAGGCCGAGTAGGGAGTAGCCGTAAGAGTGCAGGTCATAGCTAAGCTGGGGCGCGAATTCAGGGGCATCAGGGGGGAGCACACCGTCGCGCCAGATAATTGCTCTTGCTTGGCCTCGTGCGATGAGACGGCCGCGGAAACCTGGGGTTGCCGCTTCGGCAATGGTCGCGACAATTGCTTCAGATGTTGTTGGCATTGGCGATCACCCGGTCATAGACAGCCGCAACGAATAGGGGGTGCTCATCCACATGCAAGCCTACAGCCCATTGCTTAATAGCTCCCGGATAGCGTTTTAAAGCAGCGGTCAGAAGCGCCTCAGGCGCATTGCCTGAAAAAGTAAAGAGCAGATGCCGAACGTCCTTAGGCTGTATACCGTCGATAAGCTGAGCATCATCGATAGCATCCGCCAACGGTTCATTGCCTAACTCCAGCAAACGCTCGGCGATGAACGCGAGCGCGTGAGCAGAAGGCAAACCACCGTCCTTATCAAGACCTTCGCGAGCCTCGGTCAGCACTTGGTTTGTGAGCTTGGCGCGGCTCTTTGCTTCTGCCTTGATAAAGACCAGCCGGTGTGTAGCAGGATCCTCCAGCATGCCAATGACGTCATCACCTCGCATCGCCATGTTCCGGTGGTCTTTCCAGCGAAGTCTCTTGATCAACGACCGAAAGCCGCCGCTCTGCGTATCAATCCACTCCGTTGCATAGATTTCACCGAGGTCACCTGATCGAATCTGCTTGGACGTCGGAAGCTTCCCTTCAATTAACTCTGCTGCAACCGGCTTACCAAGCCGCGCAAGTGCACGTGCTATGCGTTCTTCTGAGGCGTAATGTCCTGGGATGACAGAGGCGGTCGCTTCAACCCCGGTCTGACGGTTGGCTATCTGACCCGTCAGCACTCTGCGAAAGTGGTTTCCAACAGGCTCATCAGCGGAATCGCACCAATCGTTGAACTGCACCATCTATTTTCTTCCTTGAAGACTTTTCCGCGTTTGATGAAGCTGTCTAAGCCCCCAGCAACGGCGTAGGGGGCCGACGTGAGTATGAGTCTATCCGCGCGGGGCAAGTCCACGCTATTCAAATTCCCTCTAGACGGTTTCCCAAGATTCTTTACCGCCCCCACACAGGACGGTTGGGCGTATGTGCTCGCCTGGCATGAGTGGAGCGACCAATCTGTCAGTGGGTGCGCGAGTCCATGCAGGAAGGGTTTAACAGGGGTGCAAAGCTTGAGGATATGCTACTGCGGCTTTCGCTGGCCTGTGAGAATCATGCTATCCGAATCTCCTGGTGGGACGGCTTACTCCCATCGGCCCAGGGTGCAGGCCTTACCGCACTCAGAGAGAACGCGATGAGATTGAACAAAGAATTGGTTCGAGAAATTTTGCTAGCAGTCGAGGCGAGCGAAAAATCACCACGCTCTTGGATAAACCTTTCTAGTGAAGGCCACGGAGAGGAAGTGATCGCATACCACGTGATGCTGCTTGATGAAGCCGGCCTGCTTGTAGGTCAGGATCTCAGCTCCATGAGCAGGTTCGACTGGAGACCCAACATGCGAGGCTAATGCTGCGAGCTGCTTGCCCATATTTGCTCCTTTCAGGAGCGCAGAAGCCCCATGCGCGAAATCAAAAGGGCAGCATAGGGTATTTGGGAAGCAGTCGAAAGTAGAGCAAAGCATGCTACCTAGCTGCAGGATATTTCGTGTCTATCGCGCCTTCGGGCTCGCAGAGAACGGCTGAAATCTCAAGCTGGAGGGTGGAGATTTACGCCGGGGAGGCGCTCATGCTAGGAGCGGAACATTCTGAATGAGCTCGAAAGAAGGCGGCCGAGCATCGCCATTCGTCGAATCAATCTAATGAGATATTGTCGCCTCACCTAGATTAAGAGGAGGTTGCCTCACCTCAGCTCTGGTCGACTCAAACAGGTTCTTCACCCATCACTTCCTTCCAGCATCTTATGACTCAGCTGTCTTGCGACAGATAAAGCGACCAGCAGCAAAGACAGCGATTGAGGATCATGAGATGGCCAACATACTCACCCATGTTGCTCGACATGCTAAAGCGGAACTCCTCGCTGCAGGCATTGAAGTGGGGCACGCGAAACTCCAGGAAGTCCTGGCTGCGCTCCTTGGCTACCACACCTATCGTGCACTTAAGCATGAAGAGGGTGACCAAGAGCTTGAGTATCATCTGTCCGATGCGGAGTTCATCGTTCTCGACCAGGAGCTTGGCGAATTCCGTGCTGCTGAGCTGTTCGAGCTTCCTGGCGAGGTGTTGCTCAAGTGCATAGCGACGCTGGAGGAATGCCTGCCAGCTCAGGTTCTCCCAAGCGTGGACGCGTACCTTGAGCGTCATGGAATGAACGCAGTAATCGCAGCGTTGACAAACAACCCGCAAAAGGGATTTCACCTTGGGCCAGATTGGAGCTCAAGGTACGAGCTGAGCCCTGACCAACGTTTTTCATTTCATGAGCCAATCTGGGAAGCGCGTCGTTCATGGCAGGTGCATGCCGAAGTCTCATTGCAGAGCAATGCACCTGATGCTGAGCTTCAGGAAATCAATGTACTGCTCACTCATGCGAAAGCGGGCCGCTCTGGATTGGTCTTGAAGGGAGTCAACCCGGTCGAGGACATCACTGCGGTTCTTGACAGCATGCAAGTGGATCAGCTGGTTCGAAGAGATGACGGTTCAGTTGGGCGCCCTTGGGTAGCTATTGTTGTTCATAGCACCTCTGGTGCCGTCCTTGGAAGCGCCGTTTCATTTGCTGACACTCCAGAAGCTGTAGAGGTCGACGCTTTAACCGATGCGCTCGATTCTGCTGTGCATGGTGATAATGATGGAGGAAATGGAACCAACGGTTACCACATCTTCCAGCTTGATGTGGATCGCGACTTTACGTCTGCACGGCTAGCAAATGGCCCTAGAAGGGGGATTGAGATCATTCACCGCTCCAATCGCCCTAATCAAATGGGCGGAAGAATGGAAGCTATTTTTCACAAGATCTCGAAGTCAATGCTCACAAAGCAGACAAGCCTACGCGCCCTGGAACCTATTGCAGATATGGAAATAGTGTCGACTGAAGAGATCGAGCAGCTCTTCAAAAAGAGCTGAAGGCTCACAACCTTGGTAAAGAGGAGGGCACACGCCTTCCTTTTTTTGCCTGTTAAATATGAAAGGCGCAGAGCTCGTCTGGCGTCACTCAGGACAACCACCCAATGGGCTAAACCCCGGAACTTGGTGTTGTTATTGGCGACTTACGCAAAGTCGACAAAGAAAGGCTCTGGTATTTCTCTACTGCTCACCAGATCCCATAGCTAGCTCTACATCTAAGACGCGGATGAATGAACGGCTCAAGGACGCGACATCCTCGAGCCATCTGTCACATCGGCATTTTCAGGGAACTGACTGAGCCTGATTGGATGCCATTGGTTGAGGTCAAATCGTAGGGATGCAAGCCTAGCGAAGATCGAGGGGCGAGGCGATCGCTGGGCCTGGCTGCGGCATCCGGCCTAACGGGCAACCTTTCTCATAAATTGACCCGCCTGGAGAGCCCTGAGAGAAACGGCGGAGGTAACCACTGTCAATTTATGCTAAATATTGAGGTAGCCCCTGACGCGCATGCCAGGCGACTTGAATCTGATTCATGTAGGCGTTGGAACCTTTGCGTTTTTAGCAAGATACGTTTTTTGGCCTGACAGACGGTCAAGCGCACTCAGCTAAAATTGGATCTTAACGGTATGTGGAGCCTCGCTCATGAACGCCCCTCATCGCTCAGAAGCCATCCGACTTGCTCAAGAACGCATCAGCGAGCTTGAGAAGGAAATAAGCTGCCTGCGGCAAGCAGAGCAGTCTGATCGCGAGTTGGAGTTTACTGGCAAGCTCTTCAGACTGATGAAAAAATTCAAGCTCGAGCCAGGGGAGGTGATTGATCTACTTGTGACCCGAGGAGATCTTGATAGACGACTGTTCGGATGCGAAACCACCTACAAGCTAAAGCACATCCTAGGCCTCAGACAGCTAGAAGCCGAACGCAAGGGGCGAAGGCCATGAAACACGTGCAAGGCATGAGCAAGAACGGTGTCACTGACGCTTCGCCAGTGAAGCCGAACGAGTCCAAATCCTTGATTTTGGCCCAACTCCTTAAGCTTGAGAGAAGGATAGAGTCCGAATATGACTCAGCTTCTGCGGTGCTCGAGACTCCAGGAGTAGTAGAAACATTAAGGTTCCTGGCTGAGCTGGATACTTTGGCAACCCGTCATGACTTCTCGCCTCGAGAAATAATCATGATGTTAGAGCCGAACTATTTTGAGACAGCAGACGAGCAGCAGTTGGAACAAGGGGCGGCCAACTCAACTAAATGAATATTTAGTTGAGTTATATAGATCACTGAGCTCAAAAAGGGGAGTTTGGCCACCTCAAACTCACCTTCTATATGCGTAAATCCTAGAACCTAATGTCTAGAGCTGGCGATATCTAAATACATCATTCACCCACAAAGTCTGGGCAGTTTCAAGCAATCAAACTGTCGCTCTGACAGCTACGCCTTGCAAGTATTGGACTTGGAGCGCCGCCCACCTTGAGAGGCCATTGATTTGATTATCGTTTCTCGGAGATTGGTGAGCACTTTCCGCCAAAACGCGAGAGTCTGCAAAACTGCGCCAGCGGCCGCTGGCAATACCGCGCGCAGCAGCACCTTTAGTTCCAGCTGTTGCTGTGATCTGTCGGCAAGTAGTTAAAGCTGCTACGCAAGGTATGGAATTATTACATTGATGTGGGAACCTCTGTCTTACTTCCATGCAGCTGGCTGGGCCTCTGGTCTGATTTTCCCCCTTGAAACCCATGATCGTGGTTTCATTTAAGAGTAGATAATCAAGGGCTGATGCTGCGGGCGCCGCAACCTGGTTACGCTTGACGGTCGCCCTTGAGCCTTCGTCAACAGTTGATGCGATACCGACGCTCAGGTTTAGAACGTTCAAAAGAAAGGAAGTCAGCGCAGGAAGCGATTTCGATGACTTCGCGTCAGTGGACGAAGTCATCAGCTTCGACTAGGGACTGATATGGCGGTTTCACTAGCAAAATGGTGTGCTCAAGGCAGCTAAAAGGCACTTGAGTCGAATTACTTCCAGATCTAGGGTCAGAGTTTCTTCGACATACTCATTTGAAATGGCTTGGGCGACGTCAGCGGATTTGAAATGTACTTCAGGTGTGGCCCGTGTGGAATATACGAATCTGCGCATAATGCATATTATGTTAAATGATTTATTAGTTGGATACGCCCGCTCTGCAACCTTTCACGATTCGCCGACCTCTCCGTTCACGAATCACCGACCGTCATCAAATCAATCGGTTAGCGCCAGGATCTGCAAGGAGTCTCAGCAAGGTGTTCACCAATGACCGACTTACTGGTGCAGCATTCAGCAGATTTGACGACTCTTACAATCTGACTAGCCTTACAACGTCAATGTGATTCTCCGCTTCTTGATTTTATCTAAGGGTGGCGGCTATGGAACACCCATTCATCCTGTTTCCGATTTTTCCTCCCTACAAGCATTGGTTTCCTAACAGCGCACAGGCCTTTCCTGCAAACCGGAATGTGAATGCTCGTATGGAAGCCATCGATCCGTGTGCGCAACCGTTTATGAGCGCCTGGTACTGCAATGAATACCTTACCTGGCGTGGATTTGTTCATATGGACGAACAAATTTACTCGGTTATGACACGATCGCTGGAAGTAATGCTGCTCTGGAGCTTCTCTCAAAGGATTTCACTGTTGGACTGGGATGAGCGCCATGTGGACTCATACTCGATTTTTTGCGCTCAACCACCCGAGTCCTGGACGAGCTCTGCACCACATCACAAATATGCTGAGGCACCTCATACTCCGTTTTACGATTGGCCAATTAATCAAGAGTGGCGCCCATTTAAGCGTTCAGCGTGTGCTACGGGAGACGCTGGAAAAATCGTAGCCACGTCTCATCATCGCAAAATCAACTGCGCAAGGGAGTTCTTCGATTTTTATCATTCAATGACAATGAGTGCTCGGCCGAATCCCGTCAGTAGAAGAATGCATACACCTCCAAAATTGCCTAAAAATCATGGACTACCGACTTTCACAAACCACCAGATGGACTGGCTATTAAAATTTGCACTTGAGGATGGCCTACAGTCCGATAAGGCTCTGGAGATTGGGGTGCTGATGAGCTTCGCTCGGTGGACTGATTACCCGCGTGCCACTGTCATCGGTACAAACCAAAGTTCTAGCTCTCTTGCCCAGTTCACTCGAAGCAATAGCGGCGTGTAAATTTGACTTCGGTTCGGTCTACGGTGAGGTCGCCAAAGGGCTCATCCACGTTCATCACATCATTCCGCTGAGTTCGATCGGTTCCGAATATGAGCTCAACCCCATAACCGACCTCATCCCCCTGTGCCCGAATTGCCATGCGGTGGTTCATCGTGGTGCCGAGGTCATGAGCATAGAAAAACTCAAGGAATGCCTAGCTACAGCGAGAGCAACATCGCTTGAGACAGATGACCAGCGATTGACATAAGAGGTAAGAACCTATCTACAGGGTACTTGCGGTGGCTTTGGTGATGATTCGTGGTTTCTAAGATAGGAGCACATGTCGGGCCGGCGCACGTCTAACCCACTGCCAAAGGAGCTATGGGAGTCCTATGAAGATTCAGGGCATCATTTTCGACTGTGACGGCACCTTGGTAGACAGCGAACGCCTAGCAGCGCAGCTGTTGAGTCAGTTGTTGGGAGAGCGGGATGTTTAGATGTCACCTGTCGAGGTACTCATCCGGTTTCGGGGTGTCCAATTCCAGTGCTTCGTAGATGGTCTGCGTGACCTCTACCCTATGCTTTCTTCCGAGGCTCTCACGGCTGGATTTCGCACGCGGAGCATCCCTCTCTTTGAAGGGGGCTTGGATCCAATGCCGGGCGCAATCGAGTTTGTAGAGGCGCTCAATATTCCTGCATGTGTGGCTTCCAATGGGCCTCGCATCAAGATCGAAACCTGTCTCAAAGCTGTTGGCCTTTATCCTGCCTTCGAGAAGGCCATCATCAGCGCATATGAGGTGCAAGCCTGGAAGCCCGACCCTAAAATTGTGCTTCATGCGGCGGAGCGTTTGGGATTAGCACCCGACAACTGCCTGGTGGTAGAAGACAGCTTGTCTGGTGTTGAGGCAGGGCTGCTCGCGGGCTGCCATGTGGCGGGCTATGGCGATACTGACTTTTCCAGGTTTGTCGGTGATGCGAATTTCTACCTTTGTCCCGACTACCGTGCGCTGACTCAGTTGTTAGGCCGAGTGATTGCCTAGAAAGCAGCTGGAACGTCACAGTCAGGCGGATACGACCCGCCGTGCATCCCTTCGCACGGCCTGAGGCGGCACACCAAATCCGCGGATAAACACCTCTCGCAGGTGTCGGCGATCCCTGAAGCCTGTCTCCCGAGCTACCACATCTAGGCTGTGCCGACTCTGCTCAATCATCAATCGGGCAGCCTCAAGGCGCAGGCTTTCCACGGCCTTGGCCGGTGATTGCCCCGTCTCGGCGGTGAATACGCGGGTGAACTGCCTGGGGCTCAAATGAACGACCTCAGCAAGCTCCTCCACGCTGAGTGCACGAGTAAGGTGCTTGCGGGCGTAATCCAGAGCCATCTGGATACGATCAGACTTCGGCGAAAGCGACAGCAACTCGGAGTGCTGTGATTGTCCACCGGAGCGGCGCTGATGCATGACCAGCTTACGCGCCACTGACCGCGCCATCTCGGTGCCCAAATCCTTCTCCACCATGGCCAGCGCCATGTCCAGGGCGGCAGTCATACCTGCAGACGTCCATATCGGCCCATCCACGATGAAAATCCGGTCTTCCTCGACTTCGATTTTGGGGTGCAACTCGCGAAGCTTGTTCGCATAGGCCCAATGGGTCGTTGCCCTCCTGTTATCGAGAACACCTGCCTGGGCCAGCACGAAACAGCCCGTGCATAGGCCTGCCGTGCGCCGCGCACCGTCGACAAAGCTGCGCACGCTCGCCAGCACCTCTTCACTTGGCGGTGTCAGAGGCGTCAATGTCCCCGTAATCATCCAGGTGTCGGCCAAGCCTGGCGCACCCAGGGGAAGCGTATCCATGTACATCCCGAGAGACGAACGGACGGTGCCGCCCTCAATGGAAAAGTTCTGGATCTTGTAAGCCGTCTCGCCGGCAACAATGTTCGCGAACTCGAATACAGCCTGAGTCGCCAGTGACATGACCTGGAAACCTTCAGTGATGAGGTAGCCGACCCGGTGCATGGTTGAGCTCCATTATGCGATGTCCTGAAAACGTAGCATATGCGTCGTTTTAGACGAAAGCACGCTCCGCCATCATGACTCCACACCCAATCGCTGGAGCATGACCATGACGCAGGAATTCAAAGGCACCGCGCTCATCACAGGCGCTTCCACCGGGATCGGTTCGATCTATGCAGAGCAGCTTGCACGTCGCGGCTACGACCTGGTGCTGGTCGCACGGAACCGTGAGCGGCTTAACGCGTTAGCTGGTCGGCTCACTACCGAGACCCAACAGGCTGTGGAGGTGTTCGCAGCTGACTTGGCTAATGCCGAGGGCCTGCGCCAGGTGGAGCGCAAGCTGCAGGAAGACGCCAGCATCACAATGCTGGTCAACAACGCAGGTGTTGGTACTCATACCAGCTTGCTGGATAGTAATGTGGAGCGCATGGCTGAGATGATCAATCTCAACGTCACCGCCCTCACCCGCCTTACTTACGCTGCCATCCCAGGGTTCGTTGCTCGCCAGCATGGCGCCGTCATCAACATTTCGTCCGTCGTGAGCCTCGCGCCAGAGATGCTCAATGGCGTTTACGGCGCCAGCAAGGCGTATGTCACCGCCTTTACCCAATCCCTGCACAAAGAACTTGCGGACAAGGGCATCAAGATCCAGGCGGTACTGCCTGGCGCCACTGCAACCGACCTCTGGGAGATCGGCGGCCTACCCCTCAAGAACCTTGATCCCGGCATTGTGATGTCGGCCCAGGATCTGGTGACTGGCGCCTTGCAGGACTTCGACAAGGACGTACTGATCTCCCTGCCGTCGCTGCATGACCTGCAGGCTTTCGAGCGTTACGAAGCCAGCCGACAAGCTCTGTTCGGCCAGCTTTCCAAGAGCCAGCTCGCCCCGCGTTACAGCGCCAACTGACTATCCGCGAAGGAAACCAATCATGAAACTGACCGCCAACACCATTTTTATCACCGGTGGTACCTCAGGCATTGGCCGCGCCCTTGCCGAAGCCTTTCACCAGCGTGGCAACAAGGTGATCGTTGCAGGCCGCCGGCAGGCACTGCTGGACGAGATCGCTCATGCGAACCCTGGCATCGACACGGTAAGACTGGATATCAACGACTCCCAGCAAATTGCACAGGTGGCCCAGAAGGTTATCCAACGCCACCCTTCGCTGAATGTGATCATCAACAACGCCGGCATCATGCCGTTCGACAACCCCGCATCCGGTGATTACGACGATGCCCAGGCTGTAAGTCTGCTGGAAACTAACTTACTCGGCCCGGTGCGTGTCAGTGCCGCCTTTGTTGAGCATCTCAAGCGCCAGCCGGATGCATACATCATCAACAACAGCTCGGTACTGGCCTACCTGCCACTGGCAGCCACCGCACTGTATTCGGCTACCAAGGCAGCCATCCACTCCTACTCCCTTTCGCAGCGCTTCACCCTGCGTGACACGAGCGTCAAGGTCTTGGAGATCGCCCCGCCCTGGGTCGATACCGATCTGATCCACAAAAGCGGTGACGACCGTGCAATGTCGCTGGATGACTTCATGCAGGAAACGCTGGCCAAGCTTGAAACCGCTACCACCGAAGTTTTGGTAGACCGCGTCCTGCCGCTGCGTGCGAACCAAGGGGCTAACGAGCATGAACTGATCAACCTGTTCAATCAGTCCGTGGTCGAGAACCCGATCCCGGTTGCCTGACCTGACACCGGTACGAATATTTTTCAAGGAGTCGACTCATGACGCGTATCAATGCTCTCACTTTGGATCAGGCGCCTGCGGCCGCCCAAACGGCGTTGCAAGGGGTAGAAAAAGGCTTGGGCTTCATCCCGAATGCTTTCGCCACCCTCGCCCACTCGCCTGCAGCGTTGGGCGGATACCTCGCGTTGTCCCAAGCGCTGAACAAGAACAACCTCAGCCCCGCCGAGCGTGAAGTGGCGGCGCTGGCTGCATCTGAAGTGAATGGATGTGACTACTGCATCGCTGCGCACAGCTTTTTCGGGGCCAAAGCAGGACTGGATGGCGATGCGCTGCTGGCTGCACGGGCAGGCACGCTCGATGGCGTTGCTGCATTCGCCAGGGCAGTGACAATCAGTCGAGGGCAGGTCAGCGATGCTCAGTTGGTAGCGGCACGGGAAGCAGGGTTGGATGATGCGAAAATCGTGGATGTGATCGCCCAGGTTTCCCTGCTGACGCTGACCAACTACCTCAACAACGTGGCGATGACGGATATCGACTTCCCACCTGCCGGCAAGTGATGGACTGTGGGGCATCTGAGTCTGGTCTCCAGTACCTCACGCTACTTTCATTTCAAGCGAGAAAGTCTTACTGCATTTAGGCTGTTTTTCGAGTGAATCGAAGCGAATAGCCTACGCCCACTTTGAATCTCATAGAGGTAGCACCATGAAGGCTGTCGTTTACACCCAACCCGGATTACCTATTCAAGACGCGCAGTCGCTGTATGACTCAGAAATACCTGAGCCAAAACCCGGTGCCCGTGATCTGCTCGTCGAAGTCCGGGCCATTGCCGTCAACCCGGTCGATACGAAGATTCGCGCCAGCCGCGGCGGTGATCAGCCACAAGTCTTAGGGTGGGATGCTGTTGGAGTCGTCCGCGAAATTGGCTCGGATGTGACACTGTTCCAGCCTGGTGATGAGGTGTTCTACGCTGGCGCCATTGATCGTACTGGCAGCTACAGCGAGCTTCACGTTGTGGACGAGCGCATCGTCGGGCACAAGCCTCGCAGTTTGGATAATGCTAGTGCCGTAGCCCTGCCACTCACGTCCATCACTGCCTGGGAATTGCTGTTCGATCGTTTGGGCGTTGAAGAGAATGGTGGCGAGGGTCAAAGCCTTCTTGTAGTCGGTGCTGCAGGTGGTGTGGGTTCGATCCTAGTTCAGCTAGCCAGGAAGCTGACTCAGCTCACCGTCATCGGTACCGCTTCCAGGCCTGAGACTCAAGCGTGGGTCAAGGAGCTGGGAGCCCACCATGTCATCGACCACACAGTCTCGATCCCTCTTCAGCTGCAGGAACTGAAGCTGAATCCGGTCGATTATGTGATCAGTTTGACGCACACCGACAGTTACCTTGCTCAGCTCGTCGAAGTGCTTCGTCCCCAAGGGAAGCTCGCACTGATCGATGATCCAGCGCAGCTGGATGTCATGCCGCTCAAGCGCAAATCGCTGTCCCTGCACTGGGAGCTCATGTTCACACGCTCGCTGTACAAGACCGAGGACATGATCAAGCAACACCACCTGCTCGATAGGGTCTCGAAGCTGGTTGAAGACGGAATTCTCAGGACGACGATGGGGGAGCACTTCGGTACGATTTGCGCCGAAAACCTCAAGCGTGCTCATGCACTGATCGAAAGCGGAAAGGCACGGGGCAAGATTGTCCTGGAAGGCTTCTGATCGCAGCTCAAGGTAAGCTGGCGCTCGATCGTTACAGGGCATGAGCGCCAGCATGTCTTGGTTAAACGGGTAATCATGGGTAATTGGTAGGCTAAAGCCCCGCTGCAACCCGCCAACGAAGAAGCAACCTCTCTCATGAGATCCAAAGTGCTCCAGCTCGAGAAAAACCTTCACGGCCGCGACTTTGTTATCGGAGACAAGGTTTACAGCGACGGTGCTGCTACGTCGACTGATCAGGCTGAGTGCTTGAGCGAAAATCTCTAGGAGCTCGAGGAGCGTGCTGTAGCTCTCAAGACGACGGTGAACAGCAACAAGCTCATTGAAATTCAGGTTATGGCCGAGGAGCTTGAGTCTGTTGTGAGGCTGATCACTTCAATGTGGCAGGACGTTCGTGGGGGTGTCGAGCAGCAGCGGCTGAGCAATGCCTTGCTTGCCCTCAGCCTCTCGAGTGGTTTGTCCTGACTCGGTGCGGTAAGCCGGTAAGTCGGCTCGAGCTTGCACGGTAGACGGTTCTAGCTTTCCCGGGCGTGCCCGTTGGGTCGGCTCTTGTGAACCAAGCCGCCCGCTTCACATGCGTCTTGGCCCTGCGGGCTACGATCCTCACGCCTGCGCGCTCCGCTTGCCTGAGCGAGTGTACACACAAGCGATAGTCCGGGAAGCAAGTCGTGATGCGCTTTTGCTATCATCTGCATCATTTCCAACGACGGGCAGAAAATGGACAAGGTTGTAGCGGATTTCCTGCGGGAGAGAAAAGATGATCTACCGTCTCTTTACGATTGGACGTTTGATCACGTTCTGGCGAGCTCTGAGTTTGATATTCCTTTCTCAGGCGAAACCTCTTTCGATCGCACCCTTGAGCTGAAAACAGGCCTTCGAGAGCTAGTCAGCTCGACCAGTTGTGAGGCTGAGCATGGACGAGTTGCTACCTATTTCATCAAGGTATGGGGTGGGATTACGCGCTTCTCAAAAGTTAGCGAGACGCTGGAGCTCTTCTCATCTTACAAGGGCTCCACAGCAGTGCCGGCGGGTTTCAAGCCCTCCTTCAAGCTCATCAGCAGTTGGTCAAAATGGGCGTCAATTGTATGCCCAGATTGGGCATGTATCTATGATGCTCGCGTCGCGTACTCTCTGAATGCCATCAATTACCTCACAGGTGCCAAGCACCCTATTTTCCCGATGCCTGACGGTCGTAATACGCGGCTGAAGATGCTGGACATCGCCACTCTGCTGCTGGGTGAACGGCTGCTCCCAGGCGAGAGCAGTGATCCGAAAAACATGAGGAAAAAGCATTTTGTGTCGGAGCAAGATGCTTATCCTCAGTACCTGTCCATCGTACGCAAGGTGAGCAATGATCTGTGGGGAGATGAAAAGCATATTCATGAGGTAGAGATGCTGCTCTTCGCACTAGCTGATGGTGAGATCTACCAAGAAGTGTTCAATCGCCTCGCAAAGTCTTAGGGTGACTCCCCTTGCCTGCGTCTTTTTCTCTACTCTGCAAATTCTGCATCAAGCGCACAGCCATCCACAGGTCGTAAACGCATGAGCGCTCTGAATCATTTGATAAAGCAAATCTACGAGCAGGCCAAAAGTGGGAAATGGGACAGTGTCATTTCGGAATGGATGGAGGAACCCATGCTCGCCCGGCTTTGCAGCCGCTATCAGGCCCCATCGTCAGGATGGACATTCTTGCACCAAGCCGCTTACTTCGGACACGAACCTGCGTGCAGGGAGCTCATTCGCCTAGGTGGTTCGGCTGCCAAGCTCACCGCCAATGGCAAGTCCGCAGTTGAGGTCTCTCGAGAGCATGGATTCAACGAACTCGCCGCTTTGCTGAAGGGTTCAATCCTAGATGACCGCTCCTTGTGGTCAACTCCTTCCAACCTCGACCTGCTGCCCAGCAGCAATCTCTTCCAGGAAGCGAGCGAGCGCCGGGCAAATACTTTGATGCTTATCGGCTATGCGGGAGGAGTCGTCCAGATTCCCAGCGAAGCTAGGTACTACGCAGATTCATTCGAACGCCCGCTTATTGGATGGCATGGTACGTTCGATCCTCCCTGCGGCATGGACGGTGAATCCATGCTACGAGCGTAACGACTTTCCAGCCAAGCCTCGACTTTATCCCGATCATCCTCGGCGCTGCCGGCGCCAGCCGCGACGGCCTCGATAAAGCTTCGCAGCCGAGTCGCTTTCTCCCACTTCTCCATGTTCTCCACCAGCCGCAGCTGCAACCCCCGCTGGTGCTCCGCGGCCATGATTGCCTGGCGCCGGATCCTTTCCTCCTCCTCGCGCTGGCGGTGCCACTCCTCCATGTGCGCCCGGTAAGTTCTCATGCGGCCAATAAGCTTGGTAAGACCTGCGCAGAACAGGTGGAGCCTGTCCTCAAGCTGGCCGGTTTTTCCGTCCGTCCACGTCGTCTGTGAGCCTACATCCGGCTTTTCTTGGGCTATCAGGGTCAGTTCGCCGGTGGAGCTATACACGTAAACTTCGCGGGGCCCCAGCCAGAGCACCGGCTCCCGCGTTGGTCGACGCTTGGGTTTGGGCTCAGGGGGTGGAGGCGGCTTCACCACTTTAGTCACACGCTCTCGCAGCGTAACGTAGACAGTTTCCCCATCGAACATGACCGTGGTGCGATTGTGGTCATCCACCGTCCAGCTACATCCTTTCCTTTGGGTGTCTTTGATCAGGGTGTCCAGTAGTAATGCGGCGCGATCGACCATGTCGCGTGAAATTCGGGTGTACAGCACACGCACGCGACGCAGCTCCACCCGTCCTTCCACATCCTTGGCATCTTTCACCGCCTGCAGCCATCTACTAACCAGCGGGTGCGGATCAGTCAGCTTTGCCGGTATTGCTAGCTTCTCAGGCTTCGGGGCGCCAGGCGCTTTGGGCGGTGCCGGCGGAACAAGCGACTTGTCCAGTACTCGAAACGTGATCGATTCGGCGGAGTCCGGCGGGGGCGGCGTCTTAGGGCGCTTCTTTTCGGGCTTTGCCCAATGCCCACTTCGCGTAACCGTCCGAATTACACCGCCTTGCCTCTCAGACCCTGATTTCCTTTAACCACTCATTCGCTTGTTCCCAGTCAAAAGCCGTTGGGTCAAAGGTTTCCCCATACCATTCCATCATGGCTTCATGCTCCGGGTGGTCGGGGTCTGCCATCGCCTCAAGAAACTCGGCATAGCCCGGCTCGCCACCCACGTCCTCTGGAGGGCAGGCATTAGCGCCGTCGACGCAATACGGCACCTGCGGACAGGCAATGGCAGGCAGCACTTTTTCGACTTTGATCCGGTGATCCCAGCTGTCGCCAAAGTCATACACATAGCGAAACGTCTTCTTCCCGCACAAGGCTTTGATCAGGGTCTTGCGGGCTTCTGGCTTGACCGGCGGGCCCCATCCGTCGGGGTCAGGTATGCCATAGTTTTCACCGGCAATTTCAAACTCATGCAGATGCCCACCTTCCCAGCCCATTACGATCTGGATCACGGAGTGCAATCTGCTCAGGGTGATATTTTCCGGTACCGCCACGCGACGCCAAATCGTGGGTTCTATGTATTTCAACTCAATGCGCAGCAACAACAGATCTGCTTCAGGTTTTGGCAAACGAACAGGGTTGACCATAGATTAAGCCGCTTCGCAGTGTTCAATGGGGGTGAGAGAAACGTTCCAGGGCAGCAGTTCATCGACCCGATTAATCGGATGCTCGGCGATGCGCTCCAGCAGGTATGTCAAATAGGATTGTGGATTCAGACCATTGAGCTTGGCCGAACCCACCAGGCTGTAGATCGCCGCCGCTCGCTCTCCACCGGTATCGGAACCGGCAAACAGGTAATTTTTGCGACCCAACGCGACGGCGCGCAGCGCGCGTTCGGCGGCGTTGTTGTCGATTCCGATCCGGCCATCGTCGCAGTAGCGTGCCAATGCCTGCCAACGATTGAGGGCATAGAGGATCGCCCCGCCCAATGTCGATTTTTTCGACACTTGAGCCAGCGTCTGGTTGAGCCAAGCGTGTAATTGTTCGAGCAGCGGACTGGCCCGGCTTTGTCGAACGGCTTTTCGCTGATTCGGTGGGTGCCCACGGATCTCGCTTTCAATGGCATAGAGCACTGCAATCCGTTGCAATGCCAGGGCTGCCAGCGGCGAGGCCTGATCTTTGTAGACATCGTAGAATTTACGTCGGGCATGAGCCCAGCAGGCGGCTTCCTGGATCGTCCCCGAGTCATACAACTGGGCAAATCCGGCATAACCATCGGCTTGTAGAACACCGCTGAAGTGTTTGAGGTGAGCACGAGGATGCAGCCCCTTTCGGTCAGGCGAGTAAGCGAACCAGACCGCAGGCGGCGTCGAGTCGCCCGCCGGTCTGTCATCGCGCACGTATGTCCACAGGCGAGCCGTTTTGGTCTTGCCGTTGCCCGGCGCGAGTACGCCAATCGGCGTGTCATCGGCGTGGACTTTGTGACCGTTCATGACGTGACGCTCAAGAGCATTGATCAATGGTCGCAGCAGCTGACTGCTCTGGCCGACCCAGTCGGCCAAGGTCGAGCGCTCCAGATTCACGCCCTCGCGGGAGTAGATCTCGGACTGCCGATACAACGGCAAATGATCGACAAATTTGGAAACTAGTACATGGGCCAGCAGCCCCGGGCCGGCAAGGCCTCGGGCTATCGGGCGACTCGGCGCCGGCACTTGGGCGATGTGCTCGCAGCAGCGGCAAACCCACTTGGGGCGAACATGGCGGATCACTTTAAAGCGTGCCGGGACGTACTCCAGCACCTCAGACACATCCTCACCCAACTGACGCAGTTGCCCACCGCAACCCGAGCATTGCGACTCGGGCTGGTGGACGTAAATTTCGCGTGGCAGATGTTCAGGTAATGGCTTGCGCCGAGAGACGGTGCGAGGTGGCGATACGGTAGGTGGCGTCAGTTCAGTCTGACTGACCTCCAACTCCTCGAGGCTCAGTTGGAGTTGATCGATCATCGCTTCCAGTTGCTCGGAACTGCGACCGAACTGTGCGCGCCGCAGCTTGGCGATCATCATCTTCAAGCGCTCGATCTCTGCCCGCTGGGCAGAGACCAGGGCCTTCAAGGCTTGGAGATCGTTCGGCAGCGAGTCGGTCACGAGAGTCATGATCGGATGCTACCGGTTTTTTTCAGCGTGGTCAGTCAGACCGCATGGATAGGTGCTGTGCGTATGGGTCTTCGCCAATCAATGCCCTCCAACAGCATCGACAGCTGCGCGGTCGTCAGCGACACGCTGCCGCTGGTCGCTTGCGGCCAGACGAAGCGTCCTTGTTCCAACCGTTTGCAAAACAGGCACAAGCCGTCGCCATCCCACCACAGCAGCTTGATCCGGTCACCGCGCCGCCCACGGAAAGCAAAAATCTGGCCGGAGAAAGGATCGGTTTCCAGTTGCGTTTGCACCAAGGCCGCCAAGCCGTCGAAGCCACGGCGCATGTCGGTGACCCCAGCGGCGATCCAGATGCGGGTTCCAGCGGGAGGAGCAATCATCGCAGTAACTGCTGCAAGATGAGTTGCAGGGCTTGCGGGTCAGGCGTGCCGGTGATGCACAGCTTGGCTTTTCCCACTTCAACAACGATCTCGTGATGACAGGCTGATGGCGGTTGGGCGAACGGTAGATCTGTCGGCACATCAATCACCTGGACAGGCAACAGCGTTGCACTCTGGCTGACCGGGCCGAATAGCCCTTCCTGGTATTGCTGACGCCAGCGAAATACCAAGTTGGCATTGACGTCATGTTCGCGAGCGATCAACGACACGGAGGTGCCTGGCTTAAGCGTGGCTTCGACGACCTTGCGTTTGAACGCTAAAGGGAAGTTTGGACGACGACCGGGCCGACGGGCTGGGGCAACTGTATCCAAGATAGTGTCCACTAAAAAATGGTGTCCACTATCTTGGCCAATTTGGAGGGCTGTCAGGAGAGGGGGCTGGGCGTACGGTTACGATCCATTTCCTAGCGGCCTACGAATCTTTACCGCCATTCCCCATCACCACTTGAGGATTGACGGGAGAAGCGGCGCCGTCGTTTATGACATGTGCCTATAAGCTCAGGAAACTGTAAGCAAAGCACCAGAACAGATGACCTACCCCTGACCCAGCCACAAAAAACCTCCACGAATGGAGGTTTTTGAGTCATGGCATCTTACTTCGAGAGCCAGCTTTCTACTTCATCAGAACCGTACTCAGCTTTCCACGATTTCAGCTTTGAGTGATTACCACCCTTAGTCTCAATGACTTCGCCTGTGTGCGGGTTCCTGTATTGCTTGACTTGGCGAGCTCTGCGAGGAGCCTTCTCTACTGCTGCCGGTGCATTACGGCGGCCAGCTTGAGGATCCAGAATGTTAATGATGTCACGCAAGCTAAAGCCGTACTTGGCGAGCAAGTCACGTAGTTTTTCTTCGAACTCAATTTCCTGTCTCAACTCGGAGCTACCCTTCATCGCTTCCAGCTCAGCGAGCTGGGCGGCCAAGGTCTGTTCAAGCTTCCGGAATTCCGCCAAACGGGACATAAATGATCCTCAGGTCAATGAAATTGCTAGCAGCTTACCTCAAAAAGGGCAGTAAGCCTAATTAATTAGATAACGATACGTCAAGTTAGTTCGTTATCCAATGGAGCACCCCGCTCACAGAATCCATGGTATGTATATCTTTTTACTAAACAGACCCAATTTACCTTAAGCGCCTACGCGAGCAAAGCGTATAGCACCCAATCTCGTCGCAGCCGCTAGCTCAGTTTACTTGCATAGGTCTCATGCCGAGAAAACCTCCTCATCGCATTCGACGCAATTAACCTCTAAACGTTGCCATAGATTGCGCTCTGCGGAACGCGAAGGAATACAGGCCAAGAAGGTACAACCCTAAGCTACCAGATGGTCGCCATCCTCGCCTAAGCAACAGTTGGGATTTTTCTTTCACACGATTTTTACAACCCTACGCGACACTAAAGTTATCCCTACGTGTGATAGCCCTTGCCCGCCTAGAAGTGGGCTTTCTTTAACAAGGCCCGCGCCTGGCTGGCCAAACAGAAACCTGTCGGAGCATCGGACTTTTCGAGCGCGTCAGGCGCGACAAGCAGTTGGAGCAGCTACGTAACCAATCCTCGGACATCATGTCGGTACCCTTCCCGCTAACGGTACTACCAATCGCGAGGAGATGCGTCTTCCTGCCTCTCGACCGATGCAAGAGCACTGATGATTTCTAGACTGCTGGCCACCCTTAAGCGTGTGACATCAGGTTTGTGCATTGCCAGACGAATTCAGTCTGCATCAGGAAGCGCGATCAACTCATCAGATCTTGAGGTGCTTCTTGGCCATTATCATAAGGGACGTGACAGTCAGCACGAGTTTCCTTCAGAGATAACGAGCAGGCTGTTCGACATCTTTAGGGATGGTCTGAAATAGCCGAATAATATCGGGATAGGCCGGACGACCACCTTCTCTTTTCGGATAATGGGGCTTGAACAGAGCAATCAACCACTTCCAGGCCCCTCCCTAATACATCTCGATTAGCAATCACTCCTTGCGGGTCTATTTGCGCTTGCCGGCGTACTCCGCGTCGACGAAGGGCATGTGCAGCATCAAGCGTATGGGCTGCAAGGTTAGACATCTCGCCAACTCTAGAGTTTCTCTAACGATATTTCGCTTGGGTGTTCCGAGGACGTGCGAGGGGCTCAGGGGTCGGTCAATCACGAGCCCCTCCGATTTCCGCTTCGTTCGACGCTTCCACGGCGATGTCGCTCTCGCGCCGAAGCTGATTGTGTGTATCTCTTGCATTGCGTGGCCGAGCCTCCAACCACTGCCGCAGAGCGTGGGGTCATAGTCCGCGCGCGCGGATAAAGTCGAGCACCTGTAAGCGCAGTGCTTGGCTCACGGGGTTGTAGTTCAGGAGAGGGGTCGTGTGATCGGCCCAGATGACTTCTTTGTACGCTACGTCGATACCTGCATCTCGTGCGCGATCGACGAAGTCGCGAATGCCTGCTATCGGTACGATGTGGTCATTTTTGTGGCCGACGATCAAGGTCGGCGGCGCGAGCGGCGAAAGATAGGTTCCGACCTGAACCGCCTTCACTCGATTGGGATGGTCTGCGGGTTCTCCGCCGAGGTAGGCGCGCACGAGTTGCTGATCGTAACCCTTCATAACTGGGTCAGTGTTATTGAAGACCGACTCAGGATCCACGGCCGGCACTAAGCCGACAACCGCCGAGATTTTTGGCACGTCACCCTTGCAAGGCAAAGCTTGTTGGGTGTCAGCGGCAGCGTATGTTGCGGTGAGTGCCAAATTTGCTCCAGCCGAGCCCCCGAGGACAGCAATTCGTGAGGGATCTCCACCGAGCTCCCCCGCCTGCTGTCCCACCCATGCCAGTGCGCACGTCACCTGAGGCATTGCGATATCCCAGGTTGCGCGATCCGCAGTTGCAAGCGTGTATTCGGGTGATAGGACTAGATAACCCTGTTCTGAGAACCACCGAAGCGTGGCTGCTGTCTCCGCAGGAGTGCCCGATACCCACCCGCCGCCATGCACATATACCATTATTGGGACGCCCGACGGTGACCTCTCAGCAGCCTCGCCGGGCTCATAAATGTCCATCTGGAGTTCTGACCCGTAGTCATCGACCATGTAGGCCACCGAGCGATCGGGTGCGCCCGCTGACACGGGCTCCAACGACCACATAATCGGAGATACCGATACACCGGATTCGAGCGCGAAATGGAGCTGACTGCCGAATATGGTCGATACCCCTACCAGCGCGAGCAGGCTAAGAACCACGACTAGGTTCTGTACGAAATCCCGAGAAACTGAATTGACGCCCCTCGGAAGCTGAAATTCTGTAGCGTTCCCCGCCATCTACGGAAAGGAATTCTGTGATGGCGAAGCGTTACGAACTCTCGGATGAGGCCTGGATTGTGGTTGCTGATCTCTTCACCGAAACCCATGGCCGGGGGCGGCCCCGCCTGAGCGACCGCCTGATGCTCGACGGCGTGCTCTGGGTGCTCTGCTCGGGTGCTGCGTGGCGAGATATGCCGGAACGCTTCGGCCCGTGGTCAACGGTGTATCAACGGTTTCGGGGCTGGCGAAACCAGGGGACATTCGATCAGATGCTCAAACGCTTGCACCTGAGATTGAATGAGCAAGGCTTGATCGATTTGCAAACCTGGATGATCGACTCAACTGCTGTACGCGCAACCCGAGCCTCTTCCGGCGCCGGGAAAAAAGGGGGCCTGACGAGCCTGCCGATCACGCTCTAGGCCGCAGTCGCGGTGGCCTGACAACCAAGATTCACATGCTCTGCGACGCCAACGGGACACCGTTGCGCTTCCTCCTCTCTGGCGGTCAGGCCAGTGACATCAGCTACGCGCAACCACTGCTGGACGAAGTCAGCATTCCATCGGCCCAACGTGGCCGCCCGCGTAAACGCTGCAAGTGGTTGCTTGCAGACAAGGGCTACGACGCTGAAGCGCTGCGCCGCTACTGCGACCAATATCGAATGCAACCCGTCATCCCGATGCGCTCGATGAAGCGCAAGCCCAAGCCTGGCTTACCCAGACTGTTTGATCGGCCCAAGTATCGGCAGCGCAACATCATCGAGCGCATGTTTGGCTGGCTGAAAGAGAACCGTCGGATCGTGACACGCTTTGACAAGCTCGCGAAAAGCTATGCCGCCATGGTCTCGCTGGCTTGTTCCATGCGGTGTTTGCGACATCTCTTTTCGTACAGAGCCTAGCAAGATCGAAGCGAGCAATGGTCTTATCCGAACTATCCAGGTTTAGCTTTGAGCTCGATTTTGATTCTGCGCCCAGGGAGGGCGCTTTCGATAGCTCACTCTCTTTTTCAGATGTTTTGTTGCGATTTGTCATTCCGCCTACCATTTGACGAATTGCCATTGGGTAATGGCATCTGCCCGTTGGTTTTAGGTAGTGGTTATCACTTGCTGGTTTTTAAAGAGCGGCACTGCGAAAGCCGAGCTAGTTTTACTTCCTAGACCGGCAAGGTCAAGCCCCACCCCGGAAAGCATTAAAGTTTAATTAGGCATATATTGACAGACAATTCAGGCTATTTTATTTTACTGTTTTCAACGCTTAAAAAATATTGGAGGCCCGATAGTGTCAGGCTTTGAGGGGTTGAGCTGGCCTCATGAAAAACTTGCCAAATGAGAAGAGAAATGGAGTATTATTATATATATTGACAAAAAACGTATCTGCGACATCGATATATGCGTTCCGCGACGGTGAGGTTCGCATCGAAATCACAGATGTTTTTTGTGCAAATTTTTCCTTGGACTCTATGTTCTTGGCCATCGCGGCTGAAAAAGCGTTAGCTAATACGGACACTTTCCGCAGTTTGCGCGGTTAATGCGGACACTTTCAGCACAAGCGGTCAGTTAAATCGGACACTTTCTGGGAAAAATTTGCAAATAATCTGGACACTTCCCTTCAAAAAGTGTCCTGAGTGCAAATTGGAATGCTGGAGGTCTTGAATTTCGCGGCTTGCGGGGAGTGTCCACGATTCGCAAAGGTCACAAACTTTATAAAATCCAGCAGGTAAATCAGAACTGGCTCGAGCCAGGAAAAGTTTGATGATCAACCGCCACCGCGAGGCCTAGGATAAACACCAAAAAGTCATGTTCCCGCGCCTCAACTCCACAGGAAGTCAAAAATGATCGCTAACCTCGTCAAAGTTTCACTGCTGGCCGGTGCTGTGTTGTTGAGCGCCTGCTCGGCTTCTGGTGTAAGCACCCGAAACGATTACTCGGTCGACTCCGTGGTGCCGGCCGGGTTTGGTCCGGGGCCGACGAACAGTGGCAAGAAGATGAATTTCCACGGTAACGCGTTGAGCAACAGCTTTGGCGAGTACAGTTCCGGGTTGCTGCACGACGATTGAATGAGCACTGCATCTACCACGTCCTGAGCTTTTCACTCGCCGCTGGCTCACTTCGTTCGGATGTCAGCGACAGGTTGTTTGCAATCACGCGTCTTGAATCACACCCCTAAACGACGTTTATGGACCTTTGTGTCGAGATCCAGGATGTGCAAATCATGCAAGCTTCAGCCACTGCTATTACCGCTCCAATTTGTTGAGATGCAATTGAGCTCATCCAGGCGCTGGGGCTTGGCAAAGTTGTGATTGTTGGGTCGTCGCTCGGGGGAATTGCCGCTCAGGTGGTACTGGCGCAGGCGCCACAGCTGGTAAGCCATGCCGTACTGATTGGTACGACGCCACCCGGTCAGTTGGCCAAACCCGGTGAAGCCCTGTTCTATGAACTGGCTCGTCGAGAGAATGACTTCGAGGATTTTGTAAGCCTTTTTTCGAGCCAACCTCAGATACCAGCCGAGCAGCAGCCGAGGGGGCCTGGGCACGACTGGCTTCACGCATGGCGGATCGCAGCCCCCAAGTGCCTGTCGAGTGGGCGGCCCAGCAACTCGGAGACGGCCCCAAGAACCCGGTATTTCCAGCCGAAGCGGTGTTGCATGCACTGGAGAGTACTACTATCCCCCTACTCCACTTGGGCTCGGGCCACGACATCGTAATCCCGGTCGAAAACTAGTACGCCCTGAACAGTCAGCTGCCGACGCGGACGCTCGTAAGCTTTCCTAGCGCTGGCCACGGCCCCCATATGCAGTATCCAGAGGCGGCGGCTGCTCACATTGCTGCTTTCATCGCGGCTTAGGCTACTCGCGGGGCCACACGAGTGACCCCTTTTAACAGCCGACTACCACTCGCCTGGCATCTCTGCGTACTGCCTGAGGAGGCACGCCAAAACCGCGAACAAACACTTCTCGTAACCAACGATGCGCCGGATCACGGTGCACCCGTTCCGGCCACAGCATCAGCATCTCAAACCCGTCACGTTCAGCGGCGCCTTGACCACCGTCAGCGCAGGATTACCGGCCACCAACCGCTGCGATACCATCGCCACCATGTCGGTGCTGGCCCAGGTGGAAGCTGCCCAGGCGCAATCGCCCCAGCAGCATGCCCAAGGCAATGGCCATAAAAACCGCGATTTCCGGGTTCGAGCGCAGTGCCTGAAGCACGAAGTCGATCATCGCTGGCTGTTCTCGGGTGACGACGCCGGGGCGCTGTACCAGTTCTCCCTGGGTACGACCTTGTCCTGCTCAGGGTCACCCAGATAATGAGGCGACATGATCTGCACGCCATACTCGTTGAACACGTCCTGGATATTGGCATGCAGCAGGGTCAGCAGCTCTGCCCGGGGGCGAGGCTCGCTCGGCACGGCCTGGGCCACCAGGCGGTATTCGGGATAGAAATCCGACAAGGCAGTCTGGAACACCTGGGGTCGAGGGGTATGCAAAACCCCGTCGGTGCGCTTCGCCGCCTCCAGCAGCATCGCCTCGACCTGGCGCCAGGGGGTGTCATAGCCGATGGTGACCGTGGTATCGACCACATACCCCTGCCCTTGCACCACACGTGAATAGTTCTTGGTCACTGCCCCGGTGATCATCGAGTTGGGCAGTGTCAGCACCTCGCCCAGGCCGGTGCGAATGCTGGTGGTGAACATGCCCAGCTCGGTGACCGTGCCTTCGTGCTCGCCAATGCGCACGTATTCGCCAGGGCGCAGGGTGCGCGTGTAGGTGAGGATCAGCCCGGCAGCAGCCTGGCCGACCACACTGGTCGCGCCGAGGGAGATCATCAGGCCGATCAGTACCGAAAGCCCCTTGAACGCGTCGGTGTCGGCACCCGGCAGATAGGGGTAGGCCATGGCCACAGCAAACAGCCAGATGGCCAGGGCCGTCAGCCGCGTGGTCGGCTGCAGGGTTTCCTGGGTCAGCCAGCTGATCGTGCCGGGCCGCGCCAGGCGCTCGAGCAGGCGCTTGCTGAAGGCACTGAAGCCACGGGCGATGAAGAAGATCAGCAAGGCGATCAGCAGCCCAGGCACTGCATCGACGATACCGGTCAGCACGTGGCGCAACAAACCCAGCAGGTACAGGTTCAGGCTCTCTCCCCACGGCCGCGTATAGGGGAATCGTTGCAGGACGAAAGTAAGCCATTCATAGGTCAGCAGCAGGATCAACGTCCAGCGCAACAACGCCAGCAGGCGCCGCAACAAGGGGTACAGGTTGCTCGAGTCGACCAGCTGGGTACGCCCGATGCGCAAGGCGCTGGTGTGTTTGCGCACACGCTGGGGCAACCACGACAGTGCCTTGCCATGCAGCCACAGGCAGAGTTTGACCAGCGCCAGGTAGATCAAGGTCGCAGCGCCGCTCAAGCCGAGCGCGACCAACAGGAACCGCAAACTGTGTGCCTGCCGGGCTTCTTCCACGACCTGGCTCAAGCGTTGGGCAGCCTGTTCGGCGCCCTGGCGAGCATCCAGGTCGGCGCCAATCAGGTCCCCAGTTGAGACGATGAATGCCCGGCGATCACCCAGCAGCACCATGTAACTGTCCTGAATCGGGTCCACACTGACCCGGCCAGCAAAGCCCTCGTCGAGCTGTTCATTGATCACCGCTTCGGCGCGCCGGACACGGGCAGCCGGTACTTCGCCCAGCAATGTGGCATGGAAGACCACGATCGAACGGTTGGCGATTTTCAGCTCGGCAGGCTCGGCACTTGCCGACGCCGCCTCCTCGAATGCTTGACTACTGCCGCACAACAGCGTGGCTGCCAATGCCAGGCACGCCGCCAGGCCGGCAAGCATCCGCCTAGCCATGAGCGCACACTCCGAAAGTGGGTATGGGCAGCATCGGCGCTCTCCTGGCAAGCGTGGGTATCAGCAGCGTAGTACACCGCCTGTGGCAAGCAAACGGCGTACACAGTCCAGCGTTGCCCTGCCGACTACACTCAATGCACACCTGTGTGCACAGAGCCCGCCGCCATGACAACGCTTGGATGGCTGGACCACGGCGGCCTCGAGCGCACCAAGGTGCCGGGTGCGTTGAGCATTCACTCCCACGCCCATGAGCACTGAACGACGCTATCTGGCTTTTCCGCCTGTCCCCCCTGTTCCGCCGTTGCAGCCGGAACAGATATTCAACCCTGCCAAAGGACCCGATACAGGGTGCCGCAAACCCGAACATGGGTGCCATGGCCTGGCGCGCAGATAGCAGTGGTCTACAGGGAGCATGGCCGGATTACCCACTTTTTGGAGTTTCCCTGGCTTACAGCAATTCCTGTTCCAACGCTCAGGCAATCGCCGCCCCCGGCACCTCAAGCGGACAGCGTGATGCCTTGTTCCTCAACATATCGGCTCAACACCGCTGTGTCGCCCTCAGGATCGACCATCGCGACATAGGTATCAGGCCGCAATAGATAGGTGGCATTTCTGGCAATGCCGGCCTGCTCGTACGCAGGCTGCCAAGGGAAAACCTGCAGTGCAATGCCGTGCTGCGTGCACCATTGGGCCAGGTCTGCCTTGGCATCACCGTACACATGCACGTGCCACGCAATGGCTGTCAGTGATGCGTAGTTGTCCGTCGTGGCTCCAGGCAACCAAGGCAGACGATCACCGCCTTGAACCTCGCCTGCCTTGCCTTGGCTCAGCGGGCTGTCGCGATAGTCGATGCGGGTTTGCGAAACCACGCGAAACAGGTACTCACGGACACTTTCGCGCTTGTACGCAACGCTGGCGATGGCTGGCGCGACGTGTGTGCGCACAAATTCGGCGAAGCCGCCTTGTGCGGTAACCAGTGCGAACAGCCTGTCCGTGGTCTCCACCAGTTTGCGGGCAAAGGCCTGGCGCTCGATCGGGTAGCTGTCGAGCAACCTATCGGCCGCCTTGCCTTTGATCACCGCAGCCAGCTTCCAGGCCAGGTTGTTCGCATCCAGAATGCCGGTGTTCATGCCCTGCCCGCCTGCCGGGCTGTGGACATGCGCAGCATCGCCAAGCAGAAACGCTCGGCCACGGCGGAAATTATCGGTGACACGATGGTGCACGCGATAGGCGGAAAACCAGTTCACCTCAGTGATCTTCAGCTTCAAGCCATTGATGGCGTCATGCCCGACGTCGGCGAACGTCAGCTGCTCAGGATGCTCTGCACGCTCGTCCCGCACGGTGCCAATCAGGCGGTATTGGTCCTTTTCGCCATAGCACAGCAGCAGCACGAAGTCGGACTTATCAAACGCGATGTGTGCCTCACCTGCAGGTTCGATACCCGTTACCCGAACATCCGCCACATAAAAAAGCTGCTTGTAGGTACCGCCCTCGAAACCACTGCCAAGGGCATGACGAACGAGCGAATGGGCGCCATCACACCCGGCCAAATACGCCGCAGTGCATGCCACTTCCTGCCCATCAGCCTGTTTCAGTGTGGCGGTGACATGGCTTTCCCCTTCTTCGAAGGACAGCAGTTCGGTTTGCCGTTCCACGTTCACGCCCAGCGCATGGAGCTGCTGCTCCAGCAAGCGCTCATGACGGTCCTGGGGATAGATCAACACGAAGGGGTAGGCAGAAATCGCCGCGCCGGCATCCGTCAAGGGGATGCGTGCTCTGCGCCGGCCTCGGGCCCACAGGTTCATGGCCGGTGTCTTGTAGCCGGCATCGATCACCGCCTCGGCGAGGTCAAGCTGGCGATAGAGCTCCAGCGTGCGGGCTTGAACGGCCATGGCACGCGACGCTTCGCCCGGGCCGCTGCTCTTGTCGATGATCCTGACGGCAACACCCTGCCGGGTGAGCCAAAGCGCCAGCGTCAGCCCGGTCGGGCCGGCACCTGCAATGAGAACGTCGGTTTGCGCCATGATCTCATCTCGCACACTAAAGGTTGTTTGAGGCCAGCACGCCCTGAATCTCGGCGACCACCTGCTGTGTCGCGTCTTCGACCGTTCCTTCGTTACGACACAGCACCCAGCCATGGTCGGCAACCGCCCGCTCGAATGCCTCGGTACAGGCGACCTGCTCATCCAGCCGGCGGATCACCGTACTGCCCAGCCCCCGCGTACGTGCCGCTGCCCTCGCCCAGGAGGTGTCAGGCGAGGTGACCACGCCGACATGCAGGTCCGGCACTTGCACGTTGCGCTCGCGGTTCATCTGCAGGATCTCGGCAAACGGGACTGCCCGGCGAAAGGCGGCATCGGAGGGGTACCAGCGATCGATCAGGATGATGCTGTTGGCCGGTTGCCTGGGCAGCACGTTGCGGGAAATCCACGCGCGGCTGTCGGCCAGGCGCGCACAGACCTTCAGTTCCAGCTCCTGGCAGGGGTTTCTTGCCAAGTGATTGACCAGCGCCATGGTCTCGCCCCTGAAGGGGTCGCTTTTCTTCTCGCACAGCCGGATCACCTTCCTGTTGTCTGCCCTCAGGGCTTGGGTAACAGCCTCCAGCAAGGTGGTCTTGCCGGTGCCCTTTGGGCCATCGAGCGCGATGAATAGTGGACGATTCATTTTTCAATACTGCTTGCGAGCTGCTCTGGATACCGAGAACCACATGATGCACCGAAACGTTGCCACGGTCTCGCCTGTCTGCCTGATGGCCATAAACAGGCAGGAGTACATTTGTACTCCGCCTGTATTTCGCCATCCTGATGCTCAGATCTGTGCCTGGCCACCGTCCACGAATAGCTCCGCCCCGTTGACGAAGCTGGCATCGTCGCTGGCCAGGAACACCGCCGCATTGGCGATCTCGACCGGCTCGCCCACCCGCCCCAGCGGCACCTGCGCCGCCAGATAATCCAGCAGGCCCTGCTGTTGCCCGGCATCCGGCCCGGCGAGCTCGACCAGCCCGGGAGTACGTGTGGCGCCTGGGCTGAGCGTATTGACCCGGACTGCGCGGTCCTTCAGGTCCAGGATCCAGCTACGGGCCAAGGCCCGCACGGCGGCCTTGGAAGCCGAATACACACTGAATGCCGCCGTACCGGAGCTGCCGGCCGTGGAGCCAGTCAGAATGATCGATGCGTTCTGCGCCAGCAGCGGCAGCGCCTTCTGCACGGTAAACAGCACCCCTTTCACGTTGCGGTCGAAGGTATCGTCATAGTGGGCCTCGGTAATCTCGCCCAGGGGCAGCATGGAACCGCCGCCAGCGTTGGCAAACAGCACATCCAGGCGCCCTTTTTCCTGACCGATGCGGGCATAGAGTTCATCCAGTTGCTCCAGCCGGGTGGAGTCGACCGCAATGCCGGTGGCATTGCCAACCAGCGCCACGGCCTTGTCCAGCTCCGCCTGACGGCGCCCGGTGATGTAGACATGGGCCCCCTCCTCGGCAAAGCGTTTTGCCGTGGCCAGGCCGATGCCGGTGGTGCCGCCAGTGACCAGTGCGATCTTGCCTTCGAGTTTCTTGCTCATGGTGTTTCTCCCGTAGAGGTGGTGAGTTGCTGTGAGGAGAAGCGTATCGACTAACCTGTCCTTTCAAAATAGAATCATTCGAAAGCCATCATTACAGAAATGAAATGCCAAGAATTCCGGATTTCGAAGGCCTGGCGATGTTCGCCAAAGTGGCCGAAGAAGGCTCTTACGCCGCAGCCTCAAGGACCATGGGCGTGTCAGTGCCCACGGTCTCGCGTGCGGTAGCGCGCCTTGAAGAACGACTGGGTGCGCGCCTGTTCAACCGTACCTCGCGCCAGCTCTCACTGACGGAATTCGGCCAGCGCATGGTCGAGCAAGCCAGTGCGCTGTATCGCCAGGCCGAGGAAATGGAAAGCGAAGCCCAGGAGCTGTCGGTGCAACCGCGCGGGCTGGTGCGCCTGGCCGTGCCGATGTCCTTCGGCTTGCGCTGGGTCGCGCCGCTGCTGCCCGAGTTGCTGGCGCAATACCCTGGGCTGGAACTCGACCTGCATCTGTCCGACTCGACCGTCGACCTGGTCGCCGAGGGTTTCGACGCAGCCTTGCGCATCGCCGCCCTGCCCGACTCATCACTGGTGGCGCGGCGTATCTGTGCGGTAAGCCAGTACCTGGTAGCGGCGCCGTCCTACCTTGCCCGCCATGGCCACCCCACGCACCCGCGCGAGCTGGCTGGCCATGCCTGCATGAGCTACGCCTACCGCGCCCGCAGCCAGGTCTGGCGCTTCAGCCACGCCGACGGCAGCGAGCACGACGTGACGCCCCGCGGGCCGCTGCGGGTGACCAACTCGGATGCCTTGATCGCGCCCTTGCTGGCGGGCATGGCGATTGCCGAACTACCGGAATTCATCGCCGCCGAGTACCTCGCCGACGGCCGCCTCGAGCAGCTGCTGCCCGCATGGCGGATGACCCAAGGGGGCCTGTACTTCGTGACCCCGTCCGCACGTACTCGGCCGCGCAAGGTCCAGGCACTGGCCGATTTCTTCGTGGAACGGTTGTCGAGCCCGCAGTGGCGATTGCAGCCGCCCGGGTAGCGCCGGGGCTTTCTGCTGTACTGTACGTCACGTGTTTCCCTCTTATTTCCAGGCACCGGCCCAATGACCTCTGACCCTCAAGTAAACCTGACCAACTGTGATCGTGAGCCGATCCAGGTTCCAGGCAGCATTCAACCCCACGGCTGCTTGCTCGCCTGCGATGCGTCAGCGACGGTCGTGCTGCGTCATTCGCTGAACTTGCCGCAGATGCTTGGGGTGACGGGCGCAATCAATGGTCAGAAATTGCACGCCGTGCTGGGCGAAGAAGTGGCCCACACCCTGCGCAACTCGCTTGCCCGCACCCGCGAAGGCACGCGGCCATCGCAGACCTTCAACGTGCAGCTGCCTTCAGGCCAGGCGTTCGATGTCTCGGCCCATGTGTTCAAAGGCACTGCGATCATCGAGTTCGAGCCCGCCGGCGCCAGCATTGCCGAGCCCATCGAACTCGCACGCACGCTGATCGCCCAACTGCGCGAAGTCGACCAGACCCACAAGCTGTTCCGCGACGCCGCCCGTTTCGTGCGGGCAGTGCTCGGGTATGACCGCGTGATGATCTACCAGCTGGGTACCGACGGCGCCGGCAAAGTCGTGGCGGAAGCCAAACGTGGCGACCTGGAAAGCTTCCTTGGCCAGTACTTTCCGGCCTCCGACATCCCCCAGCAGGCCCGTGCCCTGTATCTGCGCAACCCGATCCGGATCATCTCCGATGCCACGTTCAAGACGGTCGCCATCGACCCGGTGCTGGACCTGTCCGGCGAGCCCCTTGACCTCTCCTACGCGCACCTGCGCAGCGTTTCGCCGATCCACTGCGAATATCTGACCAACATGGGCGTGGGTGCCTCGATGTCGATCTCGGTGATCGTCAATGGCGCACTCTGGGGGCTGATCGCCTGCCACCATTACGCACCGCGCACCCTGGCCATGGGCCAACGGGTGGCGGCGGAAATGTTCGGCGAGTTCTTCTCGCTGCACATCGAGACGCTGCGTACCCGGCAGAACCTCGAAGCGGCCGTCAACGTCCACAAGGCACTGGACTCGCTGCAGCGCGATGCCAACCATGCGCCCGACATCGAGGCGTTCTTCCACTCGCGCCTGGGCCAATTCCAGTCGCTGATCCCGTGCGACGGCATCGGCATGTCGATGCAGGGGCGCTGGAGTTCGATCGGCCTGACACCCCCCAAGGCCGCCATTGCCGACCTGCTGGGCCTTGCCCAGGGGGTCAGCGAAGGCAAGACCTGGGCGTCCAACCGGCTATCCATGGCTCACCCCGTGGCCCAGGACTACTTCACCGAAGTCTCCGGCGTGCTGATCATCCCCATGTCGCAGCAGCCAAGGGATTACCTCATGCTGTTCCGCAAGGAGGTGGTCGAGACGCTGGACTGGGCCGGCGACCCGAACAAGACCTACGAGAGTGGCGCGCTGGGCGACCGTTTGACGCCGCGCAAGAGCTTCGCGATCTGGAAAGAGACGGTGCATCAGCAGTCACTGCCCTGGAGCGAGCAGGACCGGCAGTTTGGCGAGGCCATTCGCAAAGCCATCGTCGAAGTGGCCTTGCACAACAGCGAGCTGCTGGCCAACGAACGCTCGAAGGCTGAAGTCCGCCAGCGCATCCTCAATGAAGAGCTCAATCACCGGGTCAAGAACATTCTGTCGCTGATCGGCGCGCTGGTGGCCCACCCGACGTCCGAGAGCCAGACCCTCAAGGACTACGTGGCCACGCTCAAAGGCCGCATCCACGCGCTGTCCCTGGCCCACGACCAGGTCGTGCGCGGTGACGGCGGCGGGCGCCTGGTCACGTTGCTCGAAGCCGAGCTGTCGCCCTATCGCACGTCGGCTGAAGCCATCGAGCTGAGCGGGCCCAATGTGATCCTCGATGCCCGCGCCTATTCGGTGATGGCCCTGGTGCTGCACGAACTTGCGACCAACGCGGCCAAGTACGGCGCGCTGTCCAGGGCTGGCGGCAGGCTCTGTATCAGCTGGGCGCTCGACGCAGGCAATGCCTGCGACATCACCTGGCGCGAGAGTAACGGCCCGATGGTTCGCCCGCCGAGCCGCAGTGGTTTCGGTACGGTGCTGATCGACCGCAGCATACCGTTCGACCTGGGCGGTACCAGCCACGTCGAATACCTGCCTGAGGGGCTTCGGGGCTTTTTCCGAATCCCGGCCAGGCACCTCTCGGTGGCCGCTGAGCCGGAAGCCCTGCGCCCAGCCACACCCGTGGCGCAACCCCGCGCGGTGCTGGCTGCGCGCACGGACGCCTGTGTGCTGATTCTGGAGGACCAACTGGTCATTGCCGTGGGCCTGGAGCAGATACTCAACGATGCCCGGATCACCAATGTCATCACCGCTGGCTCCGTGGATGAAGCGATGAGGCTACTCACCAACCGGGCACCGGATGCCGCGATTCTGGACATCAACCTGGGCACCGGCACGTCGATCTGCGTGGCCGATGAACTGGTGCGGCGCGGCATCCCGTTCCTGTTTGCCACCGGTTATGGCGACGGTGTCAGCATTCCGCAGCATCTGCAGCAGGTGGCGGTGATACGCAAGCCCTACGATGCCAATGCCATTCTGGCCAGCCTGCAGAAACTGCTGGAGCCGTGATCACTGGGCGCTGGCATCCGCTTCGTGCTCGTCGGCAAAGGCCATGAACATCGGCAGGTCGAGCACATCCAGCCTGATCTGGGCGATGAAAGCGGAGAACGCCAGGTTGGCGGCAAGCCGGCGCATGTCGCAGGCCCAGCCCGGGATGTAGGTCGGCTGCTGCAGCCAGCCGGCCTCGAACAACGGTGCAAGGCGCACGGTATCGGCCAGGGTCAGGCGCCCGGCGAACAGGTGGCCGACCAGTTCCGGGCGGTTGTCACGGATCGCCACGCGCAGCAAGGTATGCACACCCAGCAGGCCGGTCAGGTAGGCGGCATCCTTGGTGAAGGCCGAGCCGCCGCGCAGGTCGGCACCGCGGAAAATCCGCTGAGTCGAGCGGAACGACTCTTGCGGTGACTGCCCGGCGTTCACGAACCCTTCGAACACCTGAATGAAGTCGGCGCCATCCAGTGCCTGCTGGACCGCCAGCGCGCGCAGGGCAACACGGCGCAGGCGGTTGATGTCCATGCTGCCGGTGAACAACTCGGCCAGCGTGGCAATGCCCTCCTGGGTCTGGGTGGTGCGCGGCGCACCGAGCCCCAGGCATTTGAGGTTTGGCTGGCTGGCACCGTTCTGCGCGGTGGCGACATGCACGAAGGCCTCGTGCTGCAGCAGTTGCTGCTTGTCCAGCTCGCTGAACAGGGCCCCGGCACGCAGGCGAATGCGACTGGTACCGGCGATGGCCTTGGAAGCGAGGTTCGGGTCCAGCACGATCCTGATACGCCTCGCACCAAAGAAGCGGTCTATTTCCGGCTGCATCCAGGCAGCGAAATCCTCAGCCGGAATGTCAGCCTCGCTGGGCGGAATCTGCTCGCTGCCCAACAGGGCATCGGTGGTCTTGAGGAAGAAACCGGCCGCGTCGAGCATGGTCAGGTTCTGCCTCGGGTAAAGGAAGTCCGGACGCCGGTACAGCGCTGCGGAACAGCGGGTGAATTCGGAGGTGCCGATGACCCCCAGCATGCGCCCGGCGGTGGCGTAACTGCGGGCGGTCATCGCCAGGAAGCGCCCGGCCGGATGGCCCTGATCGCACTGCCCGATAAAAGCCTCCAGCGCGGCGATGTCGGCGCCGTGCTCGCGCGGTTGCAATTGCACCTTGGGCAACTGGGCGTTGCCGGCATGCCACTGGCTGAGGAATACCTGTTCGATGCCATCCGGCCAGGCCAGGGCATCGAGCACGCGGATCTTGCGGGTCAGGCCGGGTAACGCAGCATCGAGCTCGGACAGAGAGGCGGTACCCATGGCAGTTTCCTCCAGATACCCGGCGGCATCTGAACAGCGTAGCCCGTTTACACCACTGCCGTTCCGCTGCGCCGAATCATCTGCGGCGTCTGGCCGATCGTCCGCAGGAACGCCCGCCTCATCCGCTCCCGGTCGGCGAAGCCTGCCTCCCTGGCGACGACTTCGATGGGGTGCGCACTGTCTTCGAGCAGCATCCGCGCCGCCTCCACCCGCAGATGCTCCACGGCCTTGGCCGGCGACTGGCCGGTCTCGGCGGTGAAGGCGCGGCTGAACTGCCGGGGGCTCAGGTGCGAGACCTCGGCCAGCTCCTCCACGCTCAAGGCGCGGGTCAAGTTGCGCCGGGCGTAATCCAGGGCCTTCTGAATGCGATCGGACTTGGGCTCGAGGTCCAGCAACACGGAAAACTGCGACTGCCCACCGGCCCGGCGGTGGTAGACCACCAGCTTGCGCGCGACGATGCGGGCGATTTCCAGCCCGTGGTCCTTCTCGATCATGGCCAGCGCCAGGTCGATGCTTGCCGTCATGCCTGCCGAGGTCCACACCGGGCCGTCGATGATGTAGATCCGGTCCGGTTCGACCTTGACCTTGGGGTAGCGGTCCTGCAGTCGCTTGGCAAACAGCCAGTGGGTGGTTGCCCGCCGGCCGTCGAGCACACCGCTTTCGGCGAGGACGAAGGCGCCGACACATGGCGCAGCAACGCGGCGAGCAGATGTCATCGATGCACGCACGAAGCTGGCAAGGCCGGGCGTGACCGGCATCACCGACGTGCCGGAGCCGAACATCACGGTATCGAACACCTGGTCGCTGGCAAATGCGCGGGTCTCGATGCGAAAACCTGCCGAAGACATCACCAGCCCCCCGTCTTCCGACAGCAGGGTCACTTCATACACGGGCTTGCCCAGGGTCAGGTTGGCGATCTCGAAGGCCGTGATCGCGGTCAGCCCCATCAGCTGGAAGCCTGGAAGCACGACAAAACCGAGCGTGTGCATGGCTGAGCCTCATGTCCTAAAAGGTGTCTTATATGACATTTGAGGCATGCCCACAAGGTCATAACATGTCCTCCAGACCGGCGCACAAGCCGTGCACGGGCAACCCTGGAGACAGTCATGATCAAACAAATGGGTACCGCACTCATCACGGGCGCATCTTCCGGCATCGGGGCGATCTATGCCGATCGGCTCAGCCATCGCGGTTACGACCTGATCCTGGTCGCCCGCAGCGAAGCCCCGCTCAACGCACTGGCCAAACGCCTCACCGACGCCACCGGGCGCTCCATCGAGGTGGTGGTGGCAGACCTTGGCAGCCCGGCCGGCCTGTCGCGCGTCGAAGATATCCTGCGCACCGATGCCAGCATCACGATGCTGGTCAACAACGCGGGCATGGGGGCCATCCAGCCGCTGCTCGAGTCCGACATCGACACCCTGGATGACTTGCTCGCACTCAACGTGCAGGCGCTCACCCGCCTGACCTATGCCGCCATTCCGGGCCTGGTGGCACGTGGCGGTGGAACGTTGATCAACATCGCCTCGGTCGTGGCCATCGCCCCGGAAGTCCTCAACGGCGTCTACGGCGCATCGAAGGCCTATGTCTACGCCTTCAGCCAGTCGCTGCGCAGCGAACTCAAGGACCTCGGCGTTCAGGTCCAGGTGGTGCTGCCCGGGGCAACGGCCACCGACTTCTGGGCCACCTCTGGCAAACCTGTCGAACAACTGCCTGGCGAGATCGTGATGTCCGCGGAAGACATGGTCGATGCGGCGCTAGTCGGCCTCGACCTTGGCGAGTTCGCCACCCTGCCGGCGCTGCCGGATATCGCCGACCTGGACGCCTATGAGGCCGCACGGCAGAAACTGTTGCCGCAGCTGTCGTTGCGCATGCCAGCGCCCCGCTACAGGGCGTGAGGCTCTGTTTCTCCGAAGCCCAGCAGAGGACTGACCGTCATGAACGCTCAGGTCGACATCAAACCCGGCACGCGCCTTGACAGCGACACCACGCCCCGCAAACCTATTGGCCGCGCCACCGTCCTGCGCCTGGGCGCCCTGGCTCTGGCGATCATCGCCGGCACGGCTTACGCGAACCATTGGTGGGCAAGCGGCCGATTCATCGAAGACACCGACGATGCCTATGTAGGCGCCGAGGTGACGGTGATCAGCGCCAAGGTCCCCGGCTACATCAGCGAGGTCGCGGTGGTCGACAACCAGTTCGTCAAGGCAGGAGACCTGCTGGCGCGGATCGACGTGCGCGACTACAACGCCGCCCTGGCAAAGGCTGACGGCGCCGTGGCGGCGCAGCATGCGCGGCTGGCCAATCTCGACGCGGTCGAACTGCTGCAACAGGCGCTCATCAGCCAGGCCAAAGCACAGATCGACGCCCGCAGCGCCGAGGCGCAACGGGCCATGGACGACCGGGTGCGCTATCAGAACCTGGTGCAAAGCCAGGCCGTGTCGGTGCAAAGCGCCCAGCGCGTCGACACCGCCTGGAAAACCGCACAGGCCGACCGCGTCCACGCCCAAGCTGGCCTGCTGGCCGCACGCCAGCAGCTGGCCGTGATCGACACCCAGCGCCAGCAGACCCGTGCCGCCCTGGCCCAGGCCGAAGCGGACCGGGAACAGGCTCGGCTCAATGTCGGCTACACCGAACTGCGCGCACCTGTCGATGGCTATGTCGGCAATCGCCGGGCCAAGGTCGGCGCCTATGCCGCAGCCGGTAGCCAACTGATTTCGGTGGTACCGGCCCACGGGCTGTGGGTTGACGCCAACTTCAAGGAAGACCAGCTGGCACGCATGCAAGTGGGCCAGGTCGTGAGCATCACCGCCGATATCCTGCCAGGCCGTACCTTTCACGGCCGCGTCGAGAGCATCGCGCCGGCCACCGGCGCGCAGTTCAGTGTGTTGCCGCCCGAGAATGCCACCGGCAATTTCACCAAGATCGTGCAACGCGTGCCGGTGCGTGTGCGTCTGGCGGATGACGACGCTGACTTCGGCGCCCTGCGCCCTGGCCTTTCGGTGTATGCCGAAATCAACACCAAAGCCCCGCGCGCGGCGCAGCCTGACCTTGCAGCGGCAAACCGGCAATGAGCAGCGAATTGCCGGTCCTAACCCCACGCCAGAAGGTCGCAGCCTTCGCCTGCATGTGCGTGGGCATGTTCATTGCCTTGATCGATATCCAGATTGTCTCGGCCTCGCTCAAGGACATCGGCGGTGGGCTTTCCGCAGGCGCAGATGACACTGCCTGGGTACAAACGGCCTACCTGATTGCCGAGATCATCGTGATCCCGCTCTCCGGCTGGCTGTCGCGGGTGATGAGCACGCGCTGGTTGTTCGCCGCCTCGGCCGCCGGCTTCACCCTGACCAGCCTGTTGTGTGCGGTGGCCTGGAACATCCAGAGCATGATCGCTTTCCGCGCACTGCAAGGCTTTTTGGGTGGTTCGATGATTCCGCTGGTGTTCACCACCGCGTTCATCTACTTCAGCGGCCCACAACGGGTAATTGCCGCCTCGGTGATCGGGGCCATCGCCTCGCTCGCGCCCACCTTGGGGCCTGCGGTCGGCGGCTGGATCACCGATGTTTCATCCTGGCACTGGCTGTTCTACATCAACCTGGTGCCTGGCATTTTCGTTACCCTCGCCGTACCGATGCTGGTCAAGGTCGATCAGCCCGACCTGGGGTTGCTCAAAGGCGCCGACTACCTGGGAATGGCCTTGATGGCGGTGTTTCTGGGTTGCCTGGAGTACACCCTGGAAGAAGGCCCGCGCTGGAACTGGTTCAGCGACCGCACCATAGCCACCACGGCCTGGCTGGCAGGCCTGTGCGGCGTACTGTTCGTCTGGCGCAGCCTGAAGGCCGCGCAGCCCATCGTTGACCTGCATGCCCTGCGCGACCGCAACTTTGCCCTGGGCTGCCTGTTTTCCTTCATCACCGGCATCGGGATATTCGCCACGATCTACCTGACGCCATTGTTCCTGGGCCGTGTGCGCGGTTACGGTGCCCTGGATATCGGCCTGGCGGTGTTTTCCACCGGCGTGTTCCAGCTCATGGCCATCCCGGTGTACGCCTTTCTCGCCAACCGGGTGGACTTGCGCTGGATCCTGATGTTCGGCCTGGCGCTGTTCGGCATCTCGATGTGGGACTTTTCGCCCATTACCCATGACTGGGGCGCCAGGGAGCTGCTGCTGCCCCAGGCCATTCGCGGCTTCGCCCAGCAGATGGCCGTGCCGCCGACGGTCACGCTGACCCTGGGTGCGCTGTCGCCGGCACGGCTTAAGCTTGCGTCGGGCTTGTTCAACCTGATGCGCAACCTGGGCGGCGCATTGGGCATCGCGGCCTGCGCCACGATACTCAATGACCGGACAAACCTGCACTTTCTGCGCTTGGCCGAGCACCTGAACGTGCGCAACGAAACCTTGAATAGCAGGCTCGAACAGTGGAGCGACAGCGCCCAGACACTGGGCCAGAACAGTCTGGACGCTGGCCAGATTGCGCTGCACCAGCTGTGGGCATTGACCTGGCGCGAAGCGCAGACGATGACCTACGCCGATGCTTTCCTGGTGATCATGGTGTGCTTCGTGGTCGCCACGCTGCTGGTGCCGTTGATGCGCAAGGTCCAGCCACCGCGGCAACCATCGGCCGATGGCCATTGAGATGGCCACATGCGCCTGTCTTTAAAGGTGTAGCGCCTATGAGACCGAGCGCCGCCCGCGCGGCGCATCGCGAGCTTTGCTCGCTCCTACGTTTGTTTCGGGCCAATTAATCCTGTCGGATTTACGCGCGAACGTCTTGGCGCATGGCGCGATATCGCGTCGTACAAACCAGGCGGTCGCTCGCGCCTGTCACAGGCATAACTGGCCAAAAACAAACGTAGGAGCGAGCAAAGCTCGCGATGCGCCGCGCGGGCGGCGCTCGATCTCACAGGCGCTGAAAATCTTGCGCCAGGCCCCTGTCAGCCGCGCAGCTGATACCAGGTAGTCTTCAACTGCGAGTACTTGTCAAACGAATGCAACGACAAGTCTCGACCGAACCCGGACTGCTTGCCACCGCCAAACGGCACCGTCACATCCAGCGCATCGACCGTGTTCACCGACACCGTACCCGCCTTGAGCGCACGGGCAACCCGGTGCGCCCGGTTCAGGTCATCGCTCCACACCGACGCCGCCAGGCCGTAGATGCTGTCATTGGCCAAGCGAATAGCCTCTTCCTCGGTATCGAACGCACTGACCGCCAACACCGGGCCGAACACCTCGTCACGGGCCAGGCTCATGCGGTTGTCGACGCCGGCAAAGATGGTCGGTTCAATGAAATTGTCCGAGCCACCGATGGTCAGGCGTTGCCCGCCACAGACCAGGCGTGCGCCCTCCTCGCGGGCCTGGCCGATGGCCCGGGCAATGCGCGTGGTCTGCTCGGCATCGACGATGGCGCCGGCACGGCTGGCCGGGTCCAGCGGGTTGCCTGGCAGCCACTGGCGGGCCTTGGCCTGCAGGCGCTCGATGAACTCATCGTGGATCGAGCGCTGCACATACAGCCGCGAGTTGGCCGAGCACACCTCACCCTGGTTGAAGAAGATGCCAAAGGCAGCCTTCTCGGCGGCCAGGTCCAGGTCCTGGCAGTCGGCGAACACCAGGTTCGGGCTCTTGCCGCCACATTCCAGCCACACCTGCTTGAGGTTGGACTGCGCCGAGTACTGCATGAAGTACTTGCCCACCTGGGTTGAGCCGGTGAACACCAGGCAGTCCACATCAGGGTGCAGGCCCAGGGCACGGCCCGCCGTTTCGCCAAGGCCCGGGACCACGTTGAGCACCCCTTCCGGCAAGCCAGCTTCCAGCGCCAGCTCGGCCAGGCGCAGGGCCGAGAACGGCGATTGCTCGGCGGGCTTGAGGACCACGCTGTTGCCCGCCGCAAGCGCCGGGGCCAGCTTCCAGGCTGCCATGTCGAGCGGGAAGTTCCACGGCACCACCGCCGCGACCACTCCCAGCGCTTCGCGGGTGATGGTGGCCAAGGCATTCGCCGCGGTCGGCGCCACTTGATCGTAGAGCTTGTCGAGCGCCTCGCCATACCAGGCAAAGACGTGGGCCGAACCCGGCACGTCGATGTTGTAGGCGTCCATGACCGGCTTGCCCATGTTCAGCGAGTCCAGCAGCGCCAGCTCTTCTCGGTGGGCCATGATCAGCTCGGCCAGGCGCAGCAGCACCTTCTTGCGCTCCACGGGTGCCATGCGCGGCCACGGCCCTTGCTCGAAGGCCTTGCGCGCGGTGCTGACGGCGAGGTCGACTTCGGCCTGGTCACAAGCAGCGACACGGGCGAGGACCTGATTGGTTGCCGGATTGATGGCGTCGAACGTTGCACCGCTGGCGGCCCCGAGCTGGCGGCCACCGATCAGGGCCTTGTCTGGCAAGCTCAGGCCTGCCGCGCGCTGTTGC
The DNA here is from genome assembly GCF_009883635.2 of Pseudomonas putida. Taxonomy (NCBI): domain Bacteria; kingdom Pseudomonadati; phylum Pseudomonadota; class Gammaproteobacteria; order Pseudomonadales; family Pseudomonadaceae; genus Pseudomonas; species Pseudomonas putida. The sequence goes on from NZ_CP026115.2 coordinate 5,838,867, forward strand.
CAGTATCCGAGATCGTACATACACACTCCTGACGACCGTCCGTGCGGTCCGCTTGTTATGGGTCTGGCCAACATTCTTGGCGCAGCCGCGGGCCCGGCGAAACCAGCTTTTTTCTGCCCCTTGCAGAGGAAAAAACTGCTCCCCCGAAAGGGTGATTTCGAGGCCTGCCCGAGTGTGGGAGCATTCGAGCCGCCCCACCTGAGCCACACCTCTGATCAGACTTCCTCACCAGTAGCGAGCCCGCTCGCCTGCTGCGGCTTCCTGCATCCCATTTCAGGAGTTAGCAAATGCATACAACAACAAATACAGCCCAACCCCAGCATCCTGTGTCGCCCAGCAACACCTGCGGCCGATTCCGCAAATCCATGGGCATGACTGCGCTGGTGCTGTTCGGCCTTGCCTACATGGTCCCGCTCGCCGTCTTCACCACCTACGGGCTGGTCACCCAGATGACCAAGGGCCACCTGCCCATCGCCTACATCCTCACCCTCGCCGCCATGCTGCTGACCGCCTACAGCTACGGCCGCATGGTCCAGGCCCATCCCTACTCCGGTTCGGTCTACACCTACACGCGCAAGGCCTTCGGCAGCCACTTCGGCTTTATCGCCGGCTGGACCTTGCTGCTCGACTACATCTTCCTGCCGCTGCTCAGCTACCTGCTGATCGGCATCTACATGTCCGAGTATTTCCCGGCCATCCATGCCTGGGTGTGGGTCGCCGGGTCGATTGCCCTGGTGACCTTTCTCAACCTGATCGGCATCGAGTCGATCACCCGGGTCAACTGGATCCTGGTGGTGGCACAGCTGGTGTTCATCGTGGTGTTCGTCGCGTTGTCGGTACGCCATGTGAGTGGCCAGGCCGCGCCGGTCTCGCTGCTGGCGCCGTTCCACCACGAAGGCTTCAGCGTGCCGTTGATCATGACCGGCGCGGCGGTGCTGTGCCTGTCGTTCCTCGGTTTTGACGCGGTGTCGACCATGGCCGAAGAAACCAGCAACCCGACCAAGCGCATTCCCCAGGCAATCATGGCGGTATCGGTAATCGGTGGCCTGCTGTTCCTGGTGGTGTCGTACTGCGCGCAGATGGTCTTCCCCGACTGGGCCAGCTTCGCCGACCCGGATTCGGCGTCGGTGGACGTGATGCGCCGGGTCGGCGGCGAAATGCTGGTGACAGCCTTCACCGCCACCTATGTGGCCGGCTGCTTCGCTTCGGCGATGGTGTCCCAGGCCAGCGTGTCGCGGGTGCTGTTCGCCATGGGCCGCGATGGCGCCCTGCCCCGGGTGTTTGGCCAGCTGGTGACGAAGAAGCGCGTGCCGGCGACGGCGATCATGCTGGTCAGCCTGCTGTCGTTGGTGGCGCTGTTCATCACCCTGGATACCGTGGCCAACATGATCAGCTTCGGCGCCCTGTTCGCCTTCTCGGCGGTGAACCTGGCGGTGGTCAAGCACTACCTGGTGGACCAGCAGTTGCGAGGGATGCGCAACTGCCTGCTGTACGGCGCCATTCCGGCACTCGGGTTCCTCAGCACGATCTGGCTGTGGACCAGCCTGTCGAGCATGTCCTTCACCATTGGCCTGTGCTGGATGGGCGTGGGGTTCCTCTGCCTGCTCGGGCTGACCAAGGCCTTCCGGGTGAAGTTGCCGGAACTGCAGATGGCCGAGTGATCGGGTGCACGCCTTGAGTTTTTTGGCGCCTGTGCGATCGAGCGCCGCCCGCGCGGCGCATCGCGAGCTGCGCTCGCTCCTACGTTTGCTTCGGGCCAATTATTCCTGTGGGGTTTGCGCGCGAATCCCTTGGTGCCTGTCTATATACCGCGTCTTACCATCAAGGCGGTCGCGCGCGCCTGTCACAGGCGTTACTGGCCAACAACAAACGTAGGAGCGAGCGCAGCTCGCGATGCGCCGCGCGGGCGGCGCTCGATCTCACAGGCGCTACAAGGTTATCGTCCTACCCATCGCACCCAACCAATCCCCCAACTGGTATGATCCCTCGTTAAACGTTTCAGTATGTTTCACAAGGGACCATAATGTCTGTTCAGGAATTACCGCCGCTCGCCGCATCCAAGGGCGGCGTCGGCAAGATGGAAGCTGCCATGGCGCTCGGCAGCTTCGCCATCGGCACCGGCGAGTTCGCCATCATGGGCCTGATGCCCGATATCGCCACCAACCTGCAATTGAGCGAGCCGCAAGTCGGCCATGCCATCAGCGCCTACGCGCTGGGCGTGGTGGTCGGCGCGCCGACCCTGGCCATCCTCGGTGCCAAGCTGCTGCGCAAGCACATGCTGCTGTTGCTGATGGCGCTGTATGCCATCGGCAACCTGGCCACCGCCTTTGCCCCGTCGTTCACCAGCATGGTCGCCTTCCGCTTCATCAGCGGCCTGCCCCATGGTGCCTACTTCGGCATCGCCGCGGTTGTAGCGTCGAGCATGGTGCCGAGCAACCAGCGTGCCGGCGCCGTGGCGCGGGTGATGATGGGCCTGACCCTGGCGATGCTGCTGGGCAACCCGGTGGCAACCTTCCTCGGCCAGTTCTTTGGCTGGCGTTCGGCGTTCATCCTGGTCGGCGCCATCGCCCTGTGCACCATTGCGCTGGTCTGGCGTTATGTACCGCAGCCTCATGACGAGCCGCGCAGCGACCCGCGCAAGGAACTGCAAGCCTTTACCCTGCCCCAGGTGTGGATGGCGCTTGGCATTGCCGCGATCGGCTTTGCCGGGATGTTCTGTGTGTTCAGTTACCTGGCGCCGACCATGCTGCAGGTGACCCAAGTGGCGCCGGAGTGGATCCCCTTCGGCCTGGCCGCGTTCGGCGCTGGCGGCATCATCGGCAACATCGCCGGTGGCAAGCTTTTCGACCGCCTGCAGTTCCGTGCCGTGGGCATCGTCCTGGTGTGGTCGGCGGCCGTGTTGCTGTTCTTCAGCTTCGCCGCCCATGCGCTGTGGTCGGTGCTGTTGGGGATCGGCCTCGTCGGCACCATGATCGCCCTGGCCGCGCCGCTGCAGATCCGCCTGATGGATATCGCCCACGAGGCGCCAAGCCTGGCGGCTGCGTCCAACCATGCTGCCTTCAACCTCGCCAACGCCCTAGGGCCGTGGTTCGGTGGAATGGCCATCAGCGCCGGCCTGGGCTGGACCAGTACCGGCTACATCGGTGCTGCAACGGCACTGGCGGGGTTGCTGATCTACTTGGTGGCGCGCCGAATGAAAGGCGGGCACTGACTGCCTCACCGGCCTCTTCGCGGGCTTCCCGCGACGGGGTCGGTGCTAGCGCTGGGCAACGCCCAGCAAGCGCTCCAGCGAAACCCTGGTCGACGGCGCGAGCTCCACCTCCTCCCCCGCACTGCCGTGCAATGCCTTGCCCACCATATATAACGCCGTGACGCTGTGCGGCGGCAGGTAGCCCTCGTTGCTCCAGGCATGCAACTGATAGGCAAAGAAAGCCATCGCCTGGGGTTTGTTGGCCACCATGTCTTCGATGCGCGCCAACAGCGTCTCCGAGAGCGCTTCACGCTCGCAAGCCGCCGGGTTTTCCGACAGGGCTTCATTCATCCGTGCGAACAATTCGCCCGCCCGCGGGCACAGCACCTGCATCGCGCAAGTTCTCAACTGCTGTTGTGGCGTAAACGTCAGCGGCATTTTTCTGGCACTCCCACCATCCGAAAGAGATAGCTCGTAAGGGTGGGAGTGTCGTGATGGCGAAAAAGTGGCATTGCCGGGAAAATAAATTTTCCCTGGGGTTTGTGGTGGTTGCCTAGGGCCTGCCTTGAGATTTTCAGCGTGGCATGAATCGAGCGCCGCCCGCGCGGCGCATCGCGAGCTGCGCTCGCTCCTACGTTTGTTTTTGGCCAGTAACGCCTGGGGCAGACGCGCGCGACCGCCTTGTTGGTACGACGCAATATCGAGGCATGCGCCAAGGCGTTCGCGCGCAAATCCCACAGGAATAACTGGCCGGAAACAAACGTAGGAGCGAGCGCAGCTCGCGATGCGCCGCGCGGGCGGCGCTCGATCTCCTAGGCGCCAGAAAGGCCAAGGCGAACACCCCCAGAATCAACCCTACCCAGCCCCTGATCTCACGATTACCATTGCGCCTTGCGCAGCTCGTTTCGATTCATGCCTGCTCCTGATGGTCGTCCACTGCCAACAGGATAGGCGCCTGGTCAATGTACCGCCCAGTCCCGGCTCATCGCCCGGTACTTGCGCGGCGGCATGGCGAAGAAATTGTGAAAGCGCCGATAGAAGTACGAGAAGCTGGTGAAGCCGCTGGCAACGGCAATTTCCGACATCGGCTTGTCGGTGTGCTGCAGCAACTGCCGCGCATGCCCCAGGCGCAGCTCCAGGTAGAAGGTCAGCGGCGTCGATTGCACATGCTGGCGGAACGAGCGCTCCAGCTGGCGGCGCGACAGTTTCACATGCCGGGCGATCTCGTCGATGGCAATCGGCTCTTCGATGTTGCTGCTCATCAGCTCGATGGCTTCGTTGAGGTTCTGCGGCAAGCCGACCCGAAACGGCGGCGCCACCCTGGGCAGCGCCGGTGCGGGCTTGTCGGCGGCGACGATCTGCTCCACGCCGTCGAGCAAGCTCTTGCCATAACGGCCGGCCAGCAGTTCCAGCATCATCTCCAGCGCACTGCTGGCACCGGCGCAGCTCAGGCGCCGGCGGTCCAGCACGTGGCCGGCACGGCTGATGCGCACCCCCGGGAACAGCTCGCCCATCAGCGCCCGCCCCTCCACATGGCAGGCGCAGTCATGGTCGTCGAGCAGGCCCGCCTCGGCGATGAAATAGGCACCATTCCACAAGCCACCCAGCAGGCAGCCGTGGCTGTCGGCTTCGCGCAGCTTGCCGCGCAGGCGCGGGTTGCGCTTGAGCGGCACGCGAAAACCACCACAGACGAACAGAAAGTCCAGGCTGCGCGCCTCCAGGTCGGCGAGGGTCTGGTCGACGGCAATGACGATGCCCGAGTCGCTGCGCACCTGCGCGCTGTCACCGATCATCACGAACTCGAACAGCGGCTTGACGCTGACCTGGTTGGCGGCAGCCAGGGTGTCCATGGCGCTGGTCAGCGTCATCATCGAGAACTGCTCCAGCAGCACGAAGCCGACCCGTCGCAAGGCCGCGCCGGTGGCGAGGCGGTGATCCGGCGCCAGGTGGGCGAAGCTGCGGCTTTTGAGAGGACTGACGACTGGCTGGTTCATGGTTCTGCTCTGCTTGGGTGGGTTAGTTGCTGGCCTGCATCGCCGCAGCGCGTGCTGCCTGCAACCAGCCATCGAAGGCCTGGCGGTGGGCGGCGATCCATTCCTGGGTGTGGCGCTGGATGTCGGCGTAGGACTTCTCGCCGTGCTGCATCTTCAGGTTCTGCGCGCTCTCGTCGGCCGCCGGGATCTGCATCAGCGACAGGAACTTCACGGCTGCCGGGTTCTTTTCGGCGAAGTCGCGGTTGATCACCGCCTCGATCTTGTCCAGTGCGAAACCGAGGTTCTTGCCCTGGTACAGCGTATCGACGCTGTTGTCGCCGCCCGGCAGGTCGGTTTTCGGCACCTCCAGCCAGACCACGTCGCGCCCCTCGACCAGCACGCCGGCCACCCACTGCGGCATCCAGGTGTAATAGAACACCGGCTTGCCTTCCTTGAAGCGGGTGATGGTGTCGGCCATCAGCGCGAAGTACGAGCCCTGATTGACGTGGATGCTGTTTTCCAGGTCGTAGGCTTTCATCTGGTGGGCGATCACCAGCTCGCAGCCCCAGCCCGGGTTGCAGCCGGTCATGTCGGCCTTGCCGTCGCCATCGGTGTCGAACAGCTTGGCGATCTCGGGTTTCTTCAGGTCGGTGATGTACTTGATGTGGTACTGGTCGGCGGTTTTCTTGTCGATCAGGTAGCCCTGCAGCACACCAGGCAGGATGTCACCGACCTTGACCATGTTCTGGTCGCCGCCGGCCTTCTGGTAGAAGCTGGCGTGCAGCTTGTCCCACAGGTTGACGCTGAAATCTGCATCGCCGTAGCCGACCGCCAGGATCATCGTGGCGTATTCGGTTTCCTTGGGTTTCTGCACGTTGTAGCCCAGCTCGCGCAGGCCCTCGATGGCCACTTCGCCGCGGAAGCGCTCTTCGTCCACGGTGGGGAATGCCGGGGTGATCTTCACCCCTTCACCCGGTTTGTCGGTCGAGGCGCCGGCATGCAGGCAGGCCAGGCCCAGCGCCACGGCGCAGGTGGCTTGCAGGAAACGGCGGGGGAACTTGAACTCGGACATCTTCGCGTACCTTCTTCTGGTTGTTGTTTCGGGATGCGGCAGATAGAACGGGGTTAAGTCAGGCGGTCTTGCGCCGCCCTTGCGGTTGCGCCGCGCCGCACAGGAGCAGTATCACGCCCACTGGCCCGGTGTGGTACCAGCGCAGGCTGGGGTCGGCGCTGGTGCGGGCGCCCATGGCCTGGGTCAGGCGGTCGAGGAAGATCGCCAGCAGCACCAGGCCGACGCCGCCGACGGTGGCCAGGCCCATGTCCAGGCGGCCGATGCCGCGCAGCACCATCTGGCCCAGGCCGCCCACCGAGATCATCGAGGCGATCACCACCATCGACAGCGACAGCATCAGGGTCTGGTTGAGGCCGGCCATGATGGTCGAGGTGGCCAGCGGCAGCTGCACGCGGGTCAGCATCTGCCGCGGCGTGCAGCCAAAGGCGCGGGCGGCTTCGATCTTGTCCTCAGGCACCTGGCGGATGCCAAGGTTGGTCAGGCGCACCAGCGGTGGCAGCGCGAAGACGATGGTCACCAGCACGCCCGGTACGTTACCGATGCCGAACAGCATCACCACCGGTACCAGGTAGACGAACGCCGGCAGGGTCTGCATGGCGTCGAGCAACGGCCGGATGATGCTTTCCAGGCGGTTGCTGCGTGCGCAGACGATGCCCAGCGGGATGCCGATCACCGCACAGAAGAACACCGAGGTCAGCACCAGCGCCAGGGTGGTCATCGACTCTGCCCAGACCCCGATCAACCCCAGCAGGGTCAGGGTGACGAAGCACAGCAGCGCCATGCGCTTGCCCGCCAGCTGCCAGCCGAGCAGCGACGAAAGGAGGATGCCAAGGGTCGGCGGAATGCTCTGCAAGGTGAACTCGATGCCATTGAGCACCTGGTCGATCGGCCAGCGGATGGCGCGGAACACCTCGCGAAAATGCTGGACGAGAAAGTTGAGTGTTGCGGTAACCCAATCCCCCAAGGGGATTACGGCCGCCTGGAACGGGTCGAGCAGACTGAATTCGGACACGGGGGCTTGCCTCTTGTTCTTTTAATGGCGGCTCACGGACTGCAACGGCGCGTTCTTCGCCAGCACCGAACATTGGCAGCGGCTGTTGAAGCTCTTGAAGAAGCTGCGCACGTAGTCGTTCGCCGGCTGGTTGATCAGCTCCTGCGGGGTGCCGATCTGCACCACCCGCCCGCCTTCCATGATCGCGATGCGATGGCCGATGCGGATGGCTTCTTCGATGTCGTGGGAAATGAAGATGATGGTGCGCTGCTGCTCGGCCTGCAGGCGCATCAGTTCGCCTTGCATTTCGCTGCGGATCAGTGGATCGAGGGCGGAAAACGCCTCGTCCATCAGCAGGATCGTCGGGTCGTTGGCCAACGCCCGGGCCAGGCCCACGCGCTGCTGCATGCCGCCGGAGAGCTGGTGCGGGTAGCTGTGCTCGTGGCCGGCCAGGCCCACCTGGCTCAGTGCTTCCCGGGCACGGCTGTGGCGCTCGGCTTCGGGCACACCTGCGATTTCGAGGCCAAAGGCGGTGTTTTCCAGCACGCTCATGTGCGGCATCAGGGCGAAGGACTGGAACACCATGCCCATTTCCTTGCGGCGCACATCGAGCAGGGCTTTGTCGGAGAGCCCGGTGATTTCCTTGCCGTTGAGGTGGATGCTGCCGGAGGTGGGTTCGATCAGGCGGTTGAACAGCCGCACCATGGTCGACTTGCCCGAACCGGACAGGCCCATGATGACGAAGATCTCGCCACGCTTGACGGAAAAGCTTGCATCGAACACGCCGACGACATGGCCGGTCTTGCTGAAGATTTCGTGCTTGTCGGCACCGTTGCGCAGCATCTCCATGGCCATGTCCGGGTTATTGCCGAACACTTTGTAGATATTATTTACCGAGAGTATTTCATCGCCTTGGTACATATGACCCTCATTATTATATTTATGACCAATTATGAGCGGCAGCGCATCGTCAGTTAGATGCGTACCTGGATTGGCAGGCGGCCCGCAATGGCGAGCGAGGCAAACTTGTTTTTTGCCAATGTAACGCGCCCCTCGGTAGGTGCATTGTATATCTGTGTCAATTTGTATTATAAAGCCCCGCCCCTGGCAGCCCGTCGCGCCACGGCATCCTATTTATTGTCATAACCGTAATATCCGCAGCCCTTGGCCCTGCTCATCATCTGGCTCAGGGGCGCCCTGCCCGTGCGCTGCATACAACAACAAGATTCGGACGACCATGAACAACCCATCAGGCGCCCAGAAACACAAGGGCTACCGCCGCATCATCCCGTCGATGACAGCGTTGCTGCAGTTCGAGGCCGTGGCCCGGCTCAACAGCTTCACCCTGGCCGCCACCGAGCTGGGCGTGACCCAGGCGGCGGTCAGCAAGCAGGTCAAGGTGCTCGAAGAGAACCTCGGCGCGCTGCTGTTCCACCGTGCGCACCGCAACATCAGCCTGACCGATGCTGGCGACATCTTGTTCGCCAGCATTTCCGAGTCGTTGCAACGGGTGGCCAGTGCCTTTGACCAGATCAACCAGGGCTGCAACCGCCAGGAAATCGTGCTGGGCTCGACCGCGCCGTTTTCCCAGCTGCGCATCATGCCGCGGCTGAATCAGCTGGCCAGCACCCTGCCGCAGGTGCAGCTGCGCCTGGCCACGCAGATGTTCACCGGCGACCTGCGCACCCGCAACTGCGACCTCGACGTGCGTTTTGGCGATGGCCAATGGGACGATGGCGAGGCCACCTTGCTGTTCGACGAAGAAGTCTTCCCGGTGTGCTCGCCCGCCTGGCTGGCGCGCAACCCCATGCCCACCAGCCTGGAAGAACTGGCTGTCGCAGGGCTGCTGGATGCAGACTCCACCTCCGAGGGCTGGGTTGCCTGGCCGAGCTGGTTCCGCGAAAAAGGCGGCGCCCCTGGCGCACTGCAATACAACCTGCGCTGCAGCCTGTACACCGATGCCATCAACGCCGCACTGCAGGGTTATGGCATCGCCCTGGGCTGGGGCCGGCTGGTCGAGCACCTGCTGGCCAGCGGCGCGCTGGTGCGCCTGCAGCCCTTCTCGGTGCGCCCAGAGCAGGCCTACTACCTGGTAGCGCCCCATGGCCGGCCGAAAAACCCGCACATGACGGCATTGGTGCAATGGCTGCAAAGTGGCAGTTTTTGAATAACCTGAAGTAATGCAAAGTGGAAAATTAAGCGCATTGACGCTCTAGCGGGGCACTTCGATAATCGCCGCCAGCAGTTTGGTCATTAAAGAATAAGAGTGCCCGAGGTCAACTATGAGCCGCCCGATAATCAAATCCCATCGCGAACTTGTTGAATCACGCCAACCCGGTTTTGGCATGAATGGCGAGTTGTACAGCCGCCAGGATATCTTCGAAACGGATATGGATATCTTCTTCAACAAGCACTGGATCCAGGTTGCCGTTACTGCAGATGTCGATGAGCCGGGCGATGTATTCACCGTGGACATCGGCAAGGCCTCGGTGCTGATCCTGCGCGACGATGACGAGCAGATCCGCGCCTACCGCAACGTGTGCCGCCACCGCGGTGCGCGCCTCAAGGAACCGGGCAAGTCCACCGTCGGCATGCTGGTCTGCCCCTACCACCAGTGGACCTACGACCTGGACGGCAGCCTCAAGCACGCCAGCCACATGGGCAAGGGCTTCGACCCCAAGTGCCGCAGCCTGATCCCGGTGCACTGCAAGGTGATCGGCAGCCATGTGCTGATCTGCCTGGCCGACAACCCGCCGGACGATATCAGCGACCTCGAAGAAGTCATGGGCCCGCGCTTCGCCCCCTTCGACCTGACCAACACCCGCATTGCCTTTGAGCTCGACTACATCGAGAACGGCAACTGGAAGCTGGTGATGGAAAACAACCGCGAGTGCTACCACTGCGCCGGCACCCACCCGGAGCTGATCGTCTCGTACCAGTCCGAAGACCTCGGCGTCAGCCTCGAAGAAATGAGCGAGGAAGCCCGCGCCTCCTACGACGCCTACCAGATCCGCAAGGCCGGCATCGAGGCCAACTGGGCCAGCGACGGCCTGCTGTATGAAACCGTCGAGCATCTGCAGGACAGCTCACCCACCCAGTTCCGCACCCAGCGCATGATCATTGCCGGTAGCGGCGAATCGCAGACCCTCGACACCAAGGTCGCCTGCAGCAAGCTGCTGGGCAACCTGACCCGTCGCGACCTCGGCGATACCCACCTGTGGGGCAACAACGCCTGGGCCCACGTGATGAGCGACCACGCCATGATCAGCTGGATCATCCCGCTATCGCCAGACCGCACCCTGGTGCGCACCAAGTGGTTGGTGCACCGCGACGCCGTGGAGGGGGTCGACTACGATCTGCAGCGCCTGACCGAAGTCTGGGTCGCCACCACCCAGCAGGACGCCGCGCTGGTCGCCATCACCCACAGCGGCACCCAGGACCCGGCCTTCGTCCCCGGTCCCTACTCCACCTTCACCGAACCCTACGTCGACCAGTTTGCCCGCTGGTACACCTCGCGCCTCGCCGCGCACGGAGTGTGAGGCCATGAGCGTGCTGCAGACCATCACCGCGAACATCGCCAGCCTGCGCGCTGACCAGCGCTTCGCCGACACCGACCACTGGGCCGCCCACGGTGCCCAGTGGGCCAGCGGCGAAAGCCAGCGCATCGAGTGCCTGAACGTCGTCAGCGAGACGCACGACGTCAAGACCTTCACCTTCCACAGCCCGAATTACCACGCCCTGGCCTACGAGCCCGGGCAGTTCCTCACCGTGTCGCCGGTGATCGACGGCAGCAGCGTGTCGCGCTGTTACACCTTGTCGTCGACGCCAACCCGGCCGTTCACCTTCTCGATCACGGTCAAGCGGGTGCCGGGCGGCGTGGTATCCAACTGGCTGCACGACAACCTGCAGCCGGGCAGCGCCCTCGCGGCCTCCGGCCCGGCGGGCATCTTCACCCCGGTGGCCGGCCCGGCGCGCAAACTGCTGTACCTGTCGGCCGGCTCCGGCATCACTCCGCTGATGGCCATGACCCGCGCCGCCGCCGACCTGCACGCGGACCTCGACATCGTCTTCGTGCACAGCGCGCGCACCCCCAAGGACATCATCTTCCGCGACGAACTGGCACGCCTTGAGCGCAGCATGCCGCGCCTGCGCACGCTGTTCTTCTGCGAAAGCCTGGGTGACGAGCCGGACTGGGCCGGGCCGCTCGGGCGCCTGTCGCTGGAGGTGCTGCAGCAGCAGATCCCCGACTTCATGGAACGCGCGGTGTTCACCTGCGGGCCCAAAGGCTACATGGATGCGGCCAAAGGCCTGCTAACCGACGCCGGCTTCGACCTGGCGCGCTATCACCAGGAAAGCTTCGACATCAGCGCCGAGGTGCAAGCGGAGCCCGAACCCGCTACTCCCGGCCAGGCCCTGGATACCTTCACCGTGCGCCTGGCCCGTTCCGGCAGGACCTTCACCATGGGCGCCGACCAGACGGTCCTGGCCGCCGCCAAGAAGGCCGGTGCGGTGGTCCCCTCCTCCTGCAGTCAAGGCGTCTGCGGCACCTGCAAGACCGCCGTGCTCGAAGGCAGCGTCGAGATGAACCACAACGGCGGCATCCGCCAGCGCGAGATCGACAAAGGCCTGCGCCTGCTGTGCTGCAGCCGCCCCACTTCAGACCTGGTGATCGACCTCTGAACAGCTAGCACACTGCAACACCAGCAACGCAGCCAGGCGGGCCGCTCGAGCGCCCGCCTGCAACAATAAAAAGGATAGAGCCGATGCGTGCAAAACAAGGCCTTTTCAAAGGCCTCAACCCTACCGTGACGGTAGGGTCCCTCTCGATTGTCGTGGCCTTCGTGGTGCTCTGCGCCGCCCACGGCGACCAGGCCGCGGGGGTGTTCAAGGGCGCCTCCGACGCCATCCTCGACCACCTCAAATGGTTCTACCTGGCGCTGGTCAGCGGCATCCTCGGGGTGCTGGTGTACATCGCCTTCAGCCGCCACGGCACCTTGAAACTCGGCCGCCCCGACGAAAAGCCGGAATTCAGCTTCGCCGCCTGGATCGCCATGCTGTTCAGTGCCGGCATGGGCGTGGGGCTGATCTTCTGGTCGGTTGCCGAACCCGTCCTGCACTATGCCAGCAACCCGTTCACCCCAGGCCTGACCGACCAGGCGGCGTCGATGGCCATGCGCATCACCTTGCTGCACTGGGGCCTGCACCCGTGGGCGATCTTTACCGTGATCGGCCTGGGCCTGGCCTACTTCGCCTACCGCGAAGGCCTGCCGCTGGCGCTGCGCTCGATCCTCTACCCGATCATCGGCAACCGCATCTACGGGCCGATCGGCCATGCCGTCGACATCATCGGTGGCGCGGTGACCGCGTTCGGGGTTTCGCAGTCGCTGGGGCTGGGCGTCGAGCAGATCAACATGGGCATGCACCAGGTGTTCGGCACCCCGGTCAGCCTGTCGTTCAAGCTGAGCATCATCGCCGTGGTCACGGTGATTGCCTCGATCTCGCTGCTGGCCGGGGTGTCCAAGGGCATGAAGCGCCTGTCGACCCTGAACATGTGGATTTCCCTGGGCCTGATGCTGGTGGTGCTGGGCCTGGGCCCGACCAACTACATCATGAACCTGCTGTTCGAATCGGCCGGCGACTACGCGCAGAACATCATCGGCATGAGCTTCTGGACCGATGCCCAGGCCGACAGTGCCTGGCAGAAGAGCTGGACCGCCTTCTACTGGCCGTGGTGGATGACCTGGGGGCCGTTCGTGGGCCTGTTCATCGCGCGTATTTCCCGTGGCCGGACCATTCGCGAACTGGTGTTCGGCGCGCTGTTGGTGCCAACTGTGGTGACCATCCTGTGGATGGCGGTGTTCGGCGGCACTGCGTTGAAGGATGAACAACAGGTGCGCCACGCCTACGAGAAGCTGCCGGTCGCCGAACAGACCGCTGCCGGTGCCTTCCAGGGCGGGCCGATTCTCGAAGCCACGCGCAAGGAAACCACCACGGCGATGTTCACCCTGCTCGACCGCCTCGACGGCCCGACCCTGGGCGCAGTGCTAAGCGTGATCATCTGCTTGCTGCTGGCGGTGCACTTCGTGACCGCAGCCGATGCCGGTACCCAGGTGCTGTGCATGCTCAACTCGCTGGGCAGCATCGACCCGCCCAACTGGATACGCGTGCTGTGGTGCGTGCTGGAAGGCGCGATTGCGGCCAGCCTGGTGATTGCCGGGGGCTTGCTGGCAATCCAGATGGCCAGCATCGTGGTCGGCCTGCCGATTGCCCTCTACATGCTGCTGACCGGGTACAGCCTGATGCGCAGCTTGCGCAGCAATGAGCAGGTGTTTGCGCCAGCTATCGCGCCTGAGCCCTTGGCCAGCGAACTGACCACTGGATAATGGTCTCTCGAGGGGCAGGTCTACCTGCCCCCTCAGAGGCCGAAGGTATTTTTCACATTCATCTCACTTGCTGACAACAAACACTCTGGCATCTTTGCGGTGCGCATCATTTAATTAATGAAAGCTGAAACTTTCATTAACTTTTGTTTCATATGAAACCCGCATTTCGTTAATTGCAACTTCCCTCCCAACGCCCTGACAATCGCCCCGCTCCGAGCTGAACGCCAGTCCCTGCGCGCTCCAGGCACGAGCTAAAACCTCGATCCACGCCAATAAACTTTTCAGAGGAAGTTTATGAACGCGCCTGCCCCACACATCAACTTCGATCTGCACGAACATATGCTGCTGACTGGCGCCACCGGTTTTCTCGGTGGCTCGGTAACTGCCCAATTGATTGCCAGAGGCCGCAGCGCCAACCTATGTTTCCTGGTGCGCGCCGACAGCCAGCAGCAAGGCCTCGAACGCCTGCGCGACAACCTGCGCCAACACGGCGTTGACGAGCAGGACTGCCTGGCGTTGCGCGCCGAGCAGATCCTGTGCGGCGACTTCCTCGATACTCGTTGGTTGGCCGACGCGACGCCACGGCTGATGCAGATCGACCGGGTGATCAACTGTGCGGCGGTGGCCTCGTTCTCGAAGAACCCGAACATCTGGCCGGTCAACGTCGAAGGTACCTACGCCTTCGCCGAGGTGATGAGCCGCTCGACGCGCCTCAAGCGCTTCCTGCACGTGGGCACGGCGATGAGCTGCGGCCCGCAGCGCGAATCGCCGATCAGCGAATCGTGGGAGTTCCCGGCGGCCGAGCAGCAGCTGGTCGACTACACCGCATCCAAGGCCGAGATCGAGCGGCGGATGAGCGAGCAGCTGCCGCAACTGCCGCTGGTGGTGGCGCGCCCGTCCATCGTGGTGGGCCACCGCACCCTCGGTTGCCAGGCATCGGCCAGCATCTTCTGGGTGTTCCGCATGGGCTTCGCGCTGGAGAGCTTCACCTGCGAGCTGGATGAGCAGATCGACGTTATCCCGGTCGACTACTGCGCCGAAGCGCTGATCGGCCTCACCCTCAAGCCGCGCCTGGAGCACAACCTGTACCACATCTCGGCTGGCCATCAGGCCGCCTGCACCTTTGGCGAGATCGACCAGGCCTTCGCCCATGCCAATGGCGCGCAGCCGGTTGGCGAGCGCTACCGCAGGGTCGATGTCGATGACCTGAAAAGCCTGGCGCAGGATTTCGAAGCGCGCATCGGCCCGGCCAACCCGCGCCTTGTGCTGCGCGCCCTGCGCCTGTACAGCGGCTTTGCCGATCTCAACTACCTGTTCGATAACAGCCGCCTGCTTGAGGAAGGCATCGCCGTGCCGCCGCGCTTTACCGATTACCTGGATGTGTGTGTGAAGTCGTCCAGCGGGGTGAGCATTGCGACCCAGATGCAGTGGGATTTCAAGTAAGCGCTTGAGGTTCGCACATAACCCTGTGGGAGCCGCGCTTGCAGCCCATCGCCGGCAAGCGCGGCTCCCACAGGGTCCTAGTTTGCTGTTATATCGGGTTGACCAGGTTCGGCGGACGTTGGCCTACCAGGGCGCTTAGCAGATTGTCCACTGCACAACGCGCCATGGCCTCCCGCGTTTCATGGGTTGCAGAGCCGATATGCGGCGTCGCCACCACATTGTCCAGCTGCAACAGCGGCGAATCGGCAGCCAGCGGCTCCTGCACGAACACATCCAGCCCTGCCCCGCGAATCCGCTTCTGCTGCAGCGCCTCGATCAACGCGGCTTCATCCACCACCCGTCCACGGGCAATGTTCACCAGTATCGCCTCGGGCTTCATCAACCCCAACTCGCGGGCGCCGATCAGCCCCTCGGTGCTGGCACTGAGCGGCACTGTCAGGCATACGTAGTCCGCCTCGGCCAGCAACGCCTCCAGGCTGCAGTAACGCGCTGCATAACGCGCCTCCACCTCGGGCTTGGCCCGCGAACTGTGGTACAGCACACGCATGCCGAACCCGGCCGAGCCGCGCCGGGCCAACGCTTCGCCAATACGCCCCATGCCGACGATGCCCAAGGTCTTGCCATGCACATCGGTACCGAAATGCGCCGGCCCAAGGCTCGCCTGCCATTGCCCCTCACGCACCCAGCCGGCCAGCTCCACCACCCGTCGCGCGGTGGCCAGGATCAGGGCGAAGCCGGTATCGGCGGTGGTCTCGGTGAGTACGTCAGGGGTGTTGGTCAGCATTACCCCGCGTCGTGTCAGGTCGGCAATGTCGTAGTTGTCGACCCCCACCGAGACGCTGGAAATCACCTCCAGCTGCGGTGCCAGGTCAAGCAGCTCGCTGTCCAGGCGCAGGCTGGCGCCCAGCAGGCCATGGGCGCCTGGCAAGGCGTCGCGCAAACGCGCCAGGCCATCCGTGGCTCCGGTGTCCACCCAAGTCACCTCTACCTGTTCTTCCAGCCTGGCCAGCAAGGCGTCGGACAGGCGTTTGTACAAGACAATGCGTTTCTTCATGGCTGCTTCCTATTGGCTCATGGCCAGGCGTGGGCCGCCGCGCTTGGCACGGCCTGAGGTCTGAGAGGTTTTCAGTACGGCGGTCAGCGCCACTGCGGTCAGCAGCGCCCCCGACATGAACAGGTATGAGGCACCCGGGCCGCCCGTGGCGCCGTTCAGATAGCCCACCAGCCACGAGCCCCCGAACGAACCCAGCGCGCCCATGCTGTTGATCAGCGCCATGGCGCCACCGGCCACGTTGCTCGGCAAGATCTCCGGCACGATGGCGAAGAACGGGCCATAAGGTGCATACATGCACGCACCGGCAATCACCAGCAGCGTGTAGGACAGCCAGAAATGCTCGGTACCCAGTGCGTAGGAGCCATAGAACGCCACGGCGGCGATCAACAACGGTGGCCAGACGAAGCGCTTGCGCTTCTGCAGCCGGTCCGACGCCCAGGACACCCCGACCATGCCCAGCACCGCCGCCATGTACGGCACCGACGCCAGCCAGCCGGCCTCGACGATATCGACATTGGCCGCCTGCTTGAGGATCGACGGCAGCCACAGCACGAAGCCGTACACACCGATGCTCCAGCAGAAGTACTGCAGCGACAGCACGATCACTTGTGGCGAGCGGAACGCCTCGCGGTAGTTCTTCACCGGCTTGATGCCTTGCTGTTCGGCCGCCAGGGCCTGCTGCAGGCTGGCCTTTTCCTGTTCGCTGAGCCATTTCACCTGGGCCGGCCGGTCATCCACCAGGCGCCACCAGATGAAGGCCCAGAGCACCGCCGGCAGGCCTTCGATGATGAACATCCAGCGCCAGTCGAAGTGCTTGATCAGGTAACCCGACACCACCGACATCCACAGGATGGTCACCGGGTTGCCAAGCATCAGGAAGGTGTTGGCCCGCGAGCGCTCGGCGCGGGTGAACCAGTGGCACAGGTACACCAGCATGGCCGGCATCACCGCGGCTTCCACCACGCCGAGCAGGAAGCGGATGGCGATCAGCAGGTAGACGTTACTGATCATCCCGGTCAGGGTCGCCAGGCCACCCCAGAGGATCAGGCTGACGAAGATCAACTTCTTCACGCTGCGCTTTTCGGCGTAGATCGCCCCGGGCACCTGGAAGAAGAAGTAACCGAGGAAGAACAACGCCCCCAGCAGCGAGGACAGCACGGGCGTGATCTTCAAGTCGTCGGCCATCCCCGAGGCCGCGGCAAAGCCATAGTTGGCGCGGTCCAGGTAGGCCAGGCTGTAAGTGATGAAGACGATCGGGATGATGTACCACCAGCGGCGTGGTGCGAGGCGGGTTGATTGCATGAAACGTTCTCCTGAGCTTGTTGTTTTTGTCGCAACAGGGCCGGCAAGCCGGCGTTCAGCGGTTCAGGCACTTCTGCGCAGTTCGTGCGCGTGGAGTTGGTGACGGTGTGGCAGGCCTTCCATGTCGCCACGCGATTGCACGGCGCGGCTGCCGCACCAGTTGCCGCGCGCCACCGCGTCGGCCAGCGGGCAGCCTTCGAGCAGCGCGCTGACCACACCGACGGCAAAGGCATCGCCGGCACCCACGGTGTCCACCACCTGGGCCACCGGCACCGGAGCGACCTGCCCCGCACCATGGCCATTGCGGTAGTAGGCACCCGCATCGCCCAGCTTGATCACCACGTGCTCCACCCCCTGGTCGAGGTAGAAGGCGGCGATGTCGGCGGGGGTGTGCTGCCCAGTGAGCAAACGGCCTTCCTCCAGGCCGGGCAGGACCCAGTGGGCCTTCACGGCCAGAGCGTTGATTTCACGGACCATGGTCGCACGGTCGGGCCACAGCGACGGGCGCAGGTTCGGGTCGAAGGAAATACTGCGCCCGGCCTCGCGCATGCCATCGATCAGGGCATGGGACAATGCCCGGCAGCTGGCCGACAGCGCCGGCGGAATGCCCGTGGCATGCAGGTGGCGGGCCTGCAGCAGCGTCGGCTCGAGCATCGCGGTGGAAAGGCGGCTGGCGGCGGAGTCGCTGCGGAAGTACTCCACCACCGGGTCGCTGCCATCATCGCAGCGGCTTTTCAGCTGAAAGCCGGTCGGGCGACTGCCATCGACTTCGACACGGCTGCAATCCAGGCCTTCCTGGCGCAGGCTGGCGAGCACGAAACGCCCCAGCGAGTCATCGCCCACCCGGCTCAGCCAGCGCACGCGAAAGCCCAGCCGGGCCAGGCCGATGGCCACATTGCTGTCGGCGCCGGCGATACGTTTGCCGAAGGTGCCGACGCTGGCCAGGTCACCGCTGTGCTCGGCGACAAACATGGCCATGGTTTCGCCGAAACACAGCACGTCATGCTCAAGCATGGCTCACCTCCTCGCCCAGACCCAGCCGCGCCAGGTTGTGCACCTGGGCACGGGTCAGCGCCAACAAGTCATCGCTTACCAACGGGTATTCGACTGCACGTACCAGCCCGGGGCTGAATTCGTCGAACAGCGCTTCCCAGGCCAACAGGTCGCCAGCTTTCGGCGGTACGGCGTGCAAGCGGCCATCTGCACCTTGCTGCACGGCCTTGCAGTGCACGTAGCGCACCCAGCGGCCGAGCTGGCGAGCGGCCTGCAACGCGGATTCGCTCTGCCATTGCCAGTTGCCAATGTCGAAGGTCATGCCCAGCGGCAGCGCCCAGCCCTGGGCATGCTGGAAGAACCGCAGCAGTGGCTCGATGCGCCCACCTTGTGGGGTCTGGTCATTCTCCACCAACAGCACAGGATCACCCTCGCGCAGCAGTGCCTGCAAGGCAGCGACATCGCATTGCTCATGGTAATGCCCAAGTGAAACCTTCAGCGCCACGGCGCCAAGGGCCTTGGCCAGCGAGAGCTTCGCAGACAGCTGCGGGTCTGGCTCGCCTTGCGCCGTCCACAGCTCCAGCGGCGAGGAATACAGGCACTCCAGGCCTGAGGCTGCGATCGCTGCGCAAAGCGCGACAGTGT
Organism: Pseudomonas putida; assembly: GCF_009883635.2. Lineage (NCBI taxonomy): Bacteria > Pseudomonadati > Pseudomonadota > Gammaproteobacteria > Pseudomonadales > Pseudomonadaceae > Pseudomonas > Pseudomonas putida. The sequence goes on from NZ_CP026115.2 coordinate 5,857,913, forward strand.
CGGGCGCTTCGTCGAACAACTCTTCGCGCAGCTCGATTCGACTGACGCCGGCTGCCGCCAGCAGTTCGACAAAACTCCCCTGGCCACGTTGCCGCACAAGGCTGGCGCCGTAGCTGGAGAGGCTGATGGAAACGGGGTTCGCGTGCATTGTTCTTGTCCTTATGAAACCGGTTTCATTTTTTGATTGCATGCGGGCGACCTTGCTGCCCGCAGGTTATTCCTGTGCTTGAGTGGAACCTCGGGTGATCAGCTGTGCCTTGAAATCGATGCGTCGAGGTGCGTCGTTGCTACCGCGCAGGCGTTCGAGCAGGCACTCGAACGCGGCCACGCCGATGCGCTCTGTGGGCTGGGCCAGTGCGGTGATGCCGCTGCCGACCAGGGGGTACCAGTCCAGTTCGTCGAGGGCGATCAGGCCCACTTCGCTGAACAGTTTGCAGCCCGAATCGTGCAACACGCGGGTAACCGCCAGGGTGGCCACGCCGTTGAAGGTGAAGATTGCCTGCGGGCCATGGCCCTTGCTGGCCAGGAAGGCGCCGAGCTTGGCCGGCAGACCCGCATCGACTTCCAGCAGTTGCTGGCGCATGCCGTTGCGGTTGCTGATCGACGCGGTAAAGGCCTGCACCCGCTCCAGGCGCGAGCTGGTGCCATCCAGCGGTTCGGTGACCGCGAGAATGTCGCGGTAACCTTGCGCCTGCAGGTGGTCCAGCGCCTGCTCGATGGCATCGGCATTGTCCAGGCCGACCAGGTCGACCTTGAGCTCCGGCAGTTGCCGGTCGACCAGCACCATGGGGATGTCGCGCTGCAGGTTGAGCAGTTCGCCGGGGTGGCGGCCGAGGGTGTTCACGATCAGCCCTTCGACGTTGTAGGACTGCAGGGCCGTCAGGTGGTGGCGTTCCTGCTCGTCGTCGCGGTTGGTGTTGCACACCACCAGGCTGTAGCCGTGCTGGCGGCAGGCGGTTTCCACGCCGTGCATCACGGCCACTGAATAGGGGTTGAGAATGTCGGCCACGAGCATGCCGATCAGGCGTGTCTGGCCACGCTTGAGGCCGCGGGCCATCTGGTTGGGCCGGTAACCCAGGCGCTCGATGACTTCTTCCAGGCGCTTGGCAGTGGTGTCGGCCAATAGCTGGCGATCACCGCCGATGTAGCGCGAGACCGTGGCCTTGGACACACCGGCCACACGTGCCACTTCGCTGATGGTCACCCGCTCGCGGGGGTGGAGGGTGAATCGGTCATTGCGGGCCCCTTGTGATTGTTGTCGGTGACGGCGAATGAAACCGGTTTCAATACAGCAGAACTTCAAGCGCTCGTCAACCTGTGGGAGCCGCCTTGTGTCGCGAAAGGGCCGCATAGCGGCCCCGGCAATCTCTGCTTTGTCGCCGAGATCCTGGGGCTGCTTTGCAGCCCTTTCGCGACACGAGGCCGCTCCCACAGGGTGAAGTGTCAGCCCTAACGGAGGTGTTTCACCTCCGCGGCGCTGACCGCGCTGCCCTGGTTACCCCAGCTGCTGCGAATGAAATTGACTACATCCGCCACTTCCTGGTCACTCAGGCGCCAGCCGAACGCCGGCATGGTGAAGTTCGACGGCGCCGTGTGCGTCGCCGGCACGGTCCCGCCCGCCAGCACCACATGGATCAGCGAGCTGGCATCCGCCGTCTGCACCACCGGGTTGCCCGCCAGCGCCGGGAACACCCGGGTATAGCCGTGGCCATCGGTACGGTGGCAGGCCGCGCAGTTGTCGATGTACACCGACGCCCCCGGCTTGCTGTCGTTGCCCTGCCACAAGGCATCGGCCACTTGCTTGTCATACACGTGCGGCTGATCGTTCGGGTCGCTCGGCGGCAAGGTCTTCAGGTAGCGGGCGATGGCGGTCAGGTCGGCATCGCTCAGGTGCTGCAGGCTGTGCTCGACCACATCGCTCATGCCACCGAACACCGCGCTACGGTCACTGCGGCCGGTCTTGAGGAACTGCACCAGCTGCTCTTCGCTCCAGCTGCCCAGGCCGTCCTTGTGGTCGCCGCGCAGGTTCTTGGCGATCCAGCCTTCGAGCGGCGCACTGCCGGCCAGGAACTGCTCGCCATCGGCCGGGCTCAGGGCCTTTTCCTGCATGGTCAGGGCACGCGGGGTGTGGCAGGCGCCACAATGCCCCAGGCCCTCGACCAGGTAGGCGCCACGGCTGACCACCGGGTCTGCACCGGCGGGTGCCTGCCAGGCCTGCACTTCGGGGGCGAACAGCCCGCGCCAGATCGACAGTGGCCAGCGCATGCTCAACGGCCACGGGATATCGGTCGGTTTGTTGGGCTGGGCGACCGGCTCGACGCCTTGCATGAAGTACGCATACAACGCCTGCATGTCGTCGTCGCTGACCCGCGCGTAGGACGGGTATGGCATCGCCGGGTACAAGGTGCTGCCATCCCGGGCGATGCCTTTGCGCACCGCCTGGTCGAAGTCGGCGAAGCTGTACTGGCCGATGCCGCTGGCGTGCGGGGTGATGTTGGTGGAGTACACCGTACCGATCGGGGTTTCCATCGGCAGCCCGCCGGCAAAGGGCTTGCCGCCCTTGGCGGTATGGCAGGCCACGCAGTCACCCGCGCGGGCCAGGTATTCGCCCTTCTTCACCAGGGCATCATCGGCCTGGGCCGCCGCCGTGGCGCCCAGCAGCAAGGTTGCGATCAACAGGTTCTTCATGTTCATCGCTCCTCAAGCCTGGACCAGCGGGCCGGGGTTCTTCAGGTACTGCTCGCGGATCGCCCGGGCCGACCAATAGGTCAGCGCCGCCACCAGGCCGGTGGGGTTGTAGCCCAGGCCCTGGGGGAATGCCGAAGCACCGGGAACGAACACGTTGTGCACGTCCCAGCTCTGCAGGTAGCGGTTCAGCGCGCTGGTCTTGGGGTCGCTGCCCATGATCGCGCCACCGTTGAGGTGGGTGGTCTGGTAGCTGGCGGTATTGAAGTGTTCCTTGACCTTCTTGCCGAGGATGGCGATGGACTTGGGGTTCATCGCCTGGGCGATCTTGCTCAGCTTGTCGACCATGAACTGGTTCATCCTGATGTCGTTTTCCTGCCAGTCGAAGGTCATGCGCAGCAGCGGCTGGCCGTAGGCATCGCGGTAGGTCGGGTCGAGGTCGAGGTAGTTGCCGCGGTACGACTGGTGCGCGCCGTGGGCGTCCATCGACACCTGATGGGTGTAGTAGTCGGCGGTGGCCTTCTTCCAGGCGCTGCCCCAGGCCGGTGTGCCGGGCGGGTTGGCGACCCCGGCGATCGGCCGGCTGCCGGCCTGGTTGACCCACATCGGCGAGCCGCCGACGAAACCGTGGGGGCCGTGGTCGAAGTTGTCGGCGTTGAAATCGTCGATGGCCACGCCGTTGCCGCCGGCACCGATGAAGTTGTTGGTGTAGGTGTCCTTGTCGAAGAACGCCTTGACCGTACCCATGTTCTGGTAGGCGAAGTTGCGCCCGACCACGCCTTCGTTCTTGACCGGGTCATAAGGCTTGCCGATGCCGGACAGCAGCATCAGGCGCACGTTGTTGAACTGGAACGCGGCGAGGATGACGATGTCCGCCGGCTGTTCCACTTCGCGGCCCTGGGCGTCGATGTAGGTCACGCCGGTGGCCTTGCGCTTGCTGTCGTCCAGGTTCACCCGCAGCACATGGGCGTTGGCGCGCAGCTCGAAGTTCGGCACCTGGCGCAACGCCGGCAGGATGTTCACGTTCGGCGAGGCCTTGGAGTACATGTAGCAGACGTAGCCGCTGCAGAAGCCGCAGAAGTTGCACGGCCCCATCTGCGCGCCGTACGGGTTGGTGTACGGCCCGGAGGTGTTGGCCGACGGCAGGTTGTAAGGCTTGTAGCCGAGGCTGGCCGCGGCCTTTTCGAACAGCTTGGCCGAGACCACGTTCTTCTGCGATTCCAGCGGGAACGGGTTGGAGCGGTCAGGCGCGTAGGGGTTGCCGCCCTTCCCTTCGCCAACCCGCTTGCCGTTTACCGTCCAGGCCTGGCCGGAGGTGCCGAAGACCTTCTCGGCAAAGTCGAAATGCGGCTCGAGTTCCTCGTAGCTGACGCCGAAGTCCTGAATAGTCATGTCTTCGGGGATGAAGCGCTTGCCGTAGCGTTCCTCGTAGTGGCTACGCATGCGCAGCTCCATCGGGTCGACCCGAAAGTGCACGCCTGACCAGTGCAGCCCTGCGCCGCCGACGCCCTTGCCCGGCAGGAAGGCGCCGAGCTGGCGGTTAGGCAGCGCGACATCGTTCACGCTGTGGCGGATGGTGACGGTCTCTTTCGACACATCGACGAATAGCTTCTTGCGCACGCTGTAGGTCAGTTCGTCGATCACCTGCGGATAGCTGCCATCCGGGTAAGTGTCCTGCATCGGCCCGCGCTCCAGCGCCACCACCTGCAGGCCGGCTTCGGTGAGCTCCTTGGCCATGATCGCGCCGGCCCAGCCGAAACCGACGATCACCACGTCAGCCTTCTTCATTGCATTGGCCATGCTTTACGCCCTCTCACCGCGAATCGAAACTGCCGGGAACGGGTAAGGCTCGTTGCGCTCGACCCAGTCCATGAAATCTGCCCGGGCACCCGGGAAGCCGATCTGCGTCCAGCCGACCATGCCTTTGTTGCCGCCGTGAATCGGGTCGCAGAAGAAGCCTTCGCGGGTGTTCTGCACCAGCAGGCTGAAGAACAGCTTGGCCGGCAACTGCTCGAAAACGATCTCACCGGCTTCGATCTTGCCGAGAATCTTGTCTCGGGTAGCGCTATCTTGCTCGGCAAAGGTTTTACCGCTGGCGTTCTTGATCCACGCCTCCGTGGCAGCGATGCCCAGGCGGTAGATCTGTTGCGGGCTGAGTTGCAGCTGGTAGCCGAGCTCCGCGGCGGCATCGGCCTTGAACGGGCCTTGCATGTACCACTGGGCGCCAGTGGCGTAAGGGGTGTTCATCTGGCGGTCGATGAACTCGGCGGCGCCCGCCTCCAGCGCACCGGGGCCGAGTTCGTCGGCGGGGATGATGCGCGACACGGCCGCTTGCACGAAGGCCCATTCTTCGGCGGTGAAGAAGGTTGGCTGATAGTTGCCCGCAGGGGGTGTGGCCGGCACCTTGGGTTCGCGCACGGGCTCGGCCAGCAGCTGGCTGGCACCCAGGCCGGTGCTGGCCACGGTGACCACCGGGATCAGGGTCAAGGTCTTGCGCAGGAAGTCCCGGCGCGGGTTGTCGGGGGCATGCTCAGGCATTTCGGGTCCTCATCAGCATTGGGGCGGCCTTGGGTTGCGCCATCTGGTGTCCGGTCAGGGCCGGCAAAGCCGCGTAATCTAGCTGGTTTGGAAATCTTTTGAAACCGGTTTCAAAGCCTGCGACATCCTGAGCCTTGACACACCTCCCTTGTAGGAGCGGGCTTGCCCCGCGAACACCGGCAAAGCCGGTGCCATACACCGAGTTGCCTTCTTCGCGGGCAAGCCCGCTCCCACTGGAGACCTGCAGCGCGTTAAAAATCGAGGTTGTAGCCCACAATCACCCGGTTCTCGTCCGCCGCATCGGCAAAATTCGAGCGCATGCTCGCATTGCGCCAGCGTAGCGACACGTTCCTGAACGGCCCCGACTGCACCACATAGGTGATGTCCGTGGTCCGCTCCCATTCCTCGCCCTCACCGCCCCTTGCCTCAAGCGCCCTGCCCTTGCTCGTGGCGATGCGCTGCGGGTCGACCTGGTCACCTTTCACGTAGCGCACGTTGAACGTCAACCCAGGGATGCCCAAAGCGGCAAAGTTGTAGTCATAGCGCAGCATCCAGGCACGCTCGTTGGCCAATGCAAAGGTACTGACCTGCTGCTCGCTGAACAGATAGGTATCGGTGCCGCCCACATAGGCATAGGCGGTATCGCCGCTGACCTTCTGGTAGCCACCACTGAAGGTATGACCGTGCAGGCTGTAGCCAAAGTTGGTGCTCAAGGTGCGGTTGTCCACCTCGCCCAGCAACGCCCTGCCCTGTTCCCTGGCGTTGAACCAGCGCCACTCGGTGAACGCCTCACCCAGCCCTGCGGCGACGCGGTACTTGAAACCCGCGAAATCACGGCGAAACAGGTCTTCCAGCTCACTGGTGTGCAGGCTCACGGTCAGGTTCTTCAGCGGCTGGTAATCGACCCCGGCGTAATACAACCGGTCACTGCTCACCGTCGCTGAGTAGGCACCCTGTTGCGCCATCGCCGTCAGGTCTTCGAAATCGGTGGAATCGCGCAGCTTGGTTGCATCCACCTGCAGCAAGGTGAAGGTGAAGTCATCCAGGTCCTTGCTGACCAGCTGCGCTCCGTTGAACCACTGAGGGAACAGGCGGCTGTAGTTCGATGCCAGCAGCGGCAACTGCGGGCTCAGCCCGCCGACCTGCAACTCGGTCCGCGACAGCTTCGCCTTGAACGTGGCAACCGCCTTGCCATAATCGTCCGCTGCGCGCTTGTCACTGCCTCGCGGCAACAGCCCGGTGCCGCTGCGGTCGGGCGAAGAGTCGAGCTTGATGCCCAGCATGCCCGCCGCATCCAGGCCAAGGCCGACAACCCCGTCGGTATAGCCGGACTGCCACTTGAGCATGAAGCCCTGGGCCCATTCGCCGCGCCGCGACTGGCTGGCGGTATCGCCATGAAAATCGCGGTCGAAGTAGAAGTTGCGCAGTTCCAGGCTGCCCTTGCCATCGTCGACAAAGCTTGCCTGGGCCGCCTGGCACGCGCAGCCAAGCGCCGCGAGCATCAGCGATGCCCGCCGGGAGAGGGAAATGTTCATGGTTACGCCTTGTTTTTGTTCTTGTTGGAAAGCGTTACAGCTCAGGCTTTGGGATTTCTGACGTAGCGCATCACCACCAGGCAGGCGATCAGGATCAGCGGGGCAATCGACAGCATGCCCATGTAGCTGCTGCCAGTAAGGTCGTTGATCTTGCCGACCATCACCGGTGCGACGATGCCGCTTAGCTGGCCGACCGAGTTGATTGCCGCCGTGCCGGTGGCGATGGCCAGGCCCGAGAAGGTCGATTGCGGGATGGTCCAGAAGATCGGGATGGCGATGAAGGTGCCCGCCGTGGCCAGCACCAGCGCTGCCATCATCGCCCAGGACGAGTCCGCGTACAGGCAGGCCAGCAGGTAACCCAGCGCCGACGCCAGCAGGCAATACACCAGATAACGCTTGCGCTCGCCGGTGCGGTCGGAGCGCCGGGTCAGCAGCACCATGCCGATGCAGGCCACCGCATAGGGCAGTGCCGACAACACGCCGACCCAGAGCATGTCCTGCACGCCGGACGACTTGATCAGGTGCGGCATCCAGAAGTTCAGGCCGTAGGAAGCGGTTTTCACCACGTAGTAGATGAACGCCATGATCGCCACTTCACGGGTCAGCAGCACCCGCCAGATCGACCCCAGCACCGGCTTCTGCACGCGCAGGTCCCGGGCCAGGTTCTCCGCCAGCAGGTCTTTTTCCTGGCGGCTCAGCCAGCGGGCCGACTCGATATCGCGGTCCAGCTTCCACAGCACCAGCACGCCCAGCAGCACGCACGGCAACCCCGACATCAGGAACAGCCAGTGCCACCCTGCCAGGCCCAGCACGCCGTCCATTGTCCCCAGCAGGAAGCCCGCTGCCGGCCCGCCCACCGCGCCGGCCAGGGGCACGGCGAGGAACCACAGGCCATTCATCTTAGCCAGGTGCTTGCGGGGGAACCAACAGGCCAGGTAGAACAGGATCGCCGGGCCGAAACCGGCCTCCATCACCCCGATCAGGAAGCGCAGGAAATACAGCGTGTACTGGGTGTAGGCAAACACCAGTGCCGCCGTGGCCAGCCCCCAGGACACCATGATCCGGCAGATCCAGGCCGGCGCCCCGTAGCGCTTGAGGCCCAGGCTGCTCGGCACTTCGAACAGCACGTAACCGATGAAGAACATGCTCGCGGCCAGGCCATAGGCCGCGTCGCTCAGGCCCAACTCAGCCTGCATCTGGGTCTTGGCAAAGCTGATGTTGATGCGGTCGAAGTAGGAAAACAGGAAGCAGATGATGGCCAGCGGCATGATGCGCCAGGCCACGCGACGGTACAGCAGCAGTTCATCGATGTGGCTGTCGGCGCGCTCGCGCGCCACTTCGCCGGTCAAGGCAACCATGGTGGATCTCCATTCTTGTAGTTATTGGAGAGCGACGGCGCCCGTTGTGGGCACCGTGTGCAACGGGTCAGCCAATGCGCACGAGCTTGTCCTTGAAGGCCCGGCCCTTGCGCACATACTCGGCGGCATTGGCGTGCATGCCGGCGATGGCTTCGGGGCTCAGTTCTCGCACCACCTTGGCCGGCGCGCCGAGGATCAGCGAGTTGTCGGGGAACACCTTGCCCTCGGTGACGATGGCGCCGGCACCGACCAGGCAGTTGCGGCCGATCACCGCGCCATTGAGCACCACGGCCTGGATCCCGACCAGCGCGCCATCGCCGATGCTGCAGCCGTGCAGCATGGCCTGGTGGCCGATGGTGACGTTGCGGCCCACGGTCAGGGCAAAGCCTGGGTCGGCATGCAGCACCGCCCCTTCCTGCACATTGCTGTGCTGGCCGATGCGGATCGGCTCGTTGTCACCGCGCAGCACCGCCTGCGGCCACACGCTTGCGCCTTGCTCCAGGGTGACGTCGCCAATCACCGTGGCGTCCTCGGCAACGAAGGTTTCCGGGTGAAGGGTCGGAGTCAGCGTGTCGTATCGATAGATCGCCATTCAGTGCGCTCCCTGGGCCTGGTCGTCGGTTTTCAGCACACCCGCCGCGCACAGCTCGGCAATGTGTTCGTCGCTGTAGCCCAGCTCGCGCATGACCTTGTGCGTGTGTTCGCCAATCCGTGGGATCGGCAGGCGCGGCTGCAGGCGCTGGCCGTCCAGCGACAGCGGCAGCAAGGGCATCGGCGTACTGCTGCCGTCTTCCAGTTGCAGGTCCGCCATGCCGCCACTCTGGGTCAGGTGTGGGTCGTCGAACAGCTCTTCCGGGCGGCGAATCGGCGCGAAAGGAATGCCGTTGGCCTCCAGTTCCACCGCCAATTGCCGGGCATCGAGGTTGGCGAACACTTCGGCCAGGTGCGCCAGCAGCCGCGGCCGCTGCACTACCCGGTCATTGTTGGTCGCCAACGTCGGGTCATCGAGCAAGGCCGTCTGGCCCAACAGCTGGCACAGGGCCTGCCACTGGCCTTCACCCGTGGCAGCGACGAACATCTGCTCGCCGCCGGCGAAGGTGAACACGTCATAGATGGCCCAGGCGCTGATGCGGTTGGGCATCGGCGCCGCTGCCTGGCCGGTCACCACGTACTGCTGCATGTGCTGGGCCGCGAGCAGCACGCAGTTCTCGTACAACGCGCTCTGCACTTCGCGGCCGACACCCGTGGTGTGGCGCTCGTTGAGCGCGGCCAGCACGCCAATGGCGCCGAACATGCCGCCCATGATGTCGTTCACCGAACTGCCAGCGCGCAGGGGGCGGCCCACCGGCCCGGTCATGTAGGCCAGGCCGGCCATCATCTGCACCACTTCGTCCAGCGCCAGGCGGTTGTCGTATGGGCCGCTGAGGAAGCCTTTGTGGGAGGCATAGATCAGCCTGGGGTTGCGCTGGCGCAGCGTGGCGTAGTCGAAGCCCAGCGTGTGCATGCGCCCAGGCTTGAAGTTCTCGATGAACACGTCAGCACTGTCGATCAGCGCCAGCACTGCCTCACGGCCCTGGGGCGTGTCGAGGTCGACGGCGATGCACTGCTTGTTGCGGTTGAAGGTGCGGAAGAACCCCGCCCCTGCCCCGAGCAACCGGCGTGTGCCGTCACCGCGGGTGGGCTCGATCTTGATCACTTCGGCACCCAGGTCGCCCAGGATCATGCCGCAGGTGGGGCCCATGACCATGTGCGAAATCTCGACGACACGAATGCCGTCCAAAGGGAGTCTGGACATTACGCGTTTCCTGGGTAGTTGAGTGGCAGGCCGGCGCGGGCGATGGCGCCGTAAAGTGGCTCATCCGGCAGCGCTTCGCGCAGCAGCTGGCGCGAGGCGATCAGCGCTGGCAGGTCGATGCCGGTGTCGAAGCCCATGCTCTGCAGCATGAACACCAGGTCCTCGGTCACGGTGTTGCCCGACGCACCCGGTGCGAACGGGCAACCGCCAAGGCCGGCGATCGAGGCGTCCAGCTCGCGGATGCCCTGCTGCACCGCCACCAGGCTGTTGGCCAGGGCCAGGCCACGGGTGTCGTGGAAGTGCGCGGCACGCAGGCGCTCGCCGGCAATCGCGCGCACGGCCTGGATCACCGTCGCCACCTGGCCGGGGTTGGCGTAACCCGTGGTGTCGCCCAGCGAGACCAGGTCGCAGCCCGCCTCGATCACCTGTCGGGTCAACTCGCACAGGTCGCCCAGTGGCACCTCACCCTGGCGGGTACAGCCAAAGGCCACCGACATGCCGGCGATCATTTGCACCTCATGCCTCCCCAGCTCGCTGCGCAGCTGGCACATGCGCCCCAGCTCCTCGACCATCTGCTGTGGCGTGCGGCGCACGTTGGCCAGGCTGTGGGCCGTGCTGACCGATACCGGCGCGACAATCCGTTGGGCGCCGGACTCCAGTGCATCCTGCGCACCGCGCAGATTGGGTGCCAGCACCGTCACCAGCAGGTCGGGATACGTCAGGGCATGGGCCACCACCTGTTTGGCATCGGCCATCTGCGGCAGCAGCCGGGCCGGCACGAACGAGGCGACTTCCATATGGCGCACGCCGGCTGCATAGGCGCTGTCGATCCAGCGCAGCTTGGCGGCGGTCGGCATTACCGTGTGCAGGCTTTGCAGCCCATCGCGCATGCCGACTTCATTGATGGTTATTGTTGTCATCACGGTCTCTCTGTCTGAAGCGTGGGGCCAGACTAAGAGCAGCGCGACAGGCAGAAAAGACGTGTTTCACGGGCTGATCCATCGTCAGCCGCGATGGATCAATCCCGGGTTTGCCAGGCCGGCGCGCGCAACAGCAAATGGTCGAGCAGGCGGCGCGCAGACAGGCTCAAGGCATGGCGGTCGCGCATGCAGATGACGAACTCGCCCAGTGCCCAGTCATCGGTCAGCGGGATCACCCGCAGGTCGAACAGCTGCGCATAGCGCGCCACCGCCTCCTGCGGGAAAACCGCCAGGCCCAGGCCGAACTGCACCAGGCGATAGGCGGCGTCGAACGACGACACGTAGGAGCGAAAACGCAGCTCCTTGCCTGCCGCCTCGGCGCTGTTGCGCATGAAGGTATTGAGCGTGGCGAAGGCCGACAGGCCCAGGTGCTCGTAATCCAGCGTCTCCTCGAAGGCGATGCTGCCACGCCCGGCCAACGGGTGATCGGCGCCGACCACCACGGCCAGGTGATCCTGCCGGTACGGCACGAACTCCAGGTCGCCAACGGCCATGGATTGGCGGCAGATACCCAGGTCGGCACTGCCCTCCGCCACCCCGCGTACCACGTCCGGGCTGAAACGCTCCTCGATATCGGCCTGGATCAGCGGGTTGTCGAGCATGAACGCCGACAGCTCTTCAGGCAGGAACTCCATGATCGACGACACGTTGGCCAGCACTCGCACATGCCCGCGCGCGCCTTCGGCGTACTCGCTCAATTCACTGTCCAGGCGCTCCATGGCCCGGGTCAGGCCGCGTGCATGGCGCAGCAGCGCAAGGCCCGCCGGGGTCGGCTCGACGCCGCGCTTGCTGCGCTTGAGCAGCGCCGTGCCAAAGCGCGCTTCGATATCCGAAATCCGCTTGCTGACCGCCGACGGCGCCATGAACGCCCGCTCGCTGGCACGGGCAATGGTGCCGGCTTCGCAGACCACGATGAACAGGTGCAACGACAGGTGATCGAGGGGGTGCATGGCGGTACCCGGCCAGGAAATGGCAGCCATCCTAGCACCTGCCAGGCCGCATAAGGCCGTATCATGGCCCCTCTATTTCAGAGGCCCGCCATGTTCGATTGGGAAGATCTGCGCCATTTCTCCGCCTTCATCAGCACCGGCTCACTGTCGGCTGCGGCCAGGCAGCTGGGTGTCGATCACGCCACCGTGGCTCGGCGCATCGCCGCGCTGGAGGCCGCCTTGAACCTCAAGCTGGTCGACCGCCGCCCCAGGGCCTACGCGCTGACCGAGGAAGGCCGCCGGGTTGGCGATTACGCCGAACAGATGACCCAGTCGTCGTTCGCCCTGGAGCACTTTGCCAATGCCGGCCAGCAGCAGGTGGAAGGCGAAGTGGTGCTGGCCGCCCCGCCCGCGCTGCTCGGCAGCATCATCGCCCGGCGCCTGGGTGCGCTGCTGCAGCGCTACCCGCAACTGCAACTGAAGCTGGTCGGCAGCAAGTCGCGGGCCTCGCTGGCCCGCCGCGAGGCCGATATCAGTATCACCCTGGCCAGGCCCACGGAGCCGACACTGGTCGCCAGCCTGCTGGGTTATCTGGATTACCGTTTGTACGCCGCGCCCGCCTACCTGCGCAGCACTGGCACACGGCGCTACATCGGCTACGACGAATCCCAGGCCAAATCGCCTCAACAGCAGTGGCTGCTCAGCCAGACCAGCAACCAACCCTTCGTGTTGCAGAGCAACGACCTGCGCATCCAGGCCCAGGCGGCGGCCGGCGGGGTCGGTATCGCCTGCCTGCCGGCATTCATGGCGCAGGAGCATGGCCTTGAGGTTGCCGGCAAGGACGAGCAGACCATGAGCATCGAAATCTGGTTGGCCGTGCATGAGGATGTGCGCAACACGCCGCGCATCAAAGCCGTCACCGACTTCCTGCAGCAACAGGTGAAGCCGTTGCTGCGGTTGTGAATTTATGCGGATTGCGCCTGCACGGATTCGGGATTTTCGCATCCAGCCATCAACGCTAAGCTTCCCTGCGTCGCACAACCGATCACTGAGGAGCAGCGGATGCAATACGTCAAACTGGGCAACACCGGCCTGGACATTTCGAAACTGTGCCTGGGCTGCATGACCTTCGGCGAGCCGGACGCCGGCACTCACCCATGGACCCTCGGCGAAGCCGACAGCCGCCCGATCATCCGCCACGCCGTCGAGCAAGGCATCAACTTCTTCGACACCGCCAACAGCTACTCGGCCGGCACATCGGAAATCATCCTCGGCAAGTTGCTCAAGGAATTCACCCGTCGCGACGAGACAGTGATCGCCACCAAGGTGTTCTTCCCCGCCAACATGTGGGAAGGCAGTACCCGCCCCAACGAACAGGGCCTGTCACGCAAGGCGATCATGGCCAACATCGACGCCAGCCTGACCCGCCTGGGCACCGATTACGTCGACCTGTACCAGATTCACCGTTGGGACTACCACACGCCCATCGAAGAGACCATGGAAGCCCTGCACGATGTGGTCAAGGCCGGCAAGGCGCGTTACATCGGCGCTTCTTCGATGTACGCCTGGCAGTTCGCCAAGGCCCAGCAGGTCGCAACCAGCAATGGCTGGAGCCGCTTCGTGTCGATGCAGAACTACCTCAACCTGATCTACCGCGAGGAGGAGCGAGAGATGATCCCGCTGTGCCTCGACCAAGGCGTCGGCCTGATGCCATGGAGCCCGATGGCCCGCGGCCGGCTGACCCGGCCCCATGGGCAGCAGACCGAGCGTACCCGGACGGACATTTCCGGGCAGTCGTTCTATGAGAAGACCGAGGTGGAAGATGGTCGGGTGATCGATGTGGTCGAGCAGATTGCCAGCGAGCGGGGTGTGCCGATGGCGCAGGTGGCACTGGCCTGGGTGCTGGGCAAGCGCGGGGTGTCGGCGCCGATTGTCGGGGCCTCGAAAGTGCCGCAGCTGGACGATGCGATTGCGGCGTTGGCGTTCCAGCTGAGTGAAGAGGAAATTACCCGGCTGGAAGCGCCCTACGTGCCGCATGCAGTGACAGGCTTCAAGTAAGCCTGTACCGGCCTCTTCGCGGGACAAGCCCGCTACAGGATCACCACAAGCCTGAGCGTTGTGCGGTACCTGTAGGAGCGGGCTTGTCCCGCGAAGAGGCCTGCGCAGGTTTACACCGTGCGGAGCACATCTGTACTCCTTCTGGCATTGGCGTGCCAACCTTGCAGCAACACCGCCAGTGCCGCCAACCCCGCCGGTACCAGCAGCGAGGCGAATACCTGGGCAAAACTCCAGCCCAGCGCCAGCATCTGTGCACCGGCAAAGGCGCTGAGGATGGCACCGAAACGGCCGATGCCACTCATCCACCTGGCCCCGGTGGCGCGCGCCTCTGTCGGGTAGAACGCCGCCGCCAGCGCATTTATGCCCACGCTCGCGCCGTTCAGGCCAAAGCCCACGGCCCAGGCGATGGCGCACAGCGCCCGAGTGCGTTTCGCGGTGACATGCCAGGTTGATGTACTGCCTGTGGCGGCCTCTTCGCGGCGTTAGCCGCGAAGAGGCCCTTGGCACCTGTGCATGACTGAGCTAATACCCCGTCATCTCTAGATACCCCCGCCCTTGTGCGCTGCCACTTACCCGCACCGGTCCCTCCCAATATGGGAACCGCGTGCCCATCCAGGCCTTGGCTTGCTCCGCCTCGACTTGCACATCCAGTTGCACGGCGGGCATTTGAACCCGCCAGCGGGTCGGCAAGCGCTTACCGTTGGCCTGGTCGGTCCAGGCCAGCGGCGTCAGTTCGACCTCTGCCCCCTGCAACGCACGCACCTGCCCGTCAGGTCCAACCCAGGTGCCGGCGCGGTAGGGCTGCCCCTGGTCTTCACGCACCTGAAACAGCATCAGCTTGGCGCCACTGTCCAGGTGCAGCGAAAACCAGTCCCAGCCACTTTGCCCGGCCGCCAACGGCTGGCTGCTCCACTCCCGGTCAAGCCAGGCCTGCCCGGTCACCGCAATTCGCTGCCCGTCTCGCTCGACCTCGCCGCTGACCTGGTAGAACGGCTGGCTGTAATAGTACGAAGCCTGGCCTTTGCCGGACTTCTCGCTGTAACCCCGGTCGCCGTGCAGCACCAGCGGCTTGTCGCTGGCCAGGGTCAGGTCATAGCTAAAACCCTGGCCGCTGGCACGCATCTGCAAACGGTGGATGCTGTCGTCGCCTTGCAGCGACCAGTCGTTGATCCACGCCCGGAACGGCCCGGTTTCGACCCCGGCCTGGCCAATGCCGCCACGCGCCATCGTTTCACTGACCTGGTGGCCGCCTGGGTCGGTCAGGGCGGCGTGGCCCATCCACAGGTTGGGGCTGTTCCAGCCATGGGTTTCGGGGCCGGGGCGCAGGGCCGAGCGGAACAGCGTCCATTGCACGCCCCAGTCACGGCCTTGAACATCGTGCAGGTTGGCGGTGACGTACCACCATTCGATGCGATAGCCGTCATGGGCACCGTGGTCGCGGGGGAACACCAGCGCGGCATTACGTGTGACCTGCTTGAACGCCGCCGCCTCGGCGCCGAGGCCGGCATAGCTCCTGGCCGGCGGCGCAGGCGCGTCACACCCGGCCAGCAGCAGGCAGGCCAGCAACAGCCAGGCTTCAACCTTCATCGGCGAACCGCCGCAACAGCTCGCCCGGCTGGCGCCGCGCCAATTGCCACAGCGGCCAGGCGCTGGCCAGGAGGCTGGTCAACAGGCCAAGCACGGCCAGTTGCGCGAGCTGGCTGGCAAACACATGCCAGGGTAACCGCCAACCGAATGCCTGCACGTTCACCACCGCCACCAGGCACCAGGCCAGCAGCAGCCCGAGGGGGATCGCCAGCAGCACGGTGAAACCGCTGAGCATCAGCGTCTGGCCCAGGCTCAGCCAGGCCAGCCAGCGGCGTGGCACACCCAGCGCCCACAACGGTGCGAGCTGCCCAAGGCGCTGCTGGCCCAGGGTCAGCTGACTGATGAACAGCGCCACGCCAGCGACGCCGAGAGTGAGGCTGTTCAGGGCTGCGGTAACGGCGAAGGTACGGCTGAATATCTGCGTAGACCAGGCTTTCAGGCTGGCCTGCTCGACCACTTGCGATTCGTCCAGGCCGAAGTGCTGCTGCAAGGTGCCCTTGACCGACGCTATCTCCCCGGGCCGGATCAGCAGGCTAAGGCCGCTCAGGCTGGCTGTCGCCGCATGCTGGCGCAGCCAGTCGGCATTGACCAGTACATGCCCTTTCGGGTTGCCATAGTCGGCGTGAATGCCCACCACCCGCATGCCCTGTGGCGGGTCGCCCGGCAGCTGCACTTCATCTCCGATCCCAACGCCAAGGCGCCGCGCCAATTGTTCGCTGAGCAGGGCGCCCTGCCCTTTGGCCACCTGTTCCCAGGCGTCCGCAGCCTGCTCCAGCAGCGGCCAGTGGCTGCGGTAAAACGGATGATCGTTCACCCCTTGCACCTGCACCGGCCACTGTTGCAGGCGCCACTCCACTCGCCAGCTTGGCAACACCGCGTTGACGTCAGGATCATGCTGCAGCTGCTGATAGATCTGCAGCGCCTGAGTGCTGTCGCGTGGCGTGACATACAGGTCCGCGGCCAGGCGCTGGTCGAGCCAGCCAACGAACGTGCGGCGAAAGCCTTCGGTCATGCCGCCCACACCAACACTGGCGGCCAATGCCAGTAGCAATGCCATCAGCGCCAGGCTTAGCGCCGGTAACTGCTGGCGGCTGTCGGCGACGAACCACTGCGCCAGCGGCCGCCGGGCATGCCGCGCCAGGCCAGCGAGCAACAGAGCCAGCGCGCCCGGCAACAACAAGGCGGCCGCCAGCAACAGTGCGGCAAGCAAGGTGAAGGCACTGGGCAGGCTGTTGCCGAAAGCGCCGCAGCCCAGGGCAATCAGCGCCAACCCTGCCGCGGCCAGTGCCTGGCGCTTCAGCCAGGGCACCTGGGCCAGGCGCCACGCCTGAGGTTGAGCCAGTGCCAGCAAAGGCAACCGCGCTGCGCGCAACACGCTGTCGATGCCGGCCAGCAAGGCGCCGAACAGGCTCACGGCAATGCCCAGCAGCCACCAGTACAGCGGCAGGTGCAGGTGCCCGGAGACCTGGGCGCCATACAGGCCGCGCAGGCTGGAAGCAAAATCGGGCAGCAACAGCGCTGCCAGCAGGTAGCCCGCGGCCACACCTGCCAGGCCGCCCACCACGGCGAACACCCCAAGCTCCAGGGCCAAAGCTGTCAGCAACAGCTTCAGGCTGACACCACACGCACGCAACGTGCGCATCAGGCCTCGTCGTTGCTCCAGCGCCAGGCCGATCGCCGCATGGGCGATGAACAGCCCGACCACGAAGGCCAGCAGGCCGAGGGCCGTCAGGTTGAGGTGAAAGCTCGCGGTCAGGCGTTGCAAGTCGGTGTCATCGTCCGCTGGCTGTACCTGCAAACGTTCGGCGAAGGCCGGCGGCAGAGGCTGGGCGGTGTCGCTGATCAGGCGTGACAGCTGCTCTGGCGCATCCAGCAAGGCCTGGGCCACGCCGATATCGACCAGCATCACACCGGGGGCCAGCTGTTCATCGAGAATCAGTGGTGGCAACGCCTGTCCATCGACCGTACGTAGTTTGCCTGCCAATTGGCGCAAGGTATCCGGCCCGACCCAGGCTTGCCCGGGTGTGCCGATGAAGGCCTGCAGATCGAAGCTCGCCGGGTCGGCACCGGCGACGGCCATGCCGGGCAGCAGGCTCAGCGGCTCGATGCCGATCAGCCTGACGGCAACCGCTGGCTCGCCGGCCAGACGCAAACGCCCCTCCAGCACGGGTGTCACCTGCCAGCCTTGCCTGCGCAGTTGCACGTAAAGCACTTGGTCAAAACGTTGCCCATCGCGGGCGACGATCTGCCGGTGCGCCGCCCCGCTCAGCACGGCGCTGGCCTGGGCATAGTCGCTGCGCGCCTGGGCGTTGAGGGCCTGCACACCGGTCCACAAGGCCGTGGCCAGCCACAGGCCGGTGAAGATGCTGAGGCACTGCAAGCGATGGCGCCACCAATGGCTGCCCAGCGCCTGCAGGGCGATCAGCAGGTGGCGCATCATCCTTGCACCCGGCCCTGGTGCAGCACGCAGCGGTGCTGCAGGCAGGCGGCCAGGCGCGGGCTGTGGGTCACCATCAGCACGCTGCTGCCGGCTTCGCCGACCAGTTGCAGGAGCAAGGCCAACACCTCTTCGCTGCTGGCTTCGTCGAGGCTGCCGGTGGGTTCGTCGGCGAGCAACAGCACCGGCCGGCTGGCCAGTGCCCTGCCGATGGCGACCCGTTGCTGTTGGCCGCCCGACAACTGCTCTGGATAGCGGTCCAGCAAAGCTGACAAACCAAGGCGATCGGCCAGGTAGGCCAGCCATTGCGGGTCGTGGCGATTGGCCAGGCGCGCTTGGAAGGCCAGGTTGGCGGCCACGTCGAGGCTGCTGATCAGGTTGTATTGCTGGAACACCAGGCCGATGCCCTCCCGACGCCAGCGGGCCAGGGCGGATTCGCCATGGCCGTGCAGGGGGTCGCCGTCGATGAGGATGCGCCCGCTGTCGGCACGGTCGAGGCCGGCGACCAGGTGCAGCAAGGTGCTTTTACCGCTGCCGGATTCGCCCATCAAGGCCAGGCTGCTGCCGCGGGATAGGGACAGGTCGACACCGCGCAGGACCTGGAGTGGGCCTTGGGCGGTGGGGAAGGATTTGTGCAGGTGCTCGATGACCAGCATTGGAGGATGCCTTTTGGGCAATTGTCAGACTTTAGGTCTAGCTGCTTGAAGCGCTTGCTGGCAAATGAATGTGCCACATTCAAGGGCCTTTTCGCGGGACAAGCCCGCTCCCACAAGCACCACCAGCACCTTGGACTGAGGTGATCCTGTAGGAGCGGGCTTGCCCCGCGAAAGGGCCGGACCAGAAGAACTAGTTCACCAACGCATGCTGCACTTCGCCAACAGTCGCCGCCAAACTATTCAGGTGCAAACTCAACACCCGCTCCACCGGCGCCTGATCCAGCGGCCAGTGCAAGGCAATGCTCCCGGCCAGCTGCCCCTGCACCCGCACCGGCAAGGCGATCGCCCGGATCAGGAACGGCAAGCGCACCGGATACTCCCAATAGCCCTCGGTACGTTGCCCAAAGCCCTTGTGCGCATCCCCTTCCAGGTCACGCAACAGCTCATCACCACCCACCCGCTCATGCCCAGCCAGGCGCCGCACCTCGTCCACCGCCAGCTCCTTCAGGCACGCCCGGCCCATCGCCGAATGGAACAGGCTGGCATGCTGCCCGACGATCTGGCAGTTGTTCGGATAACGCTTGCGCAACACCTGCGGAATCGCGCTTTCCATCACCTCCAGCCGCTCACCGTCGAAGCACGACAGGTCGACCACCAGCCCGGTGCGCTCGCTCAGTTCCAGCAACAGCGGCGCGGCGCTTTCCACCAGCTGGCGCTTGAAACGCTGCTGGCGGTCGCCGAACAGGCGGCGGGCGCACAGTCGGTAACGCCGGTCGCTCAAGCCGCGGTAGACCCAGCCCTGTTCCTGCAAGGTGGCCAGCATGCGCGAGGCCGTGGCCTTGGGCAGGCCAGTGAGGTAATGCAACTCTTCAAGGCCCAGGGCCTGATGCTCGCCAAGCAGTTCGACGATGGCCAGCGCGCGCTCCACCGAGCGCACGCCACCGCTGTCTGTCGCTGTGCCCATGTCTCCGACCTCCCTGTCTGTGCGTGGATGGTCATCATGCCCAGCAAGATACGGGCCGGGCCAGCCCTTTCAGCGTGCCAACAGGCTCGGCGGCGGGCGCCGTTCCACCCAACGGGTCAGCTGTTCATGGGCGTAGGCCAGCTGCAGCACGGCATGGTCGGCCTGAGCCGGGCCTATGATCTGCAGGCCCGTCGGCAACCCGGCGGCATTGAAGCCGACCGGCACGCTCATGCTCGGCAGGCCGGCCAGGGTCGGCCCGATCACCACCTCCATCCAGCGGTGGTAGGTGTCCATGGTCCGTCCCCCGACCTGCTTCGGCCACGCCTCGGCTGCGTCGAAAGGGAACACCTGGGCCGAGGGCAACAGCAGGAAATCGTAACGTTCGAACAGTTTTTGCAGTGCCTGGTACCACGCGCTGCGGTCCACTGACGCCTGATAGACAGCGGCGGCGCTGAGCTGCAAGCCGCCCTCCACTTCCCATTGTGCCTCGGGCTTGAGCAGCGCCCGCTTGTCTGGGTCGGCATAAGCCGCCGCCAGGTTGCCGTGCACCAGGAAGTGGCGGTGAGTCAACCAGCATTGCCACAACCGCGCCTGATCGAACGCGGGCTGGCAGGCTTCGACTTCACAGCCAAGCTCGGCGAAATCGGCCAAGGCCGCTTCGCACAGGCCCAGCACGCCGTCTTCCATCGGCAGGTAGCCGTCGTAGTCACCCAGCCAGCCGATCCGCGCGCCCTTGAAGTCACGTCGCAGCCCGGCCGCGTAATCCCGCCCGCCGTCATTGAGCGACAACGGCACCCGCGGATCATGCCCGGCCTGCACCGTCAGCAAGCGGGCGACATCGGTGACACTGCGCCCCATCGGCCCCTCGGTGGCCAGCTGCTGCACGAACAGCTCAGGTGTCGGCCCATAGGGCACCCGCCCCAGTGATGGGCGCAGGCCGAACACATTGTTGAACGCCGCCGGGTTGCGCAACGAGCCCATCATGTCGCTGCCATCGGCCACCGGCAGCAGCCGCATGGCCAGCGCCGCCGCCGCGCCACCGCTGCTGCCACCGGCCACGCGGGTGGGGTCGTAGGCATTGGTGGTGGTGCCGAACAGCGTGTTGTAGCTCTGCGAGCCCAGGCCAAACTCCGGCACGTTGCTCTTGCCGACGATGATCGCCCCGCTCGCCCGCACCCGCGCCACGCTGATGGCGTCGTGTGCCGGCACCTGCTCGGCGAACAGCGGCGAGCCCAGGGTGGTGCGCAGCCCGGCGGTGGCGGCCAGGTCCTTGATCGCCTGGGGCATGCCGTGCATCCAGCCACGGGACTGGCCTCGCGCCAGTTCGGCGTCGCACGCATCGGCCTCGGCTAACAGATCTTCACCGGCGCGCAGCGACACCAGCGCATTGACCTGTGGGTTGTAGCGCTCGATATGGCCCAGGTAAGCCTGCATCACCTCGCGGCACGCCACCTGGCGGGCATGAATGGCCCGGGACAGGGCTTCGGCGTCGAGGGCGACGATCGGGTCGATAGCTAACGCGTTCACGGTTTCACTCCAAGGTTGTAGGCGACGGCCTTACCGGCGCGCGGTGCTTCTTTCAGGCAGTAGGTGCCGAGCAGGGTCAGCAGGCAGGCGAACAGCACATAGAACGACGGCGCCACCGGGGTGCCGAGCACGTTGCTCAGCCAGGTGACGATCAGCGGCGCAAAGCCGCCGAATACCATCACCGCCACGTTATAGGCCACCGACACCCCAGTGGAACGCACCTCGACTGGGAACTGCTCGGCCAGGACGGTCGGCGCCGGGCCGAAGAAACCGCCAATGGCGCTGCACAGCAGCAGCTGCATCACCAGCAGGCGTTCGATCGACGGCGCCGCAGCCACCCACACATACAGCGGGTAGACCATGACGAAGAACGCCAGGGTGAAGGCCATCAGCACCGGCCGCCGTCCGAGACGGTCCGACAGCGCGCCGGCCAGAGGAATGACCACGGTCATCAGGCCCACGGCGAGCATCTGCACCAGCAGCACCTCGTCCAGCGGCAGACCAAGGTTCTTGTGGGCGAAGGTCGGCATGTTCACCAGCACCACGTAGAACGACACCGTTGCCCCGCAGGCCAGGCCCATCGATACCAACAGGGCGCGGCGGTGCTCACGCAGCACCTGGCCCAGGCTCGGCGCCTGGCCCTTGGCCTGCTTGCGTGCTTCCAGAAACTCCTCGGGCTCTTCCATGTGCTTGCGAATCCACAGCCCCACCGGGCCGATCAGCAAGCCGAGCACGAACGGGATCCGCCAGCCCCAGCTGTCCAGCGCCTCGGGCGTGCACAGGTGGGTCACCAGCGCGACCATAGCAGCCCCGGAAAACACCGCCAGGCACTGCCCCACCAACTGCCACGAGCCATACAGGCCCTTGCGGTTGGCCGGCGCGCTCTCCACCAGGAACGCCGTGGCGCTGGCATACTCGCCGCCGGTGGCAAAGCCCTGCAGCATGCGTGCGACCACGATCAGCAGCGGCGCGCCCATGCCGATGGCCAGGTAGTTGGGGGCGAAGGCGATCATGGCGATCGACACCGTCATCAGGCGGATGATCAGCTGCATCGCCGCCTTGCGCCCCTTGCGGTCGGAATACACACCCAACAGCACCCCACCCACCGGGCGCATGAAAAAGCCCACGCCAAAGGTGGCCAGGGCCATCAGCAGCGAGGCGTATTCGTCGTCCGAAGGGAAGAACTGGCGGGCGATGATGCTCGCCAGAAAGCCGTACACGATAAAGTCGTACCACTCCAGCGCATTGCCGATGACCGCCGCCACCACTTGCCGGGTACGCGACGCGCCTGTATTGGAAATCTGCATGCGGAACACTCCATCTTCTGTTCAAGTGATCGCCCAGGCGCAGCTGCGCCCGGGTTCCAGCGGCAGTCGTCAATACAGGGGAATCAGGCCGGCTTGAGCCAGCTCTCGGCCATGGCGCCCCAATAGGCGGCGCCAGTCAGCAGGATGTCGTCGTTGAAGTCGTAGGCCGGGTTGTGCACCATCGGCCGCTGCAACCCGTTGCCGATGAACAGGTAGGCGCCCGGGCAGCGCTGCAGCATCCAGGCGAAGTCCTCGCTGCCCATCAGCTTGCGGGTGTTGCCGTCGACCTTGTCGGCGCCCAGCAGCGCTTCGCCGACCTGCTGGGCAAAGGCGTTTTCCGCCGCATGGTTGACCAGCACCGGATACGCCGGCCGATGCTCGATGCTGGCCTTGCAGCCAAAGCTTTCGGCCTGGCTGACGATGATCGCCCGCACCCGCTCCAGGGTCTGCGCCCGCACCTGGGCATCCAGTGCCCGCAGGCTCAGGCGCAGCAGCGCCTGCTGCGGAATCACGTTGGCCGCCTCACCCGCCTGCAGCGCGCCAACCGTGACCACCGCCGCCTCCTGGGCATCGATGTTGCGCGCCACCACGGTCTGCAGCGCCATCACCACGCTGGCCGCTGCCACCAACGGGTCGACTGTCAGGTGCGGCATCGAACCATGCCCGCCGACGCCCTCGATGGTCACGGTCAAAAGGTCCTGCGAAGCCATCATCGGCCCCTCACGGAAGCCCAAATGCCCTGTCGGCAACCCCGGCATGTTGTGCATACCGAACAGCGCATCACAAGGGAAGCGCTCCAGCAGCCCATCGGCGAGCATCGCCTCGGCCCCGCCCTGGCCTTCCTCGGCCGGCTGGAAGATCAGCGTCAGCGTGCCATCGAACTGCCGCGTCGCCGCCAGGTAACGCGCCGCACCCAGCAGCATGGTGGTGTGGCCGTCGTGGCCGCAGGCGTGCATGCAGCCCTGGTGGCGGCTGCTGTAGGCGGCGCCGGTGGCCTCGTGGATCGGCAACGCGTCCATGTCGGCGCGCAGGCCCAGCTTGCGCGGGCTGCTGCCATTGCGCAGTACCCCGACCACACCGGTCTTGCCGATACCGGTATGCACCTCATAGCCCCACTGCTGCAGCAGCGTGGCGACCAGGGCCGAGGTGCGGCTTTCTTCGAAACCGAGTTCAGGGTGAGCGTGGATATCGTGGCGGATGGCGTGCAGGTCGCTGGCCACGTCGTTGAGCCAGGCCAGGATGTGCTGGTGTTGCTGCATGGGGAATCTCCTCGCGCGGGTGGGTCCCGTTCTTGTTGTTCGCTTTGAGATCACGACGGGAAAGGCAGGTCGTGCTTGGCGACAGATAAGCGCGAGTGGCGAGGGAGTACAAACGAATGTGGTTCCGCGTAGTGGAACCACCTTAGAAAAAGTGATTGTAGAGCGCGTACCCACATGCCAGCACCCAGAGATTCAGAATGATCATGGAGAGGCTGCACCCTTCATAGATATGACTCCAGGGCACCACATGGACCAGCTTCTCTGGCGGTACGCTTTTCAGGTAACGGTGGCGGATGATGAAGTAGAGGATGCTGATGACCGGGTAGATGTAGACGGCTATCAATACGGCATTGAGGCCGGCAAAAAGCGCCAGGAACGCTGGTGTTAAGAGGTAGGCGCACTTTACCCAGAAATCCATCTCTACGAGATGCTCGTGCACTTCACCACCGGGGTGCGGTGGCTTTTTCTTGCGTTTGGTCGTCCTTGCGGGCATTTGAAACTCCGTTTGAATTGAGGCCATTTGCGCTTTGATCATGCTGCCTCCATGGCAAATCATTCGCCATCGAAACTCTCGGCCGGCAAGCTCGAGGCAAACTGCCAGGCCTTGCGCCCCATGGCGTCGTAGCCGTAGCAACTGGTGAGCTTGCCCTGGGTGCGGTAGACCTCGCGGTGCAGGTCGTCACGCTCCAGGTCACTGATCACCTGGCCGTCCATGTTCAGTTGGTGCAAATGGCCGCTGCCGTAGTACAGGTGGTTGAGCTTGTGGCCATCCGGAAGGGTCAGTGTGGTGGGGTTCATGGCGCGCTACGCTGGTCCAGTGCTCGACCACCAGTGGTTTATCGCCCAGGGTTTCCCAGCGGTAGTGGCAGCCCAGGCCCAGGGCGTTGCTGTGGGTCACCATCAGGCCTTCGGCTTAACTGAAGCTGCGCACGGTGTCGCCGTTACGGTTGATCACCGTGGTCAGCTGGCCGGGTTCATCGTAGCGGTACTGGGTCAGCGTTTCGACGGCCTGGTTGTCGACTACGCGCTTGATGTCGGTCAGGCGGCCCAGCGGCTTGTCGTAGTGCAGATGTACGCGGATACCACCGGTGACACGGAGCGGAGTGAAGTACAGGAGGAGGCTGATCTAACGCTGACAGTATTTTCGCCAGTAACAAATAATCATTAAATCGCAGGTGATCATGCCAGTTGCGCGATCACCCCTAGAGTTTATTTTTAAAGATCAGGCTCTAAAGGCAAACCATGCAGACCAGTAAAATCCACGCCCGCCCTAAACGGAAGAAAAAGTTAAACTGCTGCCCTTTCATAGCAATCGCCTTCCAAGGCGACAAGAAAGCTGATCCCCCAAGGCTTTTGTTAATGGCATTAAGACCCCCAAACATAAGGCTCGGGAAGCTCAATCAAAAGTTACTCGTTGAACGCCACCCAATGCCTCCAACGCCGCAGAGCTACCGTCTATTTAACAAAGAAATCTCAAGCTACAGGAAGTAGGCATCACTTATCACAAATCTGCTCGCGACCACCACAAGAGATTGCTGGATGCATTCAACAAAACTTCAATTCAGAGCCCTGCTGCTAATCAAGGACAGATTCATTAGAATCCGAGTTCTCTAAGAATATCGACATCCAGGAATCCATCACATCCCACAAGTCGATATTTCGTGTCGGCGTGTCCGGTTCCTCATGCCACCATATCAAAGCCTCAGCCTCAGCCGGAGGCTTGGTCAAAGACAAGTAATCACCCGCACCACTGGAAAAAACGCCTGTCATATCAGGAAGCGCTACATATTCTTCATCGCACAGTTCTTTGATCGAAACAAAGTCCTCTACTCTGGATGGCCCCATGCTACATCCAATGTAGAATCCAAAACCATTGTGCAAGTTCGTATAGAACGCCTTGAGCCTTCCCGGGAGCCACTGAATTCTATTATTGACTGATTGCTCAAGCCCCAGCGGCACCCCCCCCATGTAAAAGTACAAGTCGCCATTCTCGCTATACACATACATGAGATATGGCCGATCGCTGACCGCCAACACCGTTCCCAATACACATTTATCGAGCCATGCACTTACCCAAGGCAAAAGCTCAGCAAAATTCGCCCACTCTGCCGGAATGCCCTCCCTCCCACCATTTGAAAACCCAAAGTCGCGCCACTGCTCGGGAAGGTTTACCTCTGAGGGAACCTCATCAGCTGAAAAATAAACATCATAACCTTTGAGCTCGTTTACAATACGCACTTTCAAGGAGTCAGACCAATTCATTTCATCTCACCTCAATAACCCGATAACAGCCCATGTATGTACTGTTGTATTTCTGGCTCCAGCTTAACTGCTTTTTCCATCATTGCAGACCGGAACGCAGGATCAACTGGAATATCGCCCTTCTTATAGAGTTCCCATTCCGCAAACGATTTAGCACCCTTTGAGGTGTTCGCCACTTCACTCAACCCCTGGAAGTTTGGCTCGTAGTTTAGCACTTTTACTTGATCTTCGAAAGTCAGTCGCGAAAAACCTTCCATTTCAGTAATTTTCTTCATGGGAACAATATGATCTGCATGCAGCGCCTTTGTCACCTCAAGGCCTGGCAACGCCGGATCTTTCATAGGAAGAGTGACATCTTCGTTTACGGCTTTTCGAATTGCCGCACTTGGCGTTTTACTTCTGAGCTTTCCATACAGCTCCGGGGAAATCTTATCCGACTTTACAGGCAATATTGGCTTTTTAACAATTTTAACGTTAGCGAGATTAGAGCCAAATCCCTGAGATTTGAATTCATAACGAGCATCAAACCACTTCCCTCCTTTCGCTCCTAGCCCTCCGCCAAGCAGGGCGCCGCCAAAAGCCAACAGCTTTTGCCCGTCCGAACCTTCGCCAAATAACTCTCCACCTGCCCAATGACCAGCCATCCCACCCGCGACGCCACCCACCAGTCCAGCAAAAACCAAAATTGGACTCGCAAATACCAAAGCACTTGCAATACCCAATGCCATCACAGCCCTTTCAAGTATTACGGGAACCTCAGGATCTATGGCATCTGTAGTTTCAGTCCCACCTCCAATAAATACGTCTGGCGATCCGGAGCTAACTTTCCCATCGCAGACCGTGCGATCTCCTACTCGCGCGGCAGGCTGACCATTTATGTAGACTGTGTCACTTCCCTGTGCCAGTATTCTAGGCCCGCCCGGATGCTTCGAGCATTCTGCGTTGTCGAGATGTGCTCTTGCCGCTGATTTACCATTTATTGAGACGTTACTTGAACCCGACCGGATTTGACCCGCTTCACTACAGGCAAAAGACAAACTTCCAATAAGCTGCCCGATGCCAGCACCGGTAGCGGCACCTGCTCCAACCATCGCAGCCAGCGCAACCGCCCCAAAGCCGCCGGTACCGACCACAGCAATACCGATTAGAACCGCTCCTGCTCCTATTGCAAGGCCTGCAAGCAATCCTCCCAGAGCGCTGGAATGCTCAATCGGATCACCTAGGCGTGCAGCTGCCGCGCTCATACGCGCTGATCCCGCTCAGCCTCGCTTTCACTTTTTGAGCCCCCCTCAGACTTGCGTAACTCCAGGCTGCTGACTATCTCATCGAAAGCGCTGCGCTCTTCCGAGGTCATTCCTTTAGGATTATTGCTAGTACCCGTTATTTGCAATAGCAATGGTCGTCCAAACTCATCCTGGTGCAGGAAGATCAACTGAACCTGATGAACCGGCTTTCCTTGTTGCCGCCAGCGAAACTCAACGCGACGAGCGTCCACTCCCGCGATTTCTAGCGGCGAAATGGGCTCAATCCACTGCAAATGTGATAGTGATTTTTGCACCTCGTCGAGCAGCTGTTGAGCCACTGTTTCCAGATCAGCGTCTGGCTCAGCCGGCGAGCGACCCACCACCAAAGAAAACGGACTGGGTCCAATATCCGTCAGAGTAAAAACATGAAAAGTTTTATCTTTCAGATTTTCTGGCCGCGTAAAACTCAATTCATTCGTTAGAAAGAACTTGGGTGGTGGAGGGAGTGCGTCCAAAGCCTCCTTTTCCAGACGTTCACGCTCAAGACGTTCTTCACGTTCACGCCGCTCCGAAAGACGATCATAGATATTGCCACGCATAGAACTTTTCCTTGTCGCAAATCAAGACTTGTTCAAATTAATTATTTTGCTTCCGGCAACATCGACGGTGACACCTGATAGAGTAATCGTGCCATCTGAATTCATTACCAACGTGCTACTCCCCACCTCCAAGGTAATAGATTTCGCCGCCTTGATTTTCACATCCCCCTGATCCACGGTCACAAAATACGAACCTTCCTCCACCGCAATGCTAGTTTCCAGCTTGATGGTTTCGGAGTGCTTGCCGTCGACCTTGATGGTTCTGTTGCCACCCACCTTTAGGCTGTCATCTGCCTCGACCTCGATATCAAGGTTACGCTCGGCGTGCATAATTATTTGCTCGGCGCCAGCCTTATCTTCAAAGCGGAAGAAATTCGCGTTTGAACCTTTACCTTTGGTAGAGCGCGTCAGGAAACCACTCTGAGTCTTGTTCGCCGGCAGCGACCATGGCGGGGTGTTGCTGCTGTTGTACAGGCTGCCCATGATCAGCGGGCGGTCCGGGTTGCCGTCGAGGAACACCACCACCACTTCGTCGCCCACACGCGGGATCTGGATGCTGCCGAAGCCGCCGCTGGCACCGGACTGGGCCACGCGTACCCAGCAGGAACTCTGGTCGTTGAACTCGCCATTGCGGTCCCAGTGGAACTGCAATTTCACCCGCCCCAGTTCATCGGTGTAGATCTCTTCGCCGGGAGGGCCAACGACGATGGCTGTCTGCGGCCCGCTGATGCCCGCCCTAGGCGTGTTCAATGCAGGGCGGAAGGGAATTTTCCGGCGAATGCAGCTGAAGCTGTTGCGGTAGCCCGCCTCACCGTCGTTGGTGTAGTTGTTCTGCCCCCAGTGCGTAACCGAAAGCAACAGAAACTGCCGGTCATCCGGGGCGTCATTATCATGATCGTAATGCTGACTCAGTTCAAAGTAGTGGCCAGGCTCCATGGCGCGACAGTTGCTCTCGCCATGGAAGGTCTTGCCGTCCACTTCCATCGCCTCCAGCCGACGCCGCGCCTTGCGCACGCCTTCATCGGCGTCGGCGTAGCCGTAGAGGCCTTCGTATTCGAAGACTTCATACTGGCCGACCTCGCCCTGCTGGTTGACGGAATTCAACTGCACCAGGTGCGGGTTGCCCGGTTGCTTATAGTCGAACGATTTCAAAGCCAGGCGCGTCGGTTGCATCCGCCGCGCCGAAGACCATTTGGTGATCGAGTCTGCGGTTTCGGTGACAGAAGCACTGTGGTAACGAATCAACGGTTGGCGCTCGAGCTGCGGAAGCATGCTGCTGTCATCGCTGATGATCATGCGATGGCCTTCCTGGGTGTGCTCGAAGGTGAAAAACAGCCCTTCTTGCTCGAGCAGACGCAACACGAAGTTCAGGTCCGACTCCTGATACTGGGTGCAGTAGCTTATCGGTTTAAGCGGTTGGCTCAGGCGGAACTCGTACTCGGCCAGGGTCAGGTAGTACGCAAAGACATCCTTGACGATCTGCTCGGTGGTCTTGTCCTGAAATATCCGCGAATCGCGGCGACGGCTGAGGATCCATATCCACGGCACGAGCTCGGCAGTGTAATTGGCAATGCCACCGTCGGCACCAGCATGTACGAAGTCCGACACGTGCGCGCTGATGTAGCGGGTGCTGCCATCAGCCAGCGCGATCCCTACCGTCACCTTCTTGCCGATGAGTTTCTTGAGTTCGATGCGCGCATCCTGGGAGATAAGCTGCACCTGGAAACTGAACAGCTCCGAAATCGCCTCGCGGCCGCTGAAGCTCAGCAGCTGCAGCTCTTGTTCGGGAGGCAGCGGCGAGTCGAAGGTAAACAGACGTTGATGCTGCGTAAGGATCGATTCGAGGGCGTCCGTAATCATGTCAATGCATCCTGCACCAAGCTGGAAATCTTCCAATGAAAACGCGCTTAACAGAGGCTGTCAAATGATGGCGATACGCCAGATGCCATCAAGCTGACGTCAAAAAGCCTCTACGGGAAGCAGCATCGCGGGCTGTGGAGCAGTAGACGGTTTCTTGGTTAATTACATCGTATTGTGTCCGTCGGTTTGATCTGTCGGACATCGGAGGTGTACGCTCCTTGCGCTCAGCCGAGAGGCAATACACTGCGAATTTCAGGGAGAATCGCCATGAGCGTGAGTGAAAACCAACTCAGCCAACTGGACCGGGAGATGGACCAGAATCACCGTGAGATGGTGATCATGTCGATCGAGGACTTCCAGGCACAAGCCCAGTACGCCCAGAGAGCTCACGGTGCAACGCAGGCTCCACAGGTGTGCACTCGCACCCAGGGCGACATGCTGACCGGCACCTGGCAGAGCGTGAAATCCACCTACAACGGCCTGCCCCACACTTTCGTTAATACGACCTGGGGCGTGCCCACGCTCATGGCCGGCTGGGATTTAAAAAACACTGCCGTTTTCATTCGCGATATGAACGGGCTAGGCACGAAAGTGCGCTACACCGTGCGCAACGGCAAGCAGTACGTGATCCTCACCGGCTACCCAGGCCTGCGCAAGACGCTCAATGCGCCCCGTTATGGCATCCAGAACGCCAAACTGGTCAGCATGGGCATCGGCAAATACGGTGTGCGCGGTTCGTCCATCAAAGGCTTCAAACTGTCCTGTTATGTGGCGGTAGCCATCGAAGTCGCAGAATGGGTATTTGCCGACGAGCATGTGATGAGCGACCTGTTTGGCGGTATTGGCGTTGAGCTGATCAAAGCCGGTATAGCTTCGGCGATCGGGTATGCTTTCGGACTGGCCATTGGCTCAATGGCCACTTTCGCCGCCGCACCCGTCATCCTGGGGGCTGCAGTTGCGTTCGTAATTGGCGTTGGGCTTAACGAACTTGATGTCCGTTATGGAATAAAAAACTCGGTTAAAGCGGGTCTTCGGTATGCCGTGGACCACATTGAATATTTGCGCCAGCAGGCCATAGAGATTACTACCAAGGAGATGCAAAAATACGCAGAGGAAAAAATCACAAATATTGCTAGCGAGGTTGCAGACACTCTCTATAACGAGGCCAAGCGCTGGGCACTGCAAAAACTTCAGCCTGGAGACCTCAATCTGCCTGGATGGCCCAGTGTGCCCGAGCTTCCATCTATGCCCTCACTCCCGACGTTCAACATTCCAAAGTTTTAACCATGACTATTCAACCTCATGAGTTCCACGCGCGCTCTCCCCACCTGTTTCGCCTCATGGCCTTCGCGACTGGCCTAGCAACTTTGATTTTGGGCATTCTGTCAGCTTATTGGCTTGGGAGCTATCTACTACCCTTATTCGGAAGATTGTTAACGAATGCCCCAATCGTGGTGACGCCCTATCTGGTCTTTATGCTCATCGCCATGTGTACGGTCACCCCAATCATAGTTGTTACATCATTGCATGCCTGTTGGCGTGCAAAAAAATTCGACCCAGCCCCCCAATCCCGGATGTTCCGCTTTCAACATAATTCATACAAATTGACACTTTGGTCAATGATTTATATAGCGCCGACGCTGGCATTACTCGTGACTTTTGGCCTGTGGGCGAAGGGGTACACCCCGTGCCAGAAACTCCTGATTTCAGGTTCAGCCTGGAAAGTGTACTGGGTTAATGATGTGCGGTACTGCTTCAAACCTGACTTTTACAACAGCGACGAGCAACCCTGCAAGCGTGTCGGCAATCGAGCTATTTGCACGCAAGCTGATGGACAGCAGTGAGAATTACTAGTACAGCAGGGCACTACAGATGAATAATCCATACTCACAAACTTCACCTGTATCATCGCCCCTCAAGATCAGACTGCTGGCTGTCGGCATGATCATCGCCATGCTGTTGGTCGCGGCCTTCTCGGTCTACGCCTACATCAACTACCTGTTCCCGTTGTACGCCAGGCTGCTGCGTGGCGCGCCTGTCGTGGAAACGCCTTACCTCGCATTCGGCCTGCTCATGGCACCGCCTGCGCTGGCAATTCTGCTGGTTGGCTGTGCGATATGTACCTGGACCGGGAAAAAATTCGACCCACCCGCAGGCTCACGACTGCACCGCTTCCAGACACTGATGTTCGGGCTTTCTCTGAAGACGCTGCTCTACGTCGTCCCTGCCGTGATGATTCTGACGACCCTTGCTCTGCTTGGCAGAGGCTATTCACCCTGCTCGAAGCTGCTGATATCGGGTTCTGCCTCGCAGCTGTTCTGGGTCAACGATGAGCGCGTGTGCTTCAAGCCGGACCATTACATCAACGATAACTGGCCATGCAAGGTCATCGACGGCAAGGACGTTTGCGTACAGGTCGATGGCCGCTGAACTTGACCTGATGAGCGGATGCTGCACTCATCCGTTGAAACCGCCCAACCAGGGTTGAACATGAACACCGAAACCCTCAAACAGAAGTCTCTGAAGCTTCGCCTGATCATTGACAGCCTGAAGGCGCAAGACCCTGCCGCGATGAAGCTGAGCGTCGAACTGGAGCCACTGCTGAATGCAGCAGATCAGGAATGCATCCGCACTCCGATGGAATGGCGCGACATCCCCGGGCGCTACCTGTTCACCGAAGAAGGGCTGCAGCAGTATGCCGATCTCGAGCACGCCTTCGCCGAGTTCCGCATCGAGCTGACAGGGGGCGAGTCCCCTACCCTGCGCAAGCTCAAGGCGCGCATGGGGGAAAAGCCTTCACAGGGGTGATAGGCGGGCAACCTTGTCCTCCCACGCCTCGATGCAACGTCTGACACTCAAGGGGTACGCGCACCAAAGGCCAGTTATTCCTGGACCAAAGGCACGCGCCCCCCTCGGTTTTCGTACAGAGCCTAAAAGCACGCAGCCAATGAACCGAAACTTTTACACCTGATCGTAAGTGAGTTCATCCAACTCATCGCCCGGTGGCGCAAGTTCGAAAATTCGACTGGCCAAATCACGAATGCGTTGCGACCAGGCGACCCTGGCCACCCACTCCGTCGGCATGCCCGATACCCCATACAGGGCCCCCGCAATCTGCCCCGCCGTCGCCGCCACGCTGTCGGCATCATCGGCAAGGTTGGCCGCCAACAGAATCGCATCCCGGAAATTGTCCGTATTCCAAACAGCCCAGAGCGCTGCTTCCAGGGTATCGACCACATACCCGGACGAGCGAATCTGTTCACGGGATTTGTGCTTGTACTCGCCGGCATTGATGATCAAAGCCCGGGGCTGCAGGGGGCGCACCTTCGGCGACAGCGCCTCTTCCTTGTCCGCGCCATTGAGCGCCAAATGCAACTGCGCGCCGAACAACTTGCAGCACTCCAAGACCTCGATCGCGCCATGGGTCACGCTGCTCTGCGTCACGCTTTCCCACCAGGTCGCCGACAGCGAGTGGCGGCGGAAAATGGCCGTAGGCGCGAGCCGTATCAACGAACCATTGCCCGCTGTCGAGGCCTCGAGATTGCCCATCCATTCAAGCCCTTGGGCCTCCCAGCCTTCCAGGGCTCGGCGGGTGACATTACCGATGTCGAAGCAGCGGCCATTGACGCTGTTTTCGCCCTGCCTGTACCAGCGCACCATGGCGTCAGCAAAGGTCGCAAAATCGAACTTGCCTTGGCTTGCGTAGGTGTCCGCCAGGCACAGCGCCATGCTGGTATCGTCGGTCCACTCACCCGGCGCCAGGCGGAAAGGACCACCGCCGACCATATCGCTGACATGCCCGTGATCGCGCCGCTGAAACTCCGGGGTCGTGCCTACCGCATCACCAATCGCCAGTCCCAACAGTGCGCCTTGCGCACGGTCCAACGCTTGCTCCGGTGACAACGTGCAGGGCCTGTCGTCCAACCAGGCTGGCTTGATACGCGGCAGCCTGGGGGCATCGGACTTCAACGTGTAGTCCATGCGCTGCTGCAACTGCGGCGACCACTCAGGCAGCAGGTTGACGTAGCGCTGGGCGTATTCGCTCAGGGATGCATCCGGGCTTCTCAGGTCGATCATGCTGATTCCTTGCTGTGGGTTGCGCTCATCCGTGCGAACATTCTGCTGAACCTGCTGCTCACTGGCAACGACTCGTACCGGCGCAAAGCCGAGGCCACCTGGATGGCCGCTAGAGTCCATCTCCAAGGCGCTTCCCAGCATGAAATTCAACGACACCTACACCAGCCGCGAGCACCGCTTTTCGCTAGGGATAGAAGTGACTTCACAGCAGTGCTACCTGTCGATCCCGGTCAGCAACGCAATGGCCGATTACGAAGAGTATTACCGTATCGACAAGGCCCGATACACGGCCTGGCTACAAGATCCATCGGCAGCACTGCCCATGGTCGTCCGATGCCGCCGCCGCGAACTGGACCATGCCCTGATGATGCAACCTGGCACCCAGCGAGGCACGGCTGACCCGTGCACTTGGGATCTGACGGAAATCTCCGCAGTACTGGCGCGTGCAGCAACCTTGCTGCTGCGCGATGGCGGTTACTCAAGCTGGGCCAACACGCTCCTGGGCTACCACTCACGGCTGCACAGCGACCCCGAACAGGTTCGCTTGAGCGTGTTCGCAATGCCCTGTGGCATGGGCACGCTCAGCGATGCCGTGCTGTATGAAAACGGCACGCTGTCGATCGAGGCCACCGATGAATTGCACGCCTTGCTAGGGTGGCTGCGGGAGTGGGGAATCGAGGGTCGCATGGTGGGTGCAAAGCCGCTCTGACACCCCTCACGAAACCGCTTCGGCACGCCATATTCCGTCGCATTGCCATCATTGAAACGCGCCGCGATGGAAGTCGAATGCCAACGGCATGACGCAAAAAAATGAGACCCACTTCACTTTTTTAAAAAAACTTTTTACGCCAGTTTTTACTGTTCTCTTAGCACTTCAGCCCCCTGACTTTAGGGGCCAAACCCCCATTTCCCGCACTCGAAACCCACCGCCAATGGCATGGCGCCATCATTGCGCCGCATCACAAAACAGGGAAAAAATCGCGCCCCTCGCCGGAACTTCTTCCCCAGCGGGGTGCCCTACTCGGCATTGCTGGCAACACGATATTCATGTGCCAGCACTCAAATTGCCGCAGCCGAGAGGCGCGATTTTCAGGTCCACGCCATTGGCGTTTCAGGACGATCAAGCAGGCTCATGGACGATGTACCGATGACACAGACTTTTGATGTCGAAGCACTGATCAAGCTGCGTAGCCAGACGCGGGCGATCTCCGATGCGCTGAAGGCGCAGGCGGCGGATTACCTTGCCACCGTGGCACCGCTGATCCGTCCGCAAACCCTGTTCGGCGAGTACCTGCAAGGCGCCCAGCGCAGCAGCGGGCGCGAAACCCAGGGCCACTTCCAGTCGTTGATCGAACTCTACGAGCGCATCGGCTCGGCCGCGCCGTTCCAACTGGTCAGCGAGCTGGAAGTGCCGCTGAACCTGATCAGCACCACCCCCGGACTATTCCCGCTGGAATACGACAAGGTCCTCGAGCAGAGCGGCCAGGTCATCCGCATCACCAGCCCGACGCGCTGGGTGGTGGGCTTCCACGCGTTCGACCTGGCGCAGTTTCGCAACGTCATCAAAGACCCCAACCGCAGTAGCGCCGAGCTGTACCGCTTCGTGGTGCACTACCTGGTGCTGTTCTACTGCCTGAGCAAGTCGCCGGGCCTGGGCCGGCTGTTCGAAGGCCTGCGCTACGGGCTGAGCTTCGAGCGCCTGAAGGGCTTTGGCGACCTGCCGTTCTGCGTCATCAGCTCGCCGGTACGCTCGGAACTTCCCGACGATTCGGTTATCCGTAGCAGCACGCAAATTGCCGGCAACACCAGCTTCGAAGAACTGGTGGGGCGCGACAACATCCTGGAAATGAACGACGACATCCGTCAGCGCCTGCTGCTGACGATCGAAGGACTGTAACGCGCAGGGCCCGGTCACGGGCCGCGCAATGATTCGCAGCGAATTGCTCGCACTGGAGAACACGATGGCGAAGAAGGAAAGCACCCAGCACAAACTCGACCGCGTTCGCGCGCCTCGGGTCCATATCACCTACGACGTGGACATCGGTGATGCCATCGAGAAAAAGGAGCTGCCCTTTGTCGTTGGCGTGCTGGGCGATTTCTCCGGCAATCCGCTGGAGCCGCTGCCCAAGCTCAAGGACCGCAAGTTCGTGTTCATCGACCGCGACAACTTCAACGGCGTGCTCAAGGGCATCAAGCCGCGCCTGACCTATCGCGTCGACAACACCCTGGCCAAGAACGGCACCCAGCTCGGCGTCGAGCTGAACTTCAACAGCCTCGAAGACTTCGAGCCACAGAACGTGGTCAAGCAGGTCGAGCCGCTGCGCAAGCTGCTGGAAGTGCGCAACAAGCTGGCCGACCTGCGCAACAAGATGGGCGGCAACGACAAGCTCGAAGAGCTGCTGATGGACGTGCTGCAGAACACCGAAAAGCTCAAGACCCTGGGCAAGGAATTCGGCCGTGAAGCCGAAGTGAAAGACCCGTCCAGCGACGATCGCGCCTGAGCAGGAGCCCGAACATGACCGACAAGCAAACCGCACCGCAACAGGCCGGCGACCTGGTCGAAGTGGAAAACTTCGCCCCGCAGCCTTCGCTGCTCGACAGCATCATTTCGCAAAGCCGCGTGGCCCGCTCCGACACCGAGCGCAACCGCACCCGCGACCTGATCGGCGAACTGGTGAACCAGGTGCTCGAGGGCGAGATGACCCCGAGCAAGGACCTGATCGCCGTGCTCGACGCACGCATCGCCGAAATCGATTCGATGCTCTCCGAGCAGATGAACGAGATCATGCACGCCCGTGAATTCCAGCAGCTGGAAGCCTCCTGGCGCGGCCTGAAGTACCAGGTCGACCAGACCGAGACCAGCACCACGCTGAAGATCCACCTGCTCAACGCCTCGAAGAAAGACCTGGTGCGCGACCTCAAGGCCGCCAGCGAATTCGACCAGAGCGCACTGTTCAAGAAGGTCTACGAAGAAGAGTACGGCACCTTCGGTGGCGCCCCGTTCGGCATGCTGATCGGCGACTACGAGTTCAAGCGCAGCCCCGAAGACATGTACCTGCTCGAAGAGATCTCGCACGTCGCCGCCGCGGCGCACGCGCCGTTCATTTCGGCAGCCTCGCCAGAGCTGTTCGGCTGGGACTCGTTCACAGAGATGTCCGGCCCGCGTGACCTGGCGAAGATCTTCGACACCGTCGAATACGCCAAGTGGAAGTCGTTCCGCGCCTCGGAAGATTCGCGCTACGTCGGCCTCACCCTGCCCCATGTGCTCGGCCGCCTGCCCTATGGCCCGGATACCACCCCGGTGGAAGAATTCAACTTCGTCGAAAGCGTCGACGGCCGCGACCACAACAAGTATCTGTGGATGAACGCCGCCTACGCCCTCGGCACTCGCGTCACCGATGCCTTCTCGCGCTACGGCTGGTGTGTGGCTATTCGTGGCGTCGAAGGTGGCGGACTGGTCGAAGGCCTGCCGACCCACACCTTCAAGACCGACGACGGCGAAATCGCCCTCAAGTGCCCGACCGAAATCGCCATCACCGACCGCCGCGAAAAAGAGCTGTCGGACCTCGGCTTCATCCCTCTGGTGCACTGCAAGGGCACCGACTACGCCGCCTTCTTCGGCACCCAGTCGGCGCAGAAGCAGAAGCAGTACAACACCGACATCGCCAATGCCAACGCACGCCTGTCGGCGCAGCTGCAGTACATCTTCGCCACCTCGCGTATCGCCCATTACATGAAGGCGATCATGCGCGACAAGATCGGCAGCTTCGCCTCGCGCATGGATGTGGAGCGCTTCCTCAACCAGTGGCTGGCCAGCTACGTGCTGCTCGACGACACCGCCAGCCAGGAGGCCAAGGCCAAGTTCCCGCTGCGCGAAGCCCGTGCCGAGGTGTTCGAAGTGCCCGGCAAGCCAGGCGTGTACAAGGCCGTGACCTACCTGCGCCCGCACTATCAGCTCGACGAACTGACCGCCTCGCTGCGCCTGGTCGCCGAACTGCCGCAAGGCGCTCGCGGCTGACCGGCCGCTGTGTACAGGGATGACACATGAGTAACCAGGCCCGCCTGCTGCCCTCGCTGCTCGACCGACTGCTGGACGACCGTCCGTACCAGTCGGCCGAAGCGGCTGACCAGCGCACCTGTTCGCTGGCCGAGTACAAGGCGAGCATTGTCCGCGACCTCGAGGTGCTGGTGAACACTCGCCAGTCCCTGGTTGCGGAGGAGCTCGGCGGTTTCAGCCAGCTCGGTGGTTCCATCCTTGAATACGGCATGCCCGACTTCATCAGCCGCAGCGTGCTCGACCCCCATGATCGCCGGCTCATCCAGCAACAGCTGGAGCGGGCGATCAGCACCGGCGACCGGCGTTTTCGCCGGGTGCGGGTGCAACTGCTGGCCCAGGAAAACGGCCACCGCATGTTGACCTTCCGCGTGGACGCCGTGCTGCGTCTGCAGGACATCAGCCGCCAGGTGTCGTTCGACGCCGTGCTGCAGGTCAACACCCAGGAATACAAAGTGCAGAACCTCAACTGATGCTCGACGAACTGCTGCCCTACTACGAAAAGGAACTGTCGCACCTGCGCTTCCTCGGCCAGGAGTTTGCCGCGCAGTACCCGAAGATTGCTTCGCGGCTGCTGATCGAGGGCGATAACTGCGAAGACCCGCACACCGAGCGCCTGATCGAGGCGTTCTCGTTCCTGTCTGCGCGGGTGCACAAGAAGCTCGATGACGAGTTTCCGGAAATCGTCGAATCCTTCCTTGAGGTGCTGTACCCGCACTACCTGCGCCCTACCCCGTCGATGTCGATCGCCGAGCTGAGCCTGGGCAAGCACGAGAAGGTCACCGAAGCCTACCGCGTGGCGCGCCACACCGAAATGCATGCCAATGCCGTCGAAGGTGTAGTGTGCAAGTTCCGCACCTGCTACCCGGTGGAGCTGTGGCCGATCAGTGTGCAACAGGCGTCGTTCGCGGAAATGGAACGTTCGGCCTTCAACGGCCACAGCGCCGACCTGGTCGCACGCCTGCGCATCCGCCTGCAAGCCACACACGATGTGCTGTTCGGCCAGATGGAAATCGATAGCCTGCGGTTCTTCCTCGACGGTGAAGCGACGCTGATGCTGCAGCTGTACGAGCTGCTGTTCAACAACCTGGCCAAAGCCACCCTGAGTTTCCAGGACGAAGGCCGCAGCCGCGAAGTCGCCCTGCCGACCACCGCCCTGAAAGCCGTGGGCTATGCCCGCGACGAAGGTTTGGTGGACTACTCCGAGCGCTCGTTCCTGGGCTATCGCCTGCTGCACGAGTACTTCACCTTCCCCGACAAATTCATGTTCTTCGACCTGAGTGGCTTTGCGCGCATTCTGCAAGGCAAGGCCGTCGAGCAGGTCGAGATCAACTTCTACTTCTCCGGCTACGACCTCAGCGAGCGCCTGGCGCGGCTGACCCAGAACATCGGGCGCAACAATTTCAAGCTCAACTGCACCCCAATCATCAACCTGTTCCGCCAACAGGCCGAGCCGATCAAGCTGACCCACACCCAGCACGAATACCCGGTAACCCCCGACACCCGGCTGCACAATGCCGCCGAAGTGGTGTCGATCGACCGCGTGCGGCGGGTGCGCAAGCTCGGCGGCATCGACCAGGTCGCCACTTGCCAGCCGTTCTTCGAACCGCGTGGCGAGCAGGACCCGCGCACCAGCTTCTGGATCGCCCGCCGGCGCAACCAGGGCGATGCCACGGCCATGAGCATCCGTGTGGTCGACCGCGACCTGGAACTGATCGACGGCAGCAGCGACACCCTCAGCATCGGCCTGACCTGCAGCAACCGCGACGTACCGCTGATGCTGCCGTTCGGTGGCGACCGCGGCGAGTTCAACATCCCGGCCAACTCGGTGATCAAGGACATCCGCTGCCTGCGCAAGCCCACCGCCACCGTGCGCGTGCCACTGGGCAAGGGCCTGATCTGGCGGCTGATCGCGCACCTGTCGCTGAACCACCTGTCACTGGTCAGCCAGGGCCGCGAAGTGCTGCTCGAACTGCTGTCGCTGTACAACTACCGCAACGTCTCGGCCATTCGCAAACAGATCAACGGCATCAAGGCCATCAGCAGCGAGCCGGTGGTGGCACGCATTGGCCACCCACGGCCGAACTTCGTCCGCGGGGTAGGCATCACCCTGACCCTCGACGAAAGCCAGTTCACCGGCAGCGGCGTGTTCCTGTTCGGCATGGTGCTGGACCACTTCTTCGGCCAGTACTGCTCGATGAACAGCTTCACCCGACTGAGCCTGCGCTCCCAACAACGAGAAAAGAGAATCGTCCAATGGCCAGCACGCACTGGCGATCAGCCCCTGGTCTGATCGATCAGGCCCGAGCCGAGCCGCACCGATTCGAGTTCTTCCAATTGGTGCGCCTGCTCCGCCTGCACTACAGCCGTACCGGGCGCATGGACCTGGCGACCCGGCCGCACGAAGACCCGCTGCGTTTTCGCACTCAGCTGTCGCTGGCGTTTCCGGCCAGCGAGGTCAGTGACCTGCACTTCGAGCGCGAGGGCAAGGTCTCCACGGCCGGCTTGCCGCTGTCGGAGGTCCAAGTCACCTTCATGGGCCTGGTCGGGCCGTCGGGCGTGCTGCCGCGCCCGTACACCGAGCTGCTGCTCGAACGCCACGTGCAGTACCGCGACGATGCCGCCCATGCGTTTCTCGACATCTTCTCGCACCGCATGACCACGCTGTTCTACGAGGCCTGGCAGAAGTACAAATTCCATATCGAGCACGAGCGCAATGGCACTTCGGGCTTCGATGGCTACCTGCTCAACCTGGTCGGCCTGGGCCCGCGTGCGCAAAAGCTCAGGTTCGAAGAGCACCCGTCGGCGCTGCGCCGCGAGCTGTTCAGCTACTTCGCCGGGCTGCTCAGCCAGAAGCCGCGCAACGCGCTCAACCTTGAAGTGATGCTCGGCTTCTATTTCTCGCTGCCGATCAAGGTCAAGCAGTTCGCCGGGCGCTGGCTCAACCTGGAACCCGAGCAATGCACTCAGCTGGGGCGCAAGAACGCGCAACTGGGCCAAAGCGCGGTCGCCGGCAACCGGGTCTGGGACTATCAGTCGTGCATCCGCATCGAACTGGGCCCGCTGAGCCTGGCCGATTACCAGCGCTTCCAGCCGGGCACCGTGTGCTACCGCAAGCTGGTCGAACTGGTGCGCTTCTATATAGGTGCCGAGATGGATTTCGAAATTGCCCCACGCCTCAAGCGCGAGGCGGTACCACGTGCCCAGCTGGGCCGCAGCGGCAATGTCGCCCTGGGCTGGCTGGGCTGGCTCAAACGCCCTGGCCGTGACGCGGAGCCTTCGCGTTGCGCCGTCTTCCACATTCCTTACGATGGGGTCGCCTTGTGAACCTGAAGTCTCTGTTCGCCAAGCTCAACGAAACCAGCCGCACGGCCACTGAAAGCGCGGCGGCCCTGTGCCTGTCGGAGCACCACTACGACGTCGAGGTGGAGCACCTGCTGCTGCAGCTGCTCGACAACAGCGACAGCGACCTCGCGCCGATCCTGCGCCACTACGACGTGGTCGCCGAGCGCCTGCAGGCGCAGCTGGTGACCGCCCTGGGCACCTTCAAGAAAGGCAACACCCGCACCCCGGCACTGTCGCCGCACATCACCCGCATGATCGAACAGGCCTGGCTGCTGGCCTCGATCGAATACGGCGTTGGCCAGGTACGCAGCGCCCACCTGCTGCAGGCCCTGCTCGACGATGCCGAACTGCGCCGCGTGGTGGTCGCTTCAGCACCGGAGCTGGAGAAGATCAACGCCGACGACCTGCGCCTGAACCTCGCCGCGCTGGTCGAAGGCAGCGCCGAGTCGAAACAGGCCAGCGCCCTGGCCAGCCCGGCAGCGCCGGTGGCCGGCAATGCCAAGGCCGGTGGCAAGACACCGGCGCTGGACCAGTACACCGTCAACCTCACCCAGAGCGCCCGCGAAGGCCGCATCGACCCGGTGCTGGGCCGCGAGTTCGAGGTGCGGCAGATGGTCGACATCCTCACCCGTCGCCGCCAGAACAACCCGATCCTCACCGGCGAAGCCGGCGTCGGCAAGACCGCCGTGGTCGAAGGCCTGGCCCTGCGCATCGCCCAGGGCGATGTGCCTGCAGTGCTCAAGGACGTTGCCCTGCACACCCTCGACCTGGGCCTGCTGCAGGCCGGTGCCGGGGTCAAGGGCGAGTTCGAGAACCGTCTCAAGGCCGTGATCGAAGAGGTCAAGCGCAGCCTGCACCCGATCATCCTGTTCATCGACGAAGCCCACACCCTGATCGGCTCCGGCGGCCAGGCCGGGCAGAACGATGCCGCCAACCTGCTCAAGCCGGCCCTGGCCCGCGGCGAGCTGCGCACCATAGCCGCCACCACCTGGGCCGAGTACAAGAAGTACTTCGAGAAGGACGCCGCCCTCGCCCGTCGCTTCCAGGTGGTCAAGGTCGAAGAACCTGACGAAGACAAGGCCATCCACATGCTCCGTGGCCTGCTCGGCAAGATGCGCGAGCACCACAAGGTGGCGGTGATGGACGAAGCGCTGGTACAGGCAGTGCGCCTGTCCAACCGCTACATCACCGGCCGCCAGCTGCCTGACAAGGCCGTCAGCGTGCTCGACACCGCGTGCGCACGCATCGCCCTGGCGCAATCGTCGCAGCCGGGTGCCCTGGAAGACTGCCGCCGGCAGATCGACAACCTGCAGGCAGAAATCACCGTGCTTGGCCACGAAGCCGGCAAAGGTCACGACCACGCCCGCCGCCTTGGTGAGTTGCAGGCGGCCCTCCAGGCCGAGCAGCAACAGGAACAGCAACTGAACGAGCAGTGGCAGCAAGAGCTGGCGCTGGTCGAGCAACTGAAGGCGCTGGACGCCGCCAACGACGCCGATGCCGCCCAGCTCAACGCCCTGCGCAGCGAACTGGCCAGCGTGCAAGGCGACCAGCCACTGGTGCACGCCTTGGTCGACAGTGGCGCCATCGCCCAGGTCATCAGCGGCTGGACCGGTATCCCGCTGGGCAAGATGCTGCGTGACGAGATCGACACCGTGCAGCGCCTGCCGGCCCTGCTCGGCGAGCGGGTGCTGGGCCAGGATCACGCCCTGCACGAGATCGGCAAGCGCATCAAGATTTCCCGCGCGCGCATGGAGGACCCGAACAAGCCGATCGGCGTGTTCCTGCTGCTCGGCCCCAGCGGCGTCGGCAAGACCGAAACCGCGCTGGCCCTGGCCGACACCCTGTACGGCGGCGAGCGCAACCTGATCACCATCAACATGTCCGAGTACCAGGAGGCACACACCGTGTCGAGCCTCAAGGGCTCGCCACCCGGCTACGTCGGCTACGGCGAAGGCGGCGTGCTGACCGAAGCCGTGCGCCGCAAACCGTACAGCGTGGTGCTGCTCGA
The DNA here is from genome assembly GCF_009883635.2 of Pseudomonas putida. Taxonomy (NCBI): domain Bacteria; kingdom Pseudomonadati; phylum Pseudomonadota; class Gammaproteobacteria; order Pseudomonadales; family Pseudomonadaceae; genus Pseudomonas; species Pseudomonas putida. Next base: position 5,900,977 of record NZ_CP026115.2, read on the forward strand.
CGAGGTGGAAAAGGCCCACCCCGATGTGCTCGAACTGTTCTTCCAGGTGTTCGACAAGGGCGTGCTGGACGACGGCGAAGGCCGTGAGATCAACTTCCGCAACACGGTGATCATCCTCACCTCCAACACCGGCACCGAACGCATCATGCAGACCTGCCTGAATGCCAGCGAACTGCCAACGCCGGACGCCATCGTCGAAGGCCTGCGCGACGAGCTGAACCAGGTATTCAAGCCGGCTTTCCTCGGCCGCCTGAGCATCGTGCCGTTCTACCCGGTGCAGGACCAGATCCTCGAGCGCATCGTCGCCCTCAAGCTGGAACGCATCGCCAAGCGCTTTGCCCGCAACCACCAGGCCGAACTGAGCTACGACGAGGCGCTGATCAAGGCCATCGCCGCGCGCTGCACCGAGGTCGACAGCGGTGCGCGCAACATCGACAACATCCTGTCCCAGACCCTGATGCCCGAACTCGCCCAGCGCGTGCTCGAGCGCATGGCCCAGGACACGCCGATCGAGCGCCTGGCGATCGAGCTGGGCAGCGATGGCGATTTCGCCTATCGCCTGGCCTGACCCGTACAAGGAGGTTTAGCCGTCATGCAACACAAACACACCGCCCTCAAGCGCCTGACCACCGCCGCCCTGCTGCTGACGCTGGCTGGCTGCGGGGTCACCGACCGTATCGGCAAGCGCATGGATGACAGCTGGGCGGCCGACATGCTGAGCGACAGCGAGAAGGTCATCCTGACTTCCGACGGCGGCAACCAGCTCAACCCCGATGTCGAGGGCAAACCGCTGTCGGTGGTGATGCGCGTGTACCAGCTGACCGACCTCGAACGCTTCGCCGCGACCGATGCAGAGACCCTTTGGGACACCCCGGAAAAGGCCCTCGGCAACACCCTGGTGGAAGCCCGCGAGATCACCCTGCTGCCAGGCATTGGCCAGATCGACCAATGGCCTCTGGCCAAGAGTGCGCGCTACGTGGGTGTGGCGGCGTTCTTCCGCGATGAAAAGGACGCGCGCTGGAAGGTCGCCTTCGACGCCGAGTCGCTGCGCAAGGATGGCATCTGGTTCTCCTCCGACGGCTTGCGGGTGCTGGTGGACAAGACCGAAATCAGCGCCATGCGCGGTGTCGACGTACTGAATAAACCGCCGACCGCCGACCAGCTGGCGGCCGCGAAGAAGGCCGAACAGGCCACGCCGTCCCTGGCCGACAAGGTGCAGGACGCCGTGCTCGACAAGGCCACCGATGTGGCCGGCCAGTCGGCACAGAACGCTGCGGACAAAACCCTCAACTCTTTAGTGGATAGCGTCAAATGAGCAAGCAGAGCCGGGTGATGTGGTCGGAAGGCATGTTCCTGCTGCCCCAGCACTTCCAGTACCAGGATGAGTTCCACCAGCACCAGCTGGCCGAAGCGACCCTGCGCGGCACCCCGTTCCATTGGGGTGTGCAGGCGCTGCAGGTGGACGAGGATGCCTTGGCCAACGGTTCGCTGCAGCTCAAGCGCCTGAAGCTGGTGTTCCCCGACGGCAGCCTGTACGACGCACCCCAGCACGACCCGCTGCCGGCCGCACGCGACCTCAAGGATCTGCTCAAGGCCAACGAGCTGAAGGTCTATGCCGCGCTCAAGCTGCCCGAGCCGTTCGGCCTCAACTACGTCGAGGACGGCCAGGAGCACAAGGCCGCCCGGCGCTTCCGCAAACAGTTCGACACCCTGCCCGACCTCAACGAAGGCGAGCTGGAAAACGAAATCACCAGCCTGCGCCTGAACGTGGTGATGCTGGTTGACGGTGACAGCCTCGACGGCTACAGCCACTGCCCGCTGGCCAAGCTCACGCGCAACAGCATGGGCGGCTTCAACCTCGACCCGCATTTCGTCCACCCGACCCTGCACCTGGGCAACCACGAGACCCTGGCCGGCATCGGCAAGCGCTTGCTCGGCGCCCTGCAGGCCAAGAGCAAGGCGCTGTCCGGCCGGCGCCGCGAGCGTGCCGACCAGATCGCCGAGTTCGGCTCCAGCGACGTCACCCTGTTCTGGCTGCTGAACACGGTCAACCGCGCCCACCCGCAGCTGGCCCACCTGCTGGCCCACCCGCGCCTGCACCCGGAGCGCCTGTACCTGTTCCTCGCCGACCTGGCCGGCGGCCTGCTGACCTTCACCCTCGACAGCCAGCTCAGCGACGTGCCGGAGTACGACCACCGCGACCCGGCGGCATCGCTGGTCAAGCTCGACGAGATGATCCGGGTGATGCTCGACAACGTCGTGCCCAACCAGTGCATCGTCATCAACCTCACCCAGACCAAGCCGTCGTACTGGCAGGGCCAGCTGCGCGACCCGCGCCTGGTCGAGGCTGACTTCTACGTCTCGGTGCAGGCCGACATGCCCGGTGCCAGCCTGCTCGAACTGGTGCCGCGGGCATTCAAGGTCGGCTCGCCGGAAGACATCGAAGTGGTGGTCAACAGCGCCATGCCCGGCGTCACCCTCAACCACGCCGCGCGGCTGCCCAACGCGATCCCGGTGCGCCTGGACAACCAGTACTTCGCCATCGAGCCGCACGGCCATGTGTATGAGCGAATGATGAACGCCCAGACCGTGTGCTTCTACGCGCCCAGCGCCTTTACCAACCTCAAGCTTGAACTGATGGCGGTGCTCAAATGACCGAAGCCGTACTGCAACAGGGCGCCGTCGCGGCCGCCAGCGACAAACCGACGCTCAAGGACCTGGTCCAGGACTTCATCAGCATGGCGCTGATCGTGCGCCGTGGCCGCCAGGTCACCTCGGTGCAGGCCTTCGAAGGCAGCGTCGAGCGCTTCTTCGCCAACCTCGAACGCGATGCCCGCGCCGCCAACTACAGCGTCGAGCAGGTCAAGGATACCCAGTACGCGCTGTGCGCGTTCCTCGACGAAAGCGTGCTGCGTTCCGGTGACAACGAACTGCGCCGGCATTTCGAGCTGCAGCCGCTGCAGTTCCGCTACTTCGGTGTGCACCTGGCCGGTGAAGGTTTCTACGAGAAGGTCGACGCACTGCGTGCCGACGTCAAGCAGAACATCGACGTGCTCGAGGTGTATCACCTGTGCCTGGCCCTGGGCTTCGAAGGCAAGTTCGGCCTCGGCCAGAAAGACCAGCTGCGCTACCTGGCCAACACCCTGGGCCAGGATATCGCCCGCTACCGCAAGGCGCCCAAGGCCCTGTCGCCGGACTGGGCACTGCCCGACCAGGTGTCGCAGATGCTGCGCCACGAGGTGCCGCTGTGGGTGTACCTGGCGCTGATCGCGCTGGTCTGCGTCGCCGTGTACCTGACGCTCGACTGGTTGCTGGACAAGGACGTCGCCGCCCTTTCCGAACAAATCCGCCAGCTGTTCAGTGCCTGAGCACACCCCAGGTAGCCGAGTCAGGAAGACATGAAAACATTACTGCGTCTGTTGAAAAGTTTCTGGATTCTCCTGCCACTGCTGTGGCTGGCGAGCCTGTTGATCTGCTGGCTGGTCGCGCCGCTGGTGCCGTGGCTGCGTCATCACGTGCCTGAAGCGCTGGCGATCATCAGCGCCTGCTTCCTGCTGGTGATCGTGCTGCGCCAGTACCAGCGCATCCGCGCCGAGCACAACCTGGAGAACCTGCTGCAGATCGAGGTCGACCGCTCGTGGAACGCCACCGGCGAGTTCCGTGACCAGCAGGTGCTGCGCGAACGCCTCAAGCACGCCATCGCCATGCTGCGCACCGACCGCTCCGCCGGCGGTGGCGGCAAGGCGGCGTTGTCCGACCTGCCGTGGTACCTGGTAATCGGCATGTCGGCCGCCGGCAAGACTTCGCTGCTGACCCATTCCGGCCTGTCGGCGAGCATTGCCACGGCCAATGACAGTGAAAGCGGCACCCAGCACTGCGACTGGTACTTCAGCCCTGACGCGGTGATGATCGACACCGCCGGCCGCTACCTGCGCGACGACCAGTCGGCCAGCGAGTTCTCGGCCTTCCTGCGCATGCTGCGCAAGCAGCGTGGCAAGGCGGCGATCAACGGCCTGGTGCTGGTGGTCAGCCTGCCCGAGCTGCTGGCCGCCAACAGCGAAGAACGCAACGCCCTGGCCGCCCAGCTGGTGGCGCGGGTCGAAGAGTACGCCGAGTGCCTGGACGCCAACCCCCCGGTCTACCTGATGCTGAGCAAGACCGACCAGCTGCCGGGCTTCAACCAGGCGTTCGACGGCCTCGACCTGCACGACCGCCAGCAGCCGCTGGGCATGACCTTCGGCCTGTCGGAAATCCGCAACAACGGCCTGCACGCCGTGCTGCACGCGCGCCTGGGCAAACTGCAGAACCACATTCGCCAGCACGTCGACGCGCAGATGATCGCCCTCGGTGCCGAGGCCGACAGCACCCTGCTGAACTTCCCGCAGTACTTCGCCGCCCTCAGCGGTGTACTCGAACAGTTCCTCGAACACTTCACCCGTGGCCACCGCGGCGGCGCCCCGCTGCTGCTGCGCGGTCTGTACTTCACCAGTGCATTGCAGACCGACCAGCACCTGGGGCAGGTCTACGAAGACGCCATCGCCGACGCATTCGCCCTGCAGGCCGCCTACGAAGACCGCGCCGAACAGCAAGGCAAGGCGCTGGGCAACCGCAGCTACTTCATCACCGATACCTTCCGCCGGGTGATCTTCCCCGACCGCGACCTGACCCTGTTCCAGTCGCGCCAGGGCCGCCAGGCCGGTTTCAACCCGCTGCTGCTGGGCCTGGCTGCCGCCACCGGCGTGCTGTTCATCGGCTGGCAGGCGCTGTCGTTCAGCAACAACCGCCAATGGCTGGACAGCCTGCGCGGGCAACTGGCGCAGATCGAGCAGGCAGAAGACCGCGAGCAGCTGCTGGCCGCGGGCAAGGGCCTGGAAGTGCTGCGCGAGCAGATGGCCGCCGTCGAGGCCCATCGCCTGCAGGGCGTCCCCCTGCAACTGAGTGCCGGCCTGTACCACGGCGAGGCAATCCATCAGGTGACCCGCACCGCCTACCTGGCGCAACTGCGTAGCCAGGCGCTGGAGCCGATCGCCCGCAGCCTGCAAATGCAGATGCGCGCGTTCAACACCTTCGCCAGCGGTATCAATCAGCAACTGGAATTTACCCCGGCACCGCAGAAGAAGCGCAATGGCAAGCCATTGGCTCCGGCTGTCGCCGCCAAGGCCCAGGCTGCGTTGAGTAATACCCGCATGGGTGGCTATGCCGCCAAAGTCAACCTGGCCACCGCCAGCGATGCCGCCGACCTGTCGGCCACCACCGGCGGCCTGTCGTTGTCCGAGGAAATGCTCGGGCGCCTCGACGAGCAACAAGTGGCGTCGATCATCGATGCCTACAACACCCTCAAGCTGTACCTGCTGCTGACCGAACCCCAGGCCCATCCGGACGCTGCCTTCGTCGCCGCCAGCCTGCCCCAGGCCTGGGCCAGCGCCGCAGGTGAAGGCACCTTGGCCGATGCCAGCGTGATCGACGAGAACGCCCCGCTCTACGTACAGCTGCTGGAACAGGGCCAGGCACCGTCGTTGCCACGCAATGAGCAACTGATCAACGAAACCCGGGAAAACCTCAAGTCGTTCATGATCTCCAGCTCCCTGGTCGATCGCGAATACCTGCGCCTGCAACTCGAATCGAGCCGCCAGTTCCCGGCGCTGAGCCTCAACGACCTGGTGCCGCAACCGGGCCGCGCGTTGCTGTACGGCTCCGCTGGCGTACCGGCGATCTACACCCGCCAGGGCTGGGACACCTTCGTCAAGCCTGAGCTGATCAAGCTGGTGTCGGGCAACCTGCGCAACGAGTCGGACTGGGTACTGGACGGCGAAGGCGGCGATGCCATCGTGCAGAAGGCCAACTTCGTCCGCGAGTTCATGACCCGCTACAAGCGCGACTACACCCAGGCCTGGTACAAGATGGTCAGCAGCGTCGGCGTGCGTCACTTCGCCGACCTGGCATCCGCCACCCAGCAACTGGGCCTGCTCAGCGACGTGCAGAACTCGCCGGTGAAGAACCTGCTGGCGGCGGTCAACGACAACACCCAGTGGGACCTGCCGGTCAAGCATGCCATCCCGGCCCCGGGTGCCGCCCGCGAGGACGGCTTCTGGAGCAAGGTCACCGGCCTGCTCGACAGCAAGGACGCCCTCCCCGTTGACGTCGCCCCGGTCCTGCCGGCGGTCGATGACGGCAGCCTGGCCAAGCGCTTCGAACCCGTGGCGCGGGTGTTCGCCGAGAACAATGCCGAAGGCGCCGACAGCACCATCATGGACCGCTACCTGGCCGCGCTGCGCAAGCTCAAGGTGCGCATGAACAACATCCAGCGCTCGCAGGATGTGGGCAAGAGCAGCAAACAGCTGATCAGCGAAACCCTGGAAGGCCAGCCGAGCGAAGTCACCACCGTGCGCAACTACGTGGAAAGCAGCGTCGACACCAGCCAGGACGGCCTGTCACGCTCGCTGCAGGGGCTGTTCAGCCTGCCGATCCAGTACGCCTGGGCGACCCTGCGCGACCCGGCCGGGCAGCAGATCGCCAAGGCCTGGGCGCAGCAGATCGCCAAGCCGTGGGAGCAGGTCATGGCGCACCGCTACCCGATTGCCGGCGGCAGCCGCAACGAAGCCTCGGTGAAAGACCTGCAGCGCTTCGTCGACCCCGACAGCGGCCTGCTGCCAGCCTTCAAACGCAATGAAATCGGCAACCTGGCCGGCGGTGAAGGCCTGGGGGCTGGCGACGGCAAGGGGCCGGCGCTGGTCAATCCAGGCATGCTCAACAGCATCGACAAGGCCAGCTCCGTGGGCCAGGTGATCGCCAGCCTGTCGGACCGTGACAACGGCTTCGAGATCATGCTGGAGCCCTCGGCCAACTTCACCGACATCGTGTTCACCCTCGATGGCCAGGAGCAGCACTACCGCAACGGCCGCAGCAGCTGGAACCGCTTTGCCTGGCCAGGCACCAGCAACACCCCGGGCGCCCGCCTGGACGTGGTCACCCTGAGTGGCGCGCGGGTCACCGTGTTCGACTTCCCGGGGCGCTGGGGCCTGCTGCGCATGAACGAAAGCGCCCGGGTCGAAGACCTCGACGGTATCCAGCAGCGCTTCAGCTGGAACACCGCCAACGGCCGCGTGAGCCTGGTGGTGCGCAACTTCGGTGGGGTCAAGCTGACCGACCTGGGTGACGTCAAGGCCCTCAGCGCCCTCAACGACCGGGGCGCGCAATGATCGGTTGCTTCGGCAAGTTGCCGTCGAGCGCGGACTTCGTCAGCCTGCATGGCGCGGCGGAGGAAGTCTGCGAGTTCGACGCCTGGCTGCAGTCCTCGCTGGCGGCCATGCGCCACCGCGAAGACTGGCAGGCGTTGTTCGACGCACTGCCGATGTGCTTCTTCAACTACCGAGCGCGCAATGGCAACTGGCTGCTCGGTGGCCTGCTCAGCTCGCGTGACGCCAGCCAGCGTCGCTACCCGTTCTTCATCTTCCAGCTGCTCAAGGGCGAGGAAGGCGCAGCGCTGGTCAACCCGTTCACCCTGGGTGAACTGTTCAGCACGCAGATCAAACCGTTGCTGCACCAGGCGGTACAAGGCGCCGACCGAGCCAGCCTGTTCGAACGGATCAAGGCCTTGCGCCCATTGCAGCCCCAGGACCTGGACCTGTTCCGCCGGGTTCACGCCAAGTTCCTCCGCGACTTCAGCTTTGCCGATGTCGCCCGCGCCCTGCACGGATCCTGGCCGAGCTTCGACAGTGCCACCGCGCTGGCGCGGCTGCAGGCCAGCCGGGCCACGTTGCACGGCGACTACGACGGCGGCATCGAACTGCCGCTGCCGGCCGAACGCGGCCTGAAAAACCCCACGGCCGACCTCTGGCTGACCTGGCTGACGCGCATGAGCGGGCACCCGCGCGTGCCGGCGGTGAGCCTGCTGGCCGACGACTTCATGCACCCGCGGCTGTACTGCTTCCCGTCGCGCCACGCCAGCAGCGCCTATCGCCTGCTCAGCAGCTGTGCCGACGCACATCAGCACCTGGCGCTGCTCGGCCCGCTGGCAGCGGCGCCACGCCAACACGACTACGACCGACCTCTTGAACACGTCATCGACCAGTTCGTCGATGCGCTGGATGCGACGCCTGTATGAACAAGATCAAGTACTACTGCCTGCGTTACCAACCCTACCTGCTGGGGGTGGCGTTCTTCCTGGCGATCTTCCTGGTCTGGGCGATCGGCCGTGCCCTGGGCTTCGCTTCGCTGCACAGCCTGCTGGCGGGCATCGGCGTGTTCCTGCTGCTGTCGGCGGGCTATGTCCTGTTGCTGTACCGGGGTGCCGGCCAGCACCACAACCTCGAAGGCCTGCTGCGTGACGACGCCGACCAGGCCGTGCTCAACGCCACCCCGGCCGACCGCGAGGAAATCAGCCTGCTGCGCGAACGCCTGCTGCAGAGCATCGAGCGCCTGCACAGCAACAAGCCGCGCGGCACCGCCGCCAAGGATGCGCTGTACGCCCTGCCCTGGTACCTGGTGATCGGCCAGCCGGCTGCAGGCAAAAGCACCATGATCCTGCAGTCGGGCCTGAACTTCCCCTATGCCGAACGCGAGGGCGCACGGGTGTCCGGGCTGGGCGGCACACGCAACTGCGACTGGTTCTTCAGCTCCGAAGCGGTACTGCTGGACACCGCCGGGCGCTACATGAACAGCCCCGAAGAAGCCGGCAAGTGGCGTGGGTTCCTGCAACTGCTGCGTCAACATCGCCAGCGCCGCCCGCTCAACGGCCTGATCGTCAGCGTCAGCATCGCCGACATCCTGCATGGCTTGGCCGAAGACCAGGAGCGCGTGGCCAAGCGCCTGCGCGAGCGCATCCAGGAAAGCTGCGCGCTGCTGGAAGTGCGCCTGCCGATCTACCTGGTGTTCACCAAATGCGACCTGATCCCAGGTTTTACCCCCTTCTACCGCCAGCTGGACGATGCCGCGCGCGGCGAGGTAATGGGCAAGACCTTCTCGCACAAGGGCTACGAGCAGGCCAACTGGGGCCAGCGCTTCGGCAAGGCAATGGACGAGCTGACCGGTTACTGGCAGCAAGTGGCGAGCCAGCAACTGGTGCAGCAGGACATCCAGGTGACCCGGCAGAACGACGCGGCCTACCGCTTCCCGCTGGAGCTGGCGGCGCTCAAGCCGCGCCTGCAGCAGTTCGTCGACAGCCTGCTGCGTGCCAACCCTTATCAGAATGCCGAAATGCTTCGCGGTTTCTACTTCACCGCCGCGCTGGAGGCTGACGAAGCTCAATGGGGCAGCCACGGCCAGCATGTAGCCGAGCGCTTCGCCCTGGAACATGACGCAGACGCTGCCGGTGCTGGCAGCCACCCGGCGCCCCTGTTCATCAACAGCCTGTTCCGCAAGGTGATCATCCCCGACCAGCACCTGGTGGCGCTGTACACCAGCAACCGTCGCGAACGCCGGCGCAAGGGCGCCTGGGTGGCCGCTGCCAGCCTGGCCGGCCTGGTGCTGTGCAGCCTGTGGGGCTGGTCGTACCTGAACAACCGCGCCACGCTGGCCAGCATTGCCGGCGAGCTGGCCCAGGCCAAGGCCGAAGACAAGGCCGCCAGCGGCCAGTACGCCGCCTGGCACAGCCTCGACCGCCTGCGGTTCTGGACTGCGCACTATTATCAGCAGCACCACGAACAGGGCGTGCCGCTGGGCATGCGCCTGGGCCTGTACCAGGGCCATGAGGTGGAGCCGTTCGTGCGCAATCGCTACTTCGCCACCCTGCAGAACGTGATGCTCAAGCCCACGGCTGACAACCTGACCCGCACCCTGTACCTGCTGACCACGCTCAAGGTCTATCAGCGCAACGCCCGTGAGCTGCAGCCAGTAAGCGGCGTCGACAGCGTGCAGGCCGAAGCCTTGCCCCATGACAACCGCGCCCAGTCGATCGCCGACTTCGGCAAGGCGACCCTGGACACCTACGTGATGCTGTCGCCGGCCCAGCGCGAAAAGGCCGACCCGGCCTTCCTCAAGGCGCGCCTGCCGGACTACTGGTACCCGGCCATCGCCCGCCAGACCGGCAAGAGCATGGCGGCGGCCGGCAGCGAAGGCGGCAACCAGGACTACCTGTACGCCAGCCGCCAGATCACCTTCTACAGCGACCAGATCCGTGAGCCGGACGTGCCACGCATCCTCGACAACGCTTTCCTGATGTCCAGTTCGCGCAACTACATCGACAGCCTGCGAGCCCAGTCGCTGCGCTCGATCGAGACCATCACGCTGGAGTCCGACACGCTGTTCGCCTTCGGCCGCGCCGACTTCCAGAGCCTGAAGAACGAGGGCCAGAACCAGCTGAGCGCGATCGCCAGCAAACTGCTGAACACGCCCAACATCGGCAAGATCGTCATCTCTGGCCACGCCGACCAGCTCGGCGACAGCCAGGGCAACCTGCAGGTGTCGAAACAACGGGCGCAGACCATCCGTACTTACCTGGTCGGCAAGGGCGTGCCCGCCGAACTGGTGGTCGCCCAGGGCGAAGGCAGCCGCAAGCCGCTGGTCAACTGCGACATGCAGCAGCCACGGGCGCAGCTGATCAAGTGCCTGGAGCCCAACCGCCGGGTGGAAATCGAAGTGCGCGGGCTCAACTGAGGCCGCGCCGCAAGAACCGGCCACCCGGGCCTCACAGGAGGAGGCCAGGGGGGCGGCAAGCTACCTCTGCCGACGTGTTCGGCGAGGTCAAAACCAAGGGGTGCATGAGCAACCCTTCAAATGATGTTAATGGAGAGTTTCACAATGGCTTTTGACGCGTATATCCAAATCGACGGCATCCCAGGCGAAGTACTGGACGACAAGCACAAGGACTGGATCGAAGTGCTGGGCTACGAGTACGGCGCCACCCAGGCCACCTCGGCTACCGCCAGCTCCTCGGGCGGTGCGTCCTCCGAGCGTGTTGCCCTGAGCGACTTCAAGATCCGCAAGGCAGTCGACAAGGCTTCGGCCAAGCTGTTCGAACACTGCTGCACCGGCAAGCACATCGCCAAGCTGAAGCTGAACGTCAACCGTGCCGGTGGCGACAAGGTCACCTACCTGACCATCGACATGGAAGAAGTCGTGGTGTCGTCGGTCAAGTTCGTCGCCGGTGGCAACCAGGGCGGTGAAGACAAGGCCGTGAGCGACCTGCCGATCGAAGAGATCAGCTTCAACTTCGCTCGCATCAAGACCACCTACACCCAGCAGAACCGCACCGACGGCCAGGCTGGCGGCAACATCGTCGGTGGCTGGGACCGCACCGCGAACAAAGTGTTCGCCTAAGCACTTGCTTGCCCATGGGCCGCGCAGGCGGCCCATGTTTCGCAGCGTGCCGGCTTGCCCGGTGCGCCGCTCCCCTCCCCTGACCAGAGTGTGATATGCCTGAAATCCTCAACGACCTTTCGCTGGCCGAGCTGGCCGCACCGATCGATGGTGGCAGTGGCGAAGACTTGAGCTTCTCTGCCTTGTTCGACCAGATCAAGGAGGCGCGCCGGGCAGACCCTGACTACCTGACCCAGGGCGACTGGCAGACCGACCTGAAAACCGCCAACTGGGAACAGGTCATCGATCTTTCGGCCCAGGGGCTGGCACAACAGAGCAAGGACCTGATGCTGGTCGCCTGGCTCAGCGAAGGCCTGGCCCAGCGCGAGCATTTCGAAGGTATCAGCTTCGGCCTGATGTTGACCGAGCGCATTCTCGACACGTTCTGGGACAGCGCCTACCCGTCGCTCGAAGACGGCCTGGACGAGCGCGCCGCTCGCCTTTCCTGGCTCAAGACCACGCTCACCGACATTGCCGGTGGCTTGCCCATCACCCAAGGGCAAAATTTCGGCGTGCTGCGCTATGACGAATCACGCCATGTAGAAAACCTCGCCTTGCAGAACCCCAAGGCGATGCAGACTGCGCTGAACGAAGGCAAGATCAACGCCGAGATCTTCCAGCGTTCAGTCGCCCTCAGCGACACCGAGCACCTGCGCACCAAGGCCATGCAGATTGCCGCCAGCCTGCAGGCCTGCAACCGCCTGCAGGCCAGTGCCGACCGCCTGTTCGGCGTGGAGGCCCCGAGCTTCGCCAGCCTCGCCGACATGCTGTCGCGCGCCAGCCAGCTGGCGGAGAAACTGCTCAAGGACCGCGGCGTCGAACTGCACCCGGTCGTCGTGCCAGTGGCAGAACCTGTCGCCACCGTTGCCCCCTCCAGCGAAGCAGGTGAACCGATGAACACGCACATAGAGGCCCAAGCGCCTGCGCCGATGCGCACCACGCCACTGACCCGCGACGAGGCCTTCACCATGCTTGCGGGCATCGCCCAGTTCTTCAAGCAGAGCGAACCGCAAAGCCCGGTGCCCTACCTGATCGAACGCGCCATCAAGTGGGGCAACATGCCGTTGGAAGGCTGGCTGAGCGACGTGATCAAGGACAGTAATGTGGTCGACAACATCCGCGATGTGCTGGGTACCCGCGAACCACGGTCCTGATCCTGTGCAAGGCTCACGGGCCTCTTCGTGCTTCGGCGCCGCGAAGAGGCCGGCACAGCCAACACAAATACTGCTACCTTGAGCGCTCTTCACTGCCAAGGACCGCCCCATGCCGCACACTCCCACCGGCTTCATCCGCGTCCGTGGCGCCCGCGAGCACAACCTCAAGAACATCGACGTCGATATCCCCCGCGACGCGCTGGTGGTGTTCACCGGGGTGTCCGGCTCGGGCAAGTCCTCGCTGGCCTTCTCCACCCTCTACGCCGAAGCCCAGCGCCGCTACTTCGAATCGGTCGCGCCCTATGCCCGGCGCCTTATCGACCAGGTCGGCGTGCCGGACGTCGATGCCATCGAAGGCCTGCCCCCGGCCGTGGCCCTGCAGCAGCAACGCGGCACGCCCAGCGCGCGCTCGTCGGTGGGCAGCGTCACCACCCTGTCCAGCTCGATCCGCATGCTCTACTCCCGCGCCGGCAGCTACCCGGTCGGGCAGCCGATGCTGTATGCCGAGGACTTCTCGCCCAACACCCCGCAAGGCGCCTGTCCGGAGTGCCATGGGCTGGGGCGAGTTTATGAAGTGACCGAAGCGACCATGGTCCCCGACCCGTCGCTGACCATCCGCGAACGCGCCGTGGCGGCCTGGCCAATGGCCTGGCAGGGGCAGAACCTGCGCGACATCCTGGTGACGCTGGGCTATGACGTCGACATCCCCTGGCGCGACCTGCCGCAGGAGCAGCGCGACTGGATTCTCTACACCGAAGAAACGCCCACCGTGCCGGTGTACGCCGGCCTGACACCGGCGCAGACCCGCGCCGCGCTCAAGCGCAAGCTCGAACCCAGCTACCAGGGCACCTTCAGCGGCGCCCGGCGCTACGTGCTGCATACCTTCATGCACTCGCAGAGCGCGCAGATGCGCAAGCGCGTGTCGCAGTACATGCGGCCCAGCCCCTGCCCGGTGTGCCAGGGCAAACGGCTCAAGCGTGCGGCGCTGGACGTGACCTTCGCCGGTCGCGACATCGGCGAGCTGTCGCGGTTGCCGTTGCAGGCCCTGGCCACGGTGTTTCGCCAGGTGGCTGCGCCTGGCTACCTGGAGCAGCACGACGATAACCTGACCTTGGAAAAGCGCCTGGCCGCACAGCGCATCGCCAATGAGTTGCTGGAACGTATCGACACCCTGATCGACCTGGGCCTGGGCTACCTGGCACTGGAGCGCAGCACGCCGACACTGTCGTTCGGCGAACTGCAACGCCTGCGCCTGGCCACCCAGCTCAATTCGCAGCTGTTCGGCGTGATCTACGTGCTCGACGAACCCTCCGCCGGCCTGCACCCGGCCGACAGCGAAGCGCTGTTCGATGCCTTGCAGCGGCTCAAGCAGGCGGGCAACTCGGTGTATGTGGTGGAGCACGACCTGGACACCATGCGCCGCGCCGACTGGCTGGTGGATGTCGGCCCCGCGGCCGGCGAGCATGGCGGGCAGGTGCTCTACAGCGGCCCGCCAACCGGCCTGGCACAAGTCGAGGCCTCGCGCACTGCCGCCTACCTGTTCGCCGAACAGCAGCGCAACCTGCGCACACCACGCCAGCCGCACGACTGGCTGGCGCTGGAAGGCATCACCCGCAACAACCTCGACAACCTCAGCGCCCGCTTTCCGCTGGGTTGCTTCACGTCGGTCACCGGCATTTCCGGTTCGGGCAAGTCGAGCCTGGTCAGCCAGGCCTTGCTGGAGCTGGTCGGTGCCCATCTCGGTCAGGCCGAACAGAAGTCCGAGCCGGAAGAGCATAGCCTGGAGGATGAGCCCGAGCAGTTCAGCGCTGGGCGCGTCACTGCCGGGCTGGCTAGCATCCAGCGGTTGGTGCAGGTGGACCAGAAACCGATCGGCCGCACGCCGCGCTCCAACCTGGCCACATACACCGGGTTGTTCGACCATGTGCGCAAGCTGTTCGCCGCCACCGAGCAGGCCAAGGCCCGCGGTTTCGATGCCGGGCGTTTCTCGTTCAACGTCGCCAAGGGCCGTTGCGACAACTGCGAGGGCGAAGGCTTCGTCAGCGTCGAACTGCTGTTCATGCCCAGCGTCTACGCGCCCTGCCCGACCTGCCACGGTGCACGCTACAACCCCGAGACCCTGGCGGTGAGCTGGCAGGGCATGAACATCGCCCAGGTGCTGCAGCTGACGGTCGAACAGGCGCTTGAGGTGTTTGCCGAGCAACCGGCGGCGCGGCGTTGCCTGCAGGTGCTGCAGGACATCGGCCTGGGCTACCTGCGCCTGGGGCAGCCGGCTACCGAGCTGTCCGGTGGCGAGGCGCAACGCATCAAGCTGGCCACCGAGCTGCAGCGCGTGGCCCGTGGGGCGACCTTGTATGTGCTGGACGAGCCTACCAACGGGCTGCATCCGCAGGATATCGACCGCTTGCTGGTGCAGCTCAATCGCTTGGTCGAGGCCGGGCACAGTGTGGTGGTGGTCGAGCATGACATGCGTGTGGTGGCGCAGAGTGACTGGGTGATCGACATCGGGCCGGGGGCCGGGGATGCGGGGGGCCGGGTGGTGGTCAGTGGTACGCCTGATGTCGTGGCTAATTGCGAGGATAGCCGGACTGCCGAGTTTCTTGCCCGGGCCTTGTAGCGCCTGTTCCGGCCTCTTCGCGGCTAAAGCCGCTCCTACAGGAGAATTGCGTGCCCTGCAGGAGCGGCTTTAGCCGCGAAGGGCCAGTACAGGTAAAAAATTCCTTCCTATACTCCCCCTGGCATCCCTGTATGCCGTCTGCCCAAAAACGCGATACCTCACATAACAACAAACGAGGTGGCAAATGGTCTGGCAGCAAATCTACGATCCGTTCGCAAGCCCAGTGCTCTCCACATTCATGGCCGCGGTACCGGTGGTGGTGATGCTGGCGGCACTGGCCTTCTTCCATATCAAGGCACATATCGCCGCCCTGCTCGCCCTGGGCTCGGCACTGCTGATCTCGATCTTCGCCTTCGGCATGCCGGCCAACATGGCAGGCTCCGCTGCGCTGTACGGCGCCGCCAACGGCCTGCTGCCGATCGGCTGGATCGTGCTGAACATCATCTTCCTGCACCGGCTGACCACCGAGAACGGCTCGTTCAAGGTGCTGCAGGACTCCTTGGCCCGCATCACCGACGATCGCCGCCTGCAACTGCTGCTGATCGCCTTCTGCTTCGGCGCCTTCTTCGAGGGCGCAGCGGGCTTCGGTACGCCGGTGGCAGTGACCGGGGCCATCCTGATCGGCCTGGGCTTTTCGCCGCTGGCCGCTTCGGGGTTGGCGCTGATCGCTAACACCGCGCCAGTGGCGTTCGGCGCGCTGGGCACGCCGATCATCACCCTGGCCAAGGTCACCGGGCTGGATGAAATGGAACTGTCGGCCATGGTCGGCCGGCAACTGCCGTTCTTCTCGGTGATCGTACCGTTCTGGCTGATCTGGGCCTTTGCCGGCTGGCGCAAGATGCTTGAGGTGTGGCCGGCGATCCTGGTGGCCGGGGTCACGTTCGCGGTGCCCCAGTTCCTGGTCTCGAACTTCCACGGGCCGATGCTGGTGGACGTGATCGCCGCGCTGATCTCCATGGCCTGCCTGACCGCCTTCCTGCGGGTATGGAAGCCGGCCAGCGTGCACACCTCGGCGGCGCTCACCGGCCGGGTCGACAACTCCAAGGTCGAAGACGACGGCAAGGCAGGTGCCACGGCCACCTTCACCCAACGCGACCAGCGCAGCGTGTTCAAGGCGTGGTTACCGTGGATCATCCTCACCGTGTTCGTGTTCGCCTGGGGCACGGCGGGCTTCAAGAACCTGTTCGACACTCGCCAGGCGCTCGACCCGGCCAGCGGCGCGGCGATGCTCGACCCGCAAGGGAAGCCGCTGCGTGAGGGCAACCCGGTGTTCGCCCCGGTGTTCACCTTCGACTCGATCCACCAACAGATCGAGAAAGTGCCACCTGTGGTGCCCACGCCGAAGAAAGAAGATGCCCAATACAAGTTCACCTGGTTCACCGCCACCGGTAGCGGCATCTTCCTGGCGGCGGTCCTTGGCGGGCTGCTGATGGGTTATTCGCCCCTTGAGCTGGGGCGGCAATATTTACGCACACTGTGGGTGGTGCGCTACTCGCTGATCACTATCGTCGCCATGCTGGCGCTGGGCTTCCTCACGCGCTATTCGGGGCTGGACGCGACCATGGGCCTGGCATTCGCCGCCACGGGCATCTTCTACCCGATGTTCGGCACCCTGCTCGGCTGGCTGGGCGTGGCGCTGACCGGGTCGGACACGGCCTCCAACGTACTGTTCGGCGGGTTGCAGCGGGTGACGGCGGAGCAGCTGGGGCTGAGCCCGGTGCTGATGGCCGCAGCCAACAGTTCGGGCGGGGTGATGGGCAAGATGGTCGATGCGCAGTCGATCGTCGTAGCCTCCACCGCGACTCGCTGGTATGGGCATGAAGGCGAAATCCTGCGCTATGTGTTCTTCCACTCGATCGTACTGGCGGTACTGGTGGGCGGGCTGGTGACCTTGCAGGCTTATGTAGCGCCGTTCACCGACATGGTGGTGGGCCATTAGGGCGTTGGGCCAGAGCGCTTGCTGTCAGGGCCTGACATGCCCGCCAGCAAGCGCTTTTACAGGTGACTGCAGTGCACTGCCGTTTGACAAGTTCATACCGAACATCTGGAAGTTGTTGTTCTCCTTAACTAACAACTTGCCTGTTGTTTGCGTCTAACTAAAATCAAGTTGCCAGTTCTAGTGAATCAGGTAAATTTCCGCCGCTCCGCACGGCCGACCCCATCGACGTAGTGCACGCCGCCGCTCGCGGCATCTGGATCCGGTCCCGCATTCGCGCAAAGAGCGACCCGTTTCGGGTATTGCGCCATGGATACGAACAAGGATTCAACCAGCAACTACTCCGTATGGCTGCCTGGCGGCGCAGTGGTTCTGAGCCTGGTTATTTCAACTTTTGCGCTGATTCGTGAACCGTTCGTGGAAACGCGTCCGGTCGGTGCGCAGTTCCAACCGCAAACGCCTATCGAGGCTCGCCTGTGGCAAGACCCCTTCGATGCATTGGAGCGCTATCGAAAACGCATCAAGGATCAAGAGCCAAAACCTGAGCCCGCCTGCACTGCCACCCCCCTACAAAAACCGGCCCAACTGCTGGTTGCGCTGGTGGAGGATGGCGCCTATGCCGAAGCTGTCGAGCTGCGTCGGCGAATGCGCTATGCCATCCTCGCAGGGCTGAAGGGGGCTCGGTTGGTGCCTGAGGACGAGCAGCATGTACGCTGCCTGGCCATGGCCCCTAGCCTGCAGACACTGACAAGCAGCAAGGACGCGGTAGAAGTACCCTACGAGGATTTCGCAGCCGACCCACTGGAACCGGCTCCGTCCAGCGACGAAGAACAGCCGCCTGTGGAGCGTGTGCGCCTGCTATGGCTCAAACAGAATGCCATTAGGCACAATCCACTGGGTTCGCTCGAAAACCTTCGATTCGCACCGATCGGGGGTAAGGAAAACGGCGTACTCAAAGTGATAGGCCCGGCTGACTCGGCGATGCTGGGCCAGTTTTATGAGCAAGAAGCGGAGGCACAAAACCAACCGGATGACTATGTGTTCTGGAATTACCTGACCAAGGGCATCGAGATCTATTCACCGCTGGCAACCGCCGACAAAAAATTCCTGTTACGCGAAATCAGCGCGCCAAAACATTCCGACACCCACTCGTTCAACAGCCTCAAGTTGATTCGCACCATCAGCGACGACACCACCATGGCCCGTCTGCTTCTGGATGAATTGAAGTTGCGCCACGTTGATCCCACGGCAGGCGCGCGTTGCCTGACGCCGGATGATGAACACAAGTGTTTCCCGGAGGGTGAATGGCGCAACGCCAACCGTATTGCTCTGATCTCGGAATGGGACAGTTTCTACAGCCGTGCCTTGATCCAGAGTTTCCGCAAAAAAATTGCTGAACGGCCTACATTCGAGCCTCTGGGAATGGACCGGGTCGACCCATGGGTCCTGCGCTTCAGCTACCTGCGCGGCCTCGACGGCCATTTGCCGGAAGACACGATCGCCAAGACCGAGAAGAAAACCGACAACACCAGACTCGATCTAGACCTCAGCCCTTTGGAAAAGTCCGACGGCAACTCGCAGCTGGATTACTTGCGCCGCCTCGCCGAGCACATCTCGATGCAGGACAAGGCTTACCGCAATGCCGGCAAAAGCGGCATCGGCGCCATCGGGGTACTCGGCCTGGACACCTATGACAAGTTGTTGGTGCTGCAGGCACTCAAGAATCGCATGCCCAACAAAGTGTATTTTTCGACTGACCTCGACGCCCGCATGCTGCAACGTGGCCAAGCCGAGGTAACGCGCAATCTGGTATTGGCATCGGCGTATGGCCTGACGCTCACACGTGCCTTGCAGCAAGAAATGCCGCCGTTTCGCGACAGTCTGCAAAGTTCGGTGTTCATCTCGGTACTGGCAGCTATGGCACCCGAACCTTTCGACGCCAAGCGCTGGCAGTTTGATTATTCCAAGTCAGGCATCCTGTCTCCGAGTATCTACGAGGTCGGTATCAGCGGCTTCATACCGCTGGAAAGCAGCTCCACCCGGGAGCGTGCCATCGACTGCGGCCCTGCCGACAGGCATTCAGGCCAGGGCACCTATATCCGGCCTCAGGACATCATGGCCTTGCGCTGCCTGCAGGATCCCTCCCCCCCCATCTACCCAGAGCCCTCACCGGCACTCCAGGACCGCTTGCATGGCATTCAGTCATTCATGCTGGCGGGGCCGCTGGTACTGATACTGGTCACCCTTGGCCTGCTGCTGAGTTGGTGGAGCAGCAGTAATGGCGAGACGAGCACCGGGCCGAGTGCATGGGTGCCGCCGGCACTCTATGGCATGGCCGCACTATTGGCCTGGGCTGCCACACGCACCTGGCGGGTCGAGTTGATGTGGGTGGCGTTCGGCTTGATCCTGCTGGGGTTGATCGCCTCAGGCCTGAACCGTCGCATGCTCGATTGCAAAGCCAACGTGGCAGGTAAAACCCTCGCAGGCGGTGGCCTGTTCGATGCCAACGCCTGGTATGTGCTGGTGCCATTGGTGATATTTATCCTGGCGCTGCTGGGGGCCTACCAGAAGCGTGAGAGCCTGACTGAACACGGCCTGGGCGAGCCGATGTTCCTGTTCGAAGGTATCAGCGCCTGGCCAACCCTGGGGCTGCGCTTGCTCGCGGTACTGATTTCGCTGGCCGCGCTGGCCTGGGGTGCCCGCAACCTTCGCCTCAATCGCCTGGAGATCGAGCGCGACTACCACCTCAGCAGCGCCATGCGCCAATACCCGACAAGCCTGTGGCGCCAGCCGCGCCTGCTGACCCGTCGTGGCAAGCTGCGCCGACTCGACAAGCTGGCAAGAGAGGCCGGTGAGTGGCTTCATCATATATTCCTGCCGCTCTCGCCCAACACGCCTCGCATGTATGAAAGAAGAACTGGCCTCGCCCACACGCCAAGGCAGTTCATCGTCTATTGGCAGGAGCACTGTATCTGCGGCAGTTTTGGTGCAAGGCTGCTGCGCGCCATGCTGGGTTCCTGGATCTTCCTGGTGCTCACCAGCATGTTCTTCGTGCTCTGGCCGATGGATGGCGACCCCATGCGCGGCAACCTGGCGCTGCGCCAGTGGAGCTGGCTACCACCGCTGCTGACCTTCAATCTGCTGGTGTTCTGGGTTGTCGACGCCAACCGGCTGCTGACCCGGTTCATACGCCAATTCAGCGATGAGGACTGGATCTGGCCAGAGGGGCTGCAACGGGAGCACAAGACCCTTTTCGGCGAGTTCGCTCAACGTCAATCGCACCCGAGCATCGACGCCTGGTTCGGCCTGACCCTGATTGCCAAGCGCACCGCCGCCGTCAGCCGGTTGATCTATGCACCGACCATTGTCTTGCTGATCCTGATTGCCTCGCGCAGCAGCCTGTTCGACAACTGGTCGACCCCACCCGGAATGGTCATCACCTTCGTGCTCACAGGGTTGATCCTGCTAGCTTCGGCGCTATCGCTGCGTCGGGCGGCCGAAAGGGCCAGAACGGTGGGCCTGCAACGCATCGACCAGTACCTGCTGAAAACCCCGGACGAAGCCTTGTGCGGCAAGTTCAGCCTGATCCGCGAGCGCATCGTGACACTCAACACCGGCGCCTTCTCCCGCTACGCCGACGAGCCGCTGGTCCGTGCATTGTTATTGTCGCTGACCGGCCTGGGTGGCTCGGTATTGGTCGATGCGCTGAACTATTCGAAGTTCTAGTCACAACCTCTCGACACGGAGGCGCATGGAAAACGCCTCTCGAAACGGGCAGGACGCTTGGGTCAATCCAATCACACGCAGATCGTGGGATCTGCGCAGGAGCCGATCATGCCCAACGCAAACGATGTTCAATGGTTCAAATCCCACTTCCAGTCCCGACTGGAAGGCGCATTGGCCGGTACGCCACTGACCGTGGACTTTCTCACTGCAATCGCCTGCCAGGAGTCTGGCGAAGTCTGGCCTACCTTGCGTCATGACCTGCCGGAAACCGACGTGCTGCGCTTGTGCGTAGGTGACACGCTGGACTCGGACAAAGGCCGCAAAGCCTTCCCCAGGGACAAGGCTGCATTGCTGGCGGCGCCGCGTGGCGAGCAGATGTTCGACCTGGCGCATGAGTCGCTGGTGGAAATGGCTCGACACGTTCAAGACTACGCCACAGTGGCGCGCCGACCCGACAAGTTCTGCCACGGCTTCGGCATCTTCCAGCGCGACCTGCAATTCTTCAAGGATGACCCTGACTATTTCCTCGACCAGCGATACGCTCAATTCGATGATGCCCTTGACCACTGCCTGAACGAACTCAAGCGCGGTCTCAAGACGCTGGGGCTGGCCGGGGCGCAGGCGCTTGATGACCAACAGTTGGCATCCGTCGGAATCGCCTACAACACAGGCGGGTTCAACCCGAAGAAAGGCCTGCGTCAGGGTTACTTCGACGGCAAACGCTACTACGGCGAGAACCTCCTCGACTTCATCCAGCTGGCCCATACCGTACCCCTGGACGGCGCCCAGCCGCAGATCGCCCCTCCGGCGCCTGGCCTGGCGCTGGTGCCACCACCGAGCACGCTGACGGCCAGCGGTGCA
Organism: Pseudomonas putida; assembly: GCF_009883635.2. Taxonomy (NCBI): domain Bacteria; kingdom Pseudomonadati; phylum Pseudomonadota; class Gammaproteobacteria; order Pseudomonadales; family Pseudomonadaceae; genus Pseudomonas; species Pseudomonas putida. Next base: position 5,922,566 of record NZ_CP026115.2, read on the forward strand.
TTCCTGCGGGTAGACACCCGCGAAAGTACCTTGCGGGTGCGCAGCGAGCCACTCATCAGCGAGCCAGCGCAAGCCAACGTCATAGGGAACCTGCCCGATGGCCACCCGGTTCGCGCGGTCACTGGCCGGGCAAAGAACGGTTTTCGCGAGATAGAAACTTCGCTGAACGGTGCCTTGCTGCACGGCTTCGTCGCGCAACGGTTCCTGGTGACGGATAAATCGACCAAAGCGGTGCCAATCACCCTCCCCGCACCGTCGATGCCCGCTACCGGCATTGTCGCCGTCGACATGCCACGCAAGCCAGGCCGGGTGACCCGGCGCATCGACCCAGCCAATGCACATTCGCTGAACGAGCCTGGCCAGCCGCAACGCAATGGCGAGAACGCGGAGGCACTGCGCAGCGAACTGGCCGCGATCATCGACTGGCTCGGCGTCGACAATGTCGCCAACAAACGCTACCAGCCCCACGACGGCCTGACCTTCTGCAACATCTATTGCCACGACTACTGCGCCCTTGCCGGTGTGTATCTGCCACGCGTGTGGTGGACATCCAGGGCGCTGCTCGACCTTTCACAAGACAAGGACGTCGCACCGCTGATTGGCGCCACGATCACCGAGATGCGGGCGAACGACCTGTTCCGCTGGTTGCGCGATTTTGGCAATGCCTTTGGCTGGCGGCAAACCGGTACGCTCAGCAAGCTGCAGCAGTTCGCCAACCAAGGCGCGGTCGCCTTGATCGTGGCGCGGCGCAAGGAAGATGGCAAATCCGGGCACATTGTCGCGGTGGTGCCTGAAGATGCCGTGCATGGCGCGCGGCGCGATGCCAGCGGTGCAGTGATTGCGCCGCTGCAGAGCCAGGCCGGGGCGCGCAACTTCGCGTATGGAACTGGAAAGGCCGAATGGTGGAACGACGAGCAGTTTGCCGAAAGTGCCTTCTGGATTCATGCGTGATCCATCACCACGTTCACTCGAACGGAGGACGGTCTCATGTCCAACATCGTGATTTGCTGCGACGGTACCTGGAATACGCCCGAACAGCTCGACAAGGGTGTTCCGGCACCCACCAATGTGGTCAGGCTGCATAACGCAGTGGCGGAATACGACGCTGCCGAAAACCATCAGGAAAAGTACTACCATCCCGGCGTCGGCACATCCGGCAAATGGTGGGACAAGGCGCTTGGCGGCGGCACCGGCTCCGGGCTGGACGACAACATCAAGAGTGCCTATCAAAAGCTGTGCTACTGCTATCAGCCGGGCATGGACATCTATCTGTTCGGCTTCAGCCGTGGCGCCTATACCGTCAGGAGCCTGAGCGGCCTGATCAATAGCTGCGGCTTGCTCAGGATCGCTGGCATCGAGGCCGCGGAAGTCTGGAAGCGTCTCGACCGCCTGATGAAATTCGGCTACCGACGCAAACTCGAAAACCGTGAAGACTGGGAAGCCTTGGGCTGGCAGTTCCATAATGCCAAAGGCGAAAGCATTCCGATCCGCTTCATAGGCGTGTGGGACACCGTCGGTGCTCTGGGCATACCTGACGACATGGCCTTGCTCAACCTGCTCGATGACCGCAATCGCTACACGTTCCACGACACCACCTTCCATAGCGCCGTCAGGACCGGCCGGCACGCCTTGGCCATGGACGAACGCCGTGCCTCCTTCCAGCCCACCCTGTGGACGAATGTGCCACCAGGTTGCGATGTGCAACAACTATGGTTCCCTGGCGTGCATTCCGACGTGGGGGGTGGCTATCGTGAAAGCGGCCTGGCTGACGGTGCTTTGCAGTGGATGGTCGAGGAGGCTGGCAAGTGCGGGCTGGTATTCAACTCCCTGACGATCCAGCAGATCCGCCCCGACTTTCACGACATGATGCATGACTCGTGCGATGGCGTGTTCAGCCTGCTACCCACGCAACCGCGGAGTATCCCGAGCCTCGACTCACAAACAGCCAGTTTTCACAAAACCGCCCTTGAGCGCCAGATCGACCCGCCCATCACTCAGCACCCCTATCGCTTGTCACGTCTTGTCGCACCCTCACCACCGCTAGTGATCGACATTGCAGCCCGCCTCCCCTGGAACGAAACGGGGCTGTGGCTGGAGGCTGGCCGCACCTACCAGTTCAGTGCATCCGGGGAGTGGCTCGACAGTTCGATCAGCTGCGGGCCCGGTGGTACCCACGACGGCAACTTTCAGCCGGCGGAAATTGCCCAGCTGCTTGGCAGTGCGCTCGGCCAGCTCGAGTCCTGGTACAGCAAGTTGTTCAAGAACGACGATGCCAACTTCAGTTTCACCAAGCGTCACGAGCAGTTCGATTGGTTCAGCCTGATTGGCGCGATCGCCAACGGCGAAGGGGTGGATGCCAAAGGCTATCTGATCAAGCCCGAGGTGTTCGAGATCGGTAAAGGGTGCACCTATACCCCCAAGCGCTCCGGGTACCTCTACGCGTATGCCAATGATGCCTGGAATTGCTATGGCAACAATCGAGGGCATGTTGCATTGCGGGTGAACTGAAAAACCATTGAGGCTGACTGTAGCGCGAAGTACAGTCAGCCCCATGGACAAATACACCCCGCGCCAGTGGCTCCCGCACGAGAAGCCCAGCCTTCCCGGCTCCCCTTCCACGCCCCTGCACACGCCGGCCAAGCGCCTCGCGTACGGCGTGGTCGGCCTGCTGGTGGCAATTACTGGCGGCCTGGGTAACGCACTGGTCACCGCCAACCTGGTGTTCCTGCAAGGCGCGCTAGGCGCGACCAGTGCCGAGATGGCCTGGCTGCCAGCGGCCTATGTGATGACCAACGTGTCGATCAACCTGTTGCTGGTCAAGTTTCGCCAGCAGTTCGGCCTGCGCGCCTTCACCGAGGTGTTCCTGGTGCTGTATGCCCTGGTCACCTTCGCCCACCTGCTGGTCAACGACCTCAACTCGGCCATTGCCGTGCGCGCCGCCCACGGCATGGTTGGCGCGGCGCTCAGTTCGCTTGGCCTGTACTACATGATCCAGGCGTTCCCCGAGCGCTGGCGACTGAAGGCCATGGTGCTGGGCCTGGGCGCCTCGCAACTGGCCCTGCCGCTGGCGCGGATCTTCTCCGAAGACCTGCTGCAGATCGCCGAATGGCGCGGCCTGTACCTGTTCGAACTGGGCCTGGCGCTGGCTGCCCTGGGCTGCGTGCTGCTGCTCAAGCTGCCCCCCGGTGACCGCTTCAAGACCTTCGAGCCTCTGGACTTCCTTACCTTCACCCTGATGGCAAGCGGCGTCGCCCTGCTCTGCGCCGCGCTGTCGCTGGGGCGCATCGACTGGTGGCTGGAGGCGCCGTGGATCGGCATCGCCCTGGCCTCGTCGATTGCCTTGATCTTCACCGGCCTGGCCATCGAGCACAACCGCCAGAACCCGCTGTTGATGACGCGCTGGCTGGGCAGCGGCGCGATCATCCGCCTGGGCCTGTGCGTCATTCTGATTCGCATGGTCACCTCGGAGCAGTCCACCGGCGCGGTGGGCTTTCTGCAGGTGCTGAACATGGGCAGCGAACAGATGCGCTCACTGTACTGGATCATGTTGCTCGGCGCCGTGGCGGGCCTGGCCAGCAGTGCGCTGACCATCGACCCCAAGCACCTGGTGATCCCGCTGTTCGTCTCGCTGCTGGCGATGGCCACCGGGGCGTTCATGGACAGCAGTTCGAGCAACCTCACGCGCCCGGCACAGATGTACCTCAGCCAGTTCCTGCTGGCCTTCGGCAGCACCTTCTTCCTAGGCCCTTCGATGGCCCTGGGCATCAGCCACGTACGCGCCAACCCGCGCAACCTGGTGAGCTTCTCGGTGCTGTTCGGCATCTGCAACAACCTCGGCGGCCTGATTGGCGCGGCGCTGCTGGGCACCTTCCAGACCTGGCGCGAGAAGTTCCATTCCAGCCACCTGATGGACCGCCTCAGCTACCTCGAACCGCTGGTCAATGCCCGCGTGCAAAGCGGCGGCGGCGGTTATGCCGGGATCCTCGCCGACCCGGCGCTGCGCAGCGAGGCCGGCATGCGCGTGCTGGCCAGCGCCGCCACCCGCGAGGCCAACGTGATGGCCTACAACGACGTGTTCGTACTGATTGGCAGCATCGCCGTGCTGACCATGATCTGGATTACCATTCGCGGCTCCTGGCTGTGGTATGTCGCCCGCCAGGCTGCTTCATCCGACTCCACCAGCGGTACTGCCAGCCGATGACCGAAGAAACCCGCACCACGACCACCACCGCCATCGCCGAAACCCCCGAAGGCAGCACGCCGCCCAGCGAACCGACCAGCCCGGTGCGCACGCGGCGAGTGCGCATTCTGTCTTCGATCAGCTTCGCCTGCGTGGCCCTGGTCGGCATCCTGATAGTGCTCTATGCCTGGAACCTGCCGCCGTTCAGCAGCACCATCGAAAGCACCGAAAACGCCCTGGTGCGCGGCCAGGTGACGATCATCGGCCCGCAGCTGAGCGGCTATATCGTCGACGTGCCGGTGCATGACTTCCAGTTCGTAAAGGCTGGCGACCTGCTGGTGCAGCTGGACGACCGCATCTACAAGCAGCGCCTGGCCCAAGCCATCGCCCAGCTGCAACAGCAGCAGGCGGCGCTGGCCAACAACCTGCAGCAGCGCAACAGCGCCGAAGCTACTATTGCCCAACGCCAGGCGGCAATTGGCGATGCCTCGGCCCAGGCCACCAAGGCCAAGGCCGACCTCAGCCGCAACCAGGCGTTGGTCAGCGATGGTTCGGTGTCGCGCAGCTCTCTGGACCTGGCCCGCGCCAGCGAGGCTGCCGCCGTCGCCAACCTGGCCCAGGCCAAGGCCGCGCTGGAAATCGCCCGCCAGGACCGCGAGACGGTGATTGTCAACCGCGCCTCGCTGGAGGCTTCGGTGGAAAATGCGAAAGCCGCCGTCGAACTGGCCCGCATCGACCTCGACAACACCCGCGTCACCGCCCCGCGCGACGGCCAGCTGGGGCAGATCGGCACGCGCCTGGGGGCCTATGTCAACTCTGGCGCCCAACTCATGGCGCTGGTGCCCGACACCCTGTGGGTGATCGCCAACATGAAGGAAACCCAGATGGCCGACGTGCGCATCGGCCAGCCGGTGACCTTCACCGTGGACGCCTTGAACCACCTCAAGCTTTACGGCCATGTGCAGCAGATTTCGCCGGCCACCGGCTCCGAGTTCGCCCTGTTGCAGGCCGACAACGCCACCGGCAACTTCGTGAAGATTGCCCAGCGCATCCCGGTGCGCATCACCGTCGACCCCGACCAGCCGGACGCCGCACGCCTGCGCCCGGGGATGTCGGTGGTGGTGGGCATCGATACCCGGGAGCCGCAAGGGCACCATTGACAGCGGCTTTGTGAACCCTGTCCAGATGCCGTACTGCCACGATTGCGCCGCTCTAGGCCGTGGGTTCTAATGCCTGCCCACCGGTTTATCTTCGCAATCCAAGGACGTTTCATCATGCTCAGGAAGATCGTACCGCTGGCGTTGCTGGCCACCCTGGCCGGCTGCTCGGACACTGAGGACGCCAACGAGGCCAATTTCCATAAGGCGGCCCAGGCCTACCTCGACACGCAGTATCCGCACTGCTTCGTGGTCAGCGACTTCCCCACCAAGACCCAGGACTTCGACGTCACCGGCACCAACAAGGCGCTGCATGCCCTGGCCCGGGTGGGCATCGTAAGCGAGCGGGAAATCTCCCGCGTCGAAGTGCCGGAGCGCCTGTGGCAGCCGGCCCGCACCGACATCTACTACGCCTACGACCTCACCGACGAGGGCCGCAAATACTACAAGGCCGATGCCCAGAAGATGCTCAACGGCCAGACCCGCGGCGGGCTGTGCTTCGGCAAGGCCGAGGTGACGGCGATCGAGCAGTTCAGCGAGCCGGGGCAGATGATGGGGCACACCGTTTCCGATGTGACCTATGCCTACAAGATCACCGGGTTGCCGGACTGGGCAGCCAATGACGAGGTCAGGGCCAATATCCGTGACCTGGGCAGTGCGGTGGCGACCCATGAAACACCCGCCCAGGAAAAGCGGGTGATGGTACTGACCAACAAGGGCTGGGTGCACGAGCGCTTGTTTGACAAATAAGGCCTACATCCACCAGGCCAGTACTACCGGCAGCCAGACGAACGACAGCAGCGTCGAGCACATCACAAGGTTGGCCACCTGCTCCGGTTGCCGGTTGGCCCTGACCGCCATCAGGTAATTGAACACCGCCACCGGCATCGCCGACTGCACCATCAGCACCGCCCGCTCCATGGTCTCCATGCCCAGGGCTGTTCCCACCGCCCACCCCACCGCCGCGCCCAGCACGATGCGCAGGCCACCGAGCACCAAGCCGCCGCCGATATGCTGCGGGCGGATGCTGGCCAGTGACACACCTAGTGTCAGTAGCATCAGCGGGATCGACATGCCGCCGAGCAGGTCGGCAGTGTTGGCCAGCCAGCGCGGCAGTTCGAAGTCGAGGAAGATGATCGGCATGGCGCCGGCCAGGCTGATGACGATCGGGTTGCGCAACAGGGCCTTGAACGAGGCCACCGTGCCGGAAATGGCCATGCCCACGGTGAATTGCACGATCGACAAGGTCAGGAAGAACGCCACGGCCAGGGCCAGGCCGTGCTCGCCGAAGGCATACAGGCTGATCGGCAGGCCCATGTTGCCGGTGTTGGGGAACATGAAAGCCGGCAGCAGCACCCGCCAGTGCTGGCCTGAAGCGCGGCACACCAGCAGCCCGGCCGCGGCCATGCCCAGCGTGCACAACAGGCACGCCAGGGCCATGCTGGTGAAGGCCGTGGCGGCCAGCTCGGTGCGGCTCAGGGTCGACAGCACGAGCGATGGCGTGCCGACCGTCATGACCATGCGGGCGATGAACTCGGTGGGGTAGTCCAGGCCTTTGCGGGCCCAGGCGAAGCCGATGCCGGCGACGATGAAGACCGGGGCGAGGACGGCGAACAGCGAAGCGAGCATGGGGCGGGCCTTCCTTGGTAAGAATGCCGATTATGCCGCAGGCCAGAGGTGTCTGGGATGTCGGATTGGGGCACAAAGCTGTCGCATCCCGCCCTGCGTCGTCGCGTCGCAGGCCTTAGCCTCTTGGGCAAATCGGTCACAACCCGTAGAATCGCGCTTCCTTTTCGCCCGTCGCCTTGAACGGTGGCAACCGGCAGCAACGACAGAGTCCAGGCCTGAACACATGACGCCCATGTGAAATAGGCTCAACCGACCCCGCCCGGCCCAGCTATTCCAGGGTCCAGCGGTTGAGTCTTGCCCAGGTCGCATCCAGCCCAGGCACATCCGTGCACTTTATTCGGCCCTCGATGGGTCCGTTTTGCGTGCGCGTTCGAAGAGGCGTTCCTAAATCGCCACTCCAACTTGAGGTATGTATGTCTCCGCGTTTGCTGGCCATGGCGCTGGCGCCCCTGCTCGGGCTGTTCATCATTGCCCTGGGCAACGGCTTCATGTCTTCCCTTACCACCCTGCGCCTGGACGCTGCCGGCGAATCGGCAACGACCATCGGTATCGTCTCGTCGACCTACTTCATCGGCCTGACCCTCGGCGCCATCTTCAACGACCGGCTGATCCTGCGTATCGGCCATATCCGCGCCTACACCAGCTTCGCCTCGCTGATCGCCGCGACCATCCTGTTGCAGGGGTTGTTCTACGACGCCACCTGGTGGTCGGTGCTGCGCCTGATCAACGGCTGGGCGGCGGTCGGCGTATTCCTGGTGATCGAAAGCTGGCTGCTGCTGGCTGGTGACGCGAAGATCCGCGGGCGCCTGCTGGCGCTGTACATGATCGCCTTCTACGGCGCGGGTGTGATCGCCCAGGCAGGCCTCGGCGTGATCACCCACCTGGGCGACAGCGCACCGTTCATGCTGGCCGGCATGCTGGCTGCGCTGTCGGTACTGCCGATCGTGATCCTGCCGCGGGTGTCGCCGCTGCTGGACCAGGTCGAGCCGCTCAAGCCACGGCAACTGCTGGGCGTGGCACCGTCGGGGCTGGTTGGCTGCTTTGGCTCCGGAGTGGTCATTGCCGGTATCTACGCCCTGCTGCCGCTGTACCTGCAGCGCATCGGCCTGGATGTCGGTGAGGTCGGCAACATGATGGCCTGGGTGATCCTCGGCGCCATGCTGCTGCAATACCCGGTGGGCCGCTGGTCCGACCGCAAGGACCGCCAGGATGTGCTGATCGCCCTGGCGGCGCTGTGCATGGTGCTGTCGCTGATCACGGTGTTCCTGCCGTCGGATTCGGCCTTGCTGCCGGCCATGCTGTTCCTGCTGGGTGGCGGCGTGTTCGCGCTGTACCCGGTGGCGGTCAGCCATGCTGCCGACCGCGCGCCGTCCGACGCGCTGGTACCGATGATCCAGGGCCTGCTGCTGATCAACTCGCTGGGCTCGGCCATGGCACCGTTGGCCATTTCGCCGGCCATGACCGAATTTGGCGAAGTGGGGCTGTTCTGGGCCTTTGCCGTGGTCAACCTGGGGATGGTGTGCTTCTTCCTCTGGCGTCGCGGCAAGCGCCCGGCAGCGGAGCACCCGGCACCGTTCACGGCATCGACCACCTTCTCACCGACCGGCGCCGAGCTGCGGGTGACCGAGGACCTGATGCATGCGGCGCAGGAGCATCCGCCGCTGGAACCGGTGCAACCCGCTGCGCCAACAGCGCAGGCAGAAGCCAAATGAATGAAGGGGCCGCCATCGCGGCCCTTTTTTTCGACCGCCCGTCGCCCATGGGGCACCCCGGCACCCTCCGCCAGCCAAACGAATGACAGATCATCCGCCCAGGAGACTTGCCATGATCCGCATTCACTCGCTGTTGCTCGCCCTCGCCATGGGGATCGCCGCCACCACCAGCTATGCCGCGACGGACACGACCAATACCGACAGCCATCCGAAAACCGACGAGCGCGGCGGCAAGACCGCCGGCGAAGGCAGCAGCGTCAACAGCCCGGGCAGCGGCCAGGACAATGACAGCAGCGACACCGGCAGCAACTCGGATGCCGCCGATGGCGCGGCCGGTGGCTCCAACAGCACCGGTGAAGCCACAGGCTCCGGCGCCGGGCACACCGGCGGCACTGCCGAAGACCAGGACAGCCGCTGACCGGCAGCTGGTCTACACTGCGGCGCAAAGCCCTGCCGAGGAATCGTCATGCACCTCAAACCCTGGCTGCTCGCCGCCCTGCTGCCCTGCACCGCCGTGGCTGCCGGTGGCGATTCTGCCGCGCTGTCGATCAGTTCGTCGTCATTCACCGATGGCGGTGTCATCGGCCTGCAGCAGGTTGGGCCGGATCCGGCCTGCGGTGCCGGTGAGGGGCGCACGCCGCAGTTGAGCTGGAAGAACCTGCCCTACGGCACGCAGTCGCTGGCCTTGGTGATGTTCGACCCTGACGGCGGCAAGGGCCTCGGCGTGGTGCACTGGCTCGCCTATGACATCGACCCGGCACTCGACGGGCTGGAGGCAGGCGCTGGCTGGCAGACCAGCCAGGCGCTGATCGTCGGGCGCAATTCGCACGGCACCATGACCTATCGCGGCCCTTGCCCGCCAGCCGGGGACAAGCCGCACCACTATGCACTGACCCTGATTGCCACCGACCTGCCGCTGGGCACCTTGCCGCAAGAGCTGGATCGCAATGGCTTGATGGAGTTGCTCAAAGACCATGCGCTGGGTGCACAGAGCCTGGTGGGCCGTTACGGGCACTGACTCAACGCCAGAACTGCGCGTCGTCGACGATCCGTTCATGGCTGGCAAACATCCCCGGCAGCTGTTCCTTGAGGTAATCGATCCAGGTCCGCACCTTGGCATCCAGGTAATGCCGCGACGGGTAGATCGCATACAGCGCGCTCTCGCGTAGCCGATAGGGCGCCAGCAAGCGCCGCAGACGCCCTTGTTCAATGGCCTGGCTGGCGGTGTAGAACGGCAGCAGGCCGATGCCCATGCCCAGCTCACTGGCCACCAGCATGGCGTCGGCGACGTTGGTCAGGAAGCTGTCACGCGGGGCGATCACGCAGTGGTCGAGCCCCTGCGGGAATACCCAATCCCCTTCGTACATCGGATACGCCATGCGCAGGCAACGGTGATCGTGCAGGTCTTCCGGCTGCTCGGGTACACCGTGGGCCTCCAGGTAGCCGGGCGCGGCGCAGGGGATGCTGAAGATGTTGCCCAGCGGCACGGCAATCAGCTGAGAATCGGGCAATGCCTCATCCACGGTGATCACCACGTCGTGCCCCTCGGCCAATGGATCGGGGTTGCGCTGGGACAGGGTCAGCTCGATCACCACTTCCGGGCAGATCGCGTTGTAGCCGGCCACCAGCGGCATCAGCAACATGCCCAGGCCATGCGGGCAATGCAGGCGCAAGCGGCCACGCGGGGTGAGGTGCGCGCCGCGGGCTTCGTCCATGGCCTCGTCGGTCAGCGCCATGATCTGCCGCGCCCGCTCAAGAAAGCGCTCGCCCGCCTCGCTCATGCGCAAACGCCGGGTGGTGCGGTGCAGCAGGCGGGTTTGCAGCTGGTTCTCCAGCTCGGCAACGATCCGCGACACCTGCGCGGCGGAAATGTCGAGGGCATTGGCAGCTGCAGCAAAGCTGCCGCACTCCACCACCCGGGCAAAGGTACGCATGGCGTGCAGCATGTCCATGGGGGCTGGGCTCCTTGATCGGTATTATTCGTACGTTCCAGGCAGGAATCTATCACGACTTAGCCCATTTATTGAGGATCACCAATGAATACATCATTGGTAAAACATTGAAAAAGGAGCCTGCCATGAAACGTTCGATAGCTTTTGTAGCCCTGTCTGCCGCCCTTGCCTCGTTCGGCGCCTTCGCCGATGCGCCGGCCAGCCAGCCGGCCACCAGCAACTATGAGTACGGCATGACGCTGGATGTGGCCAAGGTCATCTCGATCACCCCGGCCAGCAACGCCGCCGACTGCCAGGTCGGTACCGCGCACATGGTGTATGTCGACCACCAGGGCCAGAAACGCGAAGTCGACTACCGCGAAATGGGCAACTGCTCGCAGCAGTGAGTCAGGCCAGTACCGCGTTGATCCAGCCAATCTGCCGGGCGAAGTCACGCAGCTTTTCTTGCGGGATGGCATCGCGGGCACGCTCGAAGTTGGCCAGGCTCTGCTGCTTCTGGCGCAGCATGCGCTGCCACTTGGTCACGAATGCCGGGCTTTTCTCGCGCATCAACACAGGGCCGAAATACAGCTCTTCGGCACTGTAGGTCACCACCTCGCAAGGTTCGGCGACGATGATCTCGTAGTCGAAACGGTTTTCCCGCAGCAGTTCTTCGCTGACGATCCGGTAGCCGTTGTCCATCAGCCAGCCGCGCAATTCGCGCTCATCGCCATTGGGCTGCAGGATCAGGCGCTCGCTGCCGTTCAGGCGCGCCTTGCCACGCTCGAGAATCTCGCACATGGTCTTGCCACCCATGCCGCACAGGCTGATGGCGGTGATGCGGTCGTCGGCCTCGATGGCCTCCAGGCCATCGGCCAGGCGTACGGTGACGGTTTCCGTCAGGCCATTGCGGCGCACGTTGCGCTGGGCCGAGGCATAGGGCGTCTGCGCCACCTCGCCGGCCACCCCGGCTTCGATCACCCCGCGCAGCGCCAGTGCCACCGGCAGGTAGCCGTGGTCCGAGCCGATATCGGCCAGGCGTGCGCCCTGCGGCACATGCGCCGCCACACGCTCCAGGCGCATGGATAATGTCTGTTCGTTCAACTTCAGCACCTTGCTCAACAATCGGCGGCGATTCTGACCGCCGGGGCGCAGCATTTCAATGCATAAGCGCCCATCGGCTCGACCCTTGCGACAGGCTCGCGTAGGCTTGCCGCTTTCCTTCCGTTGCAAGGCGAATACCCATGGCAGATCTTATCTACACACCGGATTCCGACGCTGAGTCCATTTCCTCCGACGTCGCTGAGTACAACGGTATCCTGGTGACCACGCAGATCCCGGCCGATCTCGATGCCGACATCACCCAGCAGAGCGAGAGCACCTTGCAGGCCCTGAAGGACGCCCTGGAAAAGGCCGGCAGCGGCATGGACCGGGTGATGCACCTGACCATCTACCTGACCGACATGGCCGACCGTGCTGCCTTCAACGAGGTGTACCAGCGCTTCTTCAGCAAGCCGTGGCCGGTGCGTGCCGCCGTTGGCGTGGCTGCACTTGCTTACCCGGAAATGCGCGTCGAAGTGACTGCCATGGCCGCCAAACGCTGATTACCGTTTTACCGGCTCCGCCTGCGGGCGGGGCCTTCTTTTCGAAAGCAGGACGCTGCATGCAATTCCCCCCGTTTCGCCGCAAGGCCCTGATCGCCTTGCTTCCCGGTCTGTGCCCATTGGCCCAGGCCGAACCCGTCACCACCTTCAATCTGCTGGAACCGGTGGTGGTCACCGGCACCTACGCCCCCAACCCGAGCTTTGACCTGCCCTACTCCATCGATACCGTCGACCGCCAACAGATCGCCGATGGCCAGCTGGGCGTCAACCTGTCGGAAGCGCTCAACCGCGTGCCAGGGCTGGTTGTACAGAACCGCCAGAACTACGCCCAGGACCTGCAGATTTCCTCGCGTGGCTATGGCGCCCGCTCGGCCTTCGGCATCCGTGGCATCAAGCTGCTCAGCGACGGCATCCCGGCCAGTACCCCCGATGGCCAGGGCCAGGCGGCCTCGTTGAACCTGGACGTGGCTGACCGCATCGAAGTGCTGCGTGGCCCGGCTTCTGCCCTATACGGCAGCAATGCCGGTGGCGTGATCCAGATGTTCTCCCGCGATGGTTCGGGGCCGCCCAAGGTGGGCGCCGAAACCACCTTCGGCAGCGATGGCTTCAACAAGAACCACGTCTACAGCGAAGGCGGCAGCGAACAAGCCGGCTTCCTGGTCGATGCCTCGCGCATGGACACCGACGGCTACCGCGACCACAGCGCCGCCCGCCGCGACCAGACCTTCGCCAAGGTGCACGTCAAGCCGGACGAAGACAGCCGTCTGGCGCTGATCTTCAGCACCCTGGAGCAGAACGGTACCGAAGACCCGCTGGGCCAGACCTGGGGCGCCTACCAGCACGACCCGCGCTCGGTGGCGGCGCGCGCCGAGGAGTACGGCACGCGCAAGAGCATCCACCACCAGCAGGTGGGCATGAACTACGAGCGCTACTTCGGCGAGGCGACCCTGCAGTTCAACCTGTATGCGGGCAAACGTAGCGTCATCCAGTACCTGTCGATCCCCAAGGGCACCCCGGCGAACAACCGCGGTGGCGGCGTGGTCGACTTCGACCGCGAATTCCACGGCGGCACCCTGCGCTGGATCCAGCCGGTCAGCGCCGCCCCCGGCAACCTGACCCTGACCTTCGGTGCCGACTACGACCGCAGCCGCGACGACCGCCGTGGCTTCCAGAACTTCAGCGGCGACACCCTGGGCGTGAAAGGCGACCTGCGCCGGGATGAAAAAGACACCGCCACCAGCCTCGATCCGTATGTGCAGGCCCACTGGGAACTGGACCGCTGGACCGTGGATGCCGGCCTGCGCCACAGCAGCATGGAGATGGAGGTGGACGACCACTTCCTGGCCAACGGCGATGCCAGTGGTTCGAAGAAGTACCAGCGTACGACCCCGACCCTGTCGGTGATGTACGCCTTCACTCCCGACCTGCATGGCTACATCAGCGCCGGCCAGGGCTTCGAAACCCCGACCCAGGCCGAGATGGCCTACGCCCCCGGGGCACTGGAAGGCTTCAACTTCGGCCTGGAACCGGCCACCAGTACCCAGTACGAACTGGGCCTGAAGATGCGCCCGGATGAGCGCACGCGGATCAATGCCGCAATCTTCGAGATCCGCACCAAGGACGAGATCGTGGTCGCGGCTTCCACCGATGGCCGCACCAGCTACCGCAACGCCGGCAAGACCCTGCGCCGTGGCTTCGAGCTGAGCGTGCAGCGTGAGCTGAATGAGCAGTGGCAGGCCAACCTGGCCTATACCCTGCTCGACGCCACCTATGACGAGGCCTTCACCCAAGGCACTACGACCATCGACAAGGGCAATCAGCTGCCCGGCGTGCCGCGCAGCAGCCTGTTCGGTGAGCTGGTGTGGAAGCCGCGCGACGGCATCAGCATGGGGCTCGAAGGGCAGTACCGGAGCAAGGTGTATGTCGACGACACCAACGACCAGCATGCGGCGCCGGGTTATGCGGTGTTCAACTGGCGTACGCAGTTCCAGCAACAGGTCGGGCCGTGGACGTTCCACCAGCTGGTGCGCCTGGACAACTTGCTGGACCGGCAGTATGTGGGCTCGGTGATTGTCGGCGATGGTAATGGCCGGTACTACGAGGCGGCGCCGGGCAGGTCCTGGTATGCCGGGGCCGGGCTGGAATACCAGTTCTGACTGTTGGGGCCGTTCTGCGGCCCATTCGCGGGGCAAGCCCGCTCCTACAAACCTGCGCGGTCCCTGTAGGAGCGGCGGTGCGGCGATCCGACTTGCACCGCGAAGAGGCCGGCACAGCAGCACACCTCTCGGCACTCAAAGATGCCACCCGCCCCATTCCCCGCTACAATGCCGCCCTAAACCGTGACAGCCCGAACCTATAACGACATGTCCCTTCCAAAGAATCACCTGGAACTGCTCAGCCCTGCCCGTGACGTGGCCATCGCCCGCGAGGCGATCCTGCACGGCGCTGATGCCATCTACATCGGCGGCCCGAGCTTCGGCGCGCGCCACAACGCCTGCAACGAAGTCAGCGATATCGCCGAACTGGTCGAGTTCGCCCATCGCTACCATGCACGCGTGTTCACCACCATCAACACCATCCTCCACGACAACGAGCTGGAACCGGCGCGCAAGCTGATCCACCAGCTCTACGACGCCGGCGTCGACGCGCTGATCGTGCAGGACCTGGGGGTGATGGAGCTGGATATCCCGCCCATCGAGCTGCATGCCAGCACCCAGACCGACATCCGCACCCTGGAGCGGGCCAAGTTCCTCGACCAGGCCGGTTTCTCCCAGCTGGTACTGGCCCGCGAGCTGAACCTGCAGCAGATCCGCGCCATCGCCAGCGAAACCGACGCGGCCATCGAGTTCTTCATCCACGGTGCGCTGTGCGTGGCCTTCTCCGGCCAGTGCAACATCTCCCACGCCCAGACCGGGCGCAGCGCCAACCGCGGTGACTGCTCCCAGGCCTGCCGCCTGCCGTACACCCTGAAAGACGACCAGGGCCGCGTGGTCGCGTTCGAAAAACACCTGCTGTCGATGAAGGACAACAACCAGACCGCCAACCTGGCCGACCTGGTCGATGCTGGTGTGCGCTCGTTCAAGATCGAGGGCCGCTACAAGGACATGGGTTATGTGAAGAACATCACCGCCCACTACCGCAAGGAACTAGACGCCATCCTCGAAGGCCGCCCGGAACTGGCCCGTGCCTCCAGCGGCCGTACCGAGCACTTCTTCCTGCCGGACCCGGACAAGACCTTCCACCGCGGCAGCACCGACTACTTCGTCACCGATCGCAAGGTCGACATCGGTGCCTTCGACTCGCCAACCTTCACCGGCCTGGCCGTGGGTGTGGTGGAAAAGGTCGGCAAGCGCGACATGCAGGTGGTCACCGAGGTGCCGCTGACCAACGGCGACGGCCTCAACGTGCTAGTCAAGCGTGAGGTGGTGGGCTTCCGCGCCAACATCGCCGAGCCGCGTGGCGAGTTCGTGGAAGACGGCCAGAAGCGCTACCGCTACCGCGTCGAACCCAACGAGATGCCGGAAGGCCTGCACAAGCTGCGGCCCAACCACCCGCTGTCGCGCAACCTCGACCACAACTGGCAGCAGGCCCTGCAGCGCACTTCGTCGGAGCGCCGCGTGGGCGTGGAATGGCACGCGGTGCTACGCGAGCAGCGCCTGATGCTGACCCTCAGCAGTGAGGAAGGCGTCAGCGTGCAGGTTGCGCTGGACGGCCCGTTCGGCGCTGCCAACAAGCCACAGCAGGCACTGGACCAGCTGCACGACCTGCTCGGCCAGCTGGGCACCACGATGTACCACGCCAACAGTATCGAGCTGGATGCGCCGCAGGCGTTCTTCATCCCCAACTCGCAGCTCAAGGCCCTGCGCCGTGAAGCCATCGAGGCGCTGACCGAGGCGCGCGTGAAGGCGCACCCACGTGGCGGGCGCAAGGCCGAGACCACGCCGCCACCGGTGTATCCGGAGTCGCACCTGTCGTTCCTGGCCAACGTCTACAACCAGAAGGCCCGCGACTTCTACCATCGCCATGGCGTGCAGCTGATCGACGCGGCGTACGAAGCCCATGAGGAACACGGTGAAGTGCCGGTGATGATCACCAAGCACTGCCTGCGTTTCTCGTTCAACTTGTGCCCTAAACAGGCCAAGGGCGTGACCGGCGTGCGCACCAAGGTGGCGCCGATGCAGCTGATCCAGGGCGATGAAGTGCTGACCCTGAAGTTCGACTGCAAGCCGTGCGAAATGCATGTGATCGGCAAGATGAAGAACCACATCATCGACCTGCCGACACCGGGTAGCGCGGTGGCTCAGGTGGTGGGGCACATCAGCCCGGAAGACCTGCTCAAGACCATTCCACGCGGGCCGCACTGAGTTGTAGCCTGTAAGGGCCTCTTCGCGGGGCAAGCCCGCTCCCACAGGTAATGTACAGATGGCAAAATCTGTGCGGTCGTTGTGGGGCGGGCTTGCCCCGCGAAGAGGCCAGCACAGGAAACAAAAATGTCTCAAATGAGACGCCAGCGCTTGATCCCCTCCGCATTTGCTGCACAATGCCAAGCATGCCACCCATGCGAGGCCCTTCGATGCAACCCACGCCCCACGACGAACGCCTGCTCAAGGCCCTGGCCCACGCCATCGTGGTCCACCCCCGCGCAACCCTCAAGGAACTGGCCGAGACCGCTGGCGTCAGCAAGGCCACCCTGCACCGCTTCTGCGGCACCCGCGACAACCTGGTGGCCATGCTCGAAAGCCACGGCGAACAGGTGCTCAACCAGGTCATCAGCAATGCCGCGCTGGCCACCGCCGAACCGCTGGACGCCGTGCGCCACCTGATCGCCGAGCATCTCAAGCACCGTGAAATGCTGGTGTTCCTGATGTTCCAGTACCGGCCCGATACCTTGCTGGGCGACAACGAAGACCGCCGCTGGTTGGCCTACACCCGGGCCATGGATTCATTCTTCCTGCGCGCCCAACAGCTGGGTGTGCTGCGCATCGATATCAGCGCGGCGGTGTTTACCGAGATGTTCATCACCCAGATCTACGGCATGGTCGATGCCGAGCGGCGTGGGCGAGCGGCCAGTGCCAATTCGGCGCTGGCGCTGGAGCAGCTGTTCCTGCATGGAGCCCTGGCCCCGACTTGAATTTGGTGCTGCATTCTTCGCGGGCTTTCCCCGCGAAAGGGCCAGCAGCCCTGACACAAAAAAAGGCCCCTGGGCACAAGTCCCAAGGGCCAACACGGTTGGATCCTCCAACCAAAGGAGCCTGTGCTCAGCCGCGCGCCGGCCACCCGCCGCCCAGGGCGCGGAACAAGTCGACCAACGCCAGTTGGCGCTGGGTACTGGCCTCGATGTAGGCCGCCTCATTCACGAAATCGCTGCGCTGCGCATCCAGGTAGCGCAGGTGGCTGTCGATCCCGCCTTCATAGCGTGCCTTGGCCAGTGCCAAGGTCGCCCGGCTGGTATCGGCCAGCGCCTGCCGCGCCACTTCCTCGCGCCGCAACGTATCGGTCGCCGCCAAGGCATCGGCCACCTCGCGGAATGCCGACTGGATCGTCCCCTCATACGCCGCCACCGCCGAATCCTTGCGCGCCTCGGCCAGGCTCAGCCCGGCCTGGTTGCGCCCGGCATCGAACAGCGGCAACGACAGCTGCGGCATGAAGCTCCAGCTGCGTGAGCCGCCGTCGAACAGGCCGGACATCTGTGCGCTCGACGTGCCGAAGCTACCGGTCAGGCTGATGCGCGGGAAGAATGCGGCCCGTGCTGCACCGATGTCGGCATTGCGCGCCCGCAGCTGATGTTCGGCGGCGAGGATGTCCGGGCGTCGCTCCAGCAGCGCCGAGGGCGCGCCGGGGGTGATGTCCTGCAGCACACTCGGCGCAGCCTGGCGTTCGGCCGGTATGAGCGTGCCGGCATCCGCGCTGCCGACCAGCAACACCAGGGCGTTGTACGCCTGGCGTTGCTGGCGCAAGTTGCTTTCCAGTTCGGCGCGGGCCTGCTCGACCAGGCCCAGCGCTTCTTGGTGGTCCAGCGCGGTGGCAGCGCCTGCCGCACGGCGCTGGCCGATCAGCGCCAGGGAGTCTTCGCGGCTGGCCAGGGTCTGGCGGGTCAGCGCCAGGCGCCGCTCGGCACCGTCCAGGCTCAGGTAGGCCTGGCTGACCTCGGCGATCAGGGCGATACGTGCTGCACGACCGGCTGCCTCGGTGGCCAGGTATTGCTCCAGCGCGGCATCGCTGAGGCTCTTCACCCGGCCGAACAGATCGACTTCGTATTCCGGCAGCGACACGCCCACTTGATACGTGCTTGTCACGCCCTCCTGCCCATCATTGGACAGGCTGCCCGGCACATGCTGTCGATTGCCCGACGCCCCGGCATTCAGGCCTGGCACCCGATCGGCCCGCTGGATCCCGTATTGCGCTCGGGCCTGCTCGATATCGAGCAAGGTCTGGCGCAGCGAACGGTTGTTGTCCAGCGCCGTGCCAACCAGCTGGCGCAGGGCCGGGTCGACGATGAATGCCTGCCAGTCCAGCTGGTCCACCTGCAGGCCCGCATGCCCTGCCCCGTCTTGCCACTGCTGGGCCACTGGCGCCTCGGGGCGCTCATAGGTCGGTGCCAGAGAGCAGCCGCTGGCCAGCACGGCCAGGGCGAACGGCACCACGAGATTACGCATGACCATCAGTCACCTCGGCAGCTTGAGCGTGCGGCGCCGGCTTGCGCTTGAGCAGCGACAGCACCCAGACAAAACAGATCGGCACGAACACCACGCCCAGCAAGGTGGCACTGAGCATGCCGCCGATCACCCCGGTGCCGATGGCCCGCTGGCTGGCGGCGCCGGCGCCACTGGCAATGGCCAGGGGCACTACGCCGAGGATGAACGCCATGGATGTCATCACGATTGGCCGGAAGCGCAGGCGCGCGGCCTCGATGGCGGCGTCGCGCAGGCTGTAGCCCTTCTCCCAGAGTTCCTTGGCGAACTCGACGATGAGGATCGCGTTCTTCGCCGCCAGGCCAATGATGGTGATCAGGCCGACCTTGAAGTACACATCGTTGGGCAGGCCGGTAACCATCACCGCCAGCACCGCGCCCAAGGCACCAATGGGCACGATCAGCATCACCGTCAGCGGGATCGCCCAGCTCTCATACAGGGCCACCAGCAGCAGGAACACCACCAGGATGGCCAGGGCGAACAGGCTGGTGGCCTGGCCGCTGGAGACCTTTTCCTGGTACGACAAGCCGGTCCAGGCATAGTCGATACCCGGTGGCAGCTCGCTGACCAGGCGCTCCATCTCGGCCATGGCCTGGCCGGTGCTGTACCCCGGCGCGGCGTCGCCGGCGATGCGGATCGACGGGTAGCCGTTGTAGCGCACGATCTGCACCGGCCCTTCTTCCCAGCGGGTGGTGACGAAACTGCTGAACGGCACCTGCTGGCCCTCGGCATTCGGTGCGTACAGCCGCAGCACGCTTTCCGGCGTCATCCGCTCACCCTGTTCGGCCTGCACCACCACGCGCTGCTGGCGGCCGGCGTTGGTGAAGTCGTTGATCACTGCCGAACCGAAGGCAGTGGCCAGGGTGTTGTTGATGGTCTCAACGCTCACACCCAGTGCGCGGGCCTTCTCGCGGTCGATGGCGACCCGCAGTTGCGGCGCCTCGGCCAGGCCTTCCATCATCGCGTAGAGGATCACCGGGTTGCCATTGGCTTCGCCCAGCAACTGGTCACGCGCCGCCAGCAGGGCTTCGCGGCCCAGGCCACCGCGGTCGAGCAGGCGCAAGGCAAAGCCGCCGGAATTGCCCAGGCCATCGATGGGCGGCGGGTTGACCGCCATGATCGCACCATCGCCATAGCCCGCGAACTGGGTGTTGATGGCGACGGTTTCGGCGTCCACTGACTGCTCCTTGCTGCGCACCGACCAGTCCTTGTAGGTGGGGAACGCCAGTGCGGCGTTCTCGCCCATGCCCGAGAAGCTGAAGCCGCTGACCATGAATGCCGAGGCCAGCGCCTCACGCGACATCAGGAACTGCTCCAGCGCCTGGCCGGTGGCATCGGTGCGCACGCGGCTGGCACCGGGTGGCAGCTGCACGTCGACGATGGCATAGCCCTGGTCTTCCACCGGCACGAACGACTCCGGCAGACGCAGGTAGAAGTAGCCGAGCATCGCCAGGATGCCGGCGTACACCAGCATGTAGCGCCCGGCACGTTTGACCAGCGCGCTGTTCATGCCCGAGTAGCGCTCGGTCAGGCGAGCGAAGCCACGGTTGAAGGCGCCGAAGAAGCCGCGTTTCTCGTGGTGCCCAGGGGCCACCGGCTTGAGCAGCGTGGCGCACAGGGCCGGGGTGAAGGTCAGCGCCAGGAAGCCGGAGAACAGGATGGACACGGCCAGCGACAGCGAGAACTGCTGGTAGATCACCCCCACCGAGCCTGCCATGAACGCCAGCGGCAGGAACACCGCCGAGAGCACCAGGGTAATGCCGATGATCGCCCCCGACACCTGGCCCATGGCCTTGATCGTCGCCTGGCCCGGCGACAGCCCCTCCTCGGCCATGATCCGCTCTACGTTCTCCACCACCACGATGGCGTCATCGACCAGGATGCCGATGGCCAGCACCATGCCGAACATGGTCATCATGTTCACCGAGAAGCCCAGCAGCTTCATCACCATCAACGTGCCCAGCAGGCACACCGGTACCACGATCGACGGGATCAGGGTGTAGCGGATGTTCTGCAGGAACAGGAACATCACCAGGAACACCAGGACCATGGCCTCGATCAACGTATGGATGACCTTCTCGATGGCCACGTCGACAAAGCGCGAAGTGTCGTATGGCACCGAATACTCGACGCCTTCGGGGAAGAACTCGCTCAGCTCGGCCAGGCGTTCCTTGACCAGCTCGGCGGTTTTCAGCGCATTGGCGCCGGGCGCCAGCTGCACCGCGCCGGCCACCGCCGGCTTGCCGTCCAGGCGCGAGGAGAAGTTGTAGCTCTCCAGGCCAATTTCCAGGCGCGCGACATCGGCCAGGCGCACCAGCGAGCCATCGGGGTTGGCACGCAGCACCACGCGGCCAAAGGCCTCTGGGTCGTCCAGGGTGCCCTGCACCGCCAAGGTGGCGGTCAGTTCCTGCTCGCTGCTGCCCGGCGCGCTGCCGAAGCTGCCAGCCGGTACCTGCACGTTCTGCCCGCGGATGGCGTTGCTCACGTCATCGATCGACAGGCCAAAGCCGACCAGCTTCTGTGGGTCGACCCACACCCGCATGGCCGCTTCCGAAGAGAAGAACTGCAGCTTGCCGACACCGGGCACCCGGCGCAGCTCGTTGTTGATGTTGCGCGCGGCATAGTCGCCCAGGGCGGTGGTGTCGGCCTTGCCGGCGCCATCCTTGTAGTTCAGGGCGTAGATCAGCAAGAAGCCCGCGCTGGTCTGCTCGACCTGGATGCCCTGAGTGGTCACCGCCTGTGGCATGCGTGCCTCGGCCTTTTTCAGGCGGTTCTGCACGTCCACCTGGGCCAGTTCCGGGTCGGTGCCCGGCTCGAAGGTGACCACCACCTCGGCCATGCCGTTGGAGTTGTTGGTGGACTCGAAATACAGCAGGTTCTTGGCGCCGTTGAGCGACTCCTCGATGATGCTGGTCACCGACTCCACCAGCACCTTGGCCGAGGCGCCCGGGTAGGTGGCGGTGATGGTGATCTGCGGTGGTGCCACGTTGGGGTACTGGGCAACCGGCAACAGCGGCATCACCAATAACCCGCCCAGGGAAATGAACAGTGCCATGACCCAGGCAAAGTTCGGCCGCTTGATGAAGAACTTGGACATCTCGCTACCCTCGCCTTAACGCGCCGCGGCCTGTTGTGCCGGGGACGGCGCCACCGGCATGCCGGCCGCCAGGCCCGCCGGGCTGCCGACGATCACCTGGTCGCCCGGGTGCAAGCCTTCGGTGACCTGCCAGCGGGCGCCTTGCATGGCACCGGTATGCACACTGCGGACTTCGGCGATGCCGCCTTTGCCGACCAGCATCACCCGTGCCTCGCCGTCGCTGCCGCGCTGGATGGCGCGCTGCGGCACCAGGATCGCCTGGTTGTCGGTGCCCTGAGGTGCCAGCACACGCACGTACATGCCCGGCAGCAGGATGCCGTCGGCGTTGTCGAAGCGCCCGCGCAGGGTCACCTGGCCGGTACCACGGTCGACCGCAACGTCAGTGAACATCAGCGTGCCCTGGCGTTGGTAATCGGTGCCTTCCACGCGAGCGGTCAGGGCCGGGTTTTCACCTGCCGCCAGCGCACCGTCCTTGAGCGCCTGGCGCAGGCGCAGGGCGTCGGCAGCGGACTGGGTGAAATCGACGTAGATCGGGTCGAGTTGCTGGATGCGCGCCATCAGCGTGGCGTCGCCCTGCCCGACCAAGGCGCCTTCGGTGATCAGGGCACGGCCGATGCGGCCGGAGATCGGTGCCTTGACCGTGGCGTATCCGAGGTTCAACTGCGCCGTCTCGACATCGGCCTGGGCCGAACGCACGGCCGCCTGGCCGCTGCGCAGGTCGGCGCTGGCGCTGTCGAAGTCTTGCTGGCTGACCGCTTCGATCTTCACCAGCGGCTGGTAGCGGCGCACCCGGGCCTGGGCCTCGAGCATCACCGAATGGGCCCGCGCCAGTTCGGCTTCGGCACGTGACAGCGCGGCCTTGAATGGCGCTGGATCGATCTGGAACAGCACGTCACCGGCCTTGACGTCGGCGCCCTCTTCGAAGCGTTTGTGCAGGACGATGCCGGCCACCCGGGCGCGGACTTCCGCCACGCGCATGGGCTCGACCCGGCCAGGCAGGGTCGAGGCCAGTGCCAGGGGCTCGGCGGCGACCGTGACGGTCTGGACGGGAACGGTGGTGTTGGCGGCGGACGGTGGCGTTTCCTGCTCGCCGCAGCCGGCTAAAGCGACGGCAGCGGCCAGGCAGCTGGCCATTCCTAATGCACGCAAGTGGCTCATGATTCACCCGAGCTATAGATAAAAACGGCCCGAATGATATTTCTGGAGGCTTAATGAGTCAATTTTGTCTCATTTGAAACTTTGTGAACATTTGTGAAGCCCACACAAGGTACATGGACTTGCACCGTACCTGTGGGAGCCGCGCTTGCCGGCGATGGGCCGCAAAGCGGCCCCGGCAATCTCACCCCTTACAACAATCCCAACCCACGTGCAGTGCGGTCCACCGCAATCCGAGTCTTCTCCACCAGCTCATCCAGCTCGCTGTGATTAGCCACCAGCGCCGGCGCCATGATCATCCGCCCCAGGGTAGAACGAATGATCACCCCCTCCTCGAAACCATAAGTGCGGCACTGCCAAGCCAGGTCATTCTCATTGGCATAGCGCTTGCGGCTGCCCTTGTCCTCGGCGAACTGCAGCGCCGCCACCAGGCCGGCTCCTTGCACCTGGCCAATCAGCGGGTGGTTGGCAAACACTTCGCGCAGAATGCGCTGCAGGTACGGCCCGGTGTCTTCCTTGACCTGGCGCACGATGCCTTCATCGCGCAGCGCCTTGAGGTTGGCAATGGCCACTGCCGCCGCCACCGGGTGCCCGGAATAGGTCAGGCCGTGGGCAAACACCCCACCACGCTCCACCAGTGCCTCGGCAATGCGCTTGCTCAGCACCAGGCCACCCATCGGCACATAACCCGAGGTCAGGCCCTTGGCAATCGACAGCGTGTCCGGCTCGAAGCCGAAATATTCGTGGGCGAACCACTCGCCGGTGCGGCCAAAGCCACCGATCACTTCATCGGCGCACAGCAGCACGTCGTACTGGCGGCAGATGCGCTGGATTTCCGGCCAGTAGCTTTCCGGCGGGAAGATCATCCCGCCCGCGCCCTGGAACGGCTCGGCGATGAAACCGGCGACGTTCTCGGCCCCCAGTTCGAGGATCTTCTCTTCCAGTTGCAGGGCGCAGCGGCGGCCGAACTCGGCCGGGGTCAGGTCACCACCAGCGGCGTACCAGTACGGCTCGTCGATGTGCGCCACATCCGGGATCATGCCGCCCATTTCGTGCATGAACTTCATGCCGCCCAGCGCGGTGGCCGCCAGGGTCGAGCCGTGATAGCCGTTCCAGCGGCCGATCATGATCTTCTTGTTCGGCTGGCCGACCACTTGCCAGTAGCGGCGCACGGTGCGGATCAGCACCTCGTTGGCCTCGGAGCCAGAGTTGGTGTAGATGGCGTGGCTGTAGTGGCCCGGCAGCAGGCTGAACAGCAGCTCGGACAGCTCGATCACCGCCGGGTGGGTGGTGTGGAAGAACATGTTGTAATAGGCCAGCTGGTCCATCTGCGCGGCGGCGGCGGCGGTCAGGTCCTTGCGGCCGTAGCCGAGCTGGGTGCACCACAGGCCCGACATGCCGTCCAGGTAGCGCTTGCCGTCGCTGTCCCACAGGTGCAGGCGCTCGCCACCGACCATCACCCGCGGGCCTTCGGCGTTCAGCGCCTTCTGGTCAAGGAAGGCGTGGATGTGGTGGGCGGCATCGCCGGCCTGGTAGTCACGGGTGTCGCGCTGGGCTTGCAGCTTGGCTTGGAACGGTGCGTTCATTGTTGTTCTCCAGGGTAAAACGCGGCGTGCAGTTGGCCCTGCCAGACCGCTGACAGTAGAAATCGGGTGGGGTGAAACGGCGCGATCAGCGCCTTCGCAGGTAGCTTTCCAGCGGGTCCTTGCTCAGGCCTTCCTGGGCCTGGGCCAGCGAGTCGATGAACAGCGAAAACAGCTCGGACTGCTTGGCGATGTCGAGCTTGGTGTAGAGGTTCTTGCGATGGGTCTTGACCGTGTCCTCGCTGATGCCCAGGCGCTCGGCCAGGGAACGGGTCGAGTGGCCGCGCAGCAGGTACTGGGCGATGCGGCACTCGCGCTCGGTGAGCAAGGAGGAGCCGAAGTTGTTCAGCGCGGCGTTGATCTGCCGGCCCAGGGCACTCTCGAAACGCCCCCCGAGGGCATCGACATCCAGGTGGCTCCACTGCCGCCGCACCGTGGCCACCACCCACGGCGCCACGCACTTGAGGTCATTGACCTGCTGGCGGTCCAGGCGGCGAGTACTGGCCAGGGCCACGGCTATGGTCAGGTGCTCGTCGAGCGGCACGATGAAGTTGAGTTCGTCTTCCAGGTGGGCGTGCTGATAGAACGCCAGGTAGTACTCACTGCGCTTGAAGTGATCGGGGGCGACGTCGCTGAGGCGATAGCAACCCGGGGCGATGCCGTCCATGCAGGCCCGGTAGAACGGGCACAGCAGGTAGTAGCCTTCGAGGTACTTCTGGATGTTGCCTTCCGGCAGCCACGGGCCTTCCTCGTCCTTTTCGAACAGCGCCGACGGCAACCCCTTGCGCGGGTAGAGGAACACGGTAATGGCCTGGCACGGGGCAATCAGCTTGAGGGCGGCGAACAGCGCCTCGACAAAGCCCGGCGAACCCTGGGCGTCGACGACACGGGCCATCTGCGCGTACCAGTCGGGCGATTTCAGCCGGTCTTTGCTCATTGTCGTGGTCCCGTGCCAGGGTTGTTGTGGCTGGGATTCTTGCATGGGACCTGGTTACAGACCATCACCCTTCGGGGTGAGCCCCTGGCCCGGTTCAGGGTCAGGCAGGTCCCAGGAATGGGCTCAGCTGATGGCTTCAAGAAACACCCAGGAAGCTACCGTAGTCAGGACCAGCACAGCAGCCACCACGAAGATCATGTAGCGGTAATCGTTCTCAGTCATCTCAGCATCCCCCCAAAATCCCCGGTTTTCCGGGAGAGAGCAATTCCCATTCCACATTGTGCTGATGCGCTATGATTCGGCCATCACCAATGGAGCTGCATGATGAAAAAGCTATGGATGGGAGTGGCGCTGGCCATGGCCCTCAGTGGGTGTGGGACCGTGCGCACAGTGTCCGACGAGTCGAAAGCCGTGGACGACCTGGCGAAATGGCAGACCAACTGCCATACGATTACCCGGGCGTACAGCGGCGTCGCTTATCAGTTCTGCAACTTGAACGGTCCGCAACGAAGCGGGTCGCATTGGGCGCCGTTCCCTATTCTGATGGACATGGCAGCATCGGGCATTGCCGATACAGTTATCCTTCCCTACACCGGCTACCAGCAGTACAAGCGCGGCAATGTGGCTATTCGTAGGCTCGAGTACTGA
Organism: Pseudomonas putida; assembly: GCF_009883635.2. Classification (NCBI taxonomy): domain Bacteria; kingdom Pseudomonadati; phylum Pseudomonadota; class Gammaproteobacteria; order Pseudomonadales; family Pseudomonadaceae; genus Pseudomonas; species Pseudomonas putida. The sequence continues at coordinate 5,948,891 of NZ_CP026115.2, forward strand.
CACCAGGCTCAAGGCCGCAGGTGTTTCAGGCTGGCGGGGCTGGCCAGTTGATTTCAGTGGGATGTTTCGCTTGCTCGTGCAGCCGACTCAGCGCCACCCGATGGCTGCGCGATAGCCTGGTCATCAGCAGCACGACGCTAAGCTACCCAAATAGCCGGCGCCGTGCGTCTTGGCAAACCTAGCTCAACCCGAAGAACTCCGCTCTCCCCGCCCCTGCGGATATTGGGGGCTCCACCCATTTGCCAGCCTTTGCGCGGCGAGATGCGAAATCAAACAGACACCTCGCAGACAAATCGACAACGTGGCTAAAGTCATGCCCGCTCAAGGCTTTGCTTAAGCCATGTTGAAGACCATAAGAACTGACCAGACACCCAGCCTGTACGCAAACCCAGTAACCAGACAGAGTGGTGCCGTAGTAGCGTCGAGGCGGGTCCATTACAGGAAGCGCTTTATGTCCATTCGCAGCTTGGCGAAAAACCTGCCTCCAGATCCTGACCAGGAAGGTTGGGTGCTTGGGTGGGGCGTTCTTCGGGATAGATATCCATGGCATTTTGTCGACGTCTATGCCGACCAGAAAACAGCCAAGGCGGAAGCGGAACGCCGCGGCGACGGCTACGTTGTGGAGTACGGCTCTCACCGTCTTGGCTCGAAAGAATTTGTGTGCGGCATCACTCTGCCTGAGGGGTGAGCAGTCAACGTGGATAAAGCGCCATTATCGCGACATAGCGGCCAAGGGATTAGCTGCGCGCTCTTTTAACGATCCCGGCGGCCATGAGCGCGGCGCCTGGTATCCACAGACCAGCGTTCGACGTGGCCAGCCCGACAGCAAGCAGCGCCATACCGACAGCAAACATAAGCGTTCTCCTTGACAAGAAATACCCATTTCACAACCCGCCAATTTAAGCACAAGCGGGTCGCAGGAGCGGCCAAAGAGTCGTCATGCCTGAAAAAATCAAACTGACCCGGTGCATGCATCCGCCGAATTCAACTATCGACCCATATCGGCCTTTCGCGGACAGGATGCCCTTGGTGCTCCCCCTGAGCAGGCACGGAAATGGATCGACCCAGCTACATCACCAGAACTGGTCTCGCCGATTAACAACGAAAACCATCAGGGTCAGCTAAAATTTTGATGAGCGCATGAACCGTGAGATATCGATCATGATTAAACAAGAAGCATACGAGGTGGTTGAGCGGATAAGGGCCGATCTTGAGCGACATGGTGTAGTGATCGGGTACGACCCAGAACTTACGCCCCCTGGGTTCGGGTGTGACCTTGATTATCAGGATGCTCCGGTCCAAGAGGATCCACAAAAGCGGGTCGTGGGTATCGTAATACATGACGCAGGCTTGTGGGCCCAGCTCAAACAAGGGGCCGTGTGCCGATGCAGCATCAGTGAATGTGGCTGTAAGCTATTCGGCTTGCCGGTTACCGAAGACCTTAGAGATGATGAGTCCTACACCATCGAGTACAAATCCTAGGCATCAGCACGGTAGCCCGGTTGCGGGCTACCCGCTGAAAAATCCCAAAAAAATTGAATTCGACAGTTGCCTTATCGGTCAGGATTTATGAACGCAGTCAATCTGACGAGGTAACAGCAATGACTATCGAAGCAGAGACACTCGCTCAACTGGCCGAAGCCCTTCAGGAACGGGGCATGACGCTGGTCACCGACGTGGCGTTTACCAGGGCGCCATACCGGCAGAACCATCGCTGGACTTGCATCGTAAGGTAACAGAGCTCCACGCCTACGGTCCGGGCCGCTGAGCCGTGGCCGAGGTCGGTTGAGTCCATTAAAAACGCCACAATCAAAAAGGCCCGCACTTGGCGGGCCTGGAGTGCGGAGTGGCTTATTCCTTGGGCGTATCCTCGTCCAAGGCAGGGTTTTCACCGCCCGGCGAACGGTCACCACCTTCCTCTTCATTCATGAGCGGATCATCATCCGGGTCAGGAACGGTTGGCCGGTCGGGATCTACCACTGGATCGGGTGAAGCAGGCATGTCTGGATTGGTGCCGCCTTGCGCTTTCGGATCGTTGCTCATTGCGGTGTACCTCACTCGGATGCAGCCCTGTTCAGGGCCTCACCTGGCAAATGACGAGCTCATCGAGGTTCGGGATGCTCGCTGGACACAGCGTTGTTGGCATCCACGTCTTTCATCTCTTCTTCGATTGGAGCGTCGTCGTCGGGTGATAGGGGTACCTCACCACCAGTCTCTGTCGGGTCCGGCGCCTTGTCCTCGTCAGTACGCGCAGTACCGTTGTCGCGTGGAACCTGTGAGTCTTGGTCGGAGCCTGGGTTTCCGGGAGGAGGATTCCAATCCTCAGGCCGCTTTTCCGACCAAGCCTCACCGACGCCCTGCTTGGGCTCGGAAGCCGTTTTTTCCAATCCAGATCCATGACCCTGCCCTGTATCAGGGCTGCCTTCAGCTGGCCCTGGGTACGCTGCATCTGGGCCATTGTGGTCAATCGCCATAACCGTTCTCCCATCTCAGGCGCAGGATGTCTGCGCATACGATTGGGAAAATTTCGGCTGGCATGAAGTGCCGAGCGCTCGACAGGCGGGCACAAGGAGCTACCGCCCCCGTATAACTGCCGCCACACCTATGCGACAATAGGCTCAATGTCTGGTCTCAACCCCGCATTTATCGCCCAACAGCTCGGGCATGGCGTGCAGATGCTCTTATCGACTCATGCGCGCTGGATTAACTCGTCCAACGACTGGCAGGAGCTGGAAAAGCTCCAGATTGGTCCGAAATTGGTCCGCAGCTGCGAAGAAGCCACGTAAGTTATTGATAGGTAAGTTCCTTGATCTCCACCGCCAACATCACCATGCAGTTCGGCTCCAAGCCGCTGTTCGAAAACGTTTCGGTCAAATTCAACAACGGCAACCGCTACGGCCTGATCGGTGCCAACGGTTGCGGCAAGTCGACCTTCATGAAGATCCTCGGCGGTGACCTGGAGCCGTCCGGCGGCCAGGTCATGCTCGAGCCGAACACCCGCCTGGGTAAACTGCGCCAGGACCAGTTCGCCTACGAAGAATTCACCGTGATCGACACCGTGATCATGGGTCACGGCCAGCTGTGGAAGGTCAAGGCCGAGCGCGACCGCATCTACTCGCTGCCGGAAATGACCGAGGAAGACGGCATGGCCGTCGCCGAGCTGGAAACCGAGTTCGCCGAAATGGACGGCTACACCGCCGAATCCCGTGCCGGTGAGCTGCTGCTGGGGCTGGGTATTCCGCTGGAGCAGCACTTTGGCCCGATGAGCGAAGTGGCGCCAGGCTGGAAGCTGCGTGTGCTGCTGGCCCAGGCGCTGTTCTCGGACCCGGACGTGCTGCTGCTCGACGAACCGACCAACCACCTGGACATCAACACCATCCGCTGGCTGGAAACCATCCTCACGGCGCGTAACAGCACCATGATCATCATTTCCCACGACCGGCACTTCCTCAACAGCGTGTGCACGCACATGGCCGACCTGGACTACGGTGAGCTGCGCCTGTTCCCGGGCAACTACGACGAGTACATGACCGCGGCCACCCAGTCGCGCGAGCAACTGCTGTCGGACAACGCCAAGAAAAAAGCCCAGATCGCCGAACTGCAGACCTTCGTCAGCCGCTTCTCGGCCAACGCCTCCAAGGCCAAGCAGGCGACTTCGCGTGCCAAGCAGATCGACAAGATCCAGCTGGCCGAGGTCAAGCCTTCGAGCCGTGTCAGCCCGTTCATTCGCTTCGAACAGACCAAGAAACTGCACCGCCAGGCAGTGGTCGTCGAGAAGATGGCGAAAGCCTTCGATGACAAGGTGCTATTCAAGAATTTCGACATCACCGTCGAAGCCGGCGAGCGCGTAGCGATCATCGGCCCCAACGGTATCGGCAAGACCACCCTGCTGCGTACCCTGGTCGGCGAGATGACCCCGGATGCCGGCTCCGTGAAGTGGACCGACAGCGCCGAAGTGGGCTACTACGCCCAGGACCACGCCCACGACTTCGAAGACGACATGACCCTGTTCGACTGGATGGGCCAGTGGACCAGCGGCGAGCAGGTGATCCGCGGCACCCTGGGGCGCATGCTGTTCTCCAACGACGAGATCCTCAAGTCAGTGAAGGTGATTTCCGGTGGTGAGCAAGGCCGCATGCTGTTCGGCAAGCTGATCCTGCAGAAGCCGAACGTGCTGGTGATGGACGAGCCGACCAACCACCTGGACATGGAATCGATCGAGGCGCTGAACCTGGCGCTGGAAAACTACCCGGGCACCCTGCTGTTCGTCAGCCATGACCGCGAGTTCGTGTCGTCGCTGGCGACCCGTATCATCGAGCTGAGCGCTGATGGTGTGGTGGACTTCAGCGGAACCTATGACGATTACCTGCGTAGCCAGGGCGTCGTGGTCTGAGGTAGCTGAGTTGGCCTGGTCGCCTTTGGGTGGCTGGGCCGGCATCTTCGCGGGGCAAGCCCGCTCCCACAGGATTACCACATCCCAGAAGACTGTGGAGATCCTGTGGGAGCGGGCTTGTCCCGCGAAGAATCCACCGCCAATCCCACAGGCTGGCTCTCGCCGATGAATAATTCGTTAGCCTGCTTTCATTTACTTCGCGCAGCGGCCATGATTAGGGCACGCCCAACCGCCCGCCCGCGAAAGAGCCCATGACTGCGCAACAGCCCGCCCCCACCAGCAGCACCTTCAGTATTACCCTGCAGATCCTGTCGATCGTCTTCTACACCTTCATTGCCTTCCTCTGCATCGGCCTGCCGATTGCGGTGCTGCCCAGCTATGTGCACGACCAGCTGGGCTTTGGTGCGGTGATCGCCGGGGTGACCATCGGCCTGCAGTACCTTTCCACCCTGCTCAGCCGCCCTTTCGCCGGGCGCGTGGCCGATACCCTGGGGGGCAAGAAGGCGATTGGCTATGGCCTGCTGGGCATCGCCGGTTGCGGGGTGTTGACGCTGCTCTCGGCCTGGTCGCTGCAGGCGCCGCTGCTGAGCCTGGCCCTGCTGCTCGGCGGCCGTGTGCTGCTGGGCCTGGCGCAGGGGCTGATCGGCGTCGCCACCTTGAGCTGGGGCATCAGCCAGGTCGGCCCGGAGCACACGGCGCGGGTAATCTCGTGGAATGGCATCGCCTCGTACGGGGCGATCGCCATCGGTGCGCCAGTCGGTGTGCTGGCGGTCGCAGGCCTGGATTTCAGCGTGCTCGGCCCGGCCTTGCTGGTGTTGGCGTTAGTGGCCTTGCTGGTGCTGCGCAAGCGCCCCGACGTCGTGGTGACGCGTGGCGAGCGGCTACCGTTCTGGTCGGCCTTTGGCCGCGTCGCACCCTGCGGCCTGGGGTTGACCCTGGCGTCGATTGGCTACGGCACCCTGACCACCTTCGTCACCCTTTATTACCTGGAGCGTGGCTGGGTCGGTGCGGCCTGGTGCCTGAGTGCCTTCGGCCTGTGTTTCATCATTTCGCGGCTGCTGTTCGTCAACGCGGTCAACCGCTTTGGCGGCTACAACGTGGCCATGGCCTGCATGGCCACCGAAGTGCTCGGCCTGAGCCTGCTGTGGCTGGCGCCCTCGCCGCCCTGGGCGCTGGTCGGTGCCGGCCTGACGGGCTTCGGCCTGTCGCTGGTGTATCCGGCACTGGGCGTCGAAGCGATCAAGCAGGTGCCGAGCAGCAGCCGTGGTGCGGGGCTGGGGGCCTATGCCGTGTTCTTCGACATGGCACTGGCCATCGCCGGCCCGGTGATGGGCGCGGTGGCGGTGCACCTGGGTTATGCCTCGATTTTCTGCGTCGCGGCGCTGCTGGCCCTGGCCGGGGTCGGCCTGACGCTGCTACTGGCGCGGCGCGGTCGCCGCGGCTGAGCGCTCGGCGTGCTCCGGCGCGCCAAGGGCCTGGGTGAAGAACGCCGCCGTATCACGCTGCAGCGAATGGTGGATGTGGCGCCGGTCGACACCATCGGCGTCCTTGCACAGCGCTGGCATGCGCGCATGCTGCTCCTCGTCACAGCGGGCCATGAACACGAAGTGCCCGGCCCCTGCCAGCAAGCGGTAGTCCGGGGTGATTGGCAGCTTGCGCGCCAGTTCCTCGGCATTGCGGTCCACCGCCACCAACTGGTCACTGTCACCACTGTAGATCAACGCGGGCACCTTCACCCCGGCCAGGGCATGGCGGCCGAACATCAGGCTCAAGGGAGCCATCAGCATCACCGCGCCGACCCGTGAATCGGCCTTGGGCGCCAGCTCGCTGCGGTCGGCGATCAGCACGCCATGGGTCTTGCAGGCATCGGCATCACCTGGGCGCTCGAGGCAATAACGGCGCAGGCGATCCAGGTCAGGTTGGGCGCCAGACAGGATCAAGGCGGTTTCACCGCCGGCCGAATAGCCGATCACACCGACCTTGCCGTCATTCAGGTAAGGGCCAAGCAACGCGTCTTCACGGGCGGACGTGATGGCCTCGCTGACCTGCAAGGGCCGCCCATAAAGATTGCTCAGAGTGCCCAGGCGGCTATGGTCCCGGGCATTGTCGCCTGGGTGCACCACCGCCACAACGACAAAGCCCTGGCGGGCCAGGGCGGTGGCCAGGTAATGCAGCGCCAGCGGGCTGCCAGTGTTGCCGTGGGACAGCACCAGCAGCGGAAACTGCCCGAGGGCGACCGGGGCCTCTTCAGCGACGTCGATGGGATAGCCGTCGATGCGGATATTGCGCGGTGTGCCATGGGAGGGGTAGAACGCCAGAGCCTGCATTGGCCGGGCGTCGACCGGATCGTCGAGGGTCATGTAATGCAGACCGGCCACCCACGGGGAAGCCTCGGCATGGGCCAACAGGCCACCGAGCAGCAATGCCAGCAAACAACGGGGAGTGTTCATCGGTCAGCTATCGCGCAGCAGGCCTCAGGATAGCGTCAGCATAGATCCGGCCTTACCACCGGCAGATGAAAACTGGATGAAAAAAACGGCTGGTGCACGGGGCACCAGCCGTTTTTTTGTCGCCCGGCGATCAGGCTGCGGCGAACAGCTCGTTGGCGATCTGCGCCTGGGCGGCGTCGATTGCCTGGGTACGGTGTTCCGGGCCATAGGCCAGGCCGTGGGCACGGACCACTTCCAGGTCGGTGATGCCGATGAAGCCGAGGAACACCTTGAGGAAGTCTTCATGACCAACACCGGTCGGCTGGCCAGCGTGCAGGCCACCCGCGGTGGAGACCAGCACCACTTTCTTGTTGCCGCACAGGCCTTCCGGGCCGGCTTCGGTGTAACGGAAGGTCTTGCCGGCGACGGCCACGCGGTCGATCCAGGCCTTGAGCTGGGTCGGCACGCTGAAGTTGTACATCGGTGCGCCAATCACCACGGCGTCGGCGGCGAGGAATTCTTCCAGGGTTTCGGCGCTCAGCTTGGCTTCGAAGGCCTGGGCGGCGTCACGGGCTTCTTCCGGGGTACCGGCAGCCACCAGGGTGGCGGACGAGAAGTGGGCGATGGCGTCGGCGGCCAGGTCACGGTAGACCACTTCGATGCTCGGGTCTGCGGCTTTCCAGGCTTCGACCACTTCGCGGCTCAGTTGGCGAGAGGCGGAATTGTCGCCCAGGATGCTCGAATCGATATGCAACAGTTTCATGGGACTCTCCTGTGAATGAAGACCGCGGCGGTGGGCGATCACGATGGGGAGAATCCTACCGGGATGCCGAATGGCTGAAAAGTCAGTAAAAATGCGTTAGTTTGTCCCACAGGTAGAACAGTGAGACAGCCCCCATGCAAGACCTCAATGACCTCTTCTATTTTGCCCAGGTGGTCGAAGCCGGCGGCTTTGCTGCGGCCGGGCGCCAGTTGGGCATTCCCAAGTCGCGCCTGTCGCGGCGGATTGCCGAACTGGAAGAACGCCTTGGCACCCGCCTGCTGCAGCGCACCACGCGCCAGCTCAAACTCACGGCCGTTGGCGAGCGCTACCTGCACCATTGCCAGGCCATGCTGCTGGAGGCCGAGGCTGCCGACGAGGTGGTGGCGAGCATGAGCAGCGAACCGCGCGGGCGCCTGCGTGTTTCGTGCCCGGTAGCCCTGGCCCATGCATTCCTGCCAGAGGTGATCAGCCGTTTCCTCGAACAGTACCCGCAGGTGCAGCTGGACATGGTCCTGCTCAACCGCCGTGTCGACCTGATTTCCGAAGGCATCGACGTCGCTCTGCGCGTACGCGACCTGGGCGACGAAGATCCGGCACTGGTGACCCGCCGGCTGCGCCAGGCGCAGATGCAGCTGGTGGCAGCCCCCGGCTTTGCCGACCATATCCGCGAGCCCTCCGAGTTGGCCACGCTCCCTGTGCTGGGCGCCGCCGAAGCCGACCGGCTGGTGCACTTCCGCTTGCACGGGCCCAATGGCCGTCAGCAGGAAATCGCCCTGGAACCACGCCTGGCCATCGACGATTTTGTCGTGCGCAACGCCGCCGTGCGCGCCGGGCTGGGCTTCACCGCCCTGCCCAGCATGTTCTGCGAAGAGGAACTGGAACGCGGCGAGCTGGTGAAGCTGCTGCCGGACTGGTCATTGCCAGGCGGCTACCTGCAAGCGGTCTACCCTCATCGACGTGGCTTGTTGCCGGCCGTGCGGGCATGGATAGACCACCTGGCGGCGTCGTTCGAAGCGTGTGGGGAGCGTTATGTCTAAGCAAAAGATGACCGAGGAACAGGTGGCAGCATTCTGCCTGAGCCTGCCGGGCGCGAGGGAGGACTACAAATGGGGCGGTATCCGGGTGTTTTCCGTGGCCGGCAACAAGATGTTCGCCGTGCTCGACCTGGCCGGCGCGGGCTTGTCGTTCAAGGTCGCCGACGAGCTGTTTCTGGGCTATTGCGACCGCCCTGGCGTGCGGCCGGCGCCTTATCTGGCACGTGCCAGGTGGATCAGCATGGCGCCACCCTACCCCATGGGCCGGGATGAACTGTGCGACCTGCTGCAGCGCTCGCACCAGCTGGTGGTGCGACGGCTGCCAAAACGGCTGCAGGCAAGCCTGCTGAGCTGATCAGATGAACGGCAGGAATCGGCTGCCCAGGAACAGGTAATCAAGCCAGAACACCTGATGCAGCAGCACGATACCCCAGAACACCAGCTGGTAAGACAGTTTGCGTGTCTTGTGTCGGAACAGCTGCTGGGCAACCAGCGCTCCGGGCCAGCCTCCCAGCAACTCGCTGGCGTGCAGCACCTTTTCTGGCGTGCGCCAGGTATTGCCCTGGGCCTGGCGCTTGTCCTGCCAGTACAGCAGCAGGCTGATCAGGCTGACCAGCGGGTACAACGCCAATGGCACCCAGGTCTGCCCGCTCCAGCCCATCTGTGCCGCGCCAAGTACCGGCAACAGGCACAGCCCTGCCAGCAGCAACAGCTTCAGGCGTGCATTGCGCACGCCCGCTGTGCGTTCGGCGCCGCTTGACGCCGTATTCTGTGCCCGTGCCATGTCAGCTGTGCGCCGTCGACCAGTCGACCCAGCCGAACTGCCAGGTCGCCAGGATCAGCAGACCAAAGACGATGCGGTACCAGGCAAAGGCCGCATAGCTGTGGTTGGCGATGAACTTCAGCAGCGCGCGTACGGCAATCATCGCGAAGATGAACGAGGTCACGAAGCCGAGGGCGAACACCGGCAAATCGCTCGGTTCGAACAAATGGCGGTACTTGTAGCCCGAATAGACTGCCGCACCGACCATGGTCGGCATCGCCAGGAAGAACGAGAACTCGGTGGCCGCCTTGCGCGACAGGCCGAACAGCAGGCCGCCGATGATGGTGGAACCAGAGCGCGAGGTACCCGGGATCATCGCCAGGCACTGCACGAAGCCGATCTTCAGGGCTTGGGTCCAGCGCATGTCGTCGACATGGTCCACCGCCACGGTGTGCTGGCGACGCTCAGCCCAGAGCATGATCACACCACCGATCACCAGCGCCGTCGCCACGGTGATCGGGTTGAACAGGTACTGGTGGATCAGGTCGGCGAACAGCACGCCCAGCACCACCGCCGGCATGAACGCCAGCAACAGGTTACCGGTGAAACGCCGGGCCTTCGGCTGGCTGGCCAGGCCGAACACCACTTCGAGGATCTTGCTGCGGAACTCCCACACGACCGCCAGGATCGCCGCTAGCTGGATAATGATGTTGAACGCCATGGCCCGTTCGCCAGCAAACCCGATGAGGTCGGCGACGATGATCTGGTGGCCGGTACTGGAAATCGGCAAAAACTCCGTGAGCCCCTCGACCACACCTAAGATGATTGCCTGAAAGGCCGTCCAAAAATCCATTGTTCCCCCGATGGGGCACTGCTGCTTGCAGGCCCCTTATTCTTGATTTGCTTTTGATTGCCGCACGCGGCGCGGCCTTTTTACAGCGACTTCTGGGACCGACGCCAGTGGAAAAGTTCAGCCTGACTAAAGGTTTCATCTTGCTCGGCCGAGATCCTATCAAAGCGGCATGACAAAGGCGCGCGCAGCCTGTGGCAGAGTAGCCAATAACTAGCACTTAGCCATTAGTCGAGTGCCTGCCGCCTGCAAAGCGTGCTTGGATGCACCTGAATAAAAAGAACAAGGTAGGAGTGGATTCGATGAAGGCATTGCGGTCGATGTCGATCAGCCGTCGTCTGTGGCTGATTCTGGTGGTAGCGGTGGGCATGCTGGTGGTGCTCGGCCTGCTGATGCTGCGCCAGATCCATGGCGACCTGTACCAGGCCAAGGCGGAAAAGACCCGCCACGTGGTACAGACCGCCGCTGGCGTGCTGGCCTACTACCAGGGCCTGGAGGCCGCCGGCACGCTCAGCCGCGAGGCGGCCCAGCAGCAGGCGCTGCAAGTGGTGCGGGCGCTGCGCTACGACCAGAACGACTATTTCTGGATCAACGACCTGGGGCCCAGGATGATCATGCATCCGGCCAACCCCAAGCTCGATGGCCAGGACCTCTCCGCCATTCGCGACCCGGACGGCTTTGCCGTGTTCAACGAGATGGTCGCCCTCGCCCGCAGCCAGGGCGCCGGCCCGGTCGACTACCGCTGGCCCAAGCCGGGTGCCAGCGAGCCGGTGGCCAAGACCTCCTATATCCAACTGTTCAAGCCTTGGGGCTGGATCATCGGTTCCGGCGTGTACGTCGATGATGTGCAGGCCGAATTCGCCCGCCAGTTGCGCGATGCCTCGCTGGTCGGCCTGGGCATTGCCTTGCTGATGGCCCTGGTGGTCATGCTCATCGCCCGCAGCATTGCCCGCCCCCTGCAGGAAGCGGTGCAGGCCATGGGCAACATCGCCAGCGGCGAAAGCGACCTGACCCGCCGCCTGGACACCCACGGCCGTGACGAGATCACCTACTTGGGCCAGCACTTCAACCAGTTCAACGGCAAGCTGCAAGGGGTGGTTGGCCAGCTTCAGGGCGCTGCTCACGCCCTGGCGCAGTCGGCCGGGCACGTCGGCGACAATGCTGGTGTCGCTCAGCAGCACAGCGCCCAGCAGTCCCTGCAGATGGACCAGGTGGCGACGGCGGTCAACGAAGTCACCTATGCCGTGCACGACGTGGCCAAGACGGCCGAACAGGCCGCCGGTGAGATGCGCGCCGCGCAGCAGCAGGTGGAACACGGCCAGCAGGCCATCCACGGCAGCCTGCAACAGATCGACCGGCTTTCGGCGACCATCGACCAGGCTGTGCAGGTGATCCGTGACCTGGCCGGGCACAGTACCAAGATTGGTGGCGTGCTCGACGTGATCCGGGCCATCGCCGAGCAGACCAACCTGCTCGCCCTCAACGCCGCCATCGAAGCCGCTCGCGCTGGCGAGCAGGGCCGCGGGTTTGCCGTGGTGGCCGACGAGGTACGCCTGTTGGCACAACGTACCGCGCAGTCGACAGCGGAAATCCACACCATGATCGAGCACCTGCAAGGCCAGTCCGATGCGGCGGTCAAGGCCATCGACACCAGCAGCGAGGCTTCGCGCCAGACCGTGCAGCAAGCCCGCGAGGCCGGTTCCAGCCTGGATGCCATCAGCCAGGCACTGCACAACCTCACCGCCCTCAACGCCTCGATCGCCAGCGCCACCTTGCAGCAGTCCCATGTGGTCGAAGAGATCAACCGCAATGTGCTGGACACCGCCGGGCTGTCGCAGCAGACCGCCGATGCCGCGCGCCAATCCAGCGATGCGGGCGTGGCGTTGGGACAACTGAGCGAGGAGCTGGAACAGCTGCTGCGTCAGTTCCGGGTCTGAACAGGCTGTAAATACCGGCCCCCGAGCGGGCCGGTGCCGGTTGCGCGCTACACCTCCCGCCCTGCACAAGCTACAATCGCCGCCCTTTGCCAACCAAGGATCGCCGATGTCCGGCCTCGAACTCATCGCCGCCGTGCTCGGCGTCACCGCCGTGTGGCTCACCGTCAAGCAGAATGCCTGGTGCTGGCCGATCGGCCTGGTCATGGTGCTGATCTATGGCTGGCTGTTCTACGAAGTGAAGCTGTACTCGGGCATGCTGCTGCAAGTGGCCTACGCCGTGCTGCAGCTGTACGGCTGGTGGCAATGGAAGCGCCCGGACCGGGTCGAAGACGCTCGCCAGGTCTCGCGCCTGCCAGCCCGGGCGCTGCTCGGCGGGTTGCTGGCAGGGCTGCTGCTGAGCGTGACACTCGGTGCGGCGATGGCCAGCTGGACGGATGCGGCCCTGCCCTGGCTGGATGCCACGCTGACCGGTTTCAGCCTGGTCGCACAACTGTGGATGGCGCAGAAACGCGTGCAGTGCTGGCCACTGTGGATCGTGGTGGATGTGGTCTATGTCGGCCAATACCTGAACCAGCAGCTGTACTTCACCGCTGGTTTCTTTGCCGTGTTGACGCTGATCGCGGTACGCGGCTGGCTGGAATGGCGCCGTGCCCCTGCATTGGTGCAGCCATGAAGGTCCTGGTACTGTGCGGTCCCGAATCCAGCGGCAAAAGCTGGCTTAGCGGTGAAATCCAGGCGCATTTCGGCGGTATTGTGGTGGGCGAGTACGTACGCCACTTCATCGACCAGGAATGTCGCGACACCTGCTATGCCGATATCCCCACCATCGCCCGCGGCCAACTGGCCTGGGAAGACCAGGCCCGCCAGCAGGCACCTGAACTGCTGATTCTCGATACCCACCTGCTCAGCAACATGCTGTGGAGCCGCGCCCTGTTCGACGCTTGCCCGCCCTGGCTGGAACAGGCTTTACTTGCCCGTCGTTACGACCTGCACCTGTTGCTCAGCCCGCAGGGGGTGGGCTGGGTCGACGATGGCCAGCGTAGCCAACCGGACCTTGCCGACCGCCAGGCGTTCTTCGAGGACAGCCGTGACTGGCTGCAACGCCACGGGCAAGCGGTGCAGATCATCGAGGGGGACTGGCCACAACGCAGCGCCACAGCCCTGCTTGCAGTGCAGCGCCTGCTGGAGGGAAAAAACCCGGCCTGCATCACCGAGTGTTAATCCCATGACACACCCAGATGAAGCCAACCCCCCGTATCTGTGGGCTTGCAGCCATTTGTGGGGGCAGTGTCAAGGTTGTGAAACAATCGTCGAAAAGCCCCTTCGAGTAACGCAAATGCTGGGCCAAACGCCAATTCACTGAAAATTTGTCTCAGCGCTGATACAACAAATTCACGGCCAGTTCAGGCACTGCGCGCAACTATCTGATTTTAAAGCGTTATCCAAAAACGGCACGGCTTTCGCTCTCCTCCTTCGCAACGCTGCACAAGACCAGCGCCAAAAGAAGGAGTAGCCGTCATGGGGAAACTGGATAAAGGCATTGTTCGCCTGCTGCTGGTCGGTTGTGCTTGGGTATCGGTGCTGCCCGCGATGGCCGATAACGGCATCATCATCATCACCCGTGATGTTCAACCGCGCATGGCCATCCGAGCGCCCCTGGCGCCCGACCCCAACCCTACCACCGCCAATGCCAACCCTTCCGCATACGTTATCAAACAGACCAACGAACTGAGCGATGGCGACTTTGCCAGCATTACCAGCGGCACAGGGATTTCCTCGCTGGTCACTCAGCAGACCAACAACCTTGGCGGCCAGATCGGCAACCAGACGCAGCTGGCGAACCAGGCTGCCGGCCGCGGCACCGGCTCGGGCAACGGCATCTCCAACATGGTCAACTCGAGCGTTCAGCGCGGTCTTGCCCCACTGCAGATCCTGACCGGAGGCAAATGAGATGAGGCAGACGCTGTTTATCCTGGCCCTGCTGAGCAGTGCCTCGGCGCTGGCGCAATCTCCGGTTCCGGTTATCAACGACGCCAACATCGACAGTTCCGGCGCGCAGTACCAAGGCAACTTCAGCGTTAACCAGGCCGCCGGCGATCAACAGCAACAAGCCAACGCCCGAGCACTTGCCACCGGGCACGAGGCCGCTGCTAGCACGCAAATTCGCCAGCGCCAGCTGTCCATCGTCGACCCGAACATGGGCGCCAGCGCCAGCATCCAGGGCAACGCCTTCAGCCATGGTAACGGCGCCCTGGGCGTCAACCAGAGTGCCGGCGCTGCAACCCAGCAGGCCAATGCCCTGCGCATCAGCATCAGTACACAACCGCAAAGCATCGATGACAGCGTCCTGCTGCAACAGAACGTGGCGCTGATCAACAGCTCCGATCCATCTGATACCTCACCCGGCTATCGCCAGGTCACCACCGGTGACCAGGCATTCACCGGTAGCCGCGGGGTCATTCAGCTGAATCAGAGCGCCGGGGTGGGCAACCAGACGGCAAACACCCTGAGCGTTAGGGTCGCGAACTGACCCAGACAGGTAAAGAACAACACTTAACCTAAAAGACGGAGAAACACCATGAAACCCTCGATGGCAATCAAGCCTCTGGTTTTCGCAATTGCTGCGGTCATGGCTGTTGCTGCACAAGCGGATCAGAACAATCGTCGTGGTCACGACAACCATAACAACCACCACCGGCAAATGGACAGGGCGGTCTACACCAGCGCCACCGCTGAAGCGACCGACTCCCAAAGAAGCACCGGCAACACCATTCGTAACGAAGGCACCATCAACGAAGCTGAAATGAGCAGCTCCGGCACCGGCGCCAGCGGCAACGTAGGTGTCAACGTGGCCGCCGGTAACGGCAACCAGCAGGACAACGCTGCGGCCATCGCCAACACTTCGTCCGATAATGCCGACATCGACAACAGCTTCGTGTTCGGCACCTCCACTGCTACCGCTGAAGTTACCCAGCGCAGCAACAACAACACTGTCAACAACTGGTCGACGCAGAGCTCTGCGGTCATGAGCGGCTCGGCTGACGGCAGCAGCGGCAACATTGGTATCAACATCGCTGGCGGCGACCTGAACCAGCAGAAAAATACCATGGCCATCGCCAACAACGCTGCGGCTATCGGTAACTCGAGCGCCACCGCCTCGGCCGATCAGAACGGCCCTGGTCTGGAGGTGAACAACCGTGCCGACCGCACCTACACCATCGACACGCTGAGCTTCACCACTTCTTCGAGTGGTTCGGCCTCGCGTAGCGGTTCGTTCGATGCCAGCGTCGACAAGAGCTCCAGCTCGAGTTACAGCGCATCGGGCAGCCAGAGCGCCAGTGCCAGCGGCAGCAAAAGCAGCAGCTCCAGCGGCTCTAGCAGCATGACTGCCAGCGGCTCCAACAGCAGCAGCTCCAGCGGCAGCAACAGCATGAACGCCAGCGGCTCCAACAACTGGGCTGCAAACGGCTCGTCCAGCCGCGACCACAGCTCGTCCTCCAACACCACGGTTAGCGCATCGCTCGATGCCAGCGCCAATGGCAGCGCATCGTCGTCGCAAACCTTCGGCAACTTCACTCGCTCGCGCAGCTCGGACTTCGACGCATCGCTCAGTGCATCGCTGGATGCATCGATCGACAAGTCGCATGACTCGTCCAGCAACTCGTCGTTCGACAAGTCGCTCAGCTCGTCCTTCGACAGAGCCTATGACTCTTCGTATGACCGTAGCCATGACTCGTCCTATGACAAGGCTCGCGATACTTCCTACGAGAAGGCCAACGCCTCGGCTTGGGAAAAAGCCAGTGCCTCGGCCTACGACAAAGCCGGCGAAAAAGCTTCGCAGTCGTCGGACAGCATCTCGAAGAGCTTCAGCGAGTCTAGCGAGTACGCTCTGAGCAACACCGTGTCGTTCCAAGTGCTGACCCCGACCGGCTGGGCCAACCCTGTGACCAACACCGCTACCCTGAGTGGTTCGGTGAACGGTGGCAGCGGCAACCTGGGCGTGAACGTGGCAGCAGGTGTGGGCAACCAGCAAAGCAACTCGCTGGCCATCTCCAACACCTCGATGTAACCACTGCGGTCTGGAGGCTCCCTTCGGGGAGCCTCTTTCTAACAAGAACATGGCAGGGGGCGTCGAACATGCGCATTATCGCCTTGGCAATTCTGTTGTGCATCGCCAGTGTCGGCGAAGCCTCGCAGATGCCGTTGTCCGTGCTGCCGGGTGGTGCAGTGATCTACAAACCGATCCAGAGCATTCGCGAACGCAAGTTCGCCGACCTGGTGCAACAGAAGACCGATTTCAGCTGCGGTGCAGCGTCGCTGGCGACCATCCTGCGCCAGGCCTACTGGCTGGATGTGGATGAACACCAGGTGATCGAGGGCATGCTCGCCCACGCCAACGAAGACCTGGTTCGTACCCAAGGGTTTTCCATGCTCGACATGAAAAAGTATGTGGAAAGCCTGGGCATGCGTGCACGCGGCTACAAAGTAGCCCCCGACACCCTGCACAGCATCCGCATTCCAGTGGTCGTGCTGTTGGATATCCGTGGCTACAAGCATTTCGTGGTGATGCAGAAGGTCGACAGAGGCTGGGTGTACATCGGCGACCCGGTGCTCGGCCACAAACGCTTCAAGCTCGATGATTTCGTCAAAGGCTGGAACGGCATCATCTTCGCTGTCATCGGCCAGGGCTATGACAAGAACAATGTCCTCCTCGACCCACCGCTGCCGCTGAGCGCCAAGAACCGCATCAGCAACTTCCAGCCGGTGCAGGACGCAGAGTTGATGGACTTCGGTTTCATTCAAAGCGACTTCTTCTAACGACCTTCTTTTCATGAAGAAGGGAAAGACGCTCCGGGAGACCCCCATGAAGACTTCCCTGTGGCTGGCAGTCATATGCCTGGCCGCCAGCCTGCCGACCCAGGCAGAAACATTGAAACCGATCGAACTGAAGGATCAGGAACTGGCGAACCTGCGCGGGCGCTACGTGATGCCTGGGCGAATCGTCAGCTTCGGTGTCGTCATGAGCAGTACCTGGCAGAACGCCAATGGCGAAGTGATCGGTGCGACCTCGACGATGCAAGTTCAGCAATCGACCATCAAACCGCAGTTCTATGTCTCGATGATCGATGAAAAAGGCACTGGCAGCGCACGAACCAGCAGCACCGGTACCGGTACCGTCACTGGCGGCAGCGGCCTCAACACCACCGAGGGCGTGACCCAGGTGGTACGCGCCGCCGGTGACTTCAACACGGCCCACAACAATGTCGACATCAACGTCACCAAGGGCAACGAAGCGCCTGCCAGCCAACCACAGGGCCAGGCCCTGGCGGCCGGCTCCACCCTGGTGGGGTCCAACGGCGCGGGCTCGATGAGCGTGTCGTCCAGCAGCGCTGGCGTGCAGATGAACATCGTTGCCAACGGCAACCAGGGCAGCAGCCTGCAGCGCCTGGGCGAAGGTGGGCTGATGCAGAACACCACCCTGCTCGGCTCGAGCAACCGGGTCAGCAACCTGACTTCGCTCAATGTGGTGTTGCGTGACAGCGCGCCGATGGCCGGGTCCATGGGGGCCAATCTTGAGCAGCTCAAAGGCCTTCGCAATCTCGGATACTGAACTACGCTCATGTCTCATCGTATGTAGTCAGAAGGGACGGCTAATCCATGCACCGTTTGTCGACGTTCAGAGCTATCGTTTGTATTTCAACACTGGCCCCGGCCACTCTGCTGCAAGCGGCAACCGACCCTCAGGTCGAAGCACTCAAACAGGAACTGATTGCGCTGAAACAGCGCTACGAAGCCCAACAGAACGCACTGATGGTGCTTGAACAACGGCTCAAGCAGGTCGAAGAGGCCCCCGCTCAGCCAGCACCGAAGCGCCTGACCAAGTCCCCCGCGGAGGGGGTAAAAGGTGGCCAGACGGTGGCCACCGGCACACCAGGCAACAGCGGCAGCTCCTACGGGCAGTCGTTGCAGGACAACTCGGAGCCGGCGCAGAGCGTGTCAAACCTGTACGACGAAGCGAGCGGCTTCTTCGGTGGCGGCAAATTCAGTGTCGAAACCGGCCTGACCTACACCCACTACGATACCCGTGCGCTGACCCTCAACGGTTTCCTGGCGCTGGACTCGATCTTCCTCGGCAACATCAACATCGACCGCATCAAGGCCGACAACTGGACCTTGGACCTGACGGCACGCTACAACGTCGATCAGCGCTGGCAGTTCGATATCAACGTACCCATCGTCTATCGTCAGTCCACCTACTCGTCGGGCGGTGCAGGTGGCGCTGCGGGCACTACCAACGACGAATCGGTGACCCGCGACCCCGCCATCGGCGACGTCAACGTGGGTATCGCCTACAAATTCCTCGACGAGGACGAAACCTGGCCCGATGCCGTGGCCACGCTACGTGTGAAGGCACCGACAGGCAAGGACCCGTATGGCATCAAGCTGATCCAGAGCCCTGGCAACGACAACCTGGCGGTGCCGGAAGACCTGCCGACCGGCAATGGTGTCTGGTCGATCTCGCCAGGTATCTCGCTGGTCAAGACGTTCGACCCGGCCGTGCTGTTCGCCAGCCTGCAATACACCTACAACATGCAGGACTCGTTCAGCGACATCAGCCCGCAGGTCGACACCAAGGTGCCAGGGGACGTGAAACTGGGTGACTCCTGGCAGATCGGCGGCGGTATCGCGTTCGCCCTGAACGAAAAGATGAGCATGTCGTTCTCGGTGACCGACCAGTTCTCCAGCAAGAGCAAGATCAAACCCGACGGGGGTGATTGGCAGTCGATCACCAACAGTGACTATAACGCGGCCAACTTCAACGTCGGCCTGACCTTTGCCGCCACCAACAACCTGACGATCGTACCGAACTTGTCGATTGGCCTGACAGATGATGCACCGGACTTTTCCTTCAGCCTGAAGTTCCCGTATTACTTCTGACCGTCGGGGCGCATCGCGCCCCAATTGGTTACCAACCTTGTAGTCAACGGCTTTCCGGGGATCGGCCTGTTATCATCGCGCACATATTTGTGACGATTTCATGGCAAAAAGGAAAGTTTTCGTGAATAACCTGCAAGGCCCACCACGTACCCGGCTTCTCGCCTTGGCAACCCTGGTGCTGGTGATTCCACTGCTCGTGCGCGCCCTGCTGGGCTGGTCCAGCCCGTATGGCTACCTGTCGGACCTGGCGCTGGGCAGCCTGCTGGTGCTGGTGTTGCATCGCCGCGCGTGGTGGCTGGCGCTGCCGGTTCTGCTGGCCTGGGCCGCGCTTTGGGTAGCTTCGGCCGAATTGGTCAGTGCAGTCGGCAGGTTGCCTAACAGCGCCGACCTCGGCTATTTGTTCGATCCGCAGTTCATGGAAAACTCCACCGGCGGCGGCCTGGCCCATGCCTGGCTGCCCGTATTGCTGGCGGGCGGCCTGCTGGCTTGGCTGGCGAGCGCCTGGCACAGCCGCAGGCAATCTGGTGAGAAACTCCCGCGCAAGGCCTGGGCCGTCCCGGCGCTGCTGTTCGCGGCCCACTGGGGCAGCCAGCACCTGGCACCCAGCGACGCCGACCAGTGGCGCCAGTACAACCTTCCCCATCAGTTGCTGACTGCCGCCACCGGCGACCTGCAGCGCAAGGTCCAGCACTGGGCCGGTCAGACGCCCATCGTCACGCCGCTACCCAGTGCAGGCCTGACCCAGCATGACCTGAGCGGGCAATCGCTGCTGACTGCGCCGGGTCGCGCCCGCAACCTGCTGCTGATCACTTTGGAAGGCATCCCGGGCGCCTACGTGCGCCCCAACCGCCAGGCCCTGCACAGCCGTTTCGACGAAGACCTGATGCCCAAGCTCAGCCACTGGGCCGAACGTGGCATGAACACCCCCGACTACGTATTGCATACCCACCAGACCATCCGCGGCCTGTATGCGATGCTGTGCGGCGACTACGACAAGCTGGCCAACGGCACGCCGAAAGGTGTCGAACTGCTCACCCAGCAACAGCGCAACCAGGCCTGCCTGCCGGCGCAGCTGCGCCAGGCCGGGTTCACCACGCACTACCTGCAAGGCGCCGGCCTGCGCTTCATGGCCAAGGACCGGATCATGCCGCATATCGGCTTTGACTCGGTGCACGGGCTGGAGTGGTTCAGCAACAACAACTACCTGGAATTCCCGTGGGGCAAGGATGATCGGGCCTTCTTCGAAGGCGCCCTGGATTATGTCGGCCAGTTGCGCCAGCAGGACCGCCCTTGGATGCTCACCCTGCTCACCGTGGGCACTCACCAGCCCTACTCCGCCCCCGAGGAATACCTGCAGCGCTACGACACCGCCAAGCAAGCGGCGGTCGCCTACCTCGATGATGCAATCGGCGCCTTCCTGGACAACCTCGATCGCCAGGGCGTGCTCAAGGACACCCTGGTGGTGATCACCTCGGACGAATCCCACGGTATCGACGGCGTGCGCCTGGCCTCGTCCTGGGGCTTCAACCTGACCCTGGCACCCGAGCAGGCAGAACTGCCGCGCATCAAGAACGGGACCTACGGCCACATCGACTTGGCCACCTCCCTGCTCGACTACTTTGCCCTGCCAATCCCGGTCGCCCTTGGCGGGCGCTCGCTGTACCGTGATTACGACAGCGGCCGGGAGATGATTTCCTACACCAACGGCATGCTGCGCTACCACGACGGCAAGGGCATCTTCACCGAGTGCGACTTCCAGCAGCGCTGCCGCCGCTACGACAGCCCGGGGTTCATCGCCGACAAAGCCCGCTATCTCGGCCCCGGCGACGGTACCCTCGGCGCACAGATCGGCGCGCTGGCCGGGGTGCTCGACCAGTCCCTGCTGCAAACACCACTCAACCTGCGCTACCAGTTCGGCGGCCCGTCCGCCATCCAGTTGCAGGCACGCATTCGCGACGACTGGGCAGACAACCTGATCGGCGCACAGTACCTGGAAATGCCCGAGGGTTCGCACACCCGGGTGCGGATCAAAGTACGTTCGCTGGACCCTCAACACGCCGCCTATATCCAGCTCAAGGCCAAGGAACTGGAGCAGGATGTACCGCTGGGGTTGCCCGAAGAGATCCGGGTGACGGCCGACAAACCGCTGGAAATGGAATTCGGCTTCGATAACCCGACTATGCGCAAGGCGTTTTCCTTCCACTTGCTCGGTTATGGCGGCGGCGAGGTCGAGGTCAGTGACTTCAGCGTGATCACCGCGCTACCGGGCGAAGAAGAGCCGCTGGAAGACTTGTCTGACGGGCATATCGCCCAATCCAGCTGATCAACGGATCTGGTGCTTGTGCAGCAGCCGGTAGAACGTCGGTCGTGATACCCCAAGCGCCTTCGCGGCAATGCTCATATTGTTGCTGTGCCGGTCCAGCACATCGCACAGCGCCTGGCGCTCCGCCCGGTGCTTGTAATCTTCCAGCGTGCCCAGGGGCTGCTCTTCCTGCTCCAGTCCCTGCAGGCCAAGGTCCTGGGCCTCGATCTGACGCCCTTCGGCCAGCACCAGCCCGCGCCTGACCCGGTTGGCCAACTCGCGCACATTGCCCGGCCAGTTGTGGCGCCCCATCGCCGCCAGCGCGTGGTCGCTGAATGACCGCGGCCTGCGACCTGTTTCCAGGCTGTAGAAGTGCGAAAAGTGGTTGGCCAGCATCGACAGGTCGCCATGGCGGTCGCGCAGCGGTGCAGTCACCACCTGCAGCACGTTGAGCCGGTAGTACAAGTCTTCGCGAAAACGCCCATGCTCGATGGCCTTCTCCAGGTCCACATGGGTGGCCGCCAGTACCCGCACATCCACCGGTATCGGCTGGCTCCCCCCTACCCGCTCGATGTGCTTTTCCTGCAGGAAACGCAGCAAATTGGCCTGCAACTCCAGGGGCAGGTCGCCAATTTCGTCAAGGAACAAGGTGCCGCCATGGGCCGCCTCGATCCGCCCTACCTTGCGCTGATGGGCGCCGGTGAAGGCGCCTTTCTCATGCCCGAACAACTCGGACTGGATCAGGTTCTCAGGTATGGCCCCACAGTTGATGGCGATGAACGGCATTTCGCTACGCTGTGATTGGCGGTGCAACGTGCGCGCCACCAGTTCCTTGCCGGTGCCGCTCTCGCCGCGGATCAGCACGGGGGACTCCGTAGGGGCCAGCTTGCCGAGCAATTTGCGCAATTCCAGGATCGGCCGGCTGTCACCGAGCAGCTCATGTTCCAGCCCATCCACCCTCACCGCGCCCTTGCCACGCAGGCGAGCCATGCCGAACGCCCGCCCCAGCGTCACCAATACGCGGGAGAAGTCGAACGGCAAGGTGTGAAAGTCGAAAAACCACTCGCAGACAAAATCACCGACATTCTGCATGCGCAACTGCTCGGCGTTGAGCACGGCAATCCACTCGGTGTTGCTGCGCTTGATCATGTCCTTGACCGCATCAGGATGGCGCAGGTGCGACGCCTGCAGGCGCAACAGGCCAATATCACAACGGTGCTCCAAAGCCTGGTCCAGGCTACAGCTGTGAACCTCCCAGCCGGCGCTCTCCAGGCCGGGTAACAGACGGTGACAATCGTCGCAGGGGTCGACGATGAGCAAGCGACGCAGGGCGGCAGTCTCGTGCATGACCGTTCCTTGGCGCCAATTGTTGGTTTTTTATGTGAAAACAGTAAGTTGCGGCGCCGAATTAACAGTAGCAACGAACTTGACGCCGCCCACGACCGTCTGTCTGCCGGATTCTGCACGGTCAGCACCGTTCGGGAATTTTTCATATTTATTGGCGTCACAGCGGCGCCGGGAAATAAAAAAATTTGTAACTCGCAAAAAATTTACACGCGCTGTGTGACTCCACCCCTAACTTGGAGCATCAGTACGAGTAACCCCGCGCTGCGGATCGCGATAACACCTGAAGCGACGTAGCAGTTACGCGGACCTAATTTCGATGTTTGGGACCATAGAGAGACCGAACCATGAATGCACCGCTGCGTGTCAACGAGGCACTGCTGATTGCCGACCACGCCTTCGAACCCTTCCAGTGCGTTGCCTGGGATGCGCCCAACGGCACCGGCGAGCTGAGCCTGGCGGTGATCGACCGGACCAGCACCCGTATCGGCAGCAAACAAGTATCGTCGCGTATCTATTCGGACCCTGCACAATGGGCCAGCCTGATCGAGGAAGTACGTGCCGAACTGTGCCAGAAAGGTTATGACCTGCAGCCCTGGTCGATGCCGAAGTAATATCGCTGCGTCCCTGCAAGTGCGTGCCCGGCACGCACTTGAGCAACTTTTCATCCCCCTCCAGGCAACTTTCTTATTGCGACAAAGTGTCGCGCCTATCCCTTTCGCCTAACTCACTCCATTACCTTGAATTGCTCAAGATGCTGATAGTCGGCCTGTAGTTCCGTGGCCAACTGTTGTGCCCGGCCCAGGCGAACTGGCGCCAATTCCATGTCCACCAATACGGTGGCGCATGGCATGGGGTGCACGGCCTGCCAACGCTGCAGGCGACCATCGGTGAACACCAGGCAGCGCTGCAACTCATGGGGATGGGCTTTCTGCCGGGCCTGCAGCCAGCGCCGTGCCTGCTCCAGTGCTGCGATCAAAGGCGTGCCGCCGCCAGCCCCCAGGGCCTGCAACCAAGGCTGCAAGCTTGCCGACGCCTTGAGGCCATGGCGCTGCCATTGCGGTGCACCACCGCTGGCCGTCAGCAGGGCAAGACGGGCGCGTTGCCGATAGGCCTGGTCGAACAATTCGGCCAGCAGGCCCTTGCACTGCGCCAGGGCCTGATGACGCCGTGTAGAAGCCGAGGCGTCGACGATCACCAGCCATAGTTCGTTGGCCTGGGCCTGGCGCTGCTGCCAGCAAAGGTCCTGGCGCAGCTTCGGGCGCCCCTTGAGCAAGGTCGGCAGCCAGGCCACCCGGCCAGAGGATGCCCCACGGGCGCGGCCACGGCTGGCACCCGCCAGTTTTCCGGCACGGGGCATGGCATCCGCCACCCTCAAACCTGGTTGGCGGATGCTCAGGGCTTTTTTGCCCAGTTCGGCACCTCTCGCCTTGCACCGCTGCTGACAGGCTGCGCGGGCAGCGCGCCCCAATCGCCCTGCCCGCCTTCGCCCTGCCGGTCGCTGCCGTCCGCTGCGCCGGGTGGCGCAGTGGCTGGCGCATCGGGCGCGGTACGCCGGCGATGGCGCAAGGCAAATTCGGCGACGGCGTCGACATCACCCTCCTCGATCGCCTGGCCACCGCGCCAGGCGCAATGGGCGCGGGCCGCGCGCAGCCAGACCAGGTCGGCACGCAGGCCATCGACGCCGGCGGCGAAACAACGCTCGGTGATCCAGGCCAGGGCCTGATCGTCCAGGGCAATAGCCGCCAGCCTCTGGCGCGCCGCCTGGCAGCGCGCGCGCAGTTGCGCCTGGGCGCTGGCCCACTGCTCGCAGAACGCCTGCGGGTCGCTGTCGAAGGCCAACCGCCGGCGAATGATCTGCTGGCGTGCCTCCGGGGCTGGCAGGCCATCGAGCGCCACATTCAGGCCGAAGCGGTCGAGCAGCTGCGGGCGCAACTCGCCTTCCTCGGGGTTCATGGTGCCGATGAGGACGAAACGGGCACTGTGCCGATGGGAAATACCGTCACGCTCGATGCGGTTGGTGCCACTGGCGGCCACATCCAGCAACAGGTCGACCAAGGTATCGGGCAGCAGATTGACTTCATCGACATACAGCACGCCGCCATCGGCGTGGGCGAGCACGCCAGGGGAAAACTGCGCCTTGCCTTGGCCGAGCGCGGCATTCAGGTCTAGCGTGCCGACCAAGCGCTCTTCACTCGCCCCCAGCGGCAAGGTCACGAACGGGCCCTCGCCCAGCAAGTCGGCCAGGCCGCGAGCCAGGGTACTCTTGGCCATGCCGCGTGGGCCTTCGATAAGCACGCCACCGATCTTCGGGTCGATGGCGGTCAGGCACAGGGCCAGTTTGAGGTCCTCGGCACCGACCACGGCTGCCAGTGGAAATTGTACGGGTTCACTCATTTCAAGCCTGTTCCTCGCCGTCGAGCAACTGCTCCTCAAGCGCCTCGCGGTACTCACCGGGGGCTTCCCAGAGCCCGCGCTGCTGGGCTTCCAGCAGGCGTTCGGTGAGGTCACGCAGGGCCTCGGGGTTGTGCTCGCGCATGAAGTCGCGGGTCGCCGGGTCGAGCACGTAGGCATCGGCCAGCGACTGGTAGTGATGGTCGTCGATCAGGTGCGTGGTGGCGTCGAAGGCGAACAGGTTGTCGACGGTCGCAGCCAGCTCGAACGCACCCTTGTAGCCATGGCGTTTCGCCCCGTCGATCCATTTCGGGTTCAGGGCACGGGCACGTATTACGCGGTTGAGCTCTTCCTTCAAGGTACGGATCCGCGGCCGGTCGACCTGGCTGTGGTCGCCGTGGTAACTGGCCACCGCCCCACCGGACAGGGTCTCCGATGCTGCCAGCATGCCGCCCTGGAACTGATAGTAATCGTTGGAATCGAGCAGGTCGTGCTCGTGGTTGTCCTGGTTCTGCAACACCGCCTGCACCTGGCCCAGGCGCCGGGCGAACTGGGCGCGCGCCGGGGTACCCTCATCGCTGGCACCGTAGGCGTAGCCGCCGTGGTTGAGGTACACCTCGGCGAGGTCGTCTCGGCTGTGCCACAGGCGGCCATCGATGGCGTTCTGCACGCCGGCACCGTAGGCGCCAGGTTTGGCCCCGAACACCCGCCAACCCGCCTGGCGCGCCGCCTGTTCGGCATCCACGCCCTGCGCCTGCAGGCTGGCGCATTCGCTGCGCACCCGTGCGGCCAGGGGATTGAGGTCGTCCGGCTCGTCCAGTGCCGCCACGGCCTGCACCGCCGCATCGAACAGGCGGATCAGGTTGCCGAAGGCATCGCGGAAAAAGCCCGAAACACGCAGCGTCACGTCCACCCGTGGGCGGTCGAGCAGGCTCAGCGGCAGGATCTCGAAGTCGTCGACCCGCTGGCTGCCGGTGGCCCACACCGGGCGCACGCCCATCAGCGCCATGGCCTGGGCGATGTCGTCGCCACCGGTGCGCATGGTTGCCGTGCCCCACACCGACAGGCCCAGCTGGCGCAGATGGTCGCCATGGTCCTGCAGGTGCCGTTCGAGGATCAGGTTGGCCGAGGCGAACCCCAGGCGCCAGGCCGTGGTGGTCGGCAGGTTGCGCACATCCACGGTGTAGAAGTTGCGGCCGGTGGGCAATACGTCCAGGCGGCCGCGGCTGGGTGCGCCGCTGGGGCCGGCCGGTACGAAACGCCCGGCCAGCGCGGCAAGCAACCCATTGATTTCTGCCGCACCGCACGCATCCAGGTCCGGTGCGACCTGCTCGCGCAGGGCAGTTATTACCTCGTGCACCGGTTGCCATTCGGGCTGCTCGGGCAGTTGCGCATGCGCCTCCAGTGCCTGCTCGATGATGCTCAACGCAAGCAGCTCAAGGCGCTCGCGGGTATCACCAGAGGTGCGCCACGCGCCGTCGTTCACGGCCTGCAGCAGCGCCGGCCGTGGCCCTGACCAGGCCTCACCGAGGTCGCAATCAAGGGGATCGAAGCCCAGCGCCAATGCCTTGGCCAGCGCCCGCAACAAGCTGGCATTGCCACCGCGGCCATCGCCACGCTCCACGCGCAGTAAGGCCAGCAAGGTATCGATGCGCAGGCGGGCCTGCGGCGACTGGCCGAACACATGCAGGCCATCACGAATCTGCGATTCTTTTAGGTCGCACAAGTAAGTGTCCAGGCGCGGCAGCCAGACGGCGGCATCGTCCAGCTGGCCTTCCAGCTGCAACTCACGGTCGATATGGTTGGCCTTGACCAGCTCCAGAATGTCGCGCTGCAGCTCACGTGCGCGCCGCGGGTCGAGCAGCTGGGCTTCGTAGAATTCGTCCGCCAGCTGCTCCAGGTGGCGCAGGGGGCCATAGGTTTCGGCGCGAGTCAGCGGCGGCATCAGGTGATCGATGATCACCGCCTGAGTCCGGCGCTTGGCCTGGGCGCCTTCGCCCGGGTCGTTGACGATGAACGGGTAGATGTTCGGCAGCGGGCCGAGCAGCGCGTCCGGCCAGCATTGTGCGGACAGGCCGACGCCCTTGCCGGGCAGCCACTCCAGGTTGCCGTGCTTGCCGACGTGGATGACGGCATCGGCAGCAAAGGCATGGCGCAGCCAGAAGTGAAACGCCAGGTAACCATGGGGCGGCACCAGGTCCGGGTCGTGGTACACCGCGCTGGGGTCGACCTGGTAGCCACGCGCCGGCTGGATGCCAACGAAGGTCAGGCCAAAGCGCAAACCGGCCACCATCAGGCGGCCTGCGCGGTACATCGGGTCCTGCTCGGGCGGCCCCCACCGCTCCAGCACGGCCTGGCGGTTGGCCTCGGGCAGGCGCTCGAACGCTGCCCGGTAGTCCGGCAGGCTCAGGCTCTGGGCGCAGGGGCGCTGGTCGAGGTGCTCGAGGTCGTTGGTGACGCCGCCGAGCAGTTGGTGAATCAGTTGTGTGCCGCTGCCTGGCAGCTCCGCGAGCGGATAGCCCTCAGCCTGCAGTGCCTTGAGGATGTTCAGTGCGGCAGCCGGGGTGTCCAGGCCGACGCCATTGCCAATGCGGCCATCGCGGGTCGGGTAGTTGGCCAGCACCAGAGCCACGCGCTTTTGCCCATTGGGCAGGCGCGCCAGTTCGACCCAGCGCCGTGCCAGCTCGGCGACGAAGTCCATGCGCTCGGGGTGCGCGCGGTAGCAGACCACGTCGGACTGGCTGCGCTCGCTGCGCCAGGCCATGTCCTTGAAACTCACCGGGCGGGTGATGATTCGCCCGTCCAGCTCCGGCAAGGCGATGTGCATGGCCAGGTCGCGGGCACCGAGGCCCTGCTCGCTGGCCTCCCATCCGGGTTGGTTGTCCTGTGCGCAGATGGCCTGCAACACCGGGATGTCACGGCGGAACGGACGCAGGTTGGGGCGTTCCGGACTGGACAGGGCAAACCCTGTGGTGTTGATCAACACCTCTGCGCCCACTTCGTCCAGCCAGGCCTCGACTTGCTCCAGGCAGGCGCTTTCCTTGAGGCTGGCCACTGCGATGGGCAGCGGGTTGAGGCCGGCGGCCTGCAAGCGCTCGCAGAACACGTCGATGAAGGCGGTGTTGGCGGCCTGCAGGTGGGAACGATAGAACAGCAATGGCGCCACCGGGTGTTCGGGGTTCCACTGGCTGTACCAGTCCTCTAGCAGCGCACTGGGTTTGCGCGGGTGATACACCGAAGTCCGCGGCAAAGGCTGCGGTTCGTCCCAACGGTAATCGCGCCCCAGCCACTGGCTGGCCAGGCATTTGAACAGGTTGACAGCGTTGCTCTTGCCGCCCTGGCGCAGGTAGTGCCAGAGGCGCTCTGCCGGCTCGCCGGTGACTGTCCCGAGACCGGTCAGCTCAGGGTCCGGGCGGTCATCGCCGGGGACCAGAATCAGCTGCACGCCCCGTGCCGCCAGCTCGACCAGTTGTTCGACGCCATAGCGCCAGTAACCGACACCGCCGTGCAGCGACACCAGGATCACCTTGGCATGGCACAGGACCTCGTCGACATACAGGTCGACCGAGGCATGGTTCTGCACTTGCATCGGGTTGGCCAGGCGCAGGCTGGGGAAATCGTCCGGCAGTTGCTCGGCGGTTTCGGCGAGCAATGCCAGGTGCGAGTCGCCGCTGCAGAGAATCACCAGGTCGGCGGGTGTCTGGCCGAGGTCGGCGATGCTGTCGTCCGGCACGAAGCCGCCGGGCTGGGTCCGCAGCAGGTGCATGGGTCAGGCGCCCAGGGCCTGGCGCAGGCGCGCTTCCAGTTGCGTGGCGTCGAGGTCCTGGCCAATCAGCACCAGACGGGTGATGCGTGGCTCGTCGGCGCGCCAGGCACGGTCGAAGTGCTTGTCGAAACGGGTACCCACGCCCTGCACCAGCAGGCGCATCGGCTTGCCGGGGATGGCCGCGAAGCCCTTGGCGCGCAGGATGCCGAACTCCACCACCAGCTGGGTCAGGGCATCGAGCAGCAGGCTTTCGTCGGCTTCGGGCAGGTCGATGGAGATCGAGTCGAAGGCGTCGTGGTCGTGATCGTCGTGATCATCGCCGTCATGGTGGGAATCGTGGTGAGTACGACGGCCATCGATGTGCGCCTCGGACTCCGCGCCCACGCCCAGCAGTACTTCCAGCGGCAGCCGGCCGCTGCTGGCTTCGATCACCTTGACCGCCGGTGGCAGCTCCTCGGCCACTTCGGCACGGACCTTGGCCAGGCCTTCGGCGTCGATCAGGTCGGCCTTGTTCAGCACCACCAGGTCGGCGCTGGCCAGCTGGTCAGCGAACAGTTCGTGCAGCGGCGATTCGTGGTCCAGGTTGGGGTCAAGCTTGCGTTGGGCGTCGACCTGGTCCGGGTAGGCGGCGAAGGTGCCGGCTGCCACGGCCGGGCTGTCGACCACGGTGATCACCGCGTCAACGGTGCAGGCGTTGCGGATTTCCGGCCACTGGAAGGCTTGAACCAGGGGCTTGGGCAATGCCAGGCCGCTGGTTTCGATGAGGATGTGATCGAGGTCGCCGCGGCGTGCGACCAGTTCGCGCATTACCGGGAAGAACTCTTCCTGCACGGTGCAGCACAGGCAGCCGTTGGCCAATTCATAGACGCGGCCGCTGGCTTCTTCCTCGGTGCAGCCGATGCTGCATTGCTTGAGGATTTCGCCGTCGATGCCAAGCTCGCCGAATTCGTTGACGATGACCGCGATGCGGCGGCCCTGGGCGTTGTCGAGCATGTGGCGGAGCAAGGTGGTCTTGCCCGAGCCGAGGAAGCCGGTAACGATGGTGACGGGGAGCTTGGCCAGTGTTTTCATGTCGCGTTGCCCTTGGCAGGTTGGCGCGGGCACACGGGACGAAAGCCGCAGGCCAGGCCGGCCGGGCTTGTTCGCCACCGGATCACCCCGCCCGGTTGAAAGTCGAATTCGGCTCGAGGCAGGTCTCCTGGCTTGCACCGCTCCAGCTCTTGGCAGCAAGAAACTGGCGGGATGACGCCTTCCCGCGCGCGGCGCAGTGGCTGTGTCGATCCATTGTCGGTGCTTACAGTTGCGGGGGCAGCCGCGGCTTGTACCGCGTTCCCGTCTTAGCTTCGGCAGGGCCGAAGAACCTCGAAGTCGCAAGGCTACGCGGGGGTGGGCGGGGGGTCAACTGGTGCCCGCCGAAAACCTTGCAGCGCCTGTCAGATCGCGCGCCGCCCGCGCGGCGCATCGCGAGCTTTGCTCGCTCCTACGTTTGTTTCGGGCCAGTTAACCTGTGGGATTTTCGCGCGAATCCCTTGGCGCATGTCTCGATATCGCGTCGTACAAACAAGGCGGTCGCGCGCGTGTCACAGGCATTATTGGCCAAAAACAAACGTAGGAGCGAGCGAAGCTCGCGATGCGCCGCGCGGGCGGCGCTCGATCTCAAAGGCACTGCAAGACTACCGGCGAACACCTGCCAGCCCTCACACAATCACAAACCAAGCATCCATGGAAAGGAACCAGCGGCACACGCCAATGCCTGATGCTGTGCCAATTTTCAACTTATCTATATATGTTGTATCCCTGCTGCCCCCTTCAAAACGGAGCCGGCATGAAGAAAACCCCGCTAAGCCAACGCAAGGACGATCACCTGGACATCGTGCTGACCGGCACCCCCACGCACGCCGTAGACCCCGGCTGGTCGGCGCTGCGCTTCGAGCACTGCGCATTACCCGAAATGGCCCTGGACGACGTCGACCTGAGCACCGAGCTGTTCGGCTGTGCCCTACGCGCCCCGCTGCTGATCAGTTCCATGACCGGTGGCGCCGAACGCGCACGCTTCATCAACCAGCACCTCGCCGAAGCCGCCCAGGCACTGGGCATCGCCATGGGCGTCGGCTCGCAGCGTGTGAGCCTGCGCAGCAACCAGGACCAAGGCCTGACCGGCGAGCTACGCCGCCTGGCACCGGATGTGCCGCTACTGGCCAACCTCGGCGCCGCCCAGTTGCGAGAGGCCGACGGCCTGGACCTGGCGCGCCGCGCAATCGACACCCTGCAGGCCAATGCCCTGATCATCCACCTGAACCCCCTGCAGGAAGCCGTACAGCCTGAAGGCGACCGTGACTGGCGCGGCGTACTCGAACGCATCGAAACCCTGACCTCCCAACTGCCCACGCCAGTGATCGCCAAGGAAGTCGGCGCAGGCATTTCACCCAGCGTGGCGCGCATGCTGTGTGACGCAGGTGTAGCCATGGTCGATGTCGCCGGTGCAGGCGGCACCAGCTGGGCAGCCGTAGAAGCCGAGCGCGCCGGCAACGCCGCCGAGCGCGAGGTCGCCCTGGCGTTTGCCGACTGGGGCATCCCGACCGCCCAGTGCCTGCTGGCGGTACGCCGTGCCGTGCCGGAAATCGGCCTGATCGCCTCCGGCGGCGTGGCCAACGGCGTCGATGCCGCCAAGGCCATTCGCCTCGGTGCCGACCTGGTGGGCCAGGCAGCCCATGTACTGAGTGCAGCGATGATCTCCACCCAGGCAGTGGTGGAGCATTTCGATGTTCTCCTGCGCCAGTTGCGCATCGCCTGCTTCTGCACCGGCTCGCGCAACCTTGCGCAACTGCGCCGGGCACGCTTGCTGGCAAGCAACCTGACACCGCCATGAGGCATGCGGCTGTGGCATGATCAGCGGCTCCCTTCCTGCGGGCCCCTGTGCATGCTGATCGACGAAGAACTGACCCTGAAAAAGCTCGAGACCTTCCTCGCCTTCATGCGCAGCGGCAACCTCGGCCGCGCCGCCGCCGAGCTGTCCACCAGCGCCGTCAGCGTGCACCGCGCCATCCACTCCCTGGAAAGCGCCCTGCGCTGCCCGCTGTTCAAGCACGAAGGCCGCCAGCTGATCCCGCTGGAAAGCGCCTACGTGCTGGAGAAGAAAGCCCGCCAACTGATTCAGGACGCCGAGCAGATGGTGCGCCAGACCCGCGAGGCCGCCGGTTTCTACGCCGAGCGCTTCCGCCTTGGCGCGCTGTATTCGCTGACCGTGAAGACCGTGCCAAAGCTGGTGATGGGCCTGAAGCTGCGGCGCAGCGAGCTGAACATCGACCTCACACTCGGCTCGAACATAGACCTGCTGCAACGCCTGAAAAACCACGAGCTAGAAGCGATCCTGGTGTCGCTGGACGAAAGCGTGGCAGACCCGGCCTGCGAGCAACTGCCGCTGTTCTCCGACGACATCTTCCTCGCCGTGCCAACCGATTCACCGTTCGCCGAGCAGCAGGAAGTGGACTTGGCAGACCTCGCCGACTCCACCTTCATCACCCTGACCCAGGGCTTCGCCACCCACCGTGACGGCGCACGGGTGTTCCAGCAGGCCGGATTCGAGCCGAAGGTGGCGATGCAGGTGAACGACATCTTTACACTGCTGAGCATGGTCAGTTCGGGGGTGGGGTTTGCCCTGCTGCCAGGGCGGATCGCAGCGGTCTATGAGAACCGCGTGAAGCTGATTGCGCTGCAGGCGCGGTATCGATTGCAGCAGCATATCGGCGTGGTGTTTCTCAAGGCCCGGGAGCGGGAGCCGAATCTGCTGGCATTGTTGGCTGAATGCCGGATGTACAGCCGCGAGGCCTGATACTGCCCAACCTGTCAGTTCTGCCAGTGGCGGCATACTTCGCGGGAAGACATGCTCTTGCCTGGTATTGGAGCATTACTCACGGTGGTTTACGACCTCAAAGCACTTATCCTCTAGCCCGCTCCAGTTGCTGGACCGCATGCTGAGGTACACCTGCTATGGATCTGACTCGGTTGACGGAAGGGGACCGTCACTCTTGAGATTCAACGGCGAACGCATGGAAACCTGGGCGAATTACTATTTTCTGGGTCAGGGATATCGGCTGTACAGTGCCGAATTGATGCGTTTCAACTCTCCCGACAGCGTTAGCCCCTTTGCAAGCGGCGGGCTGAATGCCTATGCCTATTGTGCCGGGGATCCTGTTAATTATCGTGATCCGGATGGCCACATGCCGTCTCGCTTGCCTAATTATTCTCCTCAACAGCTGAGTCGTAGCCTGCCCCCGAGCCCGATTCGAAGTGGGAGCGTAACGCCCAGTCGAGCGCGGACTCGTAGCTTAAGCTCGAGCCCACAACCAGACTGGCAAAGAGGACGCGGCGCTGGTGCGAACCCAAGCCTTGGAGGAAGTGTTCGAACCAGCCCCCCGAGCTCATTGGGGTCCAACGCCTCAAGCCCAAATCCGGAACTACTAGGTTCACCAGAAACACCTGGTACGCCACCACGCGCCGAACATCTACATGTAGAGATTGGTGGTCGCAATAATCAAGTGCAACCTGAACAACTCATTGCCCGTCTCGAAATGTTGCTCTCTGATCAGGGGCACCGAGTCCAGTCTGATCGTCGCCCCGATGCTCTTGGACTGGTAGTGCCCCAAATACGTGAATCAACGCCAGTGTCTCGCTGAGTGAGCCAACAGGGACCGTAGAACGGCCCCTGATCTTCAA
Source organism: Pseudomonas putida (assembly GCF_009883635.2). NCBI lineage: Bacteria > Pseudomonadati > Pseudomonadota > Gammaproteobacteria > Pseudomonadales > Pseudomonadaceae > Pseudomonas > Pseudomonas putida. Next base: position 5,982,521 of record NZ_CP026115.2, read on the forward strand.
CCTACCAATCCCCGCACGCAAAAGTACAGAATCGAGGGCCCCATCAAACACCCCAATCCGGTATGGAAGGTGGCAGTCAGCGCACCGTAGGGCACCAAGCGCCGGTCAGTAGCCGCGAGCCCCGCTGTCACACCCGACACAGTCCCCGCCAACCCACCAAACACCATCGCCGAGCGCGGGTTGTCCAACGCCAGCAGCCGGGCCGACACCGGGGTGAACACCATCACCAGAATCGCCTTGATCAACCCGGTGGCAATCGACAGCGCCACCACATCCGAACTCGCCCCCAGCGCCGCGCCCGTCACCGGCCCGACGATGTAGGTCACCGCCCCGGCGCCGATGGTGGTCATGCTCACCGCATCCCGGTAGCCAAAGGCATAGGCCACCGCGCAACCGACGATAAACGGCAGCACCGTACCCAGCAGCAGCGATACCGCACCAATCAACCCGGCCTTGCGCGCCTCGGTGGCCTGCACTTCGAAGGCCGTGGCGACGATGGCGAAGTCGCGCAGCATGGCCCCGCCCATCAAGCCGATACCGGAGAACAGCGCCATATCCGCCAGGCCCTTCTGCCCACCGGTCACGGTACCTCCAACCCAGGCCAGCACCAGGCCGATGACGATGGCGATGGCCGAGCCGTGCACACGGCCAAACGTCAGGTATTTCGACAGCAGCACCGACAACCACATGATCCCCCCGACCACCGCAAAGGCAGTGATCAGGCCGTTGTGTTCCAGGGCATTGTCAATGATTGGCCACATGATCAGCGCCCTCCTGCAGGGGCGGCCTGCGAGTTGGCAACTTCGGGCGCATCGGGCGCCGGCAAGGGTTCGCCGCGATGGCTGCGGCTGATCACGGCAATGGTCAGTCCACACACCAGCACCGCACCGATCGCCGCCAGCAGCGCCACCGGCCCGCCGTGCAGGGCGGTGACCACGTTCTGCTGGGCGGCCATGGCCACCACCACCGGGATGTACATGGCGCCCCAGAAGCCGACGCCGAACTCGCACTCCTTGCTCATGCCACCATTGCGGTGCATGTACAGCCGTGCGCAGATCAGCAGGATCATGGCGATGCCGACCCCGCCCACATTGGATTTGACACCCAGCAGCACGCCCAGGAAGTCGCCGACGATAACGCCGGCCAGCGTGCACACCGCCAGCAGAGCCACACCATAGATGATCATTGTTGTTGTCCTCAGCTTGAGTCGAAGTTGCTTGTTGTTGTTCTTCGAATTGCAGCGCCGTCATCGGTTGTCGGCCACCTCCTGGCGCAACAGCGCGTCGACGGTATCCCAGCGGGTGGCTTGGAGGGCAACCACCCTGCCCTGTTCGAACACCGGGCGGGCCAGGCCGCTGAGCACGCTGCCCGGCGGCATTTCCAGGTGCAGACGCACGCCGCGTTCATAGGCGTTGCGCAACGTGGCACGCCAGTCGACCAGCCGGGCCATGTTGCCGGCCAGGTCATCGCGCAGGCGCTGTGGATCGAAGATCGGCCGCGCACTGCTGCCACTCAGGTAGGTAATGCTCGGGCGCCGCAGCTCGACGCTGGCGAACGCACCCGCCAGCTCGGCAGCCGGACCGTCGAGCAATGCGCAGTGGGACGGCACGCTCACCGCCAGGCGCCGGGCCACGCCCTGACCACGCCCACGAGCCCTGGCGGCGACCTCGGCCATGGCGGTGTCGCTGCCGGCGATGACGATCTGGTTGTCGCTGTTGAGGTTGGCCAGGTACACCTCGCCGCCCACTTCCTCCAGCAAACGTTCGACACTGCTCAAGTCGAGGCCGCTGAGGGCGGTCATGCCGTAACCCTGTGGGTAGGCCCGTTGCATCAGCTCGCCACGCAGGGCCACCAGGCGCACCGCATCGGCAAACTGCAGTGCCCCAGCCGTCACGGCAGCGGGATAAGCACCGATGGACAGGCCGGCCACATAGTCCGGTGCCGGGCTGCGCTGCAGCAGCCAGCGCGCCCAGGCCACCCCGGCCAGCAGCAGGCAGAGCTGCACGGCACGGGTCGACTGCAACGCCTGATTGCTGTCGAGCGCCGCGACCTGTTCACCCAGCGCATCATTGGCCTCCTCCAGCAGCAGCGTGGCGCCCTCGGGCAGGCGCTGCAGCATGCCTGCCTGTTGCGCTCCCTGGCCAGGGAAGGCGAACAGACTGCTCACGCTGCACACTCCAGCGCATCCCATGGGTCGGCTACCAGGCGTGCGCCCTGGGCTGATTTCAGCAACACCCGGCGCGCCAGGCCAGCCCACTCGCGCAGGGCCACGGCACCGGCTGGCGTCTGCAGTTGCACATCGATACGGCACGGGCCGCAATCGAGAATATCCAGCAACTCGCGCGCCTTGGCCCGGGCCATGAACTGTGGCGTGCGCACCAGCAGATCGAGGTCACTGTCGCCATGCACGACATTGCAGCCGGTGGCCAACTGGTAACCGACGCCTCCCGTCGGCCCCCAGACCAGCCCGCAGGCATCGAGCACGGGTGCCACCGAGACCAGCGCCCGCAAGGCTGGCCAGGGGCTCTGCCCCGCCCAGCGCAATGCCTCGGGGCTTAGCTGCCGCTGGATATCGCGCACGCGCATCTGCACACCCAGGCGCTGCTCACGCCCCTGTCCGCGCACACCCACCGCCACCCAGCCGCTGGCGCAGGCGGCACGCCGCACCACCACCGGCTGCCCGGCTGCCAATGCCTGAACAGCCCAGGCAGGCGCGTCGGCAGGCAGGTCGGCCGGGGGCATGCCCCAGAGCAGGTCATGTGGCTGCGGCAGGTTCATCTCAGGCCTCCTGCCACTGGCTGCGCAGGCGGGCGCGCACGTCGCGCGAGGCGCTGCGGTGTTCACCGTCCAGGCGTGACTTGAGGTCAGTCGAATGGCCGATATCTCGCACAGCCTCGCCCAGACAGGCGCGTACCTGGGCAATGTCGGCGGCACTCGGCGTGTCGGCGCTCTCGACCTGCAAGCGTCGCCAAAGCAGGCCCAGCGAGGCGTAGCTGGCAAGGTCATAGGCCATCGGCGGCACCTCGGCTGCCAGCGCCTCCAGCTGTTCGACGCTGCGCAGGGTGATCCGCGCTGCGGCCGCCTTGCCCATGGCATGCACCATCACCCCGCTGTCATCCAGGGCGATCAGCCGTTGTGCCTGGTAGCCGTGGGCCAGGAAGGCACCGGACATAGCCTTGCCGACCAGCAGGCCAATCACCGGGTGCCCGGCCAGGCGCGCCTGGGCATAAGCCTGCACGGCGGCGGCCAGTGCCTGGTGAATGCCCAGGGCTTCCTCGCGACGGCCATAGGCCTGGCTCGGCACATCGATGACAGCGACGATGGCCCGTTTCTCGCCGTCGCGGTCCAGCTCGACCGCCTCGCTCACCGCCTTGGCCAGGCCCCAGCCTTCGAGCAGGCCGACTTCGCCGGCCCGTGCCCGTGGGAACGGATTGTGCGCGTCGGGTACCACGGCAATGAAGCGCGCCAGGCGGTTGTCCAGTTCGCCATCGATCACCCGCAGCGAAGCAGGATAGCCCGGCATCGTTTCGCCACCGGCCAAGCCCGGCAGCCAGTTCAGGGCACGGTTCATGGGGCATCTCCTTGGTAGAGGGCGCGCACGGTAGCGGCGTCCAGTTGCGGGCAGTCGGCGCCCAGGCTGGCCAGGCGCTCCAGGTACCAGGCGTGGCGGCCGGCGCGGTTGGCCGATGGCGTGTCCAGCAGTTGCAGCAAGTGCTGGCGGATGCTGTCGACGTCATCTGCCACGTACGCGTCCACCAGGCCGCTGGCGTGACGTTGTTCGCCTCCGGTCAGGCTCCAGATGAACGGGCGGTCCTTGGCGTCGTACTCGGCGATACCGGCCTCCTGCTCGATCACTTGTGGCCCATTGAGGCCCAGGCGTGCTTCGCGGGTCACCAACAGGTGGCTGCACAGGCCGGCCGCGATGGACATGCCACCGAAGCAACCGACCGAGCCTGCGACTACGCCGATCACCGGCTGGTGGGCGCGCAATTCGACAATCGCCGCCTGTATCTCGGCAATGGCCGCCAGGCCAAGGTTGGCCTCTTGCAGGCGCACGCCACCGGTCTCCAGCAGCAGCACGGCACAGGTTGGGATGCCATTGCGGTTGTCCTCGATGGCCAGCTCCAGGGCGCCGGCAATCTTGGCACCGCCGACCTCGCCCATGCTGCCGCCCTGGAACGCGCCTTCGATGGCGGCGATTACCGTATTGCGGCCATTGAGCAGGCCCTTGGCGATGACCACGCCGTCGTCGGCCTGGGGCACGATACCCTGGCGTGGCAGCCACGGCGACATCAGGCGGTCGAACGGGCCGAGCAGTTCACGGCAGCTGCCAGCATCGAGCAAGGCACGGGCGCGCTGGCGAGCGCCGAGTTCGACGAAGCTGCGGCTTTGCAGCAGGCGGGCGATGTCAGTCATGGGCAATCTCCTCGAAACCTTGCTCCAGGCGCAGTCGCACCACACCAGGAGTGGCGCCGAAGTCGTGGATGTCGATCTTCACCGCAGGCAGCGTGCGGCCATCGAACAGGCGCTGGAACAGCTGCTGCCAGCGTGCGCTGCTGCCGTTGACCGAGGTAACCACCTGGATCTCCAGGCACCCGGCGCTGCCGGGCTCGATCAGCACTTCCAGATCGCCGGAACTGACGCAGCCGACCAAGGTGCGGCCACGGCCAGGCTCGGCGGCGGGGAATTGAAAGTTCAGGGTTTCCATTTCACAGGCTCCCGGCTTTGTCGAGGAACAGGCAGGCGGCCAACAGATCGGCGGCGCCGCCAGGTGAGGCATTCAGTTGCAGCAGTTGTGCGTCCAGCAGGCGCAGCTGACGGCGGCCATCGAGGCTGGCGCAGCCACCCGCTTGCAGCACCGCACGAGCGCCTGCCTGCAGGGTTTGCAGGCCTTGCAGGCCGGCGCGCCAGAGCACGCAGGTGTCACTGAGTGCGGCCATGATCGCCAGCAAGGCATCCAGCCGGGCGTGGCTTTCGCTGGCACCGTTGGCGCGGCTGCGGCGCAGTTGTGGCAGGCCATGTTCGAGCACGGCCGGGAAACCTTGCTGGGCCTGTTCGCGGGCACCGCTGGCGCCGTAGCGGTGGCGGACCTGGGTGCCGTGGCTGTCTTGCGCGATAGCGGCTGGGTCGTCGATCAGGGCGATACGGCCGGCACGGGCGGCAACCGCCTGGGGATCGGCCTTGGCATCGAGCGCTTGCGCGGCCACCAGCAGGCCGAGGGCCCAGATCGCGCCGCGGTGCGTGTTGATGCCGCCCGTGGTGGCGAGCATGGCCTGCTCGCCTTCACGGCCGATGCGGCCCAGTTCGGCGCGCAGCGGCCGGCCAATCTCGCCATGGGCCTGTGCGGCTTCGGCCATCTGCCGCAGGCAAGGCCACAGGGCCAGCGCCGAGGCGTGCATCAGGGCCAGGGTCATGTCGGAGTGGGCGCCACTGCTGCGGCGGTCGACCAGGCCGGGTTTGGGGGACAGGTCGGCTTCGTCGATCAGGGCCTCGGTGGCCAGGTCGGCCAAGCGCTCAGACAAGGAGAGCTCGGTTTGCCGGGCGGGCCTCATCGCGGCTGAAGCCGCTCCTACAGGGATCGCGTAAGGCGTCATTTACCAGCTCCTGAACCGTGCGGGCGGGTTGTAGAGGCCGCCAGACCATTCGACCAGGTCGGCGATGCTGCGCGCGGCGAGCAGCTCGCGGCTGGCGTCGGTGCGGCGGATGCCGAGGTCCTCGGGCAAGGCGATCAGGCCTTGCTGGCGCAGGCGTAGGGTGTCCTTGGGGTCGTGGCGCAGGCCGATGGCAGTGACCCCGGCCACGGCGGCGATCATCTGCTGGCGCTCCTCCAGGCTGCGCGCCTTGTACAGGTAGGCGATACCTTCTTCGGTGAGCAGGTGGGTGACGTCGTCGCCGTAGATCATCACCGGCGCCAGGGGCATGCCGGCTTTCTTCGCCACTTCCACGGCGTCGAGGGTTTCGACGAAGGTGGGTTTGCCGCCTTCCTGATAGGTCTCGACCATCTGCACCACCAGCTTGCGACCACGCTCAAGCATCGTCTCCGGCACGGTCATGTCGAGCCAGGCCGGGGTTGCGTGGCGCCGGCCGCGGGGGTCATGGCCCATGTTCGGCGCCCCGCCAAAGCCCGCCAGGCGGCCACGGGTGACGGTCGAGGAATGACCATCGCCATCGACCTGCAAGGTAGCGCCGATGAACAGGTCGACTGCGTACTGCCCGGCCAGCTGGCACATCATACGGTTGGAACGCAGCGAGCCATCGCGGCCGGTGAAAAACACGTCCGGGCGCTGCGCGATGTAGTCCTCCATGCCCAGCTCGGTACCGAAACAGTGCACGCTCTCGACCCAGCCAGTCTCGATGGCCGGGATCAGGGTCGGGTGCGGGTTGAGCGTCCAGTTGCGGCAGATCTTGCCTTTGAGGCCCAGCGACTCACCGTAGGTGGGCAGGATCAGCTCGATGGCGGCGGTGTTGAAACCGATGCCGTGGTTCAGCGACTGCACCTGGTGTTTCTCGTAGATGCCACGGATCGCCATCATCGCCATCAGCACATGCACCGGCTTGATGTGGCGCGGGTCGCGGGTGAACAGCGGCTCGATGTAGAAGGGCTGGTCGGCGACCACCACGAAGTCCACCCAGGACGCCGGAATATCCACCCGTGGCAGGTCGTCGACGCGGTCCACCAGCTGGTTGACCTGGGCAATCACCAAGCCGTCGCTGAAGGCGGCAGGCTCGACCAGCGCCGGGGTGTCTTCGGTGCTGGGGCCGGTATACAGGTTGCCATCGCGATCGGCCATGAAGCCGGCGACCAGGGTGACATTGGGAATCAGGTCGACCAGCAGCCGCGAGTACAACTCGATGTAGGTGTGGATGGCACCGACTTCCAGCAGGCCATCTTCCAGCAGCTGGCCGATGCGCAGGCTCTGCGGGCCGGCGAAGGAGAAGTCGAGCTTGCGGGCGATACCGCGTTCGAACAGGTCCAGATGCTCGGCGCGGCTGACACTGGGCATGATCATGTGCAGGTCGTGCAGGCGCTCAGGGTCGGCCTTGGCCAGCGAGCGCGAAAGAAAGTCGGCCTGCTTCTGGTTGTTGCCTTCGAGCACCACCCGGTCGCCAGGGGCGATCAGCAGTTCAAGCGCTTCGACGATCCGCTCGGTGGGCAGCACCACACCGTCGGCCAGGTGACGGACGCGGTCCAGGCGGCGCTGCTTCTCGGCGCGTCGCCTGGACCATTGCGGCGGTGGATTCTTCGTTATGGTCATTGGGTGACTCCACGGGTTCGCTGTCGTGGAAGCACAGTAGGGCGAGCGGGATTGGGGGATCAATCAAGCTGGAGGATTGATCGTTACGGTCAGGGTAATGAATTAGCCTTAGGGCTGTTTGCTTTGAGCCGTTCAGCGCCTGGGAGATCGAGCGCCGCCCGCGCGGCGCTCGATCTCCCAGGCGCTGCAAACCTTACGGCGAACCTCCAGGCCCTCACTCGAACTCCAGGCTATAACCCACCCCATAAACCGACCGCAACGGATCCTGCTTCGGGGTGACTGCAGTGAGCTTGCGCCGCAGGTTCTTCACGTGGCTGTCGACGGTGCGGTCGGCCACTACCCGGTGGTCCTGATAGATGTGGTTCATCAGCTGGTCGCGGGACAGCACCTGGCCGGGCCGTGCCGCCAACGCCGCCAGCATGCGGAACTCTACCGGCGTCAGGTCCAGCGCCACGCCCTGGTAACGCGCCTGGAACGCACGAGCGTCGAGTTCCAGCCCCAGGCTCGGCGCCTGCTGGCCGCTGCGGCGCAGCACCGCCTTGACCCGCGCGACCAGCTCGCGCGGGGAGAATGGCTTGCAGATGTAGTCGTCGGCGCCCAGTTCCAGGCCCAGCAGGCGGTCAATCTCATCGACCCTGGCGGTCATCATGATCAGCGGCATCTGGCTGAAGCCGCGCAGCTCGCGACAGATGTCCAGGCCATCGCGACCGGGCAGCATCAGGTCGAGCAGGACCAGGTCGTACTGGCCCTGGCGGATCGCCGGAATGACGGCCAGGCCTTCGGCCAGGTGCTCGACGCTGTAGCCACCGGCACGCAGGTATTCGGCCACCAGGGCGGCGAGCTTGGGTTCATCTTCCACCAGCAGGATCTGGCTCATGCCTGGTCTCCGGCAACCGGGAGGGTGAGGGACAACAGCAAGCCGCCCAGGGTCGAGGCCTTGGCGGTCAGCTTGCCACCGTGCACTTCAGCAATGCCGCGGCAGATTGCCAGGCCCAAGCCGGTGCCGCCACTGGCACGGTTGCGCGAGCGCTCGGCGCGGTAGAAGCGCTCGAACAGGCGCGCCAGTGAAGCACTGTCTACGCCCGGGGCGGTGTCTTCGCATTGCACCAGCACCTGGTCGCCGTCCTGGAATGCCCGCAGTACCGTGTGGCCACCTGCATCGGTGTAGCGGCGGCTGTTTTCCAGCAGATTGTGCAACAACTGGCCCAGGCGCGACTCATCGCCCAGCACCCACAGCGGCTGGTCGGGCAACTCCAGGCGCAAAGCCAGGCCGCGCTCGGCGAAACCGGCTTGGAAAGCTTCGGCCACCACCGGCAACAGCACGCACAGGTCGATGCGTTCGCGGCGATAGGTAGGGCCGCCGACCTCGGCCAAGGACAGCTCGAACAGGTCGTCGACCAGTTTGCTCAGCGCCCCCACCTCGCCTTGCAACGAGCGCAGGGCATTGCCATCGAGCGGGCGAATACCGTCTTCCATGGCTTCCAGCTCGGCACGCATCACCGCCAGCGGCGTGCGCAACTCGTGGGAAATGTCCGCCATGAAATCGCGGCGCAGGCGCTCGTTGCTGGCCAGGGTGGCAGCCATGCGGTTGAAGTCACCGGCCAGTTGCCCGGCTTCGTCAGCCGAGCGTACCGGCAGCTGGATCGCGTAATCCCCCGCCGCCAGGCGATGGGTGGCGCTGGCCACTTCGCGGATCGGCCGCAGCAGGGCGCGGCTCAACCACCAGGCGATCACTGCCGTGGCCAGCAGGCAGGCCAGGCCGATCAACAAGCTGGAGCGCAGCTGATTGAGCTGGAAACGCCGGTCACCGACGCTGGTGACCGACTGCAACGGCGCCAGGGCCATCCAGCCGACCACCTGGCCCTGGTGATGGATCGGCCGCAGCAGCATGTCGCTGCTGGCCGCCTGGTAACCGATGATTGGCTGGTGCTGGGCATCAAGCAGGGCGAAACGCACGAACGCGCCGGTCAGGTCGGAGACGGTCAGCAGGCTGGGGTCGAAGGTCTTGTCTGGCCGGGCATCATCGGGGCGCAGCAACTCGAACCACTGGTCCTTGTCGCGGCGGATGAAGTCCCAGCTGCCGTTACGGGCATAGGCCTGCTCGACCCGAGGCACGATGCGCTCCATGCGCTCCTCGGCCTGCTGGTTGAGGTAGCCGAGAAAACCGTACTTCAGGCTCAAGTAGGCGGCGAACACCATGCCCAGCACGGCGAATGCGCACACCGCGAGCATGGCGATGAAAAACTTGCGGGAAAGGCTGACTTTCATGGCACCGCCGGCGCATTGGAGTTGCCGATATTGAAGCGCGCAGGCCCTGCTGCTGCAAGGCGCGCCGGGCAATCTCCACGCTTTCTGCACATTGCCTGCACAATTGCCGCGCACGCTTGGGCCATCGAAATCTTCTGGCTCGGAGCCTGCGATGCCTACGTTATTCCACTCCCTGATGCTTGCCCGTTCGCCCCTGGCCCGCGCCTGGTTGCTCAGTGCCGGGCTGCTGGTCATTGGTGGTTGCCGCGAAGCCGAGACCGCCGCGCCTGTAGCCCCATTGCAAGAGGTCGCCGTCTATGAAGTGACCAGCGCCGCCCAGGCCTTGACCACCACCCTGCCCGGCCGTGCCAGCGCCCACCTGATTGCCGAGATCCGCCCGCAAGTCGGCGGCATCATCCAGCAACGCCTGTTCAACGAAGGTGACACGGTCAAGGCCGGCCAGGCGCTTTACCAGATCGACCCGCAGCCCTACCAGGCAGCGCTGGCCCAGGCCAAGGCCACCGTCAGTTCCGCCAACGCAACACTCAAGGCGGCGCAACTCAAGGCCAGCCGCGATGCGCAACTGGTGAAGATCGACGCCATCAGCGCCGAGGACAACGAAAGCGCCCAGGCCGCCCTGCTCGAGGCCCGCGCCAGCCTGCTGTCGGCCCAGGCCGCGCAGCGCACGGCGCAGATCAATCTCGACTACACCCGCATCAATGCGCCAATTGATGGCCGCACTGCCACCTCGTCGGTCACCCCTGGCGCGCTGGTCACCGCCGAGCAGACCACCGCCCTGACCACCGTGCAGCAGCTGGACCCGATCTACGTCGACTTCACCCAGCCCAGCAGCACGCTGCTGCGCCTCAAACGCGAGCTGGCCGACGGCAAGCTCGCCGCCAGTGAACAGAAAGACGCTACACGCATCACTCTGGAACTCGAAGACGGCAGCACCTATGCCCATGCCGGCACCCTCACCTTCAATGGCGTGAGCGTGGATGAAAGCACCGGCAGTGTCACCTTCCGCGCGGTGGTGCCGAACCCCGACGGCCTACTGATGCCTGGCATGTACCTCAAGGCCACCGTACAGGAAGGCGTGCAGCGCGACGCCATCCTGGTGCCGCAGCAAGCCGTCAGCCGCGACGAACGCGGCGGCGCCACTGCCCTGGTGGTGGTCGATGGCAAGGTGCAGCAGCGTGAGCTGACCCTGGCCCGTGCGGTGGACAACCGCTGGTGGGTCAGCCAGGGCCTGGCGGCCGGTGACCAGGTGATCGTCCAGGGCCTGCAGAAGGTCCGCGTCGGCCAGCAGGTGCAGATCCAGGCCCAGGGCCAGGACAAGGCCCTCACCGCCATCAACGACAGTCACTGAGGCGTATTACATGGCACGTTTCTTCATCGACCGGCCAATCTTCGCCTGGGTCATCGCCATCCTGGTGATGCTCGGCGGTGGCCTGGCCATCTTCACGCTGCCGCTGGCGCAGTACCCCAACATCGCCCCGCCGCAGATCAGCCTCAGCGCCACCTACACCGGTGCATCGGCCAAGACCATGGAAGACTCGGTGACCCAGGTCATCGAGCAGCAGATGACCGGCCTCGACGGCCTGACTTACATGTCGTCGAGCAGCAGCTCGTCGGGCAGCGCCAAGATCACTCTGACCTTCGAAGCCGGCACCGACATCAATACCGCACAGATGCTGGTGCAGACCAAGCTGGAACAGGCCAAGGCACGGCTGCCCGACACGGTGCAGCAGCAAGGCATCGAGATCCACAACTCGGCCAGCGACTTCCTGATCATCGTCTCCCTGGTGTCGGATAACCCCGACATCGGCGCCACCGACATCAGCGACTTTATCTCCAGCACCCTGTACGACCAGATCAGCCGGGTCAGCGGCGTCGGCGAGGTGACCACCCTGGGGTCGAGCTACGCCATGCGCATCTGGCTCGACCCGGACAAGCTCAAGCAGTATGCGCTGATGCCATCGGACGTGAGCAGCGCGCTGGAGGCACAGAACGTCGACACCTCCGCCGGCCAGCTCGGCGCCCTGCCCGCCCGCGCCGGGCAGCAGCTCAACGCCACCATCAACGCCCGCAGCAAGCTGCAGACCGCCACCCAGTTCCGTGACGTGGTACTCAAGCACAGCAGCGCCGGTGCGGTGGTGACCCTGGCCGACGTGGCCCGGGTCGAACTGGGCAGCGAAAGCTACGACGTGGTCGCCGAACACAACGGCCGGCCGTCTGGTGGCCTGGCGGTGAGCCTGGCCACCGGCGCCAACGCCCTGGACGTTGCCGAAGCGGTGCAGGCCAAGCTGGCCGAGCTGCAGCAGTTCTTTCCCAGCAAGCTGCAGTTGCGCAGCGAGGTGGCCTACAACACCGCGCCGTTCGTGAGGATATCCATCGAGGAGGTGGTCAAGACGCTGTTCGAAGCCATCGCCCTGGTGGTGCTGATCATGTACCTGTTCATGCAGAACCTGCGCGCCACGCTGATCCCGGCCATCGCCGTACCGGTCGTACTGCTCGGTACGTTCGGGGTGCTGGCACTGCTTGGCTACTCGATCAACACCCTGACCATGTTCGGCATGGTGCTGGCCATTGGCTTGCTGGTCGACGACGCCATCGTCGTGGTGGAAAACGTCGAGCGCATCATGGCAGAAAGAGGCCTGGCGCCCCGCGAAGCGACGCGCCAGTCGATGGGCGAGATCAGCGGTGCGCTGGTCGGCATCGCCGTGGTGCTGTCGGCGGTGTTCATCCCCATGGCCTTCTTCGGCGGTTCCACCGGGGTGATCTACCGGCAGTTCTCGGTGACCCTGGTCGCGGCCATGGCCCTGTCGGTGCTGGTGGCCATGAGCCTGACGCCAGCGCTGTGCGCCACCCTGCTCAAGCCGCTGGCCGACCACGGCGTCACGCGGCGCGGCTTCTTCGGCTGGTTCAACGGCAATTTCGAGCGCATGTCCGAGCGCTACCAGCGTGCCGTCGGCAAGGTGCTGGCGCGGCCACTGCGCAGCCTGCTGGTGTATGCGCTGGTGCTCGGCGGCGTGGCGCTGATGTTCCAGAAGCTGCCGACAGCGTTCCTGCCCGAGGAGGACCAGGGCATGCTGATGATGCAGATGACCCTGCCAGTCGGCGGCACCGACCAGCGCCTGCAGGCCGTGAGCCGCCAGGTGCAGGACTACATGCTCGCGCAGCCGGAAGTCGATTCGATCCTGACCGTGCGTGGCCTGGGCAATGGCGGCAACGCGCAGAACTCAGGGCGCGGCTTCATCAAGCTCAAGGACTGGCGCGAGCGCCAGGGCGACGAACACAGCGCGGCCGCCGTGGCACGCCGGGCCAACATGGCGCTGTCGTCGATCCTCGACGCCAACGTCTTCGTCATCGCCCCGCCGGCCATCCAGGGCCTGGGCCAGAGCTCCGGTTTCGACGTGCAGCTGCAGGACCTGGGTGGCCTCGGCCATGCCGAACTGCTCAAGGCGCGCAACCAGTTCATCGCCCTGGCCGCCAAGGACCCGCGCCTGGCCAACGTGCGCGCCCAGGGCCTGGAAGACACGCCGCAGCTGAACATCGCCATCGATGACCGCAAGGCCGGCGCCATGGGCGTTGCCGCCAGCGACATCAACGCCACCCTGAGCACGGTGATGGGCGGCAGCTACGTCAACGACTTCATCGACGCCGGGCGGGTGAAGAAGGTCTACCTGCAGGGCGAGGCCGACAAACGCATGCAGGCCGAGGACATCGGCGCCTGGTACGTGCGCAACGACAGCGACGCCATGGTGCCGCTGTCGGTCTTCACCAGCACCTCGTGGAGCACCGCCTCGCCGCTGCTGGAGCGCTTCAACGGGTTCGGCTCGTACGAGCTGGTGGGCGAGCCGGCAGCAGGTGTCAGCTCCGGCGATGCCATGGCTGCGCTCGAGCAGATCATGGCGCAATTGCCCAATGGTATCGGCTACGCCTGGGCCGGGCAGTCGTATCAGGAGCGCCTGGCCGGCAACCAGGCACCGCTGCTGTACGCCATTTCGATCCTGTTCGTATTCCTCTGCCTGGCTGCCCTGTACGAAAGCTGGTCAGTGCCGTTTGCCGTGATGCTGGTGGTGCCGGTGGGCATCCTTGGCGCACTGCTGCTGACCGGCATGCGCGGGCTGGCCAACGACGTGTACTTCCAGGTCGGCCTGCTGACCACCGTGGGGCTGGCGGCGAAGAACGCGATCCTGATCGTCGAGTTCGCCAAGGAAGGTTACGCGCGCGGCCAGGACTTGCTCGACGCCACCCTGGAGGCCGTGCGCATCCGCCTGCGCCCAGTGCTGATGACTTCGCTGGCGTTCATCCTCGGGGTGTTGCCGCTGGCGCTGAGCAGTGGAGCCGGCGCTGGCGGGCGACAGGCGATCGGTACCGGCGTGCTGGGTGGCATGCTGGCCGCCACCGTGCTCGGCCTGTTCTTCATTCCTTTGTTCTATGTGCTGGTGCAACGCCTGGCCGATCGCCGCGCCGGCACCACCGCAACCGTTGCAGGAGAAGCCTGATGCGCCTGTCCCCCCTCTTGCTGGCGCTGGCCCTGACCGGTTGCGTCAACCTGGCCCCCGACTACCAGCGCCCGGCGGCGCCAGTGGCCGAGCAGTGGCCGACGACCACCGGTAACAGCGCGACCAGCGCCGACATCAGTTGGCAATCGCTGTTCGTCGACAGCCGTCTGCGCGACACCGTAACCCTGGCCTTGGCCAACAACCGCGACCTGCGGGTGGCGGCGCTGAACGTCGAGTACCAGCAGGCGCAATACCGCATCCAGCGCGCCGCGCTGCTGCCCGCGGTGTCGGCCACGGCCGATGGCACTCGCCAGCGCGCGCTGTCCAATGGCACGACCTCGGTCAGCAGCCAGTACAGCGTCGGCCTCGGCGTCAGCAGTTACGAGCTGGACCTGTTCGGGCGCCTGGGCAACCTCAAGGACGCCGCCCTGGAACAGTACCTTGCCCTGGAGCAGACCCGCCGCAGCACCCAGATCAGCCTGGTGGCCGAGGTGGCCAGTGCGTGGATGACCCTGGCCGCTGACCAGCAGCTGCTCAAGCTGGCCAACGAAACCTACACCAGCCAGCAGAAGACCTACGCCCTGGTACAGCAGAGCCACGGCCTGGGTGGCGAGTCCGGGGTGAGCCTGGCCCAGGCCCGCAGCACCGTGGAGTCGGCCCGCGCCGATGCGGCGAATTATGCCAGCCAGGTCGAGCAGGACCGCAACGCGTTGGATCTGCTGGTCGGTCAGCGTGTGGACAGCACGTTGTTGCCGGACGACAGCCAGGGCAATACCGCGCTGCTGGTCAGTGTGCCAGCAGGCCTGCCGTCAACGCTGTTGCAACGCCGCCCCGACGTGCTGGCTGCCGAGCACACACTGAAGGCAGCCAACGCCGATATCGGTGCCGCCCGGGCGGCGTTCTTCCCCAGCGTTACCCTGACCGCCAGCGGCGGCAGTGCCAGCAGCCAGCTGTCCGGGCTGTTCAAGGGCGGCAGCGGCGCCTGGAGCTTTGCCCCGTCGATCAACCTGCCGATCTTCAACGCCGGCAGCAACCGCGCCAGCCTCGACGCGGCCAAGGTCACTCGCGAAATTGAAGTGGCCACCTATGAAAAGACCTTGCAGACCGCCTTCAGCGAAGTGGCCGATGCGCTCTCGGTACGCGCCCACATCAATGAACGGCTCGACGCCCAGCGCAACCTGACCGATGCCACCCAGACCAGCTACAACCTGTCGCTGGCGCTGTACAAGCAAGGCTCGGACAGTTTCCTCGATGTGCTCGACGCCCAACGCTCGCTCTATTCCGCGCAACAGTCGCTGATCAGCCTGCAACTGGCCGAGCAGGTCAACCGGGTGACCTTGTACAAGACGCTCGGCGGCGGCTGGCAGGGATAAGGCAATTTTCACATCCGCTTCACCATCGGGCCACATAGCCGAGGCTAAGGTGCTGCCAGCCTTGTCCTCGGAGTGGCAGCATGCTGGAAAATGTAGTTGCAACACACCCGCGCGCCCTGCGCCTGAAACGCCGCAAGCTGCCCGCTGCCTGGCTGCTGGCGATGTTGCTGGCGATGACGGTGTTCGGCCTCTGGCACCTGTTTCGTACCCATGTCACCAACCTGGGCAACACCCAGCTGATGACCGAGCATGGCGTCTACAGCGCCTGGAACAGTGACGAGGTGATTGTCCTGGTCCGCCACGCCGAACGCTGCGACCGTTCGAACCATGCGTGCCTGGGTGACCCTGCCGGCATCACCGTGGATGGCAGCCATGCCGCAGCCACCGTCGGCGACGGTATCCGCCGCCTGGGCCTGGCCAACGCCGATATCCTCAGCAGCCCGGAAGTACGCACCCAGCAGACCGCCTCGTTCGTCTTCGGCAAGGCCATCGAAACCCAGGACTGGCTGGCGCGCTGCGACAGTACCTTTGCCAACACCGCCCTGGCGCACAAGCGCGAGGGCCACAACCTGGTGCTGGTCACCCACAGCGGCTGCATCGACCACCTCGAACGGCAGCTGGGCGTGGCGGGCGGCGAACGCGTTGCCGGCTATGCCAGTGCACTGTTCATCAGCAAAGACAGCAACGGCAAGGCCCACCTGCTCGGGCAACTCAACGCCAACCAATGGCAGACACTCAACAGCAGCACAGGGAAGTAAGCATGCCCGTTTCTTCACGCGCCACGTTCTACGTCAACAACCTGCTATTGCCGCTGTTGCTGGCCGCGGTCACGTTCCTGCTGTTCGACCTCACCACGCTGGACCGCTGGATCAGCAACCTGCTGCTCGACCCGGTCAGCGGGCAGTTCCCGCTGCTGCATGACCAGCTGTTCGAAAAAGTGACCCACAAATGGCCGCGCATCCTGCCGAACTGGACCGGCGAGGCGGCGATCATCGGCTCGCTGCTGTCGTTCATCTGGCCCCGCCTGGCGAACCACCCCGACGCACTGATCACCCGCGGCCTGAATGCCGCCAGAATCAGCCCGATGCTGCGCTTTACCAGCCGTCATCGCCGCGACTTCCTGTTCGTGGTGGTGGCGTTTGCCCTGAGCACCACGGTCATCCATTACCTGAAAAGCCACACCAGCGTGTATTGCCCGGTGGAAACCACCCTCTACGGCGGCCCTGAGGCGCACGTGGAGTGGTACGAGAACTTCCGCTGGTTGAGCAAGGCGGGTGAGGGTCGTTGCTGGCCGGGCGGCCACGCCTCCAGCGGTTTCACCCTGCTGGCGCTGTACTTCGTGGCGCTGCGTTACCGCTGGCAGCATGCGCGCAAGCTGCTGGTGGCCATTCTGCTGATCGGCTTCGTCTACGGCACCACCCGCGTGCTGCAAGGCTGGCACTACATGTCGCATACCTTCTGGGCCGGGATTTTCGTGTGGCTGACCACCTGGGCCACCGCGCTTGGCTTCTACGGACGCGAGTCGCTTCAGGCTCCGGCCCGGGCCCCCTCGGACAAGACGTCGGCGAACGCCTATGCTTGAGCAGCGCCACTGCTCAGGAACCCCGACATGCCCACTCCCGAAGACGCCCTGCTGCACAGCTGGCAGCACAACGCCAGGGCCTGGATAGACGCGGTACGTGGCGGCGCCATCGAGAGCCGCCGGCAGGTCACCGACCAGGCGATCCTGCTGGCGATCCTCGGTCGCCAGCCAGAGCGGGTACTGGACCTCGGCTGCGGCGAAGGCTGGTTGCTGCGGGCGCTGGCCGATCGCGGCATCGAGGTGACCGGCGTGGACGGCGACGCCGCGCTGGTCGAGGCTTCGCGGGCCGCAGGCTCGCCGCACGTGCACCAGGCCAGCTATGCGCAGCTGGCCGCAGGTGAGGTGAATATCGGCAGCGACTATGAGCTGATCTGCGCCAATTTCGCCCTGCTGCACCAGGACATCATCCCGTTGCTGACGGCCATGAAGGCACTGCTGACGCCCGCTGGCGTGCTGGTGATCCAGACCCTGCACCCCTGGAGCGTGGCGGGCGGGGATTATCAGGACGGCTGGCGTGAGGAGTCGTTTGCGGGTTTTGCCGGGGAATGGCGGCCGATGCCGTGGTATTTCCGGACCTTGGCCAGCTGGCTGAATGCTTTGGACATGGCGGGATTCAGGTTGCTGAGCCTGCAGGAGCCGCAGCATCCGCAAAGCCCGGTGCCGCAGTCGTTGCTGATGGTTGCTGGGTAGCCTTTACTGGCCATCGCCCGGGGCTTTTCATTCCTGGTGGTGCTCAAGGTGGTGTACGCCTTTGGCTGGGTCGGCGCGGTGAGCCTGCTTGGCTGCCTGCTGGTGCTGGGCCTGTTGCCAGGACGCGAGCGCCACCTGCCCGGTTAGCGCTGGGCAGTGGCCTCGTCAGCTGGCGGGGTCAGCTGCAGTACGCGATTGCGCCCGCCTTCGGCGAGCAGGTAGCCACCCTTGCCATCGGCGATGATCGACTGCGGTGCCTTGAGGAAGGTCAGGACCACGTGCTGGGTGCCATTGGCATCCACCCGCAACAGGCGTGCGCGGTGGGTGTTGTCCTCGCTGATCCACAGCCCGCGCTGATCGCACATCAGGAAGGTGGGATGACGCAGGCCTTCGATCACCACCGGGTCTTTACCGTCGTCGGACAACGCACGAACGATGCCGGTGCCTTTCTCGGTGTACAACAGGCGGCCGTCGGCGCAACGGGTCAGGCCTTCGGTTTCGGTCAACCCCGAGCGCAGCACCTCGAGCTGGCCGCTGGCCCAGTCATAACGCATCAGGCGCCCATTGCCCTTGCGGTCTTCGATGGCGTACAGGTGATCGCTATCGTTCCACAGCCCCTGCACACTGTTGCCATCGAACAGGTGGATGACCTGGCCATCGCGGGACAGGCTGACCGGCGCCTGGCCGCCTTCCTGGCTGAACACCCAGCCACCTTGTGCCGCGACCATGCCGTCGGGCTTGGACAGGTTGTCGATCAGTACCACGCGGTCGCCGCTGGCGGTGATCTTGAGAATGCTGCCTTTGCCGTCATCCAGCTCGCGGCTGACCAGCAGGCTGCCGTCAGCCTGGGGCAGCAGCGAAGCAGCCTTGGTCACATCGCGGTGCAGCACCTCGACATGCCAGCCACTGGCGGCCTGCACCGGGTAGAACGATTGCCAGGCGAAAAAACCCAGGGTGGCGGCCACCAGGCCAGTGGTGGCAGTCAGGGCGATACGGGTGCTGCGCCGGCGCAGGATGGGCATGAACGGGGCTCCTTTTGAATGGCCCGAATCCTAGCAAGAGGATGCGAAAATGTCGTCATCAGACGACACAAACACAAAAGGATATAAAAAGAACAAAACAATCTAACCAAATGGAATTAAAAAATTGAAAGCCAAACGCCACCTCCTTAGGCTGGGTACACCGTTTCCCACCCTGTTCAAGGAGCGACGCCCATGCCCTTCTCCCCCCTTCGCCGCCTGCTCGTCGGCGGCCTCCTGGCGACCGTCGCCAGCAGCCTGCTGCCCTGGTCCAGCGCCTTCGCCGAAGACACCAAGACCCTGCGCATCGGTTATCAGAAATTCAACAGCATCAACATCCTCAAAGGCAGCGGCGCACTGGAAAAGGCCCTGGCGCCCCAAGGCGTGAAGGTCAGCTGGCACGAATTCGCCGCCGGCCCGCAACTGCTCGAGGCGCTGAGTACCGGCGCCATCGACTTGGGCCACGCTGCCGACGCGCCATCGGTATTCGCCCAGGCCGCCGGCAAGCCGGTGGTCTACCTGGCCGCCGAACAACCCTACCCACGCGGCATCGGCCTGGTGGTGCGCGAACAGGATCACCTCACCGCGGTGCAGGACCTCAAAGGCAAGCGCGTGGCTACCGGCCGCGGATGGAACGCCCAATACTTGCTGGCGGTAGCCCTGGAGCAGGCCGGCCTGAGCTATCAGGACATCACCCCGGCCTATGTCAACAACGCCGCCGATGCCGTCGCCGCCCTGCAATCGGGCAGCGTGCAGGCCGTGACCCTGTGGGACCCGTTCCTTGCAGCGGCCGAAAGCCAGCCGGGGCTGAAGAACCTGCGCGATGGCAGCGGGCTGACCAACAACCGCACCTTCTACCTGTCCACCGCCACCTTCGCCGACCAGCACCGCGACTTGCTGAAGACCTTCTTCAGCGAACTGGGCAAGGTCAGCCAATGGGCCAACGCCAAGCCCGCCGAAGTTGCCGCGCTGCTGGCGCCGCAACTGGGCATCAGCGCCAATGTGCTGGAGGTGGCCAGCGAGCGGCGCAACTATAACGCCGTGGCCATCACCCCGCAGATCGTCGCCGAGCAGCAGAAACTGGCCGATACCTTCCAGGGCCTGGGCCTGATTCCACACAAGTTGCAAGTGGCTGATGCCATTTACCCGGCTTCTGTATTGCCGTGACCAGGGAGTGAAGGCAATGCCCCGCCACATCCGTTTCAACGCCTTCAGCATGAACGCCGCCAGCCACCAGTCCCCGGGGCTGTGGCGCCACCCGCGCAACACCAGCGTGGCGTTCAACCGCCTCGATTACTGGACCGACCTCGCGCGCCTGCTGGAGCGCGGGCTGTTCGATGCGCTGTTCATCGCCGACGTGCTGGGCATCTACGACGTCTACCAGGGTGGCCCCCAGGCCGCCCTGCGCGGTGGCGTACAGGTGCCGGTCAACGACCCGTTGCTGCTGGTGCCGGCCATGGCCGGGGTCACCGAGCACCTGGGGTTCGGCGTCACCTTTTCGCTGACCTATGAACACCCTTATCCCTTCGCCAGGCGCATGTCCACGCTCGACCACCTGAGCAATGGCCGGGTCGGCTGGAACATCGTCACCGGCTACCTCGACAGCGCCGCGCGCAACCTGGGCCTGGCCCGCCAGCTGGGCCATGACCAGCGCTACGACCTGGCCGAGGAGTACCTGGAGGTGCTGTACAAGCTTTGGGAAAAAAGCTGGGAAGACGATGCGGTGCAACTGGAGCGTGAAACTTGCCGCTATATCGAACCGTCGAAAGTGCACGCCATCCAACATGCCGGCGAGCATTTCCAGGTGCCCGGCATGCACCTGTGCCAGCCCTCACCCCAGCGCACGCCGGTGCTGTTCCAGGCCGGTGCCTCGGCGCGTGGCCAACAGTTCGCCGCCCGGCATGCCGAGTGCGTGTTCATCAGCGGCCCGACGCCGACAGTGCTGCGCCGCTACGCCGACGGCATCCGCCAGGCCAGCGAGGTGGCCGGGCGTGGCCGTGACGAGGTGCTGATCTATGCCCAGGCGCTGCTGATCGTCGCGCCGACCACCCAGGAAGCCCAGGCACGCTTTGCCGAATACCGCCGCTATGTCGATCTGGACGCTGCCCTTGCCTTGCTTTCAGGCTGGACCGGTATCGACTTCGCCGGCCTCGACCCGGATGCCCCCATCGAATACGTCGAAAACGATGCTGGCCGTGCCGCGCTGGCGGCGTTCACCGCCGCCGACCCGAACCGCCGCTGGACCGTGCGTGAAGCCGCCGAATTCGTCGGCCTGGGTGGGCGTGGCCCGGTACTGGTGGGTTCACCCGACGAGATTGCCGACCAGTTGGAACACTGGCTCGACCAGACCGGCATCGACGGTTTCAACCTCACCTATGCCGTGCAACCGGACGACCTGGCCAACGTCGTCGACCTGCTGGTGCCGGAGCTGCAGCGCCGTGGCCGCTACCCGCTGAGCTACACCGACGGCACCTTGCGCCACAAGCTGTTCGGCCAGGGCGACCGGCTGCCCGAAGCCCACGCTGGGCGCCAGGTTCGCATTCAGTAACTGAATGTCGAGTATTTCAACATTTAATTTGTGGATGACGCGGACTGCCCCCTATGCTGTCCGCACATCCCCTGCACGCACCGGCCGGTGTGGTCCAAGGCACGGGGAGAGAACAACAAGTCGAGACCGCTCATGTCGAACCACTCCTACTTCGCCCCCCACGGTGGGCACCCAGCTCAGACCGAGCTGCTGACTGACCGTGCCATGTTCACCGAAGCCTATGCCGTGATCCCCAAAGGCGTGATGCGTGACATCGTCACCAGCCACCTGCCGTTCTGGGACAAGATGCGCATGTGGGTCATCGCCCGCCCGCTGACCGGCTTTGCCGAAACCTTCTCGCAGTACATCGTCGAAGTGGCCCCGGAAGGCGGCAGCGAGCGCCCTGAGCTGGACCCGAACGCCGAAGCCGTGGTGTTCATCGTCGAAGGCGAGCTGGACATCACCGTCGAAGGCAAGCACCACACCCTGACCCCAGGCGGCTATGCCTTCCTGGCCCCGGGCGCCGAGTGGAGCCTGCGCAACAACAGCAAGGCCAACGTCACCTTCCACTGGCTGCGCAAGCACTACCAGAAAGTCGAAGGCCTGGCCGTGCCTGAGTCGTTCGTCACCCATCGCGACAACGCCACCGTCATCGAGATGCCGGGCACCGAAGGCCGCTGGGTCACCACCCGCTTCGTCGACATGGCCGACATGCGCCACGACATGCACGTCAATATCGTCACCTTCCAGCCAGGCGGCGTGATTCCGTTCGCGGAAACTCACGTCATGGAACACGGCCTGTATGTGCTGGAAGGCAAGGCGGTGTACCGCCTGAACCAGGACTGGGTCGAAGTGGAAGCCGGCGACTTCATGTGGCTGCGCGCCTTCTGCCCGCAAGCGTGCTACGCCGGCGGCCCAGGCAAGTTCAGCTACCTGCTGTACAAGGACGTGAACCGTCACGTGCACCTGACCCTCAACCCACAGCGTTGAGTTCAGGCTGATGCCCGAGAGCCCGCCACCTGGCGGGCTTTCTGTTTGCCGCTCATACTGACAAGTCATGCCCCTAGCGCGGTGCTCGCGATGAACCGCTGCCTGATGCTTGCCTTATTGCTTGCTTCCAGCACCAGCCTGGCGGCTGATGACTGGAAGATCGCCTACGACCGTGAAGGCATCCGTGTCTACCTGGCCGCGACAGCTGATTCGCCCTACCAGCAGTTCCGCGGCGTCAGTACCATGAAAGCCAGCGTGCGCACCCTCACCGACCTTCAGGAAAACCTGCGGGTGGCGTGCAAGTGGCTGTACGCCTGCGAGCAGATGCGCCTACTGGATGTGGAGGGGGACACGACCTGGGTCTACCTGACCACCAACCTGCCGTGGCCTACCCTGCCGCGCGACATCATTCTCAAGGTCAGCACCGAACGTTTGGATGACGGCACCCTGGTGCGGCACCTGAGCGCCGAACCGAACCGCCTGCCAGAAGAGCCGGGGTTGATCCGCGTACAGCACCTGTCCGGCGAATGGGTCATGAAGCCGCTCGGCGAACGGGAAACCGAGGTGACCTACCAGTTGCAGGCAGACCCGGCGGGGGACGTGCCGGGCTGGCTGGCCAATCGCTTCGTCGTCGATGCCCCGGTGGTGACGCTGCGGACATTACGTGCGGTGGCCGAGCGCCAACCCTGAGCAGCCCTTTCGCCCTGCCGCGTTTTCTGCCACTGTCGGCGCGCGACGCGGACCAGCGTGTCGCGCTTGCCAGGACTTCGCATGAAAACACAAGAAAACGGCAATACCCACAAAGGTTACCGACGCATCATCCCATCGATGACCGCCCTCCTCGAATTTGAAGCGGTCGCCCGGCACAGCAGTGTCACCCTTGCGGCCCGTGAGCTGGGCGTGACCCAGGCGGCGGTGAGCAAGCAGATCCGGCAGCTCGAGGATAACCTTGGGGTACAGCTGTTCCAGCGGCTGCACCGCGGTATCCGCCTGACCAGCGAAGGCCAGGCGATGTTCGCAGTAATGTCGGATTCCTTGCAGAAAATCGCGGCGATGTTCGACCGCCTCAGTGAAGGCAGCGGCGAACAGGAACTGGTGCTCAGCACCACCGCAACCTTTTCCCAGCTGCGGGTGATGCCGCGCCTGAGCAACCTGCGCGCGACCATGCCTCACGTGCGCCTGCGCCTGGCGACGCAGATGTTCACCGGCGACCTGCGCAATCACGACATCGACCTGCTGGTGCGCTACGGCAATGGCCGTTGGGAGGATGGCACTGCGTTGCAACTGTTCGAGGAAGAGGTTTTCCCGGTGTGTTCGCCGGCCTGGCTGGCACGCAATGCCAGGCCGGACTCGCTCGAAGCCCTGTACACCGCCGACCTGCTCGACGCCGATGCCACCACCGAGGGCTGGATGACCTGGCCGACCTGGTTCCGCGCCCTCGGAGGCAACCCGCCGAAGCTCGATTACGGGCTGCGCTGCCACCTGTACACCGACACCATCCAGGCCGCATTACACGGCCATGGCGTGGCGCTGGGTTGGGGGCGCATGCTCGATCACCTGCTGGCGTCTGGCGAACTGGTACGGCTGACCGACCTGGTGGTAAAGCCACGAGAAGCGTATTACCTGGTGGTGCCCCATGGCCGCGACACCACGGCCACGGTACTGGGGCTGGTGCAGTGGTTACGCAGCTGAGTGGCAGCCGTGCTTGCCGGCTCCCACAGGGATCGGGCCAACTTCAAGAAATGGATTATTGAACGACCCCGCAAGCCACGCGGGCACCACCACCGCCCAGCTTCTCTGGATGGTCACTGTGGTTGTCGCCTCCAGCATGCACCATCAGTGCATGGCCTTTGAAATCCGTAGCTTTCAGCCGTGGCGCCAGTACCGGGTAGGTGGCCTTGCCGTCGGAGCCCACATACAGCGCCGGCAGGTCACCACGGTGGCCACTGTCGTCATAGGGGCCTTTGTGTGCGTTGGTGGCGTCAGGGTCCCAATGCCCGCCCGCCGCGCCGGCTGGCACCGGCTTGCCGTTTTCTTCTGCCGCTGCGCATGAACCCTTCTGGTGCAGGTGGAAGCCATGTACGCCCGGCGGCAGGTCCTTGAGGTCAGGGGTGAGCACAGTGCCGTACTTGTTCTGTTCGATGCTGATGGTCCCGATCGACTTGCCCGGGCCATCCGCCCCGGCCAGCTTCAATTCCACCGTCTGCGCGGCCTGGGCGAGACCGGCCGAGGCCAGCAATGCGGTGAAGACTACTGCTTTCATTTCGTTTCTCCATGGTTTGGGACTGGCGGGCTTCATACCCACATAACGAGTGGGACTGCGCAGCTTGCCAGGCATTCCATTCAGCCACAGACTGAAACACTTCCCTTGCCGCCCGGAGCCCGTTCGCGTGTCCCTCAAAGCCCTGCGCACCCTGGTGACCATCGCCCGCCACGGCACCTTCGCCCGTGCCGCCGACCTGCTCAGCCTCACCCCTTCGGCCGTGAGCCTGCACATCAAGACCCTCGAAGACGAGCTCAAGGTCGCGCTGTTCGACCGCAGCCGTCGCCAGGTAGTGCTGACCGAAGCCGGGCAGCTGGCGGTGGCGCGGGCCGAGCACATCCTCGGCGCCTATGACGAACTGGCCGATGCCCTGGCCAGCGGCCCGAGCCTGCGTGGCCGGCTGCGCCTGGGGGCGATCCACACGGTCCTGGCCCGACGCCTGCCCAAGGCCCTGGTGTGGATCAAGGCACATCACCCGGAACTGCACATCAGCGTGAACTCAGGGATGTCGGCCGAGCTTGCACGGCGCGTCGAAGATGGCGAGCTGGATGCAGCGATCACCACAGAGCCGGTCAGTCCCTACCCGCAGAACCTGATTTTCACGCCGCTGTTCGAGGACCGCTTCTGGGCCATCGCCAGCCCCGAACTGGCAGGCCAGAGCCTGCCGCAGCTGCTGGCCAGCCAACCGTTCCTGCGCTTCGACAAGCGTGCCTGGGCCGGGCGACAGATCGAGCAGGAGCTGCGCCGCCAACATTTGCAGGTCAGTGAGCAGATGGAGCTGGACAGCCAGGAAGCACTGGCGCGCATGGCGGTGATGGGGCTGGGGGTGGCGATCATTCCCATGGCCGATGACGACCTGCAACGCTTGCCGCCGGCCACCTGCCTGCCCTTTGGCGAGCCACAACTGGTACGGCGGGTGGTGTTGCTGGAACACGAAAAGAGCCAGCGCCGGCACCTCAGTGCGGTGTTGAGGACCGCCATGGACGCGTAAAGGTACAGTTTTCCTCAACAGTCAGTGAAGAAATCAACGTTTTTCCCAATCAGTCAGCCACGCTAACCTGTGCCCGTACCCGACCACGGAACGACCACCATGCTTCACCTGCTGCTGACCACACTCGTGCCCATCATCTTGCTCATTGCCCTGGGCACCTTCCTGCGCATCCGCGGCTTCCTCGCCGAGTCGTTCTGGCCGGGCGCCGAACGCCTGAGCTATTACGTGTTGCTGCCCTCGCTGTTTCTCCACGGCCTGGCCACGGCCAATCTCGATGGCGTGCCGGTGCTGGGCATGGTCGGTGTACTGATGCTTTCTACCTTGCTAGGCGCCGTGCTGCTGGTGCTCTACCAGGGTGCAGTGAACCACGACGGCGCCGACTTCACCTCGGTGTTCCAGGGCGGCGTGCGCTTCAACAACTACATCGGCGCCACTCTCGCCGCCGGCATCTACGGCAGCGCCGGGATTGCACTGGCTGCGGTGGCCAACGCCGCCATCGTGCCCTTGGTCAATCTGCTCTGCGTGCTGGTATTTGCCCGCTTCAGTGCACGCCACAGCTCCCCGGCAACGGTGTTGCGGGCCATCTTCGCCAACCCGCTGATCGTCGGCTGCGCCGGGGGCCTGTTGTTGCGGGTCACCGGCCTGGGCTTGCCGGCCGGCCTTGAACCCACGGTCAAGGCGCTGGGCCAGGCTGCCCTGCCCTTGGGCCTGCTGTGCGTGGGCGCCGCGCTCGGCGGCGCCAGTCTCGGCCAACAAGTTCGGCCATTGCTGGCGGCATCGGCTTTCAAGTTCCTGGTCATGCCGCTGACCACCTGGGGCCTGTGCCGCCTGCTTGGGTTGAGCGGCCAGGCAGCGGTTGTGGCGGTGCTGTTCCAGGCTTTGCCGACCGCTTCATCGTCTTACGTGATGGCGCGGCAGATGGGCGGCAATGCGCCGCTGATGGCCACCATCATCGCCCTGCAGACCGTGCTGGCTGCCGCGACCTTGCCTTTGGTGCTAATGCTTACGCTGAAGTGATTGCGCTTGGCTAGACTGTGACTCAGCACACACTTCGGAAAATTGACCATGCGCCTCTCGTGGATGCTGATCGGCTTGACCTCGGCCCTGCTCGCAGGCCCTTTGCATGCCGCCGACAGTGCCAAGGCGGCAGTGGCCGAGGACAAGGCGGAAAACCTCGAGAAGAAGGTGGTGGAGGATGCTGCACCGCCGAAAAAGGCGGAAACCATCACCCCTGGCGAAGTACAAGCGGTGGACCCTGCAGGCCAGGCGCCGATGGATGACAGCATTACCTGCCTGGCACGCACCATCTATTGGGAAGCCAAGGGTGCCGACGCCGAAGACATGAGCGCGGTGGCCAGCGTGGTGATCAACCGGCTGGGCAAGGATGGCTTCCCTGACACCATCTGCGGGGTGGTCAAGCAAGGCGTGGAAACCAAATCCTGCCAGTTTTCCTGGTGGTGTGACGGCCGCCCGGACCAGGTCGAGGAAAAGGACCGCTACGACATTGCCAAGGAAATCGCCCGCAAGGCCCTGAACCAGCAACTCAAGGACAGTACTGGCGGCGCGCTGTACTTCCATGACCGCCAGGTACACCCGAGCTGGGCCAAGGCCTATCGCAAGACCGCCGAGACCCGGCACTTCCTGTTCTACAAGCCGAATCAGGAACTGGCGCGCTGATCCGCCACTGCACTTTTCTGGCGCTCACCGGTCTACTCCCTCTTTTGCCGCCCGCAAGTCATTGCTGGCGTTATCGATGCTTTGCACGAGACTGGGCCAAAAGCCTCGCGCTTGTGTAGGATGAGCAGCGCATACCAAGACGCTGCCAGTCACAGGGAGATCCACATGCGCGTCCTGTCATCCGTTGCTGCCTTGTCGCTGGGCCTGGTCCTGTCGACCGGGGCCCTGGCCGTCACCGGCGAAGAGGCGCAGCTGATCGATTCGATCAATACCTACCGCAGCCAGGCCCAGCGCTGCGGGGACCAGGTGTCGGTGGAACTGCCGCCGCTCAACAGCGACACGCGCCTGGCGCTGTCGCCGGAGGGCACTCGCGACCTGCAGCAGGCCATGAGCCGCGCTGCCTACCCGATGGTCAACGTCCAGGCCATCAGCCTGTCCGGCCCACGTGATGCGAACGCTGCCATGAATGCCATCAAGGAGAGCTTCTGCCAGGTGGTGCTCGATCCGCAGTTTGTCGACATCGGCGTCAGCCAGGAAGGCCGCGACTGGCGCATCGTGCTGGCCCGGCCCTTGCTCAGCGGGCGCCTGGGTGACTGGCAGGCTGAGGGGCAGAAGCTGCTGCAGGCCATCAATGTCGCACGCAAGGCCCCCCGCCAATGCGGCGGCCAGCCGTTTGCCGCAGCCCCTGCGCTGAGCTGGAGCACGGCGCTGGCGGGCGTGGCAGCCAGCCATACACGGGCCATGGCCAACCAGAACTTCTTCGACCATATCGACAAGGAGGGACGCACGCCGGGTGACCGGGCAGAACTGGCCGGCTACCTGTACCAGCAGATCGGCGAAGACATCGCCGCCGGGCGCGACACCGCGCAGAAGGTGGTGGATGGCTGGCTCGACAGCCCCGGCCACTGCGCCACCCTGATGAACCCGGACTTCCGCGAAATGGGCGCAGCCTATGCGGTAGACCCGAAGAGCGATGCCGGCATCTACTGGACCGGCCTGTTTGGCACGCCGCAATGACCGTTTGAGCTACGCAGCGCCAGCGCCGTGCAGCCAAACCGCCGCCGCACGCACTTGCCCAGGTAGCTGGCATCGCCCAGTCCGACCTCATCGGCGATCTGCGCCAGGCTGTGGCTGGAGTTGAGCAATCGCCAGCGCGCCTGCTGCAGGCGCATCTCCAGCCACCAGGCCTTGGCGCTCATGCCGTGGCTGGCCTGGAACTGGCGGTCCAGCTGACGCCGACTGATGCCGAGCTCCGCAGCCAGCTGTTCGATCGACCCTTGTGCACCCAGGTGATGACGCATCAGCGCCAGCGCGCGCTGCACGTGGCGCCCCTGCCCGGCGCCGGCCTCCAGTGAGCGCAGGGCATGGCGGCTGTCTCGCGATTCGTCCACCAGCATGTCGGCCAGGCCCTTGAGCGCCCGGGCACGCCCGCAGGCGCCCGCCAGCAGTGCCACCGCCAGGTCGAGGGCTGCCGTGCCGCCGGCACAGGTGATACGCGCCCCGTCGATGCAGTACAACTGCTCGCGCAGCACCTGCAGCTGCGGGAAGGATGCCCGAAACTCCGCCTCATGGCGCCAGTGCACCACGACCTTGTGCCCGTCCAGCAGGCCGCAGGCGGCCAGCAGGAAGGCAGCGTTGTCGATGGCGACCAGTTTCACCCCCGCCCTGGCCGCACGCTTGAGCAGGGGTTTGTAGCACGGCGCCAACGCAGCCGTGGCTTCGGCATTGCGGCTGCCGAACAGCACCAGGTAGTCGTAGTCTTCCCACTGCAACTGTTCGGCAATGGCCTGCACCTGCAGCACCGCACCACTGCTTGACGGCACGGGCTCGCCGGTCAGGCTGGCAACGGTCCAGCTGCAGTAGCGCTGCTGGCTGTAGTCCTCGTCGTCGGCGCTGAAGCGCAGCTTGTCGAGAAACGCACCGAACGGCAGCAAGGCGAAGTCCGGCAGCGGCAGGATCAGCAGGCGGATATCAGGGGTCATTCAAAACAGGTCCAGAAAACACCATTGAATGTCCAGATCATACCCTGTACTTGCAGTGCCGTCCCATAGACTGGCTGCTCGTGAATACCTGAGGCGCCCATCATGGCTCTGGATACCTGGTTCATCTACCTGCTGGCGAGCATCGGCCTGTCGCTGACCCCCGGCCCGAACAGTCTGCTCGCCCTGACCCACGGCGCACTGTACGGCGCGCGCCGCACGCTGTTCACCATCGTCGGCGGGGTGTTCGGCTTCAGTGCACTGATTGCCCTGGCGATGTTCGGGCTGACGGCGCTGCTGCAAACGTCGGCCTCGGTGCTGACCGTGCTCAAATGGGTGGGGGGAGCCTATCTGGTGTGGCTGGGCATCCAGCTCTGGCGCAGCCCTGCCCTGCATCTGGAGGTAAACGAGCGCGCTGCCCGCCTAAGCAACCTGGGGATGTTCCGCCAAGGACTGCTGTCGGCTATCGCCAACCCCAAGGTACTGTTGTTCTACGGTGCCTTCCTGCCGCAGTTCATCGACCCACAGCGTGGGCTGTTGCTGCAGTTCGTGATCATGGCGGCGACCTTTGCCAGCGTGGAATGCGTGGTCGAATACGTACTGGCGCGCCTGGCGTTTCGCATCCGCCCCTGGCTGGCCAAGGGCGGCAAAGGGTTCAATCGCTGCTGCGGGAGCCTGTTTGCATTGATTGGCGTGGCTTTGCCGCTGGGCCGTTGATGGCTCAAGTGCGCCGCGCAACCAGCAGGAAGATGACCAGGGCCATGCCCGGCAATGCCGCCCCCACCAGCACCACACCGTGCCACCCCTGCTGGGCGAACACCGCGCTGGCCACCGCCGAACCCATTGCCCCGCCCAGGAAGATGCTGGTCATGTACAGCGCATTCAGCCGCCCACGGCTGGCCGGGTCCAGGGCATAGACTTCACGCTGGCCTATTACCATGTTCATCTGCACCGCAAAATCCAGCAGCACCCCGGTCAGCCCCAGGCCGATCACGCTGTAGCCGGGCGCCGTCAGCCCCAGCAGCAGCGCCAGCGGCGCCAACACCAGCGCCAGCAACGAACCGGCACGGGCATGGCCGGCGTCGGCCAGGCGGCCGGCCATCGGCGCGGCGATAGCGCCGACCGCGCCGACCAGGGCGAACAAGGCGATCTGGCTTTGCGACAGGCCGTGCTCACTGGCCAAGGCCAGTGGCACTGCAGTCCAGTACAGGCTGAACGCCGCGAACATCAATGCCTGGTACAGCGAGCGTTGGCGCAACACCGGGTATTGGCGCAGCAGGGCAACCAAGGACAGCATCAGCCCGGTATAACTGGCCTTGTGCTCAGGCACCCGGCGCGGCAGGGTCAGCGCCAGCAGCAAGATGATCGCCAACATCAGGCCAGCAGCGCCGATGAACACCGTGCGCCAGCCAAAGTGGTCGGCGACCAGGCTCGACAGCGGCCGCGCCAGCAGAATGCCCAGCAGCAGGCCGCCCATGATGTTGCCGACCACCCGCCCGCGCGCTTGCTCAGGCGCAAGGTGCGCGGCCAACGGGATGAGCATCTGCACGGCCACCGAACTGAAACCGATCAGCAAGGCATAGACCAGGAACAGTTGCCCTTGGCCGCTGCTGCTGGTCCCCGCCAGCAACAGGCTGACGCAGGCCAGTACGGCGGTGACGATCATCAACCGGCGGTTTTCCACCAGGTCAGCCAGTGGCACCAGCAACAGCAGGCCCAGTGCGTAGCCCAACTGGGTCAGCGACACGATCAGGCTGGCGCGCTCGGTGGACAGGCCCAGGTCCGGGGCGATCAGCCCGACGATGGGCTGCGCGTAATAGATATTGGCAACGATTGCGCCACAACAGAACGCCAGCAGCGCGACCAGGGCACGGCTCAGGCCGGCATGGGCTGGCGGTGCAGCAGCAAGGGAGGAATTCATGCGAGGTACCTCGGCATCGGGTTGGAATATGCCAGGCACCTTACCGAGCGCTTGCCAACGAGAGAATCCGGTTCCGGCGCAACGGGGCTTTGCGCCAGGCGCAACGGCTGGGATCAGGGTGTGAGCAGGCCTTCGCAAAAGCCGATGAACGCGTTGACCCGCCGAGAGCCGCGATGGTTGGGCAAATACAAGGCATTGATGCTGTCGTTGGCGGTGCCGGGGCTGACCTGCCAGTCCGCAAACACCCGCTGCAGGCGACCGGCCGCCACATCCTCGCGCACCAGCCAGTCAGCCAGCAAGGCAATACCGCTGCCGGCCAGCGCCGCTTCGCGCAACAGGTCGGCGTTGGCGCTGCGCAACGGCCCGCTCACGTCCAGTTCCACTGCCTCATCGGCCCGCTGCAGGCGCCAGGCGCGCGCCTTCTGCCCGTAGCGAAAACGCAGGCAGGCGTGCTGCAGCAACTGCTCGGGATGCAGCAACGCGTCACGCCTGGCCAGGTAATCTGGGCTTGCCACCAACCAGCGCTGGAAGCGGCCAAGTGGCCGGCACACCAGTTCGTCGTGCGGTGATGGGTCGCCAAGGCGAATGGACAGGTCGTAGCGGCCGTCGAGCAGGTCATCGAGCCGGTCGCTCATGTCGATGTCCAGCTCCAGCGACGGGTGGCAGGCCAGGAACGACCCAAGATGCGGTGCGATCACGCGGCGGCCGAACTCTACCGGCAGGCACAGGCGCAGCACGCCGACCGGCTCATCGCCACGGTCGGCGACGCTCGCGTCGGCCTCGTCCAGCGCGTCGAAGATTTCCCTGGCCCGGGCGTAGTAACGTGCGCCCGCCTCGGTCAGGCTGACCTGGCGCGTGGAGCGGTTGAGCAAGGTCGTGCCGAGTTCCGACTCCAGCCCATCGACCAGGCGCGTCACCGACGAGGTGGCGACGCCGAGCCTGCGCGCTGCCGCAGAAAAGCCCTGGGCATCGACTGTGGTGGTGAACATCCTCATCGCCAGGAGCTTGTCCATGGGTACCCCAATTCTCAAATCTCGGAACAGTCCTACAAACCACGAAGCGGGTCAAGAAGCGCACAACAGAGCGATCAGGTCCATAGTGGAAGCACCTCCATCAGTGCGAGAACTGCCCATGACCGTCACCAACCTGCTCAATGCACTGCCCCATTGCGACCCTTCCGCTGCCGAACGGGTCGATGAACTGCTGCGGCGCCCTGGCCTGCGCATCGAACGCATCGTTTCCTGCGGCCAGGCCAGCCCGCCGGGCTACTGGTATGACCAGGCCGAA
This sequence comes from Pseudomonas putida, assembly GCF_009883635.2. Lineage (NCBI taxonomy): Bacteria > Pseudomonadati > Pseudomonadota > Gammaproteobacteria > Pseudomonadales > Pseudomonadaceae > Pseudomonas > Pseudomonas putida. The sequence goes on from NZ_CP026115.2 coordinate 6,014,834, forward strand.
GGCGAATGGATCATGTTGTTGACCGGTACCGCCGGGCTGCGCCTTGAACACGAGGACTACACCCGCTTGCTGGTGCCTGGCGACTGCCTGGACATTCCGGCGCATTGCCGTCATCGGGTGGAATGGACTGCCCAAGGGCAGCCGACCATCTGGCTTGCCGTGTTTCATGGCAGCGAAACACCCTGGCCAAGCCACTGATACGTCCATCGTTCATGCTACAAAAGTCTAAAGCGCTACATCCATATACCTGCCAAATACCATTTTTACTGCAATTTTCAGGGCTAGATCTAAACTTTTATACACATCTTTGCAAGTTCGGCCCTGCGACAATCAGCCTCATAAAATTATGTACCAACTTGTTAATTAGCAAGCTAAGGGCTTAGACTGCGCACATTCCACCTGCTGAGATCCCTGGCATGAACGAAACACCGCGCGCCTCTGGCGCCACAAACATCATCCTGGTCGGCTTGGGCGTGATCATCGCCCTGCTCGGCCTGCTCCTGGCTGCTGGCGGCGTCAAGCTCGCCGGCCTGGGCGGTTCCTGGTACTTCCTGATCGGCGGCCTGGCCATGGCCATCGCCGGTATTCTCATCGCTCGCCGCAAGCAGGCCGGCGCCTGGCTGTATGCGGCGTTCCTGGTCGGTACCGCGATCTGGGCGCTGAGCGACGCTGGCCTGGTGTTCTGGCCTCTGTTCTCGCGCCTGTTCATGTTCGGCGCGATCGGCATGGTCGTGGCGCTGGTTTACCCGATGCTCGCCCGTGCCAATGGCGCCAGCGCAGGCCGTGGTGCCTACGGCATCGCCGGCGTACTGGCCGTGGTGCTGGTGATCGCCGCGGGCAACATGTTCGTCGCCCACCCAAGCGTTGCCCCCACCGGCAAGGGCCCGGGCATGACCCCGGTCGAAACCGGCAAGGAGCAGAAGGACTGGGCCCACTACGGCAACACCGAAGGTGGCAGCCGTTTCGCCGCGCTGGACCAGATCAACCGCGACAACGTCAACAAGCTCAAGGTGGCCTGGACCTACCATACCGGTGACGTCGCCATCAGTGACGGCAACGGTGCCGAAGATCAGCTGACCCCGCTGCAGATCGGCAACAAGGTGTTCATCTGCACCCCGCACAACAACCTGATCGCCCTCGATGCCGACACCGGCAAAGAGCTGTGGAAGAACGAGATCAACGCCCAGTCCAAGGTCTGGCAGCGTTGCCGTGGCATGGCCTACTTCGACGCCACCGCCGCGATCGCCCAGCCGACCCAGCCGAACAGCTCGCCGATCACCGGCGGCAGCGTAGCGGCCGGTGCCAACTGCCAGCGTCGCCTGCTGACCAACACCATCGACGGCCGCCTGATCGCCGTGGACGCCGACAACGGCGAGTTCTGCCAGGGCTTCGGCAACAACGGCCAGGTCAACCTGATGGCCGGCCTGGGTAACGTGCCGGACTCCTACTACCAGCTGTCCTCCGCACCGCTGATGGCTGGTACCACCGTGGTGGTCGGCGGCCGCGTCGCCGACAACGTCCAGACCGACATGCCTGGCGGCGTGATCCGTGGTTTCGACGTGATCACCGGTGAAATGCGCTGGGCCTTCGACCCGGGCAACCCGGAAGACCGTAAAGCGCCGGAAGGCGACAGCACCTACGTGCGCAGCACCCCGAACAGCTGGGCACCGATGTCCTACGACCCGGCGATGAACACCGTGTTCCTGCCAATGGGCTCGTCGTCCACCGACATCTATGGCGTTGAGCGCAGCAAGCTGGACCACACCTACGGTGCCTCCGTGCTGGCCCTGGACGCCACCACCGGCAACCAGAAGTGGGTATACCAGACCGTGCAAAACGACCTCTGGGACTTCGACCTGCCGATGCAGCCGAGCCTGATCGACTTCACCAAGGACGACGGCAAGACCGTGCCTGCAGTGGTGATCGGCACCAAGGCCGGGCAGATCTACGTGCTCGACCGCGCCACCGGCAAACCGCTGACCCAGGTCGACGAAGTGCCGGTCAAGCCAAGCAACATCCCCAACGAGCCGTACTCGCCGACCCAGCCCAAATCGGTAGGCATGCCGCAGATCGGCGCGCAGACCCTGAGCGAATCGGACATGTGGGGTGCCACGCCGTATGACCAGCTGCTGTGCCGTATCGACTTCAAGAAGATGCGCTACGACGGCCTGTACACCGCGCCAGGTACCGACCTGTCGCTGAGCTTCCCGGGTTCGCTGGGTGGCATGAACTGGGGCAGCCTCTCCACCGACCCGGTACATGGCTTCATCTTCGTCAACGACATGCGCCTGGGCCTGTGGATCCAGATGATCCCATCGCAGAACAAAGGTGGCGCAGCCTCCGGCGGTGAAGCACTGAACACCGGCATGGGCGCTGTACCGCTCAAGGGCACCCCATACGCAGTGAACAAGAACCGCTTCCTGTCGGTTGCCGGCATCCCGTGCCAGGCCCCGCCCTTCGGCACCCTGACCGCCATCGACATGAAGACCCGTCAGATCGCCTGGCAGGTACCGGTCGGCACCGTGGAAGACACCGGCCCCCTGGGCATCCGCATGCACCTGCCGATCAAGATCGGCCTGCCGACCCTCGGCGGCACCCTGTCGACCCAAGGCGGCCTGGTGTTCATCGCCGGTACCCAGGACTTCTACCTGCGCGCCTATGACAGCAGCAACGGTAACGAGATCTGGAAAGCCCGCCTGCCTGTAGGCAGCCAGGGTGGTCCGATGACCTACGTTTCGCCGAAGACCGGCAAACAGTACGTGGTGATCACCGCTGGCGGTGCGCGCCAGTCGACTGATCGTGGCGACTACGTGATTTCTTACGCCCTGCCGTAAGACCGCGTCGCTGCATTCGCGGGCAAGCCCGCTCCCACAGGTTCTCCCCTGATCCTGGTGAGAGCGGGCTTGTTCGCGAATGGCCCTCCGAAAACAACACGAGACACAGCAATGCCATCCGCAATCCGCATCACCCCAACCCTGCTTCTGGCCCTGGCCAGCACCGCTGCCCTGGCCGACGGCGACCTGCTCAACCGCAGCACCATGACCGGTGACTGGGGCGGCCTGCGTCACCAGCTCGAAGAAGACGGCGTCAAGATCACCGGCGACTACAGCGGTGAAACCGCCTACAACGCCCACGGCGGCCTGCACCGCTCGGCGCGCTATTCGCAGAACATCAAGCTCGGCGCCCAGTTCGACCTGTCGAAACTGTACGGCCTGGAAAACGGCGGCAAGGTCCAGCTGACCATCAACGACCGCCGCGGCAACAGCGCCTCGGAAGATCTGGTCGGCAACCGCCTGCCGATTCAGGAAAACTACGGCGGCCTGTACACCCGCCTGACCGAGCTGAGCTACGAACGCACCCTGTTCACCCCGGCGCTCAACGTCAAGCTCGGCTACATGGCCATGGGCAACGACCTCGGCGGCCTCGACAGCGGCATCCTGTGCAACTTCATGAACGCCGGCTTCTGTGGCCACCCACTGAACATGTCCGGCGGCAGTGGCTGGACCAACTACCCTAACGCCCACCTCGGCGTGCGCGTGAAGTACGACCTGTCGCCGTCCTGGCAATTGCGCGTGGCGGCATTCAACGTCGACCCGCAAAGCAACGGCAACTCCAGCCGCGCCTGGCACCTGGGGCCCAAGCACACCACAGGCACCGTGGTGCCTGTGGAACTCGTGTACAAGCTGCAGGGCGAACTGCCGGGCGAGTACAAGCTGGGTTACTACTACGACAGCTCCGACGTGAAGCGCGTCGACAGCAGCAAGGAAGTGTCCGGTCGCGGTGGCCACTACCTGCTGGTCGACCAGGCCGTGTGGAACGACGCCGGCTCGCCAGGCCGCAGCCTGCACGCCTTCGGCCAGTACTCGGCAGCGAGCGAGGCCGCCTCGCCGTTCACCAAGTGGTATGGCGCCGGTGTGGTCCTGTACAAGCCGTTCGAAGGCCGCCCGCGCGATACCGTGGCCCTGGGCTATGGCCGTGCCGTGCCGAACCCGCGTAGCCGCGATGTGCTGGAAGACGCTGCATTCAATGCTGGGCAGCAGTTCCCCAACATCGACAATGCCGAGCAGTTGGTGGAACTGAGCTATGGCTACCAGGCCACGCCGTGGCTGAACCTGCGCCCGGATGTGCAATACATCATCGAACCTGGGGCGTTCTCCGGAAAGGACATCGACAACGCGCTGGTCTTTGGCCTGCAGGTCAAGGCAACCTTCTAAGCCGCCGGGGCTGCTTCGCAGCCCATTCGCGGGCATGCCCACACAGGGACACCACAGCTCTCAAGCCCTGTGCAGTACCTGTGCGGGCATGCCCGCGACGAAGCCAACACCCTCATTCCTGCCTGAGGTAATCCACCAACCTCAGCAGCATCGCATCACAACCCCGCATCTGTTCGACGCTGACGAACTCGTCCGGCTTGTGCCCCTGGTCCATGCTGCCCGGCCCGCACACCACGGTCGGAATACCCGCCTGGTCGAACAGGCCGCCTTCGGTGCCGAACGCCACGGTGCCGAAATCATCCGAACCACTGAGCAATGCCACCAAGCGCGCGGCCTCGCTGTCGGCTGGCGTGGCCAGCCCCGGATACGCACTCAACGGTTGCAGGCGAATCGCACTGCCAGCGTTTACCTTGCGCATGCGCGGCAGCAACTCGGCCTCGGCGTAGGTCTGCAGCTGGTCGGCCACCGCCTGCGCCTCGAACCCCGGCAGCGCGCGCACCTCGAAATCGAACGCACATTCCTCCGGCACGATGTTCAGCGCCCTGCCCCCTTTGATGACCCCGGTCTGCACCGTGGAGAACGGCGGGTCGAAGCGCTCGTCGTGATGGGCCGGCAACGCCAGGCCATCACCGATCTCGCCCAGCTTGCCGATCAGCTTCGCAGCATACTCGATGGCATTCACTCCGTAAGGTGCGTACGCCGAGTGACAGGCCGCGCCATGCACTTCGCAACGCATCGCCAGCTTGCCTTTGTGGCCAAGCACTGGCTTCAATTCGGTAGGCTCACCGATCAGGCACAGGCGCGGCTTGTGCGGGCGCTTTTCCAGTGCGGCCAGCATCGAGCGTACGCCCAGGCAGCCAACTTCCTCGTCATAGGAGAACGCCAGGTGCACCGGCATGCGCAGCGGTTGCGCCAGGAATGCCGGCACGGCAGCCAACGCCGAAGCGATGAAGCCCTTCATGTCGGCCGTGCCACGGCCATACAGGCGCCCGTCGCGCTCGGTCAAGGCGAAGGCCGGCAGTGTCCAGGCCTGGCCGTCCACCGGCACCACGTCGGTGTGCCCGGACAGCACCACACCGCCGATATCCTTGGGGCCGATGGTGGCAAACAGGTTGGCCTTGCTGCCTTCCGGGTTGTGGAACAGCTCGCACTCCACGCCAAGCCCGGCCAGGTAGTCGCGGATGAAAGCGATCAACTCAAGGTTCGAGTCACGGCTGACCGTGGCAAAACCGATCAGCCGCTCCAGTAAGGCGCGGCTGCTGAATTCACTCATCGCCCGGCACCCCGTAGCTGGGTGCGGCGGTCGGGTCGAGGGCGCGGGTCACATAGTCCTGCATCTGCGGACGGTACGCCTGCCACAGGCCATCGAGCACGCCGATCGGGTCCTCGTCAGCCCAGTCAACACGCAGGTCCACCAGCGGCCAGGTCAGCTCGCCGGCGATCTTCAGTGCCGCGGAATGCACCGGGCCGGCCTCACCACCCGACGCCATCGCGGCGTGCATGGCTGCCAGCAGGCGGTCAGCCAGATGCCCACCGGCCTGTTCGAAGGCCTGCACCATGGCTTCGATCACCTGGAGCGAGGACAACAGGTTACCAGCGGCCGCGCACTGCTCGCCCGCCACGGCGTTATGAACGCCCAGCGCTTCCTGGCCGGTGAACAGTGCCACCTGGCCTTGGCTGTCGATCACCGTGACCTGGCGATACTCGCTCCAGCCGTTGGCGCTGAGCACCCGGTCCAGCGCGGCGGCAGGCGGCATCTGGCCCTGTTCCATGGCATCGAGGATTTGCGGGCCGAGGGCCGGCAAGGTGATGTTCTGGGTCGACACGGCGCCGACGCCAGCACGTACCCACGGGCAGCGGGCGCCCACGGCGATGCTCGACGAGCTGATGGCAATACCGACCTGGCCGGTTTCCTGGCAGCGACCGATGATAGAGAAGGTCATGGTGGAACTCCTGTTGTTCTGTGCGATGCCCAGCATTCTGGGCGCAAGCTTCAGGGCCACGAAACCAACATTTTCCTGTGCCTTGAACAGGAAAAAACTAAGGCCGGCCAATACCGGTCGAAATGCCCTTATAACCCCAGCCAAGCCCAGGAAAATCGGGGCCTTCGCCGTTTTATCGGCAAGCCCCAGCTAAATACTATTTTCGCGATTTTCCAGGCATCCCTAGTCTGGCTCCAGGCAACGGCGGTCCTCCAAACCGACCTGACAAAAACCGCCTGAACAAGGGCTCGGACATGACACTGAACAACATCGAAATCGACACCCTCGTGGTTGGCGCCGGCCAAGCCGGCGTGGCCATGAGCGAACACCTGAGCAAGCTTGGCGTGCCGCACCTGGTGCTGGAGCGCAAGCGCATTGCCGAGGCCTGGCGCACCGGCCGCTGGGATTCGCTGGTGGCCAACGGCCCGGTCTGGCATGACCGCTTCCCGGGGCTGGAATTCAACCTCGACGCCGACGCCTTCGCCGGCAAGGACCAGGTCGCCGACTACTTCGAGCAGTACGTTCGCAAGTACAACCTGCCGGTACGCACCGGCATCGAAGTGAAGAAGGTGGTACGCAATGCCGACCGCCCCGGCTTCACCATCGAGACCAACGAAGGCGTAATCCGCGCCAACCGCGTAGTGGCTGCCACCGGCCCCTTCCAGAAACCTGTCATCCCGGCCATCGCGCCGAAAGATGCCAACCTGCATCAGATCCACTCCGCCGCCTACTACAACCCCGAGCAGCTGCCAGAAGGCGCCGTGCTGGTGGTGGGCGCCGGCTCCTCCGGTGTGCAGATCGCCGAAGAGCTGATGCGTGCCGGGCGCCAGGTGTACCTGTCGGTCGGCGCCCACGACCGCCCGCCACGGGCCTACCGCAACCGCGACTTCTGCTGGTGGCTGGGTGTACTGGGTGAGTGGGACGCGGAAATCGCCAAACCGGGCCGCGAGCACGTGACCATCGCCGTCAGTGGCGCCCGTGGCGGCCACACCGTGGACTTCCGCGCCCTCGCCCACCAGGGCATGACCCTGGTCGGCCTGACCCAGTCGTTCGAAAACGGCGTGGCACGCTTTCAGGACAACCTGGTCGACAACATCAACCGCGGCGACGAGAACTACCTGGCCCTGCTGGATGCCGCCGATGCCTACATCGAGCGCAACGGCCTGGACCTGCCGGAAGAGCCCGAGGCGCGCAAACGCCTGGCCGACCCGGAGTGCATGGTCAAACCGCTGCAGCAACTGGACCTGGCCCAGGCCGGCGTCACCAGCATCATCTGGGCCACCGGCTACGGCGTGGACTTCAGCTGGCTGCAGGTCGACACCTTCGACGCCAACGGCAAGCCCCAGCACCAGCGTGGCGTCGCCCGCGAGCCGGGCGTGTACTTCCTCGGCCTGCCCTGGCTGTCGCGCCGTGGCTCGTCGTTCATCTGGGGCGTGTGGCACGACGCCAAGCATGTCGCCGGCCACATCGCCACGCAGCGCACCTACCTGGCCTACCGCGACCGCGAGCAGCGCGACGCGGATGAGCAACAAGACCACTCGATCAGCAACGTCAGCACCTTCGGAGCCCACTGATGCCTACTCATACTCGCATCCGCATGTTCAACACCAAGGAAACCTACCCTAACCAGACCCTGGACAACGACCTGTGTCAGGCCGTGCGGGCGGGTAACACCATTTACGTGCGTGGCCAGGTCGGCACCGACTTCGAAGGCAAGCTGGTGGGCCTGGGTGACCCTCGGGCGCAGACCGAGCAGGCGATGAAGAACGTCAAGCAGCTGCTCGAAGAGGCAGGCTCCGACTTGTCGCACATCGTCAAGACCACCACCTACATCACCGACCCACGCTTCCGTGAACCGGTGTACAAGGAAGTGGGCAAATGGCTCAAGGGCGTTTACCCGATCTCCACCGGGCTGGTGGTGGCCGGCTTGGCCCAGGCCGAGTGGCTGATGGAAATCGACGTGATTGCGGTGGTGCCGGATCAGCAGTGATCCATTCGAGATAGCTGGGGCCGCTTCGCGGCCCCAAGGTCTCAGAACTTGGCCAATTCTTCGCGGCAGAACTCGACGAACAGCTGCGCGGGCTTGGTCAGCTGCACCCGCTTCAGGTGCGCCGCCGCCAACCCCGACAGCGCCACCGGCTCGGCGATGTCGATCGTCACCAGCTTCTGCCCGTCATAAGTGCATTCCGAATGTGGCCGGGTCACCAGCAGCGAAAACCCGAAGCCCTGCCCCACCATCCCGCGCACCATCTCGATCGACGGCGAACTGAAGACGATGTTCGGCGTCAGGCCCATTTCATTGAACAGGCTGACGAAGTAGGTCCGGCTCGGCGCCACGTCCAGCAGGATCATCGGCTCCGGGCACAGGTCGCGCAGTGACACCTGTGCCTGGCCGGCGAAGCGGTGCTTCTCGGGCAGCAGCACGTAAGGCTTCTGCGGCGGCATCAAGGGTTCGGCTTCAATGGTGCCGTCCAGGTCGTGGTCATAGAGAAATGCCAGGTCGAAGGTGCCCGCGGTCAGTCCCTGGATCAGATCCTGCTGCTCGCCGTCGCGCAGGCGGATGTCCACGCCCGGATAACGCTCGCGAAAGCCGGCGATCAGCCGCGGCAGATACAGCGGCGCCACGGTTTCGAAGCAACCGATGTCGATCTGACCGGCCACGGTGTCGTTGTCGGCCAGGGCGTTCTGCTCGAACTCGTGGGCCATCTGCAGCAACGACTTGGTCTTGGCGTAGAAACGCTTGCCACTTGGCGTCAGCGAGACGCCTTGGGCGTGGTGGCGGATGAACAGCTGCACGCCAAAGCTTTCTTCCAGGCTCTTGATCGCCGTGGAGATCGACGGCTGGGCGATGTACAGCTGGCGCGAGGCTTCAGCAACGCTGCCGGCCTCGACGGTGGTAACGAAATACTTTAGTTGTCGCAAGGTATAGGAAGCCACAGGCACCTCGTTGGCGCCGTTCGCGGGCGCCTTGGAATTTTCCTGCCACTTTACCTTGTGGCCTGATTCAGCGGGCTGCTGGGTGATGAAGGATTTGCCTATGGCTTGAACATACTTTTGTGTTACCAGTGCCGGCCTCTTCGCGGGGCAAGCCTGCGAAGAGGCCGGCAGCGAGTCCACCTGTACATTGATACTACGAAATACGTGTCAATGCTCCAGACCTGCCGTCAGGGACGTAGCCAGTTAACACCGGCATGATCGATAGCCGTGTTTTCTGCCTGAACGAAGGTGCCGTGTTGCGGGGGTATCTTCTGGTCCGTGTAAGCAAGGGCTTGCTGAGTGAAAACCTGCTTCTGATTGTCGAAGGTCAGGTCGTGCCTTGCGACATTTCCGCCCCAATCTTCGGAGGGCAGCGACAGGTAACTGATCTTGTAGACCGAATCGGTCGACTGCCCCACGATCACGTACACACCATAATGATCCTCGCCAGGCGACACGATCTTGTAGATACCATTGTCGTAGTAGTAGATGCGCGCCAGTTCGAACGGCTTTTCGCTATACATCACCTCGTATTTCAAATGATGAACCATTGTTGGGGCCCCGACAGGGATCCTGATCGGCTCAGGAGTGGCTGCTTGGGTGATCGCCGGGATGCTGATGGCGGCAGCAACGAGCATGGATTTGAGCGTCATGTCTGTTCCTTGTACGCGTGTGAAGGAACCGCACGATAGTTGCATTCGCAGGGGGAAAAAGTGGTTTGGTGCTGTTAGGGAACAGCCTTACACAAATCAACGAAAGGTATTACAAATCTGACGCAGCGCAGAAGCGCCTCAACGCTCAGGGCTGGTGAATCGGTCCAAAGCGTCTTTACTGGTAGGTAACGACCCGCAGGTACGGTGTGCGCCTATGAAGATCGTTGTCACCAGCATCCTCGTCGACGACCAGGCCAAGGCTCTGGCGTTCTACCATTACGTACTGGGCTTCGAGCCCAAGCATGACATCCCCATGGGCCAGCATCGCTGGCTGACGCTGACCTCTCCCAATGACCCAAATGGTGTCGAGCTACTGTTGGAGCCCGATGCGCACCAGGCGGCCAAGGTCTACAAGCAAGCGCTGAGACAGGACGGCATTCCGGCCACCTCGTTCGGCGTGCGCGATATCCAGGCCGAGTACACCCGGCTGTGCAAAGCCGGCGTGAAGTTCACCAAGGAGCCCACCAACCTGGGCCCGGTCACGGTCGCGGTGTTCGACGACACCTGCGGCAACCTGATCCAGATCGCCCAGAAACACTGAGCCGCGCCCATGGCAGCCAATGCTGCCATTGGCTACATTGCAGCTGTATCCCGTGCGCCACAACAAGGAAAACAGATGCGCCACGAATTCAGCGAAGTGCTCAACGACCTGGTCGACTATTTCCTGCTGGGCGATATCCAGCTGCTCGACCGTTTCAAACACGAAAACCACCTGTCCGACGACCTGGCCCGCGAGTTCACCAGCAATGACAGCGGCGACAGGGCCGTGGCCGAAGGCGTGGTGGTGCCGCTGGCGGGGGTCGACAACCTGCCCTACCACATCCTGTTCACCCTCGATGGCTACACACCGGCCCTGCTAGAGCCCGGAAGCCGCCTCAAGCACCGGCGCAATGGCTATGTGCTGCAGGTCGAGCACCGTGCGGTGATGCTTTACACCTGGCGCATCCTGCAGCATTTCACCAACAAGACGCTGGGTGACCTGATAGCCCGCTATCAGGTGCCGGGGCGGCCGATCATCGAGCTGGACAATGGCTGGTATGACGTCGAGGTGCTGGCGGGGGCGCTGATCAGGGACGGCTTGTACGAACCGGCGTTCGAGTTCGTGCTGAAGAAACGCTGGAATCGGGGTGAGGCCAAAGGGGTGGATATTGGCTATGCCTTCAGCCTGCGCGGCTATTTCGATTGATTTTTGCTTGTGCCGGCCTCTTCGCGGCTAAAGCCGCGAAGAGGCCGATCCTGCCTAACTGATATCCCGGTCCTTGGTCTCCGGCAGGAAGAAGATCCCCAGCACTGCCGTCATCACCGCAATCACGATCGGGTACCACAGCCCGTAGTAGATATCCCCGGTCGCCGCCACCATGGCGAACGCCACGGTCGGCAGGAAACCACCGAACCAGCCGTTGCCGATGTGGTACGGCAGCGACATCGAGGTGTAGCGGATACGCGCCGGGAACAGCTCCACCAGCCACGCGGCGATTGGCCCGTAGACCATGGTCACGTAGATCACCAGAATGGTCAGCAGCAACAGCACCATTGGATAGTGGATCTTCGCCGGGTCGGCCTTTTCCGGGTAACCCGCTTCCTTCAAGGCGCCGCTCATGGTCGCGGTGAAGGCGTCACTCTGGGTCTTCAGATCAGCCGCCGCCAGGCTGCTGCCGTCGAAGCTCGGAATCACCCGTTCACCGATGCGAATCTGCGCCACACTGCCAGGCTCGGCGGCCTGGTTGGTGTAGGGGATCGCACGTTTGGCCAGCAGGCTCTTGGCGATGTCGCAGGAGCTGGTGAATCTGGCCTTGCCTACTGGGTCGAACTGGAACGCGCACTGCCCAGGGTCTGCCACCACCACCACCGGGTTCTGCTCCTGGGCGACAAACACGTCCGGGTTGCCGTACTCGGTCAGCGCCTTGAAAATCGGGAAGTAGGTCAGCGCGGCGATGATGCAGCCGGCCATGATGATCTTCTTGCGGCCAATACGGTCCGACAGGCTGCCGAAGAAAATGAAGAACGGCGTACCGATCAGCAAGGAACCTGCGATCAGCAGGTTGGCGGTCTGCGGGTCGATCTTGAGCATCTGCAGCAGGAAAAACAGCGCGTAGAACTGCCCGGTGTACCACACCACCGCCTGCCCGGCAGTGCCACCGAGCAACGACATGATCACCACCTTGAGGTTGTCCCAGCGGGCGAACGACTCGGTCAGCGGCGCCTTGCACGCCTTGCCTTCGGCCTTCATCTTCAGGAACACCGGCGACTCGTTGAGCTGCATGCGGATGTACACCGAAATCGCCAGCAGCAGGATCGACAGCAGGAACGGTACCCGCCAGCCCCAGGCCTCGAACACCTCGGTGCCCATGATGGTGCGACAGGCCAGGATCACCAGCAGCGAGAGGAACAGGCCAAGCGTGGCGGTGGTCTGGATCCACGCCGTGAAGAAGCCGCGTCGGCCCTTGGGTGCATGCTCGGCCACATAGGTGGCCGCCCCGCCATACTCGCCGCCCAGCGCCAGGCCCTGGAGCAGGCGCAAGGTGATCAGGATGATCGGTGCCGCCACGCCAATCGCCGCGTAACTGGGCAACAACCCGACCACTGCGGTGGACAGGCCCATGATGACGATGGTGATGAGGAAGGTGTGCTTGCGCCCGATCATGTCGCCCAAGCGGCCGAACACGATGGCTCCGAACGGACGCACGGCAAAGCCGGCAGCAAAGGCCAGCAAGGCGAAGATGAACGAGGTGGTTTCATTGACGCCGGCGAAGAAGTGCTTGGCAATGATCGCTGCCAGCGAGCCGTACAGGTAGAAGTCGTACCACTCGAACACGGTACCCAGCGAGGAGGCGAAGATGACCTTGCGCTCCTCCTTGGTAATGCCCCGTTGGGGCGCGCTACTGCCCGTGGAAGCGCTGTCGAGAACCGCCATGGGTTGCCTCCGTCTTGTCGTTATCGCAGGCCGGAGTACCTCACACCCATTTCACCGTCGCACCCAGGCCCTAGGGCTAGCATTGGTTGCGCGAAGCACGACGAGGTCAGCTGCCTCGAATCGCAGCAAGGTAACTGAAGCATAATCGGCTTTGCGGCAATATCCACTTGCCAGCATCGCCAGATGCCATCACCCCAGAAACCGCTGCACTTCGGCCAGGACCACCTTGGCCTGTTCCCGGTGCGGAACATGCCCGCAGCCTGGCAACAGGCACATCGCGCTCGGCCCGGCGGCCAGCGTGGTGAAGCGCCGTGGATGCGCTGGCGAACCGAATTCGTCCTGGTCGCCATGCAGGCTGAGCAGCGGGCAATGCACCTGCGCCAGCAGCGCATCCAGGTTCCAGTCGGCGAAGGCATCATCCAGCCAGGTGTCCACCCACGCGTGCAACACCCATTCGGCCTTGTCGCCGTGATACCGCGCCAAGCGCTCCAGCTGACCTGGTGCGGCGAACTGCTGATCGGCTTCGCGGATGCCCTGCAAGGTCAGGTCCTCGACAAAGGCCTGGGCCGATTCGATGATAAGGCCTCGGCAATGTTTGCCATGGGTCGCTGCGCAGCCGACGGCCATGCCGCCGCCGACGCTGTGGCCAAAGACGATGAAGTCGCCGATGCCCAGTTGCCGGCGCAACGCCGCAAAGCCCTGCTCCGCCTCGGCCTCGACAAAGCCACGGCGCAACCGGCCTGGGTGCGCAGCGGAGCGGCCGAAGCCTAGCCGGTCATAGGCAATCACCCGCTGACCGGTCGCCGCGGCCAGCTGTTCGGGAAAGTCACGCCACAAGGCAACGCAGCCCAGCGAGTCGTGCAACAGTATGATCGGCACGCCTTGGCCGTTCAGGGGTTGCCAGTCCTGGGCGAACAGCTTGCCGTCAGGCGTATCGATCCAGTGCTCGAACGCGTCGACCTGCGTCATGCCGCTCCCTCGACCGGGCCCTTGAGTTCGACCTGGTTGCCATCAGGGTCGAAACAGTACAGCGACAACCCCTCGCCTTCGGCGCCATAGCGCTTCTCGGCCGCTTCGACGGCGACGCCTTCTGCTTGTAGGTAAGCCGTCAGGGCTTGTTCGTCGAACGGTTCGATGCGCAGGCAGAAGTGATGCAGATTACGCCCTTCTGCCCCCGGCGCCGCACCACCGGGCCGGCCCAGCGGGCCGTCGAGGGTTACCAGGTCGATCATTGCCGTGCCGGTCGCCAGATGGACCATGCCCAGGTCCGGGCGCTCACGGCTGACCGTGCAACCCAGCAGGTCACGGTAGAAGGCCACGCTGCGCGGCAGGTCGGTGACCCGCAGCACCAGGTGATCGATGTGCTTGATGGTGAACGGTCGCATGCCAGGTCTCCTTTTGGCGAGTGCCCGTGAACGTTCGCCACCATAGCCCAGGACCTGGCTCGCTGACCATCACCGCCTATTCATTCACCAGGCGCTGCAGCAGGCCGCCTTCATGCCGAGCGAGGATGCGCAGGATCTGGTCGACCAGTGCCCGGTCCGGCGCCTCGAGGTGGAAATGATGCCCGCCCGGGTGCCAGGACACCTTGGCATGGCCTGGCAACGCCGCCTGACGCTGTTCGAAGCCCGTGCCGGTGAATGCGCCTTGCCTGCCGAACATCAGGTACAACGGGCAGCGGATTTCCCGCAGCAGGTCGCACGCCTCGCGTTCGGTCAGCGGCATGGGCTCGGGCAGCACCAGCCGTGGGTCGTGACGCCAACTGTAACCGTCGGCCAGCTGCAGCAAGTCGCGCAGTGCCAGCAGCCGGGCGGCCTCCTCGCTCAACTCGCCATCCAGGCGCTTGCGCCGTTGTTCGAGCGCGGTCTCCAGGTTGTCGAACCGGCTGCCATCTGGCTCGCCAAAACCCCGCAACTGGCTGCGCTGGACCATCTTTTTCAGCCGATAGGCACGCGCCAGGTGCTGCACGCGATCGTCCTCGGCGACGGTGAACGGCGCACCGATGCCATCGAGGAAGATCATGCTGGCGATGCCGCTGGTCATGGCAGCCAGCAGCGAGGCGATGCCGGTGCCCATGCCATGGGCGAGCACATGAAACTGGGACAGGCCCAGGCTGTCGGTGACGGCCAGCATGTCCTCGGCATGTTCCCAGAGGTAATAGCCACTGTCATGGCGGCGGTGATCGGAACGGCCGTGACCGACCAGGTCAGGGGCCACCACGAAGCAGCCCTCCAACAGCGGCCCCAGGCGCTCGAACGAGGCTGCATTGTCCAGCCAGCCATGCAAGGCCAGGACTGGGATGCCATCTTCAGGCCCCCAGGTCCTTACCGCAATTTCAATACCCTCGAGGTCCAGCAGGTGATCCTTTGGACTGCACAGCGAATGCATCGGAGTTCTCCCTGACAGAGTGCCGGCCCATGGCCAGGCATCACGCAGCGCCGGCCTGCAGCAGGCCACAACGGCGCCACCCACACGGCATGCCCACGCCATGCCGGACTCCACCATCCCCTAACAGCCCTGTCCACGCTGGCCTGCTACCGACCCTCGCGTGCACAGGACCGACCCTGACCCAACTAAGTACCACCTGCGCCTGGACCGAATGCGCTCGACTGAAGACTCCATACTCCAGAGTGCCAACAGCATGACGCAGACAGCTCCCCCCCTCCATCAGGCCCAGATCATCCGTGGCTTGCCCGCCTGGACCCAGACGATGCACCCTGACCACACTCGCCACATCGTGCGCAGCCTGCGCAAGGACTACCTGGATGAAAACGGTGTGCCCTACAGTTGGTATGCGGCCGCCTCCCCCGATGACCAGGCGCTACTGCGGCGCCTCATCGGCTATCGGGAAAACCAGCTCAAGGCCTTGCAGGGCGCACTGAAGGGGTTCCAGGACATCAGGACGTTCTGCAAGCCCCTGTTGAAAGAACAATTGAATCTGGATGTCGAGGTAGACAAGGCGCAATACGTCCAGCAACCGTACGAGATCTTCACCCCGTGGATGAACCCGCCTGGCCTGGAGTTCGAACTCGCCCCTCCGGTGGAACTCGAACCCACTAGCACGCGGCCCAAGGGACCAGCACAGAAGCGTTCCTTGCTGGAGGCAGCCCTGCACAACTTCGAAGGGCTCGATGAAGTGGGGCCTTACGACACGCTGGTCCTTGGCCCGCAAAACGATGCTGCACTACCCCGGCTCCAACCTTTGGCATTCGTGCGTCAATGCCGGGCACTGGACCTTGGGCAGAAGTACCAGAACCATCTGCAAGCCATTTACGAAGGCCCCAGAAGGGTTGAGATCGAACGTTTTTGGGGGCAGGCACAGCGCCAGGTGCTCAAAGTCCAGGTCATGATCGCCTGGCTGAAAGGTTTGCTGACGAAGGCAGGCCGCGAAGCACTGGTGGGGTTGTGCAACAACGAAAGCCAGCCGTACTACAACGATCGGCCTCTGCGCTGCTGGCGTTTCAGCCTGTTCGGCATCCCGATCCATGATGTGCTGTTAATGGGCTCTGATATTCCGGGCCAGGCAACCCCCTGCGTACTCTACATCCCCAATGACTCTGAACACCCGATAAGGGAGTTCAATTCATTGCAAGACGTCGGCGCGCACTTGCGCAGACGGTTGCTGCAAACCGAGTTCCGCCGTCGGCTGGTCAATAACGCCTACAAGAGCAGTCAGGTCGAGCTGAGCCACAAGCTCGAAGCCGCCCTGTTCGAAACAACCGACACGGGCGGGCGCAAGCCGCGAAAGCTCCCCCACATCCCTATCGTCCCCACACCGCTGGCATTGCCGATATGGCACGTCCTGTTCAACGACCACAAGCTGCGCCTCCTGGCTGACGCCAAAGCGATCGCCGTGCCTACCGCAGATGCCAACGCCGCGGCACGCCAGAAACGTCTCCAGCATTGGCTGGATTCCGGCATGAACCTGCTCAATGTCGCCGCCTTCTTTGTCCCGGGGCTGGATGTCGTCATGTCAGGCGTGTTCGCCTACCAGATCATGGACTCGGTGTTCACCGGCTTCGAAGCCTGGGAGGAAGGCGATACCCAAGAAGCGCTGGGTCAGCTTGAATCGCTGGCGGTCAATGCGGCGGTGATTGCCGGCTTCGCTGCCGGTACCTACGCACTCAAGGCGTCGGGCTTCGTTGATGCACTGGAAAGCGTGTGGAAGGATGGCCGCGAACAGCTGTGGAAACCCGACATGCGCTCATACGCCAGCAATGCAGCACTGCCTGCCGATGCGCAGGCCGATGCTTGGGGGCTGTACAGCGTCAACGGCAAGCGCCACGTACTGCTGGAGGGTCAGCTGTATGAAGCGTTCGAGAACACCGACCGGCAATGGTGTGTCCGCCACCCTGCCAGCACCGACGCCTACGCCCCCCCCCTGCGTTACCTGGGCGACAAGCGCTGGCAGTTGACCCATGACGACCCGCTCGGCTGGAACGATGAAAAGCTGCTGCACGCGCTTGGCACATTCAGCCAGGGCCTGCAGACAGTGGAGCAGCTCGCAGCCTTGCGTATTGCCGGGGACAGCGCTGATGTTCTGCGTTACCACCAGGTCAACGGCTCGCGCCCACCGGCCTTGCTGACCGATATCCTGCTGCGTCTGCAGTTGGACAACGATGCAACGGACATCATCAACCGGGTTCGGCATGGCCTGCCGCTTGCTGCCTACAAGAACTTGGCCCTTCCTGAACTGGTGAGCCTGCCAGACTGGCCGGCACGTTACAGGCTGAAGGTCTTCACCGGCGCCGAAAAATGGGGAGATGCCGCCTATTATGGTGCGCCGGACGCAGGTGACACGGTGCAGATCGAAATCGGCCGCGAGGACCTTGAACAAGGCCACCTGAGCATGGTCGTCCTGGCCGCAATGGATGAGGACGCAATCGAGCAGCTGCTACCTGGCATTGCTCCCGAACAACGGGCAAGGGCCTTGGACGAGCAATTGGCGAGCCGCCTGACAACGCGTCGCGTCGACGTCTTCGAGCGCTTGCTTGGAAGCCGGCGAACACCCTTGAGCATCGAAGCGCAGACCATCAGCCGCCAGTTTCCCGGTGTGCCCGACAGTGCCCTGCAAGCGCTCGTCGAACAGGCCAGCCACAGCGAACGCCAACGTTTGGCGGGAGGCCGCGTGCCCTTGCGCGTGGCGGAAGAAGCACGCCACCTGCAAGCCCGCACCCGCCTTGACCGCGCCGTGCTTGGTTTGTATCGAACAAGCCTGGCCAACTCCGACAGCCAAAAGCTGCGCCAGGCCCTGTTGGCCAAACATCCGCACGCGAACGATGCCCAACTGCTGGATTTCGCCGTTGCCGACCGATCGGGCTGTGCCACGCTGCTAGGCCAGCAGCCTATCAAGCCAGGCTGGCGTTCCCCCCTGCGCCTGGCCCATGGTCGCATCGGTTACCCGCTCAGTGGCCGAGGCAGTGTGGGTGCTGCTGAACATCGGCTCCGTTCGCTGTTCCCCTCGCTCAACGCCAGCCAGATCTCTGACTTGCGGGCCGAGCTGAGCAAAACGGGTGATCTGGGCGCTGCGGTCAAGGAGTTGCAAGCAGAATTGCAAACGCTTGACCGCGATCTGAAGAACTGGATCTGGGGCGCCACTGACGTGTTCGAGCGGCAGGATCGACAGCGCTGCGCCTCGCTGCTCGAAGAGGCTTGGCGACGGGAAGGCGCAAGTGATCGCGAAACGCTGGTGCTGGAGCGTATGCGCATACCCCGGATGCCTGCAGTTACCGCCCGTCTGCCCCATATCCGCGAACTCAAGCTGACGGGGTTGGAGCTGCAGCAACTGGATGCCCAATTCCTGTCCTGCTTTCCCAATCTGCAGGTGCTGGAAGTGACCCGCAACCCGGCGATCGATGCCCAGGGGCTGTTCGACGCGCTTGCATCGGTGCCCCGCCTGCGCAGCCTGGACTTGACTAGCAATGGCCTTGCCAGCCTCACACCCGCCGCGCAAAACGCACTGACGGCGATGCCCGACCTGCGCCAACTGAACCTGCGGCGCAACCAACTGACTCTGGATGAAACCACGCTGACCTTTCTCGCCAGTCGACCACTGGACATCCTGAGGCTGGGTAGCAACCGCATCACCCTCGATGAGAACCTCGCCAAGCGTTTTCAGGATCTGGTTCATCCTCAGCGACTGGACCTCAGCTTCAACCCACTGCAGCGTGCACCCGATGTCCGTTACATGGCCCGCCTCCAACATCTGGATCTTAACAACTGCGCATTACCCGCATGGCCCGAGGGCCTCACCACCTTGATGAGCCAGCCTCAATATCAGCTGCGCTTTCTGGACCTTTCATCCAACCGCATCCATCACATTGCAGACTTGTCGAACATCCTTCGCAGCCCCTATGCGCGTGATGTCAGCGCCCACCTGTCCGAGCGCCGCTGGCTATTCAACTACAACGGTCTGGAAGCCGAAACGCGCAGACGCCTGCTGGCCAGTGGCGTCAACGTCTTCGAGCACCCTCCCGAACGCCCCGAGTGGCAGGGGTTCTGGCGTGATTGGGCGAATACACAGCAAGAACAGCTGTGGACCGAACTGTTCGAACAGAGCGAAAACGGTGACCTGCAAGCCGTGTTGGAACGGCTGGTCAATTCAAAGGAAGCACAACGCGATCCGCAAGGATTGCGTGAAAGGGTCTGGGCGCTGCTGGAGCGGGCTCGTGAAAACTCCGCGCTGCGCGAGCGCCTTAACGAGGTTGCACAGTTGTACCCGCCCACCTGTGGTGACGCAGGCGCCGAAGCCTTCAGCGCCTTGGAAGTGGAGTTGCTGGCCAGTGATGCATTCGACCAGGCGCATGGCACCGCCAAACCACTGCTCGACCTGTACCGCCAACTGTATCGCCGGGAGAAGGTCAATGAACTGGCAGATCGCATCAGCTTCAGGCGAGGTCAGCGCAAGCAGGCCCTGCTGGACAACGTCATGGACGAAGAATTGCCGGCCTATGACCCGCTGGATGTGCCCACTGCCTTCCCCGATGTCGACCTGGAGACGGGCCTGGTCGACGATATTGAAGTCCGCCTGGCCTTGCGCCAGTCCCTGGCTCACACGCTCGACTTTCCCGAACCTAGCAGCGGCATGCTTTATCGTGACGCGGCGAGGATCAATCGGCAGATTATCGGCAACGTGGAGGCTGCCGTGCGCACGTTCGACGCCGACACCGATGCCCGGCAGCAGTGGACGTGCCAACAGCCAGTCTGGATCAATTACCTGAAAGTACGCTATGCCAGCCAGTTCGAGGCCATCACCGACTTCTGGCGCCCTGGCCTCGACTATCTGTTCTATTGCTGGGACGCAGACTACGAGCCTATCACCCATCTGGACAGCGCCATAACACGTGCACTGGCTCCGGTCATGCCAGCCCCTCCCCTGGACGAACACGGCGCGTTACGCCGCGTACCCCTCGGGCAGCAAGCGTTCGACAACGCCACGAGCGCATTGACGCACGAGCAACAGCAAGTGGAGGCCGGGTTGCTGCTCAGCCTTACCCGGCAATTGGAAGTCATCGACGCTTGAACGCGGCTCAATGGCCGCGCAGGTCTTCGAAGAAGGCCTGCCGGCCATCCACCTGGGCCGACGCGCGAGGCGCACCCGCCACCTCGCCGTTGGCGCTCTCGACATGCCAGTAGCAGTGCCTGACCGCCCGTGTCACCGCCACATAGGCCAGGCGTTGCACCTCTTCCTTCTGCGCCGTGTCGAACGGCTGCGCATCACCGGCTTTGCCCAACCCGGCCAGGCGATACACCTGGTTCTTGTACGGCGAACTGGTCAGGTACTGGCAATCACCAAGCATGAACACTGCATCGGCCTGCAGCCCTTTGGCGCTGTGGTAGGTCAGCTGGCGCAGGCGCCGTTGCTCGGCGGGCAGCAGGGCTTCGGCGTGCAGGACGCTTTGCAGGTGCTCGTTCATCAGGGCTTTGTCGCTGCCCTTGCGGTACAGCATCATCACCGATTCGCCGCGCTGGTAATGCTCGATCAGTGTCTCGCCCAGCGCCGCCTCATCACGGTCGAAGACCCGCACCGGAGATCCTCTCAGCTCGGCAGCCGGCCCGCTGGCCCACGCCTTCTTGCCGGCAATGGCTGGGGTGCCCTTGACCAGATGTTCGGCGGCATCGATCACCTGCTGCTGACAGCGGTAGTTGTCGACCAGCATCACCCGGGTGTTGGCCGGCGACGGGAAAGCCTTGGTGAACTCCATGAAGTACTTCGGCGAACTGCCCCGCCAGCCATAGATCGACTGCCAGTCGTCACCCACGCACATCAGCGAGGAATGCTGGGCATTGCGCCCGGTGTGCATGGCAGGGCCGCGGCGGCGGATTTCCGCGAGACTGGCACGCAGCCAGCTGACGATCTGCGGCGAGACGTCCTGGAACTCGTCGATCATCAGGTGCGCCAGTGGCCGCAGCAGCGGGTCGGGCAGCAGCTGCAGGTTCTCCGGGTTGTTCTCGCCGAACAGGGCGAACATGCGGTTGTAGCTCATCACCGGTGGCGACTGGTCGAGCAGGTGCGCTTCCAGGGCCTTCCAGTACAGGGCCAACGCCTCGAAGAACAGCGCGTCGGGATCGCCGGACGGAAAGCTCATGGCTGCCACGGCCGGATTCACTTCAAGGCCGAGGTTCTCGATGAAGTTGGCGGCGCCGACGAAGGCGTCGAGCAGCGGCGCTGGGGCCAGCTCGCCCTTGACCTTGTACTCGAAGCCGGGCCCGGCCACGGCATCGCCGGCCAGTGATGCGGCCAGGCGCCGGGCCATGGCGTAGTTGTCGAGCCAGATCAGCGGCTTGTCGCAGAACGCCTGCAGCAGAGTGCGCTTGACGGCCCACTCGGCACGCACCGCCAGCTTGGCGCCGGGGCGTTGGTACTGGGCGCTTTCCGCCGGGTCGAAGCCCAGCACCACCCAGGCTTCGAGGCCTTCCAGACGCCCGTGCACATGGAAGCGGCTACCACGGATCTCGACCGTTTCGCGGCAGGGCTCGATCCCCTTGATCGGCCAGGCGCCAGCGGCAAACCACAGGTCCTCGATCACGTCGCACAACTCTTCGTCACGCTGGGCGGCCAGCTGGGTGACCTGCACGCGTTTCTGCACATCCGGGTGGTCCGGGTCCAGCGGCTTGAGTTGCAGGGCCTCGCGGCGCAAGGTGGCGACGATCTCGGCAAAGCGCGGGCTGTCGCCGAGCAACTGGCTGTAGCACTGGTTGAGCTGTTGGCGCTGGGCATCGTTCAGGCGCAGGTCGAACGGGTTGCTCTCGGCTTCCGCCTCACGGCCGGCCGGCATCTCGTTGCCCAGGGTCTCGAACGCGCGCACCTGGCTGAAGCCCGGCAGGCTGCGCACCAACGGCAGGATCCGCGAATGGAAGGTGCGCACCAGCTCGCGGGCCTTGGCCGGTTGCAGGTCGAGCTGCCACAGGGCGAACACCTGCACCAGGCGCTTGATGAAATCCTTGCGTGACTCGCGGGTGAAGGTGACCACGGTCATCGCGTCCAGCTCGTAGCCCAGGTAGTGACGCAGCAGCAGGATGCGCAGTACCAGCGAGGTCGACTTGCCCGCCCCGGCGCCGGCCACCACGCAGGTGGACGGGGTGTCGCTGAAGATCAGCTTCCACTGCGCCGCGCTGGGCTGGGCCTCGGCGGGCAGGCGCTGGGCAACGTCGGCCTTGAAGCGCTTTTTCAGTTCGGCGCTCAACGGCAGGCGCCAATCGTCGAACAGGTTGTCGTCCTGCCTGGGCACAGCGCAGGTGTCAGGGCGTGCGTCGCGGATAACCAGCACCTGGCGCCCTGCCTCGTAACCAAGACACCAGGAGTCGCGGTGCTGCGCCTGCAGGCGGTTCAAGCCACGGCCCAGCAGGCGGGCGGCCAAGCGACGCAACCAAGGTAACTGGGCGGGCGGGGTCAGTTCGGCGGGGGCCTGGGGTTGCTCGTGGGCCACGGTCACTCCGTTGAAAATCAGATCAGCGGACATGTTCGCCGCATCTGCCGAAAATCACCAGCGAATGCTTTCAGATCAGTGGATTAGGCGATGAATCGCATAATCCACATCGCCACTATCTATCTATTTTAATGATCATAATCAGCCGATATTTACGCTTATTTTCGATCTATTTTTCACGCATCATGGCTCCATTCCACTGATTCAAGGAGCACGACCATGCTGCAACTGCGACCATTCGAAGGCCTCGGCCACGCCAACCACGGCTGGCTCGACGCCCACCACCACTTCTCGTTTGCCGAGTACTACGACCCGGCACGCATGCACTGGGGCAACCTGCGGGTCTGGAACGACGACCTGATTGCCGCAGGCAGCGGTTTCCCGCCTCACCCGCACCGCGACATGGAAATCATCACCTATGTGCGTGAAGGCGCCATTACTCACCAGGACAGCCTGGGCAACAAGGGCCGTACCGAAGCTGGCGACGTGCAGGTGATGAGTGCCGGTAGCGGCATCGTGCACAGCGAATACAACCTGGAAGAGGTCGATACCCGCATCTTCCAGATCTGGATCGTGCCGGAGAGGGTGGGCGATGCACCGTCGTGGGGGACCCGCCCGTTCCCGAAAGGTGAGCGTGGCGAAGGCTTCGTGACCCTGGCCAGTGGCCGCGCCGGAGATGAGGACAGCCTGCAGATCCGCACCGATGCACGGCTGGTTGCAGCAACGCTGCAGGCTGGCGAAACCGCCGAATACCGCTTCGATGCCGGGCGCCGGGGTTACCTGGTGCCGGCCAAGGGGCTGGTGGAAGTCAATGGACTGCGTGCCAAGGGCCGGGATGGCGTGGCGATCGAGGAAGAAGAAGTGCTGCGGGTGACCGCGATCGAAGACAGCGAGATTGTCCTGGTCGATGTTGCATAAGTGAAAGGGGGCTGCGCAGCAGCCCCGCTCAGTTCAATCAGGCAATCGCCGCATCCACCAGCACCTGCGCCTCTTCCACCAGGCGCTTGAGGTGAGCCTCGTCGACGAAGCTCTCGGCGTAGATCTTGTAGATGTCTTCCGTCCCCGAAGGCCGTGCGGCGAACCAGCCATTGGCCGTCATCACCTTCAAGCCACCAATCGCCTGGTCATTGCCGGGCGCCTTGCTGAGGATCTGCACAATCGGCTCACCGGCCAGCTCGGTGGACTTCACCTGCTCCGGCGCCAGCTTGCTCAGTGCGGCCTTCTGCCGGGCATCGGCCTTGGCCTCAACGCGGGTGGCGAACGGCTTGCCCAGCGCCGCAGTCAGGTCGTTGTAGGCCTGGCTCGGGTTGCGCCCGGTACGGGCAGTCATCTCGGCCGCCAGCAGCGCCGGAATCAGGCCGTCCTTGTCAGTCGCCCAGACCGTACCATCCTTGCGCAGGAACGAGGCGCCGGCGCTCTCTTCACCACCGAAACCGAGCGTGCCGTCAAACAGGCCCTGGGCAAAGTACTTGAAGCCCACCGGTACTTCGTAGAGCTCACGGCCCAGGCGCTCGGTGACGCGGTCGATCAGGCCGCTGGACACCACGGTCTTGCCCACTGCGGCGTCTGTGCGCCATTGCGGGCGATTGCGGTACAGGTAATCGATGGCCACGGCCAGGTAATTGTTCGGCTGCAGCAGGCCATCGGCGGTGACGATGCCGTGGCGGTCATGGTCCGGGTCACAGGCGAAGGCCACGTCGAAGCGCTCGCGCAGGCCGATCAGGCCTTGCATGGCGTAAGGCGAGGATGGGTCCATGCGGATCTGGCCGTCCCAGTCCACGCACATGAAGCGGAAGGTCGGGTCGACCTCGGTGTTCACCACTTCCAGGTTCAGCTGGTAGCGCTCGGCAATCGCCGACCAGTAGCGCACCCCTGCCCCGCCCAGCGGATCGACGCCCAGGCGCAGGTTGGCACCACGAATGACGTCGAAGTCGATGACGTTTTCCAGGTCGGCCACGTAGTGGGTCACGTAGTCATGGCGCTGGGTGGTGGCAGCTTGCAGCGCCTGGGCATGCTCCATGCGCTTGACCCCGGCAAGGTTCGCAGCCAGCAGTTCGTTGGCCTTGGCCTCGATCCACTTGGTCACGTCACTGTCGGCCGGGCCGCCGTTGGGCGGGTTGTACTTGAAACCCCCGCTCTGTGGCGGGTTGTGCGACGGGGTAATGACGATGCCATCGGCCAGGCCCTGGCTGCGGCCACGGTTGTAACAGAGGATGGCATGGGACACCGCCGGCGTCGGGGTGTATTCGTCGTCCTTGGAGAGCATCACCTGCACGCCATTGGCGGCCAGCACTTCCAGCGCACTGGCTGCGGCCGGCGCGGACAGCGCGTGGGTGTCGGCGCCGATGAACAGCGGGCCGTCGATGCCTTTTTCCTGGCGGTAAAGGCAGATAGCCTGGGTGATCGCCAGCACATGGTGCTCGTTGAAGCTCAGGTCGAACGAGCTGCCCCGGTGCCCCGAGGTGCCGAAGGCCACGCGCTGGGCCGCCACGGCAGCGTCGGGGCGGCCGGTGTAGTAGGCGGTGAGCAGGCGGGGAATATCGACCAGCACGCTGGCCGGAGCCGGCTTGCCTGCCAAAGGACTGAGCGTCATGCAAAAACCTCGAGTTCAGCGGATGTGGGTGTTGGAACACGCAGTGTACTGGGAGTTGCAATGCCGTGCGATGGGGCCACCGTGGATTATTTAGCGGCCACCTGCCACCACGCGGGGAACATCTGCTGCACCCGTTGTTCTGCGAACCGTTCGTCGATCAGCACCAGCACGCCGCGGTCCTGGTCGCCACGAATGACCCGCCCGGCGGCCTGGATGACCTTGCGTACGCCGGGGTACAGGTAGGCGTAGTCGAAGCCGGCGCCAAACTGCCGGCCCAGGCGCTGCTTGAATTGTTCGTTGACCGGGTTGACCTGGGGCAGGCCGAGGGTTGCGACGAAAGCTCCGATCAGCCGCGTGCCAGGCAAATCGACCCCTTCGCCGAACGCCCCGCCGAGCACGGCAAAGCCCACCCCCTGCCCGTCCGCCACGAAGCGATCAAGAAACGCCTGGCGCGCGCTTTCGTCCATGCCTGGTGCCTGGGCCCACAGCGGGATGCCAGGATGATGCTCGGCGAGCAGGCTGGCCACCTGCTGGAGGTAGTCGAAGCTGCTGAAGAACGCCAGATAGTTACCTGGCTGACGCTGGTACTGCTCGGCAATCAGCGCGGTGATCGGTGCCAGTGAAGCCTGGCGTTCGCGATAGCGAGTCGAGACCTGACTGGCAATGCGCACCTCAAGCTGCTCGGCACGGAACGGCGCCGCCACTTCCAGCCAAGCGGTATCAGCCGGCATACCAAGCAGGTCGGTGTAGAAAGGCCTCGGGCTCAAGGTGGCGGAAAACAGCGTCACACTGCGCGCTGCCTGCATGCGCGGGGCAAGCAGCCGGGCTGGAGTGACATTGCGCAGGCACAGACTGGCCAGGCGCCGCTTGCGCGGGCCTTCGCGCAGGCTGACGTCAAACAGGAAATGCTCGTCGAACAGTTCGGCTACACGGCTGAACTGCAGCGCCTGGTAGAAGAACTGCAGGACCTGGGCATCGACCTCGGCAGGTGTTTCATTCATGCGCTCCTGGATCAATCCGATGCATTGCTGCAGGGCACGCAGAAAGGCCTCCGGCAACTGATCGCTGGCCTGATACGGCACGTGCTGGTCCTTGTACAGCGCGTTCCACTGCCGATTGAGCCGGTCCAGGGCACTGCCGAGCCCCTGCGGCTTGCTCTGGCGCAAGGCAAGCAACTGGCCCTGGTCGAGGCTGGCGCTGTACATGCCGCGCCCGCGTTCGACCAGGTTGTGCGCCTCGTCTACCAGCACCGCGACCCGCCACTGGTTGAGCTGGGTCAGGCTGAACAGCATGGCGTGGGCGTCGAAATAGTAGTTGTAGTCGGCCACCAGCACGTCCACCCAACGGGCCATTTCCTGGCCGAGGTAGTACGGGCAGACCTGGTGCGCCAGCGCCACCTCGCGCAAGCCGGCGCGGTCAAGCATAGGCCGCAAGGCCGCCGCTGCCCGTGCAGCGGGCAAGCGATCGTAGAAACCTTTGGCCAACGGGCAGGACTCGCCGTGGCAGGCTTTGTCCGGGTATTCACAGGCCTTGTCGCGGGCGATCAGTTCAAGGGTGCGCAAAGCCGGCTGCGGCGTGCCCGCGCTGATCTGGCCCAGCGCGTCCAGTGCCAGCGCCCGCCCCGGCGTCTTGGCCGTGAGGAAAAACACCTTGTCCAGTCGCTGCGGGACCATGGCCTTGAGCAGCGGGAACAAGGTGCCGAGCGTCTTGCCAATGCCGGTGCTGGCCTGGGCCATCAGGCAGCGCCCGGTACTGACCGCCTTGTACAAGGTTTCAGCCAGTTGCCGCTGCCCCTGGCGAAACTCCGGGTAAGGAAAGCCCAGAGCCTGCAACCCCTGGTCGCGCTCGGCAAGGCGCTGTTGCTGGGCCTGGGCCCAGGCGAGAAACCGCTGGCACTGCGTTTCAAAGAAGTCCTGCAATTCATCGGCGCGAAAATGCTCGCTGATCAGTGTCTGGCTGTCGTTGTCGACATCCAGATAGACCAACGCCACCTCGACGGCCGGCAGCTGCCGCGCCTGGCTCAGCAGCCAGGCATAGACCTTGGCCTGGGCCCAATGCAGCTGGCGGTGATTGGCAGGCTGGCGTGCCAGGTCGCCGCGGTAGGTCTTGATCTCTTCCAGGCGGTTGGCGGCCGGGTCATAGCCATCGGCACGCCCTCGCACCAGCAAGCCCTGGTACTTGCCCTCGAGGGCGACTTCCGCTTCATAGCCTGCGGCGCGCCGAGCGACCACACGGCGGTGCCCTTCGATACCTTCCTGCGCCGTGGGTGAAGGGGTGAAGCGCAAGTCCAGGTCACCGACCTTGGCGCTGAACTCACACAACGCCCGCACCGCCACGCGGTAGCTCACTGTGACTCGCTCCAGCGTACATGGCAGACCGCCACCGGCAAGCCATGCTCGGCACAGAACTCCAGCCAACGAAGCTGGTTGTCCTGCAGGCGGTCACCCGGGCCCTTGACCTCGATCATCCGGTAGCGCTGTTGCTCCGGCCAGAACTGGATCAGGTCGGGCATGCCAGCGCGGTTGTTGCGGATATCCTGCAACAGGCGCAGGAAGCACTGTTTCAGGTGCTCGGCGGGCAGGCACGCCAGCGCCTGATCGAGCAACGCTTCGCTGAGCATGGGCCAGAACACGAACGGCGATTGCAGGCCTTGCTTGGCTGTGTAGCAATCGAGGATGGCCTGACGATGGGAGCCCTCGTCCAGGCGGCCCAGGCAGGCCGCGAACGGTGCCGCACGCCGTTGCTGGAAATCGCTGTCATGCAAGTCCTGGGGCGCCGCCTGGAACGGGTTGAAGAAGGCACCTGGAACCGGGGCAAAAATCGCCTCCCAGCACAGCAGACCGAACAGGCTGTTGAACAGGGTGTTTTCCACGTAATGCGCCTGCCCTCCCGCTTGCGCCAGGTATTGGCGCACGGCCTCCTCGACACCCAGCGCTGCCTGCTCGCGCGGCAACTCCAGTTCGATCAGCTCCAGGGCGGGTGCGCGCCGGCGGCGCTGCACAGGCCCGCCGAGCTTGCGTGCCAGCCGCGGCAGCATGCGTTCCAGGGCTTGCACTTCCAAGGCGTTGGCCGGTGCGGCCGCCAGCTCCAGGGCCAATGCGTGGGCCTGCTGCCAACGCTCGCTGCGCTCGTATACGCGCACCTGGCGGATACGCGCTTGCGCATGGCTGCTACGGGCATAAACTGCCAGGGCCTGGTCCCAGGCACCCAGGCGCTCGCACTGCTGGCCAACGGCGAACAGCAGCCGCCCATGGCGCCGGGCGAGCCATGGGTTGTCGATACTCAGGCCTGCCAGTGTCGCCAGGATCGATGCAGGGTCCTCACCCTGTTCCAGGCGCTCGGCACACTGGTGCAGCGCCATGGCCTGGTCGACCTCGGTGCGCAGCTGCAGGGCACGCGAGTCGGGGCTGAACGGTACCTGCTCGAAACGCAGCAGGCCCAGGTCAGCCAGCACGAAGTCCGACCAGTCCTGGTACAGGTTGCCGAAAAACAACAGGCGCATGCGATCGCACAGCGGCTGCAGGCACCATTGCACGATACCCACCGGGGCCTGGGCGAACCACTCGCGCAAGGGCCTGGGGGCCATCACCAGGGGCCGCAGTTGCTCCAGCAGGTCGCCCTTGGCCGCCCGCGGACGGCTCAACTGCCCGGCAAACCCGAGGGCGAGTTCATCCTTGCGCAACAGCGCGAACAGCTGCTCAAGGCTCAGGGTCTCGGGCTCGCGCACCCAGCCCAATGCCAACAGCGGTTGCAGGGCCGCCATGCTGTCACCGATTTCGGCATAGTCCAGACGGTCACAGCGAAACAGCTCGCCTTTGCGCATCACCATGCGCACCATCAGCGCCTGGGCCGGCTGCGCCAGCTCGGCAAAGGCATGGAGAAAGGCCAGCTCCTGCTCTTCGAGCAGGTCGGCATAACGTGACTCGACCCACAGCAGCACCTGGCGGAAGTTGTGCAAGTAATACAGCGGGTCATCGACGGAGTGGGCGATCACAGGACGGGGTCGGGCAAAAAGAGTGAGCACTGTTTATACATACAGATAGAGCACCCAGGCAAGCACCAGGGTTCATTCCGCCGACCTACCGACGAATGGTGCCGAACGCCAGGTCCCCTGCCAGGTTTTCCAACGCCTCCACCAGTGCCTCGGGCTGCTCGCCCAGCCACGTCAGCGCCAGATGCTGCCGGTAACGCCCGTGCAAACTGAATTGCTCACCCGCCAGCACTTGCAATGCCGAGCCCGCTGTCGCCGCCATGGCGTGTGTGCCCACCATCGACAGTGACAGGCGCACCCACAAGGCGCACCCGCCATCCGGCATGTCGAAGTCCACCTGCCTGCCCAGGACCGTACGCAAGTGCTGGCCAAGTTGCTCCATACGCCCCTGCAGCGCCAAGCGTATTTGGCCTAGCTGCTCATCGATTTCGCCTGTCGCGATCATCTGCGCCAGCGCCTGCTGCCGCATCGGCGCAAGCTGGAAGGCGCGCTGGGCAAACGCTTCCGGCAAGGCCGGGTGGCCCCCGAGCACGTAGGCATAAGGTGCCTCGGCCCCCACTGAGAACTCGAGCGAACCCAGCACCAGCAACCAGCGCGGGTCAACGCAATCGCGCAAGCGCCTCGTTGGCATGGCAAAGCACAACTCGCTGTCCAGATCGTTCTCCAGCAACCAGACTGGATGAAGTGCCAGCAGATCACCGAGTTGCTGCTGAACTCGCTGGGGCATCAGGCGTCCCACGGGCATCCCCAGGCACGATGGCATGATGACCATGCGCACCGGTTCACATCCCAGCAACCTTGAAAGACTGGCGATATCCAGGCTGCCGCAGCTTTCCAGCGGTACCTCGATGACCCGCATGTCGCAGCGTTGCAGCGTGCGCAGGATCCGCCAGCAGCACGGCGAAGCGACCAGCACGGTAGCGCCTCGCAGCGCCAGCGCCAGCAGCAGGGTTTCCAGTACGGCCTGCACATCCGGGCCCAGGTGCACATCTTCCGGCCTCCAGAATTGACGGGAAGACCGCGTGTAGCGCTCTGCCAACGCATCACGCAGGCGTGGCCCGCCCAGCATGCGCGCAGGCCGCCCGCGCAGCCGCCCCAGGCGCCGCTCATGGGCGCACAGTGCGCGCTCCAGCTGCGGCTGCGCCGGCAGCGCATGGGCCGCGTCGACCTGGCCTGCCTGGATGCCGGCCTGGGCGAAGTAGCCGGACTTTGGTACCGAGCGCACACGCCCTTCGTGTTCGAGCAGGTTGTAGGCGGCCTGCACCGTGGCCAGCGAAACACGCAGGCGCCTGGACAAGGCCCTCAACGAGGGCAAGCGTGGCTGCCCGCCCCGCTCCGCCTCGTCGATCAACGCAACCAAGTAGCGGTACACCACCTGATAGGCGAACTCACGGCCCATCAGGGTGATGCCTTGCGCGCCAACGTGCGCGGGACGGCCTCACATGCCAGCAAGCGCAGCTGCACATCCCGTCGCGCCAGGTTGGCCAGCAAGTGCCGCATACCAGGCCCCAGTCGCCCTTTGTAGACCATGCGCAGTTGCGCAAGCGTCAGACCGCTGGTGTTCACTATCCAGTCCTTGACCGCATCGGGGCAGCTTTTGCCTTGCAGGGCCCGATGCAGGTAAGGCAATGCGACCAGCATGTCAGCGTGCCGGGATTGCAGAAAATGCTCTAGCCCTGCCCCCTGATCGGCAAACGGCCGGTACAGCATGCAGGCGAGCTGAGTCTGTTCGAGGCCATATGACTTGGCCAGGCGAGCCTGCTGTGGCTGCGCCTCAGCATTCGGGCTGACCAGGCGCAATGCTTGCCTGGGTGCAACAGGCGCCTGGCAGCGAGCGGCCAGTTCATGCAACTGCGACAGTGCAAGCGGATCGACAAACGCCGACAGCGGCGTGGCGTGCCGCGCCGGCTCGAAACACCCTCCCAGTGCCTGGTCCAGTTCCCCCTCACCGAGCAGCTGCGCAAACAGATCGTCGATCACGATAACCCGCAGCGGCAATGCTCTCGACTGTGCGCTGCATGGCGAGGCATGCGCCCCGCCCGGTGAGCCGGCGGCGGCATGCAGCTGGCCCAGGCAGTTGGCCAAGTTTTCAACACATTGATGCAGCGTGTCCGGGGCTTCTACACCTGCCTGGCGCAGGCTCCGCCGGGCCCAGGCCGCAAACCGCCGCCGCTGGCTGGCCGGCATGGCGGTGACCAGCGCATCGGCGCTCGGGTAGGTGACCAGCGCCAGACGAAGGGCATCGGCCAGCTCCAGGTGCGTGCGACTGCCCAGCAGCGCGTCCGGGCTCGCATCGACGAGGTGGCCGAACAAGAGCAAAGCTTCACGTGCCAACGGCCTATCCCGAGCCATGGCGTCGGCCTGACGGCAGAAAGGTATCACCGCAGCGCCATCGACCATTTCCAGTTGCACGCGCGGGTCGTCATGCATGAACAAGGCGTTGAAGTGGCGCTCGTGCTGCTCCAGTTGCGCACTGCTGGTTGCCGGCAAACAGCTCACCAGCACGCGTAATTTGAACGTCACGGGGGCCCGCAAGGCGATGCTCAGCTGGGCTGCACGCAAGATCGCCAACAGCCGGGCACTACGGCGATCGCCCCCCTGCATCACCAGCAACCTGAACGTACCGATGTATTCCGGCCCACCGGCGGCCACCAGCAAACGCTGGATCAACAGTTGCAGCGAAACACGTTGTTCCTTGGACATATGGCTCAACAGGCGCTCCAGCACCTGTTGGTAGATAAAGTGCATAGCCTGGTCGTGAACAATACTCACGGCGTCACCTCACAACTTCATCCGCCGCACAAGCGGGTCGCCTATTAAAGGTGCAGCGAATTTAACTTTAAGAAATTTCCTACAGCAAAACGGGAAACTTTGAAGTTGCGAAAATCTGTCGCCATGCCATTGAAAAATAGGGCCCCTTCTCCACCACACGCTCCTTGCGCCAAGTATCATTGCGCCATTATCGAGCCTTGAAAAGGGATTAAAAGATACAGATGCCGACTAAAAAACCATTCAGAAATCAGAAATCACACAATATGCAGACAACAGGAAAATGCCTTATAGAAAAGGACGCTTAAAGAGATGAACCATTACTTGTTGGCAACATTCAATTACAAAGCCGCGACTAAAACCTATTCAAGATAGCCGGCCCCCATGCAAAAAACCGGGCATACGCCTAATGCCAGTCAGTTAAGCGCGTCGGGGCTGACAGGTGCCCGCCTTCGCCCTTTAAGCGCCTGTGAGATCGAGCGCCGCCCGCGCGGCGCATCGCGAGCTATCGCTCGCTCCTACGTTTGTTTCGGGCCAGTAACGCCTGTGACTGGCGCGCGCGACCGCCTTGTTGGTACGACGCGATATCGAGACATGCACCAAGGCGGTCGCGCGCCAATGCCACAGGAATGATTGGCCCGAAACAGACGTAGGAGCGAGCGACAGCTCGCGATGCGCCGCGCGGGCGGCGCTCGATCTCACAGGCGAAGTAAATACCTCGACGAACACCTCTGCGCCCAGATCGCTATTAACTGACTGGCATTAGGCATGAGCCCGGTTTTTCGTCGCCAAACATGCTGTCAGGCTGACGCCATGTCCAGCACCACCCGCCCACCACAGGGGCATCCGTCCATGTAGCGATGGGCCTCGACCACTTCGGAGAACGGGTACACCTTGATGATCTGCGGTGTCAGCAACTGATCGGCGGTGAACTGGTTGATATCGCGCAAGGCCCGTTGCAGCGCCACTTGGTCCTGGCTGATACCCAGCTCCGGCTTGCCGGTGAAGTTGCCGATGCAGTGCACGTAGAACTGGATGTTCTTCTGGAACGCCGCGCAGGCCGGGAACGGCGTCTGGTTGCCTCCCTGCAGACCGTACAGCACCAGGCTGCCACGTGGCGCCAGCACATCGCCGAGCAGCGACATCTGTGGCCCGCCCATGCCATCGAGGACCATGTCCACGCCGCGGCCATCGGTGTACTTGCCAACCTGCATGAGCAGGTCCTGCTCTTCGGTGACGATCACCTTGTCGGCCCCAAGGGCCAGCAGGTATTCACGCTGCTCGGGCTCCTTGGTGGCGGCGAACACCTTGAGGCCAAGCGCCTTGCCCAGTTGCACGAAGGCGGGCCCGGCACAATGGCTGGCATCGGTGACCAGCGCGGTCTGCCCGGCCTTGGCGCGTGCCAGGTCGACGTAGGCGAAGTAGGCGATCAGCAGCGGCGTGTAGTGCACGCTGGCCTCGACCGCCGTGAGAAGGTCCGGGTAGCGGGTGATGGCGGTGCGCGGCAGGACGATGACATCGCCATACACCGGGTGATCGTTGGCACTGGTGGCCGGGAAACTGGCGACCCGGTCGCCCACCGCAATGTCATCGACGCCTTCACCGACCGCCGTCACCACACCGGCCATCTCGTGGCCGATCCCCGCGGGCAGACGGGCCTGGGATGGCGCCAGGTTCTGCCGCCAGAGCACGTCATACCAGCTCACGCCGATGGCCTCGACGCGGATCTGCACCTCGCCAACGGCAGGTGACGGTTCGGCCTGCTCCTCGCATCGGAGCACATCGGCAGCGCCGAACTTGTGGAAACGGATCATGCGGGACATCGCATACCTCGCCTGTGTGAATCTCGTATTACCACGGACTTTATCCGGGCTTTTGCCGTTAGACCATCAGTGGCTATTAATAGTCGACATGCCTGTCATCGATTGGGCACCTGACTTTCCTGTGCATTGGCCCCCGGAAATCCGTGCAGGGTAACAGCCTTTGGCCTTAAGATTCACCCCTGCTCCACTTCAGGCGAAGCGCACCGATGAATCGAAACGACCTGCGTCGCGTAGACCTCAACCTGTTGATCGTGTTCGAAACCCTCATGCATGAGCGTAGCGTGACCCGCGCCGCCGAGAAGCTGTTCCTCGGCCAGCCGGCGATCAGCGCGGCCCTGTCGCGCCTGCGCAACCTGTTCGACGACCCGCTGTTCGTGCGTACCGGCCGCAGCATGGAGCCGTCGGCACGCGCCCATGAAATCTTTGCCCTGCTGTCGCCGGCACTTGATTCGATCTCCACCGCGGTCAGCCGTGCCGCCGATTTCGACCCGGCGACCAGCAACGCGGTGTTCCGCATCGGCCTGTCGGACGACGCCGAGTTCGCCCTGCTGCCACAGCTGCTCAAGCGCATCCGCGCCGAAGCCCCCGGCATCGTCCTGGTGGTGCGCCGGGTCAACTACCTGCTGATGCCGACCCTGCTGGCTTCGGGTGAGATTTCCGTTGGCGTCAGCTACACCAGCGAACTGCCGGCCAACGCCAAGCGCAAG
Organism: Pseudomonas putida; assembly: GCF_009883635.2. Classification (NCBI taxonomy): domain Bacteria; kingdom Pseudomonadati; phylum Pseudomonadota; class Gammaproteobacteria; order Pseudomonadales; family Pseudomonadaceae; genus Pseudomonas; species Pseudomonas putida. The sequence continues at coordinate 6,049,445 of NZ_CP026115.2, forward strand.
ATACTGCGGCGCAGCAAGCCCAAGCTGCTGCGCGCCGACAGCGTGCCAGGCAGCATTACCCTCGACGACTTTTGCGCGCGGCCCCACGCACTGGTGTCGTTTGCCGGTGACCTGTCGGGCTTCATCGACGAGGCGCTGGAAGAGATCGGCCGCAAGCGCCATGTGGTACTTGCGGTGCCGCAGTTCAACGGTTTGGGAAGCTTGCTGGCGGGCACCGATATCGTCGCCACGGTGCCGGACTACACAGCCGATGCATTGACGGCAGCCGGTGGACTGCGCGCTGAAGACCTGCCAATGGAAGTGCGCACGTTCGAGCTGCACATGGCCTGGCGCGGGGCGCAGGACAATGACCCGGCGGAGCGGTGGCTGAGGTCGAGAATACAGATGTTCTTCGGCAGCGACGAAAATATGTAAGAACTACAACGTGGGCGCATTCGAGCGGAGCCAGTTGACGCAAGCTCATGACCAATCACTAGTTATTTAACTGCTCGAATTCTGGTTCCTGGCCCGCAGCCCTGACTCTGGTCGTGCATTGACAACTATTTCTCGTCGTCTGCAAGTGGGGTATTCCAGATCACCAGTTCGAGTGCGGCAGCGATCTGGATGCGATGGTCGCCAAACGGGATAGGCAACAAGTCCTGGGCGCGCTCCAGCCGGCGCAGCAAGGTATTGCGATGGGTACCCAGCACCTCGGCGGTCTGGGTGATGTTGCAGCCATTGGCCAGGAAGGCGTGCAGCGAATGCTGAAGAACCGTGGGCTCCGACGCCAAGCGCCCCAGCGTGCTCAAGACGAACTGCCTGGCCGCGCGGGCATCCTGGGTCATCAGCGACACCATCCTCACCTGATCGATCGTGGCAACGGCGGGTGAGCCCGCCAGACGGCCCATCAACCGCTGTGTGGTCAAGGCCTCCAGATGCGAGCGCCGGAAGCCATTCATCCCCGCGCCCGCCGAACCGATTGCCGCGCGTATCTTCGGAAATTGCCGGGCGACGCCCTGCAGCAGGTTCAGGTCCAGCGGCTTTGCCGCATTGCTCCAGGCCCACAGGGTCGCAGGGCCCGCGAATACGATCAGAGGCGCTACCGTACCCGTGAGCTGCGCCAGGGCACGCGCCATATCCTCCAAGGGGCGAATCTCGGCGTCCGGGGTTTCGCTCCAGACGAGGCAGGCATGGTGCCTCTGAGCCAGGCTGTAGCCCAGTCGCCTGCCGAACTGCTCCGTGTCCACATCCCTGCCATCGAGCAGCCGGCTGACCAGGCTGCGTTTATCGATAGGGTCGTCATGGGCCTGGGCGCTTTTTTCTTCGAGGATGATCTGCGTCACCACACGCATGTTGCTGTCGATGAAGTCCGAGATCGACCGCGACGAGACCTCCAGGAACTCCTCGAGCACCGCGGGATCCTGCGTCAGGCTGAAGGCCATCTTCATCCACAGGTCCCAGGCTGCGTTCTGTGTCGACCTTGCAACATTCATCAGCAGTTCGGACAACCCCCTGCGGGCGAGCTCTCTGGCCGTGTCCACCATGTCAGCGGACACATAGGGCTCCACCGGCTCCCCGGGGCGCTGCAGGTTGGCATTCGCCCAGTGCAGCAACTCAGCGCGGTTGGCGCGCCGGCACGCCGCGAGGATGACCGGGTCCTCCAGCAACCTGGCATCTTCGGGCGAAGAGAACAGTGACTGGTTCAGGCGCTCGACCCATTCGGGTGGCAGCGCCTGAGCGAGTTCGGCGCCTTTGCGCATGAGCTCGCGAACGGTTTCCGAGGGGCGTGGCCAGGGTGATGGCGTGCTGGTCATGGGCGGTGCAAATCACTCAAAAATCGGCTGGAAAATGGTGCAGTTCGTACCTTGGCGCAGGGCCAGTGGAAACCTAGCATGAACGCACTGCCTGAACAAAAAATACAAGGAGGCACCGTCACGCTTCATGTCCCTTTTTTGGGTTTAGCGCAGTGGCAAGCAGGCCTGTTTCCTGATGCCCTTTGATCAAACGTCAACCCGCCTGCGCAACCGTTCCTTTCAATCTGGAGTGTTCTCAATGTCAGCCTCTCGCGACGCCACGCCAAGCCTGCCCGTGGTAACCCGCTCGACTTCCGCGCAAGAGATTGCGCTGCTGAGCGACCAAGCAGGTGCGGTAATCATCCGCAACTTCATGACCCCAGAACAAGTCGTACGGATCAACAACGAGCTCGACGCCCCCCTGGCCGCGCTCGATGCCGGCTCCAGGCACGAGCACGAGCTGATCGCCGAGTTCCATGGCCATCAGACCAAACGGCTCACCAACCTAGTCACCCACAGCAAGGCCTTTCGTGAGGAAATTCTCGATGACGACCTCTTCCACGAACTGGGGAAAGTGCTTTACGCCCCGGAGTGCGGTGACTGGTGGCTGACCACGGCCCAGTTGATCGAAATCGGCCCAGGCAACAAAGCACAAATGCTGCACCGTGACATGATGCAGTACCAACCGTTCGTGACCATGAACAAGCATGCGCCACGCGCCATCACCAACCTGATGCTGGCGCTGACCGATTTCACCGAGGAAAACGGCGCCACACGATTGATCCCCGGGAGCCAGGACTGGGATGACTTCGACGATGTCGGCACCCCCGAGATGACGATCCCCGCCCTGTTGAAAGCCGGAGATGCCGTGCTGTTCGGCGGCAAGGTCGTTCACGGTGGCGGGGCCAACGTCACCACCGACTATTACCGTCGCGGGCTAACCATCCCGATGCAGGCTTCGATCATCACGCCGGAAGAGGCCTACCCGTTGATCGTGCCGCTCGAGCTGGTGCGCACGCTTTCTCCGCGGGTACAGAAGATCCTCGGTTTCCGCTCCCAATACCCCAATGGCAGCCCTGGCCTTTGGCAACATAACTACGCAGACCTGGCGGATTACCTTCAGCTCTAGCGTCCAGCGTTGACTTGCCTGGACCTGAAGGTGCCACGACCACCCAATCGCCCAGGCAAGGAAACAGGCCAGGCACCGGATTGCGATGCCTGGCCTATGAGCGAGTGGCCAACCCTTCATTCCTGGTAGGGCATTACTCCCCGGCGTGAAAACAATACAGGTACGCCTTCGGCGTTGAATAACGCCGCCGTCAGTGAAAGGCCATCAGCGGTCTGCGTTTCCTGGAAACTGTGCCCACCATCGCTGCTTTGCACGCTCAGCCCATCCAGCCCGACCGCCAGCACACGCGAACCGGCTACCGCTACGCACGTGACAGAGCCCTTGCTTTGCGTTGGCACTCGGCGAAAGCCCTTGCCGTCCGCTGAACCCTGCAACAGGGTGCCGCGCTGGCCACCTAGCAGCAGACGTCCATCGGCCAGTACCGCGCCTGCCCACAGGGTGCCTTCGTAGCCAGTATCCAGGTAACGCCAGTTCTTACCCTGGTCCTCAGAATGCAGTACCTGCCCATGCTCGGCCGTGGCGTACAACGTGCCGCGGCTGTCGGCAAACAGCCCCATCAGGTTGAGGTCGGCCCGCTTGGCCCCCGGCGGGGCCTGCAGCGTCTGCTCGGACCACGTCTGGCCCCCATCCTCGGTAGTCAGCACCAACGACCAGAGGCCTACCGCAACACCCTGCCGGGCATTGAAGAAGTGCACCGCGAACAGTGGCCGGTCTTCTTCAGTGGCCAGGCGCTGCACCTGCCAGGACTCCCCGCCATCGGTGGTGACCAGGATCGCGCCCCAGTGGCCAACCGCCCACCCGCGTTTGGCATCCACGAAAGACACGCCTGTCAATGGTGTGGACAACGGTACCGACCTCGCCTGGCGCCACTGCACGCCCTGATCGTCGGATAACAGCACGACACCGTGGTCGCCCACGGCCACCATGCGCGCCCCCGCCCAGCCGGCGGCCAGCATGGTGGCCTGCGTGGCGTTGCTCGCCTGTACGGCCGGCACGGCCTGCAACGGCGCGGCCTGAAGAGACATCAACGGCAATGCTGCTGCGAGCAAGACCGCGGTGAAAGAATCCCTGAACTTCATGCTTCTCTCCTCAGTGCACCAGCGCGCCGATCATGCGCACAGGGCGCTTACGTGGGAATACCCGCTCCAGCCAGACGGCGAAGGCCGGCAGCACGGTCATGGCCATGACCATGTTGACGATGAACATGAAGGCCAGCAGCTTGCCCATGTCGGCCTGGAACTTGAGTTCCGAGAAGGCCCAGGTGGCCACTCCAACCGCCAGGGTTATCGCTGTGAAAATAGTGGCAACACCCACTTCGAGCAGCGCGTACTCCACGGCCTTGGTGATTGGCTGCCCATGGGCCAGGTGCAGCTGCAGGCGGTTATAAATGTAGAAGGCGTAATCGACGCCAATGCCCACCGCCAGCACCATCACCGGCAAGGTGGCGATGGTCAGGCCGATCTGCAGCTCCTTCATGAACCAGTAGCCAATGAAGGTGCCGATGGTCAGCGGCAGGCAACACACCAGGACTGCCCGCAGGTCGCGGTACACCACGAGCACCAGCAATGCGATGGCGGCATAGACGTAAAGCAACATGGGAGTTTCGCTTTTTTCCACCTCCTCGTTGATGGCGGCCAACACCCCGGCGTTGCCCGAAGCGAGGCGCACCGAAATGCCTGGCATCGGGTACTCACTGCGGAACGCCTTGGCGGCGTCCACCACTCGGGTGAGGGTCGTGGCTTTGTGATCGGCCAGGTACAAGTGCACCGCCGACATGCTGCAGTCGGTGCGCATCAGCCCGGGCGTGCGCGCCACCTCGGTGGCCAGCGCGGCGTAGTTCATCGGGTCAATGGGTACCGCCGCCATCTTCGGGTTGCCTTCGTTGTAGCCCTCGTTGAACTGGCGCATGTTGCTGGAGAAGGACGCGACCGAGAGCACGCCGGGCACCCCCTGCATGGCCCACACGAAGCGATCCTGGTACTGGCCCAGGGCGACATCCTCGCAGGCCACCTGGCTGTCTTCGCCAGAGGGGGCCTTGTTGACTTCGAACACCACGCTGAGCCAGTCCAGGCCAATGTCGTAGTTGCCAGCGATAGAGACCGCATCGCGATTGAAGCGGGCCTCCTCGCGCAGTTCCGGCGCGCCCGCCTGCAGTGTACCAACGACACGGTCATGGCTTTGCCAGATCGCCACCAGGAATACCACCAAGGCAACGCCAAGCACCCATTGCGCCTTGCGCGGCTCGGCGAGCCGGGCCAGGCCACGCAGCCAGCGGGTCCGGCGCTGTCGGGAGGCTTCCTGGGCGGCCGCGTACTGGTCATCGACACTCAGCAATGACGCCATCAACGGCAACATCACCAAGTTAGTGATGATCTTGTAGCCCACGCCAAGCGAGGCCGTGATCGCCAGCTCACGCACCATCGGGATAGGGATCAACAGCAGCGTCACGAAGGAAACCAGCGCGGTCACCAGCGCCAGTGTCCCGGGAATCAGCAGCCCCGTGAAGCTCGAGCGCGCCGCCTCTTCGGCACTCTTGCCGATAGCGATCTCGCGGACGATGAAGTTGATTTGCTGCACACCATGGGAAACCCCGATCGCGAACACCAGAAAGGGCACCAGCACCGCCAACGGGTCGAGCCCGTACCCCAACAGGCGCAGGCTGCCGAACTGCCACACCAGCGAGGCCAGCGAACAGACCAGCGCCAGCAGCGTGAAGCGCAGGGAGTGGCAATACCAGTACACCGCCCCCGCGGTCAGGAGCAACGCCAGCAAACAGAACTCCAGTACGGCTGAAGCACCGTCAGCGATGTCGCCAATCTGCTTGGCGAAACCGATAATCTGGACTTCGAATTCGCCATCCTCGAATTGCTGGCGGATCTCTTTTTCCAGCCTGTGGTTGAACGCCACATAGTCCAGATGGGCGCCATTGGTGTCGTACTCGTTGAGTTCCACCGTGATCATCGCGCTGTTCTGATCACGGGAAACCAGCGTGCCGATGAAACCACCCTGGGCAGTGGAATTGGCGATCGTCGCGATGATCTGGTCATCCAGGTGATCGGGAGAAACCGTACCCGGTACCAGTGGATCAGCACGAAAACCTTCCTCGGTGATTTCGTTGACGAAGGCATTGGGCGTCCACAACGAACGCACGCTGCTGCGTGAAACTCCCGGGAGGAAGGTCACCGCCTGGGTGACGTCATACAGCCGCTTCAGGCCCGGGGCGCTCCATATATCGCCCTTTCGGGCCTTGACCACGATGGTCAGCCGGTTCGCTCCCAGCAGGTCGTTGCGGTAGGCCTCGAATGTCTTGATGTATTCGTGGCCTACCGGCAATTGCTTTTCGAAGCCGGCATCCATGCGCAGTTGCACGGCGAACCAGCCCATGATCAGCGTGAACATCGCCAGGCTCGCCAGCACCAGACGACGATGCCCGAACAACACACCCTCGACGCGTGACAACAGGCCACGTGCCGGGGCTTCAGATAGCTTTACAGAACCATTCACGGCAGGCCTCACAAGGTGCGGGAGATCGCGATGCCGACATAATCGCGGTCACGATAAAGCTGGTCGTAGGGGGTTTCGCCGCCCATGAACTTCGCGTAGTTGAGGGAAATCTGCCAACTGGCCGGGTTACGCACGAAGTTCAGGTAGAGGTTCATGTTGCTCGCGTCTTCGGTGAAAGTGGCGCTCAGGTTCGGCGTTCGTCCTCCAAGCGAGCGCGAATAGAAGACGCCGGGCGTGACCTGCCAGCCCGGCAGCAACGTGCCGTCATAGGTCAGGCTGAAGTCCAGATTGATGCCCGACGAGGTCTTGTCGCCACGGGACTTTGGCGCTGTCGCAGGATCCAGTTGCCAGGCATTGAGCCCTGGAGCGAGTGGTTCGCCATTGACCTCGTCATGCAACCCGGGGTACTTGATCACCACCAGTTCCGACAGCAGGGTGCCCGTGCTGGCCCCGGTGAAATCGAGCAGCGTCGGGGAGTTGGACGGCGTGAAGCTGTAGAGGCCGGTGAGGTGCCACTGGAATTTCTTTTCGTCTTTCCAGCATTTGCCCCCATTGCCGGAACACAGGTCGACGACAGGGTTGAGCATGACCGAGTCCTTCGGCCGGTAAGAAAGCTCCGTACCCACTGCCCAGTCACCGATCGGCATGTTGGCGCTGACGCCATACATCATCCGGTTTTCCTGGTATTCCCAGGTGGGTGCCGCCGCGAACGTGTTCGGGTCAAGAATGGCGACGCGCAACGACGGCAACTTGTCGTGATAACGCATCACGTAGAAGCCATAGTTGATGTCGCTGTCTTCCGGCTGCCAGCGCAGCGAAAGGCCCCACTGGCCGCTGTTGCGGGCATCCTTTTCGGAGAACCCGTAGTCTCCCCTGCCCTCGCCCAGCGCGTTGGTGTTTGACCAATAGCTGCCCACCGGCGGCAACTCGCTCTTGTTCCAGCGAAACTGATAATAGGCCTCTACGTTGACACCCGAGCCAAGGCCTGACGCAACACTGAGCATCGGCGCGGGCAGCACGGCCTCCTTGAGTTGTACGCCGGGGCGCGCCAAGGCCTGGTAGTCGTAGGCGTTGGTGTTGTTGATGCCACCGGCCACGAACAGGCTCTCGCCCCAGTTGATCACCTGGTTGCCCAGGCGCGCACGGACCCGCTGCCCGCCTACGTCGAAGCCTTTGCTCACCCACAGGTCCAGCAGGCGGGCCTTGAAGGCGAGGTCGTCGCGGGCGTCGTCACTCAGCCCGTCGCTGCCGACGCTCTCTGGGGTATTGAACGACAGCGTGCCAGTGGTATCGGTGGCCGCGAAATCGCGGATCCAGGTGCCACGCGCCATGAAGGTCACGTCCTCGGGCATCTTGACCAACAGCTCATGGGTGCCCTTGAGGTAGTTGGTGAACATGTCGCCGCGGTCGTAGTTCAGGTCGCCCTGGTCCGCCACGCCGGAGCTCTGCGCCAGGCAGCCGGACGGCACGTTGTGGCCGGTCGGCCCCTGGTTGATCAGGTTGCAGCCCCGCGACTCCGTACGCAGACCCATGCCTGCGGTGATCGTGGAATCGAAGGAGCCTGTCAGGGTTTCGGTTTCAAAGGTGAACCCCATTGCCAGCGGGGTTGCGCACACGATGGCAAGGCCTGACGCTTTCGTCATTATTTTTTTCATGTTGGCTCTCGATCTGGCGTCGGACTAGCGCTCGCTGATGGCTCGCAGGTTGTCGGAGGTGAAGAAGTCACGTTTCAGGCGAGGGTTGCCACTGTCTTCGGTGATCCAGCGAATGTCGTTCTTGCCCGCCCCGATCGAGGTCATGTCGAAGAGGTAACGACCATCGGCCAGGTTGTACTGGACTTGGGCCTGCACGTCGCAAGCGCCGGTTTCGTACACGGGAATCGAAAACCCTTCACGCACCTTCCAGATCTGCCCTTGCTTGTCGAAGTCGACGGCCAGCAGCGGGTTCCAGCTGTCCTCGTCGATGTAGAACATGCGCTTGGGCGCCTGGTGGCGCATGCCTTGACGGACATTGGCCTCGACCACCCAGACGCGATGCAGCTCATAGCGACGCGACTGCGGCGTGATCGAGTCATTGCCGGCGAACGCATCTACCTTGGCGGCGGTATCGTATGCACCGAAATCGTTGTAAGGCACCAGCAGCTCTTGCTTGCCGATCAGCTTCCAGTCGAAACGGTCCATGGTGCCGAAGAAGACGTTTGCCTCGTCCACGGTGTACTGGTTGTCCAGGCCGATCTGCGGCGCGTCGTAGGAGTACGACGGCATACGGCGCACGCGACGCTGGCCAGGGAAGTAGTAGAAGGTCGTGGCCTGCTCGCCGGCCACAGCCGTTTGCACGGCGGATTGACCGGCCAACGCGGCAGGCTCCAGGTAGTTGAAGAAGGTCGCGTTTTCCAGACGGCCGTAGGAGGAGAAAAGCGCGCTGCCCTTTTTGCCCCAGGGGGTCAGGAAGAAGGTGTCGGTGGACTGACGTAACCACTCACCCCCCTTGCGTGGTGAAATACCTGAAATGCTCCGGGGGATTTCAACGCCAACGCCGCGATAGCGCATCTTCATGTTCCACATCACCTCTGCACCGGTAGTGGGCATCGGGAACGGGATACCCGGAACATGGGCTTCTTCAAGGGCGACACCGGAAGCATCGAGCTTGGCGAAGCCCACGTTCTGCCTGGTGTTCTCAGCCACGAAGTTCGGCGCGTCGCAGGTACGGCGGGTGGGGAAGACATCCATGCGATAGCCCGGAACCTTTTTGAACAGTTCCAGCTGGGCCGGTGAAAGCTGGCTCGCGTGTTGCGCCACATTGCTAGAGTCGATGCTGTACAGCGGCTTGTCGCCCTTGAACTTCCAATGCTCCCCTCGCACCTGGCCGTAGCTCCAGCCCGCCCCCTGTGGCCCTGGAGCGGACCAGGCCGGAATATCCCCGCTAGCACTGGCGGCGCTCTCTCCCCCCAGCGGCGTCAATTTCGAACCCAACGCCTCTGCCCCCTGGGGCGCAGCCTGTACCGAACAGATCGCGGTCGAGGCCGCAAGGCTTACCAGCAGCTGCCTGAAAATACGGCGGGCGGATACGACACTTTCCGACCGTGCAGTGACTTCTTTCATTGGAGGTTCCTCAAACAAAGGGCTTGGACCGGCTGCTCGACCTTCCGGGCGGAAAAATCGGCGCCTTCTGCATCCTGATCAAGCGACATGATCAATTGACCATGTCGAGCGATCAACACGCAAGCCACATGCCAGAATGCGTCATGAGTGGATTACGTTAGATAAATCAGCGAGTTGAAGTTATTTAACGATTAATGCATACCTGGCGCCTGCATCTTATTGGGAAGTAAGGAAACATGTGTTACCAAAAGATGCTTTTAATAGTGCGCCATCTAAAAGATTTACCACTAGCCACACTGAACCCTGGCGACTTCTCGCTTATGCAAGCCCATAACTAATGCGAATGATTCACCCATAAAAAAACCGCCCCTAGAGGCGGTAAAAAAGCAGGCTTTCGCCCGCCATGGAGTAACAGCAGATATCAGTCCACTCTTCCCGCCAGCCATTGAACAACCCGTTAACTACCCCGCAACTTAACGGGGATGAAGCATGGCGTGTGAGGACACTGTACTTGAGCGCTGAAGTGCCCCATAGGCATAAAACAACTGCATAATCGAATAGGACCAGGTCAGGAAAGCACAGGTCATGAAGACCATCTTGGTGTCATCCCCTGGGATCGGGAAGAAGTCATACCGCAGCGCGATCGTCAACCCCGCCGCCCCTCCCAGCAAGGTGGCCAGCGCGTGCAGCGACTCGCCGGCACGTACCAGCCGCCAGATGAAGTAGACCAGGAACAACGTGTACAGCGACCACATCAACACATAGAAATAAGGCAGCGCCGCTTTAAAGCTCGTCGACAGGTAATAAATGGCCGTCGCGGCAAAAGCGATCAAAAACAATATCACGTCCTTTGCCGGGGACGGCTTGTAATTATGCGTCACGGCCATCAATCCGAGCGTTGCAATAATCGGCACGCCGACCCCGCGGGAAAAAGCATCCAGAAAAATGGCAATATTATAATTGGCCTGCCACCCCGTGGCGATGAACGTCGTAAAGTTGGTTGCGGAAACACCTACAATCAAGAACTCCACGCCCAGCAGATAATTCTTGCGCCTGATAAATGCAACGCCATAACCCAAGCCACACACCACCAGCAGCACACATGAGATCAACGCAAACAAATCTATGAGTTCCACGATAACAGCCTCTGTCAAAAGGGTTGCGCCGTCGCTCTACAATGACGGGCATAGAACAAGCACATCAAATGCAATCAGCCCTTGTTGGCTTTGTCTTTACGCACTTTTCTATCGGTCCAGTCATCCAGCAACTTGGCCGCCGCAAAGGCAGCGTGTACGGCGCACCATTGCAAGGGTTCAGGCAGCAAGGACGGGGTCTTGTGTTGCAGTGCCGCCAGCAGTTCAGGCGACTTGCCGTTGATTTGCTCGGCAAACAGCTTGCCGATCAACGATTGCGTGCCCAGCCCGTGGCCCGAGCAGCCAGTGGTGTAGTAAATGTTCTGCTTCGCGCCCATGGCACCGATCACCGGCAGGAAGTCGTAGGCACCACTGACGTAACCACTCCAGCAGTGCTTGACGCCCAGGCCTTGCAACATCGGATAGCGCTCACGCAGTACCTTTGCCAATGCGGTGTAGGCGTCATGGTCCGGGATATTGGGCGTCTTCGAACCGTAGGCATAACCTAGCTTCTTGACGGTTAACACCATCGTGCCGTGCGCCGTCAGGCGGTGGCTTTCCATGGTGTAGTGCGGTGTGATGATCCCTTCCCTCCCTTGCCAGCCGAGGGCAGCCAACTGCTGCGTCGACAGCGGTTGGGTTTCGATTGCAGACACCCGAATCGCCGCGACCTTGTTGCGCAACACCCCCAGTTGCGGGGTATAGGCGTTGGTTGCCAGCACCATCACCGGGGCGGTTGCACGGCCATGGGCAGTCTTGCAGGTAATGACCGGCCCTTCGCTGAAACCCAGCAACGGCGTGCGTTCGTAGAGCTTCACCCCCGCCTCGATGGCCGCGCGCCGCAGGCCGCCGATGTACTTCCCGGGGTTCAAGGTGCCGCCGCACTGCTCGGTGGCGAACAGAAACGCTGGGGGGATACCCCGCGCACGCATCTCGGCACCGTCGACGAAGCGGCTTGTCGCTCCCAGTTTATGACCCAGCGCCATGTTTTCCCGCAAGCGCTTCTCTTGGCTGGGATGAACACCTGCCCGCAGCACGCCCGAAGGATTGTAGTCACAGTCGATACCCAAGGCTTTGAAGCGACCTTCCACATAGGGCACCGCCTCGTCATAGAACCTGACGAACTGAGTCGCCTGCTCCACGCCCACGCGCTTGACGAACATGTCGTACTCGATACCCATGCTGCCCAGCAGGTAACCGGCATTGCGGCCACTGGCACCGAAGCCGGCGAATTCCTGTTCCAGTACGATCACATCCGCCCCGAGCGCCTTGAGTTCCAGTGCGGTCGAAAGCCCGGCAAAACCGGCGCCGATCACGATCACATCGGCCTGCGCGTGACCTTCGAGGGTCGGCTGCAGATCAGCCGGTCTTTCCACCCATCCACCCAGACTGCGAAACTTCAACGGTGCTGCGTCACCATCGGCCGCATTGTTCAACGCGTTCATTCGCGTCACTCCCAGAATTGTCAGAAGCCTTTACCCGGCTCGGAGAAAGCCGGCATGCCCAGGAGCTCTTGCGGGTCGCGCATCTGGCCATCGATTTCCACCCAGCCGAGCAACGTGGAACTGGCACTCCAGCCCAGCAGGCGTTGCATTTCACCTGGGAGCTGGCGAACACGTTCGACGGGAATGGACAGGAAGTGATTCTCTTCAAGGCGCAGGAAGGCCAGGTCGTAGGCCATCGTCAGGCCAGTACGAGGGGCATCCGTCGTGTTGGCGCCGCCGCCGTGATACACCGAGCCGATCCAGAGCAGCGCGGAGCCAGCCTTCATTTGCGCAGCGACGGTCTCTTCCTGGGTGGGCATTCGCTCGTCATCCCACTGATGGCTACCAGGGATGACGCGCGTCGCACCGTTCTCTTCGGTGAAGTCTGAAATGGCCAGCATCATTTGCAGCCTGGCCTCACGCCCATACTGTGGGTGCCGCCAGAGCGAAGTGGCATCGTCACGGTGCAGGGGCTGGAGGCCTTGCCCCGGGCCAATCTGGATCGCCTGGGTGATGCTCAGTTGAATATCAGGCGCCATCTCGATGCGGTCGCTGCCCACCCAGACGTGGGTAGGGGTTTGCAGGATCTGCCTGGCCGCGCCAAGGAACAGCGGGTGCAGTGCCACCTCCACGGCGGTGTCGCTGCGCCCGATGATGCGGGCCACACGGCGGGTCTGGGTGCCTGCGAAGTAAGGATCGACACCGCAAGGTGTGACCTTCAGGTAGCTGTCCAGCTCTTCGGTGAGGGATTTCAGCGTTGCCGGTGAAACCAAGTCGGCAATGATGACGCCACCGTCACGGCGGATGATGTCCACCACCTGCTCGATCGAGGCGTCGCTGCTGACTGTGGAGAGCGCTCGTGTATCCATCTGCTTTCTACCTGTCTGGTTTTGTCATTGTTCTGTCCACCGAGGCCGGGCGACCTGGGAGGTGAACTCATCATTACCGAACATGGTCACTTGATCAAGTCGTTTGATTTGAATTTTCCGTACCCTACCGTGCCCATACGGAATGGGATTGCATCGACTCATGGATTGAGACTTGACCTTGCGCTAGCATTCGTCACCGTCAACGCCGGGCCAAGGGGCCGGCGGCAATACCGAAAAGGGAGAACGCTCAATGGCTCGGATTGGTGCTGAAGAGCGCAGGCAGGACTTTATCGAGGCCACCGTAAAGGTGATCGCGGAACATGGGGTGGCCAACGCCACAACCCGGCGAATCGCTGCGGCGGCAGATTCGCCGCTGGCATCGTTGCACTATGTCTTCCACACCAAGGACGAGCTGTTCTATGCGGTCTACGAGTCCTTGATCAACATGCCGCAACAATCGTTGCAACACGTGCCGACAGGCGCCACGGCGGCGGAATCGGTGGGGGAAATGCTGCGACAGCTGGTCAACTGGTTCACCGCCCACCCGGAAATGGCCACCACGCAGTTCGAACTGTTTTGCTGGAACCTGCGCAACAATCCAGAGATGGCAACCAAGATCTATGCCGTTTCCCTCGAAGCGGCCCAACAGGCCATCGTGAAGGTCACCGACGGCGCGCTGGACCAGGCAGCACTGACCACTATCAGCCGCTTGCTGATCAATCTGTTCGACGGCCTGATGCTCGCCTGGTCCGCCCACGGCGACCGTGCACGCCTTGAGGCCGAGACCGAGACCGCCTGCCAGGCAGTCAAGTTGCTGGTGGCCAGTTACTGAGGCCCCACAGGATTCGCCGTGCTGCGTCGCTGTACGGCGATCCCCTCCCCCTCCGGCCCTGAAAGCCGCAGCGCCCCTTCGAACGCTCCGATGACGATACCTACCAGACTGACCCAGTCTGATCGTTGATCGGCGAAGCGACAGGTGCAAATCATCCTGAAATACCAGTGACGTGGTGCATTTTGCACCTTGTTCCACCCTTCCTGCGACTTTATTCTGAGTCAAATGATCAAGTCAAAAGATCAGTCTCTATAACACAACAATAGGAGGCGACATGTCCTCTCACACTGCTCTTCCGGTTGAGCCGCTCGATGTTCTGATCATGGGAGCCGGTGTGTCTGGCATCGGCGCGGCGGCCTACCTGCGACGCCAGCAACCGAACAAGACCTTTGCCATCCTCGAGTCCCGCGAGCGCGTGGGGGGTACCTGGGACCTGTTCCGTTACCCCGGCATCCGTTCCGACTCGGACCTCTACACCTTCGGTTTTGACTTCAAGCCCTGGACCAAGGCCAAGTCCCTGGCGGACGCCGCAGACATTCTGGAGTACCTGATCGAAGCCATCGACGAGCACCAGCTGGGCCCCTTCATTCAGTACCAGCAGAAGGTCATCTCGGCCAACTGGCAGAGTGAAAAGGGCCTGTGGGCGGTGCGCATCGAGGATGGTCAAACGGCGCAGGTCCGTACCCTCGAATGCCGCTGGCTGTTCAGCGCAGGTGGCTACTACCGCTACGACCAGGGTTTCACGCCCCTCTTCGAGGGTACCGAACAGTTCAAGGGCCAGATCATCCATCCGCAACACTGGCCGGAAGACCTCGACTACACCGGCAAGCGCGTCGTGGTCATTGGCAGTGGCGCAACTGCGGTAACCCTGATCCCGGCCATGGCGGACAAGGTCGCCAGCATCACCATGCTGCAGCGCACGCCCTCCTACATCATCAACCAGCCCGCCAACGATGGGGTTGCAGCGTTCCTGCGCAAGGTTCTGCCCGCGCAAACCGCCTATTCCTTGACGCGCTACAAGAATGCCAAGATCACCTTGGCCTTCTGGGGCTTCTGCCAGCGCTTCCCCAAGCTTTCGAAGAAACTGCTGCTGTGGCTGACCCGCAAGGAGTTGCCGAAAGACTACCCGGTCGACGTGGATTTCAACCCGCCTTACAACCCGTGGGATCAGCGCCTGTGCTCGGTGCCCGAAGGCGATTTGTTCAAAGCCATCAGCGCGGGCAAAGCCGACATCGTCACCGATCATATCGAGCGGTTCACCGAGCACGGTGTATTGCTCAAGTCAGGCAAGATGCTCAAGGCCGATATCATCGTCACCGCCACGGGGCTGAACGTGCAGCTGTTCGGTGGCATCACCCTGCACAAGGACGGCAAACCGGTCGTGCTCAGCGAGACCCTGGCCTACAAAGGCATGATGCTCTCCGGTGTCCCCAATTTTGCATTCGCGGTGGGCTATACCAACTCGTCCTGGACCTTGAAAGTCTGCCTGCTGTGCGACCATTTCTGCCGCTTGCTGGGCTTGATGGAGCGCGAAGGCTACAACGTCTGTGAGCCCAAGGCGCCGGAAGGTATCGAAACCCGCCCCTTGCTCGACTTTGGTGCCGGCTACGTACAGCGCGCGTTGGACAGCATGCCGCGCCAGGGCCCGCGCGAACCCTGGGTGATGTCGATGGATTACTTCCGCGACGTCAAACTGCTGCGCCGTGGCACGGTGGCAGACAAGTGCCTGAAGTTCACCGCAGTACCCAACGCGCCCTTGCACGCCGATGTCCAGTTGCAGCAGCAAGGTAGCCGCCGATGAGCACCGATCGTTTCTGCGAACTGCCGGGCGAGCGCAAGCTCTGCTATCGCAGCCATGGCGACGAAACCGCCCCGGCAGTTGTGCTTATCGTCGGCCTCGGGCTGCAACTGACCTACTGGCCGCAGCCGCTCATCGATGGTTTGGTCGAGCAAGGCTTGCGGGTCATCACGCTGGACAACCGTGACGCGGGCCGCTCGTTCTTCACGGATGTGGCGCCCCCCACGACCCTGCAGCAGTTCCTGCGCAAGCGCACACCCGGCTATGACCTGGGTGACATGGCCAACGACGTGCTCGGGCTCATGGACAACTTGAAGCTGGCAACGGCTCATGTGGTGGGGATGTCGATGGGCGGCATGATCGCCCAGACCCTCGCCGCGCGTTACCCCGAACGCGTCAGCACCCTGACCTCGATCTTCTCCACCACAGGTTCGCTGCGCGTCGGCCAGCCGGCGCTCAAAGCCCTGTTCCAGCTGCTGCGCCGCCCACCGCGCAACCAGCACGAAAGCGTTCGCGACTACGTGGACATCATGGGGCTGATCGGTTCGCGGCTGGAGTGGAACGAGCCGGCCCTGCGTGACTACGCCACGCAAGCCTGGCCGCGAGGTGGCGGTGAGGCCAGCAACCTCGGCACCGCCAGGCAGATCGGCGCGATCATCAATTCCGGTGACCGTACCCAGGAGTTGCAGCGGATTCGCTGCCCCACGCTGGTCATTCATGGCGACAAAGACCTCATGGTCGCCACCAATGGCGGGTTTGCCACGGCGTCAGCGATTCCTGGCGCCAGCTTGGTGCTGCTACCCGGGATGGGGCATGACTTGCCGACGTGCCTGTCGGGCACGCTGCTGTCCCTACTGACGGGGCACATGCGATAGCACAGATTTCCTTTAGGGGCCCGTCGCTTGGTCGCCCCTCTTTTTATTCCGCTGGAGGCTTTACGCAACACGCTTGAGCAAGACCCAAAACAACAACATTCCGGCCTGCGACTAACCGCCAGGCCCACATCACACGCCAGCGCCGTTAACCACGGCCAGGCGCGGATGCTCCTCCACTGCCCTTTCGACAATGACAACAATTGAGCAAGAGGTACGTATGGAATTCAAGTTTTTACTCCCCAGCAAAATCGTGATGGAACCGGGCCTGCGCGAGCGCACCGGTGAACACCTGCGGCAACTCGGCCTGGCCCGCGTTTTGATCGTGACCGATGCCGGGGTCAAGGCAGCAGGCCTGCTGGACAGCGTCTACGCCAGCCTCGACAAGGCCGGCATCACCTACGATGAAGTGGCGGACATCAAGGCCAACCCGCGCAGTGAAGACATCAACCACACCGCCCAGCGCTATCGGGGCACGGGTATCGACGGTCTGCTGGCCGTGGGTGGGGGCAGCGCGATGGATGCGGCCAAGGCCATCAGCCTGCTGCTCACCCACGACGGCCGTATCGAGGACTACGAAGGGTCGTTCACGCTTACCCATGCCATCCCGCCCATCGTCGCCATCCCGACCACGGCCGGCACCGGCAGCGAAGTGACCTGTTTCTCGGTGATCACCGACACCGCCCGCCACTTCAAGATGAACGTGCTGGACTATCGCATCGGCCCGGTACTGGCGCTGCTCGATTCCCATATCACCGACACGCTGCCGCCATCGATTGCCGCCGCCACCGGCATGGATGCCCTGACCCATGCCATCGAAGCCTACACCTGCCGCGTGGCGAACCCGATCAGCGACGGCCTGGCGCTGCATGCCATCCGCCTGATCAGCCAGCACCTCAAGGCGGCCGTGCAGGAGCCCGACAACCAGGCGGCCCGTGAGCAGATGCTGGTGGCCAGCCTGATCGCCGGCATGGCCTTCGGCAACGCCGACGTCGGCAGCGTGCACTGCATTTCCGAAGCCATCGGTGGCATGTACGACACGCCCCACGGTGTGGGCAACGCGATCTTCCTGCCCTTTGTATTCGGCCACAACCGTGATGCCGATATTGTCCGCCATGCCCAGGTGGCCTATGCGCTGGGGATCGACCCCACGTTTTCGCCGGTCGACGCCGCCGAGGCCGCCGTCGGCCATCTGTTCCAGATGAGCAAGGAGCTGGGCATTCCCCGTTTCGCAGAGGTCAAGGGTGTGCGCGAGGAAGACTTCCCGACCATTGCCGAGAAGTCCAAGCAGAACTTCTCGGACGCCAGCAATGCCAAGGCGATGTCCGTAGAGGCCTACCACGACATCATCACCACCGCTTACCACTTCGTCGCGTAAGAGGGCACCGCCATGAGTCAGTCAACCCCCGGCGCCTCGTTGAGGCGCACCCTGGGCCCGTTTTCCGTGCTGCTGTTCGGCCTGGCCTTTCTGGCCCCGCTGATCGTCTTCGGCACCTATGGCGTGATCACCCAGGCCAGCGGCAACACCACGGCCATGGCCTACCTGGTCGCAGCTACCGGCGTGGTGTTCACGGCCTTGAGCTATGGCCGACTGGTCAGGGTGTTCCCGGTGGCAGGTTCGGCCTACACCTACACCCGCAAGATGCTCAATGCCAACCTCGGCTTCATGGTGGGTTGGGCAGCCCTGCTCGACTACTTCTTCATCCCGATGCTGATCTGGCTGCTCGGCGCCAGCTACCTCAACATGGCGTTTCCAGACGTGCCCCAGTGGGTGTGGATCACTGGCTTCATCGTCTCCACCTCGCTGCTCAATGTGCTCGGCATTCAGGTCGCCAACCGCTTCAACGTGCTGTTGATGGTGGTGCAACTGGTCATCATCGTCGTGTTCATCGGGCTGTGCGTGCACTACATCGTGGCGGCTAACGGCCCTGGCGGGCTGCTGTCGGCCAAGCCGTTCTTCAATCAGGACGTGCCTTTCGCCACCAGCATGGCCGGCGCCGCCATTGCCGCGTACTCGTTCCTTGGCTTTGACGCGCTGTCCACGCTGAGCGAGGAAACCCGCGACCCTGGCCGCACGCTGCCGCGCGCCATCCTGCTGGTCGCGTTGATCGGCGGTTCGGTCTACGTCGGCTCCTCGTACTTCATGTACCTGGCGCACCCTTCCCCCACGTTCGAGCTTGTGGACGGGGCGGCCTTCGAGATTGCCCGGATGATCGGCGGCGACCTGTTCTTCGCCGTGGTCCTGGCCGGGATCATCGTCGCCCACTTCGCTGCTGGGATGTCATTCCAGGCCAGCGTGGGCCGGCTGCTCTACGCCCTTGGCCGGGACAACCAGCTGCCCCGGCGCTTGTTCGGCGCGCTGCACCCTCGCTACAAGACCCCGGCCTTCAACATCCTGCTATGCGGTGTTTTCGGCACCGCCGGGTTTGGCCTGACGATCGCAACCGCGACTTCCCTGGTCAACTTCGGCGCCTTTCTCGCCTTCACCGCCGTCAACCTGTGCGCCTTGCGGCTCACCTTCGATCCGCGCGTCAAGGATGGTGCCGGACTGGTGCATGGGGTGCTCTGCCCCCTCATCGGCCTGGTCACGGCCGGGTGGATGCTGGCCAGCCTGGACAAAGACGCCCTGATCATGGGCAGTTGCTGGCTCGCCCTTGGGCTGATCTACCTCGCCTGCCGGACCAGCCTGTTCCGTAACCCGGTCCCCGACGCCCTGGTATAGCCCTCTCTTCCCATCGAACGCTCTGACGACAATCACAAGGCAGGCCACAGGCCTCGCCATTCAATGACGAGATCGACATGCAAACGAAATTGCTGATCAATGGTGCCCTTGTAGCCGGCGAAGGCGACCACGTGGACGTCTACAACCCCTCCCTGGGTAGCGTCCTGGTCCAGACCCACGAGGCCAGCCATGCCCAGGTCCATGCCGCAGTGCAAAGTGCGGACGCCGCCTTCGAAGCCTGGTCGCAAACACCGCCCAAGGACCGCGCGGCACTGCTGCTCAAACTTGCTGACAACATCGACGCCCAAGCACCGGTGTTCGCCCGCCTGGAGGCGGACAACTGCGGCAAGCCGTTCACGGCCGTGCTGCAGGACGAACTGCCCGCCGTGTCGGACGTGTTCCGCTTCTTTGCCGGTGCCGTTCGCTGCCTGCAAGGCTCGGCGGCGGGCGAGTACATCCCGGGGCACACCTCGATGATCCGTCGCGACGCGGTCGGCGTCGTCGCCTCTATCGCGCCGTGGAACTACCCGTTGCTGATGGCGGCGTGGAAGCTCGGCCCGGCTTTGGCCGGCGGCAACACCGTGGTCCTGAAGCCCTCCGAGCACACCCCGATGAGCACCTTGAAGCTGGGGGAACTGCTCGCCGATGTCTTCCCCGCCGGAGTGGTCAACATCGTTCATGGGCGCGGCGCCACGGTGGGCGAGCCGCTGACTAGTCATGCTTTGGTGCGCATGGTGTCGCTGACCGGCTCCGTACGCACCGGCAGCCGGATCATCGAAGGCACGGCCGACAGTGTGAAACGGATGCACATGGAGCTGGGGGGCAAGGCACCGGTGATCATCTTCGACGATGCCGACATCGACGCCGTCGTCGAGGGTATCCGCGCCTTCGGCTTCTACAATGCCGGCCAAGACTGTACCGCCGCGTGCCGCCTCTATGTGCAGAAAGCGGTCTACCCGGAGTTCGTTCGCAAGCTTGGCGAAGCCGTGTCCAGCATCAAATGCGGCTTGCAGGATGACCCGGCAACCGAAATGGGCCCGCTGATCACCCAAGAGCACCTGGAGCGTGTCGAGGGGTTCGTCAACCGGGCCAAGGAACTGCCTCACATCGAAGTCATCACGGGCGGCAAACGCGCCGCCGGTGCCGGGTTCTTCTTCGAGCCCACGGTCCTGGCCGGCACCCGGCAGGAGGACGAGGTGGTGTGCCGTGAAATCTTCGGCCCGGTGGTAACGGTCTCGCCCTTCGAGGATGAGGCCCAGGTACTGGCCTGGGCCAATGAATCGGACTACGGCCTGGCCTCTTCGGTGTGGACCGCCGACGTGGGGCGGGCACATCGCCTGGCCGCCCGCCTGCAGTACGGCTGCACCTGGGTCAACACCCACTTCATGCTGGTGAGCGAGATGCCCCATGGCGGCGTGAAGCTGTCGGGGTACGGCAAGGACCTGTCCATGTACGGCCTGGAAGACTACACCGTGGTCCGCCACGTGATGTTCAAGCACTGACCGCCCCACGACACCCCATCATTGCAAGAGGTTATGCATGAACAACATCGAAACGTTCGAAAGGCTCGAGTCCAACGTGCGGATGTACTGCCGCGACTTGCCGCTGGTGTTCGATACCGCCCAGGGCAGCAAGATCCGCGGCGAAGATGGCCGCGAGTACCTGGACTTCTTCGCCGGCGCCGGCGCCCTGAACTATGGCCACAACGACCCGCGCATGCGCGATGCGTTGATCGCCTACCTGTCGGCCAACGGCGTGACCCATGCCCTCGACCTGCACACCACCACCAAGCGCCAGTTCCTGGAGTCGATCGAGCGTGACCTGTTCCAGCCACGCGGCTGGGACTACAAGGTGCAGTTCACAGGCCCGACCGGCGCCGACGCCGTCGAGGCAGCATTGAAGCTGGCACGCAAGGCAACCGGGCGCACCAAAGTCGTCTCCTTCTACGGGGCTTACCACGGCATGACGGCCGGCGCGCTGGCGGTCACCGGCAACCGTAGCCGCCGGGGCCCCGGGCTGTCCAACGACGTGGTGTTCGTGCCGTACGAAGACAGCCCTTATGGTGAGTTCGACAGCATGGGCTTCCTCGAGCGCCTCGCCAACGACCAGGGCAGCGGATCGGAAATGCCAGCCGCCGTGATCGTGGAGTCGGTGCAGATCCAGGCCGGTGTCTACCCGGCCTCCAACCTGTGGTTGCAGCGTTTGCGCCAATGGACCCGCGATCACGGGGTGGTGCTCATCTGCGACGAGATCCAGGCTGGCTGTGGCCGCACGGGCGACTTCTTCGGTTTCGAGCGCTCCGGGATCGTGCCGGACGTGATCACCTGCGCGAAATCCATCGGCGGCTTTGGCCTGCCGATGGCGATCGTATTGATCCGCGCCGGGCTGGATGTGTGGGAACCAGGCGATCACATCGGCACCTTCCGCGGCAACCAGCTGGCCTTCCTGACCGCACAGATCGCGCTCGGCTATTGGCGCGACGAGCAGTTCCTGAAGGTCCTGGCTGACAACAGCGCAGCCATGACACGTGCCGTTGCCGGCTTCGCCGAGATCCCGGGCGTCGCCTCCGCCCGCTCGCGCGGCATGATCGCCGGCATCGATTTCGGCCGAGGCAATGTGGCCTTGGCCAAGGATGCCCAGCAACGCGTGCTGCAAGCGGGCGTGCTGGTCGACCGCTGCGGCCCGAACGGCGAAATCATCAAGCTGATGCCACCGGTGAACACCCCGACCGACCAGCTCGAAGAAGGCCTGAAAGCATTCGGCGAGTCGGTCGCGGCAGCGCTTGGCCAATAACGGGAACATGAGCCAATGAACCTTCACTCTGCAACCGTTCAGAATGATCTGGCTTCACTCATTCATCCCAACACCAACCTGGCCCAGCACCGGGAAGTCGGGCCGCTGGTGATCACCCGTGGCGACGGCATACGGGTATTCGATGAGCAGGGCAATGCCTACCTCGAAGCCATGTCTGGGCTGTGGAGCGTTGCCTTGGGTTTCAGCGAGCAGCGCCTGGTCGACGCTGCCACCGAGCAGTTCAAGCAACTGCCCTACTACCACAGCTTCAGCCACAAGACCAATGCGCCCGCAGCAGCGCTCGCCGCCAAGCTGGCCGAGCTCGCGCCGGGCGATCTGAACCATGTGTTCTTCACCAACTCAGGTTCCGAGGCCAATGATTCGGTGGTGAAAATGGTGTGGTACTTGAACAACGCACTGGGCCGGCCCGCCAAAAAGAAATTCATCTCTCGACAACAGGCCTATCACGGCGCCACCGTCGCCGCAGCAAGCCTGACCGGCATCCCATCGATGCACCGTGACTTCGATCTGCCGGCCATCCCGGTTCATCACCTGACCTGCCCGAACTTCTACCGATTTGCTCGGCCAGGAGAATCACAAGAGGCCTTTACGGTTCGTCTGGCGAACGAACTGGAACGCTACATCCTTGCCGAAGGGCCGGAAACCATCGCCGCCTTCATCGGCGAGCCGGTGATCGCGGCAGGCGGCGTGATCCCTCCTCCCACAGGCTACTGGGCGGCGATCCAAGCGGTCTGCAAACGCTACGACATCCTCGTGGTACTCGACGAAATCATCACCGGTTTTGGCAGGCTTGGCACGATGTTCGGCGCTGAGTTGTACGGCATCCAGCCCGATATCATGGTGCTCTCCAAGCAGCTCACCTCGTCCTATCAACCCCTGGCGGCTGTACTGTTGTCCGATGCGATCCATGACGTCCTGCTCAGCCAGAGCCAGCGCCTGGGGGCCTTTGCCCATGGCCTGACCTGCACGGGCCATCCGGTCGCCACTGCGGTGGCCCTGGAAAACATCCGCATCATCGAAGAGCGCGACCTGATTGGCCATGTCCAGCGCCTGACTCCGGTGTTCCAGCGCAGGCTGCGCGAATTCGACGATCACCCATTGGTGGGCAATGCCCGCGGCGTCGGGCTGGTGGGCGGTATCGAGCTGGTCGCCGACAAGGCCACCCGCCAACCGTTCGCCCGGCCAGGGACGTTGGGCGGCTACGTGTTCAAACAGGCTCACAAGCACGGGCTGATCATTCGCGCCATCTACGACACGATCGCCTTCTGCCCGCCACTGATTACGACAGAGGACGATGTGGATGCCATTTTCAACGCTTTCGCCAAGACGATGGACGACGCGGCCGGCTGGGCCCAGTCACAAAACCTTCTCTAAATAAAACAAGAACCTGGAGTGTTGAATCATGCATAACCCAGTTGATGCCTGTTCAGGCTTTGACGTATCCGTCGTGGGGCTTGGAGCCATGGGCACGATCATGGCCCAGTCGATGGGTTACGGCGATCAGGACATTGCAGCCGTTACCCAAGCGTTCGCAACGGGCGCTCGCTGAGAACAGTGCGATAGCCGAGGCGTGCAGGCGTGACGGTGCACGCCCTCACCAGAACCTGGAGGCTTTCATGCGTGTTTTTGTCATTCTGCTGGCAAGCATGGCGCTCGCCCTGTGCCTGGCGGCGGCCCTTGCGCCCAAGCCCGGGGTAGTTAAGCAAGCGGTCGCGCACACGGCGCAACCGGTCGGGAGCATCGGCGATATCTTCCGCGGCCACTAGGCTCTGTTTTGCACATCGTCCAAGCGTTGACACGCTCCCTGTGGGAGCCGCGCTTGCCGGCGATGGGCCGCGAAGCGGCCCCAGCAATTTATGCAACAACCGTGAAATCTTGGGGCCGCTTCGCGGCTCATCGCCGGCAAGCACGGCTCCCACAGGGATTACAGTCAAGCCAGCGTGCCAACATCAATCGTCCAAGCTATCGACTGCCGCCTCCTGTTGCCGTGCCCACTCGCGCAGGACGAATTTCTGGATCTTGCCCGTGGCGGTCTTTGGCAACACCACCAGCGATACGTGACGCGGCGCCTTGAAATGTGCCAGGTGCTCACGGCACCAGCGGATCAGGTCGTCCCCGCTGGCCAGTGCATCAGCGCGCAGCGTGACGAAAGCGTGAGGTGTCTCGCCCCAGCGCGAATCGGGGCGCGCCACCACCGCAGCCTCGACCACCTCGGGATGCTGGTAGAGCACTTCTTCTATCTCCAGCGAACTGATGTTCTCGCCGCCGGAAATGATGATGTCCTTGGCTCGGTCCTTGATTTCCACATAGCCGTCCGGGTGCAGCACAGCCAGGTCGCCCGTGTGCAGCCAGCCGTTGGCCAACGCGGCACGGGTAGCCTCTGGGTTGTGCAAGTACCCTTTCATCACCGTGTTGCCCCGCACCACCAGCTCGCCAAGGGTAAGGCCGTCGGCCGGGACCGGGTGGCCGGTGTCGGTATCCAGCACCGTGGCCTCTTCAAGCATCGGGTGGGCAACGCCCTGGCGGCTCATGAACCGGGCGCGGGCCTCCAGCGGCAACTCGTCGACACCCGGCTGCCACAGGCACAGGGTGCTTGGGCCGTAGCTTTCGGTCATGCCATAGGCGTGGGTAATGCTGAAGCCGCGTGCCTCCATTGCGGCGATCACCGCGCTGGGTGGCGCGGCGCCGCCGGTGATCACCGACACCGGCCCGCGCGGCGCGCCGGCGTGCTCGGCATGGATCAACATCGACATCACCACCGGCGCTGCGCTCAAATGGGTCACGCCATGCACGGCGATCGCGGTGTGGATCGCTTCGGGTTGAACCTTGCGCAGGCACACATGGGTGCCACCGGACAGGGTCACCGCCCAGGTGTGGCTCCAGCCGTTGCAGTGGAACATCGGCAAGGTCCACAGGTAGACGCTGCGCGGCCCCAGCTGGAAGATCAGCGCCCCGGCGCAGGCGTTGAGGTAGGCGCCGCGGTGATGCAGCACCACACCCTTGGGGTCACCCGTGGTACCCGAGGTGTAGTTGATGGCGATCGACTGCCACTCGTTCTGCGGCGCGCTCAGCGACCTGGCCGGGTCGCCTTGGGCCAGGAACGTCTCATAGTCCAGGTCGGCGGCCAGCTCGCCCGGCTCGGCCGCGTCATCGTCGATGCCCACCAGCAACGGCGGTGTATCGAGCATGGCCAGTGCCTGATGGACGACCCCGCCGAACTCGCGATCACAGATCAGTACCTTGGCTGCGCAATGACGCAGGATGAAGGCGATGCTTCGCGCCTCCAGGCGGATATTGATGCACACCAGCACGGCGCCCGCACCGGGCACGCCATAGTGCGCCTCGAGCATTTCAGGGATGTTCGGCGCGAGTATCGCCACCCGCTCGCCCGGCTGCACGCCGACCCGCTCCAGCGCACTGGCCAGGGCGCGGCTGCGCTGGTGCAGCAACTGGTAGCTGTAGCGCCGCTCGCCATAGACCACGGCATCACGCTGCGGGTACACCAGGGCGGCGCGTTTGAGGAACGACAAGGGTGAAAGGGGCACATGGTTGGCTTCGTTAGGGGCAAGCTCATGCTCGAAGGTTGGGTGAATCATCACTGCCACCCCATCGACAGGTTATCCAGGCATTGAAGGTACATACACATCTCCTGCTTATTGTTGTTCTCGCCTCAGGCTTGGGTCCGCGTCAGATCACAGGCTGCTGCACAGATGCCCGCCATCGACCACGATCTCGGTGCCGCTCATGGCCCGCCCTGCATCGCTGGCCAGCAACAGCAAGGCGCCGTCCAGGTCCTGCGGCTGGCTGAAGCGCCGGCTGGGGATACGCGAGCGCAGCTTCTCCCCGGCCTCGCCGGCCAGGAACGCATCGTTGAGCTCGGTCATCACGTAGCCCGGCGCCAGGGCGTTCACCCGGATGCCATGGCGCGCCAGTTCCAGAGCCATGGCGCGGGTCAGGTGGGCAAGCCCGGCCTTGGCCGCGAGATAAGGGCCGACGGCGCCGGCCACGCGGCTGGCAAGGATCGAGGTGACATTGATCAGGCTGCCGCCCTGCCCCGCGGCGACCATCCGCCGGGCGCACTCCTGGGCCACGGTCCAGGCGCCCTTGAGGTTGGTGTCGAGCACCCGGTCCCAGCTCTGGTCGTCACAGGCCAGCAGCGGCTGGCTGTCGCTCACCCCGGCGTTGTTGACCAGCACATCCAGCGGGCCGGCGGCGTCGAGCACCCGGCACACATCGTCGCGGCAGGTCACATCCAGGGCCAGGGCCCGCGCACGACCACCGGCCAGCTCTATAGACTCGACCAGGCTCTGCAGCGGCGCCAGGCGCCTGGCCGTCACCACCACATCGGCACCGGCCGCCGCCAGGGTAGTGGCGAAATGTCGGCCAAGGCCGCTGGAGGCGCCGGTCACCAAGGCGCGGCGCCCATCAAGGGCGAACAGTCGGGCAACAGTCGGCTGCATCAGTGGGCTCCCGGGCGCTGGTCGAGGAGTTTCTTCGCCAGGCTCATTCGGTGTACTTCGCTCGGGCCGTCATAGATGCGGAATGGGCGGATGTCGCGGAAGATCCGCTCCACCACGGTCTCCCCGGTCACGCCCCGCCCGCCCAGCACCTGTACGCAGCGATCGACCACCCGCCACAGCGCCTCGGCGCTGATCACCTTGGCCATGCTCGAATCAACATTGGCGCGCTGGCCTTGGTCGAGCACCCAAGCGCAGTGCCAGACCGCCAGGCGCACCACATGCAGGTCCATCATGTTGTCGGCCAGCATGAAGCCTACGCCCTGATGCTCGCCCAGCGGCTTGCCGAACGCATCGCGGGTGCGTGCGTAGTCACAGGCGATGTCATGGGCTCGTCGCGCAGCGCCGAGCCAGCGCATGCAGTGGGTCAGGCGCGCCGGTGCCAGGCGCACCTGGGCATAGCGGAAGCCCTTGCCGATCTCGCCCAGCACATCGCTGGCCGGTACCCGCAGGTTGTCGAAGCGCAGTTGCCCGTGGCCACCGGTGAAGCAGCTGTCTAGCGTATCCAGCTGACGTTCGTGGATGATCCCGTCGCGCTGCATGTCGGTGAGGAACATGGTCGCCGAGCCATCCTCCATGCGCGCCATGATGATCGCGAACCCGGCGCCGTCGGCCCCGGTGATCAACCACTTGCGGCCGTTGATCAGGTAGTCGTCGCCATCGCGGGTGGCGGTAGTACGCAGCATCGATGGATCAGACCCCGAGCCCGGTGCCGGTTCGGTCATGGCGAAGCACGAACGCACGTGCCCCTGGACCAAAGGCCGCAGCCAGCGGTCCTTCTGCGCTTCGGTGGCCACCACGTCCATCAGGTGGATATTGCCTTCGTCCGGGGCATGGATATTCAGCGCCACCGGGCCCAGGGGCGAGTAACCGGCCTCTTCGAAGACGATGGCCTTGGCCGCATGGCTCAGGCCCAGCCCACCCATTTCACGGCTGGCATGGGGCGTCAGCAGGCCCGCTTCCTGGGCGCGGGCTTGCAGGTCCCGGCGCAGGGCGTCACTGGGGCCGTGGGCATCCTGGCGTGGGTCGTTTTCGAACGGGATGACCTGCTCGGCAATGAAAGTGCGGGTTCTGGCCTGCAGTTCGAGCAGTTCGTCTGGGAGGGTGAAGTTCATGTTTGTCCTTGTTCGTGCTTGTCGGTCTTGAAACAGGGGCTCGCCGCGCTCAGCGCACAGCCTTGGGGTTACTGATCGCCAGCCGGTCCAGGGTCACCTGGCGCAGCGTCTCGACCAGGGTGCGAGCGCTGTGCGGGGTGTCGCGGCGACCTTGGCGAATTGCCCGCGCCAGCTGGCGTCGGGCGTCCTGCAACGACGGGGCGGGCGCATCGGTCAGCGCAGCCAGGTGCATCTGCTCTTTAAGGCTGACCGCGGCGTCCAGGCGGTTTTCCCGGGCGGCGATGGCCATGGCGTTGGCGATCATCAGCGTCGGGTAGCGCAGCTCGCCGGGTAGCGCCGGCAAGACCTGTTCCAGCAAGGTCTGCCGGGCAATTTCGAGAAGTTCATGGGCGTGCGGCTGGGTCATGGCGCATCGGCTCCGGTCATGTTCAGGATGTCGAGTTCAAGCTCCGGCAGCAGACGCGCAGTCAGTGCCAGCTCCAGGGAAGGTTCTTCTCCGGACAGGTGGCGCTGCCCCTGCTGCAGCGCGATCACCGCCCAGCGCAGGGTTGCCATGACCTGCCAGTAGTGCAGTTGGCGGGGCTCGATCCACAGTGGCGATACCTGGTGGTAGCCACGCAGGAAATCCGCCAGCTGGCCGATGCCGCCGGCCTCCAGGTCAGGGCGCGTGAAGCGCCAGCATGGGGCGGTGAACCAACCCAGGTCCTCGCAAGGGTCGCCCCAGCCGGTGAATTCCCAGTCCAGCACCGCCTCCAGCCCCTGCTCGCTGGCCAGGTAGTTGCCCGTGCGGTAGTCGCGGTGCAGCAGACACAGACGGCTGTCGCGCGGGGCATGCAGCTCGCACCAGCGCAAGCCCCACTCCAGTGCCGGGTAGGCATCGTCAAGGGTGTCGAGGTATCGACGATAGGCATCGACGGTGGCCAGGGCCGGCGAACGCTGCGGCACGGGCAGGAAGTCCAGCGCCGCACTGGGCGGGCGGATCTGATGCAGGCGCGCCAGGTTGGCACCGAGCTGTTCCGCCAACCGGGCCTGGCCCTGGGCGCCCGCCCCTGCACTGAGCAGCCGCCCGGCTGCGACACCGGGCACGTACTCCATCAGGAAGAATACCCGCCCGTGGACCTGAACATCGCGACACAGCCAGAGCGGGCGCGGCACTTTCACCTTGGCCTGGTGGGCCACCTGCAACACGGCGAACTCTTGGGCGCGGTCGAGGCTGGCCGGCAGCGCGGACAGCGCGTCGCTGCGCAACACCCAGCGCCGGGCACCGGCCCAGGGGCCGCCCTCGATCAACAGCTCGAGCAGCCAGTTTTCCTGGATGGCACCGCCGCTCAGGCGCTTGCGGGTTTGAATCACAACGCGTGATGCCGTTGCCTGCTCGCGGATGAAGTCGACAAGGCGCTGCTCATCGGTCGCGACCGCGAGCGTCTGGCCAGCCGGACAAGTCGTAGAGGAACTGCTCATGAATCAATGGTCCTGCCTTCGGTTTCAAGTGGGCAGGTCAACTAGAGCAACGCCTGGGCCAACTTTGCTGGGCTCACCTGTAGGCCCTGTCACACCTGGCCTGCAGCGGTTCACCTGAAAATCTGGCGAAGCGCTGCATTGCATACATGAAACAAATTAGTTCAGGATGGAAACACTTCATTTCTGAACAGGCGCCGCCATGCACTCCCCCACGTCCCAGGTCGTCGTGCTGATCAGCCACCTGCAGCGCCCCCGGCAACGCAGCCGCCTCGCCCATATGGTGGCCGCGCTCGCCACGGATTACCCCGACACCCATATCGAAGTGCTCGACACTTCGGTGTCCGAGGCACTGCAAGTCGCCCGCGAACTGGAGTTGCGCGGCGAAGCCGACGTGTTCATCTGCGCCGGGGCCACTGCCGCCTACCTGCGCAAGCATCTGGCGCGCCCGGTACTGACGATGCGCGTGGGCGGCGATGACCTGCTGCGGGCATTGGGGCAGGCGCGCGAGCATGCCTCGCAGGTGGCCTTGCTCAGCTACAACCGCATCGACCAAGGCCTTCAGGCCATGGCCGCGCTGTTCACGGTGCAGGTTCACCAGGCCGCCTACACCTCCCTGGAAGAAGCTCGCCAAGAGGTCGAACAGGCCGCGCGGCTGGGATGTGGCAGCATCATCGGTTCCTCGACGGTGGTGGAGCTGGCGGAACAGGCAGGCCTGCACGGCGTGCTGTCACTGAGCGAGGACACGGTGCGCAAGGCGCTCGAAGAGGCCTTGGGTATTCTCGACAGCCAACGTATCGAGATCGCCAAGCGCCGGCACTTGAACGCCGTGCTGCAACACATCCCCACCGGCGTGGCGGCAGTCGACAACCAGGGCGTGGTGCAGTCGCTGAATCCGGCCCTGGCCCATCTGCTGGATTTGCCCCTTGGCGCGGCGCTGGGCCGTCCGTTGCAGCAGCTGTGCCCGGAACTGGACCTGGAGCAGGCGTTTGCGGAGGGTGGCGAAGAAAACCGGGTGATCCGGCTCGGCTCACATGCAGTGGTCAGCAACCTGCTGCCGATCCTGGAGAACGGCCAGCGCACCGGCCTGGTCCTGACCTGCCAGGACACCACCGCTGTGCAGCGCGCGGACCAACGCATCCGCTCCACCCGCCGCCCCGGCGCCTTTACCGCCCGATACCGCCTCGAGCAGCTCGACGGCAACAGCCGGGCCAATCGCGAGATGCTGCAGCTGGCCAGGCGTTTCGCCGCCAGCCAGTCAACCATCCTGATCACCGGCGAAAGCGGTACCGGCAAAGAGCTGCTGGCCCAGGGCATCCATAACGAGAGCCCGCGCCGGCAAGGCCCCTTCGTCGCCATCAACTGCGCGGCTTTCCCGGAGTCGCTGCTGGAAAGCGAACTGTTCGGCTATGAGGAAGGCGCCTTCAGCGGCTCGCGCAAGGGCGGCAAGCCCGGCCTGTTCGAAGTGGCTCACCGTGGCACGCTGTTCCTCGACGAGATCGGTGACATGCCCGTGTCACTGCAGACGCGCCTGTTGCGGGTACTGCAGGAGCGCGAGGTCCTGCGCCTGGGCGGCACCGAGCCGATCGCGATCGATGTACGCATCATCGCCGCCACCCATCAGGACCTAAGTGCTGCGATACAAGATGGCGATTTTCGTACCGACCTGTATTACCGGCTCAACATCCTGCGCCTACAGACCACGCCCTTGCGCGAGCGCCCCGAGGATATTGCCCTGATCTGTAGAGGCATCAGCCAGCGCCTGCTGGTCCAGGGTCAGCCGCCCGGCGCGGCGAAGGTGCCAAGCGCCCTGCTGCCTTATTTGGCACGTTATGGGTGGCCAGGCAATGTGCGTGAGCTGGAGAACGTGATCGAGCGGGCGATGCTCTCGGCCTGCGAGCTGCTGGGGGAGCACGGCGTGGACGAACAGTATCTGGCGCGGGTGCTGCCCGAGCTGTGCGAAAGTGTCGCGCCAACCAGCCGTGCCAGGCCCTCCCGGGAGTCGGACCTGCACAGCATAGGCAAGGCCGCCCAGCTGCGGCATGTGCAGGAAACCCTGGATAACTGCCGGGGCAATCTCGACGAAGCGGCGCGGCAGTTGGGAATCAGTCGGACCACGTTATGGCGAAGGCTCAGGTCAGTGCAGTGAATCAGGTACTTAGCCACCCAACGGCCAATTACCGATCAAGTATCGTTGCGCGTCGACGGGAGACGTTAGTCACAAGCGATCCAGTACAGGCGCGGGCCCGACCGGTTTCCAGCCACTGCACCTTGGGGATGCACTGATGCCCACGGTATACCACATCGATGGCTAGCCGAAATCGCCATTCTCGATCGCGTATTCTACTGAGGGTATCGAGGGGTATTTCTGGGGGTACATTTCAGCTTCTGCAATCCAGAAATCCCGCCCTAGAGCCCTGTCCAAATGTTCTTCGGGGACCCCGATAGTCTGTGAAGGAAGTGGCCGGGCTTGGCGCCCGACCACCAGCGCAGGTATGAAGAGCCTGACAGGAGCAAAAAGTTTGATCCGCTTGCATCAGCGCAGATATCGCTCGAGCGCCAGCGCATCACCCAGTGCCGCACCGGAGGCGGTGTTGTCGAAGATGCACCAGGTTGCCGTACCTGCAGCGCGGCTGCGCTGCAGCCGCTCAGCCAACTGTTGCAGGTACTGTTGCGAATACGCACTGTGGTAGATCCGCGGCTCGCCGTGCAGGCGCCAGTAGGCCAATCCAGGCCAGCCAGCGGGTTGCGCATCAGCCTCGAAGCGTGAAGGGCTCGCCGCCACCTGGGCAATACGGAAGTCGACCAGCATCGACTGCGCCGCTTGCCAACTGGCGTGCCTGGGCTCGACCGCCACCGGCCCGGCATGACGTTGACGCAGGAATTCAAAGAAACGCCGGTCGCGACTGGGATCATGGGCGAGCGATGGAGGCAGCTGCAGGAGCAGACAGCCCAGGCGATCACCCAATGGCTGGCATTGGCCAAGAAACACATCTAGCGCAACCTCACAGCCCTCCAGGCGCAGCTCGTGGGTGATGGTCCTGGGCAGCTTGACGGCAAAGCGGAAATGCTGCGGTACCGAGCATGCCCAACGGGCATAGGTCGCAGGCAGGTGCGGACGGTAGAACGAGCTGTTGATCTCCACGGCAGCAAGCCGCGCGGCGTAGCGCTGCAAGTGGCTGCCTGGCTGCAGGAACTCATCGGCGTACTGGCGAGACACGCTCCAGCCCGCGCACCCAAGGTGGATCATCAAGGCACTCCATAGCACGCCGTCGCTGCAATGGCGCATCGCGAGCTGGCGCTAAAAATGCTGTGGCGGACGCTCGGAAAAAAAGGCCCGCCCTGAGGCGGGCCAAAGACCTGATGTGGAGAGTCGAACGAACTCTTCAATAGTTCTGAGTGATACCCCCGTAAATGGTTTTTTCCAATCTGTGGTCCACCGACGTACGGGGCAATCGGCGCTCAGCTACGCGCTCTGAGCCCCGACGAGGTCGTTTTACGCATCAGGGCGCGCATCGCTCGAAACATCGTTCATGTATTAACTGTTTGCACGTGCCTATGGCACGAACAATCTTCCCGACAGTTCCAACATGTGCCACGAGAGCACTTCGGTAGGTTTGCAGGAAAGCATTGGAGTACCGGTGGGTACGGTCACACTGGCCGATTTCGAGCACACCGACTGTATCCTTTTCTTCGGGCAAAACGTAGGCAGCAACAGCCCGCGTATGCTTCATCCGCTTCAAGAGGTACGTAAGCGCAAAGTCCCGATCATCACTTTCAACCCAATCCGGGAACGCGGATTGGAGCGCTTTGTAAATCCCCAGTCACCCACTGAAATGCTCGGTCCGAAATCCACTGTCATCAGCACTCAATACCACCAAGTAGCAATCGGCGGTGACACCGCTGCCGTCATGGGGGTAGCCAAGGCTCTTCTGGAAATGGAGGAACGCTCGATAATAAACGGCGACCCGCCCGTGCTGGACCATGATGTTCTCGCACAACATACAGAATGCCTTGGCACTTCATGGGGCGGGTGCGGGGATATGCCTGGGCTGAGCTTGAGCAACGATCCGGGCTGACCCGAAGCGCGATGGAGGCCACCGCCACCGTTTATGCGCGCGCTCATCCTGTTCATTCTGGCATTCGAACTGATGGTCATTACGATTTTCCCACTGATCGTCCCTCCCGACCTCACCCTATTCGACGCTGCATCCAGCAGGGCAAGCCAAACGTTCATGCTGGTTGGTTTTGCACTGCTGATTCCGGTGACCTTGTTCTACAACACCTTTGGCTTTCGTACATTCAGCGGGAAAATTCATTCGCCATCATAAGCCAATCTCTGCCCATCCGCCCTGATGCGGCTAGGCAACCACTGCCGACCTTCGTCTGCGCCTGCAGCCCTCTGGATCATGCACTAAGCGCTGGCAGCTGACGCGAAAGCAATGCCGCAGCTGAAGCCTTCAGATCCGTGGAGAGCAGCTTTTCCCGAAGTACCCATTTACAGGCAACGATCTCGTTACTCGCCAGCGGTTTTTCTCCGTCGTCCAGTTGAGTGGTGAAAATGTAATGGAGTGTGGAGCCGACTCTCAGGGTACAAAGTGAGAGCAGGCCATGCCCTTTGATGGACGTTTCCTCTCGCAACTCCCGCTCGGCAGCCATACTGGGCGTCTCGTGAAACTCGATGGTGCCGCCAGGGAAATGCCATTTACCTGCTTTTTTTCGAACTAACAGAATCTTGCCGCTTTGCAAGCAAATGATAGTAGCTCTGGTTTTTACCTTGCGCTCCTTTTCATCCCACATGCTCACGCTCACATCACAATCAGGTTTATACCCTTTTCACTCACCGGCGAAATGGCGTCTCATTCCCTAATGACTTGAACCGCCGCTAACTCGTTCAACTTGAAACTCCAGCACGCTGATCAATACAGTCGAAACCGTGCCCCCAGACAGCCTGGAATGAGTGTGTCGCTGAGGTCTTTACTACGCAATAGGTTGCGGGGCTCGACCTTTCGCGCATTCGGTCAGCTAATACGAAAGTTAACGGTGCTTGGGGGATTTCCGAAAGCTCTCAAGAAAACACACAGGCCCACTGTGTGACACATGAGGTGCGAGATCATGGCAAACGATCAAGACAAAACCGGTCAGCAAGGCGGCACCGCTCAGAACAACCCTGGCAATTTTGCGAACGACCGCGAGAAGGCTTCTGAAGCCGGTCAAAAGGGTGGTCAAGCATCAGGGGGCAATTTCGCCAACGATCCACAACGAGCGTCAGAAGCTGGTCAGAAAGGCGGCCAGATGTCCGGGGGACGATCTGAGGATGAGCAAACAGGGCAAGGCAGCGGCGGAAATCTTCAGGAAGACGATCCTCAGCGTGCCAGTGGCGCCAGTCAACGGGGTGGCCAAGGAGGACATGAGACTGGCATCAAGTCCGATCGGCAGGACGACATGGATGACGGGTCTCAAGCTATTCAGGACGAAGACAGCGGGATGACGGAAGATAACCGCTGAGCAAATCGCCAGGGACATGGACCGCCCTGGCTTCCCGCTCTGGAGCCGTTTTTCAATCAATCATTATCCATTTGCATCATTTCGATACCTGAAGCATCCCGGCCACCTTCTCCAGCAATACCTCGATTTCAAAAGGCTTGGGGATCAGCGCAGTATTTACCTTTGTCGGTGCCTACGGATCGGAGCTTTGAGCGCTGCAGGATCCGTTAGGTGCCCTTAGACGATGTGATAAATCACCACGATTGACGGACAGCGTTGCAATTAAAGGGTGTACACAGACTTGGACGTGAGCGCAAGGCGCCTCAAATATCGTTCGAAACCATCGCCACGGAAGCGATCTTATTGAATTATTGGATGAACAAAGCTGTCGGAAACTCGGCGCGCTGCAGCCCTACGCTTCCTTGGCGAGAAGACTTGGATGTCACTCCTATCCAGCAGGCGCTCTAGAGATGTCACCATGAACAAATTCGAAAATTGCCTGCCTGCATCCCCAAACGTTCTCATCGTCGAAGACGACCCCATGATTCGAGAGCTGTTGTCCTACTACCTGGAGGATCAAGGGGCCTCGGTCAAAGCCGTGACCACGGCAGACGATGGACGCGATGAATTGGTGAGCCAGCGGTGGGATTTGATGCTCATCGACATCCAAACCCCGGGTATGCTCAATGGGGTCGATCTTGCCTGGATTGCCAACCAGCAAAGACCAGAGACGCGAATCGTCGTAATGAGTGGATACTTCGATTTCGCGGGTAGAGCATTGCCGGAGAAAGCAGTATTTCTTCCCAAACCTTGGCCTATGACCAAGTTTCGGGACATCATCGCGAGTGAACTTGCGCTCGCAGCAGTGGAGCACTAGCCTCAGACGCAACCCTCATTTTGTCTTCAGTTTTCGACAATGGACACAGTCATGTAGTCGCATTGGGGTTAGTCTTTGCCTCCTGAGGCTGCCCGACGTGTGCAGTCTTCGACTACGCTAGGCTTCCCAGAAAGCCGCTTGCGCAGGAGATATGCCATGCGACTGTCAAATTTCATTGAAGCGAACCTGGAGGCGATCCTCCTGGCCTGGGACAGCTTTGCTCGCGCCGTTGAAACGCCTGCACCTGCGCTGGGTAACAAAGCCCTGCGAAACCATGCCGAACAAATTCTTCGCGCTGTGGCGATCGATATGAGGACTCCACAGACGCAGCATGAGCAGATCCAGAAGTCCAAGGGCCTCGCACCGGCAGGTGACCACGAGACGGCAGCTCAAACCCATGCTGTGCTGAGGTTGATGGATGGTTTCACCCTGGATCAGATGGTTTCGGAATACCGTGCCCTGCGTTCCAGCGTGTTAAGGCTCTGGTTATCGTCCGAAGCGGGTAACACTGACAGCCAGGTCGAAGATATGGTGCGATTCAACGAAGCCATCGATCAGGCTTTGACAGAGTCGATTGGTTCGTATGGGCGAGCTGTCGAAACCACTCGAAAAATGGTGCTTGGTGTCCTGGGACATGACCTGCGGTCACCACTGAGCGCGATGTTGATGGGCTCTGATATCTTACATAAAAGCAAGCATTTGCCTGATAGGGAGCGAGATATTGTTACCCAGATCAGCAGCAGTGTTCGACGCGCAAACCGTATGGTCAACGATTTGCTCGACCTGGCCCGTTGCAACCTGAGCACTGGCATCCCGGTTACAAGACAGCTGGTTGATCTCAACGAGATCTGTAAGGCCGTGATTGCTGAGATAAATGCTGGACGTCCTGACGCCGTTATCTTATATAAGGAACCGAAGCGCCTAGTTGGGAGTTTTGACCCCGACCGCATGGCGCAAGCATTCTCCAACCTCATCGGGAATGCGGTCAGGCATGGCGATCTTCGACATCCCATTCATGTTCGCCTGAGCGAGTCGGAACACTCCGTGCGATTTGTCGTTACCAACCTGGGCAAGCCCATTTCGCCCAATGAGCTACCCAACCTGTTCGACCCCGAGCGACGATGCTCCGCCTTCATGGAGGAAAACAACAACGCCAGGACGGGCTTGGGTTTAGGCCTGTTCATCGCTGCTCAAATCGTATCCAGTCACGGGGGTGTCATCCACGCGAAGTCCTCGGAGCTCGAGGGAACCAGCTTCGAAATGCTGCTCCCTTCAACCCAGCCTGCATCACACCACCACTGAACCGGTTGGTCTGAACTTTACCAGCCCAGAAGCCTTCCCCTGCATACCCCCACGTTTTTGTGATGCAGGAGCAAGACGATGAGAGCACTCACCTACCACGGCGCTAACGATGTCAGGGTCGATACTGTCCCAGACCCCATCCTGCAAGACGCAGACGACATCATTCTCCGGGTCACCGCGACCGCTATCTGCGGTTCCGACCTCCATCTCTATCACGGCAAGATTCCTGAAACGGAACACGGCGACATCTTCGGCCACGAGTTCATGGGTATCGTCGAAGACGTCGGTAGAGACGTGACGAACCTGCAGGTTGGTGACCGTGTTGTGATTCCGTTTGTGATCGCCTGCGGCAGTTGCTTTTTTTGCCAGCACGATCTGTTTGCTGCCTGTGAAACCACCAATACCGGACGCGGATCGATCATCAACAAAAAGGGTATTCCGCCCGGCGCAGCGCTGTTCGGGTACAGCCACCTGTATGGAGGCATTCCTGGAGGCCAAGCTGATTACGTCAGGGTACCCAAAGGCAATGTCGGGCCATTCAAAGTGCCGACCACCCTCGCCGATGACAAAGTGCTGTTCCTCTCTGACATCCTCCCTACCGCTTGGCAAGCGGTCATCAATGCGGAGATCGGCCAAGGCTCATCGGTAGCGATCTACGGCGCGGGGCCAGTGGGGCTGCTGAGCGCCGCCTGCGCACGGATGCTAGGCGCTCACACCGTCTTCATGGTGGATGACAACGACTACCGGCTGGCCTATGCCCAGCAGGCCTACGGCGTCATCCCGATCAACTTTGAAAAGGATGATGATCCTGCCGACAGCATCATTCGCCAGACACCCGGCATGCGTGGCGTGGACGCGGTCATCGATGCGGTCGGGTTTGAAGCCAAAGGCAGCACTACCGAAACCGTGATGACGGCCTTGAAACTGGAAGGCAGCAGCGGCAAGGCCCTGCGCCAGAGCATTGCGGCTGTGCGCCGTGGTGGCGTAGTGAGCGTGCCCGGAGTCTATGCGGGGTTCATTCACGGTTTCATGTTCGGTGATGCCTTCGACAAAGGCCTGACCTTCAAGATGGGGCAAACCCATGTTCAAAAGTACCTACCCGAGCTGCTCGAACATATCGAAGCAGGACGCCTGCAGCCCGAGCTGATCGTCACCCACCGCCTTGCGTTGGAGGAAGCCGCAATGGGTTACAAGATGTTCGATCAGAAAGAGGACAACTGCCGGAAAGTGATCCTTGTTCCAGGAGCGGCATCTGGGACGTTGGGCCCTGACTACGTATAAACCTCACGGGAGCGTGCACCATGATTGATCAAGCCACAGGCATGAAGCCAGGTGAACGGTATCGCGTTGAAAACCTTGAACGTGTTCATCAGTTCCCAGGCTTCTTTCAGGACGGCAAGTATTACCTCGGCCCAGAGCTTTTGACGGCTGTCGGATGGGTGGAGGGTGACCGATTCATCTATGACAGTCTCGATGCTGAAGGGGAGCCCATTTTCCCGGAACGGGTGGCCGGCACCATCAGCAACTTGACCTTGAATCTCGTGGACGGTACATCCCTCGAGCTCTCACCCATCGAAGCCAGTGAGACCTTCACGGCGCCGATAAACGACCCCAATTCATCCGCGGATGAGCAAACCCCATTGACTCGATCGCCGATCAGAGGCCCGCTGCGCGGCAAGGTGGTTGTGATCACCGGAGCGTCCAGCGGTATAGGCCGTGCTGCAGCTCATGCTTTTGCCTGCAAAGGCGCGCGTCTGGTGCTGGCGGCACGAGATCAGGATGGGTTATTCGAAACGCTGGACGAATGCACCGATTGCGGCACCGATGCTGTAGCCGTAACCACCGACATGACCCAGAGCGATCAGGTACAAGCCTTGGCAGACCGTGCTGCCGACTTTGGCCATGGCCGGATCGACATTTGGGTGAACAACGCGGGCGTAGGTGCGGTGGGCAGTTTCGAAGAAACGCCGCTTGAAGCCCACGAGCAGGTCATCCAGACCGACTTGGTGGGCTACCTTCGCGGGGCCCATGTTGCGCTGCCCTACTTCAAGAAACAGGGCAGCGGCACGCTGATAAACACCTTGTCCCTAGGCAGCTGGGTAGCCCAACCTTATGCCGCAGCCTATTCGGCCAGCAAGTTCGGATTACGCGGCCTCACTGAAGCACTCAGGGGCGAGCTGACAGAATTCCCCAACATCCACGTCTGTGACATCTACCCAGCCGTAATGGATACCCCAGGCTTTCGTGATGGCGGTAACTTCACCGGCCATGCGCTCAAACCACCAGGGCCCATTTACGACCCAGAGCTCGTGGCCAGAGCCATGGTAGCCTGCGCAATCTCACCCCGCGCCAACACCACCGTCGGTGCAAGCGCCCGCCTCGCGCATTTGGCCAGCTATCTGGTGCCAGGGCTGCCGGCACTTTCCGGCTGGCTTACTCGGTGGGGACTGGACCGCAGCCCTGGCGCACAGAAGTCCTCAGGCAATCTCTTCGAGCCACCAAGCGGTCGACGAAGTATCGAAGGTGGGTGGCGAACCGCAAAAGATAAAACCCCTTTGTTGCTGAGTGCAGCAGTTATCGGACTGCTCGCTGGGTTCGTCATCACCCATGCCCAACGCCGGCGCCAGTGAGCGATCTTTAGGGGGAAAGGTTCGTTTGGCCACCTGCCTGGGTTTCTCTTCAGTAGAAATCCAGGCGTTCTTCAGGCGATCGGATTGGCTCTGCAGCCATCTCGTTTCTTTCTGATCACTGCCAGATTCTCATCAGGGCACCATGAGCTCCGCTTACCGGGTCCTGCTCAGGGTGTGGCACTCGGGCGATGCGTGCCAGCGCCTGCTGGTGAGCGCCAACTTCTGGCCGCTGGATGTCGTAATCTTCCTGCCCTTGGGGATAGGCGCCCACGACCAGAAAGTCGTCGCTGGACGCCATGCATCGATGCCCCGTCCCTGCTGGCAACACCAGCACATCACCCGCCTTGACGGTCAGCGCCTGGCCCGCTGCGCCGCCCAGCATTATTCGAGCATGGCCGCGGGCAACGCCAAGCACCTCGTGCGCATTAGGGTGGAAATGGTGGTAATCGAAAATTCCGGCACGCCACAGCGGGGTCCAATGGTGAGCGGCGAACAAGGTCTCGAACGCGCCAGCATTGCCATGCGCAGGCGCAAGTTGCAGACGGTAGAGCAACACGGGGAAACGGCTGTTGGGCGTGGCGCCGTCGTCCTCGAACCGCAAGGCCTGCAGGGGCTGGGTGTTGCTGTCGATGGCAAACATGAGGGCGTCCTGATCAAGTGGGCTGAGCATAGGTTACCTTCCTGGGCCTCTGGGCACTGGCTCTTATCTGTAGTGACTGCGGGGCTGCCTGAAGGTTTGTTCGAAGTGCCTCAATGACCTGTCGATGACCACCCACCCTGTCTCAAACCGGTACTCGGCCACTTGCCAACAGGGCAGGATACGCGACATTCGTTTGACGACGGCTAGTGTTGAAAGGACTGAAGCCGAAGCGCTCAAGCACTTGGAGACATCTGCAATGACTAAAGCGGACTTTGAACCGTTCACCTTGCGAGATGAACTTTGGTGCGCGGTTTGGGCCTTCCGTTCATACCGGAGGAAGCGCCATGAGCCAATTGAGAGAGCTGCATTCCACTGTCATTTGCCTGCAAGCCGGCAAAATTTTGATGGTGCGCAAGCAAGCCCCTGAGTGGTCACTACCCGGCGGGAAAATTGATCCTGGCGAGACACAATTCGAGGCGGCCTGCCGTGAGTTGCGTGAAGAAACCAGCCTCCAACTTACCGACGCTCAGTTTCTTGGGCACAGCGTGCTGCCTGGCGAGGAGCACTGGCTCTATCCCATGACTGTCCCAGCGTCCATGCAGCCTCGAGCATCACACGAGATCGTGGAATGCCGATGGTTTTCAGTCGCAGAACTGGGTCAAGTAGTGGTAAAGCCAACGAATGTGGAATTACTCAGACGAGAAGGCTTCCTGGAAGCCAGGGTGAAGGATCGCCCTGGCATTTTTATCAGCGTTCGCCAGAGCATTTTTAGCGTCCCAGAGATCAAGCGCCGCTCGACCGAAACAAAAGAACGTCACCGAGCGCTCCGTTTCCACGCTTCGTAACGCGCAAGCAGATACCCCACCCCAGATTCAGCCCGTAGTGCGCCACCAGTGCTACGCCAGCGATGCAGATCACCATGACCGGCCCAGCCAGGTAGAAGGCCCCCCACCATCTGCGGTTACCCAAGGGCAGGCGCAACTTCAAGCCGCTGAAGAACAGCGAAAACAACACGGCGACTTCGGTCAGATGCTCCATCCAGCCACCCGACTGTGCAACATCAAGCTGCAGGAAGCTCAGCCCGGGCGAGCCCAGAGCAACGCCTAGACCAAGGCACACCACCGAGGATGTAACAGGTATCCAGCGCAAATACGAGGATGAAAGCGCGAGCAGCAACAAGACTGCGCCCAGCATGGCGAACCAGACGATAAAGGTCATCTGCGCAGGGGCCTGTGAAGGCAGCCAGAGCGAAGCCCATCCCGAAAAACCCGTCGACCCCGTGGGAGAGGATGCAGCCCGTGACAATCTGCAGCGGTAGATAGTCACAGGCGCTACTGTGACTCAACCTCTTGTATGGTGGGGGTCAGCAGAGCGTGGATACGTACGCTCCTCCTCCAGGGTACCGTCGGCCTTGTGAATCTTCACCGACGCAGTTTTGCCTTCAAAGAAATCCCGCAACGAGCTCACCAGTTCCTGTTTGGTTGCAGCTCGCCTGGAGGCCCTGTGAGCACCTTCTTTTTTCAGTTCCCAGCCATCAGAAGTCGGGCTGAGATGATAGTTGTCCATTTCATGCTCCTTTTACTTAAAGAGTCTGGCCATCGTCCTCGATGTCTTGCTCAGCCTCCGCGGCGTCGGTGGCATCAGCGTCATTCAAAGGCGGTGAGGTAGGTTTTTCCGGATCGTTGATGAAAGGCACACCGCTTGGACCATGCTCTTCAAGACCTTCAGTTTTTGGTTGCATAGCAAAGTCTCCAGGCAATTGGGTCAGCTGTGGGCCGCTATTCGCCCACACCCGTCTCGGAAAATTTTTCGACAGCGATAGGCGGCGCAATGAACTCCGGGCCATCGCCTGCCAATCGCCACTTCACATTCGCGATCCCGTAGCGCTCGGCCATGGGCCGGCTGACCAACTTGATTTTCTGCTGACAGAACCTGGGAATGATGCCAACCCCTGCGTCGCAGCTTGCCCAATGCCAGGCAACGGCGTTGTCCATTTTTTCCAGACGGATGATGAATGATCGGTTCTCGCCATGAAGTGCGTATTCGATAACGTACAGTTGTTGTCCAGCCACGTGAGTCTCTCCCTTTTCACTCATGCGTCTGTTGAGGGGAGATGGACCAGAAAAATTCAATTGAAAAGCCAGGCGGCAAAATACGACGTGATATCAGCAAGCACGCCTGCGAGTGTTTGAAAGGTACCCACTGGTCAGGCGTTCGGGATTCGAAGCATCGTCTTTGAACTTCCCGCTTTATGGATGGCCTCCCCTATCAGGTCCATCGGAAACGGAGATTCAACAATGAATGCACAACTGAGCGGCAAGCGCGTGGCCTTCCTGGTCACTGACGGGTTTGAACAGATAGAGCTGACCGGCCCGCGTGAAGCCTTGGAGAAAAACGGCGCCGTGGTCGATATTCTTGGCGACAAGGAGGGGACTGTGCGCGGCTGGAACCATGACAAGCCCGCCGACGAATTTGCCGTGGATGCAACGTTCGACAGCGCCCACCTGGATCTTTACGACGCCCTCGTGCTGCCGGGTGGCGTGCAGAATTCCGACACCATCCGGCTGATACCCGGCGCTCAGAAGCTGGTGAAAAGCCACAACGCGGCGAGCAAGCCATTGGCGGTCATCTGCCACGGCGCCTGGCTGTTGGTCTCGACCGGCCTGGCTCAAGGCAAGCGGATGACCAGCTACAAGACGTTGCAGGACGATATTCGCAACGCAGGCGGTAACTGGGTTGATGAAGAGGTTGTGGTCGATGGCAACCTGATCACCAGCCGCCAGCCGGACGATATTCCGGCCTTCAATGAGCAATTGATCAAGGCGCTGGCCGGTTGAGCCCATTCTCAGCACACTGGCCCCCTTTTCCGGGGGCCATACTTCGCCGAGTGAAGCGTCATCACGCCAACTGGATGTACACCGAATAGCTACCCAGCAGCAACCAGAACACCAGGAAGATCCATGGTGTGCGTAGCGAAAACAGCATCGACTTTCGATGCCCTGCCCGGGAAGTTTCAGTTTCGCAGAACAGCGGCGATTCATCGTAGGCCAACCCCATGATGGGCTCGCTCTGCAGCAAGTGACCTTGCTTGAGTTGCCAATGATCGATGATGTTGTACGCCGCCCGGATCCCAGGCCAGGCATTGAGCGAGCTCAGCACACCCAACAAGGCGAGGAACGCTGGCACGATCAGCGTAAACATTTCTCCCCATCCTTGATTGAGATTGCCCATAGACGACACGAACGCAATGACCAGAAAGGACTGGGCAGCCAGGTAGGCGTCGGTGCGATTGGCCAGAATGCTGGTTTCGTACTGGATCTCACGCCGGTAGAAGTCCAGACGCTCCTTGGGAGAGCCGAACATCCTGGCGTTGTGTTCGCTGATTTCATGCTCCGGGGTCGCGGGGGTAATGATTCGAGGCACTTTTTCCTCCTGCAATACGGCTCCAGGCGGTGAGATCGCGAGGAGGTCTGTTCGGTAGAACAAGCGACGCAGTCTGGAATTCAATTCATTCAAAGCAATACA
This sequence comes from Pseudomonas putida, assembly GCF_009883635.2. NCBI lineage: Bacteria > Pseudomonadati > Pseudomonadota > Gammaproteobacteria > Pseudomonadales > Pseudomonadaceae > Pseudomonas > Pseudomonas putida. The sequence continues at coordinate 6,093,026 of NZ_CP026115.2, forward strand.
CCGCTCGTCATGCCAAGTGCACATTCAATCCAACGCACAGGCATCCGATGCTTCGAAACGGTAAGAGCGTTCTCAACTGCAGGAGCTTCTACCATGCGCGACTTCCCTACTCCGCCCTTTCCGTCCCAGCCCCAAAACGTCCCCGGTTCACAACGCAAGATGGAGCCCTATCCAGACTGCGGTGAGCAGTCCTATACCGGCCATAACCGCCTTGAAGGCAAGATTGCGCTGATCACCGGTGCCGACAGTGGCATCGGGCGGGCCGTCGCCATCGCCTACGCACGCGAGGGCGCCGACGTTGCCATCGCTTACCTCAATGAACATGACGACGCGCAGGAAACAGCGCGCTGGGTCGAGGCAGCGGGCCGAAAATGTCTTCTGCTCCCCGGAGACCTGGCGCAGAAACAGCACTGCCATGACATCGTCGAAAAGACCGTCAAGCAGTTCGGGCGCATCGATATCCTGGTCAACAACGCCGCCTTCCAGATGTCCCATGAAACCCTGGAGGAAATCGACGATGACGAATGGGTGAAAACCTTCGATACCAACATCACCGCGATCTTCAGAATCTGCAAGGCAGCACTGCCTTCCATGCCAAAGGGCAGTTCGATCATCAACACCAGCTCGGTCAACTCCGACGATCCGTCTCCAAGCCTACTGGCCTATGCAGCGACCAAGGGCGCCATTGCCAACTTCACGGCGGGTTTGGCTCAATTGCTAGGGAAGAAGGGAATCAGGGTCAATAGCGTTGCGCCTGGCCCCATTTGGACGCCTTTGATCCCGGCTACCATGCCCGACGAGGCCGTGAAAAACTTCGGCTCCAGCTACCCTATGGGGCGACCAGGACAGCCGGTGGAGGTCGCGCCCATCTATGTGCTGCTTGGCTCCGATGAAGCCAGTTACATCAGTGGTTCACGGTACGCTGTCACTGGCGGTAAGCCGATCCTTTGACGAAAAAAAAGAGGCTCGCCAAAAAGCGAGCCTCTTTGCTGTTTCTCGTGAAAATATCAACGTTCGTGCCTTCCCTCCTCCCGTGCTGTTTTTTGCGCCGTAGAGTCGTGAGGTGTACCCGACGAGCCATCCGGACGATGAGCATCGTTGTCCCGCTCCTCTTCGCCTTTAGTCTTCGATTGCGAGCCAGGCTTCCGCTGTTGGACTTCTTTCGTCATGCTGACCTCCTACCCTTTACTGTGTTCGGGTGAGGTAGGCCCGGTTCCGCGCTTGATTCCGCGAGGCCCGGCCACTCCCCAGATGGCCAGTCCGACAATTGGCAGCACCACCAGTATCAACGACCACATCACTTTGGTTGCGTCAGACTTGTCGCTGCGGAAAACGCTGACGATTGCCCACAAGTCAACCAGCAGGATGATTGCCGCTACGGCTATCCAGAAGTACGTGACAGGATCATTCATGATCGTTTCTCCCTCTTCCCAGGTGAATTGGCCGCATCGCGACCCTGTATACAAGGGAAGCCAGGATGATGAGCAAAGTTCAGGCTAGGTTTACTGCCCAGGATGGGCGGACAAAGATTGCGCTGAACCAATCACCGCTTGACTGCGTCCACCGCAAACAACAAGCGAGTCGATCTCTTATGGCAAGCGAACCCGTACTGGCCGCCCTCGGCTATCTCAAAGACAACCAGTTGATCCTGACGACTGCGGAGTCGTGCACGGCAGGTTGCATGGTGGCGCTATTGGCAGCGGTGCCGGGTACCGGAGAAGTGCTGGAAAGCGGCTATGTGGTCTACTCCCCCAGTGCCAAGAAACGCTTGCTTGGCGTCAGCGCCGAAACCATCGAACGTTACGGCCTGACCAGCGAGGCAGTAGCGTGGGAAATGGCCCTGGGAGCGTTGAGAGACAGCGATGCCAATGTCGTGATCGCTACCACTGGCGTGGCTGGGCCCGGGCCCGAGTCTGGCGTGCCGCCAGGCACAATGTGCTTTGCCTGGGCTTTTGCCGGCGAGCCAGTAGCCGTATTTACCCGTACCCAACGGTTCTTCGGTGAGCGGGCTGATGTCATGCGCCAAGGGGCGTTGTTCGGGCTGACGCGGCTTGCCCACTACCACCAACGCTGGCTTCGCGGCGAACGCGCCTGAGGGCAAGTGATCATGCCGGAAGACGAATGGGCGTCCAGGCGCAATCCTGTTCAGGAAGACATGTCGATGCAGCAACGCGTCTGGCGCTTCGAGCGCGTTGGCTGGTATCTGCTGGTCATCGTCGTCGTGCTCGCCTTGGCAGGGCTGTTTGGCAACGGCCCGCTCAGTGATGCTGAGGTGGTAAGCCAGGATGGTCGTGTCAAGGTCGAGTATCAGCGCCTCAGTCGCAGCGGCACGACCGACAACCTCTACATAACGGTCCAAGGAGAGCCTGGTCAGCCGGTCAAGGTAGAGCTTGAAGGCTCTCTACTGCGCGCAGCCAGTATCGAGACGATGCAGCCGGAACCGCAACTTTCGATGTCGCATGGCCCTGCCCTGTTGCTGCAACTGGGTACCAGCAAGGACGGCGTGGCCACCTTGTACCTGACGCTTCGAAGTGATCACGTGGGTACCTTGGAGGGCGTCGTCAGGACAGGCCCACAAACCGCTGTCCACTTATCCACATTCCTCTACCCATAGGAACGCATCATGGATTCGATACTCCGCGCAGCCGGGATGTACGTGGCCCTCATGCTGCTGTTCCGCGTAGCCGGACGCCGCTCACTCGCGGACCTGAGCACATTCGACTTCGTTCTGCTGCTGATCATTGGGGAAGCCACTCAGCAGGCACTGCTGGGTGAGGATTTCTCGTTCACCAACGCCATGCTGGTCATTGCGACGCTGATCGTCCTCGACGTAGGGCTGTCGTTGGCAAAGCTCAACTCCAAGCCCTTGGCTCGGCTTCTGGATGGGCACGCTACCCTGGTCGTGGAGAACGGGCAATTTCTGCATCACCGAATGCGCCGAGCACGCCTCACGGAAGACGATGTTCTCGAGTCGGCAAGAAACAGCCAAGGTATTGAAAACATCCAGCAGGTCAAATTTGCCATCGTCGAGCGCAATGGCAAGATCTCCATCATCCCCGCCGATTAGAGCATCAATATCGCCTGACCATGATCAATGCTGGGAACGGGCATCACATCGCGCCGGGACACAAGCCACGCCCGCATCCGCTCGGTATCAAAAATCTGACCCTCGTCCATCATGAGCAGAATGAGCGACTGGGTGGGCCTGTCCCGTGGCAGCGGACGCCAAGAAGCTGGTTACTGAGCCAACTGCCTTAAGCCTTTTGCGTATTCGTTCGGTGAACGCTGCCCATGCCTGCGTCCCTGGAAGCATATGTGCGAGGATCAAGCGGCTGGCTTGTGTAGCACTTTCGTCCAACCATCATCCCGTGCATCGGAATGGCATGGGGGCTTTCAGCCAGCTTTCCAATCGGGGCGAAGACCCTGAACTTAAACACGATGGTAGTCCGCGCCGGCTATGGCTTTGAGAAAGCCGCGGTCGGCGAGCCGTCGCAGGTCTCGCCATTCGCGCCAGTCAATGAGCCCCAAGCGGTCCATCTCGTCGACCTGGCGAAGCAGTTCTTCGTGGTGGCTACTTGGGCAGTCGCGCCTGCGCTCGACATCGTCATACAGCGCGAACCAAAGGTTCACTGCAGCCATACGACGCTGCTCCTGGGTGATCTGCTGGGTGATCGCGTTCATGCTGCCTGCCCTCGCCCGCTTTGACTGTCGAGCCTGCTGCCGTGGCAAGGTTCACCTGGGACAGGTCAGCGGTATGACAGCCGCGCAGCCTCACCGCCCAAATCATCTTAGGAGCATCCGCCTTGTCGCGGCAGAACACACATCATCTGCATTGAACCCTTGCGCTTGTTGCCGACTCCACCCAGAGCAACCGTGATTTTTCCCAGCCCCTGAAGAGGTGTCCCATGAACGCAATCGAACTGCTGATCCAGGACCATCAACTGGTGAAGAAACTGCTCGAGGAACTGTCCTCGACCACCGAGCGCGCCGTGAAGAAACGCGCCGAACTGCTCGAACGTATCAAGCAGGAGGTGAGCATCCATACGGCTCTGGAAGAAGAAATCCTGTACCCCGCGATCAAGCAGGCCGGCGGCAAGGAAGAAGCGAAGATGTATTACGAGGCCAAGGAGGAGCACCGCACGGTCGACTCGCTGGTCATTCCCGACCTGCTGCACACCGAGACCGGCACCGTGGAGTTCGCCGGTAGGGTCAAGGTGATGAAGGAGTTGCTGGAGCACCATATCGAGGAAGAAGAAAGTGAGCTGTTCCCTACTGCCCGCAAGCTGCTGGGCAAACAGGAACTTGAAGACATGGGCAAGGCCATGGAAGCTCAGAAGAAGATGCTCAAGGGCGAACAGCGCGCCGCCTGATGAGCGCCAGCGCGCCCGCCCGGGCGCGCTGGACCAGGCGTTACTGGGTGGGCGACTCTGTGTTGATCATCGGTGGCACCGGCGCAAGCGGGAACGCCCGCCGCTGCTCGCACGCGCCTGAGGGCAAGTGATCATGCCGGAAGACGAATGGGCGTCCAGGCGCAATCCTGTTCAGGAAGACATGTCGATGCAGCAGCGCGTCTGGCGCTTTGAGCGCGTTGGCTGGTATCTGCTAGTCATCGTCGTTGGGCAGTCTTTGGCAAGCCGTGATTACGGCTTCGGCAAAGCGCCTGGTCATCCGCGAATAGCGGTAAAGCCAACGGACTGACTCCATTCGCTTACCGTATGCGCTGCAGCCGGCACGTCGTAGCAGCAGCTGCGCCACATCCAAGCTCCTGAATCGCACCACCAGCCGCTCAGTCAGTCGAACTTCGCCTGGCGGCCATCGAGCGACAGGAACGCTCATCCCCTGCCCTGACCATACCTGCGAAGTGGTCATTCAGCCGGCTCGAGGTAAAGACCAGATCGCCGTCTGGGTGGATTGCAGGCGTGTCGGGCCAATGCACACCCTCGTCACTGGCCAGCAGCGACATGGCCTTGGTAGCGGGGTCGTACCTGACGATGCCATTGCGGGTGACATCGGTGATGTAGAGGCGCCCCCTGGCGTCGGTCGCTAGGCCGTCGGTGTTGCCTCCTACCGCGCCAAGGTCCTGGATCGCCGACACGATCTGCACTTCACTGGCGCTAGCCTGACGCAGGATACTGGTAGGCAGCGCATGCAGTCGCGTGCCGGTGGTTACCGTCCAGTACAAGGTTTCGCCATCTGGCGACAAGGCGATACCGTTGATACCGATCTGCAGCGGCTTGCCCGACCACACCTCGGCCCCATGGGCCATGACCGTCACGCCCGGCTCGACCTGCAGGCTCGGGTGCCGATCGAGCACGCGCCGAGCCGTGCCTGTCACGAGGTCCACCACGATCAGCCCCACCTTGTTGTCAGGCGCACTGCGTGAACCGCTGTCGGAAATGTAGGCGACACGACGCGCCTCGTCGACGACGATGTCATTGAGAAAGCTGGCCTTGCGATCAGCCACGCCCTGCAAGTCGATTGCCTTCACCAGTGCGCCGGATTTCAGTTCCAGCACCAGCACCTTCTGTGAGCCAGGCGGAGCCTCGGTCTCACCGCTAACAAAGCCCATGTCCAGCGCCCACAGCCAGCCGTTGGTACGGTCGACATGAAAGCCGAGCACATTGCGCAGGCTGGTAGACGCCGGGCCATTCACCGCGTTGCCCTGACGTGACGGGAATGCGCTCAAGCGCGCGGGCCCAGCCATAGTCTGGGTGTCCAGGGTGCTCAAAGTAGCGGGCGCCGCTGCAGACACCAGACGCGGCGTACTCACGAAGGCAGTGCCTTGTGCATCGAAATGGATTCCAGCGATGGGCGCGTTGACCGATGCCGGGAACGTGGCCGGAGCCTGGCCTGCGCGCGGCACGTCCCAGCTCACACCAGCATAGCTGCGCCAACGTTCAAGCACAGGCGCATCCGCCGCACCCGCGATGTTGGCTAAGGAGATCAGGGTCACTATGCCAATGGCAGGCAGACGACGGATGCGTACGAACATGTGTGTATTCCAATAGACGGGACGAAGAAGTACCAAGCGATCAGGCGACCTGGTGCATGAGCAGGAGCTCGAAAGCACCGATCATCGCCCCGGCCTTGGCGCGGAACGCATCCATGTGGGGGCCACGCCTGTGGCTTTCCCAAGCGGCCTGATCGCGCCAGCGTTCGACGAACACGACTTGACCCGGTTGCTCCAGGGACTCGTTCAATTCGTAGCGTATGCACCCAGGCAACTCACGCACGATGGCGACCAGCTCCGACTGTGCCTTGACCAGCGCGGCTTCAAAACCGGGCTTGGCCTGCGCGATGGCGATGATGACGAGTTCAGACATGGCTTGTCTCCGAATCAGAGGATGGAACGGAAAGTGCCGCCTTCGACGCGCACCGCCGCACCGTTGGACGCAGCGCCAAGCGGGCTGGCCAACAGCGCGACCATTGCCGCGATCTCATCGGCTTCGATCATTCGCCCGATCAGCGAGCTGGGGCGGTAGGTCTGGAAGAAGTTCGCTTCGATTTCCGCATCGGTCATGCCCGGCCGCGGCGCGGTCTGGCGCAGGTACTCGACGATGCCGTCGGAGCGGGTGGCCGAAGGCAGCACGCTGTTGACCGTTACCCCCGTCCCCTTGGTCAGTTCCGCCATGCCGCGCGAGACGGCCAACTGCGCTGACTTACTGACGCCGTAATGCACCATGTCCGGGGGTGTAAACGCGCCCACTTCACTTGACATGAAAATCACCCTGCCCCAGTTCCGCTCGAGCATGCGCGGGAAGTAGTGCCGCGACAGCCGCACACCGGACATGACATTGACGTCGAGCATGCGCAGCCAGTCCTCGTCGGTGATGTCGGCGAAGGCCTTGGCTTCGTAGTAGCCCAGGTTGTTGATGAGGATGTCGGTATCCGGGTAAGCCGCAAACAGTGTTGCGGCGCCCTCGGCGCTGCCCAGGTCTGCGACAACGGTGGAGACTTGCGCTGCAGGCACTGCCTGGGTGATCTGGGCAACGGCGCTTTGCAGTTTTGCAGGGTCGCGCCCGGTCAGCGTGACAGCGACGCCTTCACGCGCCAGGGTCTGGGCGATGGCCAAACCGATGCCGGCGGTGGCACCGGTGACAAGCGCGGTCTTACCCGTGAGTTGAAGGTCCATGCTGGTTTCCTTTTAATATGCGCATGGCAACCCGCGCCATGAGCGCGGGTGTCGTTGCGGCAAGTGGGCCGGGCGAACCTGGCTATTTGGGATGGAGTTGAGGTTCCAGACGTCGCGCTACTTCAAGCGTTTGAGCAGTTCTTCTCCCACCGCAAGCGCCGAAGCCGGGTTCTGGCCGGTGATCAGCTCGCGGTCGACGACGACGTTGGAGGCCCATGGCGTGGCATTGCTGCGGAACGTCGCTCCAGCCTGCTGCAGCGCGGTCTGTGGATAGAACTTCATTTCGCCGCCGCCCAACTGAGGTTTGGCCTGCTCTTCTTCCTGGTTGCTGATGACCGTGACCTGGTAGCCGCTGTAGATCCACTGCGGCGCGCGCGGGGCCTGACCGGATTCCAGCGTGGCCACAAAGCCACTGGCATCCGGCAACGTCGATAGCAGCGCAATCGGGCCATGGCAAACCAATGCGGTCGTCTTGCTGCGGCTATGGAAGTCGGTCAGCAAACGCCCCAGCGCCGGGCTCTTCAAAAGGTCCTGCATCGGTGCGTGACCGCCTGGGATGTAGACTGCATCAAACCGGTCGTACCCCAATTGCTCGATACGTGCCAGGCTTACCACGGGCGATTTTTCCCTGGATGTCAGCGCCAGTTTGGCGAGCAGATCCTTGTGTACCTGCAAGTTGGCGGCGTCATTGCCAAAGTACGCCGAAGTGATGGACGAGGCATCGACCGTCGGTGCCTGACCGTTTGGCGTAGCGAAAGTGATCTGGTGGCCCGCATCGAGCAGCAACTTGACCGGCTGCATCAGCTCGTTAAGGAAGAACCCCGTGGACAGGACCTTTCCGTCCTTCAGGTCCAGATGGTTTTCATCGGACAGCACGACCAACACGTTGCCGGCCTGGGCCGTGGCCGCCGCGAGCCCTAGTAGCAGTGTTGCTGCAAGCTTTGGTAGCAGTTTCATGATGAGACTCGAACATTCATTAAAAGAGAGGTGTGACAGGGCGTACTGTATTCAGCACCCTGGAGGAGATAAACTAGCCAGACAGAACAACATTTGTTCTTTAGGGGACAAGATGAGCCGTAAATTTGACTATCTCGGGGATGTAGAGGCCTTCATGGCGGTGGTCGAGCACGGCTCTTTCACCGCCGGCGCGGTGGTACTGTCGACCACCCCCTCGGTGCTCAGCAGAGCCGTGGCCCGGCTGGAAACCCGGCTGGGGCGGCAACTCCTGCAGCGCACCACGCGCAGGCTTGGCCTGACCGACGCTGGACGGCAATACCTGGACCAGGCGCGCAGGGCCTTTGCCGTGCTGGTCGAGGCCGAACGCGATGTGCAGGGCCAGGGAGGCGCGCTGGCTGGGCGCGTGCGCATGAGCGTGCCGACCACCTACGGCCATTACCGCCTGCCGCCGCTGCTGGCTCGCTTCACACGCTCACACCCCCAGGTGCAGGTCGAATTGAACATCACCAACCGCAACGTTGACCTGGTGGCAGAAGGTTTCGACCTCGCCATCCGTCTGGGCCCTTTACCGGACAGCGGGCTGGTTGCTCGCAAGCTCGAAGATGCAGCCCTGCTGTTGGTCGCCGCCCCCGAATATCTTCAACGGGCGGGTACCCCGCAGTCGCTGGAAGCGTTGCAGCAGCATCTGTGCCTGCCCTTCGTCATGCCACGGACCGGGCGCCTGGCGCCGTGGGTGTTCCGCGACGGCGATCAAGACATCGACTGGCTCCCGGTCTCGAGCATCGAGGTTTCGGATGACGTCCTGGGCGTGGTGTCCCTGGCCGAACAGGGTATCGGCATCTGCCAGAGCTACGACTTCATCGTGCGCGAGCGCCTGGAGCGTGGGCGCCTGGTGGAGGTGCTGCCACGTCTGCGGGGCCGCACCCGGCCCTTCTCGCTGGTCTATGCGCCCCATGAACGACAATCGGCAGCTGCACGAGCAATGATCGACTTGCTGGCAGGCGCCACGACGAGCTGACGATCATTAGGCTCGGCCTGGCGCGTCGCCGGCACACGCGTCGATATGATGTCGCACAAACAAGGCGGTCCCTGTCAGGCCGACAGGGACCGCCTTGGCGCATCACTTGAGATTGAGACAGACAGTTACTTGCACGTATTCATCGAATGGCTACCGGATTGATATTGACCTGGGTGGAACCTGCATAGAGCGGTTGGCCAAGAACAAAAAGGAACTCCCAAGCCTTGTCGTGCACCAGCGCACGGCTGTCGATCAGTTCCAGGTTGTAGATGCCGCGTTTGGCAAGCATGTACTGGTTGACCGGAAACTCGTCCTTGCCATGCGGGTTCGGATAAACCTCGGAGGCCCAGGTATCTCCGCCGAAGGCGACGATACCCTGGTCGGCCAGCCACTGCGCTGCCTCCATGCCGATACCTGGCTCCACTTCCAGGAACTGCTCGTTGTCGTTGCCGATCAGCTCCAGCCAGCCGGTGTTGAACAGCACCACATCCCCCTTGCGCAGGGTCAGGCCTTGTTTCTTCAATACCGCCTGGATGTCGGCCACGCTGAACTCGGTACCGCCGGGCACGATGGCCTTGCCGTAGTGAGCGGTCATGTCCAGCACCACGCCACGGGTCACCATCGGCGGCACTTTTTCGACGCCGAGCTTGGTGACGCCATCAACGGTCACGAAATCGGCTGCCTTGTTGCCGTTGTAGTACACGTTGTCGATACCGATGTGGCCGATACCGTTGAGTTGGGTTCCTACGCCAGTCCAGGCATTGACCAGCTCATCATTGAAGGTGAACTTGTTTGGCCCCAGCGACCGTCCCGCCTGCTGGCCAACCTGCACGTTGTAGAGCCTGAAGCTGCGATGCCGGAAGGCCGGCAGATGCTTGTCCACCGGTACCGCCAGCGGATAGGTCTTGCCCGTCTTGACCAGGCCTACGGCCTGCTTGACCACTTCCGGAGTCAGCAAGTTGGCAGCGCCGATCTCGTCGTTCGGACCATAGGCTGACGGATACCAATCGGCTGCGGATGCGGTATGCATGGCAAGCGGCAATACAGCCGCCAACGTGAGTTTTGTAAGGGTCTTCATCATGCCTCCGGGTTTTCAGCGGACTGCGTCAGTCTGGGATAGTCGGTCAGGCCGAGCGCACCGCCGCCGAACAAGGTGTCGCGGTCGTGTGGGTTGAGCGGCGCAGCTGCGCGCAGGCGCGCGGGTAAGTCGGGGTTGGCAACGAACGGGCGGCCAAAGCCAATCAGGTCGGCCCACCCTTCGCGCAACGCCGTACGAGCCCGCTCGGCGTTGTAGTGGCCGGCGTAGATGAACGTGCCGGGGAACGCCTCACGCAGTCGTTGCTTGAACGCAACCGGCATTTCAGGAGCGTCCTCCCAGTCGGCCTCGGCGATGTGGATGTAGCCCACGCCAATTTCACTGAGCAGCTGCGCTGCGGCGATGTACGTGGTTTCGGGGTCGTCATCGACACAGCCGTTGAGTGTGGTCAGCGGCGCCAGGCGGATGCCGACACAGCCCTTGTCGCCCGTGCCTTCGACCAGGGCTTGCGCCACCTCGCCGAGAAAACGCAGGCGGTTGTGCAGCGAACCACCATATTCATCGCCGCGACCGTTGGCGCCGGAGTCGATGAACTGGTTGATCAGGTAACCGTTGGCGGCATGCAGCTCTACGCCGTCGAAGCCAGCGGCCATTGCATTGCGCGCGGCTTGGCGGAACTCATCGACGATGGCTCGGATTTCCTCCACGTTGAGCGCGCGCGGCTTGGACGCTTGCACGAAACCCGGCTTGCCGTCGCTTTCAGCGACGAACACATTGACACCCTCAGCCTGGATAGCCGTGGAAGACACCGGAGACTGCCCATCGAGCAGGCTGATGTGGCTCAAGCGCCCGACGTGCCAAAGCTGTGCGAAAATGCGTCCGCCAACGGAGTGTACCGCCTGGGTAACCTTGCGCCACCCGGCGACCTGCGCCGAAGTGTAAATGCCAGGCGTCCACGCATAGCCCTTGCCAAGTGGGGAAATCCAGGTGCCTTCGCTGACGATCAGACCGGCAGTGGCACGTTGCGCGTAATACTGGGCCATCAGATCGTTCGGTACGTCACCGGGTTGGCTGGCACGCGAACGCGTCATTGGCGGCATCACGATGCGATTGGGCAGTTCAAGGTCGCCAAGCCTCAGCGGCTGGAACAAGGGGTCATTCGTATCAGGCATTGCAGTTCTCCATGGCCGTCGCTGTCGCATCGGCTGAATGAAAAAGGGGCAGGACGTGTTCGGCGATCTCGTGGAGGGTCTGATCAAGCGGCCGCTGGTTGCGGCGCAAGTGCAGGCCTACGTGATCGACGCCGGCTGCGCGTAACGTTTGAAGTTCCTCGATCAGTGCGTCGCGGCCGCCACGCAGGCCGAAGCGATGGCGCTGCATCGGCGCGTCGGCGCGCTCGGCCAGATCCAGGTGGATGAAGCTCGCATAGGGTTTGGCACCGGCTACCGCACGCCATGCGGCAACGCGGCGTTCGTGATCCCGGGGCGTGCCCGGATAAGCCAGGCAGCCGTCCATGTGCTCGCCAATCCAGGCCGGGCTCTGCTGGGCCAGCCCGGCCACCAGCAGCGGGAGTGGAGCGGCTGACCGCGGCAGCACGGTCAATCCATTCGGCAAGCTCGACTGCGCGCGGTCCCGCAGCAACGCGACCTGCTCACGAAAAGCCGTTCCGCGGCCCGCGAAATCGCGGTCGAACAATGGATACTCCACCGGCCGGTCGCCGCTGGCCACACCCAGCAGCAGACGATCTCCACTCAATTTCTGGATCGTCGCTGCCGATTTCAACGTCAGCAGCGGCTCGCGGATGGGAAGCACCACCGCAGCGGTGCCCAACAGGATGTCGCGGGTGATACCGGCCAGATAGCCCAGGTAGGCGAAAACTTCGAACACCTGGGCGGCATCGCCGAAGGCAGGGTCGTACAGCGGCACGTCGCGTATCCACAACGCCCGAAAACCGAGGCGGTCAACCAACTGCGCGAGCTCGGCGTGGCGAGCCAGGTCCGGCTCGCCTGGCAGGCGGGCGGCTTTGCACCGTGCCTGCTCTGCGGTGGGCGTCCAGTCGTTGTCCAGGGGAGCCTCGATACCGATGCTGAAACCACCAGCGGTCAATCGCTCCAGGGGCATTGTGGGGATACGCATGATGATCGCCTCAGTCCCAAACCGGAGCCAGGCCCTCAGGGCTGACTTCGCGGCTGTTACGATCCAACTGTTCAATCCTGGCCATGTCGTCGGCGTCCAGGTGCAGGTCACCCGCCAGCAAGTTGCTGGCCAGGTTCTCGCGCTTGGTCGAGGACGGGATGACCGCGTAGCCGAGTTGCAGCGCCCAGGCCAGAGCGACCTGTGCGACAGTGGCCTGGTGCTTGTCGGCGATCTGCGCCAGTGTCAGGTCCTTGAGTACCTTGCCGTAGGCCAGGGTCATGTAGGAGGTGACAGGGATGCCCTGTTCTTTCAGGAAGGCTGTCAGCTTGTGGTTCTGCAAATAAGGACTGAGTTCGATCTGGTTGGTGGCAATCTCGTCTTTGCCAACCACGGCGATGGCCTGCCGGGTCAATTCGATATTGAAGTTGGAGATACCGATCTGGCGGGTCAGGCCTAGCGCCTTGGCCTCGGCCAGCGCCGCCATGTATTCGGCCAGCTCGATACCGTTGCCGGGTGCAGGCCAGTGGATCAGTGTCAGGTCCACGTAGTCGGTGCGCAGCTTCTTCAGGCTCTCGCGCAGGCTTGGCACCAATTTGTCCTGGGCGTAGTTGTCGGTCCAGATCTTGGTCGTGATGAACAACTCGGAACGCTCGATGCCGCTCTCGGCGATGGCTTGACCTACATCGGCCTCATTGCCGTAGATCTGTGCGGTATCAATCGCGCGGTAGCCCAGCTCCAGCGCATTACGCACCGAATCAATGACGGCTTGGCCGGTCAGGCGGAAGGTGCCTGCGCCGAAGGAAGGAACACTCATGATGAACTCCTGGAAGGGTTGGGAAGAAACGAAGATCGAGGAAACTTTCATGCTTGATTTGGTTGGGCCAACGCCGAGGCTGCGCGCCGGTCCAGCCGGCCGGACAACACCGTGAGCCCCAGCGCGGCCAGCGTGACCACCGCGGCAATCCACGGCGTATGGGCCAGGCCGAGATGGCCAACGACCTGTGCACCGCCCCAGGCACCGCCGGCCACGCCAAGGTTGAACGCCGAAATGTTGAAGCCGGCTGCGACATCGGTTGCGTCAGGCACAACCTGCTCCGCCTGGCGCACGACATAGACCTGCAAGGCGGGCACATTGCCGAACGCCACCGCGCCCCATGCCAGCACCGTCAACAGCACCAGCGGTTTGCTCGGCGCGGTGAAGGTCAGCACCAACAACACAACCGAGAGCAGCCCGAAAATGATCTTCAGTGCCGCCACGGGACCCTTGCGGTCGGCCAATCGGCCGCCCCAGACGTTCCCCACTGCCACCGAAACGCCATAGGCCAGCAGTACCAGGCCCACCATGTTGGAGTTGAAACCGGAGATGTCTTCCAGGATCGGCGCCAGAAAGGTGAAAGCAATGAGCGAGCCGCCGTAGCCAACTGCGGTCATCGCATAGACCAGCAGCAGTCGCGGTTGCAGCAGAACACGCAACTGCCGGGCGAGCGGCGCGGGCGCGGTATGCGAAATGTCGCGTGGTACCAGCACCTGCGCACCGATGAGTGCCACCACGCCGAAGGCGGCAACTGTCAGGAAGGTAGCGTGCCAGCCCAAGTGCTGGCCGATGAAGGTACCCAACGGGATACCCGTCACAAAGGCCACGGTCATACCGCTGAACATCGTGGCGATGGCACTGGCTGCTTTCTCGCGAGGCACCAGGCTGGTGGCGACGATCGAACCGACACTGAAGAACACGCCGTGCGCCAGACCGGTCAGCAGGCGAGCGAGAATCAGGGTGGTGTAGCCAGGGGCCAGCCAGGCCACCAGGTTACCAACCGTGAACAGCACCATCAGCCCCACCAACAGCGGCTTACGCGGTACCCCTTTCGTAAGCGCGGTCAGGATCGGCGCGCCGACAGCCACACCAAGCGCGTACAGGCTGACCAGCAGCCCTGCCGAAGGCAGAGACACACCGAGATCCGCAGCAATGGTTGGGATCAAGCCCACAATAACGAATTCGGTAGTACCGATGGCGAAGGCCGCCAACGTCAAAGCAAACAGTGCAAGAGGCATAGTTGCAATCCGGAGGGAGTTAAACAATGGTTTGCAGTTTGGCGAACTTGCGTTTTCAGATTAAGCCATAGGCAAGTCAAATAGATTTGACGTGGAATCAACAATAGATACCGTCGACCGCTATGCGCGCATTCTCCCTTCCTGAAAACAGCCTCACCTGGCGCAATGACGAATAACTACGAACGAACAGAAAACGATTGCTGGTTGACGTCGAGTTACACCTGAACCCCTCTCTACTTGCAGTAATAAACTGTCCAACTGCAGCTCACCCAATAGTTTGATAGCCCCTGGCCGGTTGCAGGCTGGCGTCGGGGAGGTCAAGCCAATGGCGCCGTACGGCGACGTAGAAACTGGCGCCGCCGACGCGAACACAAGCGCCCCGCGTTGCAGGCTTGATGTACAAGCCCCGCAACGCACGGGCCACCCTGGGCTCGATTACAGCGCAGCCCGGCTAAACACCCCATTCACCAGGCGATTGATGCCCAGTGGGTTGGCAGCCTTCAGCGCATCCGGCAACAAAGCGTCAGGCAGATTCTGGTAACACACCGGCCGCAGGAACCGGTCGATGGCCAGGGTGCCTACCGATGTCCCGCGCGAATCCGAAGTCGCCGGATAGGGCCCGCCATGTACCATCGCATCGCTGACCTCGACGCCGGTCGGATAACCGTTGACCAACACCCGCCCGACCTTCTCCTCCAGCAGCGCCAGCAAATCCTGCGCCTCGGCCAGCTCGTCGGGCTCGCCGATCAGGCTTGCGGTCAGCTGTCCGCGCAATCCGACCAAGGCCTCGTGCAGTGTCTTGCGGTCAGCCACCTCGACGACCACCGTTACAGGACCGAACACCTCCTCTTGGAGCAACTCATCGCCTTCGAGCAGTAATCCGACGTCGGCCCTGAACAGCTGCGGCCGCGCCTGTTGGCCACTCTGCCCCGCCATGCTGAGCCGATCGATGCGTGGGTGAGCCTCCAAGCGTTGCAGGCCCGAGCAGTAGCTGGCGAACGTACCGCGGTTGAGCATGGTCTGCGCCGGCAGATCGTCCAGTTGATGCCTGAGGGCTTCGACAAAGGCGCTGAACTCAGGCGAGCGCACACCCACCACCAAACCGGGGTTGGTGCAGAACTGCCCTGCCCCCTGCACCACCGAGGCGCTCAGCTCGCGGGCAATGGTCTCGCCGCGCAGGCGCAACGCCTCTGGCAGCACCAGCACCGGGTTGATACTGCTCATCTCGGCAAACACCGGGATCGGCTGCGGCCGGGTCGCCGCCAGATCGCACAGGGCACGCCCGCCCTTGAGCGAACCGGTGAAGCCCACCGCCTGGATCGCCGGGTGCAGCACCAGACGCTCGCCGACACCGCTACCAAAAACCATGCTGAACACCCCGGCCGGCATCTGCGTCAACTGCGCGGCACGCTCGATGGCCATGGCCACATACTGCGCCGTGGCCATATGGCCACTGTGTGCCTTGACTACCACCGGGCATCCGGCGGCAAACGCCGCCGCCGTGTCCCCCCCTGCCGTGGAAAACGCCAGCGGGAAATTGCTGGCGCCGAACACGGCCACCGGCCCGACACCCAGACGGCACTGACGCAGGTCTGGACGCGGCAGCGGCTGGCGCTCGGGCATGGCCCGGTCGATACGGGCGCCCAGAAAGTCACCGCGACGCAGCACCTCGGCGAACAGGCGCAACTGACCGCTGGTGCGTGCACGCTCACCGAGGATGCGCGGTGCCGGCAAGGCCGTCTCGCGACCGACCACGGCGATGAATTCCTCGCCCAGCGCATCCAACTGGTCGGCGATGGCCTCCAGAAAACGCGCCCGCCGCTCCGGCGCCAGGCTGCGGAAAACCGGGAAGGCCGAGCGCGCGCCGGCAGCGGCAGCATCTACCTCCGCCTCGGTGGCCTGGTGGAAGAAGCCGGGCAGGCGCTCGCCGCCATGGGCATCGATGCTGTGCAACAGCACCGTCCCCAGACCGCTGCGCCGCCCGCCGATGAAGTTGTATCCGTCAGACATGAAGAGTGGCTCGCATATGAAAGTGAAGGGTTACTTGATCACCATCGGATTGACCGGTGCCCCACTGCCGCCGACGATTTTCAGCGGCGCCGCGGCATAGAGGAACTGCCACTGACCGTCGGCGGCACAGTCCTCGGCCAGGGCGTCGAGCATCGCGACTTCGGTGAAGGCTACGCCCAGGTTGCGCATCAGCGCGTTGTGCAGGGGGATCATCACCCCCGACTCGGCGTCGAACGCCACTTCGTTGGCCATGGTGTCGGTGATCAGGTTGGGAATCTGCATCTGGTGGAACCACTCCACCAGTTCGCGGCTGAAGGCCAGCCCCGGTTCGTTGTAGTCTCGGTAGAACTCCTCAGCCTCGCGCTCGTAGAACGAGCCGATCCAGCCGGTACGAACCAGGAGGATGTCGCGCGGCTCCAGCGTCACGCCTTGGGCGCTGGCAGCGGCCAGCAGGTCGTGGTGATCGAAACCCTCGCCCTTGTCCAGCACCGCCTTGCCACGATGGCGGGCCATGTCGATCAGCACCGCACGCCCGACCACGCCGCGCTCGGCAATAGGCAGGATGCTCGCCTTGCTCATACCGCCGATGGTCGACAGCGCGTCGTAGCCATTCCACAGCTGGTCGTCGTACCAGACATGGCCCAATGCGTCGTACTGGGTCGAGCCCTGCAGGTGCATGAAGATCACGTCGTCGACGTATTCGACATTGCCGTCGAAATGCGCCTTGCCGGCCAGGTAGTGGCCTTTGTCCAGCACATTGACCCGCAATGACGGACGACGACCGGGGAACAGCGGTTCACCCTTGGGGTGGCCGATCTGAGTCTGCAGGGTGAAGGTCTTGCCCTGGCGAATACAGGCGACGCCTTTGAGCACCTGGGCAGGATCGAGGTAGTTGAGCGCACCGACTTCATCGTCGGGCCCCCACTTGCCCCAGTTGCGAGGCAGGCCTTCGAGCAGTCGGGCGATATCGGGCGAGATGGAGCTGGATTTTAGGCACATGGGCCTGGCCTCTTGTTGTTATTCAGGGGGGGTTACGTAGATGTTGCCGACAACGGTGGGGAGCTCACTGGATCGGCGAGAAGGCTGCGGGCCGCAGCAGCTTCGACTCCATGCGGATCAGCATCGGGAAGGCTTTGGGCACGAAACGCTCGAGCCAGTCACGGTCTTCATACAGCGCCGTACGCCGCTGGATGCGCTCATCCAGGCTGTCGTAGGCCCAGATATGCACCACCTGATTGAGTTCGCCGATCTCGGTGTACCACCAACCCACCAGCGTGGCGTAGCGGGAAATCACCGGCAGGCCTTCTTTTTCGAAGTGTTCGAGGTATTCCTTCATCTTGCCGATGTGCAGGGTGTAAGTGCGCATTTCGTAGTACATGAGTATGGGTTCCGTTCGGGGGGACTCAGAGGTTGCCGTGGTAGGCATCGATGATGAGTTGCTCGACATCGCGCGCCGTGGTCAGGCGCGGGTTGACCAGCACATTGCCGCTACGCATGGAGTCGCCGACCATCTGCGGCAGGTACTCAAGGTCCACGCCAAGTTCGCGGATGGTCGCCGGGATGCCGATCGCCTGGTTCAGCGCGACCACCGCCTCCACCGTACGCCCCGCAGCCTGCGCGATATCCAGGCCGCTGACGTCTTCGCCCATGGCAATGGCGATGTCACGGAAACGCTCGGGGCAGGCCGGCACGTTGAACTTGATCACATAGGGCAGCAGCGCGGCGTTCGCGATGCCGTGGGGGATGTTGAACACGCCGCCGAAGGTGTGCGAGATCGCGTGGACATTGCCCAGCTTGGACTGGGAGAACGCCACACCCGCCAGGAATGAACCCAGCAGCATCTGCTCGCGGGCCGCCATGTCAGTGCCGACGAAATAGCACCGCTGCAGGCTGGCGGCGATCATGCGGATCGCTTGCAAGGCCATGGCCTGGCTGATCGGGTTAGCCTGGCGCGAGACATAGGATTCGATCGCGTGGGTCAGCGCATCCATGCCAGTGGCGGCGGTGATCGACGCGGGCAGTTTGAGGGTCAGCGCCGGATCGAGAATCGCCAGGCGCGGGAACAGCAGCGGGCTGACGATCACGGTCTTGAACAGCGTGCGCGTGTTGGTGAACACGGTCGAGGCGGTGCACTCGCTACCGGTACCGGACGTTGTGGGGATGGCGAAGATCGGTAACGGCGGCTTGACCAGCTTGTCGTAGCCCTCGTAGTCGAGGATGTTGCCCGGGTTGGTCGCCATCGCCGCGACGCCCTTGGCAGTGTCGATGCTGCTGCCGCCGCCCACGCCGATTACCGCCTTGCAGTCACGCTCGCGCAGGAATGCGACAGCGGCATCGAGCACATCGGTGCTGGGGTTGGCTTCGACCGCTGCGAATAGGTGGTAGTCGATACCGGCCTGCTCCAGCGAGGCGAAAAAACCATTGAGAATGCCCGCATCGATCAGCCCCTGGTCGGTCACCACCAGGAGTGCGCCCTGGACATGTGGCTTTAGCAAGGCACCCGCCTGCTCAGCCATGCCTGCGCCGCATTTGGCGAGGGTGGGGAAATGAAACTGGAAATGGCTCATGGAATATCCTCAGGCACGTGGCGCCACTGTTCTTGTTGGAGCCCGCCATGAGTGCGGCGGGCCGTGCCTGGGCAATCTAGGGCGGCGCGCACAAGGGCAGATAATGAAAAGACCTGATCCCGGAATAACCACTGCTTATCACCACCGAGGGGATAAGCAGGTGTTATCGCTGGATCAGGTCTTTTCATTACCCAAGGGCCGATACGGATTGAACAATCCACGGGCATCGCGCTTCGCGGTGGCGATGCCGCCACGTGATGCGCCGGCAACGCAACTCTCCGATAATCACAATGACGAGCCCTCCCGCGATGAAGACGACCTCCTCCCCGGCCGCCCTGGCGCTGACTGACGCCACACCCATGACCAGCGTGCGCTGGCGCATCTTTTTGATCCTGCTGCTGCTCACCGCGATCAACTACATCGATCGCGCTTCGTTGTCGGTGGCACTGCCGCTGATCGCGCCGGAGTTCAACCTGACACCGGCCATGGAGGGCATGATGCTCAGCGCGTTCTTCTGGTCTTATGCGCTGATGCAGATCCCCGGCGGCCTGCTGCTGGACCGCTTCCACACCCGTGGCATCATCGGCGCCGCGACCATCGCCTGGGGTGCCTTCCAGGCCTTGGGCGCGGCGTCGCACAATTGGGTGCTGCTGCTGCTCACGCGCATCGGGCTGGGGGTGGCCGAGTCGCCGATAATGCCTGCCGGGGCAAAGCTCAACGGTTCATGGCTAACGCCGAACGAGCGCGGCCGCGGCGCCGTGCTGGTGGACGGTGGCGCACCGCTGGGCAGTGCGCTGGGCGCAATTCTCATCTCCGGGCTGATCGCCTGGCTCGGCTCGTGGCGCCTGGCATTCGTGATCGCCGGTATCGGCACCATCCTGGCGGGCATCCTGGCCTGGAAATACATTCGCAACCACCCCAGTGAGCACCCGGGGGTGAACGAGGCCGAACTGCGCCATATCACCGAAGGCAACGCCAGCGCCCACGCCGCTGCGGCCAAGGCTGGCATCCCGCTGCGCGTGCTGCTAAAGGACCGCTCGATCTTCGCCATGTTCGCAGGCTACAGCTGCATCCTGGCGGTGTTCTACGGCCTGCTGACCTGGATGCCGAGCTACCTGCACAAGGAACATGGCCTGGACATCTCGGCCATGGGCGGGGCAACCTTCCTGATCTTCATGTGCGGTTTCGTCGGCGAGCTGATCGGCGGCTGGATCGGCGATCGCTGGCGGGCCAGCGGTGCTTCGCCGAACCTGGTGATGCGCTCGATGTTCAGCGGGTCGTCACTGGTGGCCGCCGTGTGCATCCTGGGCGCAGCCTACGTGGGCAACACCGGGGCGGTGATCACCCTGCTGTGCGTGGCGATGTTCTTCATCCGCTGGTGCGGCATGTACTGGTGTCTGCCGGCGATCATCGGCGGCCCATCACGCACCGGCGTACTGGGCGGGACCATGAACTTCTGCGGGAACATGGCCGGCGTACTGGTGCCGATCATCATCGGGCTGATCGTACAGTTCACCGGGGCGTACTTCTTCGCGTTGATCTTCTTCGTAGTGGCAGCGGTGCTGATCGCGGTGTTTTCCAGCTTGATCGACTACCGCGAGCGGACGTTCTGATGGGCATCGGTTCGAGCGGACAAGGGCCTACCGGCAACAGCGGTAATGCCGGTGCGGGCCCGGCGGGTCACGCCCCCTGAACCAGCTCATCCACCAGCAATTGCGCCGCGTGCGACAACGGTGAAGCGTGTCGATAAACCACCCCAAACGGCTCGCTCAGCGCGCGCAAGCGCACTGCCAGGCTCACCAGCAAGCCACGCTGCTCGGCGAACACGGCCACCGTTCGGGGAATCACCGCCACCAGGGTCGGGTCCTCTTCCAGCAACATGAACGTGGCGAAGGTCGAGGAGGTTTCCAGCGGATAGCGCGGCACCTCGATCCCCGCTTCGCTCAGTTCTCGCTCCAACGCCTGGCGCATTGGCATGTTGGCCGGGTAGACGATCCAGCGGAACTGGCTCAGGTCGGCGACCGTCAGTTCAGGCAGTGCCGCCAGCGGGTGCTGCGGATGAGCGACCACAGCGAGCGGTTCCTGGGCCAGCTCATGGAACACGTAGTCACCCGCGTTGCGTCCCAGACCGGGACGACAGATCGCCAAGTCCAGGCGCCCTTCATCCAGTTGCCCCAGCAGGCTGGCACTCGTGTTCTCAGCGATCTCCACGGCCAGTTGCGGCTGCCGACGTCGCAGACGCCCCAGCGCACCGACCAGCAACGGCACAGCCCCCATGATGCTGCCAACTGCCAACCGGCCACCTTGCCCCTGGACGATCCCCAGCACCTCCTCGCGCAGATGTCCCAAGTCGCTCTGGATCAGGCACGCATAGCGCACCACGCAACGCCCGACATCGTTGGCCATCAGACCACTAGGCTGGCGCTGGAACAGCGGCACCCCCAGAATATCCTCCACCTCGCGTAGTGCCTTGGTCGCGCCCGGCTGGGAAATGCCCATGGCCTCAGCGGCTTTGTGCAACGAACCGCAGCGGTCGAGCTCGATCAACAGTCGCAGCTGACGCAAACGCAGTCGGGAGAAGATGGTGTCGAGGGCGGGAATCATGGGTGTTCGTCCAAGGCGCAGGGCACGCTCACTATAACTGGGCATCCAGAGAGGAAATAATGATCTGGGCGCAAATGACTTTTTCCCATGCCTCAATTACGTCCTTCACTGGCTTGGAGTGCCCTAAGCAATTGGCCAGTGGAAAACCAGAGAGTACGCGTCTCCCGTGTTCCATGGCTCCAACCCAGGGTCTCGCCCGACGGCATCAAGCCGGGGTCGCCGCCATGGACTTGCGTTCCAGCCACTCCAGCATCAGCTCGCCCCAGGCGATGTCGGCTTGCAACGCAGCCTTGGCCTTGGCCGAGTCGCGCTTGCGCAATGCCTCGAGCACTTCGAAGTGCTTGTGCTTGGCGCTGGCCAGCTCGGCCTTGGGCACTTCGGCGTGGAAGGTACTGAGCAGCGGCCCCATCATCACCCACATGTTTTCCAGGGTTTTGAATATCACCGGCGTGCGCGCCGCGGCGATCAGGCCGAAATGAAACTCGCGGTTGAGCAACGAAGCCTTCTTGTAATCAACGCTGACCGCCGCCTGGAATGCGGCCTGCACTTCCTCGAGATGGGCCAGTTCGGCATCGGAGATGCGCTCGGCCGCAAGCCCCGCTGCTTCACCTTCAAGCAGGTGGCGGATCAGCTGGATCTCGCGCAACTGGTTGACGGTCAGCTCGGGGACATAGATGGAGGTGGCGGCTTTCATGTCCAGCGCATGGTCGCTGACCAGGCGGAAGATCGCTTCGCGCACCGGGGTGATCGACACGCCGAATTCTTCGGCCAGGGCACTGATGCGCAGGCGGTCGCCGGGTTGGTACTGGCCGTCCATCAATGCCGTGCGGATGATGCTGTAGACCCGCTCGCTCAAGTTGCCTTTATCCAGCGGCTTGTGAACTGTCACGCTGATTCTCTCTTGTCTGGTGAATGGCCCGGTACCTGCAGGGGTGCGGCCGGGCGATAAGGCATGATACATCATCATTAAGATCCCGGTAGCGCAGGGGTTTCAACGCCGATTAAAAACATGATATATCATATTTTAAACAGAGGCTGATGACGCGCACCGTGAGCAAATAACACCCCGTCATTGCCGCTGACGCCCCACCCACTTCATAGGAAGCCCATCATGCCAATTACCGGCACCACCCGAGTGGTGGTTCACCTGACCTACCCGGCCAAGCACCTGCGTACCCCCTCCTTCTTCAACCCGCTGCTCGAACGCCTGGGCCATGACGCCGTGCTGGTGCCCTGGGAGGTGTCGCCCGCCAACCTGGCCAGCGCCTGGGCGGGCCTGCGCGGCATCGAAAACCTTGCTGGGGTGATCGTCACCGTGCCGCACAAGCTGGAAGTCGCCGAACTGTGCGACGACCTGCAAGGCGCGGCGGCGTCGCTTGGGGTGTGCAACGTCGCCCGACGGCTGTCCGACGGCCGCTTCAGCGGGCGCATGTTCGATGGCGAGGGCTTTGTCCGTGGCCTGAAGAACCAGGGCCACGCGCTGGTCGGCAAACGCGTGCTGCTGCTTGGCGCCGGCGGCGCCGCCACGGGAATCGCCCATGCATTGCTGGCCGAGCCGCTGCAGCGCCTGGTCATCGCCAACCGTTCCCAGGCCAAGGCCGAGGAACTGGTCGCCCAATTGCGCACATTGCTGCCTGGGCGCAAAGTGGCGGCGGGCCCGGCCGATGGTCGCGGTTTCGATGTGGTGATCAATGCCACGGCGCTGGGGCTGAAGGCCGACGACCCGTTGCCGCTACCAGCGCACACACTCGACAGCGGAACGCTGGTCGCCGAGGTGGTGATGAACCCGGATGTCACTGCCCTGCTGGAAGCTGCCCAAGGCCGTGGCTGCCAGGTCCACAAGGGCGTGCACATGATCACCGGCCAGGTCGAACTGCTGGCCGACTTCCTGTTCGGCACGGCCAACGGGCACTGAAAACCGAATGGCGTTCTTCCCAACGGAGCACTCATGAACAAGATCGCAATCATCACTGGTGGCGGCTCGGGCATCGGCCTGGCTACCGCACGCCGCCTGCTCGCCGATGGCTATGAAGTTCACACCCTGGGCCTGGGCGAGCCGGAACAGCGCATGGACGGCATTCATTACTTGGAGCTGGACGTCACTGACGATGTCGCAGTGGCGGACTTTTTCGGCCGCTTCGAGCGGGTCGATGCCTTGGTCAATGCCGCAGGGGTCATCGACCACAACCGCGAGTGGCAGTTGGAGGGCTTCAGTCATGTGCTCGACGTCAACCTGACCGCCGTGATGCGCATCAGCAACGCTGCGCTGCCGGGGCTCAAGCGGGCCCGTGGCGCGGTGGTCAACTTTGCCTCGATGTGGGGCATCTTCGGCTCGGCCAAGACACCGGCCTATGCATCGAGCAAGGCCGCCATCGGCGAGCTGACCCGCTGCCAGGCCGTGGCCTGGGCCGCCGACGGTGTGCGCGCCAATGCCGTGGCACCGGGCTGGATCCTCACCCAGCTGTCACGCCGCGCCTATGAGGACCCAAGCCGCTCGGCCGGGATCCTCTCGCGCATACCAATGCAGGCCTGGGGCCAGCCGGAAGACGTGGCAGACGTCATCGCCTTCCTGGTTTCCGACAATGCCCGCTACGTCACCGGCACCACCCTGGCGGTGGACGGTGGTTACTCCATCGCCTGATTCCACCCTCTGAACCGATCGATGGCCGTCAGCGAACGGTGAAGGCGCTTGACGGCCAATACGCATGATATATCATGCATCACACATGACCGAGATCGACCACGACCTCGCATAACAACAACAAACCGTCACACAGAGGTACCGTATGAATCTGGTTTTCGGATCACCCGGCCGCTACGTGCAAGGCCCCGATGTACTCGACGAGGCAGGCCAGTACCTGGCCCACTGCGGCCGCCGCGCCGTAGTAGTCATCGACAGCTTCGTGATCGGCTTGGTCAAAGAGCGCCTGGACGCCACCTGTGCCCGCGCCGATGTGCAATTGCACTACATCACTTTCGATGGCGAGATCACCGCCCAGGGCATCGCCGCCCTGCGCCAGTCCGCCGCGCGCTTTACCTTTGACATGGTGGTAGCGGTGGGTGGCGGCAAGTCCATCGATGCCGGCAAGGCCCTGGCCCACTCCAGCGGCGCCGCGCTGGTGAGCATGCCCACCGTCGCCTCCAATGACGCCCCCACGTCGAAGAACTACGTGGTCTACGACGAGCACCATCAGCTCAGCGAAGTCGGCCACCTGCTCAGCAGCCCGCGCTACGTGCTGGTCGACACACGCCTGATTGCCCAGGCCCCCCGCCCCTTCCTGCTGGCCGGCATCGCCGATGCCCTGACCAAGAAGTTCGAAGCTGAGCAGTGCCTCAAGGCCGACGGTGTCAACATGTTCGGCGCCCGCCCCTCGCTGGCCGGCGTGACCCTGGCTCGGGAATGCTATGCCGTGCTGCGCGAGCATGCCGAGGAAGGCTTGGCGCTGGCCGGCAGCGGCCAGGTGAACGCCGCCTTCGAGCGCCTGATCGAAGCCGTGCTGCTGATGAGCGGCCTGGGCTTCGAGAGCGGCGGGCTGTCCATCGCCCACGCCATGACCCGTGGTTTGTCCAAGGTGCCAGGCGCCCGCGACCAGGTTCACGGCTGGCAAGTCGCCTATGGCCTGCTGGTGCAGCTGGTGCTGGAAGACCGCGAGGCAGCGTTCATGGCCGAGTTGCTGGCCTTCTACCGGCGCATCGGCCTGCCCTGCAACCTGGCCGAGCTAGGCGTCAACGCGCCCGACCAGGCCACCTTGCAGCAGGTCGCCGAGCCGACCCTGCAAGCCCCCCATGCGCGCAACTTCCTGCGAGCCAACGGCCAGCCCCTGCAGTGCGATGACCTGATCGAGGCCATGCGCGCGCTGGAATCACTGACCCGCTGAATACCCCTGGCAACACCCACCCTGCGATGCCTGCATTTGGAGGTAGAGATGGCTACACCCCGTAAAACCCTCGAGGCTTGGAAAGCCAGCGACTTCGTGCCCAGCGCCGAGACCGTCGCCCACCTGCGCGAACGGGCGAAATTCGTCCGGCTGGAAACCATCCGCCTGATCGAGATCGCCAAGACCGGCCACTACACCTCGGTGTTTTCTGCCGCCGAGCTGTTCTCGGCGTTGTACTACGACGTCATGAGCCTGCGCCCGGAAGACCCCAAGTGGCCTGAGCGCGACCGCTTCCTGATGGGCAAGGGGCACGCCGCCGTTGGCCAGTTCCCGATCCTGGCCGACCTTGGCATGTTCCCCAAGGACTGGCTGGACGACTACACCCGCCTGGGTAGCCCACTGGGCGACCACCCCGACATGCGCAAGGTGCCGGGCATCGATTTCTCGTCCGGCTCCATCGGCCACGCCCTGTCTGGCGGCCTGGGCATGTGCCTGGCGCAGCGCTTCACCGGCCACAGCTACGACGTGTTCGTCATGCTCGGTGATGGCGAGATGCAGGAAGGCCAGGTCTGGGAAGCCGCCATGAGCGCCGCCCACCACAAGGCCAGCCGCCTGATCGCCATCGTCGACCGCAACGGCTTTCAGCTCGACGGTCAGGTCGATGACGTGATCGGCATCGAACCGCTGGATGAAAAATGGCGTGCCTTCGGCTGGGAGGTCCATGTGATCGACGGCCACGACATCCGCGAGGTGACCACCACTCTGCGCCGCATCAAGGCCGACGAAAACCGCGACAAGCCGGTGTGCATCATCGCCAAGACCGTCAAGGGCAAGGGCGTTTCCTACATGGAGACCGAGCCGGGCTGGCACCTGGGCTACCTGGACCCGGAAGACGCGCAACGCGCCATCGCTGAAATCGAAGCCAAGGAGATCTGACCATGAACGCCCCGCTGTCCCCCAACTCCTGGCAATACCGTGGCCTGAATGCCATGAACCCTGGGCTGTCGTACCTTTCCGATGGGCTGATCGAGCTGACCCGCGAAGGCTACCCGGTCATGGCTGGCTCCGCCGACCTGCAGTACTCCAACGGCCTGAACAAATTCGCCACGGCGTTCCCCGACCGCTACATCCAGTTCGGTATCTCCGAGCAGAACATGGTCACCGCCGCCGCCGGCCTGGCCACTTGCGGGGTGATGCCGTTCGTGGCCACCTTCGCCTCGTTCCTGGGCCTGCTGTGCTGCGAACAGATCCGTATGGACGTGGCCTACTCGGCCCAGCCAGTGCGCCTGATCGGCCACCACACCGGCATCTCGCTGGGCTTCTATGGCACCTCGCACCACGCCACCGAAGACATCGCCACCATGCGTTCGATCGCCGACCTGGCGGTGGTCTCGCCGTCCGACGGCCCGCAACTGGTGGCGGCCATCAAGGCCTCGGCCACCTATGACAAGCCGGTGTACTTCCGCATTGGTCGCGGCCGCGACCCGATCATCTACGAACGCGGCACCACCTTCGAGTTCGGCAAGGCCACCGAGCACTGCCAGGGTGAAGAGCTGACCATCATCGCCTGTGGTATCACCGTGCACCCGGCGCTGGAAGCGGCACGCAAGCTCAATGCCGAGGGCCGTTCGGTGGGCGTGATCGACATGGCCTCGATCAAGCCGATCGATCGTGAAGCGATTCTGACCGCTGCGGCGCGCAGCCAACGGATGATGACGGTGGAAGAGCACAACGTGCTCGGCGGGCTGGGCGCGGCAGTGGCCGAGGTACTGGCCGACGAAGGCGTCGGGGTGAAGCTCAAGCGCCATGGCATTTACGACGAGTACAGCCTGATCGCTCCGCCCACCCACCTGTACCAGCACTACAAGCTCGATGCCGCCGGTATCGAAGAAGTCGCCCGCGCGCACATGGCGAGCTGACCCGTTACGCCGTACGGGCAGTGCCAACTCCGGCGCTGCCCGCCCCTTCCGCTCGGAGCCTAACAATGAACAATATGACCGAGACCCTGCCCGCCAGCGCGGCACAAGCCGCCCCCAGCGCAGTCAACCTGCGCCGCAAATCGCTGCTCGCCACCGGCGTCGGCAACCTGCTGGAGTGGTTCGACTGGACCCTCTACACCGTCGCCTCCGTCTATATCGCCGCCGCCCTGTTCGATAAGAGCAACCCGACCTCGGCACTGCTCGCCACCCTTGCCGTGTTTGCTGCCGGTTTTCTGTTGCGGCCGTTGGGCGGTATCGTGTTCGGCATCCTGGCCGACCGCCTGGGGCGGCGTACCGTGCTGCTCAGCACCATGCTGCTGATGGCCGGCGCCAGCCTGCTGATCGCGTTCATTCCTGCCTATGAATCGGTCGGCAGCTGGGCTTCCGCGTTGCTACTCTGTGCGCGGTTGATCCAGGGTTTCGCCCATGGTGGCGAGACCACCACGTCCTATGCCTACATCGCCGAAATCGCCCCCCCGAAACGCCGAGGCTTGTGGTCGAGCTCGGTGTTCTTCGCGGTAGGCAGCGGCTCGCTTCTGGCGACCTTCTACATGGCCCTGCTGACCTCGATGCTGAGCACCGAGCAGATGCAGGACTGGGGCTGGCGCATCCCCTTCGCCACCGGCGGCCTGCTGGCGGTGGTTGCCCTGTGGCTACGGCGCAGCATGATGGAAAGCGACCATAGCCCGAGTACCAGTAGCGCAACGCAGCACACTACTTGTTGGAGCCGCGGCCAGGTGTTGCAACACGGTGTACGGTTGTTCCTGTATGAAGCGGGCGCCACCCTGACCTACTACACCTGGGTCACCTCGGCGTCGATCTATGCCCTGAGCGTGAAAGGCATGGACCCGCATAACGCATTCATGATGAGCTGCATCGCCCAGGTTATCTACCTGGCCTTCCTGCCGGTCTGCGGCTGGATCTCGGACCAGGTCGGGCGCAAGGTCTGTGCACTGATTTCGCTGCTGGGTATCGCGGCGACCCTGTTCCCGCTGTGGGGCATGATCTCCAGCGAGCCCTGGACCCTGATGGTGGCGCAGACTGCTGGCCTGATGCTGGTGGCCTTCATCACCGGATGCAAGCCTGCATCGATTTCCGAGCAAGTCCCTACCCGCTACCGCACGCGGATGTTCGGTGTGTGCATTTCGTTAGGTGTAGCGGTGTTCGGGGGTACCGCATCGTACGTAACGACCTGGCTCTATTCGGAGCAGATCGGCTGGGTGTTCAACGTCTACCTGATCGTGGTGGCGCTGGTTGCCAGTGGCGTGGTGTTGATGTGGAAGAACAACCACGGCATTCCGATCGACCAGGTTTGAGTCGGTAACGCGGGAGCTGCCACGCAGCCCCCATTACCCTTACCCGCCCAACGCACTGACCAGCGCCGCCTGATTCTGCCACTGGGCAGTGCGTACCGTGGCCAGAATAATTGGCCTTACCGCGCTCTGCAGAGACAGATAGATAGTGATCGCCGCCTTACCCGACACTGCCGATGAAGTTGGCCAACTCCGTCGTCCTCGGTGCATCGAACAGAGTCTTCGGGTCGCCGACTTCATGCACCTTGCCCTGGTGCATGAACACCAGCTTGTCGCCCACCTCCCGGGCAAAGCGCATTTCGTGGGTGACCATCACCAACGTCATGCCCTCCTTCGCCAGCCCGCGCACCACGCTAAGCACTTCACTCACCAGCTCCGGGTCGAGGGCCGAAGTAATCTCGTCGCACAGCAGCACCTTGGGTGACATCGCCAGCGCCCGGGCAATGGCCACGCGCTGTTGCTGGCCGCCGGACAGTTGGTCCGGGTAGGCATCGAACTTTGCTTCCAGCCCTACCCGCTCCAGCATCTTGCGCGCCAGTTGCCGGGCCTCGGCCTTGGGCGTCTTCTTCACCAGTTGCGGCGCCAACATCACGTTCTCACCCACGCTCAGGTGCGGGAACAGGTTGAACTGCTGGAAGATCATCCCGACTTTCTGGCGCAAGGTACGCAGGTCGGCGCGAGCCGCATCCAGGTACTCGCCATCGACTTCGATCACCCCGTCATTGATCGACTCCAGCCCATTCAATGTGCGCAGCAGGGTGCTCTTGCCCGAGCCGCTGCGGCCGATGATCGCCACCACCTCGCCCTCCTCGATGCGCAGGTCGACCCCCTTGAGCACATGGTTGTCCCCGTAGTACTTGTGCAACGCAGAAACGCTAACCAGCGACATGCAGCCTCCTCTCCAGGTGGCGGGCACCCAGCGACAGTGGAAAACACAGAATGAAATAGCCCAGCGACACCAGGCCGTAGATCAGGAAAGGTTCGAAGGTGGCGTTGGCCAGCATGCCGCCGGTCTTGGTCAGTTCGGTGAACCCGATGATCGAAGTGACGGCCGTGCCCTTCACCACCTGCACCGAAAAGCCCACGGTCGGCGCCACGGCCAGGTGCAATGCCTGGGGCAGCACCACATGGCGCAGCTGCTCGCCACGGCTGAGCGCCAAGCTGGCGCTGGCCTCCCACTGCCCGTGCGGGATCGACTCCACGCAGCCCCGCCAGATTTCGGCGAGAAACGCACTGGTGAACAGCGTCAAAGCCACTGCCGCCGCCGCCCAGGCCGACACATCGATGCCGAACAGGGCGATGCCGAAAAACACCATGAACAGCTGCATCAGCAGCGGTGTGCCTTGGAACAGCTCGATATAGCCACGGGCCGCCAGCCGCAAAGGAGCGCTGTCGCTGATCCGCGCCAGCAGCATCAACAAACCCATGGCGCCGCCGCAGACGAACGCCACCAGCGACAGTAGCAAGGTCCATTGCAACCCGGTCAGCAGGTTGCGCACGATATCCCAGAAGGTGAAATCCATCAGCGTCTCCTCACGATCACGCGCCGGCCGAACAAATTCAGCACCTGCCGCACACCGATGGCCATGGCCAAGTACAGCAAGGTGGTGAACAGGTAGGTTTCGAACGCCCGGAAGTTACGCGACTGGATGAAGTTGGCCGCGAACGAAAGCTCTTCGGTGGCGATCTGCGAACACACCGCCGACCCCAGCATGACGATGACGATCTGGCTCGACAGCGCCGGCCACACCTTGGCCAACGCCGGGCGCATGATCACATGGCGGAACGTCTCGACGCGCGTCATCGCCAGCGCCGAGGCGGCTTCCAGCTGCCCGCGCGGGATGGCCTGGATGCCGGCGCGGATGATCTCGGTGGAATAGGCGCCCAGGTTGATCACCATGGCTAGCACCGCCGCCTGCCATTCAGTCATGCGCACGCCGAGGGCCGGCAAGCCGAAGAAGATGAAAAACAGCTG
This sequence comes from Pseudomonas putida, assembly GCF_009883635.2. Taxonomy (NCBI): domain Bacteria; kingdom Pseudomonadati; phylum Pseudomonadota; class Gammaproteobacteria; order Pseudomonadales; family Pseudomonadaceae; genus Pseudomonas; species Pseudomonas putida. The sequence goes on from NZ_CP026115.2 coordinate 6,123,683, forward strand.
GACGATGAAGGGCGTGTTGCGGATCAGCTCCACATACACCGCGAACAGCCAGTTGAACGGCCGTAACTGCCAGGCCCGCACCACCGCACCGACGATGCCCAGGGCAACGCCGGCGAGGGTGCCGATCACGGTCAGTTCGAGGGTGAACAGCGCGCCCTTGAGCAGCAGGTCGCCCTGCTGCAGGGCGGCAGCGAAATCGAATTGATAGGCCATCGTTCAGGGTCACTCGAAATCGGCGGGCAGCGGTTGCTTGAGCCACTTCTCGGCGTTGCGCCCAAGGCTGCCGTCGGCCTTGGCCTGCACCAGGATTTCATCGACCTTGGCGCGCAGCGCCGGCTGCTCCTTGGCCATGCCCACATACACAGGGGAGTCCTTGAGCTTGAGCTTGAGCACCGGCACCTTGGCCGGATTTTTCGCCGCGATGGCCGACATCACCACACTGCCGCTGGCGATCAGGTCCACCTGCCCGGACAGGTAGGCGGCGATGGTCGAGTTGTTGTCTTCGAAGCGCTTGATGGTCGCGCCTTGCGGGGCCACCGCGCTCAGCTCCATGTCTTCGATGGCGCCACGGGTGACGCTGATGGTCTTGCCGTTGAGGGCGTCCAGGGTGTCGATGCTACTGGCTTCAGGGCCGAAAACACCCAGGTAGAACGGCGCGTAGGGTTTGGAGAAGTCCACCACCTTTTCGCGCTCGGGGTTCTTGCCCAGGCTGGAGATCACCAAATCGACCTTGCCGGTGGTAAGGAACGGGATGCGGTTGGTGCTGTTGACCGGGGTCAGCGCCAGTTTCACCCCCAGTTTGTCAGCCAACAGCTGCGCGGTGTCGATGTCCAGGCCGCGCGGCTTGAGGTCGGGGCCGACTGAACCGAATGGTGGGAAGTCCTGGGGCACGGCGACCTTCAGCACGCCGCGCTGGCTGATGTCGCTGAGGGTGTCGGCGTGGGCGACTGATTGCATCAGGGCACTGCCACACAGCAGTGTGGCCAGCAGGCATTTGCGCAGGTTGTTCATGGTCAAGACCTCAGGTGGCGATGGGCTGGTGTTTGCTGAACCCTTGCAGCCGACGTGCCAGAATGCCCGAAAATCCGGGCAATTCAGCTGCAGGCCTTGTGCCTGGTGGTATTACTGGTCTGAACAGTTGGATGCCTTATGCCCGGCAACCCGAACAAAAATCCCCTTCAAATGGCAGCGTTCGAACCCTTGCACCAGCACAGGGCCAAACTTGCGTGCACCGTGAAGATCATCGTAAAACGACAGCTTCTTTGATTGAATGGGTCTGTACCGATGCTCGATGCCCCCCTTCGCGGCGCCGTTCCCGAACTCGCTTTGCAGGCCATCCAACGCCTGATCGATGAGGGCGAATACCAGCCGGGCGACGCCCTGCCCGCGCAACGCGAACTGGCGCAGAACCTGGGGGTCAGCCGTGCGTCACTGCGGGAGGCGTTGTCGTCCTTGAGTGCCATGGGAGTGGTAAGCGTGCAGCCGGGCAAAGGGGTATTCGTCAAAGCTGCGCAAGCTGAACCGCCTGCGTCGGCGTCGGGGTTTGCCTGGCCGTTCGATGCCCAGGTATCCGCCGCCGATACCTTCCAGTTGCGTTATGTGCTCGAAGGCTTTGCCGCAGGCCAGGCTGCCAATGGCCTGACTACCGAGGCCCTCGATGCACTGGCGGAGAATGTCGAAGCCATGGGCATCGAGCTGAAGGCGCGCAACTTCGAAGCGGCGGCGCGCCTGGATTTCGAGTTTCATCGGCGCATTCTCGAGGCCAGTGGCAACCTGGCGATGCTGCAGATCGTCATGGCCAGCGAGGCCATTTATATAGAAAGCCAGAAGTTGCCATTCATTCGCCCGGAACGGGCCATGGAAACCTGGAAAGAACATAAGAAGATTCTCAACGCTCTGGCCAGGCATTCGGCGCCAGCGGCGCAGAAAGCGATGCAGGAACATATCCGTAGTGCCTCCTTGCGCACCGGGATCGTATTTTCCGTCTGAGCGGCCGCCCTCCCCGTATTGGTTCAAAACAACCAGCACCACCGTACCGCGCCCTGTTTTGGCGCGGGCGTACCTTGCTGGCCCACGCACGCGAACAATCGTCCCCAGCTCACCCAGGCCAAAACCGTCGCTTTATTGAATAAATAAAGCGTGTCCGTGATTGTTTTTAAAAATATTCAGCTGTTTCAGCGCTTATCCGAATTCCGGCACTTCCATTGCAAAGACTTTAACTACCCGCGCAACGCATCGCCGGTCGACGCGCAGCAGGACGTAGTCAACGCACAATGAGGTGCCGATAAAAACCAGAACCCATCCCCGCTCGCAGGATCTCGCATCGTGAAGTAGCCAAGTTGCAGGAAAATGCCGTCGATCAGTGCGGCAAGGAGTGCGGTATGTCCCGAGCTTTTTTCAATGAAATGTATGACGCCGACGGTGCCTGCCGTCCCCACTACCAGCCGTTTGCACGCTGGCTGGCAGACACCCCGCCCGAGTTGCTGGCGCAGCGCCGCCGCGAAGCCGACCTGTTGTTCCACCGCGCCGGTATCACCTTCACCCTGTACGGCGACGAACAGGGCACCGAGCGCCTGATCCCCTTCGACATCATCCCCCGCAGCATCAAGGCCAGCGAATGGCAGAAAGTGGAGCGCGGCTGCATCCAACGGGTGCAAGCGTTGAACCTGTTCCTGGCCGACGTCTACCACGACCAGCACATCCTCAAGCAAGGCATCATCCCGGCCGAGCAGGTGCTGGCCAACGAGGGCTACCAGATCGCCATGCAAGGCCTGGACTTGCACCGTGACATCTACGCGCATATCGCCGGCGTCGACCTGGTGCGTGACGGCGACGGCAGCTACTACGTGCTCGAGGACAACCTGCGCACGCCCAGCGGAGTGAGCTACATGCTCGAAGACCGCAAGATGATGATGCGCCTGTTCCCCGAGCTGTTCGCCAGCCAGCGGGTGGCACCCATCGACCACTACCCCAACCTGCTGCTCGACACCCTCAAGAGCGCCAGCCCGCTGGACAACCCCACCGCCGTGGTGCTGACCCCGGGGCGCTTCAACAGCGCCTACTTCGAACATGCGTTCCTGGCCCGTGAAATGGGCGTTGAGCTGGTGGAGGGCGCCGACCTGTTCGTGCGCGACGACCATGTGTTCATGCGCACCACCGCAGGCCCGAAGCAGGTGGATGTGATCTACCGGCGCCTCGACGACGCCTACCTCGACCCACTGTCGTTCACCCCCGACTCGATGCTGGGGGTGCCCGGCCTGATCGCGGCCTACCGCTCGGGCAACGTGGTGCTGGCCAACGCCGTGGGCACCGGCCTTGCCGACGACAAATCGATCTACCCCTACGTCGACGCGATGATCCGTTTCTACCTCGACGAGGAGCCGATCCTCAACAACGTGCCCACCTGGCAATGCCGCAACCCCAAGGAACTGTCCCACGTGCTGGCCCATTTGCCGGAGTTGGTGGTCAAGGAAACCCAGGGTTCCGGCGGCTACGGCATGCTGGTCGGGCCGGCGGCCACGGCGGCGGAAATCGAAGACTTCCGCGCGCGCCTCAAGGCCCGCCCCGAGGCGTATATCGCCCAACCTACCCTGTGCCTGTCGACCTGCCCGACCTTCGTCGAGAACGGCATCGCGCCGCGCCATATCGACCTGCGCCCGTTCGTGCTGTCGGGCAGCGAGACCCGCCTGGTGCCCGGAGGCCTGACCCGCGTGGCACTGCGCGAAGGCTCGCTGGTGGTGAATTCGTCCCAGGGCGGCGGCACCAAGGACACCTGGGTAGTGGAGGACTGACACATGCTTTCAAGAACCGCTTCGGACCTCTACTGGATGTCCCGTTACCTGGAGCGCGCCGAAAACCTGGCGCGCATGCTCGAAGTCAGCTATTCGCTGTCGCTGATGCCCCAGGCCGGGCGCAGCGACGGCCGCGCCGAGCTGGCCATGTCGCTACTGGCGGCCGGCACCCTGGACGACTACAACCAGCGCCACGACGAGCTCGACACCGCGCGCATGCTGCATTTTTTCGCCTTCGACGAGACCAACCCCGGCAGCATCTACTGCTGCCTGCAGGCGGCGCGCACCAATGCCCATGCGGTACGCGGGCGGATCACCGCCGACATGTGGGAGAACATCAACGCCACCTGGCTGGAGATGCGCAACATCGCCAGCAACGGCCTGGCGCGCTATGGCATGAGCCAGTTCTGCGACTGGGTCAAGGAGCGCTCGCACCTGTTCCGCGGCGCCACGGCGGGCACCATCATGCGCAACGACGCCTACTGTTTCATCCGCCTGGGCACCTTCCTGGAGCGGGCGGACAACACCCTGCGCCTGCTGGATGTACGCTACGAAATGTTCGGCGAGGCATCGGAAGAGGTCAGCGACCATTCGGCCCGTGGCTACTACCAGTGGAGCGCCCTGCTGCGTGCACTGTCGTCGTTCGAGGCGTTCAACGAGATCTACCGCAACGCGCCCAGTGCACGCCAGGTGTCGGAGCTGCTGCTGTTGCGCGCCGATGTGCCGCGCTCGCTGCATGCGTGCATCGAGGAGTTGGACCATATCCTCGCCGGCCTGCCCAGCACCAGTGGCCGGGCCTCGCAGCGCATGGCTGCCGAGCTCAATGCCCGGCTGCGCTACACCGGTATCGACGAAATCCTCGAAGCCGGCCTGCACCCCTGGCTGACCGACTTCATCGAGCGTATTCGCCAACTCAGCCAGACCGTTCACCACTCCTACCTGGAGGTCGTATGAAGCTCGCCATCCACCACGACACTCGCTACACCTACGCCAACCAGGTATGCGCCAGCATCCAGTTCCTGCGCCTGACACCCCAGAGCAATGCCCGCCAGCAGGTGCTCGAGTGGCAGGTGCAGATGCCCAGGCCGGTGCGCAGCCAGATCGACCCCTACGGCAACGTGCTGCACGTGTTGACCCTGGAAGAGCCACACAGCGCCCTGGCGCTGTGTGCCAAGGGTCAGGTCGAGATCGACCCGACGCTCGAAGTCGAACACGACAGCCAGTCGCCCTTGCCATTCCTGCGCACCAGCCGCCTGACCCAGGCCGACGAAGCGCTGCTCGGCTTTGCCAGGGAACACTGTGGCGGCCGCCGCGACCGCGCCGCGCTGATCGCGCTGATGGAAGGGCTGGCCGAGCGCATGCCGTACAGCCCAGGCGCGACGGCGGTCGACAGCACCGCCGCCGACTCCTTCGCCATCGGTGCCGGCGTGTGCCAGGACCACACCCATGCCTTCCTCGCCTGCGCCCGCAGCCTGGGGATCCCGGCACGCTATGTGTCTGGCTACCTGTGCACCGAGGATGCCAGCCACCTGGCCAGCCACGCCTGGGCCGAGGCCTGGCTGGGCGATGGCTGGTACAGCTTCGATGTGACCAACCGGCTGGCCCGGCCCGATCGCCACCTGAAACTGGCGGTGGGCCTGGACTACCTCGACGCCTGCCCCGTACGCGGCATGCGCCGGGGCGGCGGGGCCGAGTCGATGCTGGCGCAGGTTCAGGTCAGGTCGCTGCTACAGGGGCAGCAACAGTAACGCAAGCCCCCTACCGACCCCGTCGTCGCCGTGACGCCGGGGTCTTTCAACGCACACAGGTAAACCACATGACGTACTGCGTGGCCATGCACCTGGCCGACGGGCTGGTGTTTGTCTCCGATTCACGTACCAACGCCGGGATCGACCAGATCTCGACCTTTCGCAAACTGTTCATCTTCAGCACACCCGGCGAGCGCTTGATCGTCTTGCAGAGTGCAGGCAACCTGGCCACCTCGCAATCGGTGGTCAACCTGCTGCGCCAGCGCTGCAACGGCACGGGCAACCATCTGCTGAACGTGCGCACGCTGTACGACGCCACCGTGCTGGTGGCCGAAACCATTCGCGAGGTGGTCACCCGGGACCGCTGCAAGCTGGCGAGCAAGGTCGATTTGAGCTGCTCGCTGCTGGTGGGCGGGCAGATTGCTGGCGGGCCCATGGGGGTCTACAGCGTATATCCGCAAGGCAACTTCATTCAGGCCACAGAGGACACGCCGTTTTTGCAACTGGGCGAAAGCAAGTACGGCAAGCCGATCCTTGATCGCAACCTGACCTACCGCACTTCACTGGACGAGGCGCTGCGCTGTGGTTTGATCTCGTTCGACTCGACTATTCGCAGCAACCTGTCAGTGGGCATGCCGCTGGATTTGCTGGTGTATCGCAAGGATTCGTTCAGGCCGACGCAGAGCTATCGCATCACCCAGGACGACCCCTACTACAGTCAGATCCGCAGCCAGTGGTGCACGGGTCTCAGGGACCTACTGGCCGAACTCCCGGCCCCACCCAAAGACTACATGGAATAAGAATACCCGCCTTGGCGCGCCTAGCTTTGACGATGAGGATCATGCTCCTGCCTGACACAGGAGCCCCCTTGAGCTCAGTGAGTCCTGGCCCCTGATGGTGGCGTAGACAGCCTGATGCCGGGACAAACACATCCAGCCCCACTACACTTACCCACCTAACGCACTGACCAGCGCCGCCTGATTCTGCCACTGGGCAGTGCGTACAGTGGCCAGCGCATCCTGGGCACTGAGTTGGCTGCGCTGAGCCTCCAGCACATCGAGGAACGGCGCCTCGCCAGCCTGCCAGGAACGGCGGATCTGCTCGAAAGCCGAGCTCGACTGCTCGCTCGCACGGGCTAGCAGTACCTGGCGTTCGGCATTGCGCTGGGCCGCCGCAAGTGCCGACTCCACCTCCGACACCGCCACCAGCACCGTGCGCCGGTAACTCAGCAATGCCTCCCGCGCCTCGGCGTCCCGTACCTGCACCTGCGCCTTGCGTCGGCCACCATCGAACAGGGGCGCACTGGCATTGACGCCGGCCAGCCAGAAAGTCGAGTTGGCCAGGGTGGCCGCGCTCATGCCATTGATCAACGAACCCAACGCCGCCGACAGACTCAGGCGTGGCATCAGCTCGGCCTTGGCCACGCCAACTCGCGCATAGGCGGCAATCACCCGGGCCTCGGCGGCCTTCACGTCAGGGCGCCGACGCAGCAGGTCCGCTGGTGTGCCAACATCCTGCAAGGCCACCTCATGCACACTTGCCGGGCTCGCCTGCATCTGTGCGTACAGCTCGACGCTGGGCATAGCCAGCAACACTGCAAGCCTGTGCACCGTGCGCTGCCACTCCAGGCGCAGCGCCGGCACCCGCGCCGCGGTGCGCTCGGTCTGTGCGCGGGCCCGCAGCAGGTCGGCCTCCGGGCTGCTGCCCGCCGCGTACAACTGCTCGCTCAACTGCAAGGTCTCGGCCTGGCTCTGGGCACTCTGGCGGACGATCGCCAGGCGCTGCTCCAGGCCACGGGCTTGGGCATAGGCCTGGACCACTTCACCCACCAGCGCAACCCGCACCGCGCGGGCCTGCTCTTCACTGGCCGCCACCTCGGCGTCAGCAGCGCGGACACCTTCACGGATGCGGCCAAACAGGTCGATCTCCCAGCTGGCATCCAGGCCCAGCGATACCGGCGCATCGATCAGTGCCTCGCTGAAGCCGGACTGGTAGGCCGAGGTACGCTGGCGTGCGGCACTGCCGTCGAGGTCCAGGGTCGGGCTGCCAGCCGAGGCGCTGACCGCCCTCAAGGCCCGGGCCGCGTCGATGCGCGCCAGGGCGGCCTGCATATCGAGGTTATCGTCCAGCGCCCGCTGCACCAGGTGGTCGAGCAACGGATCCTGGTAGCCGCGCCACCACTGCTCAGTCACCGTCAGCGGCGCTTCGGAGCGGGCATTGAGGTAATGCTGCGCAGGCGCAACGCTGGGCGGCGGCAAGGTCGGCGCGGCACACGCGGCCAGCAGCGCCGCAGTAAAAGCCATTACGGGGAAACGAAGACGCATGTTCATTGTTGGAAGTCCTGTTCGACAGCCGCAGGCTGTGACGATAGCCGCCGTTCACCACCGGCAAGGCGGCGCACCAGCACATAGAAGATCGGTGTGAACACCAGGCCGAACAGGGTCACGCCGATCATCCCGAAGAACACCGCAGAACCCACCGCCAGGCGCATCTCGGAACCGGCACCCTCAGACAGCACCAGCGGCAGAACGCCGAGGATGAATGCCAGCGAGGTCATCAGGATCGGCCGCAGGCGCAGGCGACAGGCTTCGACCACCGCCTCGACGATGCCCTGCCCTTCTTTCTCCAGCTGCCGGGCCACTTCGACGATGAGGATGGCGTTCTTCGCCGCCAGGCCCACCAAAACAATGAAGCCGATCTGGGTGAGAATATTGATGTCCTGGCCCATCAGGCGCACGCCAGCAGCCGCGGCCAGCAGGCACATCGGCACGATCAGCAGAATCGCCAGCGGTAGGCTCCAGCTTCCGTACTGCGCCGCCAGCACCAGGTAGACGAACACCACACACAGCGGGAACACCAGCAGCCCCATGTTACCGGCGGTGGTCTGCTGGTAGCTCAGGTCGGTCCACTGGTAGCTGATGCCCGCCGGCAGGTGCGCTTTGGCCAGCCGTTCCATGGTCTCGATGGCATAGGTCGAGCCCAGACCAGGCACAGTGTCACCATTAATCTCGGCGGTCGGGAACAGGTTGTAACGCGGGAAGCGCTCGACTCCCAGGGCCTCACGCAGCTGCGTCACACTGGCCAGCGGGACCATCTGCCCGGCCTGGTTGCGCACCTTGACCCGCGCCAGGTCCTCTGGTGTGACCCGGTACGGCAAGTCGGCCTGGGCCGTGACGCGGTAAGTGCGGCCGACCAGGTTGAAGTCGTTGATGTAGGTCGAGCCAAAGTAGGTCTCGATGGCCTGGTTGATCTGGCTGCTTGGCACCCCCAGCATCTCGGCGCGCTCACGGTCGAGCTCGACGAACACCTGCGGGGTGCTGGCCGAAAACGGCGAATAGACGCCAGTCATGCCCGGTGTAGCGTTGGCGGCGGCGATCAGCTCTGCCGTGGCCTTGGCCAGCGCGTCACTGCCCAGCCCACCACGATCCTGCAGACGCAAGGAGAAACCACCGGTACTGCCCAACCCTTGCACCGGCGGCGGCGTGGCGACGATCACCGACGCACCGCTGACCGCTTTCAGGCGCTCGCGCAGGTCGGCCGCGATCACGTCCGATGTCCGGCCCTTCAGCTTGCGCTTGGACCAAGGTTCGAACACCGGGGCCAGACCCGCCGAGTTGGACGAGTTGGTCCCGGTGACCATCGAAAAGCCCGAGAAGGTCGGCACCCTGTCCACACCCGGCACCTGCAGGGCGATGGCTTCGATCTGCTGGGAAATCGCGTTGGTGCGCTCCAGCGATGCGCCGTCGGGCAGTTGCACGATCACCACCAGGTAGCCACGGTCCTGGGCCGGGATGAAGCCCTTGGGCGTGGCCATCAGCAGGTAAGCGGTGGCGGCGATCAGTACGGCATACACGGCCAGCATCAGCGGCGTCCTGGCAACCAGGCCGCGGACGCTGCCGGCATAGCCGTCGGAAAGCCGGGCAAAGCCCCGGTTGAACGCTTCGGCAGCGCGCCGCGGCAGGCCCGGCAGGCCGGCACGTAGCGGCGCATGGCCACCGTGACGGCGCAGGATCATCGCCGCCAGCGCCGGCGACAGGGTCAGCGAGTTGAACAGCGAAATGGCCGTGGCCACCGCGATGGTCACGCCGAACTGGCGGAAGAACTCGCCGGAAATCCCCGGGATGAACGCCGTGGGAATGAACACCGCGCACAGCACCAGGGTGATCGCCACCAGCGCGCCACCAATCTCCTGCATGGTGACGATGGTAGCCTGTAACGGGCTCTTGCCTTCGGCCAGGTGGCGCTCGACGTTCTCCACCACGACGATGGCGTTGTCGACCACGATCCCTACCGCCAGTACCAGGCCGAACAGGGTCAGGTTGTTGATCGAGTAACCCAGCAGCGCCATCACCGCGAAGGTGCCCACCAACGACACCGGGATGGCCAGGATCGGAATGATCGACGGCCGCCAGCCCTGGAGGAACAACAGCACCACCAGCACCACCAGGATCACCGCCTCGTAGATGGTCTTGCCCAACTCACCGATACTGTCGGCGATAAACGCCGTGGGGTTGTAGCCGATGCTGTATTCGATGCCCTCCGGGAAGTCCTTGCTCAGTTGCTGCATGGTCTGCTCCACCACCTGCATGGTCGCCAGGGCGTTGGCGCCCGGACGCTGCAGCACCTGCAGGCCGATGGCCGGGTTGCGCAGGTAATAGGTGTTGTTGACGTAGGCCAGCCCGGCGATTTCGGTACGCGCCACGTCCTTCAGGCGCACCAGGCGGCCCGCCTCGCCGGACTTGAGCACGATGTTGTCGAAGTCAGCCGGCTCCTTGAGCCGCCCTTCAAAGATCAGGTTCGGCTGAAACGCCTGGGAGGCCACCGGTGGTTGGGCGATGACACCGCCGGCCACCTGGGTGTTCTGCGCACGCACGGCGGCGATGATGTCGCCCGGGGTCAGGTCGAAGGCGGCGACGCGCTCCGGGTCCAGCCAGATGCGCATCGAATACTCACGCGCGCCCAGCGGGTTTATGTCGCCAACGCCGTCGATGCGCTTGAGGGTATCGGCCACAGTGCGAATGGCGAAGTTCGACACGTACAGCTGGTCATAGGTGCCCTTGGGCGAGGAAATGAAAATGGTCGACAGCTGGGTCGGCGAGGACTTGCGCACCGACACACCGCTGCGCTGCACCGGTTCGGGCAGGCGTGGCGTGGCCAGGGCGACGCGGTTCTGCACCAGCACCTGGGCCTTGTCGACGTCGGTGCCGCCCTTGAAGGTCACGGTCAGGTTCAGGCTGCCATCGGAGGTGGCCTGGCTGTACATGTAGAGCATGTCCTCGACGCCGTTGACCTCCTGCTCCAGAGGGATCGCCAGAGTCTCGGCGACGGTCTGTGCCGAGGCCCCCGGGTAGGTGGCCTGGACCACCACCGTGGGTGGCGCGATGTCGGGGTACTCGGAGGTCGGCAGCACCAGGTAGGCCAGGCCGCCGACGATTATCAGCACCACCGAGAGGACGATCGCCAGCACCGGCTGCTCGATCGAGGTGCGTCCCAGGTTCATAGCGGTGCCTCCTGGGCCGGGGTGGCGTCGGCCACACGGGTCAGGCTGCGCTGCTCACCGATCGCGGTATCGCCGGCACGCACCCGTTGCAGGCCATCGACTATCACCCGGTCGTCGGCCTGCAGGCCGCTGACCACTTCGCGCAGGCCATCATGCAGCTTGCCCAGTTGTACCGGGCGCAGCTCGACGCGGTTCTGCGCATCAAGCACATACAGCACCTTGCGGGTGGCATCGATGCCAACGGCCGTATCCGGCACCAGCAAAGCCTCGTAGGCCGGCCGCGCGGAAAACTGCACGCGGCCGAACTGGCCTGGGCTCAACGCAAGGTCCGGGTTGCTGACCCGCGCGCGCTGGCGCAGGGTGCCGGTGGATGGGTCCAGGCGGTTGTCAATGAAATCCATGCGCCCGCTCAGCGAGGGCTGGAGCTCGCCTGGCAGGGCGATGCGCACCTGGCTGCCGGCAATGTTGCCGGCCGACTGGCGGCGGTACTTCAGGTAGCTCTGCTCGTCGATGTCGAAGTAGATGTCGATGGGGTCGAGCGAGACGATGGTGGTCAGCAGCGTGGCATCGTTGCTGCCACCGTTGACCAGGTTGCCTTCGCTGATCAGCTTGCGGCTGATACGCCCGCTCATGGGCGCGGTGATGCGGGTGAACTCAAGGTCCAGGCGAGCACTGGCCAGCGCGCCTTCGGCGCTGAGCACTTCGGCGCGGGCTGCCTCGCGCGCTTGCAGGCGCTGGTCGTACAGGCTCTGCGCAATGGTCCTGGAATCGATCAGCACCTTGGCGCGGGCATACTCCTGTTCGGCCAGGGCCTGTTGCGAACGGGCCTGGGCCAGTTTGCCCTGGGCCTGGGTCACCGCCGCCTGGAAGCTGCGCGAGTCGATGACGAACAACAGGTCGCCCTTCTTGACCACTGCGCCATCGGTAAACGCCACTTTCTCCAGGTAGCCGCTGACCCGCGAGCGGACTTCCACCGAGTCCGTGGCCTCGAAACGCCCGGTGAAGCTGTCCCAGTCACTGATGGTGGCTTTCAAGGGCGCGCTCACCACCACGCTCGGCGCAGCAGGTGCGCCATTCTGCGGCGCCTGCGGGCCGCAGCCCACCAGTACCGCAGCCAGTGACAAGGCAAGGGCCGAGGCCGCCAAAGGTCCGGATAATTTCATGATGCGATCTCCAGGCCAGGCGTGGTCAGTGCTTGACGGCACGGGCGCTGGACGCCTGACTGCGTTCGACGAATGCCGACGACTCTTCGGCCAGAGCAGTAAGCGCAGACGAAAGGGTGACCAGGGTGGTCAGCATCAGCAGGGTCTTCTTGATGACGGTCATGGGAACAAGCCTCAGTAGATTGGAAAGTGAGGCGCATTCTTCGGTAAGCGCGGCGGGAGAAAAATGGCGGGCGACTGAAATGAGTTTTGTGTGCAGTTCACGAATGGAGTGACCACACAGGGTGCCTTGCTGGCTTCAGCAGCGGCCTGGTCCGCGACCTCGGCTCGCGTCGCATTACGGGTCAATACCGTGTCCCACGAATCTGGCCACCGTAAGTGTCGGCAAAGCCTTGTGAACCTGCGTGCACGCTCGCCAGTCCACATCGAAACGCAATCAGTTTGGGTATTGCTGGATGAATGACTGGATCGACTTTCTAGAATGGCCCGCCATGGTCCTTACCGTATTGGCCGCCTGGTGCATTGGTTCAAGGCGCCCGGGCAGACGCAAACTGGGCTTCTGCTGCTTCATCGCCAGCAATGTGCTGTGGGGGGTGTGGGGATGGCAGGCACAGGCTTGGGCGCTGATCATCCTCCAGGTGTGTCTGTGCGTCATGAACCTGCGGGGCTGGAAGAAAAACACCGCGATGGAGCCGGGATGAATGCCCGGCCACATCACCCCGGATCGAGCGCCGGGCATTGTCGTCGGCTTCAGCGGCCCACTGTTTCGACACCAACTGCCGTCTCTTCACCCGCGATACGCCTGGCGTACTCGACTCCCCATACCAGCGACCGACTCATGGTTTCACCAGCGCGCTGGGCGTAGGCTCGTTCACACAGTACCGATCCGTCTGCGCGATAGATACCGATGAAAAGCTGGGTGGCGCCCGTGCGTGATAAACGTGTCTGTACCTCTAAGCAGGCTCCGCTGTCGAGGGCTTCCTCATGGGTCTGGTGGTGCAGGATCGGGTCGCACCACTGTCGATAAGTTTCACCTCTTTTCTTCATTTACCTGCCCTCCGCTGTTGTCAGCGGTAGATCACCTCATGCAGGCCATCACTCCAAAACAAATGACAGCATCGGACGAGCTGTACAACACGATTTTTTGTACCTGCAGTACTCATCGTCAATCCACAGATCGACGGGCGTCCAAGGGACAGTGGTTGTCGCAAAGGATCTGCACCTGGAGTCCGCTGGTTTGCAGCATGGTCCGCGGGCGGCCCCGGCTCATCGGCGCAAGATTGTGAGATCGCCCTCTGAAGGCTGCAGCGTGCCAACAAAACAAGCCCGCGCATTAGCGCGGGCTTGTTTTCACTCTCAAAGGGCAGTGGTGGAGATGTTTCGAGATCTCGCTTGAGACAGCTGGGGCTGCTTCAGCTGCAGCCAAACACCAATGGCTACAACTATTGCAGTGAGCCCAAATGTCGCGATCAGCTCAGAGCGCTGCCCTGGAAAGGCAGCCATGACGCCGAAAATCGCCAGGATCAAAATGATGGTAAAGATTGTGAGGTATGGGAACAGCCACATCTTTACGTCGAGTTTTTCGCCCGCGGCGATCAGCCTTTTCCTCATCACCAGCTGAGTCAGCGCGATTACCAAGTACATGATCAATGCAATAGCGCCGCTCGTGGCAAGCAGGAAAGTGAACACTTGCTTGGGGAGAGCGTAGTTGGCAGCAAGGGCGAGGCAAGCCACAACGGTTGTCAGTCCAATCGCAGTAAATGGGACACCTTTGGGGCTGGTGACAGCAACAGATTGCGGGGCATCACCGCGCCTGGCCAACGAGTAGCACATACGTGAAGCGGTATAGATTGCGGAATTCAAACAACTGACCACCGCAACGAGCACCACGACGCTCATGATCTGGGAAGCGGCAGGTATGTTCATTGCCGCCAGCACTGCCTGGTAAGAACCTTTTGCCAGATCAGGGCCGTTCCATGGCACAAGGCATACGACAACCGTGATGGAGCCCAAGTAAAACAGCGCCAACCTCCAAACAACCGAGCGGATGGCTCTCTTGATATTTTTCTTTGGATTCTCGGACTCCGCCGCTGCAATGGTTACTACTTCACTGCCCATGAAACTGAACATTGCCGTTAGCAGCGCTGCCACGATCGCAACGTACCCTTGCGGGGCGAATCCACCATTGGAGTAAAGGTTATGGATACCACTGGTGGAGGAGCCGGGTAGCATGCCAAAGATTGCAAGCACGCCTAAGCCAATGAATGACATGATCGCAATGACCTTGACCAAGGCCAGCCAGTATTCGATCTCACCATAATTGCCTACGCTTAAGCAGTTGCTAGCCACTAGCGCGAAAGTAATTGCAAAAGCGGCGATCCAAGGTGAGATCCCGAGCCATCCGGCCAAGATTTCTCCCGCTACGATTGCTTCAATCGCGATGACCAGGACGTAGAACCACCAGTACAGCCAGCCGATAGAAAAGCCGGCCCAGCGACCAAGCCCTTGATCGGCATATGACGAAAATGAACCTGTGTCCGGTCTGGCAGTAGCCATCTCCCCTAGCATTTGCATCACCAGGACGACGAGCGTCGCGGCAAGGAGGTAAGACACAATTACCGCAGGGCCCGCAATTGCGATCGCGTTTGATGAGCCCACGAAAAGCCCAGCGCCAATCACGCCCGCGATGGATATCATGGCAACTTGTCGAGACTTCAGCCCGTGTCCAAGTTCCCCGACGGCTTGAGTGCTATTAGATACACCGTCCATCCGTTTCACCTCAATATAGGGATTATTTTTTATTTTCAGACCGCAGCTGAGGTGCGCTAACTTCATGACTACTCGGCATGGATTCAACCATCGAGACATGTACATCAATCAGGCGAATCAGTGCCAGAGGATGTTTTGGCTTTTTTTTAGCCGAACCCGGTAAGTTTGGCCGAGCGTCCGTTAGTCAGTTATCGATCAAATGCAAGGTCTGTTTTGTGTGCCAATGAATTGGCCTTTCCTATACACAAAGGGGCCGAAGTATTCGCTTCGACCCCTTCGCTCACTTTCCGTTACAGCGCAGGCGCCCCGAACGGTACGTCTTTCTTGCCGTACCGGCGGACGCGAATGTTGGCTTGCTCAGCATGGCCAACGAACCCTTCCATCAGGCACAGGCGGGAGCAATATTCACCAATAAGCGCCGACGCTTCGTCGGTAAGTACACGCTGATAGGTACAGGTCTTGATGTACTTGCCGACCCACAGGCCGCCAGTGTAACGAGCTGCCTTATTGGTTGGCAGGGTATGGTTTGTACCAATCACCTTGTCGCCATATGAAACATTGGTGCGGGCGCCCACGAACAGCGCGCCATAGTTTTCCAGGTTCTGGACGAAATAGCCGTCATCACGGGTCATGATCTGTACGTGTTCAGAAGCATACTCGTCCGAGAACTTGACCATTTCCTCAAAGGACTCACAGAGGATGATTTCACCGAAGTTCTCCCATGCCTCCGAGGCAATAGCAGAGGTCGGCAGCAGCTCCAGAAGGCGTGCGATTTCCTTCAGAGTGTCCTCGGCCAGTTCGCGGGATGTCGTCAGCATGACGGCGGGAGAGTCTTTGCCGTGCTCCGCTTGGCCCAGCAGGTCGGTCGCACACAGCTCACCGTCAACGCTGTCATCAGTAATCAGCAACGTTTCAGTCGGGCCTGCGAACAGGTCGATGCCCACACGACCGAACAGTTGACGCTTGGCCTCAGCCACATATGCGTTGCCTGGGCCCACGATGATATCCACCGGGTCAATGTTTTGGGTGCCGATAGCCATTGCGCCTACAGCTTGGATCCCGCCAAGGCAGTAGATCGAGTCTGCACCTGCCAGGTATTGGGCAGCCACGATGTAGGGCGCCGGCTTACCTTGGAAAGGAGGAGCAGCAGTAGTGATGTTGCGAACACCTGCCGACTTGGCGGTGACGATCGACATGTGAGCGGAGGCCAGCAAAGGATACTTGCCACCAGGTACGTAGCAGCCGGCAGCGCTGACCGGTATGTGCTTGTGGCCCAGAACCACACCTGGAATAGTCTCAATTTCGCAATCGAGCATCGAGGCGCGTTGAGCATCAGCAAAGCGACGTACTTGAGCTTGAGCGAAGAGAATATCGTCGCGCTCTCGATCAGTCAGTTTGTTCATGCACTCCTGAATCTCCGCTGGACTCAGCCGGTAATCAGTGCGATCCCAGCCATCGAACTGCATCGACAGCTCGCGAACAGCGGCATCACCGCGCTTCTCAATATCCAGGAGAATGCGGGAGACGTCCGACTTTACCTTGTCATTGGCGGCTACTTGCTGTTCCGTAGGTTTCGCCTTTTTGATCCACTCAGCCATCACTTCACCTTTCTTGTAGGTAGCAGAACCCCTGGCGTCTAACCTGAAGGCGACGCTCGGTTACGCTTTAAATTTCTTGAGACAAACGCCTTGTCGCATCGCTTTGGTTGACCAAACCAAAGAGAGCCGGTGACATATCGCTCGCTGGTACGGGCAGGGAAACCGGCTCAACAGGCAGTGCCGTGAAGCATCACAACAGAGGTCATGATCTGCCTGCCGATAAAGTTACGGCCTGGCCTACTGCGTCACAATTTCTCAAGAGTTCGAAATATGACGCAATATGACGCACAAGGGACACTGACTGGGCCAAAGCCAGCTAACTGGAACCTCCAGCTCTGGCACACAGACGTGGCGGATGCGGGGGCTAGATCCGAGCAGAATCGATGAATGAATTGTCCGTATCGAGGTAAGTGATCACTTCGCGAGGAATGGAAGGATCGGACGGGGACAGCACTGTCGCCCTTTTGATATGTGACTTGCGGATCAGGCCTTTGCCGACATAGGCCATCGCGACCTTCGCCGCAACCGGTTGCCGCATCATCGTCGCCGCTACGCCACTTATCACGCCAAAGATGAATTTGTTGGAGTTGCGGCTCACGGAGGCAAGGTTGCTGAAGGTGAGTTCATTGCGCTGGATCGTTTCGAAATCGATGGCGAAGATTCGACCTGCCACAGGGAAGCACAAACCATGGTATTTGAAATGGTAATCCATCTTCCCCGTACCATCAGCGCTGGGGAACCGCTCTACGTAGTAGTGCATGAGAGTTCCCTCGTGCTCATAGATGCAGAAGATCGAGCGAACGATTTGCCCCGTATAAATCGATGAGTAATGGTAGCGCTCGTACACACCCACGATACTGCTTGGGGCGGGACTGGCGGCGCTAGTTACCTCGTTGATGAAACTGACCATTTTCGGCGCCTGGATCAAGCTGCGAAAAAGGTGGAAATGGCTACCGTCAATGATCGTTCTGAAGTCAGCAGGCGCGGAAAACAAAACTTCGGTGGACAGACCAAAATGATTGGCAATCGTCCTGAGATTCCCCTTGGAAGGGACGTGACTCCCCGCCAGGTACTTGTTGAACTGTTGCCGGTTGATGCCGACCTTCCTGCAAAATTCAGAGACCGTCCCCCCTTGCTCACATAGCGTGCGGAGATTTTCAGCGAGGTTGTTCGATGAATCCATGGCGATTGTCTCAGGAGTGGCTACCCGCCGGTGAGCAGCGGATTGGCGAGAGGGGTGCATCGCTTAGTGCGTCAGATTGAGAATCTACAGCATATATCCGCGACGCACTAATGCCCCCTCCTGATCGGGGTTGATGCAAAGATGGCGCTGGGCATCGCCCACCGACATGGGCGCCGCGCAAAAATCGGCAGGCGCTGTCGGCTGTTCTTTCGCTACGATTCGAGGTCCAATATCATCGTCTATGCATGCGTCCACGACGAAAATACCTACGGTCCGCAGGCATTGCCTTCGGTAGTAGGTGCTGCACAACGTGCTGGATTGAATCTCGATTCAGTAGCGATAGTCGGGCGCTACACGGTCCAGCATGCGCAACAAGGCCGTCCAGGCCAAGGAAGTCGCCCCCGGATCTGTCAACTCGCCTTCTTTGAGCTCGCGCTGCGGCTCATTGAACTGCCGCTCGGTATGGGCGCAAATCTCATGGCCAGGCAGCAGCAACTGCCCCGCTTGCTGGGCCGCGAGCTGTATCTCACAGGCTTTTTCCAGGTAGTACATCCTCATGAACGCTTCGGCCACACTGCGACCGCCAGCCAGCAGGCCGTGGTTGCGCAAGATCATTACATTCTTGTCTTGCAGGTCTGCGACCAGGCGTTGTTGCTCATCGAGGTCCAGGGCGATCCCTTCATAAGCGTGATAGGCGACCTTGCCATAGAACTCCATGGATATCTGGTTCACAGGCAGCAATCCGCACTCCAGGGCAGCAACCGCACAGCCGGCGCGCGTGTGGGTATGCAGCACGCATTGAAGATCGTGGCGTGCCCGGTGAATGGCACTGTGGATGACAAAACCGGCCGGGTTGACAGCGTAAGGCGTATCGCCGACTGGCGCCCCATCCAGGTCGATCTTGACCAGGCTGGAGGCGGTGATTTCATCGAACATCAACCCGTATGGATTGATCAGGAAATGCTGCTCCGGGCCCGGTATGCGTACCGAGATATGGGTAAAGATCAAGTCGGTCATGCGCAAATGCGCGACTAGCCGGTAGCAGGCTGCCAATTCCTCGCGCAGCGTTTGCTCGGTTGGGGTCATGTCCTTCGCTCCAATACTGATGTGAGCTCAGTATCGGTGAATTGAAACAAGCAACAATCGAATTAATTTCGCAGGTAATGTAGTGTTAGTTTCACCAATTGCTTACTTACACGCGATGCAGGGGCCTATGCACTTCCCATCAATGACGGCGCTTCGCGCGCTGGATGCCGTGGCACGACTCGGAAGCATCTCCAGTGCAGCTGACGAACTCAGCCTCACACGGAGTGCGATCAGTCACCGCATCGGCACGCTTGAGGAGCAGCTGGGGTTTGCCCTGACCGAGCGCATTGGCCGTGGCATACGGCTGACGTTTCGAGGGGAGCAGTACGCCCGGGAGGTGCAGCAGATCCTCGAGCGCGTTCAACTGGCCGCAGCAGGTGAACAGGGGCAACAGATCGCGGGGCGCCTGTGCGTCAGTTGCAACACCGGTTTTGCCAGCGCCTGGTTGTGCCAGCACATCAACGCGTTCATGACGCTCCATCCTCAGGTCCAGTTCCACCTGATCTCGCCACGCACGCCGGCCGATACCAGCGCGAGCGAAGCGGATATCTTCATTGCCTACGGCACGGGCGACTGGCCGAATCTGCAGGTAATGCCGCTGATGGACCTGCATTATTTTCCGGTATTGAGCCCTCAACTGCTCTACGCCAACGGCGGTCTCCGGCATATCGATGACCTGTCGAACTTCACCTTGCTGCACATGAACGACTACACGGATTGGCGGGTATGGCTGGGGGCAGCGGGCCGCAACAAAGTCGATGCTTCATCCGGCGTGTTGTTCTCCGACGCCCCCTGTGCACTGGCCGCCTGCCTGGCAGGCCAAGGCATCGCGATGGGCGACAACCTGCTGAGCAGCGACGCACTGAGGCGAGGCCTGCTGGTGAGCCCATTCGACATCAGTACGCGGGCAAACCGTTCGTACTTTCTGGTCTGCCATCCAGCCAAGGCGCAGCGCCCCATCGTCAAGGCATTCAGCGACTGGCTGATCGAAACACTCGCCCTCACGACCTAGGGTCAGACTTGCTCATCTTCCAAACGTTGACGCGGTCCCTGTGGGAGCGGGCTTGCCCGCGAACACGGGCGAAGCCCGTGCCATCCACCGCGGTGTCTGCCCTACTACCCCTGGCTGCGGTAGCTGCGCGGTGTCATGCCCAGCTGCTTCTTGAAGGTCTTGGAGAAATGCGCAGAATCGGCGAAGCCCCAGCGAGTGCCGATGTCGGTGATCGAGCGATGCCCATAGGCAGGGTTGCGCAAGTCCTGAGCAGCCTTGAGCAGCCGCTCGCGCAGGATGTAACGGCAGACGCTGTCGCCACTGGCTTCGAACAGGCGATACAGCTGGCGGCTGGAAATGCCCAGCTCGTCGGCCAGGGCCACCGGCGTCAGGCGCGGCGAGTCCAGGCGCTGCTGGATCAGCGACTGCACTTCGTGCAGATGCAGGCCGGGTGAACTGTCACGCGCCCGGTATTCCAGCACCGAGCCGAGCAGCCCCACCAACGCGGCCTGCAGGCCGTCACCGTCTTCCGGGCAGGCCCACTGCTCGAGTTCGCCTTCGGCCACCTGACGCACCATCGTCGCCAGCAGCTGGCCGCAGGCGCCGGCGGTGGACAGCTTGCCGAAACGGCTGGAATCGAGGTTTTTCAAGCGTTCACGGGGCAGGTGAATGGACACGTGGGAGAACAGCCCGCGGGGGGTCATTTTCATGGCCTGCGCCGAATCCAGCAGTGCCATGTCACCCTCGCGCAATTCCATCACCCGGTCGCCCAGCTCGATGGACATTTCTCCGTGCTGCTGTAACACAAGGAAACAATGTGAATCGCCATCACGCCCCGCCTCGCGCCCCGAACGGGCGATCGCATGGGCATTGCTACGGATGTGGGCGACCTGCGTGGTGCCCAGCAGCGAGGGGCGCAAATCGCCGATAAAAAGGCTCTGGCACTGGTCGTAGCGGGTTTCGAAGCGCCCGCATACCGCGTGGACACGCTCGTTCCAGACAGACATCGCTTGACCGTTCATGAACCACCTCTATCGGGATCACGCGCCATATTAGTGCAATATTCACGTGATTTTGGGTAACAAAAAGACAGGTGAACGAAGCGCAAGCACATACCGCGCCACATTGCTCAGGGTGGTCTTCGAGCGGGCAGTCGTTTCGGATAGCGCATCAACATTGCCTGGGTCTTTAGAGCGTTCGACACAGCAGTTTCAGCGTCGGTGAGATCGAGTGCCGCACACGCGGCGCATCGCGAGCTGGCGCTCGCTCCTACGTTTGTTTCGGGCCAATAACGCCTGTGACGGACGCGCGCGAGCGCCTTGTGGTGCGGCGCGATATCGCGTCATACGCCAAAGCGTACGCGCGCGAATCCCACAGAAATAACTGTCCCGAAACAAACGTAGGAGCGAGCGCCAGCTCGCGATGCGCCGCGCGGGCGGCGCTCGATCTGTGTATCACCTCAGAACACCAGGCAAGCACCTGGTAGCCCTCACCCAATCTCCCGGCAAGCAAATCGCAGCCACTTTCCTCGGTGGTCTATCTGCCAGCGGCCTTCTCACCGCTGCGCTGACGCTGCGCCCGGCGCAACAACCTGTCGATGGCAGCCATGGACGGGGCTTGCACGCCCTGGCGCCGGGCATGGGCAAGCAACGCGCCGGACAGCGCGTCGATCTCCATGCGCCTGCCGTGCTCGAGGTCCTGGAGCATGGAAGGCTTGTGCCCGGCGTGCACGACGTACGCCTCCTCCACCGCCTGCACAACCCGTTGTTGATCCAGCGCCACGCCCACCGACGCGGCAATCGCGGCCGCCTCGCCAACCAACGCCAACGCCACCTCGCGGCCACGCGAGCAACGGCCTAGCTCGCCCACGCTCTCCCCTGTCAGGGCACACAGCGAGTTCAGGGCCGTATTGAAGGCGACCTTTTCCCAGATGCTCACCTCGATATCCGGGTCTTCGATGCAGCACATGCCGCCACGGCGCAAGCCATCGATCAGAACCCGCAACGGCCCGGCGTAATCCGGCCCAGGCAACAGCCCGCGCAAGCGCACCTCGCCACCGCCGCAGCTGCGTACGCTGCCGGGTGCCAGCACATCGGCCGGGTAAAGGGTCATGCCGATTGCCAGGCAAGGGTCAGCCACGTACTCGCGCAGCACCGGCACGCTGTCCAGGCCGTTCTGCAACGTCAGCACCAGGGTCTGCTGGCCAAGCAGGTGCCGGCACGCCTGGATGGCCTGGCGGGTGTGGTGGCTCTTGGTCAACATCAGCAAGGCATCGACCTCGCCCTGCAACTGTTCGGCGCGTGCCACCCGAGGCCAGTACACACGCACGCCCTGCTCGTCCTCCAGGCGCAGGCCATGGATACGCAGGGTGTCGAGCAAGCGCTCATCGACATCCACCAGCGTCACCTCGGTACCGGCATCGATCAACCGGGCGGCAAACAGGCTGCCCATTGCCCCTGCCCCGATCACGGCAATCTTCATGTTGGGTTTCGTCCTTGTTGTCTACGCCATGAAAAAAGCTCGCCAGGTCATCCCCGGCGAGCCTCATCTGGATATGCGACTGCCATCACAGCTTCGGCAAGGTCACCGCGTCGCCCATCGGCTCGCGTTTGCCCGCCTGCTGCGAACGCAGCACCGCAGCACCGTAGATCGCCAGCACGCTGATCGAGCAGGCACCGGAGAACAGCAGCACCGCCGTGTAGCCATAGGCTTCGATCAGCAGGCCACCGACCGCCGGCCCCACCGCCGCACCGACCGACAGGCACAGTGCCCCCAGGGCCACCAAGCGGCCCGACAGGTCAAACTCGGCCATCACGCCGAAGGTGTAGGCCAGCACGAAGCTGATCGAGAACAGGAAGCACATCACTCCGGCCACGTAGGTGGTCAGCGAGTCGAACTGTGCCAGCAGCACCAGGCCCGCTACCTCGGCCGCGATGATCACCGCCACCGGCAGGAAGCGCCCGGCCTTGAGGCCGACCGACGAGGCAATGAAGCCGCCGCCCGCATTGATGATGAAGCCCAGCGCCAGCACCGAGCCGATGGTGTCCGAAGACAGGCCGCTCTTCTTGCCCATCAGTTCAAGGAAGGCCCACACCGACATGATGCCGGTCAGGAACACCAGGCTGGCAAGCAGGCTCAGCCAGGCGATGGTACGGCTGTGGCGGCACACCACCGGCGCCCCGCCAGCACGCGCCTCCAGTTGCCGTGCGCTGCGGCTTGGCAGCCATGGCAACGGGACCACGCCCATCAGCAGCATGCTGATGACCAGCGTCACCAGCATGCCCTGGAAGCCCCACAGGGGCGCCACCGCGACCGGCAGCACGATCAGCAGCAAGGCGCCGGGCACGGTCTCCATGCCCAGCTTGAAGCCGAAGGCCCGCTCAGGTTGCGCGCTGTCGCCGAAAATGGTCATCGCCAGCGCATACAGCGCACCGGTGCCGGCACCGGCCAGGGCCATGAGCAGCATCAGCGTCTCGTACGTGGGGTTGCCCAGCATGCCCGCCAGCGCAGCCACCACCAGCAGCGAGGACAAGGTGGAAATCACCCGCCAGCTCAGGCGCTGGATCCACAGCAGCGAGGCCAGGCCGAGCACCCCGAAACCGAGGTTCATGGCCATGGCCAGGCTGCCCAGTTGCTGTTCGCCATAACCGAACTGCTCGGCCAGGGCGCCGAACAGCACCGGCAACACATTGAGCAGCAAGGCCCCACCAGCGGAAACCAGGCCGGCGCAGATGTACACGGAGGTCTTGTCAATCGGATTGGATGTTGTTGTTTTCATGGATTGATCCTGAATTTGGATGTGCTGAGCTCAACGCCTTGTGACCGCCACAGTGTGCAACGCCCAAAGGCCGGCGGCATGTACCCCATTGCCGGGCTTTTGGTCATGGCTGCCAGCGTTGGTGCGACCCGAAATCCGCTGAAATCGCGCAAACCAGCAGGCTAGACAGCGCGGACCGACATGGCGGCAGGTACCCCGTCATTCCTGACCAATTCGGGATAGCCGCCCGCCCTGGCGGCTTCCTAACATCGGCCCCGTCGGCAGCAGCCTTCGCTGCCGGCCCTCTTCCTCCGCCCCGAGATGAGCCATGACTACAACTACAAAAATCGACTTTCTCTACCTGTCCGAGCAGGACATGATCCGCGCCGGTGTCACCGACATGCTGGCCTGCGTGAACACCATGGAGCAGATGTTCGCCCTGCTCCATCACGGCGACTACCGCATGGCCGGGCCGAACAGCGATTCCCACGGCGCGATGATCACCTTCCCCAAGGACTCGCCCTTCCCCAACATGCCCAAGCCCACGGCCGACCGCCGCATGATGGCGATGCCTGCCTACCTGGGCGGCGACTTCTGCACCGCCGGGGTCAAGTGGTACGGTTCCAACATCGCCAACCGCGAAAAGGGCCTGCCGCGCTCGATCCTGATGTTCACCCTCAATGACCCGGACACCGGCGCCCCCTTGGCGCACATGTCGGCCAACCTGCTGTCGGCCTACCGGACCGGCGCCATCCCGGGTGTCGGCGCACGCCACCTGGCCCGCCGCGACTCGCGGGTGATCGGCCTGCTGGGCCCCGGCGTGATGGGCAAGACCACCGTGGCCGCGTTCATGGCCGTGTGCCCGCAGGTCGACACGCTCAAGCTCAAGGGCCGCGGCCAGAAGAGCCTGGACGACTTCATCAGCTGGGTAAGCGACACCTACCCGCAGATCACCACCATCGAAGTGGTCGACAGCATCGAAGAGGTGGTACGCGGTTCGGACCTGGTGACCTACTGCACCTCCGGCGAAACCGGTGACCCGTCCACCTACCCGCTGGTAAAGCGCGAATGGGTCAAGCCAGGCGCGTTTCTCGCCATGCCCGCCGGCTGCAGCATCGACGCCGGCATGGAGCAGGCCGACGTGCGCAAGGTGGTCGACAACACCGGCCTGTACGAAGCCTGGTTCGAAGAGCTGCCCAAGCCTGCGCACAACCATGTGCCGCTAGTGGGCGTGCGCTTCATGGACATGATCGCCGAAGGCAGCCTGCCGGCCGAGCAGCTGGAAGACATCGGCAAGATCGTCGCAGGCGTTGCCCCCGGCCGCTGCAACGACGAGGAGATCATCATCATGTCGGTCGGCGGCATGCCGGTCGAGGACGTGGCCTGGGGTACGGTGGTGTACCGCCAGGCGCTGGAGCGCGGCGTCGGCGTACGCCTCAACCTGTGGGAAAGCCCGGCCCTGAGCTGATTCATCCCTCCAACCCCAAGGACAATACCATGCTGCAGATCACCAAACTCAAGACCGGATCGAAGTACGAGACCCTGGGCAGCTATTCGCGCCTGGTGGCGGTGGACGACTGGATCTTCGTTTCCAACACCGCCGGGCGTAACCCAGCGACCGGCGAAATCCCCGAGGACCTCGAGGCCCAGACCCGCCAGGTGTTCGCCAATATCGAAGCGGCGCTGAATGCCGTGGATGCGACCCTGGCCGACGTGGTCTGCTCGCGGGTGTTCATCCAGAGGCCTGAGGATGTCGCCAGCGTGATGACCATCGTCGGCGAAGTGTTTCGCGGCATCGACCCGGCGAGCACGGTCACCTGCCCGCCATTGGGCGCGACGGTCTACCGGGTGGAGCTGGAGGTCACCGCCTACCGCGGTGCTTCCCGCGCCACCACCCAGCTGATCGACCTGTCGCGCTAGCCCGACCTCGAGGAGAACCGTCCATGTCCCCTGTCATCGCGCCGGTGCACTGCGCAAACACGCCACCCAGCGCCACCACCGTGGTCATCATCGGCGGCGGAATCGTCGGCCTGACCGCTGCCTTGACCCTCGCCGAGCGCAACATCCCGGTGGTGGTGCTGGAGAAAGGCCGCATCGCCGGCGAGCAGTCATCGCGCAACCTCGGCTGGGTGCGCAAGACCAGCCGCCACCGCGAGGACCTGCCCCTGGCCCTGGCCGCAGACCGGTTGTGGGCGCAAATGCCCGCCCGGGTCGGACGCGAGGTCGGCTACCGACAGGCGGGCATCCTGTTCGCCGCCCGTGAGCTTGGGCAGATGGCGATGCACGAGGCCTGGCTGAAATCGGTAGACGGTCTGCCGGTCGGTTCACGCCTGCTGAGCAACGCCGAAATCGCCCAGCGCGTTCCAGGTGGGCAAGCCACCTGGGCCGGAGGCATTTTCACCGAAAGCGACGGCCGTGCCGAGCCGACCCTGGCCAGCAGTGCCATCGCCAAGGCCGCCATGGCCCGTGGCGCGGTGATCGTGGAGAACTGCGCGGTGCGCAGCGTAACCACCGCCGCCGGGCGCATCGACGGCGTGGTGACCGAACACGGCGAGATCCGCTGCGAGCAGGTGCTGCTGGCCGGCGGTTTATGGTCGCGGCGCCTGCTGGGCAACCACGGGGTCGCCTTGCCGACCTTGCCGCTGAACTGCTCGGTGCTGCGCACGGCGGCCATGGAAGGCCCAACCGACATTGCCGTGGGCGGCCCGGACTTCTCGTTCCGCAAGCATATGGACGGTGGCTTCATCATCACGCAACGGGGTGCCCTCGATGCCCACCTGACCCTCGATCATGCCTTGCTCGGGCGACGCTACCTGCCGCAGTTCCGCGCTCAGCGGGGCTTGCTGCGGGTGTCGTTCGGCAAGCCGTTTTTCAAGGACCTGGCACTGGCGCGGCGCTGGTCGCCTGCTTCGGTGTCCCCGTTCGAGCGCATCCGCACCCAGGACCCTGCCGCCAACCCGGCCTTGAACCAGGAAGCGCTGGACAACCTCAGGGCCGCCTGGCCGGTGTTCAAGCAGGCGCGCATCGAGCAGGCGTGGGCCGGCACCATCGACGTGACACCTGACTCACTGCCAGTGATCGGGCCGGTTCAGCAACTGCCGGGGATGGTGCTGGCGACCGGCTTCTCCGGCCACGGCTTCGGTACCTCGCCCGCGGCCGGGCAACTGGCGGCGGATCTGATCGATGGCAGCCACCCGCTGGTCGACCCGTCCCCTTATCGCCTGGATCGCTTCGCCTGAACGACGCTGTCCTGGCGAGCGGTGTGTGAAGGCAGTTCACCGAACAGCGCGCGGTAGGCGCCAGAGAAATGCCCAAGGTGGGTAAAGCCCAGGTCGCTGGCCACCCGGGCAACGGTGAACTGCTCGGCGGCGGTGCACTGCAGCCGTTGCCGCACGGCATTCAGGCGCACCGCACGCAGGTACTCGACCGGGCTCAGTCCGGTGACCCCGAGGAAACTGCGCTGCAAGGTGCTGCGGCTGACATCCAGGCGCTCGCAGATCTGCAGCACCGACAGCGGCTCGTCCAGGCAATCCAGGGCCATCTGGTGCGCCTGGCGGACCAGATAGGCGCTGACCGCAACATTCCCCCCTCGCCCCGCGCCACCTTGGCTGACCTGGTCCAGCAGCACCAGCATGCACTCCAGCAGCAAGTCTTCGAGCTGCGCTTCCACCAGTGCTTCGCCCTGCAACGCCGCATCTATCAGCCCCTGCAGTTGCAGGCGTATCGCACTTAAAAAAGCCGGGCTGACATTCAACCGAGTGGTCCGGTTCAACGCACGCAGTTCCTGGGCGCTGAACTCGCGCTCGGCCAGTCGCTCCAGACGATCGGCGTCGACACTGACCGCCAGCAGGTCCATGCCCTCGGGCGCATGGACGAAAAACTCCTGACCACTGTGAAGAAGCGTGACATCCGCGCTACCGACGCTGCTGCCCTGGAACACCCCGGCACCCGCGCTGCCAGCGGGTAGCGCCAGGCAAAAGCGCCGCGCCGGCGCCGCGCCGTGCTGGACCACACGCTTGTCCAGGCATTCACGAAAAATCTGGAAGCGCTCGGCGGTGAGGTGAGTGAGCTCGGTGTGTGCACTGCCGGCGCTGATCTGGTCGTAGGTCTGCTGCCAGCCGAGGATCGCGCTGGCATGGGTGTTGACGTCGTTGAAGCGGTGGCGTTGGGCGTGCATGGCGTGACTGTTACCTCGATTGCATGCGCCGTATGAAAGCAAGGAATGGGCCACTCGGTCGCAGAGTCAGATTGACGCACCCTCAAACTCGGCCATACAATCTGTATACACATTGTATTCTTCAAATAAGAATCAATGCGCTTCACAGATTTGCCGCAATCACCTTTGACTGAGATGGATGTAAATGGCAGTTACCCGCAGGAAAGTACTTATTGGCGCCGGCGTCGGCGCAGGTGTTGTCGCAGCAGGTGGCGCAAGCGCACTGCTCAATGACGGAATCCCGGCCGACCCGGCCTCGCTGGTGCGCGTCGATGCACTGCCACGTGATGATTCCTCCCCTGGCTGGTTCCACACCAGCCGCGTGCGTCAGCCTAAAGCCCCGCTGATCGGTGATGACCAGGCGCCATGGGTGGTCATCGGTGGCGGCTTCACCGGCCTTGCCGCTGCACGCCAGCTGGCCCTGAACTTCCCTCAGGACAAGGTGATCCTGGTGGAAGCACAGCAGGTCGGCTTCGGTACCTCGGGCCGCAACGCCGGCTTCCTGATCGACGTACCCCACGACATCGGCGCGCCGGACTACATCGGCGACAAGGCCAACGCCAAGAACATCCTGCACTTGAACCAGCGCGGCCAGGGCATCCTTCGTGACCTGGTCGAGCAGCACAACATCGTCGACGCGCACCTGCGCCACTCCGGCAAATACCAGGCAGCCATCGAGGACAAGGGCATCGCGGTGCTCAATGCCTACCGTGGCGGCCTGGAAGCCCTGGGCGAAAAGGTCGAGCTGATCGAAGGCAACGAGCTGAAGGACCACATCGGCACCTCGTTCTACCGCAAGGCGCTGTACACCCCGGGCACCATGCTGGTACAGCCTTCGGCACTGGTCAAAGGCCTGGCCGACAGCCTGCCGGAGAACGTCACGCTGTATGAAGACACGGTGATCACCGCAGTCGACTATGGCCAGAAGATCGTGCTGCACCACCCGACCGGGCGCATCACTGCCGGCAAGCTGATCCTCGGCAACAACCACTTCGGCCAGCATTTCGGTTTCCTGCAGAACCGCATGCTGCCGATCTTCACCTACGGCAGCCTGACCCGCCCGCTGACCCCGGCCGAACAGGCCAGCATCGGTGGCCAGGAGTTCTGGGGCGTGATCCCGGCCGACCCGTTCGGCTCGACCCTGCGTCGTACCCACGACAACCGCATCCTGGTGCGCAACAGCTTCAGCTTCAACCCTGACGGCCGCTCCAAGGATGGCTACACCGACAAGGTGCGTGCTTCCCACCGGCTGTCGTTCGAGCGCCGCTTCCCGACCCTTACCGAGGTGCCGTTCGAGCACACCTGGGGCGGTGGCCTGGGCATGACCCGCAACGGCGCCGGCTTCTTCGGCGAACTGCGCGAGAACGTGTATGGCGCACTGGCCTGCAACGGCCTGGGCACCGTGCGCGGCACCGCCACCGGTACCCTGCTGGCGAACATGCTGGCCGGCAAGATGGAGCCGCTGACCGAGTTCCTGCTGAGCGCACCGAAGCCTAACTGGAACCCGCCACAGCCTGTGCTGTCGATGGGCGTCAACTTCACCCTGCGCACCGGCCAGGCCAAGGCTGGCCTGGAAGCCTGACCCGGCAGGCTGGCGCTTCGCGCGCCAGCCTCTCCCCACCCTGACAATAGAGAGCACCATGGGCATTTTTGACTGGAAACACTGGATTGTCCTGCTGGCCGTCGTGGTCCTGGTCTTCGGCACCAAGAAGCTGAAGAACCTTGGCGGTGACCTGGGCGAATCGATCAAGGGCTTTCGCAAGGCCATGAGCGATGAAGAGAAAGCGCCGGCCGCACCGATACCAGCGCCGCAGCAACAAAGCAGCGCGCAGCCACAGCAGAACGTCTGAAGCATGTTCGGTATCAGTTTCAGCGAGCTGCTGCTGGTCGGCCTGGTGGCCTTGCTGGTGCTCGGCCCCGAGCGCCTGCCCGGTGCCGCGCGTACTGCGGGGCTGTGGATCGGGCGGCTGAAACGCAGCTTCAACGCGATCAAGCACGAAGTCGAACGCGAGATCGCTGCCAGCGACATCCACCACCCGCCGCACAACACGCATAGCCTGCATCCGCCTGCCACGCCCGAACCGCCTCAACCGCCGCGAGCCCCATGAGCGAAAGAATCGAACACGACCAGCCCATGCCGCTGGTCTCGCACCTGACCGAACTGCGTACCCGCCTGCTGCGCTGCGTGGCGGTCATCTTCCTGATCTTTGCCGGGCTGTTCTCCTTCGCCCAGCAGATCTACACCCTGGTCTCGGCGCCGTTGCGCGACCATCTGCCGGCCAACGCGACGATGATCGCCACCGACGTGGCCTCACCGTTCCTCACGCCATTCAAACTGACCATGATCGTTTCGCTGTTCCTGGCGATCCCGTTCATCCTCCAGCAGATCTGGGGCTTCATCGCGCCGGGGCTGTATCGCCAGGAAAAACGCATCGCCATTCCGCTGCTGGTGTCGAGCATCCTGCTGTTCTACGCCGGCATGGCCTTCGCCTATTTCCTGGTATTCCCGCTGATGTTCAGCTTCTTCGCTGCCGCCACTCCGCAAGGCGTGGCGATGATGACCGACATCGCCAACTACCTCGACTTCGTCATGACGCTGTTCTTCGCCTTCGGCGTTGCCTTCGAGATCCCGGTGGCCGTGGTGCTGCTGGTATGGATCGGCGTGGTCGACGTGAAGTATCTGAAGAAGGTCCGCCCGTACGTGGTCATCGGCTGCTTCGTGGTCGGCATGATCCTCACCCCGCCGGACATCTTCTCGCAAACGCTGCTCGCCGTGCCCATGTGGCTGTTGTTCGAGGTGGGCGTGCTGTGTGGCGGTCTGGTCCGCAAGCAGCCTCAGGATATTTGTACAAAATAATTTTGTTGTATAGATTTCCCCGCTGACCTGCACTATACCTTGTACAGATATTGGATTTTGTACAGGTATTGTGCATGTCTACCTACCTGCAGCATTTCACCGAACGCTTTGCCACGCTGGGTCCGCACAATCTCGAGCTAGTCGGCGACTTGTACAGCGAAGATGTCAGCTTTCGCGACCCGCTCCATCACGTCAGCGGGCTCACAGCCTTGCGTGCCTATTTCGCGCAGCTGTACGCCAACGTTGCCGAGGTCCGCTACACCTTCGAGGACCTTGACGAGCCACAGCCAGGCCACGGCTACATCCGCTGGACCTTGCACTATCGCCACCCGCGCCTGGCCGGCGGCCAGCCGATCAGCCTGCAAGGCTGCAGCCACCTGCGCTGGCGTGGACGGGTCTACTTGCATCAGGACTACTTCGACGCCGGCGCCTTGCTCTATGAACATGTTCCAGTCCTGGGCGGCGCAATTCGCTGGCTCAAGGGCAGGTTGGCATGAGCCGCTGCTGGCTCACCGGTGCCAGCAGCGGCATCGGCGCGCAACTGGCACAGCGCCTGCTGGAGCAAGGCCACCAGGTAGCGCTTGGGGCTCGCCAGGCAGAGCGCCTGGCAGACCTGGCTGCACGCTTTGCAGGCCAGGTGCTGCTGGCCGTCGGTGATGTCGACCAGCCTGAGCAGGTGGCACGCATCGCCGCGCAGATCGAGCAGGCCTGGGGCTCGCTGGACCTGGTGATCCTCAATGCCGGCACCTGCGAATACCTGGAGCCTGGGCAGTTCGACCCGGCGCTGGTCGAGCGGGTCATCCACACCAACCTGATCGGCACCAGCCATTGCCTGGCCGCCGCCCTGCCCTTGCTGCGTCGCGGCCAACGCCCGCACCTGGTGGTGATGGGCAGTTCGGTCAGCTGGTTTGCCTTGCCACGGGCCGGTGCCTATGGCGCGTCCAAGGCCGCGCTGCGCTACCTGGTCGAGTCGCTGCGCCTGGACCTGGCCAGCGAGGGCATTGATGTCACCCTGGTCAGCCCCGGTTTCGTCGACACCCCGCTGACGCGCCGCAACGACTTCCCCATGCCCCAGTTGTGGAGCGCCGAGCGCGCCGCCAAATACATTGCCGCACGCCTGCCCCGTCGCCCACTGGAGATCACCTTCCCCGCCAGCTTCACCCTGTTGCTGCGCCTGCTCGGCGCACTGCCGGCACGCTGGCGCCTGATGCTGGGCCGGCGCCTGGCGCGCCAGCCCCAGGGTTGAACCATGCGCATCGCCATCATCGGCAGCGGCATCGCCGGCCTCACCTGTACCCACCTGCTGTCACGCCGGCATGATGTCACGGTATTCGAAGCGGCAGACCGGGTCGGCGGGCACACCCATACCGTCGATGTTCACTGGCGTGGCCAGCACTTTACCGTGGACACCGGTTTCATCGTCTTCAACGACTGGACCTACCCGCATTTCATCCGCCTGCTGGAACACCTGGGCGTGGCCTCGCGGATCACCGAGATGAGCTTTTCGGTGCACGACCCGCGTACGGGCTTTGAATACAACGGGCACAACCTGCGCAGCCTGTTCGCCCAGCGCCGCAACCTGTTGTCGCCAGGCTTCTGGGGCATGTTGCGCGATGTGTTGCGTTTCAACCGCCAGTCACTGGCCGACCTCGACCAGCAACGTATCGATGGCGCGACCACCCTGGGCGATTACTTGCACGACAATCGTTACGGTCAGCGCTTCATCGAGCATTACATCGTGCCCATGGGCTCGGCCATCTGGTCGATGTCACGGGCCGACATGCTGCATTTTCCATTGCAGTTCTTCGTGCGTTTCTGCCGCAACCACGGCCTGCTGTCGGTCAACCAGCGCCCGCAATGGCGGGTGATCGAGGGCGGTTCACGCAGCTACCTGGCACCGCTGTGCCGGCCCTTTGCCGACCGCATCCGGCTGAACTGCCCGGTGCAACGGGTGAACCGCGACGATGAAGGCGTGACCGTGACCTGGGCAGGCGGCAGCGAACGCTTCGACAAGGTGGTCTTCGCCTGCCATAGCGACCAGGTCCTGGCGCTGCTAGGCAGCCCCAGCGAGCAGGAACAGGCGATCCTCGGCGCCATCCGCTATGCCAGCAACGACGTGGTGCTGCACACCGACACCCGCCTGCTGCCCCGCCGGCGCAGGGCCTGGGCCAGCTGGAACTACCGCCTGGATGGCAGCGAACAGGCCCCCGCTGCGCTCACCTACGACATGAACATCCTGCAGGGCATCGAGGCACCGGTCACCTTCTGCGTCAGCCTCAATCAGACGGCGTTGGTGGACCCGGCGCAGATACTCGCCCGCTTCGAGTATGCGCACCCGCAGTACAGCCTCGCCGCCGTCGCCGCCCAGGCCCGTCAGGTCGAATTGCAAGGCCCGCTGCACAGCTATTACTGCGGTGCCTACTGGGCCAACGGCTTTCACGAAGACGGCGTGCTCAGTGCGCTGAACGTCGCCCGGTACTTTGGAGAGCAGCTGTGAACAGCAGCCTGTGCCACGGCTGGGTCAGCCACCGGCGCCTGACGCCCAGGCCCCACGCGTTCCGCTACCGCATCGGCCTGTTCTACCTGGACCTCGACGAGCTGCCCCGCCTGCCGAGCCTCTCTCGTTGGCTCGGGCGCTCGCGCCTGGCGCCGTTGTGCTGGCGCGAAACCGACTACCTGCCCGCGTTGACCCGCCAAGGCATGCCCCTGATCGAGGCCGCGCGCCTGCTGGTTGGCCAAGCCACCGGGCAGGTGCCTGAGGGTGCCGTGCACCTGCTGACGCAACCGCGCTGCTGGGGGCTGTCGTTCAACCCCGTGAGCGTCTACTTCTGCCACGACCGCCAAGGGCAAGTCGCGGCCGTACTGCTGGAGGTGCGCAACACCCCCTGGCGCGAGCGCTTCCACTACGTGTTGCCGGTACAGGGCGACCTGACCCAGCCATTTGCCGTGGCCAAGGCCTTCCACGTCTCGCCGTTCATGCCCATGGACATGGACTACCGGCTGCGCTTCACCGTCGATGCGCAACGCGTGCACGTGCACATGGAAAACTGGCGTGCCGGGCACCCGGTGTTCGCAGCGGACCTCGCCGTGCAACGCCGGCCGCTCGACCGCGCCAGCCTGCATCGGCACCTGCTGGCCTTTCCTTGGATGAGCTTGCGCACCGTCAGCGGCATCTACTGGCAAGCCCTGCGCCTGCTGCTCAAACGTACCCCCGTGCACGACCACACCGCCAGCCAGCACGACCTGGCGCTTGGCCAAGCCATCCGCGAGGAACCCGACCATGTCCGAACCGATCTTGAGCGTTAGCAAATCCGCCGGCATCACGCCGCTGCTCGGCAGCCTGGCCCGGCGTGCGGTGCTGGCGCAACTGCGCCAGCTGAGCCGTGGCCATCTGCGCCTGATCAGCCAGGGCCAGCAATGGACCTTCGGCGACGTCGCCAGCCCGCTGTACGCGGAAGTGGAAATTGTTGACGAAGCCGCCTGGGGCCTGGTGGCCGGCAATGGCTCGATCGGCGCGGGCGAAGGCTACATCCACGGCTACTGGCGCAGCCCCGACCTGGCCGCGGTGACTCGGCTGTTCGTCGCCAACCTCGACGTGCTGGACGCCATGGAAGGCGGCCTGGCCCGCCTGGCGCGCCCGGCCCTGCGCCTGCTGCACCGCTTCAACCGCAACAGCCGGCGCGGTGCGCGGCGCAACATCCTGGCCCACTACGACCTGGGCAATGCGCTGTTCGAGCGGCTGCTCGATCCGACCATGATGTATTCTGCCGCTCAGTTCGACAGTGCCGAGCAGAGCCTGGAACAGGCCCAGTCGAACAAGCTCCGGCAGATCTGCCAGAAGCTCGAACTCAAGCCCGGCGAACACCTGCTGGAAATCGGCAGCGGCTGGGGCAGCCTGGCCATCCACGCCGCCTTGGAGCATGGCTGCCGGGTCACCACCACCACACTCTCCGCCGCGCAGCACGCCCACACCTTGCAGCGGGTCAAGGCGCTGGGCCTGGAGCGGTTGGTCACCGTGCTGCACGAGGACTACCGCGACCTGCACGGGCGCTTCGACAAGCTGGTGTCCATCGAAATGATCGAGGCCGTCGGCCATCGCTACCTGCCCACCTACTTCCGCCAGTGCGCCGCGCTGCTCAAGGACGACGGCCTGATGCTGCTGCAGGCCATCACCATTCGCGATCAGCGCTACGCCCAGGCCCAACGCTCGGTGGACTTCATCCAGCGCTACATCTTCCCCGGCGGCGCCCTGCCCTCGCTGAGCGTCCTGCTGAACACCGCCAGCCGCCAGACTGCGCTGAACCTGGTGCACCTCGAAGATTTCGGCCAGGACTATGCGCGCACCCTGCGCCATTGGCGTGACAACCTGCGCCACTCGCGCACGGAGCTGGCCAGGCTCGGTTACGACGACACCTTCCAGCGCCTGTGGGAGTTCTACCTGTGTTATTGCCAGGGCGGCTTCGAGGAACGGACCATCGGCGTGGCCCAGATGCTGTGGGCCGGGCCCGAGGCGCGGCGGGCGCCGCTACCGGGTGCCTGAACGTGGTCCGCCGTGGCTGGCTGCTGGGCAACGCGCTGTGGTTGCAGGCTGGCTGGTGGCTGTGTGTACTGGGGGCACACAGGCCCTGGCTGTTACTGGTGGTGATGGTCGGCCTGCTGCTGCACCTCTGGCTGAGCCCGCGCGGTGAGTTGCGCGTGCTGCTCTGGGTAGCGGCAGCCGGCTGCCTGCTGGACAGCACCCTGGGCATGCTCGGTGTGTTCAGTTTCAACCCGTGGCCGTTGCCGCTTTGGCTGGCACTGCTGTGGCTGGTGTTGGCCAGCGGCATGCGTCATAGCTTGGCAGGGCTCGGCCAACCCGCGTGGCTCCCGGTGCTGCTGGGCCTGCTTGGTGGCCCGTTGGCCTACCTGGCCGGCGCCCGACTGGCCGAGGTCGAATTGCCAATGGGGCAGCTGAAAACCGCGCTGATCCTGGCACCTGTGTGGGCATTGGCCCTGCCGCAGGCCTTGCGCTTCGCCGCACGAAGCTGACCCAAGCGACGCACGGTTCAATTGCCCAGTTGCGCAGCCACCTGTGTAGCCATCTCGACGAACACCCGCGCCGCAGCGCTCTGATAGGCGCCTTTGCGCTGCATCAGTACGGCCGTGCGCTGTAGGCGGACCGGGTCGAGCGCAATGGCGGCCAGGTCGTCATGGGCCAGCGCGATGGTCGCAGGCAACAGGGTCGACAGGGTCGTGCGACGGACGATCTCGGTCACCGCACTGATGGTGTTGGCTTCCATCCGCACCTGCGGGTGAATGCCATGTTGCTGGCAAAAGCGGTCGATCTGTTCGCGGGTAGCAAACTCGCCGCTAAGCAGCACCAACGATTCTGCGCTCAAGGCCTCCAGCCCGATGGACGTTGCCTGGGCCAAAGGGTGCCGGCGGTTGACCACCAACGCCAACGTCTCGACCAGCAGCGGGCTGGCCTCGATGTCCTGGGCCTGGGTGCCCTCGAAGGCGATCCCCACGTCCAGCTCATCCGCGAGCAGCAGCGTTTCCATGCGCTCCTGGGACATTTCACGCACGTTCAGGGTGATGTTCCCATAGCGGTTGTGGAACGCCTCTACCAAGGGGCCGACCAGGTAGGTGGTGAACGTCGGCGTCACCGCCACCCGCAGCGAACCGCGGCTGAGGTCACTCACGTCATGAATGGCGCGCCTGGCTTCCTCCAGTTCCTGCGCGGCCCGGCGCGCATAGGCCAGGTAGACCTCCCCGGCATCGGTCAGCCGCGTGGTACGCCCCGAGCGATCGAACAGCTGGGCCCCCAGGCTTTCCTCCAGCTGGCGGACCTGTTGCGACAACGCTGGCTGCGACACATGCAGGGCCGTTGCGGCCTTGGTGAAGCTGTGGTGCGCCGCCACGGCGAGGAAGTACTGGATGTGTCGGGCAAGCATGGCTACTCACATAAGATAATCTGATGGCATAGATCATAAATGAGACTTTTACCTTATGCCAAACGCTCCGTAATCTCTGCTTCAACACACCGCGACACTGAGGCAGCAGCCATGAAAGACATCATTGACGGTTTCCTGAAATTCCAGCGCGACGCCTTCCCGGAGCGGGTCAAGCTGTTCAAGGACCTGGCCACCCAGCAAAGCCCACGGGCGCTGTTCATCTCCTGCTCCGACAGCCGCCTGGTGCCGGAGCTGGTCACCCAGCGCGAGCCCGGCGACCTGTTCGTCATCCGCAACGCCGGCAATATCGTGCCCTCCTACGGCCCTGAGCCAGGTGGCGTTTCCGCCTCGGTCGAATACGCCGTCGCCGCACTGCAGGTGGCCGACATCGTTATCTGCGGCCACTCGGACTGCGGCGCGATGACCGCCATCGCCACCTGCAAGTGTCTGGAGCACATGCCCGCCGTTGCCGGCTGGCTGCGCTACGCCGACTCCGCCCGGGTGGTCAACGAAGCCCGCCAGCACCCGGACCAGCCGACCAAGGTCGCGACCATGGTGCGCGAGAACGTCATCGCCCAACTGGCCAATATCCAGACCCACCCGTCGGTGCGCCTGGCCCTCGAAGAAGGCCGGGTGACCCTGCACGGCTGGATCTACGACATCGAGAGCGGCCGCATCGACGCCTTCGATGGCCGCACCAACAGCTTCGTGTCCCTCGCCGACAACCCCGAGGTACACGCCGTTTCCCATCAAGCCAGGCATGTTGCCTGACCCTGCTTTCCACCCACGGAGATAACCCCATGATCCAGTCGCAAGCTACCCAGAGCGTTCGCCAGGCCCTGACCGAAGTCATCCTCATGGCCAAGGCTCGCAAGGACCTGTCCTACGCCCAGATCACCGAGGGCACCGGCCTGTCCGAAGCCTTCGTCACCGCCGCCCTGCTTGGCCAGCACCCGCTGCCGGCCGACGCAGCCAAGGTGGTGGGCGACAAGCTCGGCCTCGACCTTGACGGCATCGCCCTGCTGCAGACCATCCCGATCCGCGGCTGCATGCAGAACGGCATCCCGACCGACCCGACCATCTACCGCTTCTACGAGATGCTGCAGGTCTACGGCACCACGCTGAAGGCACTGGTCCACGAAAAGTTCGGCGACGGCATCATCAGCGCCATCAACTTCAAGCTGGACGTGAAGAAGGTCGACGACCCGGAAGGCGGCTCCCGCGCCGTGATCACCCTGGATGGCAAATACCTGCCGACCAAGCCGTTCTGATCCTGCTGTAACCGGCTCGCCGCCAGAAGGCGGCGGGCCCGACCCGATGCGAGGAGCAATGCCCATGGATCTCATCTTTCGAAACGTGCGCATCGACGACGCGCAACCGTTGCTGGACGTGGCCGTGCACGACGGCAAGATCGCCCAGATCGCCCCGGCAATTGCCGCACGCGCGGCGCAGGAAATCGAAGCCAACGGCAATGTGCTGATTCCGGGCTTCGTCGAAGGCCACCTGCACCTTGAAAAGGCCAACGTCATGCAGCGCAAGGCCAATCGCTCCGGCACCCTGAAGGAGGCGATCGCGGTCACCGCCGCGCTCAAGCCGATGCTGACCCGCGAGGATATCCTCGAGCGCTCGACCCAGGTGCTGCGCGCCCTCGTGCAGGCGGGCAGCACCCATGTCCGCGCCCATGCCGAGTTCGACCCGGTGCAAGGCTTCACCGGCCTCGACGTGGTGCTTGAGCTGCGCGAGAAGTTTCGCGACATCATCGACATCCAGGTGGTCGCGTTCCCCCAGGAAGGCATCCTGAAACTGCCGGGCATGAAGGCGATGATGGTCGAGGCCATGGAAAAAGGCGCCAATGTCGTCGGCGGCATTCCCTACAACGACGTATCCCCCTTCGATCACATCGACTTCGTCTTCGACCTGGCCAAGCGCTACGGCAAGGACATCGACTTCCACCAGGACTTCGCCGATGACGCCGAGCAGATGACCATCGAGTACGTGGCCCGCCGCACCCTCGCCGAGGGCTACCACGGCCGCGTCTGCGTCGGCCACCTGACCAGCCTGGCCGCAGTCGAACCCGAGCGGCAGGCGCGCATCATCGAACTGCTGCGCGAGGCCGACATCAGCGTGATGTGCCTGCCGGCCACCGACCTGCACCTGGGGGCGCGCGGCGACAGCCACAACATACGGCGCACACTGACCCCGGTACGGGCACTGCGCGATGGCGGCGTGAACGTGTGCCTGGCCACCAACAACATTCGCAATGCATTCACCCCGTATGGCACCGGCGACTTGCTGAACATCGCCCAACTCGCCCTGCCGGCCTGCCACCTGGGCGGCGCCGATGACCAGGCTACGGTGTTGTCGATGCTCACTACCCGCCCGGCCAAGGCCTTGGGGTTGCACAACTATGGCCTGGCGGTGGGCAACGACGCCGACCTGGTGCTGGTGGACACGCAGGCGGTCAGCGATGTGATACTCGACCTGCCAGCGCGGTTGATGGTGCTCAAGCGTGGCAAGGTGGTGGCGACCGCAGAACATCGGCGCACGGTGATCTTCTGAGCCGTCTGCCGTTATTGCTGCTGGCGCGTGGCGCAGACCACGATCTCGCGCACGCAGACCGATTGCGGTTGGCCGTAAGCGAAGTCGATCACCTCAGCGATGTGCTCGGCGCTCAGTACCCCGCCCATGTCTTTCTTCCACTCGTCGTAGCCCGCCTTGATGCCCTCATCGCTGGTATGGCTCAGCAGTTCGGTATCCACGGCGCCCGGCTCGATGGTGATCACCCGCACATTGCTCGGCGACAGTTCTTCGCGCAGGTTCTCGGACAGGCCGCTGACAGCAAATTTGGTACCGACGTAGGCGACGTGGTTGGGGAACGTCTTGCGCCCGGCGACGGAGCTGACATTGATGATGGTGCCTTGCTTGCGCGCGACCATGCCGGCAGCCACGGCATGGATGCCATTGAGCAGCCCACGCACATTGATGTCGAGCATGCGGTCCCATTCGCCAGGGTCCTGGGTAGCGATGTTGCCCAGCAGCATCACGCCAGCGTTGTTGATGATCGCATCCACCGGGCCGAAACGCTGTTCGGCCTCGCCGACCGCCGCCAGCACCGCCGCCCGGTCGGTCACGTCGACCGACAGCGCCAGGCTATTGGGCAGTTGCAGTTGCAGCATCGGCTCCAGGCGGCGTGCCAGCAGCAGCAACGCGTGGCCGCGGCTGGACAGCAGCCTGGCGGTGGCCAGGCCAATGCCGGAGCTGGCACCGCTGATCACGACCAGGGGTTTATGGGTAGTCATGGTGAAACTCCTGATATTCGAAGTGCCTATTGATAAAACGCAGGGCAAGTATAGGTAAGGGTTAAAACCACGAAAAATGGGATATTCTTGTGGCTGCCATCGGCAGAACTTATGGGTAACCCGTGGATTATCGTCAGCTTCGTGCGTTCATCGCCGTGTTCGAAGAACGCAATATCACCGCCGCCGCACGCGCCATACACCTGAGCCAGCCGGCGCTGTCGGGCAGCATCAAGGCACTGGAAGATGCACTGGGCACCACACTGTTCGTGCGTCGGCCCAGGGGCGTGGAGGTCACCGACGATGCGCGTGCCCTCTACCCCGAAGCCCAGCGCATGGTCGCCGAGGCGAGCAGGCTGCTGACCCGGTTTCGCAGCGACCGCGCCTGTGCAGCCTTGCAGATCGGCGTGGAGCACGATGTCAGCTCGGTGACGGTGAAGCAGCTTGTGCTGGCTGCGGCAGCCATCACACCTGCCGTGCGCCTGCAGTTGGTGACCGGCTGCATGGGCGCCGCGCGGCTGGCCAGCGAAGAATTGCGTTGTGAGGATGAGTTGTTTCTACCCTTGCTCAGTGACCCGTTCGTGCGGGCCCTGCCATTGGCCAGCGACGGGCATGAACGCTGGATCATCTGCCCCGCACTGCCAAGCCATCAGCGGCTGCAGCCATTCTACGATGGCGTCCCGGTGGCCGAAGCCGAAACCTTTGCACTGGCTTTGGAACTGGTAGCCGCCGGGCTGGGGTCGGCGATCGTGCCGCAATCGCTGGCCACAGAGCAGCGTGATGTGCGCACCGAACCGCTGCCGCAACTGGACATGCGTCGGCGCATCGGCCTGTGCTATTCGGCTCAGGCATTGGCACTCGAAGGGGTCATTCAGCTGCGCGATGCCTTGCAACTTTCGATTGGCCAGCCGGCCTGGCTGGCACTGCCCAGCAGCTGACTCGTGGTGATGCAACCGGTGAACGCCTCACCCGGCTTTCCTGCAAAGACTCGCTCATCAGCCAACCGGCGGCGCGATCTGTCGACAACAAGGCGCGCGCTGAAATGCAATCAGGCGCTGCCGGGCGTCTACTGGTCGGCCATCGCCTCGGCAAGGGACTGATATGCACGTGATCAACGCTTTGAGCTCGGACTTCTACGAAGTCGAGTGCGCAGACAAACCGGCCAGCATGTGGGATGTGTTCCCGGGCTGGAACGCCCATGATCGCTTCGGCATCGTCATCTACGAACCACTGGCCGCGCTAGGGGCGACCCACCTCATCCAGCTGGCGTGCATGTGCTTCTATGACATCAAGCCGATGCGCCGCACCGAGCGCAAGGTCTACCCCGAGATGTTCGCGATCCATGTCGGCGGCTGGTGGGGTGGCCATGGCAACTTCGATTTCTGGCCGCCGCGTCGTGAGATCCAGGTGGCGGACGACCACCGCGAGATTCTGGGTGCGATCAACGATTTCGGCATCACCCGCCTGGCGCTGCCCGAACGCCCGGTGCGTGATCTGGTGCATCGGCGCAAGGAAGAAGACTGCGCCCTGGACCGGCTCGCCACCTCGATCTTCTACAGCCCCACGGGCCGCGTCGCCCAGCCGGACTTCACCATCCGCAGCAACAACCCGCGCAGCGAGCGGGACGTGCAACGCAATATCAACCCGGTGCAGCTTTCCGAGCAGGGTTTTGCCCAGTTGCAGAAATCGGCGGTCCCGGTCAAAGAGTCGGATGCCGACTTCACGCCCCGGCAGATCGAGCTGAACGTCAATGTCACAGCGGCCATGCGTGAGCAGGCGGAGCGTAACCGCACGGCGCTGAAGGTCGATGGGCTGATCACCGAGGGGTACCGGTTCGTCGACCCGGCGCAATCGCTGAAGTGCCTGTGAAGTGAACGGCCACCCTCTCAGCACGTCAAGTCAAGCGTAAGCCGCCTGCCTGAATCGAGGCGGCCCTTCGACGGCGACACGTCTCGCCTGCCCCACGCCCCAGGCCAGCGCCTGGGTCATCGACTCGCCAGGCCTTGAAGCAAAGGCTTCTTCATGCAGCGCCATGCCGCAGCCGGCGTAAACGCCGATGAACATTTGCGTGTTGCCTGTTCGCGACAGTCGTACCTGGACATCGATGGTCGTGCCATCGTCCAGGGTTTCTCCGTGAGCCCGATGGTGAAGTATCGGATCTGCCCAGTTCCAGAACACATCCCCGCGAATCCGCATGCCGCCCTCCTACGACTTTAGTCTTATGTGTATGGCTCACCACACCATAGCGGAGAAGGCCGATAGCGCAACGCGATCGATGCAGAATGCCAACGGGTTCCGACTACCGGTGGAAGAACAGCCGTTGCTGGCTCTGAAGGCCCGCAGCAGTTGACAGCCACCTCCGGGCAAACTAGCGAATGGGATTGTCAAATCGCAATGTGAGGCGCATGAACATCGAACGCTCCCTGGCTTCGCTGCTGATCGCGAGTGGCCTGCTGGCAACATGGCGCCAGGGCCGACCGTCAACGATGGGCCGCTGCTCTGGCACAATGAAAGCCTGACCTATCTCTGGGGCAAGAACTACAAGGTCGACCCGCCCATCCAGCAGACCTTCACCTTCGAAAGTGCGAGCGACTGGACCTGGGGCGACATCTGGTTCTTCGTCGGCCAGATCAAAGTTGTTCGCGCAAAGTGCTCACATACTTTCCGCGCGAAGCCAGGCAATAAGATTTCAAAGAGAAAAACCACATTGCGTTAATCACTGCATTAAATTAGCGGCCACGCTTTAATACCCAGCATGACTCCCCAAGCTCTCGAGGCATTGGTTATCAATTGAATTCACATTGACTTGAGATGAGTCGTGGCTCCTCAGTTTAAAATCGTACCAGAATCAAGCAGCCTCCAGATTTCGTCACTATTGACATCTGCATCAAATCTTTTACCTGACGCAGAGTTTCCTACGCCGTCGCCTCTGGCAAAGATCAAGTCGTAGTAGATTGTAATTTTCTTTTGCACATCCAAGCGATTAAATGGAAAATCCATTATGAGGGTCCTATCATTAAAGCTAAATATAGTCGGGAAATCTGGGTAGAAATCAATATTGCGCCAGCAGCAGTATGTTTCAGTCGCCACCAACGAACCTTGATCATGTATCTGAAAAACGATGAGCGCACGAGGAGGTTCTTTTTCGATCGAATAGAATTCTTTCAATTCCGGGCTCTGGGTCATTTTAAAATAAAGACTACTTATTATGAGCTTGCTGTTTTTTAAGGTGAGTATTATTCTTATTGGCTGAACTCTTTTGCTGATTCTCGGCGACCAATTAACTGAAATTGATTTTCCTGCAAAAAAAGCGTCTCTATTGGATTGAGGAGGTG
Source organism: Pseudomonas putida (assembly GCF_009883635.2). Lineage (NCBI taxonomy): Bacteria > Pseudomonadati > Pseudomonadota > Gammaproteobacteria > Pseudomonadales > Pseudomonadaceae > Pseudomonas > Pseudomonas putida. Next base: position 6,166,906 of record NZ_CP026115.2, read on the forward strand.
GAGAGACAGAAACCATTGACGTCGATTGATTAGTGGGGGAGACGGGTACAACTGCGGGATTTGCTTTTTGAATAGTCACCTTACTTGCTGACTTTGTTGCAGATTGGCTCTTCACACTAGAGCTTTGCTGGCCAGATGAACTACCAGCCTCTTCAGGTACAAAACGATTCAAAAGTATTTTATACATTTCAAATTTTTGATCTGGACTAAATTTCTCTTTTGACATCATCTCACAGAACAAATAAAGAAACCTGTTTGTAGCGTTAGCTTTTTCTGATAGCGGGAAGTCTTTTTGAATATTCTGAGTCGCCGACGATACTTTTCCACTAATTTCACCTTCGGCTTTAGCAATTTTCAAGGTTGTTTCTGCGGTAGCTTTAACTTTCCCCTCTGTGCTTGAGGATAGTTCGACACGAGGATCTAGTACTGAGCAGTCGTATGTTTGATCAGCCGAGGCTGAATTGAAGCTTAGCAAAAAGCACAACGCTACTATTTCTCTGATTCTTACCATTTCCAACCCTCCAACTTTACCTGATGCTTTGCTTGAAGCTTCGCTTTATAGATGAGGTAAGGAATGCATTTCTAAGATCGCAAGGTGCTGTCTTGCTTTGCTTGAGCTAAAAGCATAGCTTGTTTTTTAAAGCAGGCGAAAATAGTTTACTTAACGGACTTCTTGAGTGTCATTAACCGCCCTGCGTTAGCGTGCAGCTTCCCCAAGATGGCACCCCAAGAGGTGCACGGCCATTTTGCTAGTCATTAATTACAAAAGGGATAAATTCATGTCTGGATCAGCGAAATAAATGAACGACTACGCATCACTGCCGATTCCCACATGCGCCCATATCGGACGGGTACATCGCCGTCTCGATCATACTGCCCATCCGCATCCAAAAGCGTAAGAGCCTGATTAGGAGAGCAATATTAATAGCTATTGAAATCATGCAGGCCAGCGCCAGCCGCGTAAGTCAACAGGAAAGAAGTACATAAACGGGGAGGTTGAAAACATCAACCTCTTTGACCATCCCCCTGACAGCTGCCCCTCGCGACAGCCAATGAACCGTACCTTATCAGTGTACAGGCCGCTCACGATTCGTTGACCCACCTTCAGAGCAGGCGAAGGGAGTATGCGGTGCCTGCAATCAGCCCCGCCCAACCTTGTCATTTGCCAAATCCTGGGCCAAGGTCGATACCACTGATATCTCTGCCGCAACCTCCCTGCCGAAAGGAGTCACCCCATGTCCAAGATCTATCCCGCCATTGATCCCGAAGGGCTGGTCGAGTACTCGGTGGTCTACACCGACCGCTCGCTCAATCACATGTCGCAGGCCTTCCAGGGCGTGATGAGGAACATTTCCAGCACCCTGAAACAGGTCTACAACGCCCAGGCCGTTGCAGTAGTCCCAGGCAGCGGCACCTTCGGCATGGAAGCGGTAGCGCGGCAGTTCGCCACCGGCCAGCAATGCCTGGTGATCCGCAACGGCTGGTTCAGTTACCGCTGGAGCCAGATCCTTGAGATGGGCAACATCCCGGCGGCCACCACGGTGCTGAAAGCCCGGCCGGTCGAAACCGGTCGCCAGGCGGCCTACGCCCCTCCTCCCCTGGACGAAGTGCTGACGGCCATTGAAGCGCACAAGCCGCAGGTGGTCTTCGCCCCCCATGTTGAAACCTCATCCGGGATGATTCTGCCCGACGATTACCTGCGGGCCGTCGGCGACGCCGTGCATGCGGTGGGTGGCCTGTTCGTGCTGGACTGCATCGCCTCAGGCACGCTGTGGGTCGATATGCAAAAGTGCGCCGTCGACCTGCTGATCAGCGCACCCCAGAAAGGCTGGAGCGCCTCCCCTTGCTGCGCCCTGGTGATGTTCAGTGCCTTGGCCCTGGAGCGCATCGGGCAGACGCAGAGCAGCAGCTTTGCCTGCGACCTGAAAAAGTGGCTGCAGATCATGCAGGCCTACGAACAGGGTGGGCATGCCTACCACGCGACCATGCCCAGCGATTCACTGGCGCGGTTCAACGACGTGATGAACGAAATGCAAGCCTATGGCTTCGACAAGCTGCGCGGCGAACAACAGGCGCTGGGCGATCGGGTACGCGCCATACTGGCCGGCAAAGGCATCAGGAGCGTGGCCGCAGCGGGATTCCAGGCCCCGGGCGTGGTGGTGAGTTACACCGATGATGCCGACATCAAGAACGGCAGCAAATTTGCCGAGCACGGCCTGCAGATCGCCGCCGGCGTGCCGTTGCAATGTGACGAGCCCGCCGACTTCCAGACCTTCCGCATCGGCCTGTTCGGGCTGGAAAAACTGCACAACATCGAGCGCACGGTCAGCACCCTTGAGCAGGCATTGGACGAAGTGCTGGTGAACTGAACCTCATCCTGGCTGCATTTCGCCTACGCTGCAGACTGACCTCACACCAGCGCCAGGAGCGTGGATGTCAGGCAGAGCGCCCTGTCACCGCGTTCACGCCCTCCAGCGTGGCAAAGGAAATGTCTTTTGCAGTGAGCAGGAAATCGCTCATGTAAGGCACTTCGAGCATGTCGCTGCGCACCGCAGCATACAGCGTCGCCTGCAGGCCATGCTCGCCCAGGCGCCTGGCGATCACATAGCCACGCGAGGTGTACTCGTGCACCGCCCAGTTGGGCAGGCAGCACACGCCACGGCCGCTGGCCACCAGCTGCATCATCATGACGGTCATTTCTGCGGTGCGGACCTGAGCCGGTTCGATGCCGGCGGGGTCAAGAAAGCCGGTGAAGATATCCAGGCGGTTGCGTTCGATCGGGTAGGTGATCAGGGTCTGGCTGGCGATGTCGGCGGGTTCCACATGCAGCTTGTCGCGCAGCGCATGATGCTTGTCGATGGCCAGCATCGCCTCGTAGCCGAACAGCGGCACGTAGGTGATCCCAGGCAGTGGCAGCGGGTCGGAGGTCACCACCAGATCGAGGTCGCCGCGCTCCAGGGCCGGCAGCGGCGCGAACGACAGGCCCGATGCCAGGTCCAGCTCAACCTCCGGCCAGGCGCCGCGAAACTCGTCCAGCGAGGGCATCAACCACTGGTAGCAGCTGTGGCACTCGATGGCGATGTGCAGCCGATCGGCCGTGCCGTTGGCCAGCTTGCTCAAGTTGCGCTCCGTGGTGCGGATCAGCGGCAGCACCTGGTCGGCCAGTTGCAGCAGCTTGAGGCCGGCGGTGGTGAAGCGCACCGGTTTGGACTTGCGCACGAACACCGGCATGCCGACGCGGTTTTCCAGCTCGCGGAACTGGTGCGACAACGCCGACTGGGTCAGGTGCAGGCGCTCGGCGGCGTCGGGCATGCTGTCGGTTTCGCGCAGGGCATGCAGGGTGCGCAGGTGTCTCAGATCAATCATGGGAAGCCGGCAAACTCACAGCGCGCCATGGGCGGCAAGGTTGCAATATTGTCCTTTGAAATACAGCAAGGGTTGCGTCGCCGCAGCGTCCTGCACCTTCAACGCCTTCACCTCACCGATCACGATCAGGTGATCACCGGCAACGTGTTCGGCGTGAAGCTCGCAGTCCAGCCAGTGCAGGCTGCCGGCAATCAGCGGATTGCCCAGCGGCGATTCCTGCCAGTCGACGCCCTGCCACTTGTCAGTGCCCTTGCGGGCGAACTGGTTGGAAATCCCCACCTGCTCGCCGGAAAGGATGTTGACCGCGAACCGACCCGCCTGGCGCATACCGGGATAACTGGCCGAGCCGGCCATCACGCTGAAGGAAACCAGCGGTGGGTTCACCGATACGCTGTAGAACGATTGGCAGGTGAAGCCGATCGGCTGGCCCTCGATCATTGAGGTGATCACCGTGATGCCGGAGGCGTAGTGCCCCAGCGCCTGGCGAAAGCTCACGGGCTCGATGGCCGTACTGAGAAGTGACATGGCAAATCCTGACGGTCGGGGGCTTATTGGCGCGCAAGTTCGCGGCGGACGATCTCTGCCCCCGCACTCAAGGCACTCAACTTGCCGTTGGCCACGCGCCGTGGCAACGGTGCCATGCCACAGTTGGTGCAGGGGTAGAGCTTGTCGGCATCCACGAACTGCAGCGCCTTGCGCAGGGTATTGGCGACTTCCTCGGGGGTCTCGATTGTGTGGTTCGCCACGTCAATGGCACCGACCATCACCTTCTTGCCACGGATGAGTTCGATCAGGTCCATGGGGACATGGGAGTTGTGGCATTCCAGCGAGATGATGTCGATGCTGGACTTCTGCAGCTTGGGGAAGGCTTCTTCGTATTGCCGCCATTCCGAACCCAGGGTCTTCTTCCAGTCGGTGTTGGCTTTGATGCCATAGCCATAGCAGATATGCACGGCCGTTTCGCATTTCAGGCCTTCGACCGCCCTTTCCAGTGTGGCCACCCCCCACTCGTTCACCTCGTCAAAGAAGACGTTGAAGGCGGGTTCATCGAACTGGATGATGTCGACACCGGCCGCTTCGAGTTCGCGCGCTTCCTGGTTGAGGATCTTGGCGAACTCCCAAGCCAGCTTTTCGCGGCTCTTGTAATGCGCGTCATACAGCGTGTCGATCATGGTCATCGGGCCTGGCAGCGCCCATTTGATCGGCTGCGAAGTTTGCTGACGCAGGAACTTGGCGTCTTCGACGAAGACCGGCTTGCGACGCGCAACGGCGCCCACCACCGATGGCACGCTGGCATCGTAGCGATCGCGAATCCTGACGGTTTCACGTTTTTCAAAATCCACACCATCGAGATGTTCGATGAAGGTCGTGACGAAATGCTGACGGGTTTGCTCGCCATCGCTGACGATGTCGATACCGGCGTGCTGCTGCTCTTGCAGGGCCAGGCGCAGCGCATCCTGCTTGCCTTCGATCAAGGCTTCATCTTGCAACTTCCAGAGCGACCAGAGTGTTTCCGGTTGCGCCAGCCAGGAAGGCTTGGGCAGGCTGCCGGCGGTGGAAGTGGGTAACAGTTTTTTCATGGCGGATGACCTTGTATTCCTGGTAATTCAGCACGCGTAATGAGCGGACCATTGTTCGAGCACAGCCTGATAGGGCTTGATGAAGTGCTCTTCGACAAAGCGCCCCTGTTCGATGGCCAGCCGGCTACGTTCTTCGCGGTCATAGACGATGCGCGTCAATGAATAATCCTGGTGCTGCAGGCTGGGCTGGTAGCATTTGCCTGCCGCGGAGTTGGCATTGTAAATTTCCGGCCGATAGATCTTCTGAAAGGTATCCATGGTGCTGATGGTGCTGATCAACTCAAGGTTGCTGTAGTCACCCAGCAAATCGCCGGTGAAATAGAACGCCAAGGGCGCAACACTGTTCGGCGGCATGAAGTAACGGACCTTCAGGCCCATTTTCCCGAAGTATTCATCCGTCAGCGAATATTCATCCTGCTGGTATTCATGGCCCAACACAGGGTGCTGATTTTCAGTGCGGTGATACTTCTTGCTGCTGGAAACACTCAGGCAAATAACCGGCGGCTTGGCAAAGTGTTCTTTATACGCTGCCGAGTTGACGAAGCTCTTGAACAGCTTGCCGTGCAGCTCGCCAAAATGCTCGGGCGTGCTGAAGGCGGCCTGGTTTTTGTTGTGCCCCAGCAGCAGAACGCTGAAGTCGTAATCGCGCACGTAAGATGAGAAGTTGTTGCCGACCATGCCTGCGGTGCGCTCGCCCGTGGTGCGGTCGACGATGTTCGTCTTCAGGATTTCAATCAACGGCAATGCCTGATCGTTATTGTCGTCGCCGAGGCTCATGGCGACAGAAACAATTTCCAGCTCGACCGTGTAACGATCACCCTCGGGATTATCCCAGTGCGCCAGGGCATTGAAGCGGTTGTCAATCATCTGCAAAGTATTGCGCAAATTTTCCTGGCGGCTCGCCCCCCTCGCCAAGTTGGCGAAGTTGGTCGTGAGGCGCGTTGTTTCGGCCGGGCAATAGTTTTCGTCGAAACAAATGCTGTTGATGGAAAACTGGAAATCTGTGCACGTCATGATCGACCGTCTCACTCGAATACGTAAAAAGCTTTTAATTGAGACGTATTCTAGGTTGAGGGTCTGAGCGAGTGGAACTGAATTGATTTCACAGAACCTTTAGTCATGCTCATGACGCCTTCAGCGCAATCAGCGCCAGCCCCGCTAGTTGAAACGGACGATCCGCCCCCGCCAACACTGCGCTACCGTCGCTGCCAACCCCCTCCCCGCCGCCCCACCATCAATGACTGGAGAACCTATGAGGGTATTGGTAAGCGTCAAGCGAGTGGTCGATTACAACGTCAAGGTTCGCGTCAAGGCGGACAACAGCGGTATCGACCTGGCAAATGCCAAGATGGCCATGAACCCCTTCTGCGAAATTGCCGTGGAACAAGCCGTGCGCCTGAAGGAACAGGGTATCGCCAGCGAGGTCGTGGTGGTTTCGGTCGGCCCGGTCGCCGTCCAGGAGCAACTGCGTACTGCCCTGGCCCTGGGTGCCGACCGCGCCATCCTGGTCGAAGCTGCTGACGAGCTGAATGCCCTGGCCGTGGCCAAGGCGCTGAAAGCCGTTGTCGACAAGGAACAGCCGCAGCTGGTGATCCTCGGCAAGCAGGCCATCGACAGTGACAACAACCAGACCGGCCAGATGCTGGCCGCGCTGACCGGCTTCGCCCAGGGCACCTTCGCCTCCAAGGTCGAAGTGGCTGGCGACAAGCTGAACGTCACCCGTGAAATCGACGGCGGCCTGCAGACCGTTGCGCTGAACCTGCCAGCCATCGTCACCACCGACCTGCGCCTGAACGAGCCACGCTACGCGTCGCTGCCGAACATCATGAAGGCGAAGAAGAAGCCGCTGGAAACCGTTACGCCAGAAGCGCTGGGCGTGTCCCTCACCTCTACCAGCAAGACCCTGAAGGTTGAAGCCCCGGCTGCCCGAAGCGCGGGCATCAAGGTCAAATCGGTGGCCGAACTGGTCGAGAAACTCAAGAACGAAGCGAAGGTGATCCAATGACTATTCTGGTTGTCGCTGAACACATTAGCGGTGCCATAGCCCCGGCCACCCTGAACACCGTCGCCGCTGCCGCCAAGATCGGTGGTGATATCCACGTGCTGGTCGCAGGCGCAAACGTCGGCGGCGTTGCCGAATCTGCTGCCAAGATCGCTGGCGTGGCCAAGGTGCTGGTTGCCGATAACGCTGCCTACGCCCACGCGTTGCCGGAAAACGTCGCGCCGCTGATCGTCGAGCTGGCGAAAGGCTACAGCCACGTGCTGGCCCCGGCCACCACCAACGGCAAGAACATCCTGCCACGCGTTGCCGCGCTGCTGGACGTTGACCAGATCTCCGAGATCATCTCGGTTGAATCGGCCGACACCTTCAAGCGCCCGATCTACGCCGGCAACGCCATTGCCACCGTGCAATCGAGCGCTTCGGTCAAGGTCATCACCGTGCGTACCACCGGCTTCGACGCCGTGGCTGCCGAAGGTGGTTCGGCTGCTGTAGAAGCTGTCGCTGCTGCGCACAACGCCGGCATCTCGGTCTTCGTTGGCGAAGAACTGGCCAAGTCCGACCGCCCAGAGCTGACCGCTGCCAAGATCGTCGTTTCCGGCGGCCGTGGCATGGGCAACGGTGACAACTTCAAGCACCTGTACAGCCTGGCCGACAAGCTTGGCGCTGCCGTAGGTGCCTCGCGCGCCGCGGTCGATGCCGGTTTCGTGCCGAACGACATGCAGGTCGGCCAGACCGGCAAGATCGTTGCGCCACAGCTGTACATCGCCGTCGGTATTTCCGGCGCGATCCAGCACCTGGCCGGCATGAAGGATTCCAAGGTGATCGTCGCGATCAACAAGGATGAAGAAGCGCCGATCTTCCAGGTGGCCGACTACGGCCTGGTCGCCGACCTGTTCGAGGCCGTTCCCGAACTGGAACAGCTGGCCTGATCCACGCACGCAAAAGCCCGGCCCTCAAACGAGGGCCGGGCTTTTGCGTGGCATCTGCACCGCTCAGCGAACCCCGGGGAAACCCTGGAAGCTCGGCAGGATGCTCGTGCAACCCGGAATCTGCCGGCACGCCCTGGCCCCGGCAGACTCGGGCGCGGCCGAGGCCAGCAACGTCAGGCCGATGATCAACACCACCGACAGCGGCACGCAGTACGCCAGCAAGCGCTGTAGCTTCATGACCCACCTCTCGATCTGCCGCCCTGCCAGGCTGGCTGGCAGGGCGCTGGCACTCAGCGTTCATCCACCGTGATGATCTCGCGGCGCTCGGCCATGCTTGCCGGCACCTGGTCCTCGTCGGTGAAGAACTGCTGGTACCACTCGCGCAGCTGGTACACCGGGCCGTCGTTTTCGGCCAGTACCGGCTTGTCGATGCGCACCTTGTGCTTCCAGATATCCACGTCCTGGTAGAACGAATCGCGGTTGCCTTTGACGTAGGCCTTGGCGATCTCACTGTTCTGCTCGTCGGTCAGGCCCGGCACCCGCTTGACCATGCAACCGAAGCGCAGCACGAAGCTGTCCGGGGTCACCGGCACGTGGCTGTTGAGCAGGATCGCGTGCACCCGCACCTCGCCGAACATCGAGCTCAGCTCGGTGAAGTGGGTGGCCGGCCCGTAGTAGGCCGACGGCGCAATCAAATCGCCGCCCAGGCGCTCGGAGTCTCCATGGAAGATCTGCCGGCCGATATGCCCTTCAAACTCGTTGGCAAAATACTTGGTCGGGGTGCCGTGCACCGGCCCGAAATGCTGGGCATCGACCAGATTGTCGACCAGCTCGCGCGGGTTGGTCTCGATCAGCATGGTGTCGATGTTCCAGTCGTGGATCCACTCGGGGTCGTCCATCTCCGGCAGGTGCGGAATGACCACGCCCTCCTTCGGCGGGCGCCCTTCCGGGTTGTTCCAGACGAACAGCAGGTTGTTTTCCACGCAGGTCAGCCAGCTGCGGGTCTTGGCCTTGGGCGGTATGCGCTTGCAGTAAGGGATGTCCACGCACTTGCCGCTGTTGTCGTACTTCCAGTGGTGGAACGGGCAGACCACGGTGTCGTTCTCGATGGTGCCCTGGGACAGGTCGGCGCCCATGTGCGGGCAGAATGCGTCAAGAATGCTGATGGCGCCGGCACTGTTAGCAAACGCCACCAGGCGCGTGCCGAACACGTTGAGGGTGTGCAGCTTGCCATCCCGGTAGTCGTCGGCCACGCCCAGGCAATGCCAGCCCCGGGCGTAGCGGTGGGTGCGCTGGGCGCTGTCGATGGAGAGTTCGGCGAGTTTGGTCATGTTCTTGTTATTCCTGTAGGGGGTACGCCAATCACCGGCAATACCCCTGCGGTTCCGGGGGGATTGCCTGGCCGCTATCTTTGAGCAGCCGTGCCCGGCCCTCATCCTTCAATCGGACTAGGCCGTTGCTCATTGGCCGAAGCGCCGCGCCGCCTCCGGGCCGAAGTCGCGCGGGCTGAAGCCGGGGCGGTTGAGCAGGTAGCCGGTGCGCTGCTGGTTAATCAGGTTGAATGCCAGGTAGCTGCCGGCGTTGAGGTCGTGGTACAGGCCGACGCCGGCCTGGGGCCGTTGCGACTCGTAGGCATAGAAGTAGTTGACCATCGAGGTCCGCCACAGCTCGCCACGGGTGTCGTAGTTGTCGGCCAGCATCGGGAACCAGGTGTCCTCGTCGATGTACAGCTTGCGCTTGCCGTACAAGTGGCGGTAACCCGGCTTCAGCGTGCCTTCCAGTTCCCACACCCGGTGGCGCTCGTAGCGCATGGCCTGCGGGTTGATGTGCCCGGGGGTGAGCAGGTCGGCGTACTTGAGGTCCGGCGCATGCAGGCGGTAGGCGTTGTAGGGGATGAACATTTCCCGCTTGCCGACGATCTTCCAGTCGTAGCGCTGGCCCGAGCCGTTGAACAGGCGCACCTCATCGACAGTGATCGAGCCGCCACTGCCCGGGAACGACATGTCGAAGCCATAGCCGGGCGACTGCCGCACCCGCCGTGTGCCCGGGTCGTAGCGCCAGGCCTGGCGGGGTTCGGTCTTGTCGTTCCAGAACTCGGTGCCGGTGTTGATCTCGCCCTTGTCGCGTTGCGGCAACAGGGTTTCGTTGAGGTAGAACGACGAGTTGCCCGCCGTGTCACCGACCTTGCCCGGTTCCAGCGCCGGCGCCAGGTTGCGCGAATGCACGCGGCCCCAGTTGATGTTGCCGCTCTTGAGCACGTAGGCGTTGTCGGAGGTGTATTCCTCGGTCCAGGCGCGCAAGGTGAAGGTCGAAGCGTTCTTCAGCAGTTCCAGGCCGCTGCGCGGTACCGGGAATGGCGTGCCGCCGGTCTTGCCGACCACGCCCTCGCCGTCGTCCACCAGCTTGGCCAGCCTGGCGTTCTCGCGGGTGGCCTGGCACACCGCATCGTCAAAGCGAAAGTCCCGGTGGCTGGGATAGACCGGCATCTTGTAGGTCGCCGGGTACAACTTGAACAGCGCCTTCTGCCCGTCGGACAGGGCATTGGCGTATTGCCCGAGGTTGTCGGCGGTGATCACGAACAAGGGCTTTTCATCAGGGTACGGATCGACCGGGTGCTGGCCGGTGCCCTTGAACGCAACGTGCGGCGGAACACCCAGCCACTTGCCAGAGAATGGCGGGATGCTGCCGTCGGCATTGCCGCTGGGGTCGGCGCCGAGGCAGGTCAGGTCCTTGCCCAGGCGCTCGACATCCTCGGGCGCGGCCAGCGCCACACCCGGCGCCGCAACCACCAGCAGCAGGCCCAGGGCCAGGCCGCGACGCGCCAGAATACTCTCGGTCATTGTTGTTCTCCTTGGTTACCGATAGCGGTGGCCCAGTATCGATAGGCCCTCGCGGCAGCAGCATCGTCCGCTCGGACTAACGCACCTCAAGCGACGGGCCGCATCAGTGCCCCGGTTGCGTGCTCAGCGCGATGCCAGGCTGTGCGCCCTGGAACACGCCGCGCTCACCGGCCACCAGCAGGTGCCGGCCATTGAGCCCCACCGCCGAGGTCAAGGTACCCAAGCCGCTGCGCTGTTCGATGCCGAGCAGGTAGCCCTCGGCATCCAGGCTGATCAGCCGGCTGCCGCCCCCCACCAGCACCAGCCCGGCTTGCCCTGGCAACCGCGCGTGGCCGTAGATCGGCTGGTTGCTGCCGACCTCGATACGCTCCCAGCTGTCGCCGAAGTCGCGGCTGCGAAACACATGGCCGCGCATGCCGTAGGCCAGCCAGGTCGAGGTCGAGAGGCGCACCACCCCGAACAGCGAGCCATTGTAGAAGGCCGGCAGCTGCTGCCAGTGCTGGCCGCCATCGCTGGAGCGCAGCACCAGGCCCTGCTCGCCAACCAGCATCTGGCGGCCGTCGGCGCCGCCATCGAGGCCGTTGAAGTGGGCACCGTCACCGGGCATTTCGCGCGCGGCCCAGTGCTCACCGGCATCGTCGGAGACCAGGAACTTGCCATAGCTGCCGTAGGCCACCACCTGCTTGCCGTCTGCGCTCCACACGCCCAGCAGCGGCTCGCCGAGGTCGGCGTCGTAGTGTTTTTCCTGCCAGGTCTGGCCGGCATCGCCCGAGCGCAGGATCCAGCCGTCGTGGCCGACCGCGACCAGTACCTGGTCGCTGAGGGCGACCACGCCGGTCAGCGTCACCTCGCGCCCGGCATCAGGCTGGCTGGCCTGCCAGCTGCGGCCGCTGTCGCGGCTGGCCAGCAGAGTGCCGCGCTCACCGACGGCGATCAGCCGGTTACCGCTGCTGATCAGCGCATTGACCTGGACCCGGTCGGCCAGCACCTCGGTGACCGCCAGGGGCGCGGGTTGACGGGGGGCGAAGGCAAAGACCACGGCGGCGATGACGATGGCGCTCATGACATAGCCGGTCAGCTGGCGCGAGGCAGGCTTCATTGGGTGACCCTCTTGGAATTATGCCTGGATGATCTGGGTGGGGTGGGCTGGGTGCATCGTCCAAATGGGGTAGCGCGGGGGTGTTCGCCTTTAGAGGTGTGGCGCTTATGAGATCGAGCGCCGCCCGCGCGGCGCATCGCGAGCTTTGCTCGCTCCTACGTTTGTTTCGGGCCAATTATTCCTGTGGGATTTGCGCGCGAACGCCTTGGCGCATGGCTCGATATCGCGTCGTACCAACAAGGCTGTCGCGCGCGCCTGTCGCAGGCATTACTGGCCCGAAACAAACGTAGGAGCGAGCGCAGCTCGCGATGCGCCGCGCGGGCGGCGCTCGATCTCACAGGCGCTGAAAATCCCAAGCCAGGTTCATGGCAACTCAAACAATCCCGCCGCCCCCATCCCGCCACCAATACACATCGCCACCACCACATACCGCACCCCGCGCCGCCGCCCTTCCAACAACGCATGCCCCACCATCCGCGCCCCGGACATGCCAAACGGGTGCCCAATGGCAATCGCCCCGCCATTCACATTCAACCGCTCTGGCGGGATCTCCAGCGCATCCCGGCAATGCAGCACCTGGCAGGCAAACGCCTCGTTGATCTCCCACAAACCAATGTCCGCCACCCCCAAGCCGAAGCGCTTGAGCAGTTTGGGCACCGCCAGCACCGGCCCGATGCCCATCTCCTGCGGCGCACAACCCGCCAGGGCGATGCCGCGATAGATGCCCAACGGCTTCAGCCCACGCCTGCGCGCCTCGGCGCGGCTCATCAACAGGCTGGCCGATGCACCATCGGAAAACTGCGAGGCATTGCCCGCCGTGACGAACTCGCCATGGCCCACCCACTTGCCGTCCTTCCACACCGGCTTCAGCGCGGCCAGGTCTTCCAGGCGCGTGCCCGGGCGGTTGCATTCGTCACGTTCGACGCGCACCCGCTGATGCCCGGCAGGCTGGCCGTCCTGGTCGAACAGCAGCTTGTCGACCTCCAGCGGCACCAGTTCCTCGGCGAACAGCCCGTCACGCTGGGCCGCCGCGGTACGCAGCTGGCTCTGCAGCGAATACTCATCCTGCGCAGCGCGGCTGATGCCGTAACGGCGCGACACGATCTCGGCGGTTTCCAGCATCGGGATATAGGCGTCCGGCATCACCGCCTGCACCGCCTGGGACTGGGCCCGGTAGCTGTTCTTGTGCTTGGTCTGGGTCAGCGACAGCGACTCCACGCCACCGCCGATGGCAATGTTCAGCTCGCCCGTGACGATGCCCTTGGCGGCCATGCCGATGCTGATCAGGCCCGAGGCGCACATGCGGTCCACGGCCATGCCCGGCACGCTGTGGGGCAGCCCGCCGGTATAGGCACACAGCCGGCCGATGTTGTAGGCCTGGGTGCCCTGCTGCACGGCGGCGCCCATGATCACATCGTCGATGGCCGCGGCCTCGACCCCGCTGCGCTCGACCACGGCACGCACCACGTGCCCACCCAGTACAGGGGCCTCGGTATCGTTGAACGACCCACGGAACGACTTGGCCAACGCGGTACGGGCGGTGGCAACGATGACGGCTTCATTCTGGTCCATGACGGCTCACTCGGTAACGGGGTTGAAGGTGTAGCGGCTGATGGTGTCGATCACGCAGCCTGGGCGGCTCTCGCCTTCGATCTCGACGCTGACCCGCACCACCAGCTGCACGCTGTCGGCCAGCTGTTCGGCACGCAGGATCTGGCCATGGCCACGCACCCGCGCACCGACGCGCACCGGCGCCGGGAAGCGCACCCGGTCGCTGCCGTAGTTCACCCCCATGGCCAGGTTGTCGAGGGTCAGCAACTGCGGCAGGAACAGGTTGACCAGCGACTGGGTCAGGTAGCCGTGGGCAATGCAGGCACCGAACGGGCCTTGCGCGGCGCGTTCCGGGTCGACATGGATCCACTGGTGGTCACCCGTGGCTTCGGCAAAGAGGTCGATGCGCGGCTGGCTTATGGTCAGCCACTCGCTGTGACCCAGGTCGGTGCCCTCGGCGGCAAGCAAGGCCTGGGCACTGTTGAAGACATGACTCATAGGGGCGCTCCTCAGGCTTGCTGCGAACTGACCGACAACACTTCGCCGACCATGTACGACGCATAGTCGCTGGCCAGGAACATCATCACGTTGGCGACCTCCCAGACCTCGGCGGCGCGGCCAAAGGCCTCGCGGCTGGCCAGGCTGGCCAGTAACGCTTCACTGGAGGCCTTCTTGAGGAAATCGTGCAGGGCAATCGACGGCGACACCGCGTTGATGCGCACGCCATGCTCGGCCGCCTCCAGCGCGCTGCAGCGGGTCAGCGCCATCACCCCGGCCTTGGCCGCGGCATAGTGGGCCTGCTCCTTCTGCGCCCGCCATCCCAGCACCGAGGCGTTGTTGACGATGGCCCCGGCGCCGCGCCGCTGCATGTGCGGCAGCATCGCCCGGGTCATGCGGAAGGTGCCGGTCAGGGTCACATCCAGCACCCGCGACCATTCCTGGTCGGTCATCTCGACCACCGCCTTCTGGCCGCCGAGCCCGGCATTGTTGATCAGTACATCGACGCCGCCCAGCAGGCCCTCGGCACGGTCGACCAGGGCCTGCACGTCAGCCTCAACGGTGACGTCGCACAGCTGGCCATGAATGGCCTGCAGGCCGGTTTCCGCTTTCAGGCGCGCCACCGCCTCTTCAAGACGGCGCGGGTGCACATCGGAAATCATCAGTGCCCGGCAGCCTTCCTCGGCGCTGCGCCGGGCCGCCGAGTAGCCGATACCGGCACCGGCAGCAGCCGTGATCAGCACCGACTTGCCGGCCAGCAACTGGTGGCCAGGTACATAAGGGGGAACGTGTTTCATGGGGGGTTTCCTCAAGTCGAAGGTCTGCAGGCGCTGATCAGCTGCCCCAGACCCGTTGTGCCGCGGGTGCCTGGGCCAGGATCTGCGCCACGGCCGGGCCGATTTCCTCGACCTGCCAGCGCCCGCCCTTGTCCTGGGTGGTGCCGGTGCGCCAGCCATCGGCCAGCGAAATCCGCCCGCCCTGGCTTTCGAACACCTGCCCGGTCACCTGGGCGGACTCGACACTGCCCAGCCACACCACCAGCGGCGCGACGTTCTCCGGCGCCCAGGCATCGAAGCTGCCGTCCACCGGCGCCTTGACCACCTCGGGCATCGCGCTTTCGGTCATGGCCGTGCGTGCTGCCGGTGCCAAGGCATTGGCGGTAACCCCGTAGCGCGCAAGCTCCGCCGCCTGCACCAGGGTCAGCGCGGCGATGCCGCCCTTGGCTGCGGCATAGTTGGACTGGCCGATCGAGCCCTGCAGGCCGGCCCCGGAGCTGGTGTTGATGATCCGCCCGGCCACCGGGGTGCCGGCCTTGGCCAGGTCGCGCCAGCGGCGCCCGAGCAGGTTGGCCAGGCAGTAATGGCCCTTGAGGTGCACGCGCATCACCAGGTCCCAGTCGTCTTCTTCCAGGCTGATGAACATGCGGTCACGCAGCACCCCGGCGTTGTTGACCAGCACGTGCACCTCGCCGAACGCCGCCAGCGCGGCATCGATGATGCGCTGGGCGCTGGCCAGGCTGGTGATGTCGTCGCTGTTGCCGATGGCCTGGCCACCGCTGGCGCGGATCTCCTCGGCCACCGCCTGGGCCGCCTCGGCGCGGATGTCATTGACCACTACCTGGGCGCCCTGCGCGGCAAATGCCAGTGCGTAGGCGCGGCCCAGCCCGCCGCCGGCACCGGTGATGATCACGGTGCGGCCTTCACATATCGCCATGTCTGAATCCTTTTGCTTGGAATGAAGAGCGCAGCTCAAAGGCGCTCGATGATCGTCACGTTGGCCTGGCCGCCGCCCTCGCACATGGTCTGCAAGCCATATCGGCCACCGCTGCATTCCAGTTCGTTGAGCAGCGTGGTGGTCAACCGGGCGCCGGTCGCGCCGAGCGGGTGGCCGAGGGCGATGGCGCCGCCATTGACGTTGGTGCGGGCCGGGTCGTAGTCAAGTTCCTTGCTCCAGGCCATCACCACCGAGGCGAACGCTTCGTTGATTTCCACCCGGTCGATGTCGGCCATGCGCAGGCCGCTGCGTTGCAACGCCCTGCGGGTGGCGGCGATGGGCGCGGTGAGGTGCCAGATCGGGTCGTCGCCGAGCACCGTCAGGTGGTGGATGCGCGCCCTCGGGGTCAGGTCGTAGCGCTTGAGCGCAGCCTCGGAGACCACCAACAAGGCCGCCGATGCATCACAGGTCTGGCTCGACACTGCCGCCGTGATCGACGGGAACTGCGGATCGACCGGCTGTAGCTCGGCCATTTTCGCCAGGCTACTCTGGCGCGGCGTTTCATCCACGCTCAGCTCCTGGTAACCGACGATCTCGCGGGCAAAGCGCCCACTGGCAATGGCCGCCAACGCCCGCTGGTGGCTTTCCAGGGCGAATGCCTCCATCTGCTCTCGACTGATCTGCCAATGGTCGGCAATGCGCTGCGCGGCATAGAACTGGTTGACCGGCTGCGTGCCGAAGCGCGCACGCCAGCCCTCGCTGCCGCTGAACGGGTCGGCAAAGCCCAGCGGTTGCCCGGCGAGCATCGCCGAGGCGATCGGAATGCGGGTCATGGTCTGCACGCCGCCGACCGCCACCACATCCTGGGTGCCACTCATCACCGCCTGGGCGGCAAAGTGCAGTGCCTGCTGCGACGAACCGCACTGGCGGTCGACGGTGGTCCCCGGCACCGACAGCGGCAACCCCGCAGCCAGCCAGCTGGTGCGGGCGATGTCGCCAGCCTGGGCGCCAATGGTGTCGACGCAGCCAAAGATCACGTCGTCGTAATCCTCGGCCGGGATGGCATTGCGCGCCACCAGGGCCTTGAGCACATGCGCGCCCAGGTCGATGGCGTGCACCTCGGCCAGCGCGCCCTTGCGCTTGCCGGTGGGGCTGCGCAGTGCATCGACGATATATGCCTGTGCCATGCTCTACTCCTCGAAGGTATGCCCCGGCCCGAGCCGGGTGTTGTCGGCGAACAGGAAGGCGCCGACACGGGACTTGTGGAAACCGCGGTCGCCCCAGGACGCGTCCAGCGCCCAGGCCCGCTTCATGAACATCTGCAGGTCGACTTCCCAGGTGTACCCCATCGCGCCATGCACCTGGATGCCCTGGCGCGCCGCCAGCCAGCTGGCCTCGCAGCACGCCAGGCGGGCCTGCGAAACCCACACCGAAGCGTTCGCTTCACCCTGGGCCAGCCCATGGGCGGCGCGGTACAGCACCGGCTTGGCCTGCTCGATCTGGCGTGCCACGTCGGCCAGGTGATGCTTCACCGCCTGGAAGCTGCCGATCGGCCGGCCGAACTGCTTGCGCTGGGCCACGTAGTCCACCGACAGGTCGAGCATGCGCTGAGCCAGGCCGAGCAACTGGCCGGCCACCGACAGCGCGCCTCGGTCGAGCAGCTGCGCCTGCAGGCTCCGGCCCTCTTCGCCACTGGCCAGCAGGGTCTGCGGCGTCGGGTTCCAGCTCACCTGGCCGAGGCGCCGCGAGGCGTCGATGCTCGGGTTGGCCTGCACATCCACCGCCGCACGCGACACCCAGTGCAGGTCGTCGCCCGCCGGCAGGATCAGCACCTCGGCCAGCTGGGCATCGCTGACCAGCGGGTTGATGCCATGGCTGATCGCCAGGCGCACGCTGCCCTCGGCAATGCGCGGCAGCAGCTCGGCCCGCGCCGGGTGGCCGGGGTCGAGGCTGGCCAGCAGGCCGGCGGCCACGTAGGCGGTGTCGGCCAGCGAGTCGGGGATGCCGTAGTAGCCCAGCTCCTGGGTCATCAACGCCCAGGCCACATCGTCCATGCCCAGCCCGCCCTCGGCTTCGGGCACCGACAGCGCGGTCAGGCCCTGGGCGGCGATGCGGTTGCGCAGGTCCGGCGAGCGGCCGGCGTCGGTCTCCCAGATTTCCCGGAGCATCTCCGGGGCGGCTTCGGTCATCAGGAAACGGCTGATGGCTTCGCGAAACGACAGCTGGTCATCGGTAAAGGTGAAGTCCATGGCCTGGTCCTTACTTGGGCAGGCCGAGCATGCGCTCGGCGATGATGTTGCGCTGGATCTCGTTGGTGCCGGCGTAGATCGGCCCGGCCTGGGCGAACAGAAAGCCCTCCAGCCAGCCCGCCGCTGCGCCGGCCAGCAGCTCGCCACGGGCACCCAGCAGACGCATGGCGGTTTCGTGCATCTTCAGGTCGAGCTCGGACCAGATGATCTTGTTGATGCTCGACTCGGCACCGATCTGCTCGCCACGGGCCAGCCGCCCTACCGTGTGATAGGCCGACAAGGCATAGGCTTCGGCGCCCATCCAGCAGTCGATCACCGCATCGCCCAGGGCCGGGTCGCGCGCGGCGCTTTCAGGGTGGGCCTTGAACAGCTCCACCAGCTTGCGCGCGGTGTACTGGAAGCGCGCCGGCGAGCGCAGCAGCAGCCCGCGCTCGAAGCCGGCGGTGGCCATCGCCACATGCCAGCCCTGGCCTTCGGCACCGATGCGGTTGGCCACCGGCACGCGCACGTCGTCGAAGAACACTTCAGCAAAGGCGTCCTTGCCGTTGAGCGCCTTGATCGGGCGAATGCTGACCCCGGGCGCATCCAGCGGCACCATCAGGAACGACAGGCCATGGTGGCGGCTGGAGCCGGGCTCGCTGCGGAACAGGCCGAACAGCCAGTCGGCATAGATCGCCCGGGTCGACCAGGTCTTCTGGCCATTGAGCACGTAATGGTCGCCGTCGAGCAGCGCCTTGCTGGTGATCGCCGCCATGTCCGAGCCGGCGTTGGGCTCCGACCAGCCCTGCGCCCACATGTCGACGCTGGCCGCCATGCGCGGCAGGAAGCGGCGCTTCTGTTCAGCGGTGCCGAACTCCATCAGGGTCGGGCCGAGCAGCAGCTGGCCGTTCTGGTTGACCCGCATCGGCGCCCCGGCGCCGTAGTACTCTTCCTCGAAGATCAGCCATTCGGTCAGGTCGCAGCCGCGCCCGCCAAGCTCGGCGGGCCACATCACCATCGACCAGCGGCTCTCGAACAGCTTCGCTTCCCAGGCCCGGTGCTGTTCGAAGCCTTCGCGGGTGTCATAGCTGGCCAGCGGCTCGCCTGGCAGGTTGTGGGCGAGCCACGCCCGCACTTCAGCGCGAAAGGCCTGCTGCTTGGGGGTATAGGTCAGTTGCATGGCGTTCCCTCAGAACTTGGCGTCGCGTTTTTCGACAAACGCCCGGCGGGTCTCTGCCGAGTCGGGGCTGGTGTAGGCCTGCAAGGTGAAGCCCTGCTCCCAGCGGTACTTGTCTTCCAGGTTGCCGTCCTCGATGCCGTTCAAGGCCTCCTTGGCGATGCGGATCATCCCCGGGCTCTTGGCGGCGATGCGGGCGGCAATCTCCAGGGCCGTTTCCCGCAGCTGCGCCCTGGGCACCACCCGCTCGATGAAGCCGTAGGCCTGGGCCTGGGTGGCGTCGATGCTGTCGCCGGTGAAGAACAGGTAGCGCACCTTCTGCACCGGGAACAGCCGCTGCAGGTGGGCGCCGCCGCCCATGGCACCGCGGTCCACTTCCGGCAGGGCAAAGCGCGCGCAGTCGGCGGCCACGACGATGTCGGCGGCGCCGGTGATGCCGATGCCACCGCCCAGCACGAAGCCGTGCACGGCGACGATCACCGGCACCGGGTTGCGGTGCACGGCCTTGAAGGTCTCGTAGTTACCAGCGTTGACCTCGACGATGCGCTCGGGGTGGGCGTCCAGTTCCTTGATGTCGACCCCGGCACAGAAGCCGCGCCCCTCGGCGCGGATGACGATGACGCGCACCTCGGGGTTGGCGCCCAGTGCGCTGATCTGCGCGGCCAGGGCGCGCCATTGCTGGCTGTCGAGGGCGTTGACCGGTGGTTTGTCGATGACCAGCTCGGCAATGCCCTGGTCGATCTGGGTGGTGAAGGCCGGGTTCATGCGCGTTCTCCGCTAGGGGCAAGTCTTTCATTGGGGGTGGCCGACGGTTCGGCCGGGCAGCGGGCGAGCAAGGCGTCCAGGCACTGGTTGGCCTCGGCGACGATGCCGTCGATGACCTCGCGGCAGCTCAGCAGCTCGCTGATCGCCGCCGCCACCTGGCCGCTGGGCAGGATGCCGGCGTCCGGCTCGCCATCGACCATAGAGCGCTGCAGCAGCACCGGCTGGTTGGCGGCCATGACCACTTGCGACAGCGCCGCCGGGTCTTCGCGCAGGGCGCGCACGAACACCGCGCCCATGTGCGCCAGGCTCATGCCGGTGTGCTGCTTCCATTGCCAGGCGCTGGCAAGCGCGATGCGCAGGCGGCCAAACGGCCCGGCCTGTTCGAGGCGGTTGATGAAGCGGTTCTCGATCATGCGGTGGCGCATGCCGTCCACTGCCGTGGTCACCCGCACCTGCTGCGGGTCGTCGACCTTGAGGTAGCGTGCCAGGGTGCTGGCCGGGGTCGGCGATTCGCGGGTCATCAGGAACCGCGTGCCCATGGCGATGCCACTGGCACCGGCCGCCAGCACGGCGGCCAGGCCACGCCCGGTGGAATGCCCGCCTGCGGCGATCACTGGCACGCGTACCGCTGCCAGTACCTGCGGCAACAGGATCGAGCCCGGTACGCCACCGGTATGGCCACCGCCCTCGCCCGCCTGCAGGGTGATCAGGTCGGCGCCCAGCTGCTGGGCCTTGAGCGCATGCTTGAGGGCGCCGACGGTGGGAATGCACAACACCCCGGCCGCCTTGAAGCGAGCGATGGTCTGCGCATCCGGCCCGCGTCCATAGCTGACGGCGCGCAGGCGATAACGGATGGCCAGGTCGACGCACTGCGCGGCGTTGTCCTGGAACATATGGAAGTTGAGGCCGAAGTTGCTGGCGCCGGTGGCGTCGATCACCTTGCGGATCTCAGCCTCCAGCGCATCGGCGGCAATCGTCGCCCCGGCCAGGAAGCCGAAGCCGCCGGCCTGGGTGGTGGCGATCACCAGGTTGGCATCGGACACCCAGCCCATGGCCGTCTGCACCACCGGGTAGCGGCAGCCCAGCGCCTCGGTCAGCGCGGTGTTCATCCAGCGGCTCACCGCTCGCCCCCTTCGGCGCGCAGCGCCTGCTTGTTGGCCTGGGCCATACCCTTGGCATCGAAACCACCGAGCTTGTCGCCCGACAGCAGCTCGTTGTGGGCATGGGCGAAGTGGTGCCAGGCGAATGCCGCATCCATGGCCGTGCGCTTGCCTTGCAGGTCTTCGACGTGGTTGATCGCCTGCTTGGTCAGGGCCAGGCCCATGCGTGGCTGGCGGGCGATGCTCGCCGCCAGGGCGTAGGTCACCGCCTGCAACTGGTCGCGCGGTACCACGCGGTTGACCATGCCCATCTGGTAGGCGCGTTCGGCGCTCATGCGCTCGCCACAGAACAGGAACTCCTTGGCGATGCGCGGGTTCAGCTCATAGGGATGGGCGAAGTACTCCACCCCCGGGATGCCCATGCGCACCACCGGGTCCTGGAAGAACGCATCGTCGCTGGCGACGATCAGGTCGCAGACCCACGCCAGCATCAGCCCACCGGCCACGCAGGCGCCATGGACCATGGCGATGGTCGGCTTGGGCAACTCGCGCCAGCGCCGGCACATGCCCAGGTAGACCTCCTGCTCACGGGCATACAGCTGCTCGCCACCCGGCTTGTTGGTGTGGTCCCACCACAGGTGGGCGCGCTCGAACGGCTTGTTGATGTCGCGCCCGGGGGTGCCGATGTCGTGGCCTGCAGAGAAGTGCCGGCCCTCACCGCACAACACGATGACTTTGACGCCGTCGTCGTCCACCGCCTGGCGCAAGGCCGCGTCCAGGGCGTAGGTCATCTGCGAGTTCTGCGCGTTGTTGAACGCCGGGCGGTTGAGGGTGAGCGTGGCGATACCGTCGGCCACGGCATACAGCACCGGGTCCTGGGTCTCGTACACGGCCGCGTCCTCGCGGCTGACGAATTGGCTGTCGCTGCTGTGCATGGTGGTGTCCTCAGGCAGCGCGGATGCCGGGCGGGTTGCCCTTGATCGCGCTGGCTCGCAGGCCATGGGGGTCGAGACGGCGGATCAGCGCCAGTTGCTCGGCATTCGGGTGCACGGTCTCGCGCAGCTGCGCCGAGCGCAGCAACGGGAAGCCGGTCTTGTCCTGCACTTCGTCGAAGCTCACGCCCGGGTGCAGGGTGCGCACCTGCGCAGCGCGGCCAGGGCCGTCGAAGTCCAGGGTGCACAGGTCGGTGATGACCTGGCGGATGTCCATCAGGTCGCGGCGCGCGCCCTCGGGCCAGCGCTCGGCCTTGAAGCCGACGCCAGAGACCATGTCCACTTCGCCACTGACGAACACCCGGGTGCTGTGGTTGGGCACGAAGAACGAGTTGAGGTGGTTGATGCTGTTGCCTGGCAAGCCACGCACGCCGAGCATCGCGGTGCGCGGCTTGTGATAGTCGCCGACGCAGGACAGGTTGGTCTGGCCCCAGCGGTCGACCTGGGTCGGCCCGATCATGGCGTGGCGGCGGCCGCCCCAGACGCATTCGAACACCCGCTCGAAGCTCAGGTAGCCGCTGTAGCGTGGCGCCTGTTCGCCACGCGGGCCCAGCGGGATCGGCTCCTCGACCAGGAACGCCTCGCTGTCGGTCATCAGCAGCTCGGGGCTGTGGGTGAGCTTGGCCAGGCTGGCGCCCAGGCGCGGAATCACGCCCAGGCCCGAGGCAATGACCTCGCCATTGCCGCGCCAGGCTTCGGCGGCGGCCACGATCAGCAGTTCGGCCAGGGTGAATTCTTGGGTGGCTGTCATACGGGGAATCCTCAGAACACGGGAAGGGGCAAGGCGCCCATGCGCGCGGCGCCGCCGTTGTGCGCCTGGTAGGCCTGCTCGCCACCGGCCACGCAGGCCTCGACGTAGCGTTGCCAGCCGCCCTCTTCCTGGGCGCTGGCGACATAGCCCTTGAGGTGCTCCAGGTCCCAGCCGTAGTCCGACGGGCAGGAGGTCGGGTGGGCACCGAGCGGTGCATGCACCACGCCGGTCACCAGGTAGCGCTCGAAGGTGTTGGCGCGGGCCTGCTCGGCGTCGAGCTGCAGGCGCTCTTCCAGGCGTTCGCAGGAGACGAAGCACTGCTTGGCGGCGCGGGCGAACAGGTGGTCGAAATACGGGTCGGGGCCGGTGACCAGGCAGTTGCCCAGGCGGTCGGCGACGTTCACATGCAGGAACGCCACGTCCAGCTCCAGCGCCGGCATGGCCAGCAGCACCTCACCGTCGTCATAGGGCGAGCGGACGGTCTTCAGCGCCGGGTTCAGCCGTGTCACATCGGTGGCCAGGCCACAGCGGGTGGGCAGGAACGGCAGGCGCATGCCGGCAGCGCGCAGGCCCCACTGGAACATGCCTTCGTCGAGCTCCATCAGCTCCAGCTCGCCGGCCTCACGGGCCTTGCGGTAGTAGGGTTCAAGCGGGATGGCATCGAGGGTGACGAAGCCGAACACCAGCTTGCGCA